>JBKBIL010000004.1:0-266327 GCA_046297415.1 Lacibacter sp.
GCAGCGGGGGCATGTTTGTGCAAAGTGAGAAGTTTATAAAAGCCCACCAGGATTATTACAAGAAGAATAACGGTAAAAAAATTTCTTTAAACCCCTCCGACCGCATTTCCATTTACGGACAAGAAAGCAACCAAACCACCTGGCGCCTGTGTAAAATGAACTTAGCCATACGCGGCATCGACAGCAGCAACGTAAAATGGAACAGCGAAGGCAGTTTTTTAAATGATGCTCACAAAGACCTGAAAGCCGATTTTATTATTGCCAACCCGCCCTTTAACGACAGCGACTGGAGCGGTGAGCTGCTGCGCAACGATGCCCGATGGGTATATGGCACTCCTCCGGCAGGCAATGCCAACTACGCCTGGATTCAGCACTTCCTCTATCACCTGGCGCCCAACGGCAAAGCCGGCTTTGTACTCTCCAAAGGCTCGCTTACCAGCAACACCGGTGGCGAATTTGAAATTCGCAAAGCCCTGGTGGATGCCGATTTGATTGACTGTATCGTAAACCTGCCCACCAAACTGTTTTTGAATACACAGATTCCTGCCTGCCTGTGGTTTATAAAACGAAAAGGGAAAAGTGAAAAACGAAAAGGGCAGATACTGTTTATTGATGCCCGCAACATGGGGCACCTCATTAACCGCCGAACCCGCGAACTAAGCGATGCCGATATTCAACAAATTGCCCAAACCTACCACAACTGGGCTTCGACAAGCTCAGCCCAAGGCGAGTACGCGGATATACAAGGCTTTTGCAAAAGCGCCACTTTGGATGAAGTGCGTGCCCTCAACTACGCCCTTACTCCCGGCCGCTACGTGGGCCTGGCCGAAGAAGAAGACGACTTCAACTTTGCCGAACGATTTGCCACACTAAAAGCAGAACTGGAAAAACAGATGGAGGAGGAAAAACAGTTGAATGATAGAATTACGTTAAATCTCAGTAAAATCAATTTAACAAACTAAATTATGTTTACTAGATCGCAAGCTCAACAACTTTTGCAACTCCCCAAAAAGGTTGAAGAAAATGGACGATTGGTTGATAAAATAAATTTTACACAACCATTTCCTTTCACACTAAGATACACGCTTATCTCTCCTGATGATGCCGACTATATTTTTCTTTATGATATTAACCAAAGCACCAAAAATCGTTTCAAACTCACTTTGTACCTGATGGATGACGAAAGCAGAATTGGATTATTACGTGTAGATTTTAACGGACAACACAAAAACCCTGAAACAATAACGGAAAATGTACCTGAAATCTTTCATCCTTTTGCAGGAAAGTTTTTTGATTATCACGAACATCACATTCATTATTACGTAGAAGGATATAAAACAACATTAGATTGGGCATTACCATTAACAAACGACCCTTTCCCCGTTAAAAGTATTACAAAACCTGACGATATTAGGGATGCATTCCTACAATTTAACGCCCTCATCAAACTACAAACCTTATTTATCATAAATCCAATTTTATTATGAACAACTGGATAAACGAATTAATAGATAAATATTATGATTTTCTGAAAGGGCGCACCGCTCTTATCACCGAAACCGGAAGCAACTGGGCTGTTATCAGCACACCCTTTATCGGTTTATTCAACGATACCTTAGAGATATACGCCAAAAAAGAAAACGGAAAAATACTGATGTCTGACGATGGCGTTACACTTAAAAATTTAGAACTCGCGGGTGCTTCATTATCACGTTCACCAAAACGTAAAGATGTATTGGAACGTATCTTGCTTACATACGGTATTCAGTTTAATGGTAATGAACTTATCGTAGATGCTAACGAACAAAATTTTCCTCAGAAAAAACATAACCTTATTACGGCAATTTCAGAAATCAACGATATGTACATGCTTGCCAAACACACAGTTGCTTCGGTGTTTAAAGAAGATGTACAGCATTTTTTGGATGAACAAGAAATTGTTTACACTCCACAATTTATTTCAAAAGGCAGTACAGGTTTAGAATTTACATTCGATTTTCAAATTGCCTATCGCCAAAAAGAAATTGTTTTAAAATCGTTTAATACCTTAAATAAAATTAACCTGCCCAATTTCCTTTTTACCTGGGAAGACATAAAAAGCGTACGGGAGAAAATAACCGGAAAATCGGTTGTAGGATTGGCAGTTATAAATGATACAGAAAAAGAAATACAGGATGAATATCTAAATGCCCTTGAGAGCAAAAATGCTGATTACATACTTTGGAGCAAACGCCATACACCAGAAAATATCAGTAAACTGAAAGAAGCTGCTTAAATAATGATTTTTATTAAAGTTATAATTAAACTCCTTCCAAACCATGAATTACGACATAAAGCTCATCAATAATTACGAAGGCAAAGGCCGCATTGAGCTCAACCGCATCGAGTTTTTGGCAAAGCATATTAAAAGCATTGCCCAAAAAGCGCTGTTGCTTCAACTGTACGGTTACAGCAAAGTTTCCATGCCTAAAAATTTAAACAAATACCTCCATGTATTTTTAACGCAAACAAAAGGCGATGACGGCAGCACCACGCTCACCTTAGATGCCGACAACTTTCAGAACATCCCCTTGCAATTGGATTTGTTTAAAGAAAAACAAGCCTTAAATAAGCTTACTCCAATGGCTTTGGTTATTCAATCGTTTACGGCAGCCCTTTCTGATGAAGAAGATAAAAACAGCATTGATGAGCCTTTGATTGACGAACTGTTGAAGTTCAAAAAATTTTTTCAAACCGATACGGAGCAAGTTTTATTAACCAACCGAAGCACCATTCCTGAAATTAAATTTTCCAGAAAGGAAATTGATAAAATAGAAAACCTGTTTAAAAAAATTCCACCACCGCAAAAAACGGTTGTGGCAGGTGTAATTGATGAAATGAAATTTTCGCGGGAGCAAGTAATACTCACCACTGCCGACCATAAAAAAATTATAGTGGTAGTAGCAAAAGAGCTATTTAACGGATTAAAAGAATTTTTCGGGCAGGAAATAGCCATCACAGGAATGGCTTATTTCAAGCCGGGAGGACAGCTCTCATATGTAAAAATGGAAAAGTTTAACCAGGCCGATGAACACCTGATGAAAATGTTTTCCAAAAAACCGCACAAAATGAGCCTGCAACAACAAATAGCCCTGCAAATACGCGAAGGCAAAAAGCCCAACCCTTTACCGGATATCATAGGTAAATGGCCTGGAGACGAATCGGCTGATGAACTCCTGGAAATGTTAAAATTACTTCGTAACTAATGAAAATCCTTGTTTTAGACACCAACATCTTGATTCATTATTTAAAAAGCACGTCATTAATGAATGATGTGCAGCAATACCTTAATCATAATGAAGATTATACAATTATCATCAGCGTTGTTACTAAAGCAGAATTACAGGCTATTGCTCTTATGAACAATTGGGGAAACAATCGTTTAAAAGCGTTGAATCAATTGCTTGCTTCTTTTACATACCTGGATATTGAATATGGAAATGAAGAACTTCTAAATGCTTACGCTTCAATTCACGCTTTTAGCCAAGGCAAAGCCGCTGCCCCCAACGGGCAAATGCTGGGTAATTCATCGCGTAACATGGGAAAAAACGACCTCTGGATTGCCGCTACCGCCCATGCACTGAATGCTGTTTTACTTACCACCGATGGCAACTTTGACCATTTGCATAACCTGTATTTTGAAGTAAAGAAATTTTAAATGAAAGACCAACGCTGCCTGCTCCGCTGTTGCGATGGCCTTAAGCACTATAATTTTTGCTGGCACACCGGGAAAAGTAAAATAAGAAAGGCCTTTATTTTACTTTTGGCTAAAAAAGTAAAATATGTAAATTTATGTTTTACTTTCCGGTATGATTATTCTTGAAAAATTCCACAGCGGCACCTGGCGCAAAAGCACGGGTTATCAATACTTTATGCCGGAAAAAGTGAACGATGCCTGGCAATGGTCAGCCGTTGAACTCAACGAACTCTTAGAAAAAGCCGCCCACCGCCTGGGGGAACTCAATGCCCTGTCGCGTTTTGTGCCCAATATCGACCTGTTTATTCAAATGCATGTAACCCGCGAGGCCGTTATTTCCAGCCGCATCGAGGGCACCCAAACCAACATGGAAGAAGCCCTGCTGCCCGAATCCGAAATTACCCCCGAAAAACGCAACGACTGGCGCGAAGTGAACAACTACATCCGTGCCATGAACCAGGCCATTGCCGAACTGCCCCATCTGCCCCTTTCGGGCCGCCTGCTCCGCAAAACCCACCAAACCCTGCTGCAAGGCGTTCGGGGCGAGCACAAACTGCCCGGACAATACCGCAGCAGCCAAAACTGGATTGGCGGTGCTTCGCTGGCCGATGCCGTATTCATCCCTCCGCATCACGATTTTGTGGGCGAACTCATGGGCGATTTGGAAAACTTTATCCACAACCCCAACATCCACCTGCCCGAGCTCATCCGTGTGGCCGTGGCCCATTACCAGTTCGAAACCATACACCCTTTTTTAGACGGCAACGGCCGCATAGGCCGTCTGCTTATTACACTGCACCTGATTGACAAAGGCCTGTTAAATAAACCCCTGCTCTACCTCTCGGCATTTTTTGAGAAAAACAAAAACCTGTATTACGACAATCTTACCCGCGTGCGCACCCACAACCACATGCTGCAATGGGTAAAATACTTTTTGGTGGGCGTGGAACAAGCGGCCGGCCGGTCGGTTCACGTACTCAACCGTGTGCTCCAACTCAAAACCGATACCGAAAACCTCCTGCACCGGCACTTCGGACGCAGAACCCTTAAAGGCCTTACACTCTTAAACCACCTGCTGCAACACCCGATAATTACCATTGATACCGCGGCCAAACATACCGGCCTCAGCTTTAAAGCCGCAGCCGATTTGGTGGCAACCATGGCCCAGCACAAGCTGTTAAAAGAAATTACCGGCCACAGCCGTAACCGCATTTTTGTGTTTGAACCATACCTGCAAGCGTTTGAAATGGAAAATGAAAAGTGAATGGTGAAAAACGAATAGTGTATAGTGAATAGTGAAAAACGAAAAACGAATAGTGAATAGTGAAAATATAAAACACAACCACAAAGCAAACAGTATGAGTGAGTGGAAAGAATATAAGTTAGAGGATTTAGCAGAGTTCCATAATCAAAAGAGAATTCCTTTGAGTTCTATGGAAAGAAGTCAGAGGAAAGGAATATTTCCTTACTATGGTGCTTCGGGAATTATTGATTACATAGATGATTACATTTTTGATGGTGAATATGTTCTTATTTCAGAAGATGGTGAGAATTTAAAATCAAGGCAAACACCCATTGCATTTATAGCAAGTGGTAAATTTTGGGTAAATAACCACGCCCATATTATAAAAGGTAAGAAACCTTATTTGAACAAACTTATTGTTTATTATTTTCAAAACTTGGATTTAAATCCTTTTCTCACTGGTGCTGTTCAACCCAAACTAAATAAAGCAACTTTAACATCAATCCCAATACAACTTCCAGAAAGTGAATTAGAGCAAACCGCCATAGCCGAAGTACTCAGCAGCTTAGACGACAAAATAGACCTGCTGCACCGCCAAAACAAAACTTTAGAGCAATTAGCCGAAACGCTTTTCAGGCAGTGGTTTGTGGAGGAAGCGGACGAGAGTTGGGAAATTGGTAATGTAAATGACTTAGTAAAAATTCAATCCGGTTTTGCATTTAAGAGTAGCGATTTTTCCGATAATGGGATATACAGGATAATTACAATAAAAAATGTTCAAGATGGATTTTTAGATTCTGCTAAATCCGACTTCTTGAATAGTGTTCCTAGAAATATGCCAGAACACTGTTTGCTTCTAATAGGTGATATTCTTCTTTCATTAACAGGCAATGTTGGTAGATGTTGTTTAGTAGATGCTGATAATCTCTTACTTAATCAACGGGTTGCTAAATTAAAACCTTTGAATGAACGGGACTGGGCATTCACTTATATAATGTTCCGTCAAACATCAATGAGACGAACTTTAGAGGAGCTTGCAAAAGGCACAGCACAAGCAAATTTAAGTCCAATTGAAACAGGAACTTTAGAAATTCAAATCCCACCACAAAAGAGACTTGAATACTTTTCAAAAGAAGCGACACCATTAATTCAAAAAGTATTGAATAATAAACTTCAAATCCGCACGCTTACGCAGTTGCGGGATACGCTGCTGCCGAAGCTGATGAGCGGGGAAATACGTCTGAATCTGGATTTGCAGGATGAACTGATGAAAAAGATTTAAAATGCAGATAAAATGCAACAAGTGACAAACCATTATGAATGCCAGTAATTCCACAAATTTTAAAATCAAAATCGGTTATAACAAGGTTTAGAAAATGGAATTAAACGACATCACATACAAAATCATTGGCGCAGCCATGAAAGTGCATAACACGCTGGGCAATGGCTTTCAGGAAGTAATTTACCAGCGTTGCCTTGCGATAGAATTAGAAAGAGCAGGTTTACGTTTTGTAAGAGAGCAGGAACATAACATTTATTATGAAGGCATACAAGTGGGTACACGCAGGGCTGACTTTGTGGTAGAAAATAAAGTGATTGTTGAATTGAAAGCACTGGTAACCCTGGAAGATGTGCATCTCGCTCAAGCCAAAAACTATGTGGTGGCGTATGATTTTGAGGTGGGGCTACTTATTAATTTTGGCTCAACGAGCTTGCAATACAAAAAAGTATTTCATCCGGTAAAACATCCTGTAAATCCTAAAATCAGGTAAATCAAGATTCAGACAAATGACAACACAGGTATTACAAGGCATATTAACCCGTTTACAAAACCTGCCGCATGAAAATGAGGTGGTGGAGTTTAAAGAAGCCAAAAACACTTTCGATTTTGGCAAGCTGGGGAAATATTTCTCGGCATTAAGTAATGAAGCCAACCTGAAAGGCAAATCACATGCATGGTTGGTATTTGGCATCGAAAACCAACAGCGTAAAATTGTTGGCACTCAATACCGCCCTGTTCGGAAAGATTTAGACAACTTAAAAAGCGAAATAGCCAATAAAACCACCAATCGCATCACCTTTATTGAAATATTCGAACTGAATTTACCGGAAGGCCGAGTGCTGATGTTTCAGATACCGGCTGCTCCCAAAGGATATCCCATTGCTTTTGAAGGACACTATTATGGCAGAGATGATGAAGAATTAGTGCCGCTTAACTTAGAAGAATTAGAACGCATCAGAGCACAAGCCACAACCGAAGACTGGAGTGCTGCCATTGTACCCGATGCTACCCTCGATGATCTGGATCCAACAGCTCTTGCAGTTGCCCGAGCTAATTTCAAAAGTAAATTCCCGGACAAAGCACCGGAGGTTGACCAATGGGATGATATTACCTTTTTAAATAAAGCGAAAATTATCATCAAGGGGCAAATTACCAGAACGGCCATTATTTTGTTAGGAAAAGAAGAAGCAGAACATTTTATTCATCCTGCGGAAGCAAAAATTCGATGGCTGCTCAAAGATGCCAAGGGCAACGATAAGGATTATATGATAGTCGGTTGTCCGTTTTTGTTAGCTGTTGATAAAGTGTATGCAAAAATCAGAAACCTGAAATACCGCTATATAAAGGAAGGAACCCTTTTTCCTGAAGAAGTTGACCAATACGAACCCTTTACCATTCGTGAAGCCCTGAACAACTGCATTGCCCATCAGGATTACACCAAACATGGCCGAATAAATGTGGTGGAGTTAGACGACCAACTGGTTTTTACCAATCTGGGTAGTTTTATACCGGGTTCGGTAGAAAGGGTGGTCAAAGAAAATGCTCCGGAAGAACATTACCGTAACCGTTTCCTCGCAACAGCCATGTTTAATCTTAAAATGGTGGATACTGCCGGTGGTGGTATCCGTAAAATGTTCAACTATCAGCGAAGCAGATATTTTCCCATGCCCGATTACGAAATAAGTGTCGATAGAGTAAAAGTTACCATTACCGGAAAAGTGCTCGATATGGATTTTGCCCGGTTACTTGCCCAAAACCCTGACTTGTCGCTTGACGAAATAATCATGCTGGATAAAGTGCAGAAAAAAATTGCTTTAACCAAAGACGAGGAACTACACTTAAAAAGCAGAAAACTGATAGAAGGAAGAAAACCCAATTTCTATATTTCATTAAAAGTAGCCCAGCAAATCGGACATAAAGCAGATTACTCCAAAAACAAAGCTTTTGACAAAAGCTATTATCTTGACTTAATACTGAAAGCCATTAAAGAACACGGTTTTTTAGAAAGAAAAGATGCGGATAAATTGCTATGGAATAAATTGCCGGACTGGATGAACGAAAATCAAAAGAAAAATAAGGTTACTAATTTATTGTCGGAATTGAGGCGCAAAGGAAAAATTTGCAACTCCGGCAGCGATACAAAACCGCACTGGATTTTAAATGAGAAATTATAAGAGTTTATGAGAGAATTAAAAGAGAATTTAAAAGAAAATGCGCAAAAAATGTTGAAAATCAACAAGCATAATCATTCCGGTTTAATAAGAGTTTTATTTGACTCGAAAACCGCACTGCCATCTAAAGCATTGTATTTCAATGACTTATTATTTGACTCTTTGGCGCCATCCTGGTTCAGGCCGGGTCAACTATTTCCAAAATGGAAACAACTGAAAAGAAATGAGCAAACCCCTCACCGAACATATCATCGAACAATCAGCGATTGAAATTTTGCAGTCGCAGGGGTGGGAATATGCCCACGGCAAAGACATTTCGCCCGAAGGGCTTTTTTGTGAACGGGAAAATTTCAGCCAGATTGTTTTGCTCAATCGGTTAAGGGACGCCATTGCAAAAATAAATCCTACCATTCCTTCAGATGCCCGGGAAGCAGCCGTTCAAAAAGTGTTGCGCATCAGCTCGCCCGACTTATTGCACAACAACGAAGAATTTCATCGCCTGTTGGTGGAGAAAGTAAAAATACCTTATCAGGAAAACGGTTATGAAAGAAGCCATGAAATAGCATTGATTGACTTTGAGCATCCTGCCAACAATCAATTTTTGGTAGTAAATCAATACACCATTATTGAAAACAACCAACACAAACGCCCCGACATTGTTCTGTTTGTCAACGGCCTGCCCCTGGTGGTGATGGAACTGAAAAACGCAGCCGATGAAAAAGCCGATATTCAAAGCGCCTGGCAACAACTGCAAACCTATAAAGCCGCAATCCCCGGCTTGTTTACTTACAATGCTTTTTGCGTTATTTCCGATGGCCTCGAATGCCGGGCCGGGACCATCAGCTCCGACTTTTCGCGCTTCATGGCCTGGAAAACCAAAGACGGCCTTAGCGAAGCGTCGCGCTTCAGGCCGCAATTGGAAACCTTGCTCAAGGGGATGCTGCAACCGCCCGTGTTGCTCGATTTAATCCGAAACTTTATCGTTTATGAAAAAAGCATTTCGGGCAATCAGGAAAATCATGCAACCAAACAAATCTCCATTCAAACCACTAAAAAATTAGCTGCTTACCATCAATACTATGCCGTTAATGCAGCCGTTCAATCCACCCTGCAGGCAGCTGCTGAGGGCGGCAGTAAAAAGGGCGGTGTGGTGTGGCATACGCAAGGCAGCGGGAAATCCTTGTCTATGGTTTTTTATGCCGGAAAAATCATCACTTCGCCGGCCATGCAAAACCCCACCCTTGTAGTCATAACCGACCGCAACGATTTAGATGACCAGTTGTTTGGTACCTTTGCCTCCTGCGTACAACTGCTGCGGCAAGAGCCCGTGCAGGCTCAAAGCAGAGAACATCTGAAAGAACTGTTGCAAGTGGCCAGCGGAGGTATAGTGTTTACCACCATTCAAAAATTTTTGCCCGCACATGGCGACAGCTTCCCAAAACTCTCCGAGCGTAGAAACATTGTGGTCATTGCCGATGAAGCCCACAGAACGCAATACGGTTTTGAAGCCAAATTGATTGACGAAAAAGACAAAGAAACCAAAGAAGTAACCGGCAAACGCATTGCCTACGGCTTTGCTAAATACATGCGTGATGCCCTGCCTAATGCCACCTACATCGGATTTACCGGTACGCCTGTAGAAGGCACCGACAGAAACACCCCACAGGTGTTCGGCAACTACATTCACCGCTACGATATTAAAGACGCCGTGGACGATGGTGCCACCGTGCCCATTTACTACGAAAGCCGCCTGGCTAAAGTAATCCTGGATGAAGAAGGAAGGCGTTTAATTGAAGAATTCGATAAGGAATTAGAACAAGACGAAGAACTTTCCGAAAAGCAAAAAGCCAAAGCCAAATGGACCCAACTGGAGGCCATTGTAGGCCATCCGGAACGCATTAAAAATCTGGCCAAAGATATAGTTACGCATTTTGAACAACGGCAATCCGTTTTTGAAGGCAAGGCCATGATTGTAGCCATGAGCCGCAGAATTGCCGCTGCGCTTTACAAAGAAATCATTTCCCTACGCCCTTCGTGGCATCATGATGATTTGACCAAAGGAACCATTAAAGTGGTAATGACCACCAACAGTGCCGATGGGCCGGATATTTCCCGCCACCACACCACCAAAGAACAACGCAGAATGCTGGCCGATCGCATGAAAAATCCGGCCGATGAACTCAAACTCGTAATCGTTCGGGATATGTGGCTTACCGGATTTGATGCGCCCTGCCTCAACACCATGTATGTGGACAAGCCCATGCGGGGACACAACCTCATGCAGGCCATAGCACGGGTAAACCGTGTTTTCAAAGACAAGCCGGGCGGTTTGATTGTTGATTATCTGGGCATTGCCACCGATTTGAAAAAAGCCCTTTCATTTTACGGAGAAGCAGGCGGTAAAGGCAATCCGGCAGAAAACATCGAAAAAGCCAAAGCAGTATTTTTTGAAAAACTGGAAGTGGTGCAGCAAATGTTCAACGAAACATCCAACAGCCATGATGTGTTACTGGCGGCCGAACCGGAGGCATATTATCTGAACAGCTATAAATTTAATTACCGCAGGTTCTTTACGGCCGATGCGCAGGAAAAACTATCCATATTGTTGCAGGCCGAAGAACACATATTAGGGCTCCAAAACGGCAAAGTCCGATTTTTGCGTGAAGTGGGTTTGTTAAGTCAGGCCCTTTCGCTTTGCATTACGGAAGAAGATGTAAAACACCATTTGCCCGAAGTGGCCTTTTTTCAGGCGGTTAAAGCACGCCTTGCTAAATTCGATGCACCCGTAAGCGGGAAAAAATCGAACCTCGAAATTGAAACGGCCATTAAACAAATCGTGGACGAAGCCCTGAGCAGCGATACCGTAGTTGATATTTTTGATGCGGCCGGCATCAACAAGCCCGATATTTCCGGATTGGAAATTCTTTCAGACGAATTTCTGCTGGAAGTGCAGGGCATGCAGCATAAAAATTTAGCCATCGAACTGCTGAAAAAAATTCTGAACAACGAACTGAAAGTAAGAGCCAGAACCAATTTGGTGAAGAGCCGAAAATTGCTGGAAATGCTCGAGAGCGCCATCAAACGCTATCAAAACAACCTGCTCACCACAGCCGAAATCATTCAGGAACTTATCAATATTGCCAAAGCAATAAAAGAAGCCGATAAGGAAGGCGAAAAACTCGGCCTCAGCCCCGATGAAGTGGCTTTTTACAATGCCCTGGAAGTAAACGACAGTGCCGTACAGGTGTTGGGCGATGAAACCTTAAAAGAAATAGCACGTGAAATTGCCGATAAAGTACGTGCCAACACCACCATTGACTGGACCATCCGCGAAAGCGCAAGGGCACGCTTAATGGTAATTGTAAGGCGCACCCTCAACAAATACGGCTATCCGCCCGACAAACAACAAAAAGCCGTTGAAACGGTTTTAAAACAAGCGGAGTTGATGGCGGATGGTTTAACAGCATGACTGCTTGTCTATTTTCTCTCAACAACGTCTCCTCCATGATTCAATGGATGGCCGAAATGTTGCGTACCATCTCACACACTTGTTAGTAAGGCAACGAAACACGCAACGTCCCCTGCGGAAGCCGTTGCTATGAAGCAGGTTTTGCATGGTGTTAAACAGGTTGCAACAAACTGCAGTCTTTTGATTCTACGACTAGCAAAAAAATAACCTGCCGCCTTGCGCTATCTTTATGCCATGCGTAGCATTACTTCCCTTTCGTGCAAAAAGGTTCATTCGTTAGTTTGTACGGTGCTGGCAAGCGTTTATATTATGGCCCTGCCACTTGCCTGTACGGCGCCCAAAACCCTGCCGCCCACCGCCGCAGCCAACAGCAGCAACTGCAATCATCAAAAAGAGTACAACTACCGGGCTGCCGATATGCCGGTACCCTATCATACTTTGCAAATTGATACCCTGCTCACCCGCCGCTTTTCCACGCAGGCCCTGCAGGCCGCTCATGCCATCGGGTTGCTGGGTACGCTGAAAGCGTTTGTGGCGCTGCAACAGCAACAGGCGGCACACCCTGCAAGTCAACAGTACATACAACTGCTGCAGTACATGCAGCGCATACAACAGCGCATTCAGGTAGCCTCGCTTGAAATTGCCGCCGTGGCCGGCGAAATGGATTGCGAAGAAGAGCGGGCCGATCAAATTGCGGTGTACCTGAACAACCTGCAGGATAACACGGCCAACCGCCTTACGGTAGGCGCCATCGTAGCAGGTGCAGCCGGGGCCGTTACCGCCGGTTTGCTGCTGCTTTCGGGCAACACATCCAATGCCCCCGAACTCATTGGCATTGGCACCGGCCTGGTTGAAACCGTATTGGGCGCCTTGTTATTGCGGCCACAAAAAACCGTACAGTTTTTGCACCCCCGGAACGCCCTGAGCGATATCTGGAACGGGCCGGCTACCTCTTCCATTTTTCCGGCACCGGTTTGGTATTACCTCAATTACGAAAATGATACAGACAAACCGCTTTCGCCCAGGCGGCAGCTGATTGCCAAATGGCAAAACTTTGGCCAGATTGCCGACGTAAAAGAAAAAAAGAAACAACAGGTGTACAACCTGTTCTTTGGAAAGGGCGGCGCTTACACCGCCGATCAACTCACCAACCGTGCCAATATGTACGATCAGATAGAAGCACAAATAAACCTCATGAAACAGGATCTGAAACTGCTGGCTGCCGAACTGGAACAGTTGTACACACCCTTTTAGCAACGATTATTTCTGAGATATGTCTTTGTACGTTTTTTTCTCAGCAACGTCTCAACGTTTCCCCGCGAGCCGGTGCAGTAGCCGGGAAATTGTGTACCAGCTCACATTCCTAAATAAGGCAATGAATACGCAACGTCCCCTGCAGGAGACGTTGCTATGAAAGAGAGCCGGAATATATTTTTAAATCTCCATCTGAAATAGGCATAGCCATTCCGTTAAATGCAAAACCCGAATCGAATTTCCCGATGTGGAAAGTTATCTTGAATTTTGTAAAAAACACAATAACAAGAGCAACACCTGAACACCCGTGGAAAACCTAAACCGCTTTGTACTTACGGTTTCCGATATCGAAGAATGGCTGGCCGAAAACCGGCAGGCCTGGCTGCAACTGAAAGCAGAACCATTTCTGTGGCTCAATAGTGAATTTTACCACTTGTACTGCACGCTGGAACACTTCATGGAGTATTACCGGCTGCTGCCCGACTGCAACGCCGCCCTGGCCCGGCTGCGGGGCCTTTCGTTTACCAATTATCCGGCCCTGCATCAGTGGCTGCAACAATGCCATGCTACACCTCTCGCAGATGTGTTTATGTTTGAAGTGGATTATTTTGACTGGATAGAAGAGGTGCCCGATGGCATCATAAAAATACGCGAGGGCATTTATACCGAAC
Organism: Lacibacter sp.; assembly: GCA_046297415.1. GTDB lineage: Bacteria > Bacteroidota > Bacteroidia > Chitinophagales > Chitinophagaceae > Lacibacter. Next base: position 13,827 of record JBKBIL010000004.1, read on the forward strand.
TACAGCCGCTTAAAAACCTGGTATGCTTCAGCAAAGTTTATAGTTTGCTGGAATGGGAATATGTATTGCCCGAAACCGACCCCAATCCCAACGACTACTATTACAACGAAAACCAAATAACCCGGGCCGACTGGGATTTTACACACAACCCACCGCAACCGAAGCCCGCGGTGCTGCAAGAAATGGCACAGAAACTGGAAGCAATTTTTGAAAACTGGTATGATGCCACAAACAACTAAGCGCAGTCGAAATGCTTTTTATAGAGGATATCGGCGCGCCGCATGCACGGCCCACTGCAGTACAATCTATTGCGGATAGCGATTTTCAAAACCGTGATACCGGGCAAAACCGTACCTTGTGCCCACCCTGTTATTTACCAAAGCCCAGGCTGTGTTGAAAACCATCACCAAAACCGTTTGGGTGCTGTCGCTGGTAAGCTTTCTTACCGATACGGCCAGCGAGCTGTTGTACCCCGTTATGCCGTTTTACTTAAAAAGCATCGGCTTTTCGGTGCTGCTCATCGGCATGCTCGAAGGCGTTGCCGAAGCCACGGCCGGTTTGAGCAAGGGCTATTTTGGCCAGCAAAGCGACCGGCTGGGCCGCCGGGTACCCTTTGTGCAGCTGGGCTACGCCCTCAGCGCCGTATCCAAACCGCTGATGGCCCTGCTTACGGCACCGCTGTGGGTGTTTTTTGCCCGCACGCTCGACCGCCTGGGCAAAGGCGTTCGCACGGGCGCCCGTGATGCGCTGCTTTCGGCCGCCGCCACGCCGCAAACCAAGGGCACCGTTTTTGGCTTTCACCGCTCCATGGATACCCTGGGCGCCGTACTGGGGCCTACACTGGCCCTGCTGTACCTGCACTACCACCCCAACGATTACAAAACCCTTTTTCTCATCGCGTTTGCGCCGGGCGCGCTGGCCGTGCTGGCCACCCTGGTGCTGAAAGAGCAGCAAGCCCCCGCCGTTAAAGCGTCGCAACAACGCCTTACGTTCTTTTCCTTTCTCCGGTACTGGCAGCAAAGCACGCCGGCTTACCGCAAACTGGTAACCGGGCTGCTGCTGTTTACCCTTTGCAACAGCAGCGATGTGTTTCTGCTGCTGCAGGCACGACAGGCAGGCCTGAACGATACGCTGGTAATTGGCATTTACATTTTTTACAACCTCGTATATGCGGTGTTTGCCTTTCCGCTGGGGGCGCTGGCCGACCGGCTGGGCCTGAAAACCGTATTTGTGGCAGGATTGGTGCTGTTTGCCGTGGTGTACCTGGGTATGGCGTTTAGCACCGGCACGGCGGGCTTTTTTGTTTTGTTTTTTCTGTATGGGATTTATGCCGCCGCAACCGAAGGCATATCAAAGGCATGGATCACCAATGTTGCCGCAGCCGGTGAGGCCGCCACGGCCGTGGGCACCTTTACGGCCCTGCAAAGCGTAGGAGCCCTGCTGGCCAGCAGCATTACCGGCTTGCTGTGGTACCGGCTGGGTGCAGCCGTTGCCCTGAGTACGGCCGCTGCGGGGGCGCTGCTGGTGGTTTTGTATTTTACCCGTGTACCGGCACCGGAAGCGGTACACCGGCAAAACAGGTAAACAGTCGGTTTTTTCTCGGCAACATCTCACCACGAGCCGGTGCGGTAGCCGGGGCGTTGCGGACCGGCTGACACGCTTGTAAGTAAGGCAAAAAATACGCAACGTCCCCTGCGGGAGACGTTGCGAAGATGGAGAGCTCGCAGCCTCGCCTGTGGCAGTGGTTACCGGTAACGTTTGCTTACACCCTGTGATACAAATGTGCCACCGCCTTTTTGGGCGTGCGGTCGGTGCGAAACAGGCCCCAGTGCTTTTCGGGCTCGTTGGGATCGGGCGAGCCTTTCCACGCTTCGTCGAAGGCTTCAAAAAAGTAGGTAAGAATTTTTTCGCGGCCGGTCCACTGCATCAGGTCTTCGTAGTACACCTGCTGGTTTTGCTCGTTTACATGCCAGGGATCAATACCCCGGCCGTTGGAGTTGGTGGCCCAGCCCGCTTCGGTAATGATAACGGGTTTGTGGGGATACAGCCGGGCTACCATTTCGTAATTGGCACGGGTATAGTCGAGCGCCTCGTGTATGTGCTTGTATTCCCACACGGGGTAGGTGTGTATGGATATGAAATCGAGCACTTCGGCCAGGGGTTGGAGTTTGTTGAGCCAGGGCACATAGTTTTCGCAAAAGGTTACGGGTTGCGGCGCCCCTGCTTTTACCTGCTGCACCAGTTCGATAACGCGGCTTACGGGCACGTAGTGGTCGGTCCAGTCCACGCAGGCTTCATTACCCACGGCCAGCGAACAAACAATATCCGGATGCGCACGGGCCAGTTCAATTAACGTAACCACCCGCTCGTTGTTACGCTGCCGGTTGGCTTCGAGGGTGGCTTCGTCGTACACGCCGCCGCCCCACGGGCAGCCGAAGTTGTTCATTTCGGCATCCAGAAAGGCGCCCAGTAAAATGCGAAACTGCAACCCTTCGCGGCGCACCACTTCCAGCACGGTGCGGGCATGGGGGTCGCAATCGTACAGGCGCAGGTACTGCCAATGGCCGTGCAGCAGCAGCAGGTCTTCTTTCAGCTCTTCATACGAAGGGTATTGCCCGCCGGGCTGCTGGCCGTTGCGAAAACCGGAATAGCAAATGGCCTTGCCTTCGGGCAAGCCGAAGCGTTCAAAAAAGGATACCATTAGAATTTCAGTTTTTCATCTTTATCCCAAATGCCCCAATACGCTCCTACGGTTCCTTCGGCGCTTACTTTCCACGATTCGTCGAACGAAGAAAAATAAAACACCGGCATCACGTCTTCCCGGGCCCATAGCTGGGTGTTGATGAAATAATTGCGGGCAGCGGCATGCGAGGGAACGGCGGCACCCAGGCTTTCGCCCCGGCTGGGCCAGCCGGTTTCGGTAATGATCACTTCTTTTCCATTGCCGGCGGTAACCGCCTGTTGGTACATCTGCTTCATGTAATCGAGCGACTGCTCAAAGGGGCATCCCTCCCAAAAGGGGTAACAGTTGCACAGGATGACATCCGAAATTTCAGCAAGGGCAGGGCGTTGGGTAAACTCGTAATAAGCATCTACATAACCCACCCGTATTTTCGGAATTTGTTTTTTTACGTAGCGGATGATTTCCAGCAATTCGGCTTCCGAAAGGTCTTTTCGATACAATACTTCATTGCCTACGGCGGCAATATCTACCAGGCCTTCTTTTGCCAGTTGAATGAGGCCCTCCACCTCGCGGCGGTTGATGGCGGGGTCTTTCCCCAGCCAGGCGCCTACCAGGGTTTTAATGCCCATTTCCTTTGCCACTTTGGGTATCCATTCGTTGCCATCGGTACACGAAAACGAGCGTACCCATTTGGTATAGGGGGCCAGTATTTGCATGCGGCGGCGCACCTGTTCTTCGGTAATTACATCGCCGGGGCGTTGCCCTTCGGCATACAAACTAAAGCAAAAGCCGTGTACCCCCTGCTCCAGTACCTGCCGGAAAAGAGCATCGCATTCGGCTTCGGACTTGCCCGTGGTGTAACCGCCGGCGGTTGCCTGTACAACGGGCATTACATGCGTTTCGGATCGGTATGACATAGTGGGTTATTTTAACGCGTTTCTTTTTACAGTTCGCCGCGCCGGGCTACCAGCTGGGCTTTTATTTCCCGTGCTTTTTCTTCGGTTAAGTCGTAGTTCCACATCACCCAAATGGCAAGGGCCGCAGTGGAAGCCGGTATGATGATATCGGCCAGCCGCAGGCGGGTAATGGTTTCCACGGTTTGCTGGCTGGCGTTTTGGTCGAAGCCCACGGCCTTGAGCACCACGCCGCCCACCACCAGCGCCAGGGCCTGGCCCAGCTTCACCATCCACCAGTAAATGGCGCCAAACGTACCTTCTTTGCGGGGCATGCCGTTTTGCAGTTCGTCCAGGTCGCACACATCGGCCGTCATGCTCATCATAAGGGTAAACAGGCCGCCTATGCCAAACGACATAAACGGTATGGGCATAAACATGAGCCAGGGGTTGTTGGGGTTAAAGCCGTACCACTTGAGCGCATAACCGAAAATGGAAATAAGGGTAGAAACAATGAAGGCGTTGCGCTTGCCCCAATGCGTGGCCATCCATGATATAACGGGTATAACCAAAAAGGCCGTGGCAATGGCGCTGATGGTGGAAAACCAGGCAGGCCAGTTGCCGGCCCGTCCGTAATCGCCTTTAAACATGTAAAACACAATGATGAAGTAACTGAACGAAGCCACCATCTGAAAGCCGTTGAATACCAGAAACGTGGCGCCGCAGAGGCGCATGAACGGCTTGTTTTTTGAAATTTTTACCATGTTGCGGAACAACTCTTTCAGGTTGGCGGCAATGTTGCGCAGCGATAGTTCGGCACGGTTGGTAAGATTGGTTTGGTCAATTTCGCGGCAAAAAATGGCCGGCATAATGCCCAGCAGCGCACACGAAAAGCCCACAATTACCGAAAGCCGCCGTACACCCACGGCCTGCGATTCAAACAGGTTGGGGTTGGCGATGATTACCCAAAACCAGGGCACAATAATCCACGCAAACTGGCCAATTACCTGCGAAAAAGCCATGAGGCGGGTACGTTCGTTGTAATCGCTCGACATTTCGTAGCCCAACCCGATGAGCGGGGTGGAAAAAATGGTGTTGGCGGTGAGGTAGGCCAGCGACATGAGCAGAAAGTACCAGAAGTTGTACATCTGCGAATTTTCGGGATTAAGCTGCCACAGCGCCGCAAACAAAATGCCGCACAGCAGGGCCCCCACAAAAATGTAGGGCCGCCGCCGCCCGTACCGCGATTTGGTATTGTCGGATATAAAACCCATGATGGGGTCGGTAATGGCATCGTAAAAGCGGGGCAGGCCCCCCAGCAGGCCGGCCAGTACGGGGTCCATACCAAAGGCGGTAAGCAAAAAAAACATGAACACGCCCAGTGCACCGGGCAGCAGGTTGTTTACCAAATGGCCGGCGCCAAAGGCGGCTTTTTGCAGGGTGGGTATATGCGCACGGTCAATGGTGGTTGTTTGTGACATATGGCATCAAAACTTTGGTTTGAAAACAATCGTTTGCAGGGCGGCCGGGGCAATGCGGCTGCCGGTTGCTGTTCCGTTCACCAACAGGCGCAGCATTTTTTCGGAAGCGGTGGGGTTGAATACCACGGCCACCACCGAGCCGTCGGGGTTTTGTGCGGCCGTAACCTGCAGGTCGGCATCGCTGCAATTCCAGCCTATTCGTACCGCGCCGGGGCGGATGTACCGGCTGAAATGTGCCAGGGTGTAATAAAGCGGCGTAAAGTACACTTCATCGGCTTCGGGGTCAACAATTACCGGGGCGGTACACCAGTTTTTGAACCAGTTGGGGCCGCCCTGCCGGTCGAGCACCATGTTCCAGTCTATCCAGCCATCCACATAATTGTTTAAGCAGCCAATAATGTCGCGGGCATAGCGGTACACCGGTTCATATTTGGGGTGCAGGTATATTTGTTCGGCCGGGGCCCAGTTGTAGCCCCAGTCGGTGGCTTCGGGGCGCCAGTACCAGGCATCGTCTTTCCAGCGGGGCACCTGTGCGTCCACACAGGCTTCGGTATTAATGAGGTGTTTATCGGGCGCCAGGCGGTGGGTATATTGCAGTGAGGCGGGGAAGTAATCGTACGTGCTGGCGTACCAGTGCACGGCCATGCCATCGAAGGCGGCGGCCGTAGCCGCATCGCCGTACAGCTCCCGGGCCCATTGCTCCAGCTCTTCGCCACGGTTTTGGTCGTATCCCAAAATTTTTACGTGGCCCAGCCCCTCCTGTTTCAGGCGGGGCGCCAAAAAATCCCGCACAAAACTGCCCATTTCGGCAGGGGTAAAGTACATGCTTTCCCAGTTGTTGCCGTTGCCCAGGGGTTCGTTTTCTACCGTTATGCCCCAAATGTCCACTCCTTCCTGCCGGTAGGCTTGTATGTATTTGGCAAAGTACAGCGCCCAGGTGGCCCGGTACTGCGGCAGCAGTTTGCCGCCCACCCAGTGGTTGTTGTCTTTCATCCAGGGCGGAGCCGTCCAGGGCGAGGCGATGATTTTAAAGCCCTCTTTCGAATACCGCTGCGCCTCTTTGATCATGGGCAGCAGGTCGGGGCGGTCTTCTTCAATCGAAAAATGCGCCAGCGCCGTATCGCCGGGTACGTTGGCATAGGCATACTGCCCCAGCGAAAAGTCGCAGGAGTTGATGTGGGTGCGGGTAAGGCTGTAGCGGGACCCGTCGGCGCCAAAATAGGCCTGCAGAATGCGGGCCCGGTTGGCGGGGCTGAGGCGTTGCAGCAGGTAGGCGCCGGCCTCGGTAAACGAGCCGCCAAAGCCCACAATTTGCTGAAAACGTTGGCCGGTATCGAGCGTAAGGGTGGCTGCGGCGGTACCGTTGGCCACAGGCTGCAGCGGGCGGAGCTTGTTGCCGGCGGCCGAGGTTTCCACAATGGTTACCTGTTGCGTATGCGGTGCGCAGTGTTGCATCAGTAGCGGTATGCTGAGTATGAGAACAATCGCAGTTTTTTTCACGGACGCATTTTTTACGGTTCGCCGCTTAGCACAATGCCGGCGCGGCGCCCAGGTACACCTGTATGTGGCTGATGGCGCCGGTGCGGCCCATCAGTTCCCTTGTTTCGGCCGTGGTGAGTTCGGCCCGGGAGCGTTGGTGAACCGTACCATCGGCCATGTGTATTTCCATTCCTTCCGCTTTTTGCAAACTGTACACCACGGGCACCTGGCAGCAGGTAAACAGCAGGGCCTGAGCGGCAGCCGGCAGTTGCCGCGTGTTGCCCTGCACATCCACATATTCGGTGGGCGGCAGCTGTTCCAAAAAAGCAGCGCGGCGCAGCAATAGCGGCGCAAACGAAAGCCGGCCGTTGCGCAGGGTTACGCCCAGCTCGGCAAAGCGGCTGAGAATGTCTTCTTTCACCTGGCCCGTCATACCCGGCTGCTGGGCCCCCTTGCCCAGGGGGGTGTGCGAGTAGGGGTCGGTAGGAAAGGCGCCGTAAACCCGCGGCGGCTTGTGCACGCCAATCCCTTCCTGTATTTCGTGGAAGTGGTGCTGCAGGCGGCGCACTGCATCGGCCGACACGCCTTCGGCCACGGCCCGGTGGCAGGTTTCCTGTACGGCCAGCAGCAGTTTCGAAACCATGTGCCAGTAAATAGAGCCCAGCCCTTCGTAGCCAAAAAAGGTGCCCGAGCGGCCGGTGAAGGCTTTGTGGTGAAACACCTGCTCGTACAACTGCAGCAGCAGGCCACGTTCGGCTGCCACCAGCGGTTGCCAGTGCGGCTCCAGCCGGTCGAGGGCGGCATTGAGGTCGTTGGCATTGCGGAAGCGGCCGTTAAAATGCAGGCCGCCCCGTACATCCTGCTCCACAATACGGCGGTCGCCGGCCTGCAGCAGGGCACGCAGCAGTTGCGATGCCTGTGCCGCAGCCGGGGGCAGGTTGTTCTTTTGCAAAAAGCCGGGAAGTTGCTTGTTGGGGTACAGCAGGTAGCTGTTTTGGTCGGCCCGGTACAGGGCGCTGGCCCGCAGGGCATCGAGCAGGGCGGCGCTTTCGGACGCCGACAAATAACCCGAGCTGAGCACGGCCACCTGCCCTTCGAGCATTTCGCTAAGGTGGTCAATGGCAACCGTACCGTTGCCAAACTCTACCAGGTTGTAGGCATGGTACAGGCCATCGGTCCGGCGGTTGCCGCGGATGCTGTGTTCCAAAAACCGATTGGCCGTTTGAAACAGCTGCAGCACGGCTGCCAGCGGCAGGCTTTGTTTGTTGCCGCTGAAGCCTTTTTCGTAAACAGCGGTGCGATAGTTGCTGCCGGCCGTACCCAGCGCATCCAGTATGCTGCGGCGTTGGGCATCGGTCAGTTGCGGCTGCTGCAGCAAGGGCAGGTGTTGTTGCAGCGTTTGTGTTACGGAACCGAAAAACGCATACAATTCTTCGGCCACAGGTACAGTGGCGGCAGCCTGCTGCTGCAACAGCGGCTCAAAAAAGCGCAAAAAGCGGCGCAGGTAGTACAGGGTTACCATGGAAGCGCCGTTACCCACCAGGGCATTGTTGGCATCGTTCCATTCGGGGCGCTGGGTGTTCATCCAAATACCGGCATCGGGTATGAAGTTGGAGAGTTTGCTCAGCACCAGCGCCAGGATTTTCTCAATAAAGCCGGCCTGGCAAATGGCACCCTGCCGGTTGCGCAGCAGGGCTCCATCGGCCCCTTCTTCGCTCATGCGGCGGCGCAGTTCGTGGTCGGCCGCGGTATCAAACACAATGGTATCCTTGGGGTTTTGCAGCAAATCGGCATAGGGCTTTATGCGGTAGGGCACGTGGGCATACACAAAACCGTCCTGCAGCAGCAGGTGGCCAAACGCTTCCGCACTGCGGTGCTGCAAAAATTCGAGCAATTTGAGCAGGTAAATCACCTGATGATCGCCCCAGTACCCGATGTACGACCAGGGATTGTCGGGTTCAATCACTTCCCAGTCGAACCCGTCTTTGGTAACCCGATAGGGGTTGTAGCCGTCGAAGGTAGAGGCGTTGAGAAACTTGTAAATCATGCCCTCGGTAAAGCCGGGATACGAGAGGGCCAGGGCTTCCCAGTTCTGAAAAATGTCGCGCCAGTTGCCCTGATAATCCAGTATGCGGGTTCCGTCGGTTTCGTTATGGGTGTTGATGGAAAACTGGTTCCAGGGGCGGCTGGGGTCGCCGTGGCGGCGGCTGAAACGCAGCGGCAGGTACTCAATGGCCAGCCGTTGCAGGTGCAGGTCGCCGGTTTGGCGGGCGGTTGCGTGCAGGGTTGCCACATCCACGCACCCGGGCAACTGCTGCAACAGGGTTTCGTGTTGTTGGTAAACCTGTTTGCTGGCTTTACGCAGGTAGGGAATAAAATCGGATTTGTAAATCCGGTAGTTATCGTCGAAAATACCCCCCCGCATGATGTTGAAGAGCACGTTGGAAAAATGGCGGGCATCCATCAGCGAGTCGGCGGTGCATTGCAGCCCATCGGCGGCGTACACCAGGCGGCGCAGGTTGTTGGTGCCGCTTTCCACATCGGCAAGCACGGCATCGGCAAGTGCGGCATCGGTGGTAATGCGTTCGGCCAGGTTTACCACATCGGCCGGGCCCTGGTTTACATTGGCCACCAGCATCCATTGCCGGGTGGCGCCGGGGGTAAGGGTAAAGCGGCTTTCGGCAAAATAGGCTCCTTTTTCGCCCTTCACATCGGTTTCGGGCTCCACTTCGCCGCTGGTACGAAAGCGGCCGAGCTGCAGCGACGAAAGCAGGTAACGGGGCTGCGGCAGGCCCGTTTGCCACACGGTATTGGCCTTGAGGGCTTCGCTGGGTTCGGCTTTATCTACAATAATGGCGCTGAGGGCAAATATGCCCAGGCCCGATGCGGGCTCCAGTTCGGTACGCTTGTAGGCATCGGCCAGGTTGCTGGCTGCCCGTTGCAGGTCGCTGCCCACACCGTAGGGCAGCACATTTTGGATGCCATCGAGCAGGTGCACTTCCGTGGCGGCAGGGCCCAGGTTGTGCAAACCGGCTTTTCGCACAAAGCCAAAGAGGTTGCTGGTATTCCACTCGTAGCGGAAACAGAGCTGCAGGGCGTTATTGATTTCTTCGAAAATGATTTTATTGCCGTAGCGGCTTTTGTACAGGTTGCGTTGGCAGGAATAGCGCCCCTCGCTGCGGATGGAAAAGGGTTCCCACACCTGCACGGTATTACCGTTGTGGATGCGCAGGATGGTTTTACTGCCGGTGGTTTCGGCCGACTCGGTTATTTTATCATCGGTATAATACGGAAACAGAGCGAATTCGGGGTTTTTGCGTCCGGCGCTGATGCCGCCGTTGCTCGACACAAACAACCAGTGGTTCGAATCGCTGACTATGCTCATGAAAAACGGACGCAGGGCATCCACATCCGCAATGCGGTAAAACCATTCTCCGTTCAGTTGTACCTGTTCCAGTTGGCTTTCTGCTTTCACGTTCATTTCAAGTGCACATTCGGTTTTCGTTGAAAAGCGGGGCAATAAGCGCATTTGCCCGTTGCCCCGCCGGGCTTGCATGCAAGCGGTGTTATTGTTGTTGATATACCCTTACGTAATCAACCAGCATGCGCTGCGGAAAGGGCGTACCTGTTGTGGGGAAACCCACAAAGTTGCCGCCCACGGCTATGTTGAGAATGAGAAAGAACGGCTGGTCGAACACCCAGGGGCCGGTTACATCGGCAGGGGTGATGCGCTGGTACCAGACATCATCTACAAAAAAGTCGATGTAATCGGGGCCCCACTCCACGGCGTACACATAAAAGCCGGTATCGAAACGGCCGTTGGATAGCGCATACGATTTGCTGATGGATGCACCGCCCGAGTAGCCCGGGCCATGTACGCTGCCATGTGTTTTGTACGGCTGCTGGCCGCGTTGTTCCATAATGTCAATTTCGCCGCAGGCGGGCCAGCCCTGCGTGGCAAAATTTTGTCCCAGCATCCAAAAGGCCGGCCAAATGCCCGGCCCGTACGGGGTGCGAATGCGGGCTTCGATGCGGCCGTACTTTTGGGCAAACAGCCCTTCGGTTTTAATGCGGGCTGAGGTAAAGCCGGAACCGGCAAACGACTCCTGGCGGGCAGTGATTACCAGGTTGCCGTTTCCATCGAGCGACACGTTTTGCGGACGGCTGGTGTAGTATTGCAACTCTGCGTTGCCCCAGCCGTTGGTGCCGGTACCTATGTCGTAGGTCCATTTGGCGGCATTGGGCGCCGTGCCGGCCGCGCCGTTAAATTCGTCCGACCAGGCAAGTACCCAGCTTCGGTTGGGACGGGTTTGGGTTGCTTCTTTTTTACAACTGTGTACGGCAACGGCTGCAAGAGTAGCCATGCTGCCCATTACCAACAGCCGGCCCAGTATTTTTAGTTTGAAAGCATTCATGGTATATGCGTTTTTACTTTTTGAATCAACAAACGGGTAGCGGCATCAGCGGCGGAATAAAATGTTATCAATGTAAATGTTGCCGTTGCCCACAAACATCATCTGAAATACTTCGTTCAGGTTTACCGTGGGCGTAAAGGCGCTCAGCGGTATGTTTACCGTGTTCCATCCCTGCGAGGTAGGTACCTGCAGCACAAAAGAGCGTTGCTGCGGGCCCGGGCTGATGAGGAACACCTCCAACGCGGTGGAGTTGGCGGAGTAATAACTGAAGTGGAGGAAGTTCATGCCCGACACGTTTTGCGGACTGCCAAACTGCGTACCCTGGTAGTTGAGGTTGGTGTACAGCAGGGTGTTGTTACCCGCAATGGGTACCTGGGTTACCACGGTGTTTTGCCCCCAGTTGGGGAAGAAGTCGGTACCCGGCACATTGGTATAGCTGTCGCTGAAAATGGAAATGACATCGCCGGCCGGGAAGGTGGGCGTGGGCGCCGCCGTGGTGGGTACGGCCGGTATGCGCCAGAAGTAAATATTATCCAGGTACACTTCATCGCCATTGCCCAGGTCAAACTTAAACTGGAACACGTTGTTGAGCGCAACCGGCGCAAAGGCGGTTAACGGAATATCTACACTATTCCAGCCCGCCGTGGGTACCGTAAGCGAATAAGGCGTTTCTACCGGACCCGGACTGATGAGAAATACCCGTAACTGCGAGGCCGTGGTGGTGTAGTAGTCGAGATGTAAGAATCCGTACGACGATACGTCAATGTTGCTGCCCAGTTGAATGCCCTGGTAGTTGAAGTTGGTGTACCGCAGGGTGTTGTTACCTGCAATGGGCACCTGGGTTACCACGGTGGTTTGTCCCCAGTTGGGGAAGAAATCGGTACCCGGCACATTGGTGTAGCTGTCGCTGAAAATCGAAAGCACATTAGCCGCCGGCCTGTTGGGCACCGGTGCGGCCACGGGGGGCACGGCAGGATTGCGGTAGAAATAAATATTATCTACCACCACGTCGGGCAGGGTGCCCGAAAGTACCATTTGCGCCAGGTTGGCCCGGCGGGTAAGGCCGGTAAAGGCGGTTAAGGGCACATCAATGCTTACCCAGTTGTTCGATACCAGCGTGGGTGCGGTAATGGTAATTTCGTGCTGGGCATCATCGCCTCCGCCAAACACATTGTTGGGCCCAAAATCCACCAGCAAAATTTTGAAGTTATTCGGCAAGGCGGTGGGGTTAGGTGTCCAAATATCCATGTGCAAAAAGCGCATGGCACTGGCGTTAATGGTGGGGTTGGTAAATTCTATACCCACAAAGTTGAGGAAGCGGTACCGGATGGCATCGTTACCCGCAATTTGAATAAACGAGTTTTCGGCTGTGGAAAACTGCCAGCGGGTGTTCCAGGTGGTAACCGGCACGTTGGTATAGGCGTTGCTGAACAGCGAAATCACATCGGCTGCATCGCGGGCAGGCGGTGTGGGCGCCGGTGTAGTGGGCAATATGGCGTTGCCAATAGAAGTTATTACCAGCGCGCCTTCAGCCGGCTGATTGGCCAGCCAGGCCGAAATGGTGGCCGTACCGGCCCGCAGTACCCGTACCAACCCGGTGGCATTTACGCTGGCAATGGTAGAGTCGGTTGACACAAAGGTGAAATAATGCGGGGCGATGCTCACCAGCTGATCCACGCCAGTGGGCAGGTTTACACGCATGCGCAGGCCATCAATCTGGTAGGTGTCGCCGTTTTCGGCTGCAGGGCGGTTGTTGGTTTGGCCCTCGTAAATTTGTCCGGTGGGGTATGCCAGCCCGCCAACTTTTTCAAACTTCACCTCATCAATCCAAAAAGTATAACCGCGGCCGTTTTCGGGATCGGCCGCATAAAACAGCATGCCTTTTTCCTGCGTCAGTTTCGACGGGTCGGGTATGGGTATGATTACCTTCTTCCAGTTGGTGGTAACGGGCAGCCCGTTGAGCGTTACTTTAAAGCGGCTTTCGCCCAAATCGTCGCCAAAGCCAAGGGTACCAATGGTGGCCGGTTGCGAGGCTTTGATGTAAAAGGTAAGCGCATTAAAGCCGCTGAGGTTACGGCCTACCGTGCTGTAAAATACGCCGCCGGCGTAGGAGCCGTTGGTGCTGTTGGCATCGGGCACGTTAAAACGCATAGAGGCGCCCACGTTGCCATAAGCCTCTTTGTAATCAATACTGAAGGCCGTTACATCGGAGGTACCAAAGGCGGAATAAGCCAGGTCGCTGGTAAAATCGTTCAAAAACACTTCGCCTTTTGCCGGATATGAGGGGGGCTGCAGGTTGGTTACATCCCTTCGGCACGATGCCGCCAGTATAAGCAATAGCGCCAGCAGTACGGTTGGTAGAAATTGGGAAGCTGCTGTATGTTTCATATACAAGTAAGGTTTATGCGTTCAATAGTTAGTTTCCGATATTGATTTGAATGTAGGTTCTGATTTCCCACTCCCGTCCGTTGGGGTAGCCCACAGCGGTGGGATCGGGCACCCAGTTGCCGGCGGCATCCAGCACTTTTACCGGCGCGTAGCGGTTCGAATACCGGTTGAGGGTGCGGTATGTGCCGCGAATGCCGATTTTGGTGCCGGGCAGCAAAAACCAGTCGGGCTTGCCCACTTCGGTTGAAAGGTCGGCCATCAGCTGCAGGGGGAAGGTGAGGTTAAAGTCGCGGTGGTAGTCAAACGGACCCCAGTCGTTCAACTTCACGGCACCCACCAGTTTCGAGCGTTTGTAGATGGCCCGCAGGTCCATACCCGAACGCTGGATGGTGCGGGTTCGTTGCCGTTGGCCTGGCCGTTGCCCACGTACAGGTTGGCAATAATGCCAAAGTCGGGATTGAGTTTGGATATGATGCGGGTATTTACTTCCCACAAATCCTGGGCGGGAGCCGAACCGGGGAAGGCGAAGAACGTACGGCCATTGGCCAGGATACCGATGGCGGCATCCTGAATGGTGGGTAGGTGGCGGTACACAAAATCGAGGCTGAAGGCAAAGCCGGCATCTTCGTTACGGTCGTTATCCCACTCGTACATAAAGGTGCCAGGGGTGGGGTCGTAGGTGAGCAGCAGTTCGCCGCCTACGGTTTCGCGGTTGCCGCGTACCACAAACGGGTCGGCCAAAATGTTACGGGGCCGTGCGGCGCCGCCCAAGCCGGCAGGTACCGGCCCTTCAATGGGCTTTTGCCACATAAAGTTGGGGGCAATCTGAAACTTGCCAACGTTGTAGGTAAATCCGCTGAACACATTGTACACGTTGCCGCTACCACCGTCTTTCAGGCGCCAGCCGGTAAAGGTGAGGGTATTATCCATGCCTCCGTTGGCTACCAGGCCCATGGCGGCTGCCTGCGCATACCAGTTGAAGCGGCCGCCGCCGTAGGTCAATTTCACCTTGCCGCCCCAGTTGTCTTCGGGGCGTATCTGATCTTCGTACACATTAATCACGCCGTCTTTTTCACGAGCCAGCTGAAAGGTGCGGCCTACCAGTGGCCGGCCGCCCCACAAACCACCGGCGGTAATGCCAAAGTCGCCAATCTTCCGTTCTAGGTTCAGCGAAAAACGGCGGGTTTTGGGTTGCGGTACGGCAATGGAACTTTCCGATCCGGTACGCTGGGTAATATCTTCATGGAAAATGCCGGTTACATAAAATTTGGCCAGCTGGGTACGGTATTTCAGCAATAGGGCCGGGTTGGCACCCCACCATAGCTCGGGGCCAAAAGCCAGCTTCAACCCTTTCAACGCCTTTTTACCGGCTATTTCAAAGCCAAAAGGCGCTTCGCCGTTGGTAGATATCAATGTTCGGGCCGTAGTTGGCTTCGGGGTACAAGCCAAAGAAATCGCCTTCATAGCCCCAGTGGTAGTGGCCGGTTCAGTAAAAACCGGTTAGGTCAAACATTGTATGGTCCCATTTGATGCTGCTGCGGTACAACTGCACCCGGTTGGGCGGTATGATTTCCTGCACGCCGGTGGGCGTATTGACCATGATGGGACGGCCGCGGTTTTCGTAAAAAATTTCATCGATGGGGTTTTGCGCCACATGGCCCAACACGTTAAACTGCACGTTGGCACTAAAGCTGGGGGCCGGGTGGGCGGTAACACCCACAAAAAACGACTGCATGTGGTCGAAACCCATTTGGTTGGGATAGGAGGGATTTACCTGGTTGGGAACCGGATCGTTGGGGGTGGACACCAAGCTGCCGCCGGTATAAAACGTACTAAAATCGGCACGCAGGTTGGAGAGGGTAAGCTTGTGGGTGCTGTTGAGTTGCAGGGCCGCCTGGTCGCCCCGGGCTTTCAGCACCGCATCTACCTGCGAAATACTGCTGAAAAAGGGTGCCAGGGTTTCGGGGCGGGAGGCGTAGGGGTTAAAACGGTGAGCCTCCTTTAAGGCATAATAAGCGGCGCGGGGGTACAGTTCGTAAATGCCGCGGTCGTTGGTGGGGCCTTTGGCACAAATACCAAACCACTCTTCGTTCATGTTATTCTCGCCCGGGCGATAGTCGAACAAATATCCGCCGTTCGACCACGAAGCGGTTTTGTCGTGTAGATCCAAGCCGGTGGTTTGGCCGGTTTTCCACCATCCGTCGCTAAACTGAAAGGTAAAGCCGCCCAAACTGATGCCGGTTTTGCCCATACCGGCCGCATGCGCATAAATTTCTTCCCAGTTGCCCAGCAAATATTTGGCCTGGGCCGCCTGATCTTCGGTTTGGGTAATTTCGTTAAATGCGTCCGAACCAAATTCGGTAAGAATCACAGGCTTTCCATATTCTTTCTTTACCCGGTCAAACGCATCGGTAAACGATATGCCGCGGTAAATATTAATGCCCAAAATGTCCACATCGGTACATTCTTTATGAATGATGTCCAAAAACAGCAGGTCGCCGTTGCAAATGGATACCGGATGGTTGGGATCGAGGGCCTTCATTTGCCGGGCCGCCTCGTTAAAAAGTTTGTACAGGTGTACGGCATCTTTGGTGCTTTGGCGGTCGGCCACTGGTATATCTTCCGTTTCGGCACCGCGCCAAAACAGGCCATAGTTATTTTCATTGCCCAGCAAAAACAGCAACACACCCGGCGTGTTTTTATAGGCCTGCACTATTTCTTTCACTTCCCGCAGTAACAGTTCCCGTACGCGGGGGTCGGCATAATTGGTATTGGGGCGCCAGGCACCGTCAATATTCAAACCATACCGGCCAAACGAATGGTTGAGCATGGTATAAATGCCATAAGTTTCGTAGAAGTACTGAATCCACTTGGCAGGAATGCCGGTGTACTGCCGAATTACGTTAACACCCATGTTTTTCAATAGGGGCATTTCATAATCAAGGGCCGCTTTAATTACATCGCCCGATTGTTTCCAAAGGCTGTAGTTGTAATTGGTACCAATGGGAAAATAATCCCAGTTCATACCGTTGATGAACAGCGGTTTTCCGTTTACCGTCAAGCGCATGCCATCACTTCCTTCCACTACTTTAACCGGGGCAACCTGCGCCACCCCTGCAGCGGACAGAAACAGAAAAGCAAGAGCAAAAGCAATCTTTCTCATAAATGGTTTTTTAGTTGATAAGATGTGGGGTATGGTAGGTTTGGGAAGAGGAGCAAATGCAAACGAACTGACACACCGTTGGCACCATCGGTTCTTGAACAAAACCTTCCGGTACCATTACAGTAGAGCAAGGCAAAGCCATGATGCAACATGAAGCAATCGATTTACGACAACACAATGAAAATTTTCATTGTGTTATTTTTACATAAAGTAGTAGGATTTTTTCCGTTTTACAAACTTTTGTGAAATTTTTTTTGGACTTTTCGTGCATTAGCTTTGCCGTTTATGAAAAAGAATGAAGCGCTGCAGCGGTTAATTGAGGAGGGCGACAAGTGGTTTATGCCTTCATTATCAGTGGATTGCGTAATTTTTGGCTTTCACGATAACCTGTTGAAGGTGCTGTTGCTCAAACACCGGCACCTCAACCTGTGGTCGCTGCCGGGCGGTTTTATTTACAAGGAAGAAAGCGTGGATGCGGCCGCACAGCGGGTGCTGCGGGAGCGTACGGGTTTGGACGAATTGTTTTTGCAGCAGTTTCATGTTTTTGGCGATCCGCACCGCTACGACCAGGAGTTTCACCGGCGCGACCTGTTGAAGGATGGCATTGAAGTGCCGAACGATCACTGGATTTTACAGCGCTTTGCTACGGTTGGTTATTATGCGCTGGTAGATTATTCCAAGGTAGTTCCAGCGCCCGATACGCTTACCGAACGCTGTGTTTGGTGGGAAATTCATAAAACCCCGGCTCTCATATTAGACCACCGCAGTATCATTGACAAAGCGCTCGAAACCCTGCGCCGGCAACTGAGTTACCAGCCCGTTGGCTACAACCTGCTGCCCGAAAAATTTACCATGCCCGAACTGCAGAAACTTTACGAAACCATACTGGATAAACCCCTGGACCGGCGCAACTTTCAGCGCAAAATTTTGGGCTTCAACATCGTAAAACGCCTCAACGAAACCCGTAAAGGAGTGGCCCATAAAGCGCCGTATTTATATACGTTCGACCGGGAACGGTACCACGAAGCCATGCAGGAAGGGTTGATTGGAAAATGGTGATGCCGGGCAGATGGTTGGGTGCGAACACATTGCTGTACCTTTAAAGAAAAGAATAGTGAAGTTTACTGCCGTTATACCTGCCCGTTATGCCGCAACCCGCTTTCCGGCAAAGCTGTTACAACCGCTGCACCGGCACCCGGTAATTGTACACACGTATCTGAATACGGTAGCTACCGGATTGTTTGATGAAGTTCTGGTGGTTACCGACAGCTCCGAAATAGGAACGGTTGTACAAGAGGTGGGTGGAAACGTGGTGTACAGCCAAAAAACACACGAAAGCGGAACGGAACGGATAGCCGAAATTGCCGGCCAACTGCAAACTGACGTACTGGTAAATGTTCAGGGCGATGAACCTTTTGTACAACGCGAACCGCTGGCTGCCCTTTGTGCCGCCTTTGCCGACCCGGCGGTACAAATAGCGTCGCTGATGCACGAACTGCCCGCCGCCGATGCCGCCGACCCCAATGCCGTGAAAGTGGTGTGCAACCTGGCCGGCGATGCGCTGTATTTCAGTCGCAGTCCCATTCCTTATGTACGCGATGCAGGTGCCCCGGCCGTTTATTACAAACACATCGGGGTATATGCCTACCGTAAAGAGGTACTGCTGCAACTGGCAACACTGCCCCCCACGCCGCTGGAGCAAACCGAAAAGCTGGAACAACTGCGCTGGCTACAGCATGGCTATCGCATACGCATGCTGCTTACGGCACCCTGGAGCATTTCCATAGATACACCTGCTGATTTGGAAAAAGCAAAAACCTTTATAAAATAATTTTATAACCGTAAAGTGTAACCGCATTCAGAAAAAATGTTGCACCTTTACTACGGTTTTTCATAGGATATTGGATTTTAATACGGGGCCGGATTTCCATCTGGTCCCCTTTTTTTTAAAAAAACTTACTGCAATTGCTAGAGTCCAAAACGGGCACTCAGCTCCAGCATGCGCTCAATGGGTTTCAGTGCTGCCTGGCGTAACGCTTCGTCCATAACAATTTCCGGCTCTTCGTACCGAAGGCACAAATAAATTTTGTCGAGTGTATTGCGCTTCATGTGCGGACAATCGTTGCAGGCACACGCATTGTTGGGAGGTGCGGGTATGAATGTTTTGTGCGGACTGGCTTTAATCATCTGGTGTAAAATACCCGTTTCGGTTGCCACAATGTATTCCTGTGCCGAATCGGTGGTGGTGTATTTGAGCAGCTGCGTGGTGCTGCCAATAAAATCGGCCATTTGCAACAGCGGCTCTTCACATTCGGGGTGGGCAATCAGTTTGGCATTGGGGTGGCGCAGTTTCAGGCGGGTAATCTTTTCCACACTAAAAATTTCGTGCACCATACAGGCCCCGTTCCACAATACCATGTTGCGGTCGGTTACTTTGTTGATATAGGCGCCCAAATTTTTATCGGGGGCAAATATGATGGGCTGGTCGGGCGGCAGGCTTTCCACAATTTTTTGGGCATTGCTGCTGGTGCAAATAATATCGCTCAGGGCCTTAATGCCGGCACTGCAGTTGATGTACGAAATAACCATATGCCCCGGATGCTGCTTTTTAAACGCGGCAAAAGCATCGGGCGGACAACTATCGCTGAGCGAACAGCCGGCAAGTAAATCGGGGATTACCACTTTTTTGGTGGGATTGAGGATTTTTGCAGTTTCGGCCATAAAATGTACGCCGGCAAATACAATCAGGTCGGCATCGGTTTTTCGGGCCTGCTGCGCCAAACCCAGGCTGTCGCCAATATAATCGGCCACATCCTGTATATCGGGCTCCTGGTAATAATGCGCCAAAATGATGGCATTTTTTTCTTTTTTCAACTTTTCAATCGCCGCAAAAAGGTCCATTTCCGGATCTAACTCCATGTCCAGATATCCTTTATCGGGTAACTGCCGTAGGGCAGCATCGAATGCTACATCTTGCATAATATACTCTTAATACTTTCTTTTTTATTTAAATAAGCTATTACTATTAGGGCTGTGGATTTGTGGAAAATTGAGGCAGGCTCATTTTTGTAAAATTAGGAAACACCGGTTTATCCCCATACATTCACATTTCTTCCACAACATCAAATTTATGTTGGCAGCCGGTTTTGGCTGCTTATGCACAACGGTGGACAAAAATAGCCAGGGGATAACTTGTTTTGCTAACATGTAGCCTGAGCTGTAGAACACCTGTGGGATAACCTGTAATTCTTCCACCTGTTTTTATTGGCGCACGCTTCTCCAACAATGTTTACACGAATTGCTCCCGGCATTTTCCACGCCCAATTTAACCGTTACCCACATAAATCCACGCGGCATCCACATTCAATTTCCACTTGCAAACATGAGTTGGATAGGGTGCCTCGTTTATTGCTGCAATTGTTGAAACTGCGCCGGTTACAGCGGTTTTCCACAATTTGTTCAAATTCTTTTTTCCCTATTTTTGCCGCTCACTTTTTTAAGCTACATAATATAATAAATATATGTCAATCATCCAGCAGATCCGCGAAAAGTACGCGGCGGTGAGCATAGCCGTAATCGCATTAAGCCTGGTGGGATTTATTATGATGGATGCCCTGAGCAGCCGAACCAGCATTTTTGGAGGTAACAAAACAACAGTGGGTATAGTGAATGGCAAGAAAATAGAAATTGCCGATTTTGATGCCCGGGTTACCGAAATGGAAGCCAACTACCGGCAGCAGGGTATGGATATGAATGAAGAAATGCGCCAACAGCTCATTGAAATGCTGTGGAACAATGAAGTGGACGAAACCCTGCTGAACGATCAGTACAATAAACTGGGACTAACCTTTTCCTCGGCCGACCTCAATGAGGCTTTGTACGGAAAAAACCCGCCTCCGGTATTGGCACAACAGTTTCGCGATGAAGCCACCGGCGCATACGATGCGGCTGCCGCACGCCAGTTTATTAACAGTCTGCGCAAAAAGAAACCCAACGACCCCCAGCGGCAGTATGTTGAACGCAATTTAATTCAATACCTCATCAGCAACGGTTTGCGCAACAAATACACGGCCTTGCTTACCGGAAGCATTTATTACCCGCAATGGTTGTTTGAAAAGGAAATGAAAGACCAGAGCAGTGTAGCTTCCATAGATTACGTTTTTATACCCTACACCAGCATAAACGATAGCACCATTACGGTTAGCGATGCTGATATTAATGCCTACATCAGCAAACATAAAAATGAGTATAAGCAGGAAGAAAGCCGCACACTTTCATATGTAGTATTTGATGCGGCACCTACCGCTGCCGATTCTAATGCCGTGTTGCAGGAAGTTTCGAAGTTAAAAGAAGCTTTTGCAGCAGCACCCAATCCCGAACAATTTGTGAACGCCAACGCTACTGCCGTGCCCTTTTTTGATGGGTTTGTGCTGAAATCAAAAATGCAGGTACCCAATGCCGAAGCAATCCAGGCTTTGAACAATGGAGAAGTGTATGGACCGTACCTGGATGGCGCCAATTACGTTTTGGCCCGCATGATTGAGAAGCGGCAGATGCCCGATTCCATCAAATGCCGGCACATCTTAATTGGTACCCGCGACCCACAAACCGGCCAGGAAATTATGAGCGACAGTGCTGCCAAGGCCAAGGCCGATAGTATTGCCGCAGCCATTGCACGCGGTGCCGATTTCAAAAAGCTGGCTGCACAATTCAGCACCGATCCGGGTAGCAAGGATAATGGCGGTGAATATGAGTTTTCGTCCCAACAGTTTGGTAACCT
Organism: Lacibacter sp.; assembly: GCA_046297415.1. Lineage (GTDB taxonomy): Bacteria > Bacteroidota > Bacteroidia > Chitinophagales > Chitinophagaceae > Lacibacter. The sequence goes on from JBKBIL010000004.1 coordinate 35,109, forward strand.
GGCTCGTCCCTTTGCGGAGTTTGTATTTTATAAGCCGGTTGGAAGCAAGCAGGTTATAAAAACCGATTTTGGATGGCATTATATAGAAGTACTGGAGCAGAAAAAATTTGAACCTGCATATAAAATTGCCTACCTGGCACGTACCATTGATGCCAGCAACGAAACGATTAATGCTGCCAGCACGGCTGCCACACAGTTTGCCAGCATCAGCCGCGATGCCAAAAGCTTTGAAAAAAATGCTCGTGACAAAGGTTTGGTGCCGCGTATTGCCGAAGTAAAACGTAACGAGTACAGCATCATCGGCATTGGCGGTGCCCGCCGGCTTATTCGCTGGGCTTTTGAAAACGACCTGGGCGATGTTTCAGAACCCGAAAGCTTTAACGATAAATTTATTGTTGCCCTGATTGCTGAAGTGAAAGAAGAAGGTGTTATGAATGCACGCAACGCTCGCTTTCAGGTAGAGCCCCTTGTACGCAATCACAAAAAAGCCGCTCAAATCATCAAAAAAATCGGTAACAACCGCGATTTGAACGCTATTGCACAAGCGTTTGGCACTACCGTGAGCAAGGCTGACAGCATTCAGTTTGCATCCCCCTTTATTCCCGGTATCGGTACCGAGCCCAAAGTATTGGGTGCCGCGTTCAACAGCAACAATCTGAACAAAGTATCGGAACCTATTGCCGGGGCAAGTGGTGTTTTTGTAATTCGTACCACACAGGTAGGCCTGAACCCCACCTATACAGCCGATTACACCCAACGCCGCATTCAGGTAGAAGCCGGCCAGAAAGGCAGCTTTACCTATAAGGCTACCGATGGTTTGCGCAAAGCGGCTACCATAAAAGACAAACGTTCCGATTTCTATTAATCGTCGAAATTAAAATTTCAAAAAAATAAACGGGGATACGCACAGTTATCCCCGTTTTTATTAACAGTAGTTTTACGATGGTGGTGCTGAAAAACTACGATGGGCTTGTACAAAAACTGCCAAAGTATCATATTTACCGTAGTTTTACGGTACTTAATTATTCAGGTTGTATGACAGAAGGTATCGTAAACCGTGTGGCTGAAAGCGCTTTGATTACATTAAACCTCGAAGATTTTTTGCCCCGCGAAGAGCCGATGCTGTTTGACTTGAGCAACTATTTATACAAAGGGCTGATTTTAAAGGAAAAAGAATACCGTGAAGCCCTGAAAACAACCGATTGGGAAACCTACCGCAACCGCATTGTTCTGGTAACCTGTACTGCCGATGCCATCATCCCTTACTGGGCTTATATGCTGGCAGCTGCCTACCTGGTCCAGGTTACGCAGGAAGTGTACCTCGAATCCGTATCTGAATGGAAAAAACGCACACTGCTGGAACATATCCGCTCACTGGATGCAGCAACTTATGCCGACAAACGGATTGTAATTAAAGGATGCGGCGATACGCCTATACCCGAAGCCGCTTATCTGGAGATTACAAAAAAGTTGTTGCCCGTGGCCAAAAGCATCATGTATGGCGAGCCCTGCAGTACCGTGCCTGTTTACAAAAAGAAGTAAAACTCAGATACTACCTAACTGCCGATGCCTTTGAACGATTACTACAATTACCATCCATACCGGCTAACACCCAAACAACGTCGTTTTTTAAAGCGCTGGGAGCAAAAACGCCAAATGCCCCGGTGGAAATATATTTTGTACCACGGCGTGCTGCGGGAAGGATTGCTGTTTTTTTTACTGATTAAGGGTATCCAGTTCCTTTTCGATTCAAAGGGCTTTACCACGCTGTACACCAGTTGGGCCGGTTTTGCTTTTTTACTTTTTGAAGTATTGTTTTGGCTTGGCGGAGGTTTTGTAATTGGTTGGTTTAAGTTTAACAGTTACGAAACCGAATACGAAATGCTGAAAAGCATGGAACATTTCTGATTCAATCCGGTTCCACTTCCACAATCATTTCTATTTCAACAGCTATATTATTGGGCAATGCCACCATGCCCATAGCAGCCCGGGCATGTTTCCCTTTTTCTCCAAAAACAGCTACCAGCACATCGCTGCACCCGTTGATGACGCGGGGTTGCTGGGTAAAATCGGGGCCGCAATTCACGTACCCGTTTACCTTTACAATCCGTTTTACCTTATCGAGCGAACCAATCGCCTGCCGCAGGGTGGCCAGTAAGCTGAGTGCGGTAACTTTGGCCGCTTCGTACCCCTCTTCAACGGTTAAGTCGGCGCCCACCTTTCCGGTTATGGATGAACCGTCGGCACGGGTAGGCCCATGGCCGGCTAAAAATACCAGATTGCCCGTTTGCACGGCCCGTACATAATTGGCCATGGGCGCACTAACCGGCGGCAAAACCAGGTTCAGTTTTTTCAGGTTGGCTTCAGGGGTTTGTGCAAGCAATGTGCTGCTAAAAAGCATGCAGCATAAAGAAAGCAGCCTTTTCATATGTGAAGTTTTTTGCGTGTCTATTAAAACCAACCTCTCTTGCGGAATATGTATAACATTACCAGCGGAATAAACAGCATTAATCCGCAAGCCAGGTAAAAGCCCCACTGGTGGTGCGAGTAGGGTATAACGTCGAAGTTCATGCCAAACATACCGCCGATAACGGTTGCAGGTGCCAGCAGGCAGGTAACCACTGCCATCACTTTCATTACTTCATTCATCTTCAGGTTAACGTTGCTCAGGTATAAATCCTGCAGGTTCATCATCATATCGCGGTAGTTCTCGGCAAGGTCGTTGGCCTGTACAATATGGTCGTACACATCCTTGAAATATTTTTCCGTTCGTTCCTGCAGCAAATCACTTTCGCTGCGCAAGATGCCGTTTATCAGGTCGCGAACGGGCGCAATATTGCGCTTTAGTACAATCATTTCTTTCCGTAACATGTTTATACGGGCCAGCGATCGTTTATTGGAATTGCGAATGATGTCTTCTTCCAGCACCTCAATTTTTTCACTCAGTTTTTCCATTACCACAAAATAGTGGTCCACGATCAGGTCAATCAGGGCGTAAAACAAATAATCGGTTCCGCTTTGCCTGATTTTGTTGTTACGGAATTGAAGTTTATCGCGAAGCGGATTGAAAACATCGCGGCTGGCATCTTCCTGCAAGCTGATAACAAAGTTGCGTCCCAACACCAGCGAAATTTGTTCGGTTTCCACGGTGGCATCGCGGTCGTTAAAATACAGCATGTTCATCAGGCAAAAAATGGTGTCTTCAATATCGTCAAACTTGGGACGCTGCCCGGTGCTTAAAATATCTTCTATTATCAGGTTGTGGATTCCAAAGTGGGTACATAGTTCTTCCACATCTTTACGGCGGATGCCATCCACATTTATCCACGTTACGGTTTTCGAGTTTTTGTACTTAAAACAATCCCGTACATCCGACAAACGTTCTTCATACAAATTGTCTTTGTCGTAATCATATACATAAATGTGAATGGCTTCCGGTTCCTTCCGTTCGGGTATAACAGTAGGATTTACCTTTAAGATTCGTTGGGTGCGCAACAGGTTAAAGGGGTTCAGCACCAGGTCGAGGTACGATGACCGCTTTGCCATACTAACAATTTGTAACGAATTTAAACATTCGGTTTTCAAATTCTTTGTACTTGCGTAGCTTTAATTCATGAAACGTTACCTGCCTTTATGGATGCTACTGATGGGTTTGTATGCCTGCAATAACGATGACGTGCAGCAACAAAAGCCGGTTACTATTGGCCCCCAACCCCAGCAGTGGTTTGCAACCGATACCGTTGTGGTATGGAATTGCGATGCCGCTGCCGAAAGTCGTACCCGGGTTTACAAACCGTCTGATTCGGTACCCATGCCGCAACCGCTGATAAACGGCATTAACAAAATATGGCCCGAACCGGTTATGGAACTGGTGGCGTTGCGGCACGATACCGTTGAAGTAACCCTCAAAAATCCGGCATGGCTTACCGGAAAAAGTGGTAATGCCGGCGCGGAGCAATACCTTTCATTCGCTGCATTAAATCTGCTTGAAACCAAGGGTGTGCACTACGTGCATTTTAATTTTCCGCGGGGCGCTCATGCGGGTCCATCGGTTTGGAGTGGCGCCGATTTTTCAGACTGGAAAACAATTGAATCCCAAAACGACCCGCTGCCATGATGCGATTGCTGCTCATTTTATGCCTTTTTGCCGGTATTGCCAACGCACAAACCCGTACGGATGTGCGCTTACAAAAAAAAGTAGAAACTTTACTGCAGGGTTTCAGAGGGGTTGCCGGCGTTTATATTAAAGACTTAAAGACCGGAAAAGCCGTATGTATTTTGGCCGACTCGGTTTTTCCAACGGCAAGCATGATTAAGGTGCCGATACTGGTAGGCGTTACGGATCAGATGGCAAAGGAAACTTGCAATACCATCAGAAACTGGTGTATAAAGACTCGCTTTATTACGCCGGAGAAGATATTTTGGGTTCGTTCAAGCACAACGAACCCATTGAATTATCAAAAGTGCTGATGTTGATGCTGACCACCAGCGATAACACGGCAAGCCTGTGGTTACAGTCGCTGGCCGGAACCGGTACCCACATCAATAATTTGATGGAAGAACTGGAGTTACACCAAACCCGTGTAAATTCCTGCACACCCGGTAGAGAAGCGTATCGCTCGCTGTATGGGTGGGGTCAAACCACACCCCGTGAAATGGCCACCTTACTGGAAAAAATATGGAGGGGTGAAATAATCAGTGAAGCCGCCTGCAACCGTATGCTCCGCTTGCTTAGTAGAAATCACTGGGATGAAGAAGCTTTATCGGCCCTGCCGCCTACGGTTGCCGTTTTTAGTAAAAACGGTGCCGTAAACGCCAGCAGAAGTGAAGTGGTATTGGTTCAGGCGCCGCGCCATCCTTATGTATTTTGCATCATTACAAAAAACAATGTTGATCAAAGTTGGGAGCCCGATAACGAAGCCTGGGTGCTTACCCGAAAACTCAGTGCTTTGCTGTGGAGTTATTATGGAAAAAGATGATGTACCTCCGTTGTGTTAAGTTCTTTTATTTAAAATATCGCCCTGATGCAGCATCGCATCACTCCTCACATTACAACTAACTGCAATGCAAAAGTTTCGTTTTCATATTTTGATCACCTTCATTTGTTCGCATGTGTTATTTGCTGCATGCAGCAGTACCCGTAACAGTACCCGCGCTGATGAACGTGATTTAAATACCCTAATAAACCGGCTGAACAAGCGCGGGGCCGATGATAAAATCATTGCCGATATTAAAGATGTTTATACGAACGCATTGCAGCGGAGTACTGAACGCATCCGTAATTATCGCCAGGAACCGGAACCACAAAAATGGGAAAAGATCATTGCGGAAATGGAAGCACTGCAGCGCATGTATCAAACCATAACTCGCAGCACCTATGCATTACGGCAGGTGCGTCCCGTAAATTATGCCGTAGCGTTGCGACAGGTAAAAGATACGGCCGCCGAAGCGTTTTATCAGTACGGACTGCAACGCATGCAAAGCGACGACCGGGCAGAATTGCGGCAAGCGTACCGGGCTTTTCAACAGGCAGCCGCTTACGTACCGCAATATAAAAACAGCCGCACGCTGATGCAGGAGGTTTTTGATAAGGCAACGGTGCATGTTTTGATTAATTTGATTCAATATGAAGATATCGGCTGGAACAACTGGAACATGGGTTTTTTCAATAGCCGCGACCGGCAGTGGCAAAATCGGCTCATCAACGAGTTGGGTGGCCGCAGCCGCAGCGCTACCCCCGCATCATTTTACGATGAATACGAACTGAAACGCCTGCGACAGGCGCCCGACTGGGTAGTAGATATAATTTGGCGCAACATGCGCTTTGATGTGCCCATGGAACAAACCCGTACTGTGCAGCGAAGCAGGCAAATTGAAATAGGAAGAGACACAGCCGGAAGGCCTATTTATCAAACGGTTTACGCAACCTTATATATTACGCAACGTTTGCTGAATGCCGATGCGGATTTGAATTTGAACATTACCGATGTGGTAAACCGGCGTACCATCGTGTGGGATCGGTTTCCGGCCGATTTTCGATATCGGTACGAGTTTGCCAGCTTTACGGGTGATAAACGGGCACTTACCAGTGATGATATTATTTTAATCAATCGCAGTCAAAACCAACCTTTACCATCTAAAGAAGATGCGCTGCATGAAATGTTGCAACAGGTTTATCCGCAGGTACTCAATCGCATTCGTAAGGCCGTTGCATGGTGATGGGCAGCTTTTTTAAGTGTGAATTTCTTTACTGCGGGGTACTGCAGCTTGCAGCGCCTGGTCCAGATCGCTGATTAAATCGGCCGCTCGTTCCACACCTACCGACAAGCGTATTAAATTGGGCGTAATACCCAGCTCTTTTTTCTCAACATCCGGCACATCGGAATGCGTCATGGTTGCGGGGTGTTCGGCCAGGCTTTCCGTTGAACCAAGGCTAACCGCCAGCTTTATCAGTTGCAGGTTGTTCAGAAAACGAAATGCTTCCGCTTCGCCGCCTTTTATTTTGAAACTGATCATGGCGCCGGAACCTTCGCATTGACGTTCAAAAATTTCTTGTTGATGCTTGTCCCTATTTTCAGGAATACCGAGATAATACACGTTTTCAACAGCGGGGTGGTGCTGAATAAAGGCTGCAACTTCTTTTGCGTTTTCCTGTTGTGCCTCCATGCGTATTTTCATGGTTTCCAAACTGCGCAGTAGCAGCCAGGCTGTATGGGCATCCATCATATTGCCCAAAAAAGTTCGCAACGCTTTTATGGGTTCCATATATTTTTTACTTCCCAAAACTGCACCGGCTATTACATCGCTGTGGCCGCCAATATATTTGGTAGCCGAATACACCACCAGGTGAGCGCCAAAGGCCAAGGGATGTTGCCATAAAGGACCCAAAAATGTATTATCAACTACTACCAAAACCTCTTTATCGTTATTGGATTGTTGCGCTGCCAGCGTGGCCATTTCAGAAATGTCAAACAGTTGCAGTGTTGGGTTGGCAGGGGTTTCTATGAATATCAACTTTAGTTTATCAAGCAGCTGTTGCGCACGCAGTCGTTCATATATGGATGCGGCTGTTTCGTTTGCGAAAAAGGCTTGTACCGTTATGCCAAATTTTGGAAGTACATGGTTCACAAAATGATGGGTTCCGCCATAAAGCGGTGTGCTGTAGAGTAATACATCACCCGGCTGCAGGTATTGAAGCAATACGGTTGTTATGGCGCTCATGCCGCTTGAAAATACGGCAGCCGTTTCGGCACCGTCCCACAAGGTTAAGCGGTCTTCCAGTATTTCCAAGTTGGGATTGTTGAGCCTGCTGTATAACATACCTTGCCGTTCATGCGGATGCGGAGCACGTTTACCATACGCCAGTTCAAAAAACGCTTTACCTTCTTCTGCACTGCTAAACTCAAATGTTGATGTTTGAAACAAGGGACATTTAATGGCGCCTTCACTCCAGGCAGGCACATACCCGTACCCCATCATCAGGCTTTCGGGTGCAAAACGATTTTGGTTCATATGGCAACAATTTGTATCTGTAAAATTCCTGTATCAAGTCATTTTATCCAATGATTTTTATCATTTTGGGAAAATAATCTGCTAATTAGTCTTGTAGTGGAAAAAATGATAAATTTTAACGGTTGAATTTTCCCTTTTCAGAAAAAACATATACGAATGCCTACACATCTCGATGCAATAGATATTGGTATCTTACAATTGCTGCAGCATGATGCCCGACTTACCAATAAAGAACTGGCCGACAAATTAGGTAAGTCTATCAATCCTATATATGAACGGGTACGCCGCTTGGAACGAGAAGGATTTATTCAGCGATATGTAGCACTTGTAGATCGCGATAAAATTGAAAAATCACTGGTGGCATTTACCAATGTACAACTGAAAGAACATGCACATGATATGTTAAAAGCTTTTGAAAAAGCAATTGTGCTATTTGATGAAGTGATGGAATGCCATCATATGACCGGTGTGTAAGATTACTTATTACGGGTTGTGGTAAAAGATATGGCCGCTTATCAGGATTTCATTGTGAACAAATTGGCACGACTACCGAATATTGGTACTGTGCAAAGCAGTTTTGTGATGACGGAAGTAAAGAACGAAACTGCATTTGTATTGCATGCTCCCCCAAAAATCAATAACATCAATCACTAAATTTTATTTGTATCCCTGATTTTGGCCGATGAAATTATTTGTCATTTAGCTTATTAAATTAATTTTTTCTACCATGAACTGGCATCTTTTACCCGAACATGAAGTTTTGGAATTAACCGGCAGCAGTAGGGATGGCTTATCCGATCTTGAAGTACAAAACCGATTGGAACAATACGGGGCCAATGAATTGGCAGAAGCGAAGCGCATTTCGCCCCTGATGATGTTTTTACATCAGTTTTTTGATGTCATGATATTGGTATTGGTGGCTGCTGCAGTCATATCGGGTTTAATCGGCGATTTGAAAGATACCATTGTAATCATTGCCATTGTAATACTCAATGCCATTGTTGGTTTCATTCAGGAGTACCGCGCCGAAAAAGCCATGCAAAGCCTCAAACAAATGGCAGCACCTAATGCCACCGTGCTTCGAAATAAGCAGTTCTGTACCATTCCGGCTCGTGAACTGGTGCCCGGCGATTGGGTATTGTTGGAAGCTGGCAGTTTGGTACCGGCCGATATTCGTTTGCTCGAAGTGCATGCATTGCAGGTAGAAGAAGCCAGTCTTACAGGCGAATCGCACGCTGTGGAAAAGCAAACCGAATGCTTGGATGGGCCTGACATGCCCATCGGCGACCGTACGAACATGGCCTACAAAGGTACCTATGTTACGTATGGCAGGGGTGCCGGTGTTGTAGTTGCTACGGGCATGAATACCGAGCTGGGCCGCATTGCCAAATTGTTGCAAGAAAAAGAAAGCGCCACACCGCTACAAGTACGCATGACCGATTTCAGTAAAAAACTTTCGGTATTCATTATTCTTATTTGCATTCTCCTGTTTGTAATGGGCTATTTGCGGGGCGAAGATTGGTTACGCATGTTATTAACCGTGTTAAGTTTGGCAGTAGCCGCCATACCCGAAGCCTTGCCGGCCGTTATAACCGTGGCCCTCGCCATTGGCGCCAAACGGTTGGTACAAAATAAAGCACTCACCCGCAGGTTGCATGCCGTGGAAACACTGGGTTCGGTAACCTACATCTGTTCCGACAAAACCGGCACCCTTACTCAAAATAACATGACGGTAATGGATACATGGCAAATGGATGCATCGCAGCGAATTGAAGGTAAAGCGGTGCTTAGTCTGGCCATGTTATTAAACCAGGATGTAAAACAGGACGAAGGAGGCAACTATACCGGCGATCCTACAGAAATTGCGTTGTTTAAAGCTGCGATAGAACAAATACCCGGATATACAGCACTTCAACAACAATACCCGCGTGTAGGAGAATTACCGTTCGACAGTAACCGGAAATGTATGACCACCCTGCACCGTGCAGGTAACAGATACCTGGTTATAACCAAGGGAGCGGTTGAAGCGTTAGAACGCATTTGTATCAAAGTAGATAGCCAAATTCTGCATAATAAGGCGAATGAATTTGCAGAAAAGGGTATGCGGGTTATTGCTTATGGCTTCAAATGGCTGGATTACTTACCCGAACAAATAAACATACCCGAAATTGAACAACATCTTACATTCATCGGCCTGGCCGCCATGATTGATCCACCGCGTCCGGAGGTTAAAGAAGCGATACGAGAATGCCGTTCGGCAGGTATAATACCCGTAATGATTACCGGCGATCATCCGGTAACGGCCAAAGTAATTGCCCGTGAAATAGGCATCCTTGCCAACGAAAAAGATAAGGTAATTAACGGGGTGGAGTTGGCGAAGATGAGCGAGGAACAGTTTGAGGCTGAGGTAGAATCCATACGGGTGTATGCCCGGGTTTCGCCCGAACAAAAATTGAATATCGTAAAAGCGTTGCAAAAGAAGAATCATTTTTTGGCCATGACGGGCGATGGCGTAAATGACGCCCCGGCTCTGAAGCGGGCCAACATTGGGGTGGCGATGGGCATTACCGGTACCGATGTAAGTAAAGAAGCCGCCCACATGATTTTACTGGACGACAATTTTGCAACCATTGTTAAAGCCGTACGGGAGGGCAGACGCATTTACGACAACATCCGTAAGTTCATTAAATACATACTTACGGGTAACAGTGCCGAAATTTGGACCATACTGCTGGCACCTCTTGTAGGGCTTCCACTGCCCTTATTACCTATACACATTTTATGGATTAACCTGGTAACCGATGGGTTGCCGGCACTTGCCCTTGCGGTAGAGCCGGAGGAAAAAGGCATTATGCAACGTCCGCCCCGCCGGCCCGATGAAAGCATATTTGCCGGAGGACTTGGGTATCATATTTTATGGGTAGGGTTACTTATTGGGGTATTAACCGTTGGTACGCAGGCATTCGAAATATTATACGTAAAGAACACCGAACACTGGCAAACCATGGTATTCACCGTTTTGTGTTTGGCGCAAATGTGGCATGTGCTGGCCATTCGCAGCGAAAAAGAATCTTTGTTTACACAAGGAATATTCAGCAATAAAATGTTACTCGGTGCGGTACTGCTCACCTTTATTCTGCAACTTTCCATCATTTATACGCCTATATTGAACCGCTTCTTTAATACGGCACCCCTTACGTGGGACGAATTATTGTTGGCGGTTGCCATGGCATCGGTTGTATTTTTTGCCGTTGAAATAGAAAAATGGATCAAGCGGCGCTATGATAAAATAGCCCAGGCATAAATGCATATTTGATTTTGTTAAGTTGTTATAAAAGCAACAGTAAAACAAGGTTAGCTAAAACATATTTAAAAATCTGTTTTCCACACTGTTACAGGCAAGTCCACTGCTTTTTACCGACCTTTGTTGTATGCAGCAGCGTATTCGCTTTTTTTATCAGCTACCCTCTTCTTTTGCTTTTACCCGTCGTACCGAACTGAAACGTTTTTTACAAACAATGATACGTAGCGAAGGAAAGCAGCTGCAGGAAATACGCATCATATTTTGTACCGACAAACAACTGCTGCAGATTAACCGCGATTACCTGCAACACAACTATTATACCGATATTATTACCTTTCCTTTTTCCGAACCGGATGCGCCGCTGGAAGCCGAGCTTTACATAAGTGTGGACCGGGTACGTGAGAATGCCCGTACGGGCGGCTGCAGTTTTAAGGAAGAACTGCATCGCGTAATTTTTCATGGCGTGTTGCACCTCTGTGGGTACAACGACAAATCTTCACAACAAATTAAGCAAATGCGTGAACGCGAAGCGCATTACCTGCGTTTGTATTTTGGAGCTTAATGCTGCACTGTATAGTATGCGTTTCATCATTTTTTCACTAGCCTTCTTGTTTTCAGTTGGTGCTGCCGCCCAGGGTTCTGTTACGCTTCAGGCAAAAGTATTTGTGTATAATCCACCTCGTGATACATCGGTTTGGAACTGGCTGGAGCGGAAGCCCGGTTTTGCAGGCCTTTCTTCTTACGAGCAACAACTATTTTACTGGACCAATATAATGCGACGCAACCCATCCCTTTTTTTCGAAACGGTCATACAGGAGTTTTTGCGACAATTTCCGGAGGCGCATACCCGGGAGGTGCAAGATCTGGCGCAGGATATTAAAAAAACACCTACTTCTTTACCCATGCTGGCTCCCGATGCTGCCTTACACCGCATGGCCACGGCACATGCCATTGATTTAAAAAACAGGGGCGGTATTATTTCACACCAATCGGCCACCGGCAAAAGTTTTGCCCAGCGCATCAAAGAATATGGAACCTTCCACTGCGCTGCAGAAAATATTTATGTGGGCTCTAACGACCCGCTTGAAGCGCTGATTGTACTGCTAATAGACCATAATGTGCCTAACAAGGGGCACCGCATCAATCTACTACACCCGGCTTACGGCCGTATGGGGGTAGGGTGGCAACAGTTAAAAGAAGGAAGGTCTCTTTTGGTTCAGGAATTTGCCTGCCCCTGATGTTCCACGGGACACCGTTTCAGGGTGGAACTGTTCGTCGTGAAACGTTATCTTTGCCAAAAACAAGTGTATTATGGAAGGCCTGAAAAACAATGCTGACGAACTTGCTGGATCAAGACAGAAACAAAATGATAAGCGAAAATGGCAGATTGCCTTAAGGCGTTACATATTGAATGGTCACATAGCGTCACAATATGCCGTTTATTTTGGGTTAGATTTTAAAAGCCTGCGTCGTTGGGTCGAAATGCAGTTTACGGGTGAGCTATCCTGGTCCAATTATGGAAAAGCGTGGCAGATTGATCACATTGTTCCGGTAACCTACTTTGACTTTGACAACGAAGAAGACCTCAAGCTTTGCTGGAACTTTACGAACATTAGGGTGGAAGCCCACCCAAAAAATAAAGAACGAGGCAACAGAGCAGACCTGCTTCTGGCAAAAGCCTATTTTCAGGAAATTTATGATGCAACCGGCTACGATGTTTGCAAAAAATTTCTTGATAAAATAGCCGCCATCGAAATCTCAAATAGTATCGGCACCGAAGCACAACGGCAATTCATTAAAGAGCATATGGATTACCTGGTGCATGCAGCAAATTTTGGTAATTACGAGTTTGAATTATTGAATAGCGGACGCAGTGTTACAGAAGTTGTGAAAGAGGCGGCCTTAATAAGAAGCTTAGGAAAAGACTAAGGCCGTTTATTTCGGTTAATTTTGCACTCCATGTTTCCCACATACGATATTATAGTAGTAGGTGCCGGCCATGCCGGTTGCGAAGCGGCCGCAGCCGCTGCCAATATGGGCAGTAAAGTGCTGCTCATAACCATGAACATGCAAACCATTGCCCAAATGAGCTGCAACCCGGCCATGGGGGGCATTGCCAAAGGGCAAATTGTGCGGGAAATTGATGCCATGGGTGGCTACAGCGGAATTGTGAGCGACCGCAGCATGATACAGTTTCGCATGCTCAACCGTTCTAAGGGTCCGGCCATGTGGAGTCCGCGTACGCAAAACGACCGCATGCTTTTTGCCGCCACCTGGCGGGAAATGCTGGAGCAAACGCCCAATGTTCATTTTTATCAAGACATGGTGCGGCAACTGCTGGTAAAAGATGGCCGCTGTTACGGGGTTATTACCGGCCTGGGCCATGAAATACAGGCAAAAGCCGTGGTGGTAACCAGCGGTACCTTTTTAAACGGCGTCATCCATATTGGCGAAAAACAACTGGGCGGGGGGCGGATTGCTGAAAAAGCCGCTACCGGCATTACCGAGCAGTTGGTGGAGCTGGGCTTTGAAAGCGACCGCCTGAAAACCGGTACACCGCCCCGCATAGACGGGCGTAGCCTCGACTATTCAAAAATGGAAGAGCAAAAGGGTGATCCGGAAATTACCGGCTTTTCGTACCTCGATGTGGAGCGTATAAAGCCCGAACAGCAGCGCAGTTGTTTTATTACCTATACCAACGATGTAGTGCACGATATACTGAAAACCGGTTTCGACCGCAGTCCCATGTTCCAGGGCCGCATACAGGGTACCGGTCCGCGTTACTGCCCCAGTATTGAAGATAAAATCAACCGCTTTGCCGACCGCGACCGCCACCAGCTGTTTGTAGAGCCCGAAGGCTGGCATACGGTGGAAATTTATGTAAACGGATTTTCCACCTCACTGCCCGAAGAAGTGCAGTATAAAGCCCTGCGTAGGGTGCCCGGCTTTGAAAATTGCCGCATGTTTCGGCCCGGCTATGCCATTGAGTACGATTATTTTCCGCCTACACAGTTGCATTACTCATTGGAAACCAAGCTGTTAGAAAATTTGTTCTTTGCCGGGCAAATCAACGGCACCACCGGGTATGAAGAAGCCGCCTGCCAGGGCCTGATGGCGGGCATCAATGCCCACCTGAAAATCAACGGGCAAGAGCCGCTGATTTTAAAACGCAGCGATGCCTACATTGGGGTGTTGATAGACGACCTCATCAGCAAGGGAACCGATGAGCCCTACCGCATGTTTACCAGCCGGGCCGAGTACCGGACGCTGCTCCGGCAGGATAATGCCGACCTGCGCCTTACCGAATTATCGTACAAACTGGGCCTGGCCAAAGAAGACCGCATGCAGCGGGTGCGTGACAAGCAGCACCAGGTGGCGCAGCTCAAAAAAATACTGGCCGAAGTGGTGCTGAGCCCCGAAGAAATCAATCCTTTCCTCGAATCGAAAAACAGCGCGCCCCTCACCCAAAAGCAAAAAGCGGCCCAGGTGCTGTTGCGCCCCGGCATTGCGCTGCACGAGCTGGCCGCCGCAGCGCCCGCACTGCAGCATCTAACGGCAACCTATAACCGAGAAGTGCTGGAGCAAACCGAAGTGCAGGTAAAGTATGATGTGTATATTGAAAAGGAGCGGGAATTGGTGCAGCGCATGAGCCAGCTCGAAGACCTGGAAATACCCTCCAATTTTGATTATACCCGGCTTTCCTCGCTCAGTGCCGAAGCCCTTCAGAAATTACAAAAAATAAGGCCCCGTACCCTCGGCCAGGCCAGCCGCATATCGGGCGTTAACCCCAGCGATGTGCAGATACTCATGGTGTATATGGGAAGGTGAGCATTACGTGGAAAAAGTTTTGGATTGTTCAAAAAACTAAAAAATCATAAATAATTGTTAAAGCCGGGCGCTTTTTTTACTTTGTTAAACAAACTGTAAATCCTGTTTGTTTTATGTTAAAAATTTTTTATGGAAAAAATCAAAAAAACACTTCTGGCGCTTGCTGCTGTGGCAACGTTTGGTGCCTGTAACAAAACAATTAATGTTACCCCCCCCCCCGGTGGAAAGTGAGGTACTAACTAAAGAAAATATCGCAAATGCAACATTAACCCAAAAAAGAAGGTACCGAACAGAAAACCTTTTAAAGATTGCCACTACTGTTGCCATAGTTGCAAAAAAGAACAGCGATTTTAGAAAGTATGTGATTAGCGAGGCATCGAAACAAATAGGCGGAGACTATAATGTTTTGATAAAAACCTTATTACTTCATCCAGAATTTGGCCCGTTGTTAAAAACACCAGAGTTGTTGAATGGATATAACGCTTTCCAAAATCTTGAGCAAGAAAATTGGGAGCCGCAAATTTATATACCCCGTTTAGCCGCCAAAGAAAACGCAACATACTTAAACCAAACACTTTCTACGGATGGTGAAAGTATTCCTGAATTTATAATTTTCGATGGCAACGAAACCACCACTTCTTACCCGGGTTATACTTTAAATTCAGATGATGTTTTAACTCCAATTCCAGATTTGATGATTGACAGTGCGTATGCAGAGAACCATGAGGTATGGGTACTGGGTTTAAACGAAGATGAGAATTATGGCACATATACCGTCATACACAATTTTGTTCCTACCTCACTTCCCGGTGTGTGCAATGGTCCGGTTACCACCGGTTATTTTCAACACATGAAAATAAAAGAACATAAAGAAAGTTTTGTTGCAGGCAAATCAGATGTTCATATCAGAAGATTTAGTAGTTGGTTTCATCCAGAATCACGAAACCCATTTACAAACGAAGTACAAGGGTGGTACACATTTGAAAAAGGAACTGAACGGGAGTTTCAAACCCCGCAAGGCAAAGTAAAGCAGTGTGTTGATGAAGGCAACGGGGTTTTAATAAGAAAATTCTCTCGTAGCGAAGTACGAAATAGGGCTAATGTAGAAATAAACTGGGATTACTTTAAAGACTGGAACGGCTTTTGCAGAAGCAGGCTGCAACCCTCGTATGATGTAAACTGTACAGCAAGGGTTAATGAAATTTCTGGCAACATCCTGTACTACGTAATTTTTGAACGGGATGCCTGGCCTTCTGAGAAGTATGCTGAAATTCCGAATCCGGCACCTGGATCAAATCAAATATTTCCTTTAAAATATAGATCGGAACAGTCTCCGTATTACTGGAGTTATTTCAGACATTCTTCCCCTAATGAAAATGGTGTAATAAACAATTTCAGAAACACGAACGTAAACCACCCCTCAATTGAGTTTACTTCACGAGCAAAGTAACAGATACAATTTGTTTGTAACATTCCATAACATATCAAACTTCATAAACTGACCAGAGCTGTATCTGTTATTGATACAGCTCCTTTTTCAGCACACACTATGAAAAAGAAATGCATCAAAATCTGTCTATTTTTTCTGGTTTTACATGTACAAAACGGGCACGCACAAATTTCAAAAAATAAACTTACTATAAACGTAGGCGCTACTTACCACACACCCCTTTTTTCGAATACAAAAGCATTTGAAAATTATAGTAATTCTTTGCTTTTAAGTAGAGATGCAACTGGTGAAGGTGGATTTTCACGGATTGAGTTTCGGGGGGGAATAAGTTATAGAATCAAACAAAAAAACATTGAATTTTCTTTTCAAAGCTTTTTAGGTCAAGGGGAACTTTATTCATACGCATATAGAGTTGGTAACGATGTATTTAGGAAAAGAGAGCCTAGTATTTTTTGGACGCAGGGAATTCATGTGAACAAATATAACAAACCGAAAGCCCGGCATGTTTTTTATTATGGTGCCGGATTCAATGTTATAAATATTGGAAAAAGATTTGATGCACAATTAAGGTCGTCTTTATGGGATCCTAATCCTGCAAACGTTACCGTACAAATGCAGGCTGCGAGTTTTTCTGCGCAAATGGGGCGCAGCATCGGCAAATATGGTTTTTCAAGAAACCTTATGCTTGAGTTAAAAGCTGAGTATATACCAAAATGGGGGCAGTATCTTTATTCAAAAGAAATTAAATGGCTGCGATTTGGCTCATCGTTGTACTATCGTTTTCATTTCTCCGAAAAACAAAAAAAACAAGAAGTAACTACACAACAATTATGAAAAAATATCTATCCACAATTTTATTCATTAGCATTGCAGCAAGCACCAATGCACAAACGGCTGATAGTATTGTAACCCGCCGTAACAAAGTAATCAAACATGCATTTTATCAAAAAGGCGATTGGTACTTAAGTGCAGGCGCATACGCCCAAACGATATTAAACACATTCTCGGCAGCAACCTTGCAATACGCCAATCCAAGTGCCAGCTATTTTCACGAAAGTAATCAAATGGCATTGGTGCCGCTTGTTGGGGTACGTTATATGGTTTCTGACAGATGGGGCATTAACTATCTGCCCGTATTGCGGAAGACATTATTACAAGACACTTTCGTAACGGGCACTTTGCTTAGTTCTATAATGGAAAGGGGCAAATGGATTGTAGATCACCACGTTGAAGCTATGTGGTTTACAAAACCACCCAAAGATCTGAAACATAGTGCAAGAGCTTATATTGGAGGTGGGGTATCTGTAATGAATGCTTTTCAATCGTTTATTGAAAGTAGAGAACCGGCGCTGCTTGGCCAAAGAATTAACATGATGTACCCGGCTGTTACGGTGTTTGGTGGTATGGAACTGAGCCGGTACAGTAAGCTGCTGCACCGCTTATATATAGAACCCCGGATTATGATTGTACCTGCCATGCCCAAATACACGTTGGCAAACAGAGGGCCGCATTATATTGCCAATTTGAGAATATACAAAGACATTTTCCTGAAAAACACGTTAAAGAAAAACAAGTAACAAATCCCTCCGGTTACCCTCGGCCAGGCCAGCCGCATATCGGGCGTTAACCCCAGCGATGTGCAGATACTGATGGTGTATATGGGAAGGTGATTTCGTTAAAACAGGTTTTTGTTTTGATAAAACGAGGCTACAATTTTTCGGCTACCCGTAATCGTTGAAATTCTCATTTGTTACAAGCAGCTGAAATTCTGCACGTGTTGTACCGCTTGCAAAAAGCATTGCCGTAAATCTGTTTACGCTATTCAGAAAACTGCCCTGTTAACCGAAGAACGGTAGCTGCTATTAAATGAGGTAGTTTTTGTTGAACGGTATCGTTGTTATAGTATTTCAAAAATTCAAAGTTTAACACTGTGTGACAAATGTTACAGTTTGGTAACGTTTAAATAAAAAACTTCTGCCTTCAAAAATTTTATAGTATGACAAAATCCTACCAAATTGTTATTGTAGGAGGCGGTAATGCCGGCTTATCTTTGGCGGCGCATCTGCTTCGGTTAAATAAAAAACTCAACCTGGCCATTGTAGAGCCAAGCGACAAACATTACTATCAACCCGCATGGACGCTGGTGGGGGCCGGTGTATTCAACATTGCAGACACGGTTCGCAACGAAGCCGATTACATACCCCAAAATGCAACCTGGATAAAAAACCGGTGTGAGCGTTTTAATCCCGAACAAAATGAAATAACACTGGATGACGGAAGCACCATTAAGTATGAAATTTTGGTGGTAGCAGCCGGCATTCAGTTAGACTGGGATGCCATAAAAGGGCTGAAAGAAACACTGGGCAAAAATGGCGTGTGCAGCAATTATAGTTTTCAAACCGCACCGTACACGTTTGAATGTATTCAAAATTTTAAAGGCGGCAATGCTATATTTCACAACCCGCATACACCGGTTAAGTGCGGCGGTGCCCCCCATAAAATCATGTATATGGCTGCCGATTATTTTCGTAAAAAAGGCATTTTACAACAATGCAATATTGAATACTGGAGCGGAAGTGCAAAATTATTTGCAGTGCCTAAGTATGAAAAAACCCTGCTGGAAGTGGTGAAACGCAATAACATTAAACTGCACTTCAATGAAAAGCTGGTGGAAATAGATGGTGGAAATAAGCGGGCGAAGTTCATTGGCATCGGAAACGACAACAAGGATCAGGAAACCTGGGTGTCGTTTGATATCATGCATGTTACCCCGCCCCAGTCGGCACCCGATTTCATTAAAAACAGTCCCTTAGCTAGCCAAGCGGGTTGGGTGGATGTAGATAAGCACACCCTGCAGCATGTGCGCTACAGCAACGTTTTCTCTCTGGGCGACTCGGCCGGATTGCCCACTTCCAAAACCGGTGCTGCCATACGCAAACAAATGCCGGTGGTGGCAAAAAACATTTTACTGTTGTTGCAGGGCAATGCGCTGAACGAAAAGTACAACGGCTACACATCGTGCCCGCTGGTAACCGGGTACGGCAAACTGGTATTGGCCGAATTTGACTACAACAACGAACCGATGGAAACGTTTCCCTTTGATCAAAGCAAAGAGAGATGGACCATGTACCAGCTTAAAAAAGAAGTGCTGCCCCGTTTATACTGGGGAATGATTCTGAAAGGAAAAATTTAAGCAGCAAACAATCGAAATACAACAAAAGGGCGGCAAGGCTACGGCCGCCCTTATTATTTTCAGAAACCTATACCACCTATTTGCGGCTTGTTGTACCTTACGGGTATGGCACGCAAAGAAATTACCATTGATAATTACCTCGAAAGTCATTACATCCACCGCAGCAACTGGCTGCGGGCAGCGGTACTCGGAGCCAACGATGGCATCATTTCCATCTCCAGCCTGGCAATAGGCGTGGCTACGGCCAGCACCAGCCGCGAACCGATAGTGCTGGCAACCGTGGCCGGACTGGTGGCCGGTGCCCTTTCCATGGCGGCGGGCGAATACGTTTCGGTAAGTTCACAAACCGATGTGGAGCATGCCGACATTGAGCGGGAAAAGCAGGAGTTGCGTGAAATGCCCGAAGTGGAACTGGAAATACTTGCACAGATTTACGAACGCCGCGGCCTTTCAAGGGCAACGGCCCTGCAAGTGGCCAAAGAATTAACCGCTGCCGATGCGTTGGGCGCTCACATACGCGACGAGCTGGGTATTAACGAAATCAGTCAGGCCAAACCCATACAGGCGGCTCTGGCATCGGGTGCGGCCTTTTCGGCAGGTGGCTTGTTACCGCTGCTGGTAGTGCTTTTTGCACCGGTGGCCGGTATGGAATACTATTTATATGGTTTTACCATTGTTTCATTGATTTTACTGGGAGCCGTATCGGCAAAAACCGGTGGCTCCAGCATACAAAAAGCCATCCTGCGCATTGTAATTTGGGGAACCATTGCCATGGTGCTATCGGCCGGCGTGGGCTACCTGTTTGGCGTTTCTGTTTAAAGAGTAGCTTGTCATATAGCTGTCTTCATAAGCATTCGACTGCCGCAAAAAAATTTTGTGGCGAAAATAGAGGCAGATGATTGTAAAAAATTTTAACTGCAATACCCCATCGTTATTTCATCATCGCCTGCTCCAACAGCCAGGCGGTTAATTTGATTTCGAAGAAACTGTAATCATCGCCCAACTGCTTTCTCCATTCTGAAATGCCCGCATCGGGAGCCGATTTGATAACTGCCTCCATTTCTTGGATTCGCTGTTCGTGTGGCAGAAAATCTTTTGCCTGCAACGCGCCTTCCTGTATCAAGCGCAGGATATGACTTTCAATGGTGCCGGTAGTGAGGCTGCGTGCAGCTGCAATTTCTTCGGGAGATTTGCCCTGTTGCAACTGTTCTAAAGTAAGAAGATGGCTGGCCTTTTTTTCATTTGCTTCTTTCGGTTTGTTTTGACGCCCGGCTGCACCGGGGTGTTCATGCATGCGGCTTTGCAGTTGGTGCTCGCCGCAGTAATCTCTCACAATATCCAGCAGGTCGGCTCCCCATTTGCTCACCTTGGCGGGCCCCAGTCCTTTAATGCGCAGCAGTTCCTCTTTGGTTTGCGGCAGGTAGGTGCAAATTTCCTGCAGGGTATCGCCGCCGGCCACTAAGTAAACCGGAATGTTTTGTTCGCTGCAGATGGCATCGCGCCAGCTCCGCAGTATCCGGTACAATTCGGGCTGCGATGGTGATGCGGCAGCCGCGGTTGTTGCCGTTGCTTCCTGTGCTGCCGCGTAGCTGCTTTTGGTAAATGTAACGGGCCGGTAGTTGAGTTTCGTTTTCAGAAAGTCCGGAACCGAAAAGCCCTGCTGCACCTGCTGCAGCAGGTACTGCCACAGGTGCAGTTCGTTATACAATTCGGCCAGCAGCCCATCCAGTTCGGCGGCTGTTTCTTTGCTTTCGGTTGTAAACGGGTGTTGCTGCAGGTTTTGCAGCAAACTACCCACTCTGGGAAGAAAATAGGCTGCGCCCGATTGAATGCGTTGCTGCAGTACAGCATTTTCTTCTACCATAGCCTGTTGCTGCAACAATGTTTGGGCCTGCTCCAAAAACCGGGATCCTATGTTCCGCAAATCGGCAAGTGTTTGTTCGGTTTGCTGCAACCAGTTTTCGGTGCCTTGTTGTACCTGTTGCCGGTGTACCTGCAGCAGTTGTTGTATGGCATGCAGCCTTTGTTGGGGGACGGCCGGCAGGAACACCGTCTCAAGCAGGTTGCGTGTAAACAGCAGCCGGGCGCCGGCAAACCGTTCGGCCAGGCTGCCTTTGTGCATAAGTTGTTGTTGGCCTTCCACCACCTGTGGGTTGCTGATGAGGGCGGTAGGCGGTATGCGGCGCAGCAGCACCAATCCTTCCAGCCGGGTGCAGCGGCTCAGCGCCACATACACCTGTCCGCTGCTGAAGGCGGCCGCGGCATCAATCATCACCCGGTCAAACGTTAGTCCCTGACTTTTGTGAATGGTAACCGCCCAGGCCAGCCGTAGGGGGTATTGTTCAAAACTGCCCAGTATTTCTTCTTCCAGCCGTTCGGTTTCGCGGTTCAGGGTGTAGCGGATGTTGTTCCAGATTTCTTTATGAACCGTAACCGGCCCCTCTTCGCAATCCACCACAATTTCGGTTTCGCTCAAATGGCTAACGATGCCGATTTTTCCGTTGAAATACTTTTTTTCTGCGGTATCGTTTTTCAAAAACATCACCTGTGCGCCTACTTTCAGCCGCAGGTTGGCCTCGGCAGGATAGCTGCCTTCCGGAAAATCATCGGTTATGGCAGCTTTATACGTAAACAGGGGGGCGTTAATGCGTTCCAGCTCCTGCTCATTAATGCGGTCGGCCTGCAGGTTGTGCGTGGTAAGCGTAATGTAAGGTTGGCCCTGCGGCGCCCGGAAATCCGGAAGATAGCGTTGGTTGAGCGTGGCAAAATCGGCATCGGTCATTTCATGGTTGCGCACTTTGTTGAGCAGCTGCACAAAAGCGTCGTCTTTTTGCCGGTAAACGGTGGTAAGTTCAATGAGCAGGGGCTGCAGTTCTTTTATGGCGTGGCTTTCAAAAAAGTAAGGAGCATTGTAATACTCTTGCAGCAGCTGCCATTCGGCCTGTTGTGCCACGGGCGGCAGCTGAAACAAATCGCCAATGCACAGCAACTGCACGCCGCCAAAGGGCAGGTTGGCCTGCCGGCGTACGCTGCGCAATACAGCGTCAATGGCATCCAGTACGTCGCAGCGTACCATACTGATTTCGTCAATCACCAGCAACTCGATGCTCCGCAGCAGTTGCAGCTTTTGTTTGCCGTAGTGCCGGCGGGCAACCAGCTCTTTGCGATGGCCGGGCGTTGGCACAAACGGATGCAGCGGCAGTTGAAACAGGCTGTGCAGCGTAACCCCTCCGGCGTTGATGGCGGCTACACCGGTGGGCGCCGCCACTACCATGTTTTTGGTGCTGTTTTCCTTAAGGTATTTGAGAAAGGTGGTTTTGCCCGTACCGGCTTTGCCGGTTAGAAAAACCGATTCCTGCGTTTCGGTTACAAAGCGGAAAGCCAGTTGAAAGGCATCGTTGATGATGAGGCGGTTCATGGTGTAAACAAATGTACGGCAGGCGGGGAATTGCGGTAAGCGATTTCAAACTACCCGTGCTTCTTTCCAGAAAACGGATGGAAGGCCGAAAACCGGGTTTGTTGTAATAAATGTTTCCGGCCCCCATCCTTAATTACAAAGCCATACAAAGCGGGTGTTTTTCATTATTGCCCCGCCGGTACATGCCGGCCAGGCCAGGCAGGTACAACGGCCACTGCTTTTAGAGCAATCCAACGCCGGTCAGCTTTTCTTATCACCCAGCAGCAGCAGCTCGTTCAGCTGTACTTCGGTGATGTATTTTTTGGTGCCGTCTTTGTCGGTATAGCTGCGGTTCACCAGTTTGCCTTCGATAGCCACCTCCGAACCTTTGGTAAGGTATTTTTCGGCGATGTCGGCAATTTTACCCCAGGCAACAATGGTATGCCACTGGGTTTCCTGTACTTTTTCGCCTTTGGCATTGCGGTAGGTTTCGTTGGTGGCCATACTGAAACGGGCCATTTTTTTACCGCCGCTTACGGTTTTTACTTCGGGGGCAGCGCCCAGGTTGCCAATCAGTTGCACTTTGTTTTTTAATGCGTACATGGTTGTTCGTTTTGTGCCGTGCCGTATTCCGGGCCGTGCGGTGATGAATAGGTTTTGTATTTCAGTCAACCGGCCGACGTCAGTTCCGATTGACAACACAAAGTTGGAACGGCCCTGCCGCCCGAGTCGGTTTTTATCCACTTTTATCCGCATATAACCAGGTTAAGCGTTTGTTACACGGATATTTTCCGTATTTTACAGCATCTAACATCTTGATTATGAGCCAAGCTCCCGTAAAAAAATGCCTGCAGTGCGGACGCACCGTAAAGGGCCGGGCCGACAAAAAATTTTGCGACGACAGTTGCCGCAACGCCTACAACAACATGCTGAAATCGGCCTCGGGAGCCGATGCCCACGTCCGCCGCATCAACCAGGCCTTGCAAAAAAACCGCCGCATTTTGCGCAGTTTACTTCCCGGTGAGGAAGGCATGGCCAAGGTGCATGCCGACAAACTGAATTTGCTGGGTTTTCATTTCCGGTACTTTACACACCAGTACACCAACAAAAAAGGGCAGGTGTACAACTTTTGTTATGATTACGGCTACCTGCCGCTGGATCATGGCTGGTATTTGCTGGTGTGCCGCAAAGAGTAAGCGGTGTTGCGATATGAAAAAATTCGCAGAGAATTCAATTTATAAATTACAGGGGTCCTTTTCTTTACCCACGTTCTAACGTTCAAAATACTTCCGCCGATAACCGCATCATTACTGATTTTCGGTGGGATGTTTCCTTCCTCACGGCACATACTGACTTCCGTCATTGACCGCAGCAGGCTGTAGCTGTAACTTGCATACCGGAGGTGCATACCAAAATGTAATCGGTTGCGCAGATATGAAAAAGGCACTGTATATATTGATGGCCGCTGCTTTGTTACTGGCAGTTGCCATGATTCCCAACGAGGAAAGACGGATGTTGCCCGAAGCGGGCGACAGGTGAAAAACCGATACGCGGGATGCTCCTGATAAAACCCTGCGGGGTAAGTTGCTACGTAGAATGGCAGGCCACCGGCCTGCCATTGTTTTTTGCTTCACAATCGCTTGCTCATGAAATTGTCAAATTTTTTCATTTGCATCGCAGGGGTCAAACTTTCTGTGCAACGGCGTGTTTCTTTGCAAAAATTTTTAAGTATGCATCAGGAGCTATTATTGAAAACCATTGCCCCCGTACGTGAGCAAATCATACACCATCCGTTATATCCGCAGCTGCAAACCCCAGCCGATTTACAGGTATTTGCCCGCTACCATGTTTTTGCCGTTTGGGATTTTATGAGTTTGCTCAAAAGCCTGCAACGCAACCTCACCTGTGTAGAGGTACCTTGGGTGCCCCGCGGCAGTGCAGCCACCCGCTACCTGATTAATGAAATTGTTACCGGCGAAGAAAGTGATGTGGACGCTGACGGCAACCGCGTCAGCCACTTTGAGTTGTATTTGCAGGCGATGGAAGCAATGGGTGCCGATGCTACACCCGTGCAGCAATTGTTGCTGCATCTGCAAAATGGTGTTCCGGTACAACAGGCCTTGCAGCAACTGCAGTTGCCCGAGGCGGTGCAACAGTTTTGCGGCTTTACGTTTGAGTTGGTGCAGCAGGCCCCCGTACATGTGCAGGCTGCCGTATTTACGTTTGGACGGGAAGATTTGATACCCGACATGTTTCATGAGCTGGTGGTACGCCTTTCGGAAGCATATCCCCGGCAACTATCCACTTTTCGTTATTACCTGGAGCGACATATTGAAGTGGATGGCGACCACCACAGCCAGCTGGCCCTGCAAATGGTACAGGAACTCTGCGGCAACGATGCAGCCCGCTGGCAGGAGGCTGCCACTTACAGTAAACGGGCATTGGAATTGCGCAAGCAACTTTGGGATGCCGTACTGCACGAACTGCAGCAGGCAGGCCGTACCGTAAAGCCGCAGGTGCTGTAAGCAATAAAGAAGAACGTTTTGTGACATAGGTTACATGAGGTCCCCTGCTGATGCGGGGCATCTTTCTGTCTGCCGTAAATCAGTTTTTTACCGGCAATAAACTTCACCAATACCCATTCGTTGATTAATGCAATCAAGGCTGTGCAACAGCTCCGGTGGCTGTTTATGTTGATAGCAACCGTCATGCTACCGTCATTTGTAAGGGAGAGTATTTACCGGGCGACAGTACCAGTATTGAATTTTACGGAAAAGACTCACAAAAGCATGGAACCGGATTTTGCGTGATGTAATTTTACATTGTCAATGAAATGACAACCGATCCAAATCCTAACAAAAACCTGATAATCCAAAATCCGATGGCCCTTTTTAATGACGGCCCTATGAAACGAAAGATCTGTGCTTCGTACCCGAACGGAAAAGTACCTGTTGAGACCCAAAAAATGAAGCCAGATACGAGCCCCCGCCCACGGCGGGGGCTCGTATTTTCTACCATGCCGAAGCATCCTATGCCTCCCTTCATTTTTCAGCGTATTCATTTGGGCCGTGCCTTTTGCAGTTGCTTGTATATACAAAGTAAGTAGTACTGCCCTAAGTAAGAGTCCTTAGTATCCGGCAAGGGAGGCTACTGATTTTGCGGGAAATGACGCCAAAATATTGGGTAGCATAAAAGGCGCGTTGTAGCTTTAAATTGTCAATCAAACGACGGCGTATCCAAATCCTACAAAAAACCTGGTAATCCAAAATCCGATGGCCCTTTTTTAATGACGGCCCTATGAAACGAAAGATCTGCGCTTCGTACCTGTACATGAAAACGGACTATAAGAACCCAAAAAACTGAAGCCAGATACAAAACCCCGCCACCGGCGGGGTTTTGCATGCGAACACCCTGGCAAGTGCTGCAACGATAAGCCTCCGCACGTTCACATGTAATCATACCCTAATCCATCGGATCTGTTATGCGTGCTTTTATCGCAATGCGTTTTTCCGTTCGAAAACGAGAATCGCTTGTGTCGGAAACAGTAAAAAATTCTTGACGGATGAATACCGTAACAACCTGATTGGAAGGGTGTCCTTGCGGCCACGTAATAGCTTTCGGAATGTGCAGCGGCCTGCGCCGCAAAAACAGATAACAACAAACACCAAGCCGTTACCTTTGTGCTTCATGAAAATAACAACAGCGCTTGCGCTTTTCATACTACAGGTTGCTACCGCTCTTGCGCAACGCCCCCGGGAGGTGCAGGAGCAAACCCATTTTTGGTGGAGCATCAACAGCCAGGCACGCCTCAGCGATAAATGGAGTGTAGCCGCCGATGTGCACATCCGCCGCAGCGATTTTTTGGCCAGCAACAGTTTCTTTTTTGTGCGGGCGGCACCGGTGTATCATGTACTGCCCAACCTGGCGGTTTCGGTCGGACCCGGCCATTTATGGCTGGCCAACCGCAGCGGCGCCACCGAATTGTTTTCGAACGAAAACCGTTTGATCGAACAGGCCGTACTTACCCAGCGGATGGGCAAGGTACAACTGCTGCACCGCTTACGGCTGGAACAGCGCTGGCAGCAGAAGGTGGTGAATTTTATTCCGGTAGATGAGATTCGCTACACCAATCGCTATCGTTATATGGTGGGCCTCACCCTTCCGCTCAGCGAGAAGCGCTATGTGCCTGCCCTGAATGTGATTGATGAAATTTTACTGCAAAGCGGTCCGGATATTGTGTACAACACCTTCGATCAAAACCGCCTCTTTGCCGGCATTCGGCAGCAGGTAACTCCTGCACTGGCTTTTGATTTCGGATACATGCTGGTGTATCAGCAACGGCTCAGCGGCTTTCAGTACAGCCGCAACCACACGCTGCGCTGGTTTTTCTTTTGGCAGCCCGACTGGCGCCGGAAGAAGCCCGCCGGCCCCGCCGCTCCTGTAATTCCGGCTGCCGCAGATTGATTCCGGTTTGTACTGCGTGGCGTAATGCCGTAGCTTTATCGGTATTACATCACGAACCGGATTTTGTATGATGAAATGGTTTTTCTGTAGCCTGCTGTTACTTCCTGTTACCCTGCCGGCACAACCTTTCTCCGCTGCCGAAATCAACCGCTGGAAACAACAGGCGGCCCGCATTACCATTCACCGCGATCACTGGGGCATTCCGCACGTGTACGGCAAAACCGATGCCGATGCCGTATTTGGTTTGCTGTATGCCCAGTGCGAAGATGATTTTAAGCGGGTAGAAATGAACTACATCGAAAAGCTGGGCCGTAAAGCCGAAATCATGGGCGAGAGCGAATTGTACAACGATTTGTACATCCGCCTCATTATTGACAGTGCCGAGGCCGTGGCCGATTATAAAAAAGCGCCGGCCTGGCTCAAAACCCTGTTGCAGGCCTGGGCCGATGGCATCAACTATTACCTACACACGCATCCTGAAACAAAGCCGGCCCTGTTGCACCGCTTTCAGCCCTGGTATCCGCTGCTGTGGACCGATGGCAGCATTGGCGCCATCAGCACCGGGGATGTTACCGAGCAGGATGTAAAAAAACTGTACAGCAACAGCAATCCCCTTGCGTTGCAATTGCAATCAACCGCCGCCGATTGGGCCTATCTGCAGCAGCGGGAGGAAAAAAGAGATGCCGCCGGCTCCAACGGTTTTGCCTTTGCGCCTTCGCGTACCGCATCGGGCAACGCCATTTTGTACATCAATCCGCACACCACCTTCTATTTCCGGCCCGAAGTGCATATGATAAGCGAAGAGGGCATGAATGCATATGGCGCCGTTACGTGGGGTCAGTTTTTCATTTACCAGGGTTTTAACGAGTACTGCGGCTGGATGCACACCAGCAACAACGTGGATGTGAGCGATATGTACCGCATCACCCTTCGGAAAAGCGGACATGGCTGGCAATACCGCTTCGATAACCAATGGCGGAATGTTACCACCAAAACCATCCTGCTGCGCTATAAAACGGCGGAAGGCCTGCAAAGCAAAACCATTACGGCCTATTACACCCATCATGGCCCCATCATGGCCAAACGCGATGGAGCCGTAATAGCAGTACGCAGTGTAAACCGCAGCATGAACGGCCTTATACAAAGCTGGTTGCGCACCAAGGCCAAAGGCTTAGAAGATTTTAAAAAGGTTATGGCCCTGGTTGCCAACGCCTCCAACAATACCGTGTATGCCGATAATAAGGGAAACATCGCGTACTGGCACGGCAATTTTATACCCCGCCGCGATCCGTTGCTCAACTGGAGTAAGGTAATGGACGGCAGTACTGCTGCCACAGAGTGGAAGGGATTGCATAAGTGGGATGAAAATATTTACGTCATCAATCCCGCTACGGGGTGGATTCAAAACTGCAACTCAACTCCTTTTACGGTGAGCGGCAGCGCCAGTCCGAAAAAAGAAAACTATCCCCGTTACATGGCGCCGGATGGTGAGAATTTCCGCGGGCTCAACGCAGTACGGTTGCTGCAAAACGAAAAAGATTTTACACTCGACAAAGTAATTGCCACCGGCTACAACCGCAAGCTTACGGCATTTGAAGTGTTGCTGCCCGCCTTGCTCAGGGCGTACGATCAGTTGGCGCCTGCCGATACCCTGTTTACCCAGCTGCAGGCGCCGGTGGCCGTGCTGCGCAACTGGGACTATCATGTTGCGGAGCAAAGCATTGCCACCACTTTGGCCATTGAATGGGCGCAGTTGCTGGGCCGCAACATCAGCCGTGTGTATGTGGACGAAGGTGAAGATGACCAGGTAAGCAAAACCCGCCAGTTTGCTGCTACGGCAACACCGCCGCAGCTGCTGCAGCCTCTGTTCACCGTAATCAACGATTTAAAATCGAAGTTCGGAACCTGGGAGGTGCCCTGGGGCCAATTGAACCGGTTTCAGCGCATCAGCGGCGCTCTACAGGCGCAGCACGATGATCGGCAGCCAAGCCACCCCGTTGCATTTGCCTCGGGCACCTGGGGCATGCTGCCGGCATACAACAGCCGCACGTTTCCCGGCACGGTAAAGCGCTACGGCGTAAGCGGCAACAGCTTTGTGTGTGCGGTAGAATTTGGGCCGAAGGTAAAAGCCAAATCGGTACTGGCCGGCGGCAACAGCGGCGACCCCACCAGCAAACACTTTTCCGATCAGCTGGAAATGTACACCCAGGGCCGGTTTAAAGAAGTGCTGTTTTACAAAGAAGATGTGTTGCAACATACGGAGCGGAGCTACCGGCCGGGTATGTGAACGCTATACCAACCGCAGCGAAATAAGAAACGGAGGATTGCGCAGCGTGGTTGAAAGGGAATTCGCAATTGGGTTATTGGTAGTTGGTGAATTCTTACCAGCAGATCTACAACTTTTGTTTCTTTTTGCTTTGCGGTGAAAGGCCTGAACCACAGAGGCACAAAGACACGAAGGGGCACAAAGACAGGGTTTGAAAGACTGAAAGGCTGAAGGCGTGCTTGGGTTTACGGTCGTTCTGATGTAGGAACAATTGTAATTCTCTGCGACTTTGCGGTGAAATGATTGAACCACCAAGGCACAAAGACACGAAGGAACACAAAGATTTATTCCGGACACTTGCCTTAAAGTAAAGCGCTCCTCTCTTTGCAGATGCAAATGCATCACTTATAACTTCCCACGTATGAAATGGATCATTATACCGCTTCTGTTTTTGACGATAACTGCACCTGCACAGCAGTTGTACGATGTTCTAATAACCAACGGAAAAATATTATCGTTCCCCGGGGTCTCCTGCAAGGGACCCCGGGGTTTAAGAAACATTGCTTTTGTTGTACCCGTTGCGTCATTGTGCGCAACCAACAAATAATGCAGCAGTGTTTGCTTTTACGTATAGCCGATAAACTTTTTACACATAACTTCTGCACATGAAATGGCATTTTATTCCTTTACTGCTTATGTCCCTGGCATCTTATGCACAACAGGCATATGATGTACTCATTATCAACGGTAAAATTTTGGACGGCACGGGCAACAGCTGGTATTATGCCGACCTGGCGGTGAAAGACGGAAAAATTGCAGCCATCGGTAAACTAAACCGGAATGCTGCTGCCAAAATCATTGACGCCGGCGGACAAATTGTGGCACCGGGTTTTATTGACGTGCATACGCATATCGAAGGCGAAGAGGCCCGTCATCCCGAAGCGACCAATTTTATTTACGACGGTGTAACCACCGTTATCACCGGCAACTGCGGCTCCTCGCAGGTGGACATGCAGCGCTACTTCCGTTACCTCGACAGCATTGGCCTATCCATCAACGTGGCAGCGCTTATCGGCCATAACGATGTGCGGCGTGCGGTGCTGGGCCGGGCTATGCGAGACCCCGATGCCGCCGAACTGCAGCGCATGGTACAACTGGTAGAGCAGGCCATGAAAGATGGGGCCGTAGGCTTTTCCACCGGCCTCATTTACATACCCGGCACCTATTCCAAAACCGACGAAGTGGTGCAACTGGCCGCCGCAGCGGCCCGCTACAATGGCGTGTATGCCAGCCACATTCGCAACGAAGGCGACAGCGTGGTGCCGGCCATTAACGAAGCCCTGCACATAGGCCGCGTAAACCGCATGCCCGTACAAATTTCTCACTTCAAGGTGAGCGGACAGCAAAACTGGGGCCGCAGCCGCGAAACCCTTGCCCTCATTGAAGCGGCGCGGAAAGAAGGGCTGGAGGTTACCATTGACCAGTACCCCTACACCGCCAGCAGTACATCGCTCAGCACCCTGCTGCCCGATGAAATATTGGCCGATGGACAAGACTCGATTGTGGCCCGTTTGCAACGGCCCGATGTACGGACGTATGTAATCAACTACATGTTGCAGCGGTTGAAAAAGCGGAAGCTGAAGCATTTCAGCTACCCGGTGGTTGCCTACTACCGTTTTGATACCACGCTCAACGGTAAAAGCATTGAGCAGGTAAATCTCATAAAGGGAAGAAAACACAAGGCGAAAGCCGAAGCCGAAACGGTGCTTGAGATGATGATAAACGGTGGCGCCTCCATGGTGTTTCATGGCATGAGCGAGCCCGATGTAAAACGCATCATGCAATACCCCTTTAACATGTTTGCCAGCGATGCCAGCATTCGCATCTTTGGCTCCGGCGTGCCGCATCCCAGGGGCTATGGCACCAATGCAAGGGTACTGGGCAAATATGTACGGGAAGAAAAAGTGCTGTCACTGGAAGAAGCCATCCGCCGCATGACCTCGCTGCCGGCACAGAAGTTTCAACTGAAAGATCGCGGCCTGCTGCGGGAAGGAATGGCAGCCGATATTGTGGTGTTTGACCCCGCAACGGTACGCGATTTGTCAACCTACGAACAACCCCACCAATATGCCACGGGCATAACACATGTGCTGGTTAACGGAAAGCTGACGCTCGAAAACGGCCGGCATACCGGCGTGCGTAACGGCGTTACGCTGAAGGGGCCGGGCTATGCTGCACAGCAGTAACCTTTCACTCAACAAAAAGCCTAACTCGTGGTCACTATATTTGGTGAAAAAATTTGTTGAATGAAACCACAGGCAGCAATTTTTTTAGTGCTGGCAATCGTATTAACAGGCACACCATTTCGAAGCACTTTTTCGCAACAACTGCAACACCGCAGCTTAATGGTAGAAGGTGGCTATAGCACGCATGGAACCGGCGATATGTTGGGAGGGGCCGGCGCAGTTGGCTACGAAGAAAATTTTGCCCGTTTTTTCAGCCTGCGTGCTCAGGTGGGCGTAACCCTGCACGGGAGGTGGGCCCTAGGGGCGCCAACGCTAACCCAACAATATACATCGGGAACGCCGTATTTTACAACCACCGGTGTGCAGGTAGCAGGCCTGGCGGTATTTCATGTAACCGGCTTTACTAAACAGTACCTGAATGTGATAGTGGGGCCATTAGTTCGTTATCAAATGACGAGCTATCCCGATAGTTATGGCTATTGGACCCCGACTCCATTATATCCGAATGGCTTTTATACTTTTGGAAAAACCGATGCACAAACTGTGGCATTGGGGTACCGGGTGGTATTGGAATCGCAGTTGGTACAAACCCCCAAACTCAGCTTTGGCATACAGGCCGGCTTTCAGAACGATACGGAGGGCGATGTACTAACGAACTTAGGTGTGGTCATTCGTAGAAAATGGAGTGCTCCTCAAAAGAAATGACCCACAACATTTTGTATAGCAGCGTACCGCCTGCAAATTTTTAAACACTGCTGCGCTGTGCAGCAAATAAACTTGTAACCATGCCACGAGCCATCTATCGTGCTTCGTGCTTATTGTTGGTCCTTTTTCATTGGAATGTACAACAAATCCATGCCCAGCAACGCCCGTTGCTCCGCGACTATGGCATCCGCATCGGCTTAATGCCCACCGGCGCCGCCAACAGCATTACCGATGTGGCGGGTGTACGGGTAGGGCAGGTAACCCTGATACAGGGCGACAGCATCCGTACCGGCGTTACGGCCATTCTGCCGCACGGCGGCAACCTGTTTCAGCAAAAAGTGCCGGCGGCCGTGTATGTGGGCAACGGCTTTGGCAAGCTGGCCGGCAGTACACAGGTGCAGGAGCTGGGTAATCTGGAAAGTCCGGTTGTGCTTACCAACACCCTTTCGGTGGCTGCGGCCATGCAGGGTATCATTCAGTACACGCTATCACAACCCGGCAACGAACAGGTGCAATCGGTAAACGCCGTGGTGGGCGAAACCAACGATGGAGTGCTCAATGATATACGGGGCAGGCACATAACGGCGGCTCACGTGCTGCAGGCCATCGGCAACGCCACCAACGAAAAACCCCTGCAGGGCAATGTGGGTGCCGGCACCGGCACGGTTTGCTTTGGCTGGAAGGGTGGCATCGGCACTTCCTCCCGCAAGCTGCCGGAATCACTGGGCGGGTACCACGTAGGGGTGTTGGTGCAAACCAACTTCGGGGGTGTGCTGCAGATTAATGGAGTGCCTGTGGGCGAACGGCTGCAACGGTATTTTTTAAAAGATGCATTGAATCATACGGCCGATGGTTCCTGTATGATAGTAGTGGCCACCGATGCGCCGCTCGACAGCCGCAACCTGGAGCGCCTGGCGAAACGGGCTTTTATGGGACTGGCCCGCACCGGCGGCATAGCCTCCAACGGCAGCGGCGATTACGTGATTGCTTTTTCCACGCATGCGGCGGTGCGCATTCCGCACGAAAGTAAAGAACTTGTATTGCGGCAGGAGGTGCTGAAAAATGATGCCCTGTCGCCCTTATTCCTGGCCGCCATTGAAGCTACGGAAGAAGCCATCATCAACTCCCTGTTTGCGGCACAAACCATGCGGGGCAAAAACGGCCGCACCGTTGAGGCCCTTCCGGCGGAGCAGGTGGTAAAGTGGCTGAAGGAAGTGCAGAAGAAACCATAAGAAAATACCTGCACTTTGCCGGTATCTTAGACTTAAGGTTCGGTGTATGTTAATAAATGACTGCCGGAAATCATGGCCGGTGGTAGGAACGATGGCGTACCGCATGGGTATCAATTACGGTAAAACCATTTTCTAACTGCAATTGCCTGTTGTTTAAAAGTTGCAGCAACATGTTAGCTGCCGCAAGCGGATCAGAACTTTTTTCTTTAAAGTAAACGCGTTGTGCTATTAAACAAGTAAAAATAAATTCAGGTTTCCAAATCGGGAAAATACTAACAGGGCCAAAAAGTTGGGCACTACAGTAGTACTACAGCTTAATCAGGGCTGCCCCCGAGATCGGGGTTGCCTGTCCGCCGAAAATTTATGAAGGCGGATAATCGATCTCGGGTTCCCTTTTTGGGCACGCAAAAAGGTACAAAAACTTTTTTCATTCTAATTTCAAAGATTCCATTCTTTGATTTTGGTAATTCAATAGCACAACGCGTTAAAGTAAATAACTGCCGGAGGATTTGAGGCGGCATATCTGAAAATAAGCTCGCCATAGTCCCTGCAAAAATTCAGGATAATTTGTTTTGATTGTTGAGCTAATTTTTTATTACATCTTCATCGGATATACCGGGCAGCTGCTCCTGAATACTTTCAACAACAATCCCGTTTTCCCGCAACAAAAGAATGCTGGGCCTTGGAAAGTTTTCATTTGCCAGAAACATCGTTTATGCTGATATAGGTAAGTATAATTCCTGTTCAACACAAGCTTTGAGGTAAGCAAAAACAGCACGAAGCGAGTTTTCGGTGAGCGAAGGATACGCTGCAAGTAGCTGCTGTTCCGACCAACCGGAGGCCAGCAACTCCAAAATCAGTTCTACCGAAATTCTTGTGCCCTTTACAATGGGTTTTCCCAACAGTACTTTTGGATCAGAAATATGTTCCTGCCAGTTCATACCACAAAATACGCAATTTTATCCGCTTTCAAATTTTAGAAACACCCCGCGCTGTCTGTTTTACCTTTTGCATACAGAAGCGTTGTGTAAGTACTATTTTTGACACATTATGTACGCCATCATCAATCATACATTGCTCCCCCTTGAACAGGCTGTGGTACCGGTTAACGATTTGTCGGTACAGCGTGGTTACGGCGTATTTGATTTTTTCCGCACACAAAACGGCGTACCGTTATTTATTGATGAGCACCTCGACCGGCTGGAACGTTCCGCAGCCGCCCTGCACCTGCCATTGCCCTACAGCCGGGCAGAATGGAAAGAACAGATTCAATTGCTGATGCAGCAGCACCGCTTCCCCTGTTCGGGCATCCGCATCACCGTTACCGGTGGCAGCTCGGCCGACACCTATACGCCGGGTACCCCGCGGGTGCTTATTACCGAACAGCCGCTTACCATGCAGGATGCTTCCGCACCGCATCCCGGCTTCCGGCTCATCACCCATACACATGTGCGGGAGCTGCCCGAAGTGAAAAGCATCAACTACCTCACGGGGGTATGGCTGCAGCCCAAAGTCAAAGCGGCAGGGGCCGACGATGTGCTGTTTGTGAAAACCGGGTACATCAGCGAACTGCCCCGCTCCAATGTTTTTGTTATCACCAAGGGGGGTACGTTGCTCACGCCTTCCGAAAATATTTTACACGGCATTACCCGGCAAAAAGTTTTATCGCTTGCTCCTGCATTGATGCCCGTGGAGGTGCGGCCGGTTTCATTAAATGAGTTGCTGCATGCCGCCGAGGCCTTTGTTACCAGTACCACCAAACGGCTGATTCCAATCCTGTCGGTGAACGGTCATTCCATCGGCAGCGGTATGGCGGGCGAAATGACGAAGTTGCTTTATCAGCGCTTTGTGGAAATGGAGCAGCAGTATCTCAGGGAGCAGTTATAAAGGAATTGGGAACCTGCCTGCCGGATGAGGCAGGTTGAAAATCAGAGTACCTCTGCGCAATCCTCTGTTTCTTCTTTCTCTGCGGTTAATTTTTCACGCAAAGCGACAAAGTAGCAAAGGCGCAAAGTTGAACGTCTGCATGTTCAATCTCTAACTTCATGTTGTTGTGCCTTCGTGGTTCAAACCTTAAGCTTAATACTCCATGAGCTTCATCACCGTTTCATGCAGCCGTGCTTTGGCCAGAAAATGCTGTTCCAGTTCGGTATTGAAGGGTATGGGTGTATCCAGCGAAGCGCAGCGCATAACCGGCGCATCGAGCCACTCAAAGCAATGCTCGGCAATCCAGGCGGCAATTTCGCCGCCAATGCCTCCGATGAGGGTATCTTCGTGCAGCACCAATACCCGGCCGGTACGTTGTACCGCCGTGCGTATGGCATCGTAGTCGAGCGGCGCCAGCGAGCGCAGGTCGGTAATATCAATGGAAGTTTCGGGGTGGGCGGCCGCATAATCTTCGGCCCAGTGTACACCGGCGCCGTAGGTAAGAATGCTCAGCTCATCGCCGCTGCGTACGTGGCGGGCTTTACCGATTGCAACCGCATAATAATCTGCCGGCACCGCACCGCTTACACTGCGGTACAGGGCCTTGTGTTCAAAAAACAGTACCGGGTTGGGGTCTTCCAATGCGGCAATGAGCAACCCTTTGGCATCGAAAGGTGTGGAAGGATAAACCACTTTGAGGCCGGGCACCTTCGTAAACCAGGCCTCGTTGCTTTGGCTGTGAAAGGGGCCTGCACCCACGCCGGCTCCGGTGGGCATGCGCACCACCACATCGGCATGTTGGCCCCAACGGTAGTGTATTTTCG
This sequence comes from Lacibacter sp., assembly GCA_046297415.1. Classification (GTDB taxonomy): domain Bacteria; phylum Bacteroidota; class Bacteroidia; order Chitinophagales; family Chitinophagaceae; genus Lacibacter. The sequence goes on from JBKBIL010000004.1 coordinate 71,456, forward strand.
CTAAATTGTTCACAATCTGGTTGAAGGCCACGCTCACAAAATCGGCAAACTGCATTTCCACCATGGCCTTCATGCCTTCAATACTCAGGCCCAGGGCTGCGCCTACAATGGCGCTTTCGCAAATGGGGGTGTTGCGTACCCGCTCTTTGCCAAATTGTTGTACAAAGCCCTCGGTTATTTTGAAGGCGCCGCCGTACTCGGCAATATCCTGGCCCATTAGCACCAGTTGCGGATGCCGCTCCATGCTTTGCCATAAGGCTTCTTTAATGGCATCAATAAAACGTTTTTCACTGCTGTTGCCGGCAGTGCCTGCCTCGAGTTGCCTTCCTTTCTCGTGCAAGGTTATCACGCTTGCGGGCAGGGGAGCAAACAGGTCGGCCAACTCTTTTTCGGTATCTACTTCAATGGGCCGGGCGTTGAAGCCAATTTGCAGTTCCTGCTCAATATGCTCTTTGGTTTGTTCCCGAATGTGATTGATGTCGTCTTGCCGCAGTACGCCTTCGCGAAGCAAAAACTGTTCGTAGTTGTTTACGGGATCTTTCTGCTCCCAAATTTCAAACAAGTGCCTGGGTACGTACTTGGTGCCGCTGGCTTCTTCGTGGCCCCGCATGCGGAAGGTAATGCACTCGATTAGATAGGGTTTCTGCTCACGGATGCAGTATTCCCGCACGCCTTTTACGGTATCGAGCACCGTTAGTATGTTGTTGCCATCAATTTGAACGCCTTCCATGCCATAGCCCCGGGCACGGTCAACCAGTTTTTCGCACCGGAATTGTTCGTGGGTGGGGGTGCTGAGGCCATAGCCGTTGTTTTCGATGAGGAAGATGACGGGCAGGTCCCATACCGCCGCCACATTCAGCGCTTCGTGAAAATCGCCTTCGCTGGTGCCGCCCTCGCCGGTGAAGGCCAGCGATACTTTGTTTTCTTTGCGGAGCTTATGCGCCAGGGCCACCCCATCGGCAATGGCTAATTGCGGACCCAGGTGCGAAATCATGCCGCAGATATGATGCGGCCGGCTGCCGAAGTGAAAGCTGCGTTCCCGCCCCTTGCTGTAGCCTTCCTGGTTGCCTTGCCACTGCATAAACAGTTTGTGCAGGGGCATGTTGCGGGTAGTAAACACCCCCAGGTTGCGGTGCAGGGGCATAATCCACTCGTCTTCCTGCAGGGCCAACGTGGCCCCCACGGCAATGGCTTCCTGCCCAATACCGCTGAACCATTTGCTGATTTTGCCTTGCCGTAGCAATACCAGCATCTTTTCCTCAATCATGCGGGGCAATAAAAGCCGGCGGTAAATGGCGATTAATTCGGGGTTGGTAAGGTTTTTGCGTTGAAAATCCATCATCCAAAAATACTCCTGATGAACCAAACCACCCGTTTTTTACAGCCGTATTCCACACGATGCCTGCTGTGGGCGCTTTGTTTGCTGCTGTTTACATCGGCGGTACCCCTGCAACCCGAAAGTTTGCTTCGTGTAAAACAAAGCGGTGCGGTATTGCACCTGCAGTTTCCGCGGCTGCAAAACCGGTCTGCATTAAAGCTGCTAGACTTTCAGGGAAACCTGGTGAAAGGCGTGCTGGTAGATGAGCAGTTAACCGAATACCGGCTGCCGTTGGCAAATTACCGGCCCGGTTTGCACCAGGTGCGGCTCGAAAACCGCCAGCAGCGGTTTACGGCCAAAATATGGCTTCAGTAAACGCCTTTTTCATTACTGCCCCGAATCATTTTATGTACTACGGAATTGACGATGGAGAGCAGGATGCTGAACAACAAAGCATACCAGAATTTCGGCGGGCTGATTTCGAAGCCGCCCACAAAGTAGGCGTCAATAAGAATGATGACGGCATTGATGACAAACAGAAACAAGCCCAGCGTAAAAATGGTGGCCGGCAGGGTAAACAATACCAAAACGGGTTTTACTACCGCATCGAGCAATGCCAGCACAAAGGCCACTACGATAGCGGTTAAAAAATCGCGGATATGAATGCCGGGTAACAGGTAGGCCAGTAAAAATGCGTTCACGGCCGTTATCAGTACTTTGAGGAGGAAGTTCATGTGCAGCGGTGTTAGCTGCAAGTTACGCTTTTTGAGGCAAGCCGGGCCATGTCTGTTATTTGATTATTGAATTATTGATTATTGCGTTGTTGCTGACGTTTTACAGCATGGTATTGATGAATGCATTTTGTATGTAAGCAGTATTTGGAAATGCGAATTTTGAAGAAGAAGCTCCCGGAAGCAGCTTGAAATTTCAAAAAATACTTTCTGGTATAAACTGTAAACCACAAGGTGCACAAAGAAAGAACAAGGTGCACAAAGAGTCGCTATTGGAGATAGCATAGGCAATTCTTTGTGCTACTTTGTGTCTTGGTGTCTTAGTGGTTCAAAACATACTCCCATGCAAAAAACCTTGCGTTCGTTGTGTAAGCCCTTGTGCGCTTTGTGGTAAAATTTTGTAAACCACAAGGTGCACAAAGAAAGCACAAGGTGCAAAAAGAATCGCTTTTTGGTGATAGCATTCGCAATTCTTTGTGCTACTTTGTGTCTTGGTGTCTTAGTGGTTCAAAACATACTCCCATGCAAAAAACCTTGCGTTCGTTGTGTAAGCCCTTGTGCGCTTTGCGGTAAAACCAGTAACCACAAGGAACACAACGATTCCACGATGGGCATTATGTACCCCAGTTACTGAAAGTTCCCTCCGTGCCTCTTTGTGCCTTGGTGTCTTAGTGGTTCAAAACATACTTCCCATGCAAAAAACCTTGCGTTCCTTGTGTAAGCCCTTGTGCGCTTTGCGGTAAAACCAGTAACCACAAGGAACACAACGATTCCACGATGGGCATTATGTACCCCAGTTACTGAAAGTTCCCTCCGTGCCTCTTTGTGCCTTGGTGTCTTAGTGGTTCAAAACATACTCCCATGCAAAAAACCTTGCGTTCGTTGTGTAAGCCCTTGTGCGCTTTGTGGTAAAATTTTGTAAACCACAAGGAGCACAACGATTCCACGAGGGGCATTATGTACCCCAGTTACTGAAAGTTCTCTCCGTGCCCCTTTGTACCTTGGTGTCTTTGTGGTTTAAAAACAAATGTTACCCTGTTTACACCACTACCAACTCATAAAACGCATCGGGCTGCAGGTATTTGTTGGCCAGTTCCTGTAGTTGTTCGGGTGTAATGGTGCGGATATCGTTTACGGAGCGGTAGAAATACGATTCATCGAGGTTGTTCAGCACCAGGTTTTTCCAGCGGGCAATAAGTTGGAAGGGCCCGTCCAGGCTGCCCAGGGTGCCGCCCATCAGGTAGTTGCGCACCAGTTGCAGTTCTTCTTCATTCACCGGTTCGTTGCGCAGTTGTTCCATTTCGTAGTACACTTCCTGCAGGGTGGCTTCGCACACATCGCGGCCGGCTTCGGTACTAATCATCCAGGCCGTATCGTGTATGTGGTTAACGATGTAGCTGTGTATGCCGTAGGTGTATCCTTTGTCTTCACGAATATTGCTCATGAGCCGCGAGCCGAAGAAGCCGCCGAACAGGGCGTTCAGCACCTGCACCTTCGTAAAGTCGGGGTGGTGGCGATTGGGGAAAGGCCGTGCCATGCGGATGGCCCCCTGTACGCCGTTGGGGTCGTTGATGATGCGGTATTTTTTTTCGGCGGCGGGGGTAAACACATGCTGCACATCGGGCAGGGGTTGCCGGTTCAGCGGCAGCTGCCCAAACCATTGGTTCAACTGCTGCTCAATGTTGGCGGGCAATTTGCCGGCCACAAACAGCATGCAGTGGCCGTTGCGGTAGTAGCGGTCGTAGTAAGCAGCCAGGGTGCTTTGCTCCAGCGCATCATAATCTTCAAAACGGCTATACACACCGTAAGGGTGTTTTTCGCCAAAAACATACGCGTCAATCAGGCGGCCGGCTACAAAGTCGCACTTCTTCAGGTTTACCGAAAGCCGTTGTTTGCTGTTTTGCCGGTATATATCCAGTTCGTTTTGCGGCAGGGTGGCTTCGGTAAGCATTTCGTGTACCACCGGCAGCAAGTGGGGCAGGTGTTTTACGGGTGTGTGCAGGCTGATGGTTGCCGTTTCGTTAAAACAGCTGCGGTTTAAAAAAGCGCCGTAGTATTCGAAATGCTCATTAATGTCGAAGGCGGTTTTGTTGCGGGTGCCGTTTTTCAACAAAAAGTTGGTGGTGGCGGCTACCAGCGGCTGGGTATCGTACCAGTTGCCGGCTGCAAATACCCATTCAATGCTCATCACTTCCTGTGTGCCGGCATTAATGGCATATACCGGCACGCCGTTATCGAGCGTAAATTGGTTGCAGGGGGGCAACTGCAATTCCAGTGCAGTGGCATCGGTATAAGGGGGCGCAATGCTGCGGTTCAGCGTGTTGTTGTTTTGTTGTTGCATGTGTGGTTGGTGTTGCAATTATTTTTTTGCCCGATAGTACAACGTATTGCTGTTTTGCGGACGAAACAGTTGCCGGCAGGTTTCGAGCACTTCCTGCGGGGTAATGCTTTGGTATTTTTCCAGTTCTTCGTTCATGAGTTGCGCATCGCCCAGCAGTTCGTAAAATGCCAGGCTGTTGGCGCGGCTCATCACGCTCAGGTCTTCAAACAAAATGGTGCTTTCGGTTTTGTTGATTACTTTCTGCAATTCTTTTTCGGGAACAGCCTCCTGCATCAGTTGTTGCAGTTCGGCTTCTACGGCTGCCTCGCCCGCTTCGGGGGTAACGCCTTTTACCAGCTTGCCTTCGATGGTAAGCAGGCCGGCATCGAGGCTGCCAAAATGGTAGCAGTCGATGTTGCTGAACAACTGCTGCTCTTTTACCAGGCGCTGGTACAGGCGGCTGCTGGCGCCACCGCCCAAAATATCGGTAATCACATCGGCAACGTAATAGCCCCGCTCCATGCGGCTGGCCATGTGCCAGGTTTTGTACAGCGCATCCAGCGGCACATCGGCTTCCACTTCCAGGCGGCGGGCTTCGGTTTGTTCGGGTTCCTGCGGCAGTTGCCGTACATAACGGGTGCCCGCGGGTATGGGGCCAAACCATTTCTCCGCCAAGGCCCGTATGGTATCGGTTTTCACCGCGCCGGCCACCACCAGTATGGCATTGCAGGGCGTGTAGTGTTTAAAGAAGAAATTTTTTACATCGGCCAGTTGCGCTTCTTCAATATGTTTTAACTCTTTGCCAATGGTCATCCAGCGGTAGGGGTGCACCTTGTAGGCCAGTTCCCGCATTTTATGCCAGGCATCGCCGTAGGGTTTGTTGAGGTAATGTTCTTTAAACTCTTCGCAAACCACCTTGCGTTGTACATCCAAACTTTTTTCGCTGAAAGCAAGGCTCAGCATCCGGTCGCTCTCCAGCCAAAATGCGGTTTCGAGGTTTGGGGCCGGCAGCTGGCAGTAGTAGTTGGTAAGGTCGTTGGTGGTGTAGGCATTGTTTTCGCCACCGGCGCGTTGCAGGGGCTCATCGTAATCGGGTATGTTTACCGAGCCGCCAAACATCAGGTGTTCAAACAGGTGGGCAAAGCCGGTGCGCTCGGGATCTTCATCACGGGCGCCTACATCGTACAAAACATTTACCACGGCCATGGGGGTAGAGGCATCTTCGTGCACCAGCACTTTCAGGCCGTTGGCTAACGTAAAGCGTTCAAATTGGATCATAATGATGGGGTTGCATTTCCGGCACCGCCGGCCGGCAAAATTCGGAAAATGCCGCTGATGGCGCACAGAAAACTGCGGCAGTATTTTATCCTTATCGTAAAATGGAGCCCACCCGCAACTGTATCATGCGGGGCTGTCCGTTGCGGAAAATGATGATACTGTAACGCTGCCCCGGTTGTTGCAGCATGCTTTTATACTGCAGAATATTGTTCGAAAAGTTTCCGTTGATGCCAAAAATTACATCGCCCGGCTGCAGTCCGGCTTTATCGGCCGGCGAACCCTGCTGCACTTCGGTTACAATAACTTTATTGTCAATAAAATACATGCTCATGCCGGTGTACGAGTAATCGAACCGTTCTCTGAAATGCGAATTGGGGGCGAGGTGAATTTGTTTTTCGGGGTAGTTGATTACCATGTTGAAGCGGCGCAGCAGGTCGTTGCCCAGCAGGCCCACGAGGTACGGGTAGCTCAGTACGTTCAGCGAATCGTTGTAAATGTGGATGGGTACTTTTTTAAAGCGGTATTTGCCAATGTGCAGGTACTTCATTACCGAAATGTGCATGTTAATTTTTCCGGCCAAGCCCTCAACCTGGGTGCTCACTTTTTTGCGGCCGGGGCGTAAAAAAGCGCTGTCTTGCACAAACTGCGTGGTAAGCAGTACGCAAAGCCCGGCTCCCGTATCGAGGTAAAAATTGGAGAAAAACGAACGGGCATCGCCAATTTCGTGGCGGGTAACCGGTATGTTGGCAAACGAGGGGTTCAGAAAAACGCCTTTTTTGGGGTATTGATAGCGGCCCGGGCTATACACGCTGATGATTTGCTCGTCAAAGTTGAGATGCACTATATACCGCCGGAAAAACGAATACCCGATGATGCCATCTACCCGTATGCCGTACACTTCGCTCAGCAGTTCATAATCGTTGATGTGAAAGTCGAGGTTTTCAACCGTAAGCCCCTGAAAGTGCAGGATGCCGCCGTTGTAAAAATGCAGGGGTTTAATGCCGCCAATGCCTTTTACGGTTCGTTCGGTAGGGGTAAGGGGCAGGTTGAGGTACAGGGCGGTAAAGGTATCGAGCGAAATACCGCCGCTGCCGGTATCCAAAATAAAGTTCAGCGTATCGGGGTGCTGATCCAGCCGAGCCTTCAATACCACCAGGCCGCCGCTGAGCTGCTCAAATTTAAAGCGGGCCAGCAACCGGGCGCTGGGATAGGTTTCTGCAGGCTGCGCCTGCAGCGCCACAACGACAAAAAGCATAGAAACCAGTACAAAGGCCTGCTTCATAATTCAATATTGCAGAAACTTACCTTTTTGGGCAAGTATTTTTTCATAAACACACCGAGGCGGGTACAGGTTCGCCCCGTACTTTTGCGTTTGCTGGTTTACAATTTCTGCCATGAACCTGACCGATTTATATCAAAAAGCCCTGCGGTTTGAATTTCTGAGTATCGAAGAGGGCATGCACTTGTTTCAGCACGCCCCGCTTACCGAATTGATGTATGTGGCCGACGAACTTCGCAAAAAGCAGGTGCCCCACGGCAAGGTTACCTGGCAAATTGACCGCAATGTAAACACCACCAACGTATGCATTGCCAATTGTAAGTTCTGCAACTTTTACCGCATACCCGGCCATCCCGAAGCGTATATTACCGACATTGAAACCTACAAGAAAAAGATAGAAGAAACCATCCGCTGGGGCGGCGATCAGCTGCTGTTGCAGGGCGGCCACCACCCCGAACTGGGGCTCGACTTTTACACCACCCTGTTTAAACAGTTGAAACAACTGTACCCCAACATTAAGCTGCATGCCCTGGGCCCTCCCGAGGTAGCGCATATTACCAAGCTCGAAAAAAGTACCCACCGTGAGGTGCTGCTGGCGCTGAAAGAAGCCGGCCTCGATTCGTTGCCCGGCGCCGGCGCCGAAATACTGGTTGACCGGGTGCGCCGCCTCATCAGTAAGGGCAAGTGCGGCGCCCAGGAGTGGCTCGACATAATGCACGAGGCACACAAGCTAAACATTACCACCAGCGCCACCATGATGTTTGGCCATGTGGAAACCCTGCAGGAGCGTTTTGAACACCTGGTGAAACTGCGGGAAGTACAAAGCCGCAAACCCGAAGGCGCCAACGGATTTTTGGCCTTTATACCCTGGACCTTTCAGGATGTAGATACCCTGCTGGCCCGCATCCGCGGTGTGCACAACCTTACTACGGCCGAAGAGTACATTCGCATGATTGCCATCAGCCGCATCATGCTGCCCAACATTAAAAACATTCAGGCCAGCTGGCTTACCGTTGGCAAGCAAACCGCCCAACTGGCCCTGCATGCCGGCGCCAACGACTTTGGCAGCATCATGCTCGAAGAAAATGTGGTGAGCGCTGCCGGCGCGCCGCATCGCTTTACGTACAAAAGCATTCAGGCCGCCATCCGCGAAGCCGGCTTTGAACCCCAGCTGCGCAATCAGCAATACGAGTGGCGCGAGCTGCCCGACCACATTGAAGAGCAGGTGGTGGATTATTAAGGGAGAAAGGTGAAAGGCTGTTGCTAACACCTCCGGCGGAGCGGGTGGTGTGCTGCCCCATCTTTTTTTCGCAATTGTCGTGGCGGCTTCAGCGGCTTCTTTGTGAACATGTTGCAGCCAACGGGTATCTTTGATTCCAGTTAAAATACCTACTGCATGCTTGCCCGCCGTTTTCATTTATTGCTGTTGCTGCTGCCCCTGTTGGCGCAAGCACAGGTAACGCTTCGCATTACCGGCCTGCCTGCCAATACCCCTGCAGGCGCCACCATATACTTTGCCTCCAATATCAACAATTGGAATCCGGCCGATCCGGCCTATGCGCTTACCCGCGATGCGAACGGCGTGCCCACGATTGTTATTCCGCAGGGTACGGGCACCGTGCTGTACAAGTTCACCCGGGGCACCGGTTGGGAAACGGTGGAGGGCGGCCCCAACGGCGAAGAAATCGGGAACCGCAGCTTTACTTTTGGTGCCGGGCCGCAAACCGTAAACCTTACCATACAAAGCTGGAAGGATTTGTTTGGCTCTACCGCCGCACCCAACGTACAGGTATTGAACCCGGCCTTTGTAATGCCGCAGCTGAACAACCGCACCCGCCGTATTTGGCTGTACCTGCCCCCCGATTACCACAGCAGCAACAAGCGGTATCCGGTATTGTATATGCACGACGGGCAAAACCTTTTTGATGCCCGCACTTCTTTTGCGGGCGAGTGGCAGGTAGATGAAACCCTGAACAGCCTGCACAGCAACGGCGATTACGGCGCCATTGTGGTGGGCATTGATAACGGCGGCGGCAGCCGGCTCAACGAATACTCGCCCTGGAACAATCCGCAATACGGCGGCGGCGAAGGGGCGGCGTACATTGATTTTATTGCGCAAACCTTAAAGCCCTATATCGACGCCCATTACCGCACCTTAAACGGTGCGGCCCATACCGCCCTTTTCGGCAGCAGCATGGGGGCACTTATTTCTACCTACGGCGCCGTACGCTACCCCCAGGTGTTCGGGCGGGTGGGCGCTTTTAGTCCGGCCTATTGGTTTGCCCTCAACGACCTGAACAACTATGTAAGCACCGGTACTACCCCGTTGCAGGAATTACGGGTGTACCACCTGGCCGGTCAAAACGAGTCGGCCACCATGGTGCCCAATATGAACAATATCAGCACCCGCCTGCTCAACCGGGGCCTACCCGCCGCTTCCCTTGTATCAAAAGTGGATGCCGATGGCGCCCACAGCGAGTGGTACTGGCGCCGCGAATTTGCCGCGGCGTATCAATGGTTGTTTGCCAACATTACCACTTCCGTAAGCAACCGCACCCCTGCTGCGGCAACCGTAACGGTGGTACCCAACCCGGCTACGCATACAGTACAACTGGTGCGGCACCCGGCCCGCCCCGGCGATGTAATTACCCTGCGCACCGTACAGGGTACCACCCTGCGCCGCTGGAAGGGAGTAGGGCAGCAGCCCTTGTATGTGGGCGACCTGCCCGCCGGCATATACCTGCTGCAATGGAACAGCAATACTGCTCCCATGCGTTTAATTAAACAGTAAAACCATAGGGTTGACTCTTGTGAATTACAAGGGTGATTTGTATTACAATAGTTGCACGCTTAGCTTGTTAATTTTGCTTAATGATGCGACGATATGTATTTATATTAGCTGCTTTATTCATTTATACTCTTTTTTCGTGTAACACACCGAACGACCAAACAGCCGCCGAAAAAAACCTGCCTCCGCTTACCCGCCTGTTGCAGGGCAATGAGCGGTTTAGCCAGTTGCGCTCCCGCCACCCCGATGAAGACCTGGAGCACCGCCTCAAAGAGGCCGAGCAGCAACATCCCTTTGCAGTGGTGGTTACCTGCAGCGACAGCCGTCTTTCGCCCGAACTGATTTTTGACCAGGGCATTGGCGATTTGTTTGTGATTCGTACGGCGGGCAACATCATCAGCGGTGTGGAAATGGGCAGCATTGAATATGCGGTAGAACACCTGGGCGTACAACTGGTGGTGGTGATGGGGCACGAAAACTGCGGCGCCGTGAAAGCGTATGTAGAAGGTGGCGATGCTCCCGGGCATATACGCGACATTGTGGACAGCCTGCGCCAGGAGGCCGAAGTAAAAGCCATACCCATGAGCGATGCCCATCGCCTGGAGCATACCATTGATGCCAACATCCGGCACGGGCTGCGGCAGTTGCACGAGCAATCGCCCCTGTTGCAAGAGCGCATCCAAAACGGCAAGCTTACCGTTGCCGGCCTGCGCTACAACCTGCACGATTTTAAGGTGCAGCCCGTTACACTGAACTAAGTTATAAGGCGGGCACACCAGTTGTAAGCAACCGGGTATTTGTGTTTTGCCCCAAAACAACGATTGCCGCACGGCAACGCAGGCAGGTAAACCCGGCCGAAAGAAGATTGTATCCGGTAAAACAGGAGCTGATAGAAAAAGTCCCCTCCGCTGTGGCACAGCATTGGGGACTTTGTTGGCTGTGTGTGTCCAACTTTAACCCCGAAGCGAATGCTGTTGCATCTGTTCGGGATTATGCATGGGTTTACAAAACATGCAGGGTTAAGGGTTGCAACGTGCCGGCATCGAAGGCATTTTCAACAATCTGTTTTTGGGCAGCCGGTGTTTTGCGGTTTTCCTGGGGCCGGTAGCGGTAGCGTTCGCCCGGGGGGGCTGCCGGTGCATCGGGTGCCGAAGGGGTATCGTTGCCGGAGTGGTTCTTTGTATCGGGCAACACATTGCCATCGGCATCCAGTTTCCGCAAACCATCGGCGGTCATGATGTAATCCACTCCGGTTTCGTAATCAAAGTATTCGTCAAAATCAAAGTCAACTTCGTTGCGGTAGCGCTTCCACTTGTAGCTGCCGTTTACCCGGATGTTGAAGGGATGCAGCTGCTGTTCGACCGATTCATCGAAGCGGATTTTTCCGCCTTCGGGTACCTTTACCACCACCAGCACTTTTTGTCCGCGAAACCCGCTGTTTTTGTCAATGGCCAGGCCGCTGCCCAGGGCCAGCACGCTATCGTGCACGGCGGCGTTGAACACTATTTTGCCCGCCCGGTCTTCGGCTTCGCGGCGGTTGTTGCCAAAACTGTAGCGCAGCACTTTTACGTTGTACGCACTGCCGGCCGCTTTTTCAATCCGCACTTTTACGTTGGCGTACCGCATGGTATCGTTGGTTATATCAAAACCTTCGCTGTCGTCGCTCATCCAGGCAAAGGTGCCCGAGTAACGGATGGGAGGTTCGGTTACGGTTACCAGTAATTTGTTGCCGTTGGGTTGCGTGGTGGGCAGGGTGGTTTCCACAAAACTTTCGCTGCGGAAGCTGCGGAAGAAGCCCGAAATCAGTACCGTGGCAGCTAGCCAGCCCAGCACCCACAGGGTACCAAAGGTGTACGCCAGGTAGGGATTTTTGCTGCGCACCCCGGTTATGCGGCGGATGAGCCAGATGAAAACGCCCAACACCGGTGTCAGCAAAAAGAACAGCAGGGTGCCCCACAGGGCCAGGTTTTGCAGCGTGCCCTCGAGCACAAAATCTTTTAGCGGGTAGGTGGCTATCAGGGCAATGCTGAGGCCAACCAGCACCATCAGGGCCGCGAAGGTGAAAATGCCCACGATAAACAGAAAAAAGGCTTTAAAAAGTACGCCAATGGCATGGCCCAGGCCCCTGCTTACCCGAGTGGTTACCGGAGTGGCAGCCGCGGCAAATTGCCGGGCAGCTCCGCCGGCTGCGTCTCCCGCTTTTGGACTACCCTGTGCCGGTTGTTCGCCGGCGGCACTCACCCGCTCTTTCGCGCCGCCCAACTCTTCCTGCACGGCGTTTTTAATGCTGTTCACGTCAATTTTTTCGCCCCGCATTTGCAGCTTGTCGGTAGGGGTTTGCGCCAGCGGCAATACAATCCACAGTACGATGTAAGTGATAACGATGGTTCCGCCAAAGCCGCCGGTAAGAAACACGGGTTCAAAATCGAAGGGGAACCATGCACTCCGGAAGATGGAAGTAAGGGCGCCTGCAAAAAAGGGCAGTACAAACACCAGGCGGGGCACCCATACCGGTATGTTGAAATAGGCGGCTAAACCGCTGGCCACGCCGCCTACCACTTTTTCATCGGGGTTGCGGAACAGCCGCTTCCGGATGTTGGTTTCAAGCGGTTGCGAAGGCAGTACAATCCACAGCACCAGGTAAATGAGCACACCGGCGCCAAAGCCCCCCAGCGTAATAAGCGCAAACAGCACCCGTACCACCGTGGGGTCAATGCGCAGGTAGTGCGCCAGGCCGCTGCAAACGCCGCCCAGTACTTTATCGTTGGCGTTGCGGTAAAAGCTGCCCCGGGGTTCATCCAGTTTTGGAGGCGCATCCGTGGCGGTGGTTGCGGAAAAAGTGGCGCCGCTGCCATCTTCCTTATCCATTTGTTCAAAATCTTCCACCCGGCCCATGCCTGCCAGTATGCGCTCGGTAATTTCTTCGGTAATGCAGGCGACTCCGTTTTTCAGTTCTTCGCCAAACAGCTCGGCAATGCGGTCTTCAATGTCGTTGATGATTTCATCGCGGCCTTCCTCGTTGGCAAAATAGCGCCGCAGGCTTTCGATGTAGCGTTGCAATTGTTCAAAGGCTGCCTCTTCGATGGGTAACACCCGGCCTTTGAAGTTTATGCTGATGACTTTTTTCATTTTGAAAGTTTTTGGGGTGGTTAAAGTTGCTTTTGTTGCGGGTGTACATCCAGGGTTGTTCCGCTAACGGGTGCGGCAGGCGGGCCCTGCTGCCGCGTTACCGTGTTTACGGAGTGGACCATATCGTTCCAGGTTTGTTCGAGTTCTTTGTAAAAAGCGGCGCCTTTTTCGGTAAGTGAAAAATATTTCCGCGGGGGGCCGCTGCTGCTTTCTACCCAACGGTAGGTGAGCAGGCCGGCATTTTTGAGGCGGGTGAGCAGGGGGTACAGGGTACCTTCCAGCAGGGTGAGGTTGGCTTTTTTCATCTCTTCAATAATGTCGCCGGGATATACCTCGCCCCGCTTAATCACCGAAAGGATGCAAAACTCCAATACCCCCTTCCGCATCTGACTTTGTGTGTTTTCGATGTTCATAACCGAGGTTTTACAGGTTACAGGATGTGGTTGCTTGCGAAGCCGGCTTGCCCGGCATTACACCTCCTGATCAAATAACAATACAAAGCTAAGGTAAAAAAGGGTACTATGCAATACAAAGTACCATGAATTTTTTAAAAATATCGGCTCCTATGCAGGGGTTTCTTTGCTATGTTATTGTTATTCAATATGTTGCAAAAGAGTTGCGTGCAAAAAAGTTGCGTTTTCCGTGAAAAATTTTCGTTTATGGTGAAAGAAGGCCTGGCTTTTCGGTATTTTTTACTCCCGGTTACCTGCAACCGGACACGCTGTTTTAATGGATTCAAATAGAAATCTATGGCTCGTTCCAATTCCCAATCCCTTGTTATTTCTTACCTAACGCTGCGCAAAGCCGTGGGTATTTTGGGCATGGCCCTGCCTTTTGTATTGTTGCTGGGCTGGCTGTTGTTGGAACGCGATTGTCGTTTTCCGCCCAGCATCAGCCATTTTTATTATTCGGCCCTGGGCGATGTGTTTGTGGGTTCGCTTTGCGCCGTTAGCCTGTTTTTGTTTTCGTACAACGGGTACGATGCCAACGATAAGTATGCCGCCAAAACAGCGGCCGGCAGTGCGCTGCTGGTGGCCTTGTTTCCTACGAGTTTTGGCAGCTTTGCCGCCGAATCGTGCAACCGCCTTTCCTGGTCCGGCAGCAATCTGTCGAATGCCGTTCACTACGGGGCAGCCTTGCTGTTTTTTGGCACGCTTACCTACTTTTGCCTGTTTTTGTTTACAAAAACCAGCCAGCGCGGGCCCATACAGGGCAATAAAAAGATTCGCAACAACATTTACAAAACCTGCGGGTGGATTATGGTGGTTTGCATGGTATTGCTGATTGTGGTAAGCCTGCTGCCGGCACAACCCTATAGCGCCATTCGCCACCTGAAGCCGGTGTTTGTATTGGAAACCATTGCGCTGCTGGCCTTCGGTTACTCCTGGCTTATCAAAGGCGAAACGTTTTTCCGCGATGTGCCTGCGCCCCGGTCCTGAGTACCATGCGGCTCACCCCTGCTGCTGATACGGGTCATTGGAAGCGGCCGCCCGTTGCTGCTATTTTCATGGCGGCCGTAACGATTGCGCACCTAAAACCGAAAGTCATGCTCGACAAAAAGGAAAACCTGCCGCCTTCGCCGCCACCGGACGAAGGAACACCGCATCGCCCACCCGAATCGCCCGACTTTGCTGCTTCGGATGATGCGTTGCCCGATGCAGAAACCATTTATGAAGAAGATCCCTTCGATACGCCGGGTTACGAGCCGCCGCCCGATGGCGAAGGGCCGTAAGCGGGTGCTGCTGCCAATCACCCCGGGTAATGCTATGCGTCATGGCACAAGGGGTACCGGTTTGCGTAGGTTTACCAAAAATTAGGAGGTATGGAAAGCATTCACATTCGGGCACAGATACGAACGGGAGGGGTGCAGCTGCCCGGCGACCTGATGATACCACCCGACGCGAAGGGTTTGATTGTGTTTGCCCATGGCAGCGGCAGCAGCAGCAAAAGTCCGCGTAACCAACGTGTGGCCAGCTTTCTGCGCAAGCAGGGTTTTGCCACCCTTTTGTTTGATTTGCTTACACCCGAAGAAGATCGTTTCACCGAGAATCGTTTTAATACCGATTTGCTGACGCAGCGTTTGATAGCCGCCACGTTGTGGGCCGAGCGCCGGCCCGAAGTGCAACATGCGCCTATTGGCTACTTTGGCGCCAGCACTGGTGCTGCGGCCGCTTTGCTGGCCTCGGTGCAACTGCCCCAGGTACAGGCCGTAGTAAGCAGGGGTGGCCGGCCCGACTTGGCAGCCGCTGCCCTGCCACAGGTGCGTGCTGCCGTGCTGTTGATTGTGGGGGGCAACGACCCCGAGGTGCTGCGCCTGAACGAAAAAGCGGCAGCCCGCCTCCACTGCACCCACGAACTGACGGTGGTACCCGGAGCCTCCCATCTTTTTGAAGAGCCCGGTACCCTGGCGCAAGTGGCTTTTTTGGCCGCCGATTGGTTCCGCCAGCACATCCATCTTCCCACAGAAGCCTGATTCTTTTGTACCATGAGCCGCGTTTTTTCCAACCGCACCCGGGCGGGGCTGGCACTGGCGGCCCGTTTGCAGCAGTATGCCCGCAAGCCCAACACCCTGGTATTAGCCATACCCCGTGGCGGCGTACCGGTGGCGGCTGCCCTGGCCGGGGAGTTGCAGCTGCCGCTGGATGTGGTGCTGGTGAAAAAAATCGGTCACCCCACCAACCGCGAATATGCCATCGGCGCCTGCAGCCTGCACGACCGCATCCTCAATCCGCAGGAAGAAGCGGCTGTGGGAGCCGCCTACATTGAAGCGGAAACCGCCGCCGTGCGGCAACGCCTGCAGGAAATGGAACAACGGTTCCGCAAAGGCAAGCCGCCGCTGCAACTGAAAGGGAAAACCCTGCTGGTGGTGGACGACGGCATTGCCACCGGCCTAACCCTGCTGGCCACCCTGCAACTGCTGCGCAGGCAACATCCGGCAAAACTGGTGGTGGCCGTGCCCGTAGCCCCGGAGGGCGCTGCCGAAAAAATGCGTACGGTAGCCGATGAATTTATTTGCCTGCATACGCCCGACTGGTTTACGGGCGTGGGCGCTTTATACGAAGATTTTTCGCAGGTGAGCGATGCCGAAGTGATAGCTTTATTACAGGCAAATCAAAACCCGAACAGCGTACAGTAAACAAAAACACCTTGAATTAAGGTTTACTGCAGCGTAATTTGTATTACAAAATGGTATTGAATTTTGCGTTCGTATCTTCAGGCAGGTAATGCGTGCTATTAGGTGAAAAATGATGACATATTAAGATGTAATCTCATGAGAAGTAGTTAATCCGATGGCCCCAACTCAAAATGATGGTACACTTGTAATTATACAATTATGCTACTCCAGACGGTTACCCAATTTGTGATTATGGCAGCCGTTCTGTATAGGAGCCGGCTTGGAACTATTAAGAGGGTGCTTTTGGGAACTACCCGGCAGCTGAAACCGGTTGTTGCTTTGGAATCGGTGTACAAAGCCCTGCAGCAGGTGCTGCCCGAAAAATACCACCACACCCTGCCGCTGAATTACGAAGCGTTGCAGCGGGGTGCTGCGTTGGTGGATGCGGTGGCTGTTTAAAGAAGCGATGCCCCAGCTGTACTATCCTGAACGCATTTCCGCAGTCCTGAAATTTTTGAACGGTTGGCGATGCTTTGGCCCGGATTTAGTGGGCCCAAAGCGCAGCCAGCGTAATAGCAGCTCATGTTAAAAATGCTTTTTCCAAAAACTATTTTGTAATATTGCTTTTTCCAAAAACTATTTTATGGAACGTTTCATCGAAAAATCGGAACGTAAAGGGCGGTTGGTGAAGGACAAGCAGAAGCGGTACTTGTTTGAGCAAATCGACTGGAGCCAGCGCCTCATTGTAATTCTGGGCTTTCGGGGAGCCGGTAAAACCACGCTGGTATTACAACATATGCTTGGTGTACGGGAGCCTGGCGTTTATCTGAGTTTGGATGATTTTTATTTTGAAACAAACCGTTTGGTTGAAGCGGTGGAAAAACTGTACGGCTTGGGGTACCGGTTGTTTGTACTGGACGAAGTACACCGGTATCAATTTTGGTCAAAAGATTTGAAGCAACTGTACGACGATTATGAAGACATCCGGGTTGTGGCAACCGGTTCATCCATATTAGATATTTCAAAAGGGAATGCCGATTTATCACGCCGGGCTGCCGTGTATCATTTGCAGGGGTTATCGTTCAGGGAATTCCTCAGCTTTCGTAAGAACATAAAGTTACCCGTATTGCCATTGGAGCAAATTATTGCTGAACATCATATCATAGCGCCGGATGTAGTGGACAGCATTCGCGTCAAAGCTGAATTTCAGGATTATTTGAAGTTTGGCTACTTCCCCTTTTTTCTGGAGGCCAGAAGCACCTATGTACAGAAGTTGCAGGAAACCATGCATCTGGTTATTGATACAGATATTGCACCCTTTGAAGAGCTGCAGCATACAACCACACGTAATCTGAAAAAATTATTATACGTATTGGGTGAGGCGGTACCCTTTACACCCAACATCAATAAGCTTGCGGAGAAACTTGAAATACCCCGCAATACAATTCTGAAGATGCTTAACATATTACATCAGGCCCAACTCCTCTATCTGCTGCGTACTGACACAAAAGGGGCTAGCTACCTGCAAAAGCCGGAAAAAATTTACCTGCAAAACACAAATTTTATGTACGTGCTGGCTCAGGAAAAGGCGAATGTTGGAAGCATCCGCGAAACTTTTTTTATGAATCAACTGAGTGCCGTACATAAGATTACCGCACCCAAATACGGCGACTTTTTGGTGAACGACTCCTATGTTTTTGAGGTGGGAGGTGCATCGAAAAACACCGACCAAATAAAGGGCTTACCCACTGCGTACCTGGCGCTTGATATTGAGGCAGGAAGTAACAGGAGGATACCATTGTGGCTTTTTGGTATGTTGTACTGAAAGCGCAGGTATCAGTTTTTTCTTTGAACAGTACCGTAACCCTGAACTTTAACGTATACATTACCCGATGGCTGTAATTGGTGAATAAGGGCCCGTATTATTCTTCCTGATGCAGCTTGTTCAGCAATACCTCCCGTTGCTTCATGTACGGCTGCCGGGCAGCGAATAATTCTGCCGAATCAGTTGCCGGAATTTTCAGGAACCAGTCGTAGTCGAGCCGGGTAATCTGTAACAGCAAGGCCGCTTTTTGCAGATGGGTACTATCCAGTTGTTTGTACTGCTGCAACCGGTTCAGCTGCTGCAACAGTTGCCGGTACGCAGCATCGTTTTCGGCCGCCCGCTGTTGCAGGAGTGTGAAACTGCTGTCCGCAGCCGTATCGGTTTCATCAAACAGCGCATCAATCTGCTGTGTGCTTTGTTCATACAGCCGGGAGTAGGCCACCGCGTTTTGCGGACTGAGCCATAACAGCCCTCCGGCACCTGAAAGCAGCAGTATACAGCAAAGCGCCAGGGCACGGGTACGCTGCCGCATATTGGAAAATTGGTGATGGTTGTACGGGAAGAGCAGACCCAGCACCATGCCGGCTGCAAAACCGCTTATGTGGCCAATAATGTCCACATTTGATTCGGTATTGCCTACCAGCAGCAGCAGCACCAGTAACACCATTTGAAAGTTAAACAGGTAGTACTGCAGCGGCGGCGTTTTAATCCGGTAAAACACAGTCAGCGCAAAACCCAACACGCCCAGTACGCCGCTGGAGGCACCATACATGAGCACAAACTGGTTATGCCGCAGCAACAGCGAAAACATGAAGGTGAGGATGCCGGTTGTAACAAACACCAGTACCAGGCGCCATTTGCCAAACAGCGGTTCAATGAGGCTGCCCCAGATGAGCAACAGCAACATGTTGGCGAACAGGTGCATGAGGCCATCATGTACAAACAGGGCGGTAAACAGGCGATAGACTGCACCGTTAAAAAATGAAATATTGTAAAGGCCGCCGGTTTGTAATAATGCGGCAGAAGTAAAGCGGAGCAGACTGCCGCTGTAAAATGCGGTTATCACAAAAACCACAACGGAAGCAAGGATGATGCCATACGTTCCCCAGGCCGGCCCACTGTATGCAGCAACCAACGTATTGCGGCTGTTGCGGTTCAGGTTCAGCACCATTTCCTGTAGCTGTTGGCGGGCAGCTACTTCCTGCAGCCAACTCAAATCCTGTTTTTTATGCGCTTCCCACTCCTGCACACAATGGGCAAGGTGGTAACCCAGCGTATTACTGCAGTGCTGCACATACCGCTGCCTGCGTTTTTGTTTCCATGCGCCGGTAACCGTGGCCGAAAAAGTAACCTGAATGGTGGTTGCATCCCAGGTTGCAGTGAGCTGTAACAAATCATCACTGTAAGAAATGCGGGGTGTGCCGTTTTCCGTAGTTGTATCGCCTGTGTAAGAATCTAAGGCACCGCCAAAGGTCCGGTGCAGGGCTGCCAGTAGTACGAGTTCTGTTTCGGCAGCTGTTCGTGCTGCAGCAAATGATGCAGTGTGTTGTACGTCGAAACTTTTGGACATAGTGGTATAGCCACAAGATACTGATTCTGTTAAGCCGAATACTATCCTGCAAACGGTAAAATCAATACTTTTAGACCAATGCAAAGCAGGGTACGGCTCCAATTAATTCATTCGGGCGCGTTTAAAATGTACTATCTTTCATCAAACAGGATTATGAAAGTATTTTTCGCTTTTTCTATGGCCATGCTGTTTGTATTTTCGGCAAATGCCCAAACGATAACCGTACCCGAGCAGCTGGCGCAGCAACAGCTCGATGCGTATAACCAACGCAATATTGATGCTTTTCTTATTCCGTATTCGGATAGTGTGGAAGTGTATACGTTCCCGGACCGCTTGCAGTACAAAGGCAAGGCCGCCATGCGGCAGCAGTATGCTGCTATGTTTGAACGACTGCCTTCGCTGCATTGCCGGTTGCAGAACCGCATGGTCATGGGCAACACCGTTATCGACCACGAACTGGTGACCTTTGACCCGGCACAGCCACAGGTGCAAGCCATTGCCATTTACACCATTGTTGCGGATAAAATTCAGAAAGTGCATTTTATCAGTAACCGCCGCTGAAAGCAATACAACTGCGTTGTGTAAAGTCGCAGCCTACCTTATATGCTTTCTGTATATAACTAATTTCTGCCGACTTTTTTTTTAGCGGCGGCAAACTATTCCGAAAAAAATCCAACGCAGGGTTTGCTGTTTTCGAAGAAATCAGTACATTCACAAACGTTTTTATACAATATCCGGGATCAGGCGCTTGCACTTCTTACCTGTTCTACTCTTACAGCAAAGCGTAACCTGACCTTTCGTGCAGCAGAATGCAGTGCCGGCCACATGTGTTGCAGGCATTGCCAACCAATTCGGTACCGGTTTTAATGTTCCCTTGCAAAACGTGGTGATTTACCTGCAGGTAAATGCATGGGATAGATTTTATTATATCTGGCTTTATACCCGTATGGGTAATAAACTCGATGTACGTGCGGATACATTCGGTTTTTTGTTGTTCAAATTATTGTATCAGGAAAAGCGCTCTGATGAAGAATTGCTAAGTAAACTGGAAAAAGAAGTACATCCTTATCTGGCCCAACTGGTTTTGAATTGCTAAACCCCTAATCCTGCAAATGCGCAAGTCAATCCACGCAAAAATCTTCGTTATGAAAAAATATTTGATTTTTCTGGTGCAAACGGTAGCAGTAATTGCCTCAATAGCGCAAACACCTTTACCCATTATCGACATGCATTTTCATGCGGCTAATTTTGATGATAACGGTCCACCCCCCAATGGTATCGCCCGGATAAATACCGGTTACCCCGATTACAATCCCGAGGAACCGTGGATAGCCACTTTTGCAAAATTGGTTGGCCCATCCGAAAGGAGACAATCCCATTATGGCACCTACCTCCAATAAAGAATTGCTCGATAAGAATATGGAGATACTACGGCGCAGAAACATCTATGCCGTAAGCAGCGGTCCGCGGGAGGAGGAGTTTAAAGCTGCCGGTAAAGAACGCATTTACAGCGCCTGGCAACTGGGTAGAGATATTGATAAATGGCCCAGCCCTGCAGAAGTGCGAAAAGTACTGGCAACAGGCAAGTATAAATTGTTTGGAGAAGTTACACTGCAATATGCCGGTATCTCGCCCAACGACCCCCGCTTTGCACCTTACCTGGTTGTGTTGGAAGAACTTGATATTCCCTTAGGCATCCATATTGGTACCGGTCCCCCGGGGGTATCTTATTTTCCGGGCAACTATAAACACCTGGCACGCATGCACAGTGCCTTCGAAATTGAAGAAGTGGCGCTGCGTCATCCCAAACTACGTATCAATCTTATGCATGCCGGTTGGCCACTGGCCGATGATTTGATTGCCGTGCTGTACAATCACCCGCAAGTATATTGCGATGTAGGCATCATTTGTTACTCACTGCCCCGGGCTGCCTTTCACGATTACCTCCGGCGCATTGTACAAGCCGGCTTTCACCGCCGCATCATGTTTGGCTCCGATCAAATGAACTGGCCCGATGCCATTGAAGAAGGAATCAGTGCTATTGAAACAGCTGAATTTTTAACCACAGAACAAAAGCGCGACATTCTCTATAACAATGCAGCCCGATTCCTGCGCCTGAGTAAGGAGGAGATTGATAAGCATCATGGGCGATGAAAAAATTGTGGCAAAAAAAACTTATGTCTTATTATTTACAGCGAAAACCAATAGCCTGGCATTGATTTTTTTGAAAAAATGTTTGCTATGAAACAATTCCTCCTCAACAACCCGGTAACAGGTTACCTCCTTATTACATTTACGTACACCTATGCCATTTGGTTTTTGCCGGTGCTGGTACCCATGTCCGCCGACCTGGCGTTTACCACCAATGTGTTAGGCGGAGCAGGTCCCTTACTGGCTGCCTTGCTGCTTACCAGTCTGCGTTCGGGGGTGCGGTTGCGAATAGGTTCCCTCAAATTATTTGTTTTCTTCTTTGTGTTTGCTGCTGTTGTGTTGCTGCTGCGTCTGTACTTTTCAGAGCAGTTGAATACAACTGCTACCTTGCCGGCGCTTCGCCAAATTGGCTGGGCGTCGGCGCTGGTATTAGCGGCCGTTTTTTTTATTGTAGGCTTTAATGCCAGCCAGGCAACCAATACGCAGCTGCAGGAAAACTATATCCGCAGCTTTTTATTCAGCGGTGCTGCTGTTAAATGGTACCTTATTGCCATCGGCATTATTCCGTTTATCTTCCTTTCATCATACGCATTGGGGGCGGTGTTGGGCTTCGAGCTTTCTGATTATATTTTCAAAGGTTCGCCGCTGATTGTTTTCAGCTTCTTTACCACTTTTTTTATGACGGGCGGCAATGAAGAATTTGGCTGGCGCGGTTTTATGCAAAAAGAAATGCAGAAGAAGTACAGTCCGCTTGTGGCGGCTGTTGTTATTTCTTTCTTCTGGAGCCTCTGGCACCTGCCGCTGCATTACAATGGTTTTTATAACAAAGCCGGCTATATAGATTTGCTGCCCCGCTTTGTATGGACGCTGCCGCTTACCATCGGCTTTAGCTGGTTATACAACCGTTCTTCGTATTCGTTGCTGGCGGTTTGTATCCTTCACTCCATGTTAAATACATTCAACAGCCGGCTGGGTTATGGCGCCACACTGGTATGGGTAATATTTGCAGCCGTTATAATCTTTTGTATTATCGATGGCAAAATGTGGAAGCGGCGCGATTTTCATAGTGCTGTTTACTGACTGCATTACTGATACTTCTGTTTTTTTGTTGTTAGAGTTTTAAATAACAGCTGCCCGTTCTCTTCTACGGTACGCCTGCATGTGCCCGATGTGTTGTATCTTTCATACTGCAACTGAATGCTTCCTTTACGGAGGCAGTACAGCAATTCTTCCTGCATGAGTGTAACCATTGAAAATATTTTACTGATTGGGTCGCTGTTGTTGCTGCTCAGCATCATTGCCGGTAAAACCTCGTTTAAATTCGGGGTTCCAACGCTGCTGTTGTTTTTGACCATTGGCATGCTGGCAGGCTCCGACGGCCCGGGGGGTATTCATTTTGATGACCCGCAACTGGCGCAGTTTATTGGCGTGGTGGCGCTGAACTTTATTTTGTTTTCGGGCGGGCTGGATACAAGCTGGTCGTCGGTGCGCCCGGTACTACGCGAAGGGGTTTTGTTATCTACCCTGGGGGTATTGCTGACGGCGGTGCTGTTAGGTGCTTTTGTGTGGACGGTTACGGACTTTACCATTTATGAAAGTCTGCTGCTCGGTTCCATCGTATCATCTACCGATGCGGCAGCCGTGTTTTCCATATTACGTTCCAAAAGCGTGGCCCTGAAGCCGCAATTGCGCCCCCTGCTGGAGCTGGAAAGCGGCAGTAACGACCCAATGGCATATGTGCTGACGATTGCTTTTTTAGCATTGGTGGTGAACCAGGACCAAAGCGTTGTAACCATCATACCCCTGTTTTTACAACAGATGTTACTGGGCGCTTTAGCCGGCTTTGGCTTTGGCCGGCTGAGCAAATACATTATAAACAATATCCGGCTCGATTATGAAGGATTGTACCCGGGCCTTGTCATTGCTCTAATGTTTCTTACATTTTCGGCTACCGATTTTGTGGGGGGCAATGGTTTTTTGGCCATTTATATCTGTGCCGTGTACCTCGGCAACCAGGAACTGATTCACAAGAAAACCATCCTGAAAATGTACGACGGCCTTTCGTGGATTATGCAGATAGTACTGTTTCTTACGTTGGGGTTGCTGGTATTTCCATCGCAGGTGCTGCCGGTAATGGGTATTGGGATGTTGATAGCTCTTGTGCTGATGCTGTTGGTGCGGCCACTGAGTGTGCTGCTGTGCCTGGCGCCTTTTCGCATGCGGTGGAATAAACGCTTTTACATATCGTGGGTGGGTTTACGCGGAGCCGTACCTATTGTATTTGCTACCTACGCCCTGCTGGCGGGCATTGAAAAATCGGATATGATTTTTAATATCGTGTTCTTCATTTCGGTAAGTTCCGTTCTGATACAAGGCACCACACTTACGGTGGTGGCCCGCTGGCTGGGTGTGGCGCTGCCCGAAAAGGTGAAGCCCGCTTCGGAAACCGAAAAATTGATTGCCGAATTTCCCAAGGCAATGATGCGGCAGATGGAGTTAACGGCAGCGGATTACGCGGTAAACAAGCGCATTGTGGATTTACACATACCGAAAACGGCATTTATTGTAACCATACGCAGGGGTGATACTTTTTTGCGACCCGGCGGCTCCACGATTTTACAGCCTGCTGACCAACTGATGATACTGGCCGATAATGAAGCGGAGTTCGAAAGGCTGCGTTTGCGCCTGACAATACCACCGAGTGCAAAGGAGGCAAAGGCCTGATAATCTGTTTCTGATTCAAGAGAATGAATTTTTGCATCATCCCCGGTTCTCGTACAGAAGACCCCGGAGCGGCTGTAATAATTTTTGTAATGAAGCAATCAATGGTTGCGCTTTGCACCCCTGCTCACGGGCTGCGGGGGCCGGCGGCGCAGTAACGCCCCGGCCGTTACCGCAGCGCAGCGGAGGCCAAAGGCACCCGAACGGCTGATGCACAGGGTACCCTGGCGCACAGCCCCCCATTCATCCAAAAACATTTGGCGGCACGGCGGGTATTTCAGAATTTCAGCACCCTAAAATTGATTACTGCATGAGAACATTGCTGTGTTGGCTGCTGTTGGTAGCGGCCCTGCCCCTTGCGGCACAGGTAAAAAACGAGCATTTTAAAAATCTGAAACCCCGCAGCATTGGTCCGGCCGGCATGAGCGGCCGCGTAACCGCCATTGACGCGGTGGTAAGCAACCCCGACATTTTTTACGTGGGGGGCGCATCGGCCGGCGTATGGCGCACAACCAACGGGGGCGCCTCCTGGGAATCGTTGTTTGATGAGCAGCCGGTTATTAACATCGGCGCCATAAAAATTCAGCAAAGCAACCCCGATGTGGTGTGGGTGGGTACCGGCGAAGGCAACCCCCGCAACTCGCTGAACCTGGGCGAGGGCATTTACAAAACCCTCGACGGCGGCAAAACCTGGAAGCGCATGGGGCTGGAAAAAACACGCAACATCCACCGTATTGTAATTGACCCCACCAACCCCAACACGGTATATGTGGCCGCCATTGGTAACCCCTACGGCATACACCCCGACCGCGGCGTGTACAAAACCACCAACGGCGGCGAAACCTGGGAGCGCATTTTATATACCAACGATACCAGCGGCTGTGCCGAGCTGGTGATGGACCCGGCCAACCCCAATAAGCTGATTGCCAACATGTGGCAACACCGGCGCCAACCCTGGCACTTTAACAGCGGCGGGCCGGGCAGCGGATTGTACATAACGGTTGACGGCGGCAAAACCTGGAAAAAACTGGGCAAAGAAAACGGCCTGCCCGACGGGCCCCTGGGCCGCTGCGGCATAGCCTTTGCGCCCAGCCAACCCGGCAGGGTTTATGCTAAAGTAGAGGCCACCAAAAACGGCTTTTACCGCAGCGATGACGGCGGCTTTACCTGGACACAGGTAACCACCAACCCGGCCGATATTACCGACCGTCCCTTTTACTACAACGAAATTTATGTGGACCCCCTCAATGAAAACCGCATTTACGACATCCACAGCACCGTAACGCTGAGCGAAGACGGCGGTAAAAGCTGGACAACTTTAATTCCGTACAATGGCATCCACCCCGACCACCACGCCTGGTGGATCCACCCCACCAACCCCAACCTGATTTACGATGGCAACGACGGCGGTATTGGCATAAGCCGCGACCGGGGCAAAACCTGGGTGTTTAACGAACAACTGCCTTTTGGCCAGTTTTACCATGTAAATGTGGACAACGAACTGCCCTATAACGTAATGGGCGGCATGCAGGATAACGGCAGCTGGCGGGGGCCTGCCTATACGTGGATTAACGGCGGCATTCGCAACTACTACTGGGAAAGCCTGTGGGGCGGCGACGGCTTTGATGTGCTGCCCGATGCCACCGACCCCAACTGGGTATATGCCATGAGCCAGGGCGGCAACGTGGGCCGCTACCACATACCCACGGGCCGCCGCGAAACCATTAAACCGCCGGCACCCGACCCCAAAACCAAAAAACGTTTTAACTGGAACAGTGCCATTGCACAAGACCCCTTTGACCCCAACACCATTTACTTTGGCAGCCAGTTTTTGAACAAAAGCACCGACAGGGGTACCACCTGGACCATCATTTCGCCCGACCTTACCACCAACAACCCCGAGCAGCAGAAAGAAGAAACCGGCGGCTTAACGCTGGACATTACCGGCGCCGAAAACTACAACACCATCATGGCCATTGCACCCTCGCCCCGCAAGCAGGGGGTTATTTGGGTAGGTACTGATGATGGCAATGTGCAACTGACACAGGATGGCGGTAAAACCTGGACCAACTTCCGCGGCAAAATACCCGGCATGAACACCGGCGCCTGGATTACACAGGTACATGCCAGCCGCTACAACGACGGCGAAGCCTTTGTGGTGGCCAACGATTACCGCCGCGGCGACTTTAGCATTACCGTTTTCCGCACCCGCGATTTTGGAAAAACCTGGGAAAATATGGTGGCCAACAAGGGGCTGCGGGGTTATGCCCTGTGCATGCTGCAAGACCCCGTGGAACCCAACCTCATTTTTGTGGGTACCGAACACGGCCTGTGGGTGAGCTACAACAACGGCCGCAGTTTTGAGCAATACACCAAAGGGTATCCATCGGTTTCGACCTACGACATGGCCATTCAGGAGCGGGAGGCCGACCTGGTAATTGCCACGTTTGGCCGGGCCCTGTGGGTGCTAGACGATATTCGTCCCCTCCGTGCCCTTGCCAAAGCCGGCGGCGCCCTGCCGGCCAAAACCCTCACCGCCTTTGAACCGCCGGTGGCCTACCTGGCGCAGTACCGCAATGCGCCCGGTTACGAGTGGAGTACCTGGGGATTGTATGAGGGTGAAAACCGCCGTCGCGGCGCCATGCTTTCGTTTTTTGTGAAGCCCGGCACCAAGCCCGATACCGCGGTGGTGAAAATTTACGATCCGCAAAACAACGCCCTGCGTACCCTGCGGGTAAAAGCCGATGAAGGCTTCAACCGTTTTTACTGGGGCTTTGAAACCAAAGGCAGTCGCCAGCCCGGCCAGCCCAAACCCCGCCCCAATGCCCCCGAACCCGGTGGCGGAATGCAGGTGCCCCCCGGTACGTATAAGGTGGTTATTAGCCTGGGCAATGAGGCCGACTCGCTGCTGTTAACCGTAAAAGAAGACCCCCGGTTTGAATTTAATAAAGCCGTGTACGATGCCAAGAAGAAAATGATGGACCGCCTGCAGCAAAGCGCCGATGCGCTTACCGCTGCGGTTGACCGCATTACCGATGCCGAAGAAACCCTAACCAAGCTCGAGGGGCAGCTGCGGGGCGCCACCGGCAAAGAAGCCGACAGTTTGCGCAAGGCCATGGCCGACATTCGTAAAGAAATCAAAACCATCCGCGACGGCATTTTTGGCCGCAGTGCCGAAGGCAAGCAGGGTATTACCCGCTTTGCCGACCGTACCGTTACCACAGCCCTGCAAAATGCCCGCGGCGAAATAACCGGAAAAATTGCCGCCCCCACCGCCCAAACCGAGCGCCTGGTAAAAGAAGCCGAAGAGGAGGTGCAAAACACGGTGCAGATTATTAATGCGTTTTTCACCAATAAATGGGCACCTTTCCGCAAGCTGGCAGAAGCAACCCCACTGCAGTTGTTTAAGGAATAGAGGGTGAGGTGGAAGGCGTGAGGCGTAAGGTGGAAGGTGTGAGGTGGAAGGCAAAAGTTGGTCTGATAAACCGAACCCCGGGTTTGGCGGCGGCCGAATCCGGGGTTTTTTATTACGGGCCGGCGGTTTTGAGCGTATGTGTACCTATGGCTGAAAGGATTACAGGAACGGGAGCGGGATGCCCTTACCGGCAAGAATGCGCTGATGCCGAAAAGGGGTAAAACCATCGAACTTGAACACCCTGAAATATAGCTATTAGTTTTAAAACAAAAAAATTTTAACAATTATTTTAATATTAACCAAGTGGTTAATTTTGAAGCACTAAAAAAATTAAAGCTTATGCGAAGAATCATGTACCTGCTTGTGTTTGTTTGCCTTTTGGCCGGCAACACATGGGCGCAAACCATTACGGTTCAGGGAAAAGTTGCCGATGCGGCAGGCCCGCTGCCCAACGCAACCGTTCAGGAAAAAGGAACCAAAAATGCCGTTCAAACCGATTTGAACGGGGTGTTTTCCATAAAAGTGAAATCGGGGGCTATACTGGTGATTTCATCGGTAGGCCACGAAGCGGTGGAAGTTGCTGCCGGTTCGGGCTTTATGTCGGTGGAGCTGAACACCAAGCCCGATGAACTGAAAGAGGTGTTAATTACCACTGCGTTTGGTGTAAAAAAATCGCAGCGCATTACCCCCTTCAGTTCGCAGGTAATTAAATCGGATCAGCTGAATGTGATTCGCCAGCCCAACCTCAACAACGCGTTGGCCGGTAAGGTGGCCGGGGTGCAGTTTCGGGGCCAGAGTGCGGCCAAGCTGAACGACCAGGGCTTTCTGCGCATCCGCGGTGGCCAGCAGTTGAGCGATGTGGCTCCCATTTACGTGGTAGATGGTACCATTACCAACTCCTTCGATATCAACCCGGATGATGTGGAAGACGTGAGCGTGCTGAAAGGCTCCAACGCAACCGCCCTGTTTGGAAGCCGCGCCGTTAACGGTGCCATTGTAATTACCACCCGCAAGGCCGGTTCCAAAAAAGGCATTGGCATTGAGGTGAATCAGGGCGTTCAGTTTGACCGTGCCGCCTTTTTACCCCGTTACCAAAACGAGTATGGCGGCGGCGACGGCGACTGGCTGACGTTTAACTACGTACCCGGCATGCCCGCCGAATGGCAGGCGCTGAACGGCAAGCGCTATCACGACTTTACCGACGACGCCAGTTGGGGTCCCAAAATTGACGGCGGCGAGTACATTCCCTGGTATGCCTTCATTCCGGGACACAGCCGCTCGGGCAAAACAGCCTTGTTTACGCCCCAGCCCAACAACGTGCGTGATTTCTGGAACACCGGTGTAACCAACAATACCAACGTAAGCTTTACGCAAAGCAACGGCATGGGGCAAAACCTGCGTTTGTCTTATACCAACCAAACCATTACCGGTTTGTTGCCCAATTCCAAATCGGTACGGCACAACCTGTTCAGTGCCTTTAACATGGATCTGGGCAATATTTTCACCGTTAATGCCAACATTACGGTTACCAACCAGCAGATTAACGGCGAGTTTGCCGATGGCTATGCCAACAACTCATCCGGCAACTTTAACCAGTGGTTCCACCGCGATTTGGATATCAAGATCCTGCGGGAGTTGTCGGACCTACGCACCCCCATTGGCACCATTGCTTCGTGGAACTTCCGCCGCAATCCTTCGGCTTGGAGTTCTGCCAATCCCCGCAACAGCGTTTACGGTGCCAACTACTGGTACAACCCGTACACCTACTACGAGCAAATTGATTTTGTGCAGCGCCGCGACCGTATTTACGGCGATGTGGGCCTTACTGCCAAAATCAACCGCAACCTGCGGGTACGCGGTACCATTCGTACCGACCAGTTTAACGGAAACGTTGAAAACATCATTCCCAACATTCTCTAATTTTCGGGCGTACAAACCGGTTACCTGGCCAGCTATGCTACCAGCAACACCGTTAACCGCGAATGGAACTTTGAGGGCCTGGCTACCTACAACAATACCTTTGGCGATTTAGCCGTATCGGTAAACGCCGGTGCCAACCGCCTCACCATCCGCAACCGGCAGGTAGCGGCCAACACCAACGATGGCCTCAACGTGCCCAACCTGTATTCAATAGCCAACTCCAAAAACACGCCCACCATTACCAACAGCCGGGTGGGCCAAATGGCCAATTCGCTGTTTGCGTTTGGCGACTTCGACTACAAAAAGTTCATCAGCCTCAGCTGGGCCATGCGGAACGACTGGTTCTCGACCCTTCCCAAAAACAACAACTCGCTGTTGTCGCCCTCGCTGGGTACTTCGTTCATCTTCTCGGAATTTACCAAAAACAGCCTTTCCTGGCTGAGCTTTGGAAAAGTGTTTGCATCGTGGGGTAAAAAGCCCGTGGCCTTAAACCCGTACGATTTGAACATGAACTACACCGTAAATCCGCTGTTGTGGGGTACCAACTTTTTAATGACCACGCCGGATGAAACCCCCGATCCCAACCTGAAGGGTGCCCTGGTTACCACCTGGGAAACCGGCCTCGACCTGCGTTTTGCCAAAAACCGGGTGGGCCTGGCTCTTACCTACTTCTTTGAAGACAGTAAAGATGTGCCCCTGCGAGTTACCACCAGCGGAGTAAGCGGCTTTACTTCGCAAATCATCAATGCCGCCTGGATTCAACGCCAGGGTATTGAAGCCGAGCTGAACGCGGCCATCATCAAAAAGAAAAATATCTCGTGGAGCGCCAACGGTACCTTCACCTACCTGATTGACAACCCCGTGAAAGCGCTGGCGCCCGGCCTCAACTCGATTGTACTTTCGGGCGGTTCGTTTGGCACCCGCTTTGCCCGTGCCTTCCACATTGTGGGTAAGCAATGGGGTACGCTGATGGGTGGCGGTATCCGCCGCAACGCGGCCGGCCAGCCCCTGATTACCGACAATGGCTTTAGCGGCGGCTTGGGCTGGTACGCTCAGGGCGACCCCGATAAGGAGTGGGGTTCGGTTGTGCCCAAGATTACCGGTGGCCTGCAAAACTTTGTAACCTACAAAAACTTTACGCTGGCAGCCACGATTGATTACCAGTTTGGCGGCAAGTTCTTCTCGCTGTCAGAACAGTGGGGTAACTTCTCGGGCCTGCTTGCCAATACGGCCGGCCTGAACGATAAGGGCAACCCCCTGCGTGATCCCGTATCGGCAGGCGGTGGCGTACGGGTTGTGGGTGTAGATGCTGCCGATGGCCGCACGCCGGTTGATATTTACGTAGATGCCTACGACTACTTCCATCAGTTTTACTATCAGCGCATTGCCGAACCTTTTGTACACAGCCTCAGCGCCATTAAAGTGCGGGAGCTGAGCCTGGGTTACATTGTACCCGTACAAAAACTCGGCAAGTTCGGACAGGCCTTCCAGGGAGCGGTTATTTCGCTTACCGCACGCAATCCCTTCATTCTGTACCGCGAAACCAAAAACTTCGATCCCACCGAAATCAGCGGTGTTTTTGGTGAAGACGGTCAGCTGCCCGGCACCCGTTCGTTTGGCTTTAACCTGAAACTGAATTTCTAACACCCTAAAATGCAACAACAATGAACAATCGTATAAAAACAATCGGATTTGCACTGGGCTTGTTGGCACTCTCGAGTACAGGGTGTAAGAAAGCCATTAACGATTTTGGAAACGTAAACCTGAATCCCAACGCCACCACCTCGCCCATTACATCGGCACTGTTAACCAACGTGCTGGCCAACGTGGGCAGCAATGTGTGGGGTAGCGCCATCAATACCACCGCAGGGTTGTACTGCCAGTACATGTCGGAAACACAGTACACCGATATTTCGCGGTATGCCACCCCCACCATCAACTGGGATGGCGTGTATGCAGGCCCCATGTACGACCTGCAAAACATCATTAACACCAATACCAATCCCGATACAAAGGCCGCGGCAGCCCAGTACGGTTCCAATGCCAATCAAATTGCCATTGCCCGTATTTTGAAGGCCTATTACTTTATGGTGTTAACCGATGCGTATGGCGATTTGCCCTACTCGCAGGCACTGCAAGGCAGAGGCGTTATTCCGTACGACAAGCAGGAGAACATTTACCCGGCATTGCTGACCGAACTGAAAGAAGCCGTTGCCGGATTTGATGCCGGACCCACCGTACAGGGCGACGTGATGTACGGCGGCAACGTAACCAAGTGGCGGAAGTTTGCCAACTCGCTGCGGGCCATTTTGGCGCTGCGCATGTCGAAGGTGTATCCCAACGCCGGCCAAACGGCTGCCACCGAATTTGCCGCCGCCCTGGCCGCCGGTGTTATTGACGCCAATGCCGACAATGCCGCCATTCCTTACCCGGGAGGTAACTACCGCAACCCCATTTACAACTACTATGTAATTACCCAGCGGTTCGATTATGCGGTGAGCAAAACCATGACCGATCAGCTTACTGCCCTGAACGATCCCCGCATTAACGTGTTTGGAAGCAGCACCAAAGGTTTCCCGTACGGCCTCACCCGTAACGACGCGTTGACCTGGCAGTCGGCCAACCCCGATTTTGCATTTTTGTATGCCTTTACCGCAACGCCGCAAACCCAGCCCATGTTTTTGGTTACTGCCGGCCAGGTGTATTTGGCCCGTGCCGAAGCCGCAAGAAGAGGCTGGACTTCTGAAAACGTAGCCAACATGTACACGGCCGGTATTACCGCCGAAATGAACCGTTGGGGCATTACCAACCCTGCCGCCATCAGTGCGTATTTGGCACAACCCGCCGTTGCACTGGATGGAGGAGCCAACGACCTGCGCAAAATTGCCGAGCAGCGCTGGCTGGCCCACTTCCCCGATGGCAACCAGGGCTGGGCAGAGTGGCGCCGTACCGGCTTCCCGGCATTAAGCCCCGCACCGGGCCAGGGCAACCCCATTCCCCGCCGCATTCCCTACGGGCCCAACGAACCGCAGTTGAATGCAGCAAATTATCAGGCAGCAGCAGCCTTGTACAACAACAACTCGCAAAACGCCCGTGTGTGGTGGGATCGTCCGTAACCTGTTTTGTGTGACAGTTTTCTCATAGGAACAAAAGAGCCGCTGTAGTCTTACAGCGGCTTCTTTTTTACCCTTTTTCGGAACATTAATTTTTTAATTGTATCCACCCCGCTCCAATCGCTTCACAACTGCTCCCGCAGCATCCTGCACTTCCACCACCAGCGGCATTTGCCCCAATGCATGGGTGCTGCACGAAAGGCAGGGGTCGTAACAGCGGATGGCCGACTCTACCCGGTTGAGCATGCCTTCCTGCACATTGTTGCCGTTAACATACTGCCGCGCCACTTCCAATATGGAGCGGTTCATGGAGGGATTGTTTTGTCCGGTAGCAATCAGCAGGTTTACTTTCAGCAACTTGCCCGTTTCGTCGGTACGGTAGTGGTGAAACAGGGTGCCCCGCGGCGCTTCGGAACTGCCGATGCCTTCTTCATAATTCCAGCGGCCGTGGTGCTGTATGTGCAGTGAGGTTACCTGCGGGTCGTTGAGGATGCTTTCGGCATCTTCCACATCGCTAAGCGCTTCAATAAGGCGGGCGTAGTGGTAAAAGAAGGTGCCGTGTACCGGCTTGCCATCGCCCAGCTTGCGAAACTGCTCAAACTCTTCCTGCGCCAGCGGTGTTTTCATGCGGCTGCACACGTTTAAGCGGGCCAGCGGCCCCACGCGGTAAATGCCTTTTTCAAACCCGAGGGGTTTATAGTAAGGATACTTCAGGTACGACCAGTTGACCGACCGCTCGGCAATGTAGGTAAGGTATTCGGTGGGCGACAGCTGGTCGTGCAGGATGACCCCCTCTTCATTTACAAAACGCAATTTGCCGTCGTACAACTCGTGCTCGCCGCCGGGGCCCACGGTACCCAGGTACAACGTAGGGGTGGTGGCGAAGCTGTGCACCATTTCGGCATTTTCTTCATGAAACTTTTTAATGAGGTTGATGCCCAACTGCACGGTTTCCAGCGCCTCAGGTATCCAGTTGAGCAGGGCCTTGCGGTTGTCTTCGGTTAACGGAAAAGCCATGCCGCCGGGTACGATGCCCATGATGTGAATTTTTTTGCCCGTGATGCGCTCGCTTATTTCCTGGCCAAACTGCCGCAGGCGAATGCCGCGGCGGGCCAGGTCGGGGTACTTTTCGGCCAGGCCCAAAATGTTGCGTTTGGCCGGGTCGCTGTCGTACCCCAGCAAAAAATCGGGGGCCGACAGGTGGAAGAACGAAAGGGCGTGCGACGACAGGTTTTGCCCGATGTGCATCAGCCGCCGCAGCAGGTTGGCCGTATAGGTGGGCTGTATGCCCTGTATCATTTCGCAGGCTTTTACGCTGGCAAGCGTGTGGCTGGTGGGACAAATGCCGCAAATGCGGGGGGTGATGGTGGGCATTTCGGTGTACATGCGCCCTTCGCAAAACTTTTCAAAGCCGCGAAACTCGTTTACGTGAAACTGCGCATCGGCCACCCGGCCCTGCTCATCCAGCTGCAGGGTAATGTTGGCATGGCCTTCGATGCGGGCTACGGGCGATATGTAAATGGTACGCTTATCCATATTTCAGTTTTTTGGCCTGGCTCAGCTGCGGCATGCGGTTGTGCAGCAGCTCAAACAGCACGTAAAAAATAGTATCGGCATCGGGCGGGCAACCGGGCACCACCACATCAACGGGCACCACGTTTTGCAACGGTAGCACCTTGTCGTTTAACTGTTGCAGGCGGGCATGGTTGGGAAGTTCTCCTTCGACATCGTTGCTCACCGCATCCCGATAGGCGGTGTTGATGACATCGGAAAGATGAAAGTAATTGCGCATGCCGGTAACATTGGTCATTACGGCGCAATCGCCCAGTGCCACCAGCACTTTTGCCTGTTGGCGTATGTGCAGCAGTTCGCGGTAGTGTTCATCGCTGGTAACGGCGCCTTCTACCAGGGCAATATCCACGGGTGGCAATTCTTTTCCATCTACCAAGGGGCTTTTTACAATGTCGGCCAGTTGTGCCACATCCAGTATGCGTTCGTCCATATCCAGCAGGCTCATGTGGCAGCCGCTGCAGCCTCCCAGCCAAATGGTGGCGAGTTTCTTTTTTTCCATAATTCGTTTATTCTGTGCAGCCCTAACGGGCAGGGGTTGCAATGTTATAAGTTACTGTTTGCGATGTTGCCAAGCTCCGTGCCGCTTCGTGCCTTTGCGCCTTTGTGGTTCAAAAAACCGCAATCAACAATTGAAAACCGCCGCCGGGGTTGGCAACCGCCTGTGGGGTATTTACGTTGTTACAATTGCATCTTTCGCCGTTCTACCAGTTCCTCAATCATTTCGGGCCGTTTTTGCAGTTGCCCCTGCACAATGGCTTTGGGCCAAATGGCGCCTGTGGGGCAGGCATGCAGGCATTTGCCGCAGCTGGTACAGGTAACCGACGCGCCCCAGGGGGTATTGAAGTCGGATATGATGCGCACATCGTGGCCGCGGCCCATCACATCCCAGTTGTGGGCGCCTTCCACCTCGTTGCACACCCGTACGCAGCGGGTGCATAGGATGCAGCGGTTGTGGTCCATCACGTACCAGGGGTGCGAGGTGTCCACCTCGCATTGCGGAAACAGCAGCGGGTAGCGGATGTGGTCCATCTCTACCTTATACCCCAACTGCTGCAGCTCGCAGTTGCCGTTGGCCACGCACACGGCGCACACGTGGTTGCGCTCGGCAAAAAACAGTTCGGTGGTAATGCGTTGGTAGCGTTTCAGTTTTTCGGTGTTGGTGCGGATGTTCATGTGGGCCGTAACCCTGGTGGTACAGGCCGGAATGAGTTTGTTATTGCCTTCCACCTCTACCAGGCACAGGCGGCAGGCGCCCACATCGCTGATGCCGTTGAGGTGGCACATGGTAAGAATTTCAATACCCTGTTGCCGGCACACGTCCAGTATGGTTTGGGTGGGTTCGGCTTCGCAGGGCTGGCCGTTTATGGTGAGGGGAATTTTGTTCATACGTGCGTATTGAGGGCGTTTGACTGAATTTTATTTTCGTACTCGTGCCGAAAATGCCGCAGGGTGCTGAGCAGCGGATTGGGGGCGGATGCGCCCAGGCCGCAGAGGCTGGTTTCTTTCACGTATTCGGCCAGTTCTTCCAGCCGGTCCAGGTCGATTTGCGTGCCCTTGCCGCTGCCGATTTTTTGCAACAGGTCGTGCAGTTGGCGGGTACCCACCCGGCAGGGTACGCATTTGCCGCAGCTTTCGTCCATACAAAACTCCATGAAAAAGCGGGCCACGTCCACCATGTCGGAATGCGCATCCATCACAATCAGGCCGCCCGAACCCATGATGGAGCCCAGGCTTTGCAGCGATTCATAGTCCATCTTCACATCCAAATGTTCGGCCGGTATGCAGCCGCCCGAGGGGCCGCCGGTTTGCGCCGCTTTAAATGTGCCGTTGTTGGGAATGCCGCCGCCAATTTCAAATACAATTTCCCGCAGGGTGGTGCCCATAGGCACTTCAATAAGGCCCGAGTACCTGATTTTGCCTGCCAGCGCAAACACTTTGGTGCCGGCGCTTTTTGCGGTGCCGGTTTCGCTGTACCATTCGCCCCCGTTGTGCAAAATGGGTGCGATGGCTGCAAAGGTTTCTACGTTGTTGATGAGCGTGGGTTTGCCCCACAGCCCGCTTTCGGCCGGGTAGGGAGGCCGTGGCTTGGGGGTGCCCCGCTTTCCTTCAATGGAGGCAATGAGGGCGGTTTCTTCGCCGCACACAAAGGCGCCGGCGCCAATGCGGATGTCCACATCAAACGAAAAACTGCTGCCCAGGATGTTGTTGCCCAGCAGGCCCAGCTTTTTGGCCTGTTTAATGGCCAGTTCAAAGCGTTTGATGGCCAGCGGATACTCGCCGCGGATGTAGGCATAGCCTTTTGTTGCCCCAATGGCGTAGCCGGCAATGGCCATGCCTTCGAGGATGCGGTGGGGGTTGCCTTCCAGCACACTGCGGTCCATAAAGGCGCCGGGGTCGCCTTCGTCGCCGTTGCAAATCACGTATTTCTCGTCGCTAACGTATTTGTAAACGGTTTCCCATTTAAAGCCGGTGGGGTAGCCGGCGCCGCCGCGGCCACGGAGGCGGCTTTGCTTTACTTCGGCAATCACTTCTTCGGGCGAAAGCAGAAACAAGGCCTTTTCCAGCGCCTGATAACCGCCGACAGCCAGGTAGTCGTCGATTACTTCGGGGTTGATGTCGCCGCAATCTTGCAAGGCAATCTTCATTTGCTTTTTGAAGAAGGGGTCTTCGGCCGCGTTTACAAACGGTTTTTCTCGGGAGTCGGCAAACAGCAGCAGGTGTTCTAGCGGTTTGCCTTCCACCAGCTGACTTTGTACCACTTCGGCCAGGTTGTTGCAGTTGATGTGCTGATAAATGGTGTTTTCGGGCAGGTACTTCAGCAAGGGGCCCTGGTTGCAGGGTCCCATGCAGCCGGTGGGAATAACCGCTACCGTATCGGCAAGGCCGCGGTCGGTTACTTCCTGCTGCAGCTTTTGCAGCACCTCTTCCGAGCCGGAGGAGATGCAGCCGGCGCCGCAGCAAACACAAATTTTATGACGGTAGCCGGCCTGTTTTTCGCGGGCCCGCCCGGCAAGGGTGTGCAGTTCGGTTCGGTTCATACCGCGTTGATTTTAGCGTGCAACAATGCGCAGAGGTGGTCTTCGGTTTCTTTGCCCAGCACCTCATTATCTACCACCACGGCGGGTGCCAGGCCGCAGGCGCCAATGCAGCGGGCTACCTGTATGCCCAGTTTATTGTCGGGGGTAACGCCCCCCGGTTTCAGTCCGAATTCTTTTTCGAGGCGGTTGAGCAGGGCCTGAGCGCCTTTTACGTAGCAGGCGGTGCCGGTGCACACCAGGCAGGTGTGTTCGCCTTTTGATTTGAGAGAGAAGAAATGGTAAAAGGTAACGGTAGAAAACACCCGCGACGGCGGCAGGCGCAATCCTTTCGCAATGTAGGCCAGCACCTCCAGGGG
This sequence comes from Lacibacter sp., assembly GCA_046297415.1. Classification (GTDB taxonomy): domain Bacteria; phylum Bacteroidota; class Bacteroidia; order Chitinophagales; family Chitinophagaceae; genus Lacibacter. Next base: position 109,095 of record JBKBIL010000004.1, read on the forward strand.
CAGGTAGCCAAAGGCGTTTTGTGCGGTGTGAAGTATTTCTATCAGCGCATCGGGCCGGTATTGTTCTTTTTTCATTTTGGCCGCCAGCAGCTTTACCCGTGGATCGGCGTTCGAAAGCGTGGCATGCGGCGGAGCGGTAAGTGCAGCCATGGTAACGATTTGGGGGATGAAACAATGCAAGGCCGGCTGCGGAACCGATAGGTGCACCAACAAATACACGGGCAGCGGGGGCCTAAAACCGCCGCTAAGCTAAGGGTGCCGGTTGGCCGGGCATATGATGATAATCAGGCCAAAACCTGTTTTTAGCTTTATTCAAATCGTTTGATGCATATTAGAAATGATGGGGCAATCGAAGGATGTGTTTTTATGTTTTTCACTATAACCACAAATTCTTGGCAAGGTTAAGGGGAGAAAGAATTACTGAAACGAAAGTTTGTAGTTTGTATCCAATTTTTTCATGCAATAAACCAATAAATTTTGGGCTTTACTTGAAACAAATAAACTCCTGTATTTCACACCGCTGGTTTATTTTGCAGTACAGTCCCCGCTGTGAACAGTACACCCATGGAGGCAACCGCAAATCATACCAACGCCATCCTGCTCATCGGTATCGGCAATACCACCCGTGGCGATGACGGCCTCGGTTGGGCGCTGGCCGAAGCGGTGGAAGCCCTGCAGCTGCCGGGCGTTACCGTAGTGTACCGCCAGCAACTGCAGGTGGAAGACGCGCTGCTGCTGCAACAATACCCCATCGTTGTGTTTGCCGATGCATCGGTGGAGCCGGTACCCGGCGGCGCAGCCCTGCAACCTTGTATTGCAGCGGCGCAATCCTTCGCCTCCTCGCACCACCAGTCGCCCGCCACCCTGCTGTACCTGGCAAAAGTCTTGTACGGGGCGCAGCCGCAGGCCTGGGTGCTGGCCCTGCAGGCCGCTTCGTTCGAATTGCACGAGGGGCTGCATGCGGCAGCCCGCAACAGCCTGCAAGAGGGACTGCGGTGCTGGAACGAGTGGTGGGCCGCACAAGCCGCCGCATCCTAATACTGCCGTTTGTGCTTTGCAGCGGCAGGGAACACTTGTATAAAAATATTGTCAATTTCCGCCGGCAGCTATGCGCCTGCCCTGCCGCCCGTTACCTTTGCAGGCATGAACGTAGCACTTCGCATCAACCTGCCCCTGCTGGCCCTGCTGGCCCTGCTGCAGGAGGCCCCCGCTCAAAAACTCAAACGGCCCGATAAGATCACCTTCCAACTGCTGCAAACCCATACGGGTTTTCTGGCCGACGACCGGCTGGAAGGCCGCCGCACCGGTACCGCCGGCGAGGCCGAAGCCGCCCGCTACATTGCCCGGCAGTTTGAACAGTACGGGCTAACTCCCCGCGGCACCGAGCAGTGGCTGCAACCTTTTGAGCTGAACGAAGGCAACGCCATTGGCAGCAGCACCCTGCTGATACTGGATGGGGAACATTTCCGTGCCGGTACCGACTTTTTCCCGTTTGCCTGGAGTGCCAACGGCAGCGTGGCGCATCTGGCATCGCCCAGTATTGCCGAACAGGGCGCACCCTGGTTTTGGGACCTGAAAGAGGTGTATGCCGAAAACGCCTCCAACCCGCATTTTGACGTGCGCACCGCCATTCGCAACAAAGCCACACAGGCGGCCGCCAAAGGCGCTACGGCCCTGCTGGTGTACAACAGCAACGTCAATGCCCAGCCGTTGCAGTTTGATGGAAAAGACCGCGGCAATACCGCACCCATACCCGTGCTGTATTTGCAGCAATCCATTGTAAAGCGGCTGCTGCAGGATCCCACCCATACCTGGGACATACAACTCCGCGCCACGCTGGAGCCCAAAATTCGTAAAGGCACCAACGTTGTAGGCTACATTGATAACAACGCGCCGTTCACCGTGGTGCTGGGTGCCCACTTCGACCACCTGGGCTACGGCGAAGACCACAACTCCCGCCATACCGGCGAGCCGCAAATTCACAACGGCGCCGATGACAACGCCAGCGGTACCGCCGCCCTGCTGGAGCTGGCCCGCTTGCTGAAAAAAAGCGGCACCAAAGCCTACAACTATCTATTCATTGCCTTCAGCGGCGAAGAACTGGGGCTGGTAGGCTCCAAGCATTTTACCGACAATCCCACCATTCCGCTGCAGCAGGTAAGCTATATGATTAATATGGACATGGTAGGCCGTCTCAACGATTCGAGTCGTACCATTACCATTGGCGGCGTGGGTACTTCGCCCGCCTGGGGAAATTTGTTGTATGCCGAAAAGAAGTTGCCGTTTCAGATAAAAGTTGACAGTAGCGGCACGGGCCCCAGCGACCATACTTCGTTTTACCGCAAAGACATTCCGGTGCTCTTCTTCTTCACCGGCCTGCATACCGATTACCACAAGCCTTCCGACGATGCCGATAAAATCAACTACCACGGCCAGTTGCAGGTGGTGAACTACATTGTACGGCTCATCAACCGCTCGGCATCGCTGGGCAAGCTGGCCTTTCAAAAAACACGGGAGCAGCAAACCACTACCACAGCCCGCTTTACGGTAAGCATGGGTATTATGCCCGACTATACCTTTACCGGCGGCGGCGTAAAGGTGGAAGGCGTTACCGAAGGGCGCCCTGCACAAAAAGCGGGTATCCGTGCCGGCGATATTGTTGTAAAAGTGGGCGAATACAACATCAGCACCGTGGAAAGTTATATGCAAACGCTGGGCCGCTTCCGCAAGGGCGACAAAACCACCGTGGTGGTACAGCGGGAGGGAAAAGAACTGGAACTGCCCCTCGAATTTTAATGATAGTAACACATACAGAGACAGCCGCTTGTAACGTATGAAGCTGAAACTGGATAACGAACTGGTTGCCGACGCGTTTTTTGAAAACACCTGGCTGCTGGGTATTGTGGCGCCGCTGGAAGCGCACCAGTTTGTTTGGCACGTGAATAATACCCTGCGGTTTGATTTACGCATCAACAACAGCCTGGAAATACAACTGGTAAAAAAGAACCGCAACTACTTTTTTCCGGTGTACACCTTTCACGAGCCGTTGCAGGCCCTGGAATATTTTCTGTATAAAAATGTGTTTGATGGCGAGTATCTGCTGCCCGAGTTTCGCCACCTCGATTACCTGCTGCTGGCCAAAGGCGATTTGCCCGATGCCTCGGCCTTTCAAAACCTACAACAAGCGTTGCGACAAATCAACGGGGTGCAACTGGTGGTGGAACTGGCGCACGAAAAAATTAAAAACCGCCAGCACCTGGTATTGTAGCAGTAGCGTCTTTTTGGGTTGATGCAGCAGCGGCCTTTATGTGCCGTTGGTACTAAAGTTGCTTTCGCAGTTACAGCCAAAACTGTATCTTTACCGCAAGGAAATGGTGTCTTCCTACCGAACCGTTCCTCCACCGGGAACTAATGGCGCCTACAAATAATTAATACGATCTTTCGGTCGGCAAAATTTATTTGTAGGATGATTCAAAAATTACAGAACCGTTTCGAACACATTGCCATTGCCCGGCATCTGCTCCGCTGGACGTTACTGAGTGTACCTGTTGCCTTTGTGGTGGGCTCGTTGGTAGCCCTGTTTTTGTGGCTGCTCGACCGCGTAACCGAACTGCGTTGGCAAAACGGCTGGCTGTTGTACCTGTTGCCCCTGGCGGGTGTGGCCATTTACTTTTTGTACAAATTCCTCGGCAAAAATGCCGAGGCGGGCAACAACCTCATCATGGATGAAATACATGAACCGGGCGGCGGTGTTCCGGCGCGGATGACGCCCCTGGTACTGGTTACCACCATCATCACGCATTTATTCGGCGGTTCGGCCGGCCGGGAGGGCACGGCCGTACAAATGGGCGGCAGTATGGCGGGTTTCATCGGCCGCTGGCTGCGACTCAACAAACAGGATACCAGTATGCTGCTGATGTGTGGTATTGCGGCGGGCTTCGGAGCCGTTTTCGGCACCCCTATTACCGGGGCGGTATTTGCGTTGGAAGTGCTGGCCATGGGCCGCATCAGTCACCAGGCCCTGCTGCCTTGCTTTATCGCCAGCCTGCTGGCCGATTTTACCTGTACCGCCTACGGCATACACCATACGGCGTACCACATCACTTTTAAAAATGTAATCGATGCCGGCTCGCTGCTCCACTTCGATGCCGTATTACTGGTTAAAGTAATTCTGGCCGGGGTGTGTTTTGGTTTGGCCGGGTATTTGTTTGCCGAACTGTCGCATACCATAAAAAACTACAGCAACCGCTTCATCCCGTACAAATGGACGATTCCTTTCTGGGGCGGCTTGCTGATTATTGCGCTCAGCTTTGTGCTGGGCCCCGATTACCTGGGCCTGGGCGTAACCAACCCGCAGCCCGGCGGCGTTTCCATTGTATCGGCGTTTGAAGCGGGCGGTGCCCAACCCTTCAGCTGGCTCTGGAAAATTTTGTTTACGGCGGTAACGCTGGGCATGGGCTTTAAGGGCGGCGAAGTAACCCCCTTGTTTTTCATTGGTGCAACACTCGGCAATACCCTGGCCACCATTACCGGTGCCCCGGTGGATTTGTTTGCCGGGCTGGGCTTTATTGCCGTTTTTGCCGCGGCCACCAACACGCCTATTGCCTGCACCCTCATGGGGGTTGAATTGTTCGGCGGCGAATACGCCCTGTATTATGCCATTGCCGCTTTTACGGCCTATTATTTCAGCGGTCATTCGGGTATTTATCTCTCGCAGCGGGTGGCAACTTCCAAAATCCGGCACGATGAAACGCAAGGGGGCAAAACGCTGAAACAGGTACGCGATAAACGCATCAAAAAACAAGCATAGCATATGCAAACGAAAGTAAAAACCCACACGTTGGGCAAGCTGAAAATTTACATCACCCCGTCTGAACGTGTGAAGCGTGCCGCCCCCACTGCATGGCAAAAGCTGTTTCCCAAAACGGCGTACATTCATATTGTGGAAGACGCCCGTAAGGAAGGCATTTTAAACGCGTCGGTTTACGCAACCCAGCTGGGCTATACCAACAAAGGCAAAATTGCGGCCTTCCGCGCCGAAGGCGATCATTCAAAACTTACCATGTGTGTAGAGCTGGTGGATTACCGCGAGAAGCTGGAAGCATTTTTTCTGCGCCATCAAGAGCAGCTCCGCGGCAAGGTGGTTATTTACAAAGAAGTGGAGTACTGGGATGTGGAATAACATAAAACAACCCGTATGAAAGAAATTTTGCTACTGGGTATGGGCGGCTTTGCCGGAACAACGTTGCGGTACGGTGTGCAGCAGCTGGTACACAAATATGTACACCTGGTTTTTCCGCTGGGCACCTTTTTGGTAAATGTTTCGGGTTGCTTTTTAATAGGCCTGTTTTACGGTATGGCGGTTAAGTATCAAATGGGCCAGGGCTGGCGGTTGTTGCTGATAACGGGGCTCTGTGGGGGCTATACAACGTTTTCGGCATTTTCTTACGAGGCTATTGAATTGTTTCGACAGGGCAACTACCTCTATCTTACGTTGTACCTTTTGTTGAGTGTTGCACTGGGCGTTGCGGCTACCCTTGCGGGCTTGTGGGTCATGCGGTAAACAATTAACAGCCAGAAAAAATTGGGCCGAAACATTTTGAACGGATTTTTATTCTGAGGGGTAGGCAGGCTGTGAAAAAAGAGTACAGCAACAACCGTATTTGCTAAAAGCCGGCCATTATGTTTGCTGTTGTAACTGTTACGGATGAAGGTGGCAGAAAACCTTTCTTGAAAGTGTATCTTACCATCGAGAAAAAACATATCCCATGGCATATAAAAGAATATTGATTGCCGTTGATAACAGCAGCAATTCGCTCCGTGCGGCCAAAAAAGGGTTTGAGCTGGCGCATCAACTCAAGGCCGATGTGGGGCTGGTGTTTGTTGTGGACAAAAGCAAGGAAGTTGTAAATGCCGACCTGGGTATAACGCCCGAACAAAGTGCCACCGCCTTGCTGAAGCAGGCGATTGATACCATTGAACAACTGATAAAATTGTACGATGGCGTAACCGATGTGTACCGCTTTACGCCCGAAGGGTACCCCAAGCAGGAAATCATCAGCACCGCCAATGAATGGGAGGCCGACCTGATTGTGATGGGCACCCATGGCCGTACCGGCCTCTCGCACCTGCTGCTGGGCAGCGTAGCCGAATATGTGGTCAAAAATGCGCAGATGCCCGTAATGGTGGTGCCCATGCGGTGATGCGTCAAAAATTGCACAGGCTCTTTCCAACGCCGGCATTTTGCTTTTGCAAGTTCCTATCATTTAAGACACTTTGGGGCAGCCGCAGGCCGCCCCATAACAGTTCATATCTGTACCCCCAGTTCACTGGCTGCCGGATAGGAGCGGCACCGCAGCGCAGCGGAGGTACAGCGGATAGCCGGAACCACCGCCCCCACTTGCACTGCAGGGCACAGCCCCCACACCTACTTTCATGTGCAAGCCGGGGCACTTGTTTGTACAGGGGCTTTACAATCAGGGGTTTAGGTGCATAAGGCGTGTCAGCACGGGTGGTGACCTGCATCATTTCACAGGCGGCCCGAAGGGCGTAATCTAGCGGTCTGTTAGAACCGATGTATATGGAGCTGCTGCTTTATGCCCTGTTTTTGCTGCCGCTGGCCGTAAGCGGGCTGCTGTTGCTGCTGCCGCAAGCACGGGTGCGGGCGGCCGTGGTGGCGGCGGCTGTGGCGCTGGCGGCCCTGGCCCTTACAACCGTATTTGTTGTTGAAGCGCCGGTACAACTTGCGTTGCCGCACGAAGCCGATTACCTGGTGGCAGGTGCCGATGTACTGCTGCTGCTTTACTTCGGCCGGGTGGCCATTCGCCACCGCAACCTGCCGGTGGGCCTGTTGGCCGTACTGCAACTGGTGGGCCTGGCCTGGCTGCTGAGCCGCCCGGCACAAACGCACGGTGCGGCCTTTTATGTTGACCGCCTGAGTGTGTACATGTACCTGCTTATTAATGTAGTGAGCGGTATTATTGCGGTGTATGCGCTGCGGTATATGGATGAAGAAACCTGCAGCCCCTTCCGCCGCCGTTGGTTTCTGGCCATGCTGTTTTGGTTTGTGGCCGCCATGAACCTGGTGGTATCGGCCGATAACCTCGAATACTTTTTCCTGTTTTTTGAACTTACCACGCTGGCTTCATTTCTGTTCATCGGCTTTCGGCGCGATGCGGTATCGCAACGCAACGCCCTTACCGCCCTGTGGATGAACCAGCTGGGCGGACTGGCCATTATTGGTGCCCTGCTGTACCTGTCTACCTACGTGCAGGGGCCCCTCAGCTTTACCCACCTGCTGGCACAAGGCCCGGCCCAAGGCCTGCAGGTTCCGCTGGCGCTGCTGTGCATTGCCGCATTGGTAAAAGGGGCCCAGTTGCCCTTCAGTAACTGGCTGCTGGGGGCTATGGTGGCGCCCACGCCGGTGAGCGCTTTGCTGCACTCTTCCACCATGGTAAAAATTGCGCCGTTTATTTTACTGCGGCTTTCGCCCGCACTGCAAGGCACCCCCGTTGCCAATGCGGTTTTGGCCCTAACGGCTTTTGGCTTTGTGGCCGCAGCGATTGGTGCACTGTCGCAATCGAACCTCAAACGCATTCTGGCTCACTCCACCATTGCCCTGCTGGCATTGATGCTACTGCTGGCCGCCGTAGCCACGCCGGTTACTTTGGTGGCGGCACTCATACTGCTGCTTTTCCACGGCCTGTCGAAAGCGCTGCTGTTTTTAAATGCGGGGGTGCTGGAAAAGGTGTTTCACTTGAAAGACACCAACGATATGGACCACCTTGGCGAAACCGGTCCGCGTACGGCCCTCATTACCATCATCGGCTTTGTATCGCTGCTGCTGCCCCCCTTCGGCGCATTTTTGGGCAAGTGGCTTACGGTAGAATCGCTGGGCCACCTGGCAGCGCAGCACCGCTTGCACATGGCCCTGTTGCTGGTGGCCGTTGCTTTGGGCGGCGGGGTGTTGACGTTGTTGTACTTTAAGGTAATGGGCGTGTTGCTGCTGCGCAGCGGCCGCCGCGATGTGGTACGCCCCGAACGTACGGAGCTCGTGTACAGCGGTACGCTGTATGTGTTGCTGGCCCTCATTGGCGGGGCCGCCGTATTGCTGCCGTTACTGGTAACCGGCCTGGTGGCGCCAACGGCCGCGGCCACGTTGCGTACTTCTGTTGTTACGGTAATTGAAGGCGGGCAGCTGCACATCGGTTCTACGCATTTGCCGCTGGTGCCCATGGCCGTAGCGCTGTTTTTGTTGCCCCTTACGCTGGTGGCGGCCCTCTTTATTCACATACGGGGGGTGGACCGGGTGGCGGAATATGCCTGCGGCGAAAAAGTGAATTATTCCATTTCATCGTTTTACTTCTCCACCGAACGGGCACAGCCCTGGCTAACGGCAACCGGCTTGCTGCTGCTGGGCGTGTTGCTGGCGGTGGCGCTGTTTTAATTGTTGCAGCATGACCCACTGGATAGTGATACTACTGATTATACTGGCCCCCGTTGTGGGCGGCCTTATCTATGGCTTTGAGCGCATTGTAAAAGCCCGCATGCAACGCCGCGTGGGCCCGCCCCTGCTGCAGCCGTTTTATGATTTTCTGAAGCTGGCCGATAAGCGGCCGCTAGTGGTGCACTCGGCACACGCTTTTTTGGGTATTATGCACCTCGTAGCCCTGTGGTTTGCGCTGGGCGTACTGCTGCTGGGCGGCGACCTGATATTGGTGGTGTTTCTGCACCTGCTTTCCTCCGCGCTGCTGGTGCTGGCGGGTTACAGCACCCGTTCGGTGTTCAGCCACCTGGGGGCTAACCGCATGGCGCTGAGCATACTGGCCTATGAGCCGGTGCTGGTATTAATTGCCGTATCGGTATTTCTGTGCACCGGCAGTTTTGATGCCCGAGATGCGTTCGCCAACACCCGGCCGTTGTTGTACCAGATGCCGCTGTCGTTTGTGGCCTTATTGCTGGTGCTGCCTATCAAATTAAAAAAATCGCCCTTTGATGTGGCCGAGGCCCACCAGGAAATAACCGGTGGGGTGGAGCTGGAGTATTCGGGCATTTTCTTCGAAGCCGTTTATACCGCCAAGTGGCTCGACTATGTGTTTTGCTACGCCCTGGTATTTCTGTTCAGCGGCAGCAACTGGATGCTGGGAGCAGCGTTGGCGGCCGGCAGCTTTTTGTTTGTGAATGCGCTGGATAACTCCACCGCACGGGTGAACTACCGGCAGATGCTGCGCTTTTCGCTGCTGGTATCGTTTTCCCTTGCTTTTATGAACCTCTTATTAAACAGCTTGTGATGAACCTGGCCCCTTTTCGCAAAAAATCGCCCTGGATCCTGCATTACAATGCCGGGAGCTGCAACGGCTGCGATATTGAAATACTCGCCTGCCTGGGCCCCAAATACGACATTGAACGGTTTGGGATGATTAACACGGGCAACCCCAAGCAGAGTGATATTCTGCTGGTAACCGGCCCGGTTACCAAACGCTCCCGCGAGCGGCTGGTGGAAATTTACAACCAGATGCCCGAGCCCAAAGTGGTGGTGGCCTGCGGCGCCTGCGCCAGCACCGGAGGCGTGTTCCGCGGCATGTACAACTGCGAGGGCGGGGTTGACCATTATATTCCGGTAGATGTGTATGTATGCGGCTGCGGGGCCCGACCTGAACAGATTATTGACGGCGTGGTGCAGGCATTGGCTATACTGGAACAGAAGACCAAAGACCTGGAAGCATCGGTACGGCTGCACAAAGATGCCGTGGAAGAAGACGGCCAGCTGAACCGCCGCGATATGACCGAAACCATTAAACCCCGGGCGCATGAATAAGATTGAAACAACGGTGGAAACCCTGCTGCAGGATATCGGTAATTTCTATCGGCCCGACCGGCACCACTTTATCGTGATGAATGCGGTGGAGGTGGGCAGCCAGCTGGAAGTGCAGTGGTTCTTTTGCGACTATGCGCCCCCCTGCGCCGAAACGGTGTTTTATATGCGGATAGACCCGGCCACCGAAGTGCCCAGCATCCGCAGCATCGTGGCATCGGCCTGGGTGGCGGAGGCCGAGTTGGTGGACCTGATGAACATCCGTATCGAAGGCACGCAGAAAGGCTTTGTGCTGGAACCCGACTTCAACGGGAGCCCGTTGCGGAAGGGGGATTGAATGGAGTAGCCTTGCCATATAGTGTGTAAAAACCAATACAAGATGTTAAACAGGGATACAACCAGGGAACAAAAGTTGGGCATTACAGTAGTGCAAAAGCTTAATCAGGAAACCCTCCCGGAATCGGGCTGTAATCGATTCCGGGTGCCCTTTTTTGGTACTTTTTTGGGCAAACAAAAAAGTACAGCAACAAAGAGAAAGCAAATGATTTGAGCAACACTGGAAAGAGAGAATGCTGAATTGTTTGAAAGAGCCAGCTCCATCTTTCGCTTAAAATTATAATATGTCTCGACAATACGAAATACCCGTAGGTGCCCAGCACATTTCACTGCTGGAGCCCCTGCATTTTAAGTTCACCACCCAAAACGAACGCATCGTGGATGTGGATGCCAACGTGTACTACGTACACCGCGGCATAGAACAGGCCTGCTGCAGCAAATTCAAATTCCGCCAGGTGAGTTTTGTGGTGGGACGGGTGTGCGGCCTTTGCTCCATTTCGCATACGACCGCCTACTCGCAGGTGGCTGAAAAACTGTTAAAGATTGAAGTGCCCCGCCGCGCCCAATACCTGCGCATGCTGGTGCTTGAACTCGACCGCATCCACTCGCACCTGCTCTGCCTCAGCCATGTGGCCGAAAACTCGGGCTTTGAAGCCCTGTTTATGAAAACCATGCAGTACCGCGAGTTTGCCATGGAGCTGCTCGAAGCCGTGTGCGGCAACCGCATTCAGTACGATTTTTCGATTGTGGGCGGCGTATCGCGAGACCTGCGGCCCGATGTGGCGGCGCTGATTGAACAACGGCTCAACACGTTTCTGCCGCAGCTGGATGAGCTGCTCGATATTTATCAAAACAACTGGACCCTGGGGCTGAAGAACAAAGGCGCCGGCGCCATCAGCCGGGAAGAAGCAATGCGGTTTAACGTGGTGGGTCCTTTTGCACGTGCGGCCGGACTGAAAGTGGATGTACGCAACGAAACCGAAGACCTGCTGCCCTGGAAGGAGGTGGGCTTTGAAATGATCACCGAAACCGGCGGTGATGTGTATGCCCGCAACCTGGTGCGCCTGCGGGAACTCTATGTGTCCATCCGCATCATCAAAAACATTCTGGCCGGTTTGCCCGAGTCGGGGCTGGTAACCGAAACCAAGGCCTTTCCGGATGGCGAAGCCATCGTACGGCTGGAAGCGCCCCGCGGCGAGTTGTTTTATTACGCCAAAGGCAATAAAACCCAGGTACTGGAGCGGCTGAAAATAAAAGCGCCCACGTTTTCGAACATAGCAGCCATGGTGCATGCCTTTAAGGGCAACGAATACGGCAGCGCCCCGGCCATCATTGCCTCGTACGACCCCTGTTTGTCGTGCACGGCCCGTTAAAAGAACCGGATATGAAAACATTTTTCAATGCGCTGATGAACCTTTTCCGCAAGCCGGTAACCACCTTGTATCCGGCAGAGAAAACCTATATACCCGATGACTACCGGGGCATGATTGCTTTCAACGAAGAACTGTGCATCTGGTGCCGCCGGTGTGAGGGGGTTTGTCCGCCCGGCGCCATTGTGTTTTCGCAGGACCTGGAAGGCAAACAAACCTATCACTACAACCGGGCCGTGTGCATTTACTGCGGCGAGTGTGTGCGTACCTGTCCCAAAGAAGGCGCTTTGATTCAAACCGCACAGCCTGCCCCCTGTGCGCTGAAAGCCGAAAACATCAACAACGGCTGGAATAAGCTGTATGCCGATGCGCTGGCCAGCCGCGAGGCTTATTTGGCCGAAAAGAAACGCAGGGCGGCTGAAAAGGCGGCCGCCGACAAAGCCGCGGCTGAGCCGAAAAAAGTACAAGAGACCCCTGCTGCACCAATACCCCCTGTTAGTTAGTAAATATTATGCACGAACTCTCCCTGGCGCAAAGTATCCTCAGTATTGCCGACAAAGTATTGCCGCCTGATGAAACCGGCTTGGTAACTGCCGTGGTGGTGCAGGTGGGTGCATTAAGCGGCGTGGAGCCCGAGGCGCTGCTCTTTGCCTTTGATGCCATTAAAGGTGAGGGGCGCCTGGCCCGGGCCCGCCTCGTGTTGGAGCATATTCCCGGCGAAGCAATTTGCCGCAATTGCAACAGCAGGTTTGCGCTGGCTGATTTTACCGCGCCTTGTCCTGCCTGCGGCAGCTACAACCGCAGCATTGTGCAGGGCAAGGAGTTCCGGGTGTTGCGGCTGGAGGTGGAGTGAGGGTTGGGTGGAGGAGTTTCGATTTGGAGATGGGTTCAGGCATATTTTTTAGCTTCATAAAAGCGGCCGTCAATGCAGCAACCCTCCTTTGCCGGCGAGCTGCTACAAAGCTCGCACCCCCTTGCATTCCTGCCTCCACGGTTTAACCAAAATATCGCAACATGGCTGTGCAACTTCCTGTTTCGGCGCTACTTCCGTGAGCAGGAGCGGAAACGCCAGTAAAGCTGCTTTTCCACAAAGGGCAAATCAGGCCCAGTAAACATTTTGCCAATAGCTTTTTTACAAAAAATTTTTATCCACACGCATTCAAATTATCTGTTACTTTTGCGCTGCAAATGCCTATTTGTAACACATATCAGTATTGCGTTAGCCCCCGCCGCAGCAACGGCCCGGAGGCGCTGATCGTGTTTTCTCCCCGACCTCGACGTGTTGTCTGACAGGACGAGCCCCTCACCACGGCCCCTGTCAGTGAAGCAACTCCCGAAATTGAACCTTGGACTGGTGGCCCGCTTTTCAACGAGTTAGTTACAAACGTCATGCACAATCAGGAAATCATCGTACGTGTAGCCCATAGTGGCGATACCCATTACGCCGAAACCATTACTACCGAAATGGAAGAAAGTGCCAAAGCCCGCGGCACCGGTATTGCCAAACGCAGCCCTGCTTACATCGCCAACAAAATGGAAGAGGGCAAAGCCGTTATCGCCCATCTGCCCGATGGCACCTGGGTGGGCTTTTGCTACATCGAAACCTGGAGCCACGGCGCTTTTGTGGCCAACAGCGGCCTCATCGTCAGCCCCAAATTCCGCGGCGCCGGCGTTGCCAAGGCCATCAAAAAGAAAATATTTGAACTGAGCCGCGAAAAATACCCCAACGCCAAAATTTTCGGACTCACCACCGGCCTTGCCGTTATGAAAATCAACAGCGAGCTGGGATATGAGCCGGTAACCTACAGCGAGTTAACGCAGGACGAAGAGTTTTGGGCCGGATGCAAAAGCTGCGTGAACTACGACATACTCATGAGCAAGGAGCGCAAAAACTGTATGTGCACCGCCATGCTGTACGACCCGGCCGACCATTACGAACCGGAAGAAACCAAGCGGTTTTTCGAAGAAAAAAAGAAAGGCTTTGAGCGCCTGCTGCGCTTGAAAGAATGGAAGTTTTTAAAAGCGCTGCGCCGCAACAATACGCCCGAAACAGCCGGCGGCGGCGGTGCCGAAAAAAGCAAAAAACGCTTCAGCGTTTTCTTCGATATTTTTTAGGGAAACCGGCAGCGGTGCCTCGGGCGGCTGCGGTTGCGTCGCACACTTCAGGGCCGGTGCCATTGCTCAACAACGAACGAAACAACACGGGTTATGAGTAAAAAAATTGTATTGGGTTTTAGCGGCGGGCTCGACACAACGTACTGCGCCAAATACCTCAGCGACGAGTTGGGGTACGAAGTTCACAGCATCATCGTCAATACCGGTGGGTTCGATAAGTCCGAATTGGAACGCATCGAAGCGCATGCCTACAAACTGGGCGTGAAAACCCACACTACCGTTGATGCCGTTAAATCGTACTACGACCGCATCATCAAATACCTCATCTTCGGCAACTGTCTTAAAAACAATACCTATCCCCTCAGCGTAAGCGCCGAGCGGCTGGTGCAGGCCCTGCATATTGCCGAGCACGCAAAGCAGCTGGGCGCCGATGCGGTGGCACACGGCAGCACCGGAGCCGGTAACGACCAGGTGCGGTTTGATATGATTTTTCACATCATGCTGCCGGGCGTGGAAATTATTACACCCATCCGCGATATGCAGCTGAGCCGCGAAACGGAAATTGAATACCTCAAAAGCAAAGGGGTAGAAATGAATTTTGAAAAGGCGGCATACAGCATCAACAAGGGCTTGTGGGGTACCAGCGTAGGCGGTAAAGAAACCCTCAACAGCCGCGGCCTGCTGCCCGAAGCCGCCTGGCCCACGCCCTGCACCCGCAACGACTCCGAGTTGCTGACGCTGGGCTTTGTAAAAGGCGAACTGTACAGCGTAAACGGGCAGCAATACAATCATCCGGCCGATGCCATTGAAGCCGTACAGCGCATTGCCGGCCCCTTTGCCATTGGCCGCGATATTCATGTGGGCGATACCATCATTGGCATCAAGGGCCGCGTAGGCTTTGAAGCCGCGGCACCCATGATTATTTTGAAAGCGCACCATGCGCTGGAAAAACACGTGCTCACCAAATGGCAACTGCAGTGGAAGGATACGCTGGCGCAGTTTTACGGCAACTGGCTTCACGAAGGGCAGATTTTGGATCCCGTGATGCGGGATGTGGAAGCCTTCTTCACCAACAGCCAGCAAAATGTTACCGGTACCGTATTTGTGCAGTTGTATCCGTACCGTTTCATGGTTGAAGGCATTGAAAGCCCGTACGACCTCATGAGCAGCAAATTTGGCAAGTACGGCGAAATGAACACCGGCTATACCGGCGAAGATGTACGCGGCTTTAGCACCATTTTCGGCAACCAGGTACGCATTTGGCACGCCGTAAAGGAAAGTGCCGGTTCATAGGCTGTGTGTTGCATGTATTAAGCTCAAAAGATGGAAGCAATGGAAGCGCCAATAAATACTCAAACTCCGGTCGGGGCCTCTTTTAAGACAAAGCGCATACGAGCAGGCATCATTGGCGGCGCCGGCTATACCGGAGGCGAACTCATACGTTTGCTCATCAACCATCCGGCAGTCGCAATAAAATTCATACACAGCAGAAGCAATGCCGGCAAGCCGGTATCGGCCGTGCACCACGATTTGATTGGAGAAGAACTGGTGTTTACGGAAGCGGTATCGCAGGATGTGGATGTGTTGTTTTTGTGCCTGGGCCATGGTGAATCCAAAAAGTTTTTAACTGAAAACAAGATAGCCGACCATATAAAGGTGATTGACCTGGCCAATGATTTTCGCCTGCGTAAGGATGCGCTGTTCCAGCAACCCGTAACCACGAACCCACAACCCATAACCCGTAACTTCATCTACGGCCTCCCCGAACTCAACCGCGAAGCCATCCGTTCGACCCACAACATTGCCAACCCCGGCTGTTTTGCCACGGCCATACAACTGGGCTTATTGCCTTTGGCAAAAGCCGGCCTGTTGCAGGAGGTTTATACGACCGGCATTACCGGCAGCACCGGAGCCGGACAAGGGCTGGCAACTACCTCGCATTTCAGCTGGAGGGCCAATAACATACAGGCGTATAAAACCTTAACGCACCAGCATTTGGGCGAAATCGGCGAATCGTTGTTGCAGCTGCAGCCCGGCTCCGATATCGCAGTCAACTTTGTTCCCTGGCGGGGCGATTTTACCCGGGGCATCTTCATCAGTTCACAGGTACGTACGGATGTTTCGTTGGAAGCGTTGTATGCGCTGTATGAGGATTATTACAAAGAGCATCCCTTTACGCACATAACCAAAGAGCCCGTTTTTTTGAAGCAGGTGGTAAACACCAATAAGTGTATCATTCAGTTGGAAAAAGTAGGCAGCCTGCTGGTGGTACACGCTGTTATTGACAATCTGCTTAAAGGCGCCAGCGGCCAGGCCGTGCAAAACATGAATCTGCTGTTTGGCCTGGACGAAACAATGGGCTTACGGCTAAAGGCAAATTATTTTTAAATAAGGTAAAAGGCTTAAGACGTAAGGTTTAAGGCTAAAATATCATGTAAAACTCACTTGTTAACCAAAAAATCATCACCATGAGAGACTACAAAAAACTCGATGTATGGAAGAAGGCACATGAGCAATACATGTATGTGCGAAAGACGATTGCACCTAAAATTCCGAAAGAGGAGCGGTATGAACTTACCTCACAATTGTTACGTTCTTCTTTATCAGTACCTCTCAATATTGTGGAAGGCTGTGGTCGCTACACAGATAAAGATTTCGCCCATTTTCTCGACACATCCCTCGGCTCGATTAACGAAGTAGATTACTGCTGCCTGGTTGCTGCCGAGTTAAATTATCTTACACCTCAAGATTATGAAAACATTTCAAAAATCGTAAACGAAGTGCGGGCAATGCTTATTGGTTTTATTAAATATCTGCGCCCCGATGAAAATCTATAAAAATCCCATTATGCCTTACGCCATATGCCTTACGCCTTACGCCTTACACCTTACGCCTTACGCCTTACACCTTACGCCTTACGCCCTACACCTTATACCTCCATGCCTTTGGTCTCAAAACGCCACACTCTGTGCATAAACTGTAACTAAAATATGAAACTTTTCGACGTATATCCGATAAACGAAATCACCATCACCAAAGCCAAAGGCGCTTACGTGTGGGACGATGCCGGAACGCAGTACCTTGATATGTACGGCGGGCATGCCGTTATCAGCATTGGCCACACCCATCCGCATTGGGTACGGCGTATTGAAGAGCAATTGCATCAAATCGCTTTTTATTCCAATTCCATTCGCATACCCCTGCAACAGCAGTTGGCCGACAAGCTGGGCAAGCTAAGCGGTAAAGACGACTACCAGCTCTTTCTCTGCAACAGCGGCGCCGAAGCCAACGAAAACGCGTTGAAGCTGGCCAGCTTTCACAATGGCCGCAAAAAGGTGGTGGCCTTCTCCAAAGCCTTTCATGGACGCACCTCCCTGGCCGTAAGCGCCACTGATAACAAAAATTACATTGCCCCGGTAAACGAAACCGATAATGTGGTGTTTCTTCCCTTTAACGACCACCAGGCGCTGGAAGATTATTTCAACCGGCATGGCAATGAAATTTCCTCCGTTATCATTGAAGGCATTCAGGGTGTGGGCGGCATCCACGTAGCCGAAAATTCGTTTTTACAACTGATACGCCGGTTGTGCGATCAATACGGGGCCGTGTACATTGCCGACAGCGTGCAATGCGGTTACGGACGCAGCGGTAAGTTTTTCAGTCATGATTACGCCGGCGTAAATGCCGACATTTATACCATGGCCAAGGGTATGGGCAACGGGTTCCCTGTTGCCGGCATCATTATTGCGCCGCACATAAAGCCCCGGCATTTTCAGCTGGGCACCACCTTCGGCGGCAACCATCTGGCCTGTGCCGCCGCGTTGGCCGTGCTGGAAGTGATGGAAGAAGAGAAGCTTATGGGCAATGCCGTTATGATGGGCAAGTATTTGAAAGAACAGCTCGAACAAATTACAGGCATTGAAAACGTAAGGGGGAGGGGGTTGATGATTGGCTTTGATGTGCAGGAGCCCCTGAAAGACCTGCGGAAAAACCTTCTTTTCAGGCAGCACATTTTTACGGGCGAGGCAAAACCCAACGTGGTGCGGTTGTTGCCCAGCCTGGCCCTGAAAAAGAAGGATGCGGAAATGTTTATAGAAGCGGTGAAGGAAGAAGTAGAGGCGATGGCGGCGGGTTGATATGCAGATGCATCTTGTTTTCTCTGCGATCAACTCCGTTTCTCTGTTCTCTGCGGTTGGTTGGTCCTCTGCCCAATACGAGTACACACAACTAATAAAAGCTAAAGCACATTGAAACAGTTTATCTCCGTTCACGACGTAACCAACATCAACGCACTGGTTGAAAAAGCGTTGGCGTATAAAGCAAGTCCTTTTATGGATAAAAGCCTCGGTGCCGGTAAACGTATGGGGCTCATCTTTCTCAACCCCAGTCTGCGTACCCGCCTCAGTACGCAAATTGCTGCCGAAAACCTGGGTATGCAGCCCATCGTATTTAATGTGGGCAGCGAAGGATGGAGCTGGGAGTTTGAAGAAGAAGCCATCATGAGCGGCAATACGGTAGAGCATGTAAAAGACGCGGCACCCATTTTGGGCCATTATTTTGATGTGCTGGCCATACGTACCTTTCCGGGTTTAAAAATTAAGGAAGACGATTACAGCGAACTTTTCATAAAGCAGTTCATTAAGTATGCCGGCGTGCCGGTGGTAAGCCTCGAAAGTGCCACGCTGCACCCGTTGCAATCGCTTACCGATATCATCACCATCCGCGAAACCATTCAACAAAATCCTGCAGCTTACCAGCAGCGCAAGCCCAAAATTGTGCTAACCTGGGCGCCGCACATCAAACCACTGCCGCAATGTGTGGCCAACAGTTTTGCCCAATGGGTAAACGCCTGGGGCGAAGCCGATTTTGTAATTACGCACCCCGAAGATTATGAATTGGATGCACAGTTTACACAAGGGGCCACCATCACACACAATCAGCAGGAGGCCCTGGCCGGAGCCGATTTTGTGTATGTAAAAAACTGGAGCACCTTTACCGATTACGGTAAAGTGTATTGCAACGATCCCGAATGGATGCTAACGCAGGAAAAACTGCAGCATACCAACAATGCCAAAATCATGCACTGCCTGCCCGTGCGCCGTAATGTGGAACTGAGCGATGCAGTGCTCGACAGCAGCAACAGCATTGTTACCCGGCAGGCAAGCAACCGGGTATGGGCGGCACAGGCGGTTTTGAGTGAAATTCTAAAGTCGAATGGATAAGCTCTATATCATAAAAATCGGCGGCAACATTATTGACGATGAGGTGAAATTGGCATCGTTCCTTCATGCTTTTGCGGCCATTGAAGGAAAGAAAATTTTAGTACACGGTGGCGGCAAACTCGCCACACGCATGGCAGAAGCCATGGGCGTACAGCAACAGATGGTGGAAGGAAGACGCATTACCGATGCCGAAACGCTGAAAATTGTTACCATGGTGTATGCCGGCTATATTAATAAGAACATTGTGGCCCGACTGCAGGCACTGGGCTGCAATGCCATCGGCCTTTGCGGCGCCGATGGCAATGCCCTACGGGCGCACAAGCGCCAAGCCAGCATTGATTATGGATTCGTGGGCGATGTGGGTGCGGTAAACGCTCCGCTGCTCAACAGTTTATTGCAGCAAAACCACACCGTTGTGCTGGCGCCCATTACCCACGATGGCAACGGTGGGTTGCTGAATACGAATGCCGATACCATTGCCCAGGAAACGGCAACGGCGCTCAGCGGCTCTTTTGATACGGAGTTGATTTATTCGTTCGAAAAAAGCGGGGTGCTGCTGGACGTGAACGATGAAAAATCGGTTATTCCTTCAATTACACCCTCCTCTTACCGGCAACTAAAAGCGGAAGGGAAAATTTTTGCCGGCATGATTCCCAAACTCGACAATACATTTGTAGCGCTTAATAAAGGTGTAAAAAAAGTAATGATTGGAATGGCGGAAGAGTTGCCCGAACTGCTTAACGGAACCAAAGGAACAACCATTCGGCATGACTAATACTACTGTTTTATACAACGATGCAGTATTGTTGCTGAAGCAACTCATTGCCACACCTTCGTTCAGCAAAGAAGAAGGCGAAACAGCCGCCCTCATTGCAAAGTTTTTTGCCGAAAAGGAAATTGCCGCAGCGAGGGTGGGAAACAACGTCTTTGCCCGCAACCTGCATTTCGACGCGTCAAAACCTACCCTTCTTCTTAATTCGCACCACGATACCGTTAAGCCCAACAAGGGATACACGCTCAATCCTTTTGAGCCGGTTGAAAAAGACGGAAAGCTGTACGGCCTGGGCAGTAACGACGCCGGCGGATGCCTCGTTGCGCTTATTGCCGCTTTCTTACACTTTTACGCACACGAAAACCTGAAATACAATCTGGTGTTGGCTGCAACGGCCGAAGAAGAAATCAGCGGTACCGGCGGCATTGAAATGACACTGCCGCATTTGCCGCCCATTGATTGCGCCATTGTGGGCGAACCCACGCAAATGCAACTGGCTGTGGCCGAGCGGGGATTGATGGTGCTGGATTGTGTGGCGCACGGAAAAGCGGGCCACGCCGCCCGCAACGAAGGAGAAAATGCCTTGTACAAAGCCATCACCGACATTGAGTGGTTCCGGCAATACTCCTTTGAAAAAAACAGCGAACTGCTGGGTCCCTGTAAGTTTACTGTTACCAGCATTGAAACCGAAAACAAGCAGCACAACGTGGTACCGGCACAGTGCAGTTATGTGGTAGATGTGCGGGTGAATGAGCAATACAGTTTTGAAGAACTGCTCAACATCATTCGGCAGCACGTGCAAAGCGAGGTAAAGCCCCGCAGCACCCGCCTGCGTTCCACGTTCATTGCGTTGGATCATCCGCTGGTAAAAGCCGGCATCGAGCTGGGGCGCACGTACTATGGCTCGCCCACTACCAGCGATAAAGCCCTGATGCCTTTTCCCGCCCTCAAAATGGGGCCCGGCGACAGCGCCCGCAGTCATACCGCCGACGAGTTCATTTACTTGCACGAGATCAGGGAGGGTATAGAACTGTATGTTCAACTGCTTGCAAAAGTGTTGGGGCAAGTATAAGCTGTAAGTTTTAGGTTATAAGCTGATTGAGCACGACCAGTGTTACCATCGCATCAAAGCGAGTTGACAGATATTAGATGACCGTTCCGCTGCGCCAGCTCGTTTACTCCATGCGCTGCAGTTGAAATACAGCCGGCCCGCCTCAGCCATTTAACACCAACCTGCAAAAAAAAGAGGGTAGTAAACACCACCCTCGTCTCCGTCTTAATATCCGGCTATCCGAATAAGTTTATTCCAAACAGGTGAGAAAAAACAGGTGTTTTTGACAGACCGGCGCGGTAAACGAACCGCGGGCAGGCAAATTGGGTGTGGTTTCTTTGTTCAGCAACGGCTTCTTTAAATTCTGTTCGGAAAAATTGTTTTGCTGCTGCAAAAATCTGCGATATTGGTACAATAACAGGGCATACTATATCAGTTGCATGTTTCAATTGATGAATTGCGGCACTGCCGCAATGAGCAGCAAAAAAAAATCCGTTCCTGGAAAAGAACGGTTGCAAACAGAGTCGAAAACCAAACAAGCCTAAGCAAAAACGATTGTACTTGTAAGCAGTAAAAAACCTTACGATTATTGAATACAGCTGAATAAAGATAGCGGGCAGCAACACGGCTTACGATAACGCTTTATCAAAATGCGAATTGGTTTGATAACCCGCCGTTCAAATAAAAATGTTGCTTTTCTGTTTCTTGTTGGGCTACAGCTGCAATTCATTTCAATAATTGGGCCCTTCATTTAATCCGGAAAACAATCCGTCAATCAACCGGGCTTGCATGCAGAATGCCTGTACCTTTACCTATTTGTATCAGTAATGAAGACCGTCGCTTTATATCCGTTATTCCTGCTAGCAACCTTATGCGGCAGGGCGCAAGTGCCAATATTGCCCGATAGCATTGAAGCGCAGCTGCAGTTGCTGCCGGAAGGGCAACAGGCAAAATGGCTTTACGAAAAGGGCGCCGAACTTACCGCTGCCGAACCGCAGCGGGCGCTTCCCCTGCTACGGGCGGCCCGGCAATGGGTAGTTCTGCAAAAAGATTCGGCATTGCTTCCCCGCGTGTTAAACGAGTTGTCGGCCTGTTACATGCAACTGGAGGCATATACCGAAGCCCTGCCGCTGTTGCTGGAAGCTGAAAAAATTTTGCTGCGCAACCGGGCCGATAGTTTGCTGATTGATACTTATACCAGCCTGGGTATTGTATATGAGCGTACCGAAAAATATGAGCAGGCCATTAACTATTACAACAAGGTACGTGGCCTGCTGGTGGCCGGTAACGCTTCGGCTCTGGAACAGGCCCGCAACCTTACCAACATTGGGCACGCACAGGAGGGCTTGCAACAATTTGATGCGGCGGAAGCATCGTATCGCCAGGCTTTGCAGTTGTGTGAACAAAACAATATCGCGTTTGGCATTGCCCTGCTCAATCAAAATCTTGCCAGCGTAAAACTGCAGCAAAAAGCGTGGGCCGAAAGCCGAAGTTTTTCTGCCACATCTTTGGGCGTTGCACAACAACAAAATTTTCCCCGCATTGTAGCGGCGGGGTATGAAAATACGGGAGCGGCATGGCTGGGCGAAAAAAAGTATCGCGAAGCCATACCCTGGCTGCAACAGGCACTGGCCCGGGCAATAGAAATCAGCTATCACAAAACCGTAATGGCATCGGCCAACATGCTGCACGAATGCTACGATGCCGTGGGTAATAAAGACTCGGCCTTATACTTCTACAAGGCCTATACGTTGCTGAAAGATTCGCTGTTCACCAGCCAAAAAAACAAGCAGCTTACAGAACTGCAAACGGTATATGAAACCGAGCAAAAAGAAACCGCCATCGGCAACCTGCAGCAGCAAAATGAACTGGCCCGGCTGAACAGCGAACGCAAAAACCTCATCATTGCATCGCTTGTGGCAATTTTTTTACTGGCCGCGTTGGGCGTCTGGTTTTACCTACGGCAAAATGAAGAGCGCAAAAGGCGCGAACAGCTGGAGCAGGAGCTGCGTACAGCCGAAGAAAAACAAAAACTGGAGCAAATGCGTAACGAAAGTGAACTCAGTGCACTAAAGGCGCAGATGAATCCGCACTTCATCTTCAATGCCCTCAACTCCATACAGGAAATGATTTTGCTGGGCGATAAAAAAATGGCCACCGAGCACCTGGGCCGCTTTTCCGATCTAACACGGGCCATACTCGACTCTTCCGGGAAAAAGAAAATTGTGTTACACGATGAAATACAAATTCTGAACGACTACCTGAGCCTGGAGCAATTGCGTTTTGAAAAGGATTTTTCATTCAGTATTGAAGTGGCGCCGCAGGTTGACCCATACGCAATTCAGTTGCCGCCGATGCTGATACAGCCCTATGTGGAAAACGCCATAAAGCATGGCCTGATGCACAAGGAAGGGAAAAAGGAGCTGAAGATAAAGATAGAACTGCCGAAGCCCGATTTACTGCAGGTAGTTGTAGAAGACAACGGCATTGGCCGGCAAAAAGCCGCATACTTTGCATCCATGCGACCGAAAAAACACCGGTCGTTTTCTTCCGGCGCCACTGAGCGCCGCTTATCTTTACTAAACGCAGGTAATGAGCGTAACATTGGCGTGGCGTACGAAGACCTCTTAGTAAACGAGCAGCCGGCCGGCACCCGTGTAACCATCAGCATTCCAACCGAAACCGTTTCAGCATGCTAAAAGCCCTGATTGTTGACGATGAAGCCAAAGCCCGGCGCATTCTTGAAAACCTTATTCAGGAAAACTTTCCCGACATAACCCTGTTGGAAAGTGCTGCCAACGTACCCGAAGCCTTGCGCATGATTCATCAACAACAGCCGCAACTGGTGTTTTTGGATATTGAAATGCCCGGCTATACCGGCTTTCAGCTGCTTGAACTTATCGGAAAACCCAACTTTGAAATCATCTTCACCACGGCTTATGCCGATTATGCCCTGCAAGCCTTTGAAGTATCGGCAGTGGATTACCTGCTGAAACCCATTCGCATACAAAAACTGCAGCAGGCGGTGGAAAAAGCCATCAAACGCATTACTACAAGCGGCACAACCGGCGAAAATATTGCGGCGTTGCAGCAAAACCTGCAGGCGAACAACCTGCAGCGGCTCGCCGTACCGGTAGCCGATGGATTATTGTTTGTAAATGTGGACGACCTGCTGCTGCTGGAGGCCGAAGGGGCTTATACCCGGCTACACCTTTTCAACCAGCCGCCACTGCTTATCAGTAAAATGATGAAAGACTTTGAGGCGGTGCTGGAACAGCATCCCGATTTTTTTCGCTGCCATCGCAGCTTTCTCATCAACATGAAGCACGTTATAAAATACAGTCGGGCCGATGGCGGCAGCATTGTAATGCGCAACGAAAAAGAAGTGCTGCTGGCACGGGATAAGAAAGAGGCTTTTCTCCGCCGGATTGAGGAATATAAAATCTAATTTTGATCGGCTCGCCAGCGCACCGCCATTGTGCTGCAGGCAATAACCGTTCATGCCATGAAACTCTGGAAAAAGGAAAATACAAGTACATCGGCCCTGGTAGAACAATTTACTGTTGGCCGCGATAAGGAATTTGATTTGCTGCTGGCAAAATACGATGTATTGGGCTCCATTGCCCACGTTACCATGCTGGGCGAAGTGGGTTTGATGACCTCGGAAGAAGCCGCCGCCGCCATTGCCGGCTTACAGGAAATTTTAAAAACCATTGAGCACGGCACCTTCATTATTGAAGAAGGGGTAGAAGACGTACACTCGCAGGTAGAGCAACTGCTTACCGAAAAAATTGGCGATGCCGGCAAAAAAATTCACAGCGGCCGCAGCCGCAACGACCAGGTTGCCGTGGACATTAAGTTGTACCTGCGTGCGGAAATAGTACAAATTAAGGATCAGGTAAAACAACTGTTCGATCTGCTGCAGCAACAGAGCGAAGCCAACAAAGAAAAACTGCTGCCGGGTTATACCCATCTGCAAATAGCCATGCCCTCATCGGCAGGTTTGTGGCTGGGCGCTTATGCCGAAAGTTTGGTGGATGATTTGGAACTGCTGGCGGCCGCCTACCGCATCGTTAATAAAAACCCGTTGGGCAGCGGCGCCGGTTACGGCTCATCGTTTCCGCTCAACCGCAAACGTACTACCGAACTGCTGCAGTTTGCCACCCTCAACTGGAACAGCGTGTACGCTCAAATGACCCGGGGCAAGGCCGAAAAAGCAATGGCCATCGGCCTCAGCGCCATTGCCGCCACCCTGGCCCGGCTGAGCATGGATGCCTGTTTGTACATGAACCAGAATTTTGGTTTCATTTCCTTTCCCGATGAGTTGACTACCGGCAGCAGCATCATGCCGCACAAAAAAAATCCGGATGTGTTTGAGCTCATCCGGGGAAAATGCAACCGCATCCAATCGGTTCCCAACGAGCTGGCCTTGCTGCTTGCCAACCTGCCCAGCGGGTACCACCGCGAGCTGCAGCTGACCAAAGAAATCCTGTTTCCTGCCATTGAAGAACTCAAAAGCTGTCTGCAACTGATGATGCTGATGCTGCAAAACATTCGCATCAACGATAACATACTTGCCGATGAAAAATACAAATACCTCTTTAGTGTGGAAGCGGTAAACGAGCTGGTAAATAAAGGTGTTCCCTTTCGGGAAGCCTATCAACAGGTGGGCAATGCCATTAACAGCGGCACCTTTTCTTACAACTTTACGCAACTGCGGCACACGCACGAAGGCAGTATTGGCAACCTGTGTACAGCAGAAATTGCGGCCCTTATGCAAAACGTGTTGCGGCAATTTCAATAAAAAAAGCCTCGCATACGCGGGGCTTTCATAGAATAAAATGGGTTTTTTACTCGGCAACAAATTTCTTCAGCAGCCGAAACTGACGCGCCTGCGGCGATTCAAAAGATTCCAGCAGTTGCTCTACCAGCAGCCGGAATGTGCGGGTGAGCGAAGTGTACTTGTTGCGGGTAGTGGTTTTGTTCATAACATTGGATTTAGAAAACGAAAATAAATTTCCCGCATTTTTATTGCAAGCGCAAGAGTACTTCAAATAAACCTGCACGAAATACGCAGTTACCTGTAAGAAATCCGGTAATTTCATGGTATGGGGGCATTGGTAATTTACTGGGTAATTTTCTATACCCTGCACAGCCTGCTGGCCGCTGGGGCCGTAAAGCGGCAGGTGCAGCAAAAGTTTCACCTGCTGCGAGAACCCCGCTACCGCTTGTGTTACAATGCAATTGCCGTCGTAACTTTTTTACTGCTGCTGTGGTTGCATATACAAACTCCTTCTCGTAATCTGTGGCAACCGGGTGTTGCAGGGCAGGCAGCCGGCGCCATATTGCTTATGGGTGGAGTGGTTGTATTGCTGGCGGCTTTTCGCAATTACCGGCTGCAACCCTTTTTAGGGCTGGAGGTGGATGCCAACCAGCAGTTGCAAACAACCGGACTCAACCGTTACATGCGTCATCCGATATACACGGCAGTGCTTACCGCCTTTGCCGGACTTTGCCTGCTGCAGCCCCTAAGCACGCATGTAGTTGCATTTTTCATAACCGTTGTTTATGTTTGGATTGGCAGCAGCCTGGAAGAAAGAAAGTTGCTGTTGCAGTACGGTACGGCTTACGCCGATTACCGCCGCCGTGTGAAGCGTTTCATTCCGTTTATTTGGATGCTTCTGCTTATTTTGCACATGAATCAATATCCGTTATGAAATATCTTGTAAACACCTGGCTGCTGTTTGTAATTTTTTCGGCTCATGCACAAAACCGTAGCGGTGCGTTGGCTTCGGTACGCCCCGTATTGGATCAGGTGGTGGCGCAATATCCCACCAACTACAGTACGCTGCGGGGCGAGCGCTTAAGCAGCGATCCTTCCACCATTGTTTATACCTCCAACATCAAACTGCCGGGTGCCGAAGAGGCAAAAGTGCTGGGCTATCCGGGCAAAAAGAAAACCTACTGGGTGTGGGAGTGTAAATACCGTGAAATAGAAGACTTGCAGGAATTAAAGCGGGTATATCGTGCCCTGTACAACGATATTAGCGGCAATGCACTGTTCAAAAACCCCAACAGCCGGTACGAGCCGGTTGCACCTTATGAAGCACCGGCCGAAACGCAGCGGTTATGGAGCAATCTGCTGCGCCTGAGCGACCGCATCAGTCCCAACAACAGACTGGTAATTGACCTCGTAGCCGAAAATGTGAATTTCGCATGGGTAATATGGGTGCGGGTGTACGACCGGGAGCAGGATGCCGACATGCGGCCCGATCATCCGGCGGATGATTACCGCTAAATTTTAGCAAATACGGGGTAGTTGCTCACCGGTAAGATAGTTCACCACCCGCCTGCCGCCGATGCTGCTTTTCAAAATTACTTTGCCGGCATGTTCGTCGGTAACATGCCCGATGACAGCAGCCTGTTCAAACTCCGGAATGGCCCGTAATTCCTGTACATATGCCGAAGCAACAGCCGCATCTACAACAGATACAAACACCCCCTCGTTGGCAACATAAAGTGGGTCGAGGCCCAGCATTTCGCAGGCGCCTTCTACCTGCTCGTCAATGGGTATGTGCTGTTGCTCCAGCGCATAGCCCAGTTGGGTGAGCCCTGCCACTTCGTTCAGCACCGATGCAAGGCCGCCGCGGGTGGCATCGCGTAAAAAATGGATGTGTGTGCCAAAACGGTCGAGCAGGCGCATTACCACATGGTTGAGGTTACGGGTATCGCTTTCAATGGTAGTTTCAAACTCCAGTCCCTGCCGCAGGCTCATGATGGCAATGCCGTGTGCGGCAATGGGACCGCTGATGATGATGGCATCGCCCGGCCGGATGCGGTTGTGATGAATCTGCGCCTGCGGATGCACCAGGCCGATGCCGCTGGTGTTGATGAAAATTTTATCGCCCTTGCCCTTCTCCACCACTTTTGTATCGCCGGTAACAATCTGCACGCCGGCTTTCTCTGCCGCGTTTTTGATGTGCACCAATACATCCCAAAACTCGGTTATGGGCAGGCCTTCTTCCAAAATGAACGCAAGGGTGAGATACCTGGCGTTGGCGCCGCACATGGCCAGGTCGTTTACCGTACCGTTTACGGCCAACTCGCCGATATTGCCGCCCGGAAAACTAATGGGCGATATTACATAGCTGTCGGTACTCAGGGCAATGCGGCTGTTTATTTCAAGTACGGCGCCATCGTGTTGTTGGTTGAGGTGTTCGTTCTTAAAAATATCAAACACGCCACTCTGCAACAGGCGCTGGCTCAGCAGTCCGCCACTGCCATGGCCAAGTGTAATTTTGTCAAAGTCAAATTGGGGCATGGGGCACTGCAACGCCATCATTGTTCCTTGCTGCCGGGTATTCTTTTCGTCCATATGCATGTTGCTCCTATACAATTAAACGATTGTGCTGCTGCCGTGGTAGTGATAATACGCCGCACAGGCGCCCTCGCTGCTTACCATGGGTGCGCCCAGCGGATGTTCGGGTTTGCATTTTTTGCCGAAATGCGGACATTGAAAGGGTTTCTTCAGTCCTTTCATGATTTCACCGCTAATGCATTCATTGTTGCCATCCACAGCCGTTTCGCCCAGGTTGAATTTCACACGGGCATTGTAATGCCGGTAGCGTTCATTCACTTCATAGCCGCTCATGGGTATTTCGCCAATACCCCGCCAACTTCGGTTGCTGATGGTGAACACTTCGTTGATGGTATGTTGTGCCATGCGATTGCCTTCTCGCTGCACACTACGGGCATACTGGTTTTCCAGCTTGTACTCACCTTTTTCCAGTTGCTGCACGGCCATGAGAATGCCCTGTAACAGGTCTATGGGCTCAAAACCGGTTACAACGATAGGGGTTTTGTACTTCTCGGCAATGGGGTAGTATTCTTCCATTCCCATAATGGTGCACACATGCCCGGCTGCCAGGAATGCATCAATGCGGTTTTCTTCATCGCTCAAAATGGCTTCCATGGCCGGGGGCACCAGCACATGCGATGCAAGAATGCTGTAGTTGCGTACCCCTTGTTTATGCGCATGTACTACACTGAGCGCATTGGCGGGTGCGGTGGTTTCGAAACCCACCGCAAAAAATACCACTTCCTTATCGGGATGCTGCTGTGCCAGCTCCACCGCTTCCAGCGGCGAATACAAAATGCGTACATCAGCGCCGGCGGCCTTGGCTTCCAGCAAGCTTTTGCCGCTGCCCGGCACCCGCAGCATATCGCCAAATGAACACAGTATAACGTCGGGCCGTTCGGCAAGCTGAATGGCTTCGTCAATAATACCTATGGGGGTAACACATACCGGACAGCCGGGGCCGTGCACCATGGTAATTTCCCGGGGCAGCATTTCGAGAATGCCGTTTTTTACCAGGCTGTGGGTTTGTCCGCCGCAGATTTCCATAATGGTCCAGGGATGTTTGGTTACGCGGCGAATTTCCTGTACGTATTGCTGTACCAGTTCGGGATCGCGGTATTCGGATAAGAATTTCATGATAGTGCGTACTTGTACAATTAAGTTCTATGTTTCTGCCTGTTGTGTATCATTCAACTCATCCACTTCCCCCATCAGTTTTAAATATTCAAAGGTTTTTTGGGCTTCTTCCTCATCTACCACGCTTATGGCAACGCCTACGTGTACCAGTACATAATCGTTTTCCTTTGCTTCGGGTACCATGCTAAGGTTCACTTCTTTCAAAATGCCACCGAACGATACCTTGCCGCGACGAAACGTATCATCGAGCCGGGAGGTGATGGAAACAATTTTTCCGGGAATAGCTAAGCACATATGCACAATTTATATAAAAAACCATGGTTGGATGATATGAAAATCCGGAGGAGTCGCATAAGGGAGAGCGGAAGTAAACACCCTGCCGTTGCGGCTCCTGTAACATGCGTATATTCTGTTGAAATGAACGCTCATTTCCGGATGGAATTTACAGTAATGAAGTAAGCACCCCATTCATGCTGCGCCGCAGCGAAGTGGTTGCTTGTTGCGTAGGAGGCTCCTCTTGCCTGGATGCGGCTTTGCTGAGTTGCACCCGGGCAAGTTGCCCTAGCGGAATACTTTCGTCGTTGGGCGAAAGCTGCTTGTGGAAGTGCAACACATATTTATGGCCCAGCCTTGTTTGCAGTAAGTCAACCAGCAACGCGTTTTGAAAAACACCGCCGCTGCAGGCAATGTGCTGTGTGCCGGCCAGCCAGGCTATACGATCAACCATGTCTACCAGCGTCAGGTGCACCTGTAAGGCAATACGTGAGGGGTCTTTGCCCTGTTGTATATCGGCGCAAACACCGTGCAGCAGCCCCTGCCAGCGTACCACGTTTTTATATATCTGTAACGGGTAGGGTTTTGCATCATCGGCCGTACACGAGGTTGCAAGCGCCTCCAGCTTCATGGCTGCTTCGCCTTCGTAGCTCATTACATCGCACACCTGCAGCATAGAAGCTATCCCATCGAGCAGGCGCCCCATGCTGGATGTAAACACATCCGGTACACGGTAGTGCAACAGATTGTTGTAGTAGCGAAACTCCTGGCTGTTGAATTTGCTTTCGAGCAGTTGTGTGCTCTCGGCGTTGTGATGACACAGCGCCAGTGCCGAAAGGCGCGGCTCACGGGCCATTTTATCGCCCAGCAGCACCGGGAAATATTCCAGATGTGCAAAGCGCTGAATCTGTTGCTGCCGCAGCAGGAAAAATTCGCCCCCCCAAATGTTGGTATCGGTTCCGTAACCGGTACCATCCCACACCACGCCCAGCACCCGTTCGTGCTGCAGCAAATCATTTTCGGCCAGTACCGCTGCAAAGTGCGCTTCGTGGTGCTGCACTTCTACCAGCGGCAGCCGGTGCGCAAGTGCCATGCGGCGGGCATAATCGGTGCTGTTATAGCCCGGGTGGCTGTCGGCCACAATTTGCCGCGGCGTAAAATGCAGCAGCGTACGCAGATGGTCCAGCGTATGGCGCCAGGCCATTTGCGCATCGTAGCTGGTTTGGTTGCCCAGGTACTGACTGATGTAACAACGCCCGGCCTGCCATAAGGCAAAACTGCCTTTCATTTCGGCACCGGTGGCAACGGTAGGCTCTTGCAGTTGCAGCGGCGCCGGCAAAAAATTGGGCGCCATACCGCGGGAGCGCCGCAATACAATGCGCTGCCGGGTGTGCCGGGTAAACTGTACTACACTGTCATCTTGCGGCACCACAATTTCACGGTCGTGCGTTAGTACAAAATCGGCAATTTCGCCCAGGTACTCCAGCGCGGCATTATCCTGATAAATGATAGGGGCACCACTGATGTTACCACTGGTGGCTACCAACGGGCGATTAACGGCCTTACTGATTAATTCCAGCAACGGTGCATAGGGCAGCATTACACCCAACTTGCCGAGGCCGGGCGCCAGTTGTTCGGCACATATGCCCGAAGCGGGCTGTGGCAAAAGCCGGCACAAAACAATAGGCGCCGCAGGGCTTTGCAACTCGCCGGCTTCAACGGGCCGCAGTTCCACATCGGCGGCGGCCATTCGGCTGTCGGGATATAAAACGGCAAAGGGCTTTGCCGGGCGGGCTTTACGCTCACGCAGCAGTTTTATGGCAAAAAAGTTGGTAGCATCGCACAGCAACAAATAACCGCCAATGCCTTTTACGGCAACAATGTGGCCATTGAGCAACGCGTCTTTAACCATCACAATCATGCACTCGGGCTCTGTACAGATTTCTTCACCTTGATTATTAAACAGGTGCAAGGCAATGCCGCAATCGGGGCAACTGTTGGTTTGGCTGTAGTGGCGCCGGTTGCGGGGGTTGTGGTACTCGGCCTCACATTTGGCACAAGGCTCAAAAGGAGCCATGGTGGTATTGCAACGGTCGTAGGGCAGGGCATTGATAATGGAATAGCGGGGCCCGCAGTGGGTACAGGTTATAAAGGGATAATGGTAGCGCCGGTTGCGGGGGTTATGCAACTCGTTGCGGCAATCTTCACACAGGGCATAGTCGGGTGTGAGCAGCAGGTTGGGGCTTTGTTCCCGTTCGCTTTCAATGATGGAAAAATCCGTAAATGCCTGCAATGCTTCGGGATGCGCTTCGTGCTGTGTGATGATGGCGTGCGGCGGCGGTGTGGTAACCAACTTTTTGTAAAAGGCTTCCAGTTGATCCTGGGTTGCCGTGGCGTGAATGTGTACGCCGCTGCAAGTGTTGCTTACCGTTCCCGTAATACCCATATCGTGCGCAAGGCGATACACAAAGGGCCGAAAGCCTACGCCCTGTACCAAACCGCCCATATGGATATGCCAGGTTTGCATTTGTTGTATGCGTTTTTGTTTTCTGTTTCCGATGAAGCGGGTTCTTAACCCTTATTAAGTTACACATTTTTTAATTGCTGAGCCTGCTCTTGCAGCCACTGATACCATTGCTGCAGCCCATCGCCTTTATGGGCGCTAACCTCCAGTATGGGCATGCCGGGGTTTACCTGATGTGCCGCCTGGCGGAAGCGGTTAACATCAAAAGGTACGTAGGGCAGCAAATCAATTTTATTCAAAACGCACAAATGCGCACTATGAAACATATCGGGATATTTCAGGGGCTTATCGTCGCCTTCGCTTACGCTGGCAATTACCACCCGCTTTGTTTCGCCCAGGTCGAACATGGCCGGGCAAACCAGATTGCCCACGTTTTCAATAAACACAACGGAATGGTCTTTGGGCTTTAAATGTTGTATGGCATGCAGTACCATGTGGGCATCGAGGTGGCAGCCTTTGCCGGTATTAATCTGCACCACGGGGGTGCCGGTGGCATGTATGCGGTCGCCATCGTTGCTGGTTTGCTGGTCGCCTTCTACCACATAGCAGGAAAGCGCATCTTTGAGGTCGGTAAGGGTTTTTTCCAGCAGGGTGGTTTTGCCCGAGCCGGGCGAACTTACCAGGTTCAGCGCCAAAATTTGTTTGGCTTCAAAATAGCCCCGGTTGCGTTGGGCCAGCAGGTTGTTTTGGTACAACACATCCTGCTCAACATCCAAAACTTTTTTATCGGTACCATGCGTATGGCTGCCCGCAGCATGTGCATGTGCCGCGGGATGCGGGTGATGGTGGTCTTCACCCTGATGATGATGGTGATGCCCTTGATGTTTGTGATGATGGCCCGTTATTTCGGTAATGGTAACGGGGTTGTCGGTATCGCATCCGCAGGTGGCGCACATATCGGTTTGAGGTTTAAGGTTTAGGGTTTAAGGTTTAAGGTTTAAGGTGTGGGGCCCGGGCTTGCTGACCGGCAGCGTATGGAGGCAAACTCCGCCTGCTGATTTGCAACGTTCAGGTTACTACCAACGATTTCACCCGCAATTCTTTGCCTTGCTGTATGGAAATAAAGTGGCTGCCGCAGGCCGGGCAGGCATCGTACAGTTGCTGCATTTGAAATTCCGTATTACAATCCACACACCGGCCTACTCCTTCAATGCGGTTTACTACGCGGGTGGCATGGGCCAGTGGCGTTTCTTTTACAGCCTGCTGCCAGGCAAAATCAAAAGCCTGCATTTCCACACCGCTCAGCATGCCAATATCAAGCTCAATTTCATTTATTGCCGTTGCCCGGGCTTTGCGTGCCTGCGCATCGGCAATTTCAATGATGCTCATAACAATTGACAGTTCGTGCATCGTTGGTTATTTCTTGCGTTGTACCTCCTGCATCTCTTTTTTGCGGCCCAGGAAAAAAATTGTTATCGCCAGTGCCAGCACGGCTACCACGGCGTGTTCGGGTTCAACCATATAATGTTTAATGGTAAAGCCTTCGGTTTCGCCGTGGCCCGGGTGTGCAAGTGCCCATGCGGGAATGCTTACGAAAAGGAATGTCCAAAATTGTTTCATTGTTCAAACGTTTTAGAGGCCAATGTTAGGCGAACCCCGGCAGGGGGGCAATGAGAAATGTCATGCCATTGTTTGATGATACTCATTTCAGTTGGGGGCATCACTTTTCATCTTTATGCTCTCTTTAACCCTTAACACTTGCCGTATGCCAACAACCGCCGTAAAGCGAAAGCCTACTTATTACGACGAAGTGCTTCGCAAGGGATATTCCCGCAAAGACTTCCTGAAGTTTTGTGCCATGATGGGGGCCTATATGGGCCTTGATCAAACCGGACTATCGCAGGTAACCGCAGCGTTGAAAACCAAGCCCCGCCTGCCGGTAATCTGGCTGCACTTTCAGGAATGTACCTGCTGCAGCGAAAGTTTCATCCGCAGTTCGCACCCCATCGTGGCCGATATTCTGCTCGATCAGATTTCGCTCGACTATACCGAAACGTTGATGGCGGCCAGCGGCCACCAGGCCGAAGCTGCCATGCATCAAACCATGGAAAAGTATAAAGGCGAGTACATTTTATGTGTGGAAGGCAGCGTGCCCACCGATGCCGATGGGGTGTACTGCATGATTGGCGGCAAAACCAGTCTGCAAATACTAGAAGAGGCGGCCGCCGGCGCCAAAGCCATCATTGCCTGGGGCAGCTGTGCCTGCAACGGATGTGTACAGGCAGCGGCACCCAACCCCACATCGGCTACGCCCATACACAAGCTGGTGAAGGGCAAACCCATCATTAAGGTGCCGGGATGCCCGCCCATTGGCGAAGTAATGGCCGGCGTTATTGTACATGTGGTAACCTTTGGCCGCATACCCGAACTGGATGGCCTGGGCCGCCCCAAAGCCTTTTACAGCAAGCGGGTACACGATACCTGCTACCGCCGCCCCTATTACGATGCCGGCCTGTTTGTGGAAACCTTCGACGATGAAAATGCCAAAAAGGGATACTGTTTATATAAGGTAGGTTGTAAAGGCCCCAGCACCTACAATGCCTGTGGCGTTACCAAATGGAACAGCGGCACCTCGTTCCCCATACAAAGCGGGCACGGCTGCTTCGGCTGCAGCGAGGCCAACTTCTGGGATAATGGCCGTATTTACGAGCGGGCTTCGGCATTCCCGGGTTTCGGGATCGAGGCCACCGCCGACAAGGTTGGTAAGGTGGCCCTGGGCGTTACGGCTGCCGCCATTACGGCGCATGCCATCATGACCAATGTACGCAAAAGCAAGTTGATTGGCGGCCTGGAAAAAGAAGGCAAGCAAAGCGAAAAAGATCTGGAAGGGCTATAGCAGCAATACCCCCTAGTTGAAAGAAATTATTACTGCTGAGCTGACTGAGAAACAGCGCATTCAGTTGTACACCGCAATGCTTTTACAAACAACAGGTTGCTGCCGCAGAAATAGCCTACTGGTATTCATCATTAAGAACAACGCATATGAGTAAGCGCATTGTTGTAGATCCCATCACACGCATCGAAGGCCACCTGCGGGTGGAGGCCGACATTGAAAACGGTAAAATTAAAGATGCTTTCAGCAGCGGCACCATGGTGCGCCTGCTTGAAGAAATATTGAAAGGCCGCGACCCCCGCGATGCCTGGGCCTTTGTGGGCCGAGTGTGCGGCGTTTGTACATCGGTACACTCGCTTACCAGCGTACGCTGCGTGGAAGACGCGCTGGATATTGTAATACCTCCCAATGCCGAACTGGTGCGCAACATCATGTTTTGCACCCAATACCTGCACGACCATGTGGTGCATTTTTACCACCTGCATGCCATGGACTGGGTAGATGTGGTAGCAGCACTGAAAGCCGACCCCAAAAAAACATCGGAACTGGCGCAAAGTATATCGCCCTGGCCTAAGAGCAGTACGGGTTACTTCCGCGACCTGCAAAACCGCATCAAAAAATTTGTGGAAAGCGGTCAGCTGGGCATCTTCGCTAACGGCTACTGGGGCCACCCGGCCTACAAGTTGCCGCCCGAAGTAAACCTCATTGGCTTGGCGCATTACCTGGAAGCCCTGGATTGGCAGAAGGAAATTGTGAAGGTACATGCCGTATTTGGCGGTAAAAATCCGCACCCCAACTATCTGGTGGGCGGTATGGCCTGTGCCATTGGTATAGATGATGTAAGCGGCATCAATGCCGAACGCCTCTCGCTGGTGAAAAAGCAGCTCGATATGGCCAAAGTGTTTGTAGAGCAGGTGTACATACCCGACCTGCTGGCCATTGCATCGTTTTACAAAGACTGGGGTGCCATTGGCGGCGGCCTGGGCAACTTTATGGCCTATGGCGATTTGGGTACCAATGGCTACCGCGACCCTTCATCGTACAAGTTCCCCGGCGGGGTTATCCTGAATAAAGACCTGACGAAAGTGTATGACGTGGATGTGCGCAACGAACAGGAAGTACAGGAGTTCATCAGCCACAGCTGGTATGAATACAGCCAGGGCGATGACGTTGGCCTGCACCCCTGGAAAGGTGAAAGCAAAGTAAAGTACACCGGCCCCAAACCGCCGTTTGAGCACCTCAACACCAACGAAAAATACAGCTACCTCAAAACGCCCCGCTGGAAAGGCAACCCGGTAGAAGTGGGCCCGCTGGCCCGCGTGCTCATTGGCTATGCCCGTGGCCGTGAAGATTTTAAAGCGGTAGTGGACAAAGCCCTTACCGATTTGAAGGTGCCGGTTACCGCCCTGTTTTCAACGCTGGGCCGTACCGCCGCCCGCGGGTTGGAAAGCATACTGGTGGCACAATGGGCGCTGGAGTTTTACGATAACCTCATTCTCAACATTCGTAACGGCGATACCCGCATGGCCGATATGAGCAAGTTTGATCCCAAAAAATGGCCTGCTTCGGCAAGGGGGGTAGGTTACTCCGAAGCGCCCCGCGGTGCGCTGGCGCACTGGATAAATATCAAAAACGGAAAAATTGCGAATTACCAGCTGGTAGTACCCAGCACCTGGAACGCTTCGCCCCGCGATGGCAAAGGCCAGCGCAGCGCTTACGAAGCCGCCCTGCTGGATACGCCCGTGCACGATCCGCAACAGCCGCTCGAAATCATCCGCACCATTCACTCCTTCGACCCCTGCCTGGCCTGTGCCGTGCATTTGTACGATGAAGAGGGCAAGCACATCAACCGCATCAGCATCTTGGAATGACCATTTAAACAACTACCCATGGCAAAAGAACACATCAAACGATTACGGCGGGTGTATGTTTGGGAACTGCCGGTACGCATTTACCACTGGCTCAATGCGCTTTGTGTATTTGCGCTTATTGTAACCGGTTTTTACATTGCCGATCCGCTGGCCATCCTTAACAGCAGCGAACCTGCCCACCGCTTTACCATGGGATGGGTTAAAACCATTCATTTTGTTGCAGCCTATCTTTTCTTCTTCAACTTCGTATTCCGCATTTACTGGGGCTTTGTGGGAAATAAGTATGCCGACTGGAAAAATTTTATTCCCACCAACAAAAAATACTTTCAGGAAATGTGGCAGGTGTTGAAGATGGACATATTGATGCTGCGGGGTAAAGAACACCTGTCGGTAGGGCATAACGCTGTGGCCGGCTTTACGTACTTTTTTACTTTTCTCTTATTTTTAGTGCAGTGTATTACCGGCTTTGGCCTGTATGCAGCCATGAGCGATTTTTGGTTTGCCAAACTGTGGGCCTGGGTGCCGTACGTTTTTGGAGGCGATATACTGCTGCGGCAAATACACCACTGGGCCATGTGGTTCTTTATTTTATTTACCGTGGTGCATGTGTACCTGGTGTTTTATCACGACTATGTGGAAGGCCGCGGCGAAGTATCGAGCATGTTTGGCGGATGGAAATTTATTGAGGAGGAAGTGTTTGAAGAAGCCAAAGCGCAACGGGAGCAAAAGAAACAACCCGTACAACCCGTAAATGTAACTACACCAACCGAAGATATAGTAACCTAAAAAGCAAACAAACGATGATTGAAATTTTCGAACAGGTGCGGGATTTTATTGCACAACCCTGGCCCTGGTATGTTGCCGGCCCTATGCTTGCCTTCATCATGTTCATCCTGTTATACTTTGGGCATGAGTTTGGCATTTCCGAAAACTTTCGCCTCATGTGTGCCGCTGACGGGGCTGATGAATTGAATGAATTTTTTAAAGTTGACTGGACCAAGGGCGAGTGGAACATGCTGGTAGCCCTGGGTGCCGTCTTTGGCGGCTACGTGGTAAGCCATTACTTTCTGGGGCCCGAAGGAAACGTGGCACATGTAAGCGACGCCACCCTTGCCGCCTTAAACAAGCTGGGCATCGATACCTCGCAGGGTAAAGTGCCACTGGTACCCGATTTCATCAGTTGGGAAGGTTTGCTCAACTGGAAAAGCTGGTTGATTATAGCCGGCGGCGGATTTTTGGTGGGCTTTGGTGCCCGCTATGCCGGTGGTTGCACCAGTGGCCATGCCATCAGCGGCTTGTCGGCCCTGCAGTTGCCCAGCCTTATTGCCGTTATCGGCTTTTTTGCCGGCGGCCTGTTTGTAACCTATGTCATCATTCCTTTATTGTTTCCGCTGTAAAATCCGCTGAATTATGCGCATGTCTCGTTACATCCTGGTAGGTATGTTGCTGGGATTTACCTTATACAAAAGCGAAGCCGTTAGCTGGTTTCGTATATATGAAATGTTCCGCTTCCAGAGTTTTCACATGTATGGCATCATTGGCAGTGCAGTGGTTGCCGGCATCATCATTGTGCAAATCATTAAGCGGCGCCATCTTAAAAATGTTGCCGGCGAAGAAATAGTTATCAAAGACAAAGCCCGCTCGGTACCCCGGTACCTCATTGGCGGGTTTATTTTTGGCATGGGTTGGGCGCTGGCAGGGGCTTGTCCGGCACCCATGTTCATTTTGCTGGGCAGCGGCGTTACCGTATTCATCATTTACCTCATTTTTGCCATGACGGGAACGTTTGTGTATGGATTATTACGAAAGAAGTTGCCGCATTAATACATATACATAAACCACAACGACACTAAGGCACAAAGTGGCACAAAGGGGGCTTCATCGTTTGTTTTAGGAAAGCGTGCCGCGTGTTACTTACTGCCCCTGCGCCTACGTGGTTCAAATAATGCACATGTATAGCAACCGCATTCTCATACTCGGCATTGGTAATTACCTGATGGCCGATGAGGGCATAGGCATACATGCTGCCCGCTACCTGGCGCAGCAACCGCTGCCTCCCGGTGTGGATGTGCTCGATGGAGGCACCGGCGGTTTTCACCTGTTGGAGTATTTTGAATCGTACCCCGATGTGATTTTGATTGATGCCACACTTGATGGCCTGGAACCCGGTACCATCCGCCTGCTGCAGCCCCGCTTTGCCCACGATTTTCCGCCGGCCATGAGTACCCACGATATAGGACTGAAAGACCTGGTAAGCGCCCTGCAACTGCTCGACCGTATGCCCCGCATCCACTTGTTTGTGGTAAGCATTAACAGCATACAGCAGCAGGGTATTGAACTGAGCACGGCCCTGCAACAGGCGCTGCCCGACCTGGCTGCTCAAATTTCCGAATTACTCTCCCGCCTTTTGGCGCTAAAACAACATAACACAGTTAACTAAATTTAACCGAAGCGGTGTTGCAGGTACCATCACCTCCTGTTGTGTGACTTTGGTTACACAAAGACCCTGTCGTTGTGGGCTCTCAGGTTTACACCTGATTGCTATCATATTTTTTCTGCAATTCAATTGTAAACTTTAGTGCTTGTAATACGTCCAATTGATGTCTTACATCTGCTTTGCCTGTTTTAATACAAAAATTCTTTGGCTATGAAAGTTCGTATCAAACGCAGCGTGGCAATCAGCGACTCGGGATTTGTATTTGATGCCTCTACCGGCGATTCATACACGCTGAATCAGGTGGGGCTTGATATTCTGCAACGCATCCGCGAAGGCAAATCCGATTCAGAAATTACCGCTGAACTGGAAGAGAGATACGATGTGGATCGCGACACGCTGGAGCGCTATTTCTACGATTTTTTGGTAAGCCTTAAACAAATGCAGTTAATTGAAGACCATGTTGAAGCGTAAAGTTACCGTTGCCCTGTCGGGGCTGAATAATATTGACAGTCCGGGCCCGGGCATTCCCGTCATACGCGGCCTCAAAGAATCGCAGTACCTCGAACCCCGTATTGTGGGCCTTGCTTACGATAACCTGGAGCCGGGGCCCTACATGCGGGAACTGGTGGATAAAACCTATAAAGTGCCCTATCCCAGCGAGGGCATTGAGCCCCTGCTCGACCGGGTGCGCTACATTCATGAAAGAGAAAACATTGATGTACTGATACCCAACTTCGACTCGGAGTTGTATGTATTCATGAAATCAGAGGTGTTGCTGAAAAGCTGGGGCATTCAAACCTTTTTGCCCACCCTGGCGCAGTTTGAAGAGCGGCACAAAACCAATCTTCCGGCTTACGGAAAAAAATACGGCGTGCACGTGCCCATGAGCTGGCCCGTTACCAGCGTTGCCGATATACTGGCATTACGCGACAAAACCGATTTTCCGGTAATGGTAAAGGGCAAGTTTTACGATGCTTACACGGCGTACGACATGGATCAGGCCATCATGTACTTCCATAAAATCAGTGCCAAGTGGGGCTTGCCCATCGTAATACAGCAGTTTGTAAAAGGTACGGAAGTAAATGTGGTGGCGCTGGGCGATGGAAAAGGCAATACCGTTGGTGCCGTGCCCATGCGCAAGCAATACATTACCGACAAAGGAAAAGCCTGGGGCGGCATTACCCTCGATGACCCTTCGATGCTGGAACTAACGCACCACCTCATTGGCGCTACCAAGTGGCGGGGAGGTATGGAGCTGGAACTCATCCGTAATGCCAAAAACGAACTCTACCTCATCGAAATCAATCCCCGCCTGCCGGCCTGGGTGTATTTGGCAGTTGCAGCCGGACAAAACCTGCCCGAAGCCATGGTGCGCCTGGCACTGGGCGAAGCAGTTGCGCCGTTTACCAGCTATGAGGTAGGCAAAATTTTTATCCGTTACTCTTACAACATGATTTGCGACCGCGCCGCATTTGAACAACTCTCTACCAAAGGCGAATTATAAATCGTTAAATGAATTGCTATGGCAAAGTTGGCTTTTGAACGACCCATTATACAACGCATTAACGCCGGGCTACCCAGCAAGTATGGTTTGCATACGCATTTGGAACCCATAACACAAATTGAAGGCATACCGGTAGCCGAATTGCTGCGGCAATACGGGTCGCCGTTATTTGTACTGTCCGAAGCTACCATCCGCAAAGCCTATAAAGAGCTGCACCGGGCTTTTGCCTCGCGGTATCCGCAGGTGCAGCTGGCCTGGTCGTACAAAACCAATTACCTCAATGCGGTTTGCAATATTTTTCATCAGGAGGGAGCCTGGGCCGAAGTGGTGAGTGGCTTTGAATACGATAAGGCTTTGGCCAATGGTGTGCCCGGCGAATACATTCTGTTTAACGGCCCCGATAAAAACTCCGAAGATTTACGCAAAGCCATCGAAAACGGATCGGCCATTCATATTGATCATTTCGACGAGTTGTACGAACTGTTGCAACTGGCCGGCAGCAGCGGCCGGCGGCCGCGGGTGGCCATACGGGTCAACATGGATGTGGGAATCTATCCGCTGTGGGACCGCTTCGGCTTTAATTACGAAAACGGCGAAGCCTGGGATGCGCTTAACCGC
This sequence comes from Lacibacter sp., assembly GCA_046297415.1. Lineage (GTDB taxonomy): Bacteria > Bacteroidota > Bacteroidia > Chitinophagales > Chitinophagaceae > Lacibacter. The sequence goes on from JBKBIL010000004.1 coordinate 150,329, forward strand.
ATCATGCTCAGCAAAAAGCTGGACCTCGTAGGGTTGCATACACATATTGGCACCTACATGATGAGTACGGAAGCGTACCGCATCGCTGCTACCAAAATGGCCGCCCTGGCAGCAGGCGTTGAAAAGAAATACCGCCATGCCATACAATATATTGACATGGGCGGCGGCTTTGCTTCCAAAAACACCTTGCGGGGCGCTTACTACCCCGGAACCGATACCGCTCCTTCGTTTGACGATTATGCCGAAGCTATTGTATCGGCATTAATGAAGTCCGAAATAAAAGCCGAACATTACCCGCTGCTCATTCTGGAAACCGGCCGGGCCTTAATTGATGAAGCCGGTTATTTGGCCGGTACGGTTCTGGCCAACAAGCGGTTGTCGAACGGGCGCCGGGCCACCATTATTGATGCCGGCGTTAACCTGCTGTTTACCTCGTTTTGGTACGACCACGATATTCGGCCGGCACAACCCGTTTCGGAACAAACCGAAGACACTACCATTTATGGGCCCCTGTGCATGAATATTGATGTGATACGCGGCGCAGTACAATTTCCGCTACTGAAAAAGGGCGACCACTATGTTATTCGCCGCGTAGGCGCATACAACAACACCCAATGGATGCAATTCATTAACATGCGGCCGAATGTGGTGTTGATTGATGTGCACGGCAACAGCCACATCATTCGCAAAGCCGAAACGCTGGAAACCATTAACAGCCAGGAGCTGGTACCCGCCTATCTGCAACAATTTCAATTGTAAGCACGCCCCATGAAAGAGGCAGTTGCCATAGCAGGCCGCTATAGTTACCTGCTCCGCCGGCACTGGTTTGCCCGGGGCGTGTTGAACAGCTACGGCCAGGTGTTTTTTTCCAACCATCCGCTTTTTGCGGTATTGTTGGCATGCATCACATTTATTGATTTTTATACCGGCCTGTTTGGCTTAATTGCGCTGCTTACGGCGCAAGGTACTGCCACCGTCTTAGGCATGGAACGTTACATGGTGCAACAGGGCTATTACGGTTTTAATGCCCTGCTTACCGGTATGGGTATGGGTTTGTACTACCAGCCCGGTCTCCTATTGCTGTTGCTGGTAGTGTTGGCCGGTTTGCTGGCCCTGTTGTTGGCTGTGGTTTTACAGGGTGTTATTGGCAAGTATGGGTTGCCCCATCTGAGTTTGCCGTTTATTTTATCGCTGTGGATTTTAATGCTGGCCAGCAGAGAGTTTGGCGCGCTGGGCCTGAACGAACGGGGGGGTTATGCGCTGAACGATTTGTATGTGCTGGGAGGCAAACCGCTGGTGGACTTGTATCATTGGTGGAATGCCTTGCCCATTGCTGCACCCATTAAAACCTACCTGCTTTCACTTAGTGCCATTTTTTTTCACTACAGCGTACTGGCGGGCTTGCTTGTTGCGGTGGGGCTGCTGTTTTACTCACGCATCGCGTTTACCCTTTCGTTGCTGGGCTTTTTTACGGCCTTATTGGCGCACAAATAACCGAAACGGGTTATAGTTACATTGGCTTCAACTACATTCTCACCGCCATTGCCACAGGCGGATTTTTTGTAATACCCAGCCGTTGGTCGTACGTTGCCGTGGTGTTACTCATTCCCATGGTAGCCTTGCTTACCATTAGTTCGGCCAAAGTGCTGGCTGTGGTAGGATTACCGGTTTATTCGTTGCCGTTTAACGTAATAGTATTGGCGTTTTTGTACGTGTTGCAGTTTCGTGCCAACACTACCAAAACTTTGCAAACGTATTTTGTACAATACAATGCACCCGAAAAAAACTTCTACGCTTTTTCGAATTATGTGAGGCGGTTCGGCCGGGAGCGTAAGGTTGCCATCCACCTGCCGTTTCATGGCGAGTGGGAAGTTACGCAGGCGTATGACGGGCCTTATACCCATAAAGGCGATTGGAAATATGCCTGGGATTTTGAAATACGCGATGAAGCGGGCAAAACCTATCGCAATGATGGTGATTATGCGGAAGATTATTATTGCTTTGGGAAAGTGGTGTTGGCACCGGCCGATGGTACTGTTGAAACCGTGCTGGATGGTATTGAAGATAATATCATCGGGCAGAAGAACCTGGAGCATAACTGGGGCAATACCATTGTGCTGCAGCATGGTGCGGGCTTATACAGCAAGCTGAGTCACCTTAAGCAGGGCTCCATTACGGTAAAACCGGGCGATAAAATTCGTAAAGGCGACCCTGTTGCACAATGTGGCAACTCCGGCAACTCGCCGTATCCCCATTTGCATTTTCAGCTGCAGGCAACGCCGTACATCGGCTCAAAAACGCTCCGGTATCCGTTAAGCCACTTGTACCTGCAGCGCGGCGGCAAACGGCAAATGCTGGAGCAGGCCGAACCGCAAACCGGCGACCGGGTAATGAATGTACAGCCGCATCCTAGCTTGCGGGCTGCATTTTACCTTGTTAACGGCCAGCAGTTTTGCTGGAAAGATGCGACCCATCCGGAACAGTTGATTCGCTGGGAGGTTGCGATTGATACTTACCTGAACAAATACATTCTTTGCAAAGCCACCAGTTCGCGGGCCTACTTTAAGGTGCTTGACACCATGCTGTACTTCACGCATTTTGAAGGCAGCCGGCAATCGCTGCTCTACCGCTTTTACCTGGCAGCGCATAAAATAAGTTTTGGCTTTGAACGCGGTATGCAATTAACCGACCATATTGCGCTCAACCGCGTTTATACGGCCCGGCAACTGTGGCTGCACGACTTTGTGGCACCCTTTTTTCAATACCTCGATGCGGTGTACACCGTACTCTACCCCAACGTACAGAACGAGCGGCTGATACGTGATATTACGCTGAGCGGCACAGTGACTACAAAGCGGATGGGAAAAACCAGTACCGGGCAGCAGTTTACACTACAGGTGGATGCCGAAGGTCTGAAGGCATTTACTTTTCTTTCACCCCACCACAAAACAGAGGCGGTATGTGTAAAAGATCCTGCTACTTGCTGATAGGAATGCTTTTGGCTAGCGTTCATTGGGGCTTTGGCCAGGAGCCGTTGAGCCTTACCGAGGCCGACCGGCTTACCTATAACTATTACCTGCAAAAAAACTGGCCCCAATTGTTGCAAACCGGTAAGCAGGCGTTGCATCAAGGAATTGACTTCTATTACCTGCGGGTACGTATGGGTATTGCCTGCTACGAACTGCAAAATTATGATGCCGCAATTCGCCATTTTAAAGCGGCACAAGCTATGAGTACGGCCGATGATTATGTGGCTGCCTACTTATACTTTGCCTATCTGTATAATGGCCGTCGTATGGATGACCTGCAAGTGGCACAAGCGGCTCCGGCTGCGGTTGCCGAAAGTTGGGTCGGCAGCAAACCCAAGGGCGTTGCGCAGGCTGATATTTATTTTAATCAAAATAGGGTTGATGAAGCCGCATTGCTGCGCAACTTTACTACCGCGGCCCTGCCGGCTGCAGACGGGCAACAGTTTTTTTCTACCGGGCATAGGTATTATTACGCCGGACTTGCTCATGAATTGGGCCGTGGCCTGTTTATTTATCACGCTTACACCAGTTTGCAAAAGCAGCATTATTTGTTTGAGCGCATCGGCTCGGCCGATGTACATAAGCCCGGCTTTCAGTCCACCTTACATCAATATGCAGCTGCTGCCACTTTGCGGTTGGGTACGGGCGTACAACTGCGTGGCGGTTTTCACTACGTTAATGCAAGTTATCCTGAGTTGCGTGTTGTCAATCGCCCCGGCAATACCACCCAGTTGGTTTGGCTGCAGCAAAGCACAGGCGAGGTTGTTTTATGGACAGGTCTGGCGGCACAATTTCCGTACGTGCGTACGGCAGTGCAAGTGTACACCGGAAACCTGAACGGACTACGCCAACTGCAGGCAGATGCGCTGGTGGTGCTGTTTCCTTTGGGCAATAACCGCTTGTACAGCACAACCCGGCTTACGGCGCAACGCGAAAGTATAGCCGCACAAGCGGTACAGCGTATGATAGTGGAACAGCAACTGGGGGGGCAATTGGCCCGACCCTTATGGGCTGAGGCCTACCTTGCGGCAGGCCCGCAGCACAATTACATTGCAGGTGATGGCTTTGTATTGTTTAATGCGATGGATGTAATTCGGTTGCGTACGGGTCTGCGCCTTTTTGTTTTTCTCACAAGCCGGCTGCGCTTGCACCTGGAAGGGAGTTTGCAACAAAGCGAAGGAGTATTTACCCCAGTCAATACTATCAAGCCCACTTATAATCCCGTTTCATTTCAAAACCATTCAATTGCAGGAGGTATAACATGGTATTTCTAAAAAAACTTTTCGCTATTGGAGGTGTGCTGCTGCTTACAACTACTGCCTTTGCGCAGGACGAGCAATTGGTACAGGCATTTGCCAACAGCTATACAGCCGAAAAAAATAAAGAGTATAAAAAGGCGGCCGACTTTCTGCGCAAAGTTTACGTGGCCGACTCGTACGAGCTGAACCTGCGCCTGGGATGGCTTACCTACCAGGCCGGCCAACTGAGCGAATCGGTACAATACTATCAGAAAGCCGTAGCGTTGAAACCCTATGCCGTAGAACCCCAGTTGGGCCTGGCCTATCCTTTATGGGCACAGGGCCGCTGGGACGAACTGGCAGCTTTGTACGGAAAAGTGCTGGAGATTGACCCGCAGAACAGTTTTGCCAACTACCGGATGGGATTGTTACTGTATAACAAAGGCCAGTACAACAAGGCCACACCGTATTTGGAACGGGTAGTAAATCTTTATCCGTTCGACTACGACGGGTTGCTGCTGCTGGCATGGAACAACCTGAAACTGCAGCGCCTCAAAGAAGCCCGGGTGCTGTTTGGCAAAGTGCTGTTGTACAACCCGGGCGATGCATCGGCGCTCGAAGGCCTGCAACTGCTGAAGTAAACTGCCGCTGCTTAGCCGTTCTTCCGGTTCAGGGCGAGGCCTTTGTAAAAACCCAGGTCCTGGTTGGTTAGTAGCTTGGTGAGGAGGGCTATTTGGCCGGTATGGTAACTCATGTGCTCGGTTACGTGCAGTACAATGGCTATGCCTGTTTTCTGAAAGCCCTGCACGGTGCGCACTTGTAACAATGTTGGTTCATCCAGTATTTCTATAATTGAACACACTTTGGTAACCACACTATGCAACTGTGCAACCAGTGCGGCTTTGGTTTGGCCGCCAGTTGTGGAAAACTCTTTGTCGCGTTCCCGCAGGTCCGGGGCTCCGCCCAGACCCGATAGCACATACTGCGTCATGTTACCACAAAGGTGCAGTATCAGATTGGCAATAGCGTTGGAGGCATCGTTCGGCTTATACCACACCTGTTCTTCGGTAAGCAGTTCCAGGCAACGCTCAATCCGCCGGGTATATTCGAGCAAATGGTGCACGCAGTTGCTGAGAAATGCTTCTTTCATATTCTTTTTTAACCGTTGTAAATGGGAGAGAAGGAGTATGAGCAGCACTACGCTGCTGTCATTTCCGCATTCTTCTTGCTCCGCAGTTCGTTTTTACTTTTTTAATAGAAATAGGATGGGTAATTCCAACCGTTCCCGCCAGGCACGCTCACTATGTTCGGCTCCGGGAAAATATTTCGTCAACCAGTTTTTTGCTCCATAGCCTTTCGCTTTTACTACTTCATCCACGCTCTTTTGTAAGGGGGGGTACAGGGCATCCAGTGTGGCATCGCCATAGTCAAAATAAATTTTATGGGTACGGGGTGCTGGCAGCTGCTGCTGCAGGTACTGCAAAAAAGCATCCGGTATGGGATTGTTTTCCGTGCTGAAAATACCCGGCCAGTGTGTGCTTAAACAGGCGGCCCCGCCAAACACCTGCGGGTATTCGCACAACGCATATATCGAAATCAATCCGCCCATACTGCTGCCCGCAATAAAGGTGTTTTTTCGGTTGGGTTTGGTGGCATAGGTACGGTCAATAAACGGCTTGAGTTCGGTTACCAAAAATCGCAGGTAAGCATCGGAGCGCACTTTTTTACCCTGAAAAACCGGTTGTCCGTTCGGGCGTCTGGCTTGGTACAGGGTATCCTGCACGGTCTGCGGTAAACCCTCAAATGGCTTCTGCGGAAAATAATCGGCATGCCGGAATCTACCGGCATTCCAAATACCCACTACAATGCAGTTACGAATTTTCTTTTCCCGCAGCAGGCGGCTCAGGGTTTCATCCACACCCCATTCCTGTTGGTTCCAGGTGGTGGACGCATCAAACAGCATCTGCCCGTCGTGCATATATAGTACCGCGTACTTTTTATTGGGCGTATAGCCTTCAGGCAGCCAAACATCCACATGCCGCGGTGTTACAAAGGATGAGGGAAAATCGGCATGCCGTACAATGTTGCCTGCGCTTACCTGCGGTAACTGTGCCCGGCATGCAAGCGTTGCAACGAGTAAGATTCCACCAAAAAGCAGGCGGTATGGCATGTGAAACGGGTTGCTTTGTTGCTAAATAATAGATTCGTTATTCTTTTCTCGATAATATGAACATGCAGAAAATTAGTGCACAACGTTCAGTTCTACCATAGTCAAATATATTTCAGAAAGTGGGCCAAATTGTATTGGCCCCAATTAAAATTTTCCCAGCCCTGGCCTCACTTGTTTTTTATATGCGTTGCAATCAATGGCATAACGCCTGTTTCACATACGCAGCACAGAGCCGGGTACAATTGCTTTGCGAAAGCATGTATCGAGCCCCGGGGGTGCACATCTGCTGTTTCTTGGCAAAGGGGGCATGTTGCTTCGCCACAGGTATAGCGGCTGCAATGAGATGAAGGTTGTAACGCTGCTTCTCAATAAGAATACCCTGAAGCGGGTATTTTAAAAACAACGGGCTTCTAATAAAATTGTACAAAATTCGGAACTATGCAACTGCTTCTTCGTGTTGTTTTATTGTTGTTAACGGCCAACGTTGGAATTTCTGCAACAGCCCAAACCAAAGTGGTTCCCCTGCAAAAGCGTATCGTGGCAATGCCCAACAATCCGAGCCTATATGAATATACGCCGGCGGCGGGCGATGTGCTGATTTATGAGGTAACGCCGCCGCTTGGGGCAAAATACACGTTTACGGTGGCGTTGCAACGTTACGAAACCGACCCCGATGCAGCGCATCCGTTTCCCATTGCATTTAAGTGGAAGATGGGAAGCCCCATTAACAGCAGCGGATCGGTGGAAATTTGCAACAGCTGTTATGAGAAAGCTACCAAATACGTGAACTACTTTACCAACGGTTCGCAATTGAAGCTTACCGACGCTTCATCGGTTTTTATGAGCGGATTCAATTACGTTGAACCTGAACAAAACGAAGAAAAGAAAACCGAAATGCAGATGGATGGCAGCGCCATCACTTTTTACGACCTGCTGGGGTATCAGTCGTTTCCTGTTAAAGTAGGAAATCGTACCATCAATTTACTTTCGAAACATTTCAACAATTCGCGTCGGTTGGATGGGGACAATTCTGTAGTGGTACAAGTTGGCGATAACCGGCTTATATTGGAAATGGCTTTGGGCTTTTCCATTACGCTCAAAGAAATACGTGCCGGAAATTAAGCTGCCGTAATGCGCCCGGTTGTTACATACAGCTACTTCTTACTTTTGCTGCTTGTGGTACAAAACTGCCTGTATGCCACTGATTCGTCGTACTACGTATTTGTTAAGGTGGGCGAGCGCCAGATAAAAAGCGAAGTGCAACTGGAGTTGCACCCCCTTGTAACCGATAGTAGCTCCTGTTGGGCAAAAGGCCGGCCGTTTCACCTGATGTTTCAGGTTCCTGAACGAGTTTTTTTGAATAAAAGCAGCCGCTGGCGCTATGCGGCCCATGAAAGAAAACAGGCCGAAGGTTATTTGCCGGCCGGCTTTTATGCCATTACCTTCAGGACCGACGCACAAAACTGTAAGCAGGCGGCTTCCCAACAGAAACTGCCGGTCTTTGTGCTGAAGGCCGTAAGCAAACAGCAGCAACAGGTGCTGTGTACCGTTCTGTCCGAATGTATTTATGTAACAAACGACTGGAGAACCCAACGACAACAGCGCAAATTTGTGGATTTAACTCAAAATACATTCGGTGAAATCTGTTGCTTCAGGGCGGACAAGCAGTAGTCGCTCCATTGTAATGGATAACACGGTAACCATAAACCGAGTGGAACCGGGTTTATAGATTGCTCATTGAACAAAACAAGAAACTCAAAAAGAATAATCCGGAAACGGCAGATAGAATGATGCCTCCAAAATGCCGGAAAGTGAAATGAACAACAGGCTACCGGCCTACTCCGGTGGCTACAGTAAATAGTTTTAAAAGTAAAAAGCAAACAGATGCATGTAGAAATTTTATCCGGGTTACAGGCTGTTATGCATACAGCTCCCGTAAACAATTGGCACCTGCTGTATCCGGCAGGTGCGCTGCTTGCAGCAGCCGCATATGCAAAAAAAGGTAAGATGAAACTAATGTACCGACTGCTGCTGTCCCGCCTCAAAAAAAGGCGTCGCGGAAGTTTTGGCTCATTTTTATTAGTTCTGCTGTACACCTCTCTGCTGGCGTTATCCATTTATGGAATCGTTATTTTTTTAATGGCAAACAAAATAATCCTTGCAGGTTTAGTTGGGTTGGCTTTGCTGCTGATAACGTTTTTGTTTTTACGTACTGCTGAGAATTAAGTAAGAATAAAATTTTGTCATGCAAACAATTGTTGATATTGGTTCCCAAATTACAGCGGTATTAAATCCCGTTGCGGCAGGCAAATCCGAATTGCTGTATCCTACAGGCGCATTGCTTGCAGCGGCTGCGTATGCGAAGAAGGGGAAAATGAAGCTGATGTACAAACTGCTCCTTGCCCGCATGAAAAAAAGACGTATCGGCAATGCGGGCATCCTCATCATAGGCTTGCTATTAATCCTTCTTACGTTAGGTGCTGTATATGGAATATTCTACTTTTTTGCAGCCGGAAAAATTCTTTGGGCAATCCTTAGTGGAGTGGGTGCTGTAGTGTTTATACTACTTATGCTTGCTTTATCCAATATTAGTTCAAATACGAATCGCAGCTATTATTAATGCCTCAATCATAATGTTTGTAACCCTGCTATATCAGATAGTTTTAATTACCTGCAGTTTTTTGTTTCGCAGCCAAACTTGTGAACTTGCATGGTACACGCAAAAGTATGATTCGGAAGTGGTAAAGCTGTGCAATACGGCTGCAGCCATTCAGGAAATGACCCCGCTCGAAAAGGAAGTTGTTTTGGTAACCAATTTGGTACGATTTAACCCGGCGCTATTTGCCGAAAATGTTTTGCGGCCTTTTTTGCGGAGTTGTGATAAAGGGCGTTTTTTTGACAGTTCGGGGGCCGATGTAAAGTCGCTCTACGCCGATTTGGCGAAAACCCCGCCCATGCAACTGTTGCAGGTGCATCCGCTTCTCAATCAAACGGCAACATCGCATGCGGAATATTGTGAACGTACCGGTCACATGGGGCACAACAATATGCTGGAGCGCTGGCAACGGATCAAAAATGAACTCGGCCACATATCGGCGGGCGAAAACTGCAGCTATGTTACGCCATCAAGCAATACAGCCTTGTATCATGTGCTGAACCTGCTGATTGATGCGGATGTTCCCGGATACGGGCATCGCTACACCCTGCTCAGAAAGAGCTATCAGTATATCGGGGTTTCGGTTCGGCCCTTTCCGGGAAACAAATTTTGTATGGTACAAAATTTCAGTTTACGTCATTTTTAATATTAAATTTTTGAAATGGAACAAATAAAAAAACGCAAACCGTGGATGGATGCAATTATCGCCGGAACTTTTCTGTTGCCGGGTATTTCAATACAGCCGGCGTATGCACAAAAAGTGGCCATGTGCGATGAGCAGTTTACACCTACCTCTTTGCAACTTAGTTTTCCTTGTGAAGGTAAAACAACATTAAAAACAGCACAACAGCTTGAGAAGACGTATACATTATATGATAATAATCAAAAGGGGATCGAGGAGGTGTATTTTTTCTACACAAAATATGAAAATCCAACTAAACCCGACCCCAATATATTTGAAGAGGTTTCAAAGGCAATGCAAAGTCGATTTGAGAAAGCATTAAAAGACTACACGAAATTGACGAAAGCTTCAAGTTACAGCATGCTTTCATTAAAACCCTATGAGCCTGAATTAGGGCTTTCGGACGATTATTTTTACGGCTATCGCGTTGCACTTTTAAAAGGTTCGGGGTCGGTTAATATTTATGTGCGTATAAATGTTCAGTATTATTTCAAACACGGGCTGTTGTTTGCAGGCTCACAGGAAGTTATAGCAACTGTTAATGAATTTCGATTCAACGACCGCAATTTTGCAACCAGCCCCTCTTATTATCACGCTATTAATGAGCCTTATGTCATTCCCAATACCAGCATCGGTCTTTCTTTTCAACTGTCAAAGCAGTCATCCATTGTAAACGATCCAAACAATGGTGCATACGTTTCGATTGATAAGGCGGGCGTTACCGACGCGATTCGGAGCCGCTATAAAATCAAAAAGCCCATTCTCATAAAAAAATTAAAAACACTTTCTCCCGGCGAAACGTTTACCCAGGCAACAGCAGGCTACATCAAAGGCGAATCTGGTGTGATTGTGAATCCGGGTTATTGGAAAGCAAATCCGGCCATATCCAACATTATTGCCATAGAATATGCGGGTACTTACAGTGACGGTACAAAAAAGACAGCCTATCCTTACCGTATCTTGTTTGAGTGTGGTAAAACCCTTTACGAAATGGTTGTAGATAAAGAAGAGGCCGAATACCGGTTTTCAGAAATTGATAAGTTAATTAAAACCATGCGCCATACGGGAAACACCCAATCAGCTGCAAACAACGCATCTGTTGCATCCGACTTCAACCGCGACCTGCTTTCGGCCATGGAGGCCTGGCTGAAGGATCAATTTGCTTCCGCTAAAGGCAAACAAAAACCCTACGAAGCATTTAGCGGCGTAACGACGAATCGCTTTGAAACGAGTGTAAAACTGGAATCGTACCCTACTGAAATCGTGGAAGAAGGCATGCAACCCTCTGTGCGGCGCGACTGGGTGGCCCGGCTCGGCAGTTTTGATGCAAAAGATGCCGCACAGCAGCAATTTAATGCCTGGTACCAAAAACTGGCCTCGTTTAAACACGAAATGTTTCAGCTGAAACAAGTGCGAAAAACAGGCGATTTGGCTGTGTGGGTGCCCACGCAACTGCACAAAGACCTTCCATCTTATTTCGAAAAAATGGAAATGCAATTGTACGTGAAGGAGCGGTTTTTTACGGAAAATGGAAAAATGAAAAGCAGGTACGAATTGCTGCTGGCACTGGGCAGCTCGCTTTAACTTAATTCTTATGCGATTATATCTTCTACTTTTAATTACATGGCTGTTGGCTGCATGCACCACTTCCAAAGTAAAAGTGCCCGACCTGCCTTTTTTGGAGCAGGATACCCTACAGCAGTTTAAGGTGGGCGACCGCTTTGTGCTGGCCACCAGTACCAACAGCTGCTGTATGTATTGCTGGCTGGCTGGCGATACGTTACAGGAGGCTGTGCCGGAATCGCCTTTGATTCGATATGTAGAAACCATTGAAGATCCGGCCAATCCCGACTGTGCCGGCTGCAGTAACTTCTATTACAATATATACGAGTGTATTGCTCCCGGAAAAGATTCGCTGTATTATGCAGTAATACCGATGGGAGAGGTGGGCACCCCTTCCGATTGCAAAGAATTTCCCGCAGTGCGGGTTGACTCGTTACACCGAAGAAAATATATCATACATGTTATTCCTTAACACAAATTTGATTACTTATGTTACAACGAAATTTAAAAGCAACTCTTCGCCTGTTAGGTGCTTTGCTTCTGGCGGGCACTCTAATGTACTATAAGGAAAAAACTGTGCCGCCCGTAAAATTCCTTTTCCCTCATTCAAAAGTCATTAATGACACGCTTATTTTATGGGGGTATATTGATACTACCGGAAAATGGCTGATTGAGCCGGCTTTCAACGTTGCATACGATTTTCGCAAGAACCACGCTATCGTTTTTGTAAAAGGAAAAGGCAAAGGCGTCATTGATACACAAGGAAAATTTGTGATAGAACCCGTGTATCATGATATTGAACACCTCAATGATACCATCATCAAACTTATAGATGGCAATAAGCATATCACCCTTGCATACACTAACGGAAAACAATTATCGAACCGGTTGTTTAATCGTGTGGGGACTCTTTCAGAAGGCTGGATCAATGTAGCGGTTTTGGACAGTGCAATGGGTTTTGAAAAATGGGGATTCATTAGTCCGTACACCGGTAAAGAAATTGATTTTCGTTACAGCATGGCAGGCTATTTCTCTGAGGGTTTGGCGTTGGTGGAAGTTGATGGCTCAAAATGGGGTTTTATTGATACAAACGGCAAGCAGGTTATTCCTGCGCAGTATGATGATGTGGGCATATTTTACAGAGGCATGGCTCCGGTGAAGATCAAAGAAAACAACTGGGGTTTTGTGAATCGCTCGAATGTTATAGCTGTTATCCCGAACCTGGTTGAAAAAATTAGCCTGAGGCCGCAACAGCCTGTTTACTTATTTCAGGATGCTGAAAACAGTTTATATGGTTTTGTGAATAATGATGGGGATGTGGTTGTGGCACCGCAGTATGAAGAAGCCGAAATTTTTTCAGAAGGAAGGGCGCTGGTAAAAAGCGATGATAAGGCCGGGTTTATTGATACAACAGGGAAAACCGTTGTTGCCCTGCAGTATGACGATGCCCGCAGTTTTAATAACGGATTTGCTGCCGTAACGCCGGATGGCGAAAAGTGGTTTTTTATTGATAAAAACGGTAAACAACTGGGAAAACTGGTTTTTGAAGAAGTAGAAGATTTCAACGAGGCGCAGTTAGCATCCGTAAAACAAAATGGCAAGTGGGGCATTTTAAAAAGCGATGGAACCTTGCTGCTGCCCTGCGTGTATGATTTAATAACTACTGTTACCCGGGAGCCATTTGTAACGTTTCTTGCAAAAAAAGGAACGGCAGTAGGCATGGTGTTGCCTTCGGGTAAAGAGTTTTTAACGGAATGGCCCAAAAGTATTTTCAAAGAAGAAAGCGATTGATGCGGCTGCAAATCGGTTTGTTTGTGTAACTTTTGTTCTTTAAAGTTGTGTTGTTCTGCAATCGAACTTTTTTGTGTGGTAGGGGATTAAATAATAAAAGCGGCTTGTTTCCCCAACAAGCCGCTTTTTTTCATCAGCGGAAAGCCTTATTTTTTGGGGTTGCCATCTACATCCAGTTCCACAATTTCGTAACCCAGTTTTTGCAGGCCGGGTAAAATTTTGTCTTTATCGCCTACGAGCAAAATATTCATTTTGTCGGTTGTAAGCCACTTGCGAGCCAGCGCATTAATTTCGGCGGCAGTTATTTCCTGCAAAATTTTGTTTTGTTGCTCTACATAGTTGCCCGGCAGGTTGTATTCCAGTATGCGGGCAATGAAGCCAATTTTTTGCACCGGCGTTTCGTAACGCAGGGCATCGCGTTGGCCAATGGCATTTTTCATGAAGCGCAACTCCTCGTCGGTAATGCCACCGGATGCAAACTCTTTTAATTCGTTCATCACTTCTACCAGGGCGCTATCGGTTGCTTCGGCTTTAATGCCCGAGCTGAAGGCAAACGTGCCGCCGTATTTATCGCCGTCAAATCCGCTGCGGGCGCCATAGGTCCATCCCTTGTCTTCCCGCAGGTTGAGGTTGATGCGGCTGTTAAAGGCGCCGCCCAAATTGTAATTCATCAGGCCCGCCCGGTAAAATTCGCCGGTGGCGTCGTACTTCAGGTTGGTGGCATAGCCTACCCGAAACTCGGTTTGCGCAGCTTTGGGTACATGTACCAGGTATATGCGGGTTTTTTCAACCGCAAGGCCAGGACCGGGCTGTGGCACCACAATGTCGCGGCTGGGCAGTTTTTTCAAAAATTCCAATTTGGGCAAAATTTCCGCTTCCGAAATATCGCCCACCACCACTACCTGGGTACCTTTTGATGTGAGGGCCTGTTCGTAATACTGCTGTACGTCTTCCAGCTTCAGGTTTTTAACGGTCTCTTCGGTTCCGTTGCTGCTGATGCCCAAAATGTGATTGGTTCCGTAATTCAGCTTGTCAAACACATCGCTGGCAATGGCGCTGGGTTGCGATTTCGACTGCTTAAAGCTTTCGAGCCGCTGGCGTTGCAGCCGGCTGAAGGTGCTGGCCGTAAACTTCGGGCGGAACATGCGCTCTTCCAGCAGGGCCAGTGTGGCATCCAGGTTTTTACGCAGGGTTTGTACGGTAAATACCAATGCATCGGTACCGCTGCTTACCGTAACGGTGCTGCCCAGTTTTTGCAGTTCGCGGCTCATTTCTTCCGCCGTACGGTTTTGGGTATCATCGTTCATCATGGCTGCCAGCATGCTGGCCAGACCGGCTTTGCCCAGATTGTTTTGCTGCATCAGGTGGCCGCCCGGTATGCGAATGGAAATGGTAACCGTGGGCACCTCGCTATTGGTGGTGCCAATCAACCGTACCCCGTTGGCGAAGTTTTCCGTCCAGTAAGCCGGCACTTTTACCACCGGGTTGGGGCCGGTACCCGGCATTTTGCTGCGGTCAAACTTATCCTTGGGCTTAACATATTTTAAGCCGGCATACCCGTAATCGGGCGCTTTGTATCCTTCCTTCGAAATGGTGTAGTTGTCTTCGGCCACCAGGTTATTGGTTTGGTTCTTGGGTACCACGCTCAATACAACCGGATGGCTTCCCTTAATGTACTGGCGGTAAGCACGCATTACATCTTCTTTGGTAACCGACTGGTACATGTTAAACAGCTCACCAATACGGTTGGGGTTGCCGGTAAAGGTTTGAAAGGCGGCCAGCTGCGATACTTTACCGCTAACGCTTTGCAGGCCGTTAATTTGTGCTGCTTCAATGCCTCCCTTAAACCGGGCTATGTCTTCATCGGTAATGCCCCGCACTTCAAAACTGTCGAGAGCCCGCCGAAACGCTGCGTACGTACTGGCCAGTGTTTTACCCGCCATGGGTACAATGGTAAATAAAAACTCGCCGCTCAGTTCACTCAGCTGGCTGCTTGCATTGGCTTGCAGCACGGTTTGGTTTTTTACCAACTGCTGGTACAATACCGAGTTATTGCCCTGGCCCAGCACCTGTGCCAGGCAGGCCAGGGCAGCCATATCTTTATGGTAGTTGGGTACGGTGGCATACGCTACTGCCAACAACGGAAAGGGGGCATAGTTATCTACATAATGTACAAAGCGGGTTTTTTCGAGGCGCGGCACCATGGGTGGCATGTTTTTTACCTCGGGGCCGCGGGGTATGGGGCCAAAGTATTTCTCTACGAGCTTCAGCACCTCTTTGGGGTTCACATCGCCGCCAATGGTAAGCGTGGCATTGTTGGGGCCGTACCAGCGTAAAAAGAAATTCTTCAGGTCGTTCACATCTACCCGGTCCAAATCTTCCACATATCCAATGGTAAGCCAGCTGTACGGATGGCCATAGGGGTACATGTTTTTGCTCAGGTACTCCTGCACCAGGCCGTACGGACGGTTGTCGTAGTTCTGTCCGCGTTCATTTTTTACCGTAGCCCGCTGCACCTCAAATTTTTTCTGCGTAACCGCATCCAGCAAAAAGCCCATGCGGTCGGCTTCGAGCCACAGCATTTTTTCCAGCTGGTTGCTGGGCACCGTTTCAAAATAATTGGTACGGTCGCGGTTGGTGGTACCATTTAGTGTACCGCCCGCTTCGGTAACAATTTTAAAATGTTGCTCATCGGCCACATGATCACTGCCCTGAAACATCATGTGTTCAAAAAAATGCGCAAAGCCGCTCTTGCCAATCTCTTCCCGGGCGCTGCCTACGTGGTAGGTAACATCCACATGCACCAGCGGGTCGCTGTGGTCTTCGTGAATAATAACCGTAAGGCCGTTGGGCAGCACGTACTTTTCGTACGGAATCACCAGTTCGTTCCCCTTTTTGGTAACCCGTTCTACCAGGCGTGCCTGGCCGGCTGCCAGCAGGGCAGGAGCCAGCAGTAACAACAGAAATACATTGCGTTTTATCATATGCAAATTTTTGAGAACGTAAATGTACGGGCAAACCGCGTACAGGGCCTTGCCGCTGGTACAAAGCCGGCGGTTCCCGGTGCAAACAAGAAGCGGTGGGGGCTGTGGGCTGCCATGCACCGGGCAGCAGCGGTTCGTCGCACTCCGGGTTCCGTACCGCAAAGCCTGCGCATCCGGTAAAGCGCAGGCATGCGGCACCGGGGCCTGCGTGCGCCGCAGCCCGTGGGCAGTAAGGCATGTGGCAACAAAAAGCCGTTGGCTGCTGCCAACGGCCTGCTCACAACAACACAAAAACTGCTGCCTTCCCCAAAGCCCCTTTGAAAAGGCCTGTACGCCGTTGGCGCCGTTGTACTGGTAAATTACGGTTGTATATTACCGTTAGCAACAAGCGTTACAGGCTTTCGCCGGGGCGTTTCGTTGGTTTACTTCTTTCAGGAAATTAGTTATGTGTAATCAATCCGGCATTTAACGGGGTAGTGGTATTGCCCACTATGCCATGGGCAAACACCGTATATATTTTTCCGGCTTCCAGTCGTATGTTGTTTAAGGTTAATACAGAGGTACCGGTGCCGGCAACCCGCACATCAAAATTATAAGTGCCGGCGTCAACCGGTGTAAAGGCCTGGTTGGCGGCCGCCGATTCCTGCGACTCAAATGCACGGTTGCTGAACACGGGCGTAAAATTGCCGCCACTCAGTACACCCACGGTTACGGCGGGTGCACCCGGACTCAAATGAAAGAACCGAATATGTGCCTTGCCGCTGGCAGGAGCCGTTAAATCATCGGCAACCAGCAGGGCGCCAATATTGGCCAGTTGGTTTACGGCAAACAAGGAGTAGTTGCGGTCTTTCTCAAACGGAACATCGGCATTAATTACCGTGGTGCTGGTGCCGGCCGCGTTTACTTTAATGTTGCGGGTGCCGGCTGCAACCGTAAGATAACCGGTGTTGTTCGGAAAAGTTAACGCACTGGCGTTTACGCGGTTGTTGTCAACCAATAGGTCAACACCGGGTGCATCGGGCGATGCGTGCACTACCAGTACACGGGCTTCTTCTTTGTTTTCTTTGCGACAGGCAGTGGTTGCCAATGTGCCCAATGCCACCAGGCCTACGAGGGCATAGTTCGTAAGTTTTTTCATAATGAATGCGTTTTAGATCTTCAAAAACAACATTCATCGTGCCACAGTTGTCGCAAAAAATACAGTTAACGTAAGTCTAACGCTTGTTTAACTTTCATAAAAAATGCAATTATGAAACTTAGGCAACTGTTAACGCGGCAATTCGGTTTGCAAGGGGTGCTTGGCAGGATGTAAGTTTTGCCACAACCACATCAGCGTAAACGTGGGTATAAAGTCGGTGCCGGGCAGCAACTCTTCAAATAGTTGTACCAGCGTGCCGGCCATAGCTTTTCGGCCGCCGAAACTGATGAAAAATAGTAAGGCAGATAAAGGAGCCCATAGCACATCGCCCACTTCACCCAAAATGGGGATGGCATAGGTGGCATAGCCTGCCATATCCATCAACACACAAAATAAAAGCGAGGGACGGCGGAGGGTTTGCATGAGCACGTCGTTTAATTAAGTAAAGTTCGATATATTGAAGAGACAGGTTTGTTAAAAGTTACAAAGAAAACCGTGGGGCTTTTTGATTTGACTAAGGAGATACCTTGTAAAGCACTTTGCCCCAAAGCGTTTGCGTACAAACTTTTTTTCAGTGTTTCATAAAATGTGTTTTGTAATTGACGCTTCGGTAGTAATTTCCCTTACATGAAACGGTTGCTGCTTATAACCGCTTTGCTTATTGTGCTTTTTGCATTCCTGTTTCTTTTCATGCGCACGCCCAACATTCCGCTGGAAGCGTTGCAGCAGCGCTATGCCAACAGCGCCTCACAGTTTGCATCCATTGCCGGCATGCAGGTGCATTTTCGCGACGAAGGCCCCCGTACCGACTCGCTGCCATTGGTGCTGCTGCATGGCACGGCCAGCAGTTTGCATACCTGGGACAGCCTGATGCCCTTCTTCTCCCACAAACGCATCATCCGGCTCGACCTGCCCGGCTACGGACTTACCGGACCCCATCCGCAATCCAATTATCGCTCTGCCATGTATCATGCCGTGCTCGATACCCTGTTGCAGCAGCGGGGTGTAGCCCGTTGCATTGTGGCAGGTAATTCGCTGGGCGGCTTTTTGGCCTGGACCTACGCCCTCGACCGGCCGCAGGTGCAGGGCATCATCCTCATCAACCCCGGCGGCTTTACCAATAAGGCAATCAGCAGTAATATCGGTTTTAAACTGGCGAAAACACCTGTTGTAAATCAACTTGTGAAATACATTACACCGGTATCGTTGTTTCGTAAAAGTCTCGAGCAGTCGGTGGGCAACCCCGCCCGGATTACCGATGCATTGGTGCAACGCCACTATGAACTTACGCTGCGCCCCGGTAACCGCCAGGCTATACTCGACCGGTTTCAACAAGGTTTTGAAGTGGCCGATACCAACCGCTTACGCACCCTTCAGATACCGGCACTCATCCTCTGGGGCCAGCGCGACCAGATTATTCCCGTAGCACACGCCCAACTGTTTGAGCAGTATTTGCCCCAGCCCACCAAAATCATCTATCCCCAACTGGGCCATATACCCATGGAAGAAGCCGGGGCGGTAGTTGCGGCAGATATACAGGCATGGATGGCCCGGTACTGGAAGGATCACTACGGCCGTGGTAATGAGTAATTAACATTATATCACTTGCAGTAATTCCTGCTGCAGCAAAGCGCTTACGGCAGGGGCATGGTCGAGCAGCAGGCAATGGCCCCCCTGCGGTAGAACATGCTGCGCCTGCACATACCGCAACGGAAACACCCGGTCGTTACCGCCGTGTATGCGAACGAGCCCCGGCGGCGCTGCCGTACGCTCCCAGGTGAGTATGGCCTGTACAGCCCATCGGGTAAATGCCGGCGACGATTGCTGCAGCATTTGCAGCAGCAATTGTTTGTCGTGTGGCCGCCGCAGGCCCAGCATCCACCAGGCGGGTGTGTACTGTATGGGTATGCGGTAGCGGCCACTGAGTAAACGATACACCTGCAGGCGGCGGCCCAGTTGCAACAGGGGCGGAAACTCGTGGCGCCCCGCAACCGATGCCAGCAGCAGGGTACGGCGAGGTTGTAGCCGTTCGTGCAGCTCAGCAGCCAGCATGCCGCCCAGCGAATAGCCCAGCAACGCAAAAGGCGTTGATGCATCAATCTGCGCTGCCATGCGTAGGGCATATTGCGGCAGTGTTTCGTTCGGTTGCGGCGCAATCCAGCGTAAATGTTCGGCCGTTACCTGCTGCGGAAACTGCAGGCGCTCAAAAATGCGAGAATCGGTGCCCAGGCCGGGGATGCAGTACAGGCGCATGTATTGCTTTTGAATGTAAGTTACAAAAGCAACGTACAGGAGAGCCGTGTTTTACTGACGCAGTCGTGTGCTTACCCACTGTTATGCAGATTGTTGTTTCGCTTTGACTACAAGTTGTGGTTGTTTTGCCTATTAACTGCGTTTCCCAGAAAAATGTAAAAACTCCTTTATGTTCAGCTTTGGTGTATGTTTATTGAACCTTTACATTTCTGGTAAATACGGGGTCAATAACAGTTAAAGATCCAATTTCTTGCAACAGCAACCTTTATGCAACAAAAATGCTCCCTGCATGCATTGCGTTCACATTTTCGGCCCGATACCGTAACTTGTAACCAACAAGCCATATTCATGTGCGATACCCTTGTAGTGCAATTGCCTCCGCATAAAGGTGGCGGCTGCCTGTTGGCCAAGAACTCCGACCGTGAGCCCGATGAGGCGCAGGAATTATTGTATGTTCCCCGCCGGCAACACGGCGGGGCGGAGGTTGCCTGTACCTATCGTACCGTACCGCAGGTGGCCGAAACTGCGGCCGTGCTGCTGAGTAAGCCTTTTCAGATGTGGGGCGCCGAAATGGGGGTGAATGAACACGGGGTTGCTATTGGTAACGAAGCGGTTTTTACGAACGTACGCATCAACCGCAAAGGCAAGGGGCTCACCGGTATGGACCTGTTGCGCCTGGCCCTCGAACGCAGCACAACGGCACAGGCTGCCGTACACTGCATTACCGATTTGTTGCAGCAATACGGGCAGGATGCCTGCGGCGGCTACCGCAACCGCAATTTTTTTTACCACAACAGTTTTTTAGTGGCCGATCCGTATGCGGCCTACGTACTGGAGACAGCCGGCCGTTCCTGGGCTGTGCGTAAGGTTACGGGGGCTGCCAGCATTTCCAACGCCCTTAGCATAGCCACCGATGCCGATGCCGAACACCGGGTGCCGGAGCCTCGCACCTGGCAGGCGCTATTCCGCAGTCGCAAGCCCGGCTTTTGCCATCAGTTTTCCGATGTGGTGTACACCCGTGCGGGCAGGGCCCATCTGCGCCGGGCCTGCACACTGGCAGCAGTGCAGGGGCATCCCAACCCCGATGTATTTGCCCTGATGCAGGCATTGCGGCAACACGAACGACCCGATGCACAATTTAATCCCGCTAAAGCCACTACTGCCAGCATTTGTATGCATGCCACGGGCTTTACCAATCCCAGCAGCACTACCAGCAGCATGGTGGCCCACCTGCGTGCCAACGGCCCGAATACGGTGTGGCTCACCGGCACTCCGCACCCATGCTTAAGCGTTTATCTGCCCTTTTATTTCGGGCCGCAGCAGTGGAACAACCTGTTGCGCCCCGGTGCTACGCCCGATGACAGCTTGTGGTGGCAGGCACAACGCGGTCAGCACTTTGTTTTAAAAAACTATACCGTTTTGCAACCGCCGCTGCGCCGCCGGCTCGATGCCCTGCAACAGGAGTGGATACAGGAAGATGCGGCCCTGGTACAACGGGGGGCGGTTGCCGAAGAATGCATCGCTTTTTCGCAACGATGCCTGGCGCAATACCGGGCGTGGTGGGAACAACTGCAAAAAGAACTGCGCCGGCCGTAAAGACATTTTTCACGGAATTAGCGTGATGCGTTTGCTTCCAAAGGCGGCGCTCCTATCCTTTTTGCAATTTATTGGCCATTAAAACAGCAGTGAACCCGTAACTTAGTTGCAAACCCTTTGCTATGAAGAATCATGTTGAAATACGCTTTCTCGAAGGTCCACAAAGCCGCTGGAGCGAGTTTAAGTTTGCCATAAAAGTACTGGTTGAGTTTATCCGCGGATACCGGAGTTTGGCGTTTGTTGGCCCCTGCGTTACCATTTTCGGCTCGGCCCGTTATCCCGAAAGTCACCCGTACTATAAACTTACCCGTGAAGTAGGCGCGGCAACGGCCAAACTGGGTTTTACGGTAATGACCGGGGGCGGGCCCGGACTAATGGAAGCCGCCAATCGGGGCGCCAAAGATGTAAACGGGCGCAGTGTGGGGTGCAACATTGTATTGCCGCACGAGCAGCATCCCAATCCCTATCTCGATAAATGGGTGAACATCCGCTATTTTTTTGTGCGGAAAACGCTGCTCATCAAATACTCCTACGCCTTTATTTGCATGCCCGGCGGTTTTGGCACGCTGGATGAGTTGTTTGAGTCCATGACGCTGATACAAACCGGAAAAATCCGCAACTTTCCTATCATACTCATGGGCCGCGAATACCACAAACACGTACTGGAGCACATTCGGTTGATGAAAGAAGCCGGCACCATTTCGCCCGAAGATGAAAAACTGTTTGTGGTAACCGACTCGGTAGAGGAGGTGGTAAAAATTTTGAAGGAACAAAGCATCAAACGGTTTGCGTTGCAACCCGAACGGCCCAAACCCTTCCGCTGGCTGTTTGAAACCAACGGAAAAAGTCGCCGCTGACGGGAATCACGCTTTTTCTTGATGCGCCTCATGGCCAAACGGGCGGCAAACCTGCAGTTTTGCAGTGTCTAAATAGCCGGTTTATGAATCATTATTTGTTTCATGTGTATCACGAAGAAAATAAATCGTGGTACAGCACCCTGGCCCTGCAGCGTCGCGAAATACCCGGCATGAGCCGCATTTTGGCTGAAATCGTAAAAGACAATCCCGGCGAGCGCTACCTCAATAATGCCCGCCACTTACAACGCCGCCTGGAAGAGCAGGAAGCGCATATTCAGGAAATTTCAAAAAAAATTGAAGCCCAGCAGGAAAAACTGCGCCTGGAAGAAGCGGCAGCGGCCAAAGAAAACTTTTCTTCGCTGGATACCCTCTACGGCCAGGAGGCCCTGCGGGATGAAGTACTGCAATTTGAAAAAGGCTTCCTCGACTTCAAACAAAACTTTCACCGCTACCTCCTTACCATGCTTTAACCATGCCCGAAACCATAGCTCCATCTGCCCCCGCACCCACTACCGGGGTACAAACTACCTGCTACCATTGCGGCGAAACCTGCAAGGGTGATATTACGCTGGACGATAAAGCCTTTTGCTGCGAAGGATGCCGTTTTGTGTATCAGTTGCTGCAGGAAAAAGGCATGTGTAACTACTACGACTTGTCGAAGCAGCCCGGCATTACCGCCAAAGGCCGCTACCGCAGCAATCAGTTTGCGTATCTGGATAACGAAGAAGTGCAGCGCCAGCTCATCCGCTTTACCGATGGGCGCCAAAGCCATGTGGTGCTGCACCTGCCCACCATGCACTGTGCCAGCTGCGTTTGGCTGCTGGAGCACCTCAACCGCATTGACCAGGGCGTATTACACTCCACCACCAACTTTCAGCGCAAAGAAATTACCATTGTATTCGACCCCCGTGTAACCAGCCTGCGTAAGATAACCGAACTGCTGGCCTTTATTGGTTACGAGCCCTATATTTCGCTGGGCGATGTGGGCGGCAAAAAACAAAAAAGAGCCAACCGCACCCAGCTGTTTAAAATTGGCGTGGCCGGTTTTAGTTTCAGTAACATAATGATGCTGAGTTTTCCCGAATATTTTTCGGGAGGTGCCATTGAAGAAGAAACCCTGCGCCGGGTATTCAGCTGGGTAAACCTGCTGCTGGCGCTCCCTGTTTTCTTTTACAGTGCCAGCGAATTTTTTATTGCAGCCTGGAAGTCGCTGCGCCAAAAATGGCTGCACATTGATGCGCCGATTGCTTTGGCTATACTGGTAACCTTCGGCCGCAGCGTGTATGAAATCACTACCCAAACCGGTGCCGGTTATTTAGACAGCATGAGCGGCATTGTGTTTTTCATGCTCGTGGGCCGCTGGTTCCAGAATAAAACCTACGATTCGTTTTCGTTTGAGCGCGACTATAAGTCGTACTTCCCGCTGGGCGTTACCCGCCTGCACAACGGTGCCGAAGAAAACATACCGGTAACCCAACTGCAAAAAGGCGATGTAATTCTGGTACGCAACCAGGAAATGGTGCCGGCCGACAGTACCCTGCTGAGCGAACAAACCGCGGTAGATTACAGCTTTGTAAGCGGTGAAAACACACCCATTGAAAAAAAGAAAGATGAACTGATTTACGCCGGCGGGCGCGTGCTGGGCCCAGCGGTAGAGTTGCAGGTGGTTACGCCCGTATCGCAAAGCTATATTACCCGGCTGTGGAACAACGAAATTTTCAACAGCAAGAAAAACACCGACCGCTCTTTTGTACACCCGTGGAGCCGGCATTTTACGGTAGTACTGTTAATCATTGCCGGCCTTACCACGCTGTACTGGGCATACGTTAACCCTGCCAATATTATTCCGGCCGTATCGGCCACGCTTATTGTGGCCTGCCCCTGCTTTTTATTGTTGGCGGCATCGTTTACCTACGGCAACATGGTGCGCCTGTTTGGGCGTAACCGCATGTACCTCAAAAATGCCAGCGTAATTGAAGCGCTTGGAAAAATCAATACCGTGGTGTTCGATAAAACCGGTACCATTACGCACAACCAATCGGCAGTGGTTACGTACGAAGGCACGCCGCTTTCGCAGGAAGAATTGCAACTGATTTGTTCCGCCACCCGGCAATCGGCCCACCCGCTCAGCCAGCTGATTTACCGCCAGCTGCGGCAGGAGGGCGACCGCCTGATGCCCATTGAGCAGTACCGCGAATACAGCGGCAACGGCATTGAAGCCCGTGGCGGTGGCATGCACCTGCGCATGGGGTCGTCGCGGTTTATTAATTTAACCGACCCCTCTTTGCTGAGTTACGATACCGGCACCCATGTGCACATACAGGTCAACAACGAAATAAAAGGCAAATTTCGCTTCAACAATCAATACCGTATTGGGGTTGACGAAGTGGGCAAACAATTACAACAACTTGGTTACGAAATACACGTGCTTAGCGGCGATAACGATGCCGAGCGTAACAACCTGCAGCAACTGTTTGGCGAGCGTGCGGTGCTGAACTTCCGGCAATCGCCGCAAGACAAACTTGCCTACATTGAAAAACTGCAGCAACAGGGCCGCCGGGTGTTGATGCTGGGCGACGGTCTGAACGATGCCGGCGCCCTGCGCCAAAGCAATGTGGGCGTGGCCGTTAGCGACGATACCAATCAGTTTACGCCCGCCTGCGATGCTATACTGCACGGTGCCGAAGTGGGCAAACTGCACCGCCTGTTGCAATACGCCCGCAGCGGCAAGCGCAACATCAGCATCATTTTTGCTATATCCATCCTGTACAACATCATCGGGCTGTTTTTTGCCACACAGGCCCTGCTGAGCCCCATGATAGCGGCCATACTCATGCCCAGCAGTACCATCAGCATTGTGCTGCTGTCAACCCTGTTCAGCACGGTAAGCGCCCGCAGGCAGGGTTTGTAAATAAAAGCTGTTTGCAGTCTTTCGGTTTTAGACCAGCGGTTCAATTTCTAATAGGGGATCCTGCTTTTTTGCTCTTTCCCAATTATCGAAAAGTTCGGACTGATGAAGAGCGGCCCATTCTATAACCAGACCCAAAACTCGTGGCGGAAGCTTTCCGCTGAAGACTTCCTGCTTCTGAAATTCGATTAAGGCTTCCTATTCGCCATAAACAGCATGAAAGTGAGGCGGAGTGTGATCCCGGTAAAACATCCGGATGATGATGCCTAAGAAAAAACTAATTTGAGGCATTAGCAAGGGTACTGTTGTAGAATACAGCCGGGTCTTTTCCGGAAATTTCAGCGTAAATGCTGGCTGCATCAATCTCGAGTTGATCCGACCATGCTATCGAATAGCCCGTTGTATATACTTTGGAAAATTTAGTTGGGTCTTTCAATTCGCAAAAAATACCCTTTTCTACCAAATCATTCAATTGAATGATTCCGCTGGTTCCGTCCTCAAAAGAAACCAGGATTGAGTAACCATTCAGGTATTTTACTTCCTTAACCTTCACTCTGTGAAATAACAAAATATTTTTGGCAGACTAAATTGAATGAATGTTACATGTGGTTATTTGATTTTCTGAACGTTCGCCCACATATTTTTAAAAAAAAGGGTTATACGATTCACGTATAACCCTTTTTAACCGCTCCCCCTGCTGGACTTGAACCAGCGACCCTCTGATTAACAGTCAGATGCTCTAACCAACTGAGCTAAGGAGGAATTTCCCACCTTTCGGTTTGGGAGGGCAAATTTAGGGGTGTTTTCGTTTTTCCACAAATCTTTCACGCCCCAAAATTTCTGAAAAGTCGGGTTAAAGACTGGTAAACCGCTTTTTACTTCAAATCCAAATCCCAACCCAACAGGTTCAGTTCCAGTACCAGGCCCACCGGGCCGGGATTGCCGGGGTTGGGTACCAGCATCCCAAAACATAACTGGCTGCGCCGGCTCATGTTGTACATCCCTCCAATAACGGCAACGCCGGCATCGTTGGAGCCGCTCATCCAGTCGCCCATCAGGTACCAGCGGGGGGTTAGCTTTATTTCGTACCCCAGCAGCATACCAACGCGGTTGCCGGGCCCCATCAGCAGGGGGTTGGTGTGGTACACGCCCGCCACCAGGCGGCTTTTACGCTGTTGTAAATAATACACGCCTAACGCATAATTGTACCAGCCAAATTCTTTGTTTTCGAATTTGCCGGTAAGGTTCATGCCCGCCTGGGTGCCCATATTTACATCCAGCCGCGGCGAAACCCGAAACTGCTTTTGCAGCGTGGGTAACAAAAACGGACTAAGGGCGCCCCGGCCCGGGTTATCGTTGGCTAAAAATACCAGGTTGTTGCGCAGGCCTAAGGTTTTTCCAACCAGGTTAACGCCCGCATCCCAGCCCTTGCCCAGGCCTACTACAAAATGCGCTTTTGATTCCAGTTTATCGGAGTACAAATTCAGTTGGTGCTGGTAAAATACTTTGCCTTTTGGGGTGATATCGCCCGAGGGGATGTTAAAAAGATTTTGCTGGCCCAGCACCGTACAGTGGCAGCATGCCATTGCAGCCAGCAACGATAAGAATCGTTTCATGAGAATGGATAATGCATTGCTTGTGAATACCTAAATTTTCACTGCCGCTGTGCAATAGCGCAGCAGTCTCTTTTAATACAGGAGTGCAATGCCATGAAGCGGTGGCTGCAACAAGGGGCTGTAAAATAAATGAGGGATGCGGGTTGTAAGTTCGGCATTAGCCGGTGCAGAAAAGATTATTTCAGGCCAGCAGCAATGTGTATAAGCGGCCTCCACTTCCAATATGTCCGGCGCATCGGCCAACAACTGGTCGTGCTGCGGATTGCTATCCGCCGGCAGCAGGGGAGTAGATTCGGTCTTCCCTGCCGGCTGTTGCCCATTTTGAAACAGGTGCTGATGTGCTCCCGCAAATCCTTGTAGTTGCAGCAGTACAAAAAGTACAACCAGTACCGTACGTATGAGCTTATGAGCCGGCATGCGGTTACAAACAGTTTTGCGGCTGCAAAGTTGCTTTGCATCGCGTTTTCGGGAGCAGCGGTTTTGTTAAAATATTGTAACTACCACAATCCCGGCCATTTTTTCGCCTCCACACCCACATACACCCCATCGTCTCGCAACTCAACCGGGTAGGTATGCAGGTAGTAGCCTTCGCCGCTTACGTTGCGGCCGTTTTGCAGGCTGAACTTGTAGCGGTGCAGCGGGCAAACCACATGGCCCAGCGCATCAATAAAGCCGTTGGCCATGATGCCGCCGGCGTGCGGGCATTTACGGGCGCAGCCGTACACCCGCTCCTGTACCTGTGCCAGGCAAATGGTTTTGCCCGCCACCACCACCTCGCACAGGTTATTGGATTGCCAGGGCAGTTCGGCCACATGTTCGGCCACTTTGTGCCATTGGTATGTTTTTTCGGGCGGCATTAAAAGAACGCGGTTTTGTAGGGGTAGCGAATGCGGTACAATTCTTTTACCTGCTGCAGAATGCGCTGCCGCAGCTCATCTACATTCCGCCGCTCGGTGGCCGAGATGAACACGCAGTGGCCCCGGGTTTCGTTTTCCCAGCGCTGGCGCAACTCGGCCATAATCATTTCTTTTACGCCGGGCTCCAGCCATTCGTCAAAGTGGGTGGCTTCGTAACGGTCGAGCTTGTTAAATACGGTAAGGATGGGCTTTTCGCTGCAGTTCATTTCCTGCAGGGTTTGCAGCACCACCCGCATCTGATCTTCAAACTGGGGGTGCGACAGGTCCACCACATGCAGCAGCACATCGCTTTCCCGCACTTCATCCAGGGTGCTTTTAAAGCTTTCTACCAGGTGGTGGGGCAGTTTGCGGATGAAACCCACCGTATCGCTCAGCAAAAAGGGCGTGGTATCAAACACCACTTTGCGAGTGGTGGTATCGAGGGTGGCAAACAGCTTGTTTTCGGCAAACACTTCGCTTTTGCTCAGCAGGCTCATCAGCGTGCTTTTGCCCACGTTGGTGTAGCCCACCAGGGCCACGCGGATGAATTCGCCCCGCTCTTTACGCTGGGTAAGGGCCTGTTTGTCAATTTCGGCCAGGCGTTTGCGCAGCAGCGCAATTTTGTCTTTTACAATACGGCGGTCGGTTTCTATTTCCGTTTCGCCGGGGCCGCGGGTACCGATGCCGCCGCCCTGCCGTTCCAGGTGCTTCCACATGCCTTTCAGCCGGGGCAGCAGGTATTGGTACTGGGCCAGTTCTACCTGCGCTTTGGCCTGGGCGGTTTTGGCCCGGCTGGCAAAAATGTCGAGAATCAGGTCGCTGCGGTCAATGGTATAAACGCCCAGCGCTTTTTCGATGTTCATGATTTGGGCGCCGGTGAGCTCATCGTCAAAAATCACCAGTTTTATATCGCGGCCCTGAATGTATTGCCGTATTTCTTCGAGTTTTCCTTTGCCCACAAAGGTGCGGCTGTCGGGGTGGGGCAGTTTTTGCACAAATCGTTTTACGGCGATGGCGCCGGCCGTTTCGGCCAAAAAAGCCAGTTCGTCCAGGTACTCCTGTACCTGTTGCTCGGTTTGATTTTTATGAATCAAGCCTACCAGTATGGCCCGCTCGTTGCGGTCTATTGCCTGTTTGCGTTCAATCACGTACTTCGGTTAAAGCCGCAAAGGTACGGTAAGTGGGGCTGGGTAGTAAGGATTGAGGGAATGAAGGATTGAATGAGCGAATAGGGCTGTGTTCCAATTTGCGTCTCTGCACTTTGGCGGTGAAAATCCAACCGCAGAGAAAGGAGTGAAAAAGATAAGCGCAGAGCGCAAAGAATCGGTAGCGGCAAATTATTAATAATCCAACGCGTTGTGCTATTGAATTACCAAAATCAAAGAATGGAATCTTTGAAATTTGAGTGAAAAAGATTTTGTACCTTCTTGCTTGCCCAAAAAGGGCACCCGAGATCGATTATCCGCCTTCATAAATTTCCGGCGGACAGGCAACCCCGATCTCGGGTGCAGCCCTGATTAAGCTGTAGTACTACTGTAGTGCCCAACTTTTTGGCCCTGTTAGTATTTTCCCGATTTGGAAACCTGAATTTATTTTTGCTTGTTTAATAGCACAACGCGTTAATAATCCAATAATTAATAATCAGCCTTTATGGTCGTTGTATTCTTTGTGGCTTTGTGTGAAATCCTCAACCCCTCCCCACATTACAAACCCGAAAGCGTCAGCCCCACACTGAAAGGCCGTATTTGGCTGGGGCCCTGACCCTCCCGAATAAAATCGTTCAGTTGGTATTGTGCAAACAAACCAAAGTTGCCCAGAGCTACCCGGGCGGTGGCGGCTATGCGCAGGTTGTTGAAGTTTTTGCGGTCTTTAATTTTTGTACTGTAGTTGGTGTTGCCCTGTGCATCGCGGGTGTAACGGGCTTTGTCCACTGCCGTAACCAGCGTGCCCACCTTCAGGCCCAGTGCAAACTTCAGGCTTTTGTTAGGGGTTTCGGGCTTGTTCATGAAGCGCAGTTCCACCGGCGCCTCCAGGTAGGCGGTGTGCAGCTTTTGGCTGCGGAAGCGTACGGCCGAATCGGCCCCGGTAAGGCGGGCAAACCGAACGCCGTTGGCCGTATTAATACTGAGGTCGCGGCCGGCGTTGCGGTCAAAAAACATGTGATCGGTTCCAAAACCGGCTCCCAGGCCCACGCTGAAGCGGGGGTCGGTTTTAAACGGAAAATCAAACGAAAAATTAAAGTTGAAAGTGCGGGCCAGTCCCTTCGTGGCAAAAGTATCGGGCTTCTGCGTCCACATCAAAGCGCCCAGCTGAAACATCAGGTGATCTTTGGGGCGGTTGCCCAGGTTTACCTGCGACCAGTCTTTCTTTTCTTTCGGTTCCGATTTTTTCTTTTGCGCCTGAGAACTTAGAGTAAGAGCAATAAGTGCAAAAAGCAATACGGCTTGTTTCATGTGTTGGGTTTGCTGTTGGGCTGCGTAAAGCTACGGGCATCGGTAGCTTAACCAAAGGTTAAAACTGCCGTGCTCCAAAAAAACGCTGCTTTGCGCAGTGCTGTTGAAAATAAAAGACCTGCAGTTGGGTTTAAAATGGGTGGATCCTGAGGGACTTGAACCCCCGACCCTCTGATTATGAGTCAGACGCTCTAACCAACTGAGCTAAGGATCCGGCCGGTTAAGGCGGGGGCAAAGATAGAAAAAAGGCGCTACGGCCCAGCACGAATTCCGGGGCTGCCTGCAAAAAGTCTATTTTATTTCTTCAAAATCAATGTACTCTCCTTTATCTCCCCCCCTGCTGTGTGCTGTGCCGGAGGTGCCGCGGTCGTTGGGCTGCTGCTGAAATGCGTTCATTTGTTGTTGCATTTTTTGCATGTTGCGCTGCACCCGGCGGGCGGTGGAAAGCAGCGGAATTAACAGGTCAAAAACAAACCGGTATATAAAATAAACCAGCAGTCCAAACAATACAATGCGTAACATGCCGCAAAGGTAGTGCTTACCGGAACGGCGTGCTGTGAAAGAATGGATAAAGCCGCCACCGGTTTTAAAAAATTTGCTGCATATACATCCCAAGTGTTACCTTTGCAGCGGAAAAAGAGCAATAGAAGGGAACGGAGGCGTTCCCTTTCTTATTTCATGCATATGAACATTGAGCAAAAAACCGAACGCATCGAAGCCCTGGCCGCCGAACGGGTGGCCGGCGAGCCGGGTTTTTTTCTGGTAGAGGTGAAGTTGCGCCCGGGCAATAAAATACAGGTGCTGGTAGATGCCGACCAGGGGGTAATGCTGCAAAATTGTGTGGATTTAAACCGCAGCCTGTATAAAGACATTACCGATGCGGGCCTTTTTCCGCCCGGCGAATTTGAGCTGGAGGTTTCGTCGCCCGGCCTGGACGAGCCGCTGAAATTGCCCCGCCAATATAAAAAAAATATTGGCCGGCAGGTGGAAGTGTTGCTGAAAGACGGGCGCAAAATTACCGGCACGCTGCAGGCAGCCGATGAGGCCGGCATTCAGGTGCAGGAAGTAAAAGGCAAAGGCAAAAAACAGGAAACGGTGCTTCATCATTTTTTAACCGATCAAATCAAAGCAACAAAAATTCAAATTGTATTCTAACCGGTACCACGGCTGCCAGGCGGCCGGCCGGGCTTAAAACCTTGAGTTATGGCAAGTATCAACCTTATTGAAAGTTTCCAGGAGTTTAAAGAGGCGGAAAACATTGACCGTCCCACGATGATGAAAGTGATTGAAGATGTGTTCAAAACCCTGCTGCGCAAAAAGTACGGCAGCGATGAAAACTTCGACGTAATCGTGAACACCGAAAAAGGCGACCTGGAAATCATGCGCCGCCGCACCATCGTGGAAGACGGACAGGTGGAAGACCCCCTGGCGCAAATTGCCTACTCCGAAGCCATCCGCATTCAGCCCGACTATGAAGTGGGCGAAGAACTGTACGAAGATGTGGACATTCACGACTTTGGCCGCCGTGCCATTTTAGCCGCCAAGCAAACCCTGGCCAGCCGCATCAGCGACCTCAAAAAGAACCTGCTGCTGAAAAAATACGAAGACCGTATTGGCGAACTGGTAAGCGCCGAAGTGTACCAGGTGTGGAAGAAAGAAATTCTGCTGCTCGATGAAGAAGGTAACGAACTGGTGTTGCCGAAAGCAGAACAAATACCGCAAGACTTTTTCAAGAAAGGCGAAACCGTTCGTGCCGTAATTAAGCGGGTGGACTTTGAAAAAAACTCGCCCAAAATCATTCTTTCCCGCACCAGTCCGGTGTTTTTGGAAAAGCTGCTCGAAATTGAAGTGCCCGAAATTTTCGACGGCCTCATCGTTATCCGCAAAATTGTTCGGGAGCCCGGCGAAAGAGCCAAGGTGGCCGTGGAAAGCTACGACGACCGCATTGATCCCGTAGGCGCCTGCGTGGGCATGAAAGGCAGCCGCATCCACGGCATTGTACGGGAGTTGAAAAACGAAAACATTGACGTTATCAACTGGACCAACAACATCAACCTGCTGATACAGCGGGCCCTCACCCCGGCCAAAATTACCAGCATGAACATTGACCATGAGAAAAAGCATGCCGAAGTGTACCTCAAGCCCGATCAGGTATCGCTGGCAATTGGCAAGCGGGGCGTAAACATTAAACTGGCCAGCGAACTTACCGGCTACGAACTGGATGTGTACCGCGATACCGAAGATGAACAAGACGAGTTTGATATTGATCTGGAAGAATTTGCCGATGAAATTGATGGCTGGGTAATTGACCAGTTTAAGAAGGTGGGTTGCGACACCGCCCGCAGCGTGCTGGATTTATCGGTAGAAGAACTGGAGCGCCGTACCGACCTGGAGCGGGAAACCATTGAAGAAGTGCGCCGGATTTTGAAAGAAGAATTTGAACGGGAATAAACAAGCAAAACAGCTACAAGCGTATTAACCCCAAACGACAACGAAACCATACTGAATGTCAGAAGCAAGTACACCACGTTTAATGGCCGCCGCCAAGGAGTTCAATATCGGTAAAGACACCCTTATTGACTTTTTGGTGTCAAAAGGATTTAACCGCGACGAACTGAAGCCTACCATCAAGCTCACGGAAGAAATGTACCGTGCGCTGCAGGCCGAATTTTCGTCGGACAAAGCGGTAAAACTGAAGAGCGAGCAAATTGAAATACCACGGGGCGGCATTGGCGAAAAGAAGAAGAAAGAAGAAGAGGAAGTCGTATTTCGGAAAGAAGTGAAAAAGGCAGCCGAGCCGGCGCCGCCACCCCCTCCGGTGGTGGAAACCAAGCCCGCGCCGGCACCCGAGCCGGCCGTGGCCCAGCCGCAAGCGGCGCCTGTGCCCGCACCTGCCGCACCGGAAGTGGTGAAAATTGAGGCGCCCGAAGTGGAAGGGCCGAAGATTATAGCCAAAATTGACCTGGATAAAATTGACACTTCCACACGGCCCCGCAAAACATCCAAAAAAGAAACGCCGGCTCCTGCCCCCGCTCCCGAGCCGCAGCCGCACGCTCCGGCCGCCACACCCGCGCCGGCACCCGAGCCTGTTGCCGCCACGCCGGCAACCCCGCCTGCCGAAGAGGTGGTTATTGAAAACATCAAGGCGCAGGTTTTGGAAGGGCCGAAAATTCTCGGAAAAATCGAGCTGCCCGTAGAATCAGACAGCCGCTCCAAAGGCGCCGACAAAGAAAAACGCAAGCGCAAGCGCATACCCATTGATAAAAAAGGAGCTACCCCCGCCATTGAAGACAAGCAGGCCCGCCCCGATTACGGCGGACAGCGCCGCGGCGGCGGAGGCCCCAACCGGGGTGGAGCCGACCGCAAAGGCGGCAACAACCGCAAAGAAGAAAAGGTTATTGACGAAAAGGCCATTCAGGAAAAACTGCGGGAAACGCAGGCAAAACTCAGCGGTGGCGGCGGCCGCGGCAAAAGCCTAAAAGCCAAATACCGCAAACTCAAGCGTGACGAAATGGCCAATCAGGGCGGCGAAGGCGAAGAAAGCAATGTACTGCAGGTAACTGAGTTCATCAGCGCAGCCGAACTGGCCAGCCTCATGAACGTTTCGCCTACCGAAGTAGTGGCCAAATGTTTCAGCCTGGGCCTCATGGTATCCATCAACCAGCGCCTCGATGCCGAGGTGATTGAACTGGTAGCCGGCGAGTTTGGCTATACCGTTGAGTTTATTGATATGGAAAAGCAGGCCGAAATGGAAGAGGAAGCCGAAGCCGATGATGAAGCCGACCTGCAACCCCGTGCGCCCATTGTTACCATCATGGGCCACGTTGACCACGGTAAAACCTCCTTGCTCGACTACATCCGCAACTCCAACGTGGTGGCCGGCGAGGCCGGAGGCATTACCCAGCACATTGGCGCTTACGAGGTAACCACCCCCAGCGGCAAAAAAATTACCTTCCTCGATACACCCGGCCACGAAGCCTTTACGGCCATGCGTGCCCGTGGTGCCAAGGTAACCGACGTGGCCGTTATCGTAGTAGCGGCCGACGATGCCGTGATGCCGCAAACCAAAGAGGCCATCAGCCACGCACAGGCGGCCGGTGTACCCATGATTTTTGCCATCAACAAAATTGATAAAGAAGGCGCCAACCCGCAGAAGATTTATGAACAGCTGGCACAAATGAACATTTTGGTGGAAGAATGGGGCGGTAAATACCAAAGCCAGGAACTTTCGGCCAAAAAAGGGTTGCATGTGGACAAGCTGCTCGAAAAAATTCTGCTCGAAGCCGAACTGCTCGATCTGAAAGCCAATCCCAACCGCGAAGCCACCGGCTCCATCATCGAAGCCTCGCTCGACAAGGGCCGCGGCTATGTGGCCACCATGCTGGTGCAAAACGGTACCCTTAAACAGGGCGATATCGTTGTATCGGGCCAGTATTACGGCCGGGTAAAAGCCATGTTTAACGAGCGCAACCAGCGCATCGAGTCGGCAGGGCCTTCCTCTCCGGTACAGGTGCTGGGCCTCAACGGCGCCCCGCAGGCCGGCGAAAAATTCAAAGTTTACAAGGATGAAGCCGAAGCCAAAGAAGTTGCCAACCGCAGGGCGCAAATTCTGCGGGAGCAGGGCATTCGCACCAAAAAGCACATCACCCTCGATGAAATTGGCCGCCGCCTGGCGCTGGGCAACTTTAAAGAACTCAACCTCATCATCAAAGGCGATGTGGATGGTTCGGTAGAAGCCCTTACCGATGCCCTGCAAAAACTCAGCACCGAAGAAATAGCCGTAAATGTGGTACACCGTGCCGTAGGTCAAATTTCCGAAGCCGACGTTACCCTGGCCAGCGCTTCCGATGCCATTGTCATCGGCTTTAACGTGCGCCCCAGCATTCAGGCAGCCCGCCTGGCCGAGCAGGAAGGCGTACAAATCAAAAACTACTCCATCATTTACAACGCCATTGAAGAGGTGAAGAGCGCCATGGAAGGCATGCTGGAGCCCAAGATTACTGAAAAAGAAGTGGCCCAGGTGGAAATCCGCGAAGTGTTCAAGTTCGACAAGGTTACCGTTGCCGGTTGCTTTGTGCAGGAAGGCAAACTCAAACGCGATGCCAAAATACGCCTCTTCCGCGACGGGGTACTCATTTACCCCCGCCAGGAGGGCGCCTTTGCCGAACTGGGCAGCCTCAAGCGCTATAAAGATGATGTGAAGGAAGTAGCCTCTAATATGGAGTGCGGCCTTACCATCAAAAACTTTAACGACATCAGCGTAGGCGATACCATTGTGGCCTATGAAGAAGAGGAGGTGAAGCGCACCCTCTGAGTGTAAAACAGATTGTTAAATGCAGGCGACCGGGATGCAATTACCTGGTCGCGCTGTTTATATTTGAAACGTATGTCCATACGAATTGCTATTGCAACAGCTTTTGTACTGCTGGCCCAGCTGGCCGGCGCCCAAACCAAAAAAGTGGTGGCTGATAAGATTATTGGCGTGGTGGGCGACCGCATCATTCTCAAATCCGATATTGACAACCAAATTGCCGACGCCAAACGGCAGGATGTGGAATTGCCCCCCAATGCCGAATGCTACCTGGTGCAGCAGTTGCTCATCAATAAAATGCTGGCCATACAGGCCGAAAAAGACTCCATACCGGTGAGCGATGATGAGGTACAGGCCGATATTGACAACCGCATCCGCTATTTTATATCGCAATACGGCTCCCGGGAAGTGATTGAGCAAATAACCGGCAAAACCATTTACCAGTTTCGGGAAGAAATGCGGGAACCCATCCGCGAATCGAAACTGGCCGCCGGCATGCGCAACAAAATCATCGAAAACATTCGCATTACCCCCACCGAAGTGCGGGCTTATTTTGAAAAAATACCGCCCGACAGCCTCAACTATTACGAAACCGAACTGGAGATAGGCGAAATCGTTATTTACCCCAAGGCCGGCCGCGAAATGGAAGAATACGCCCAGGAAGAACTAAGGGAGTACAAACGCATGGTGGAAAGCGGTGAAAAACGCTTCGAAACCCTGGCCAGCCTATACACCGATGACCCCGGCAGCAAACAAACGGGAGGCATGTACGTGCTTAACCGTGCCGACCGCCAGTGGGACCCCACCTTTTTCAACACTGCCATGAGCCTGCGTGAAGGGCAAATTTCCCGGGTAATCAAGTCCAAATTTGGCTACCACATCATTCAATGCGTGAGCCGCAATGGCGACGAAGTAACCGTACGCCACATTTTGAAAGTGCCCCGCGTAAATGATGATGATATTCGCCAGGCCGTGCAGCGGCTCGATTCGGTACGGGCACAACTCATCGCCGGCACCATTCGCTTTGGCGAAGCCGTTGCCAAATATTCCGACGAAGAACAATCGAAATTTACCGGGGGCCGCAAAACCGGCGCCGACGGCTCTTCCATCATCACCATAGACGAATTGGAAAAAGATGTGGTGCTGCTGCTCGACGATTTAAAAGTGGGCGAATACTCCCGCCCCGTACCCTTTACCGATGCACGCGGCAAGCGGGGGGTACGCATGATATTGCTCATTTCCCGCACCGAGCCCCACCGCGAAAATCTGCGGGACGATTACAACAAAATTGCCAACCGCGCCCTGGAGGAAAAACGGGAAGAAGCACTCGAAAAATGGTTCCGTAAAAATGCAGGCACTTTTTATATTCAATTAGACCCCGAATACCTGCAATGCGAAACCGTACGAGAGTTGTTGCCCGGCTTAAGCGGGAAGTGAACACGTGGCTACACCAAAATACCTATTCCTTTTTCCGTGATTTCTCTGGGTTTGCGCAAAAACAACGCTTTTTTTAAGTGCTACTACCTACAAATGCGGCCACACTTGCGTAACTTACCATAAATATTTTCGCATGGCTCAGGAGCATTTGCTGGAAGAGGCCCCTCTTCAGGCAAACGATTTATTTTTTTCTCCGGCATTGCTGCTAATTAGCACCAACGGTACCCTTGAATGGGTTAATGCAGCATTTGAGCAATGCACCGGCCTTTCGGCAGCCGAACTCAAAGGGAAAACACTTGCCAATTTTTTGGCACCGCACGCGGCAAGCCGGCAAACCTATGCTGAAATGTTGCGGCACATGAAGGCCGGCTCATCGTTTGCTTACCGGCTTACCCTTCAATACCCCCGTGCAACCACAACTGAGTTTTTACTGAAAGGAGAACCCTTGCCCCAGCCCGGCAGTACTACCCGGCTCAGCTATCTAATACAGCAACTTCCTTTGAATGAGTGCGATAATTTGGCTGAAGATGACCACTTAAATGGGACAACTGCAGGCAGCCGTACCCCAACCGCCGCTAACTGGATGCATTCAGAACAAATGCTCCGCTATGCCATTGATGCAGCCGGCGAAGGCTACTGGGACTGGGATATTGCAGCCAACCGGCTTTTTGTATCGGTAGGCTTTTTGAAAATGCTAGGCTATCCCCCGCACTACACCTTCACGCCCGATGCGTGGCTTGAGCTGATACATCCCGACGACCGTCCGCTCACCCAGCAGAGTTGCCACAACCACATTGCAGGCACCGCGCCCAATTACACAGCCAAACACCGCAAAAAATGTTACGATGGCAGCTACCTGTGGGTGCTCGACCGTGGTGTAATTGTGCAACGCGATGCCGCCGGTAACCCACTGCGCATGATAGGGTTTCAAAGCAATATTTCAGAACTGAAAAAGCAGGAACTGCTGCTACGCGAAACCAACGAAACCGCCGAAATAGGAGGGTGGGAGTACGACCTGCGTACGGGAAAACTGTTTTGGAGCGAACTGACCCGTGAAATACACGAAGTAGAGCCCGGATATACACCCGATGTGGAAACCGCCATCAACTTTTACAAAGAAGGGAAAAGCCGCGATACCGTTCGCCAACGGGTACAGGCCTGTATAGAAACAGGCGCGTCGTTTGACGAAGTGCTGGAACTGGTAACCGCAACCGGAAAAACCAAATGGGTACAAACAAAGGGAAAGGCCCAGTTTGAAAACGGCAAATGCATCCGTATATATGGTGCCTTTCGGGATGTTACAAAAGAAAGAACCTTACAGTTGCAACTGCAACTGGCCACGCAGGAGTTTCGCTCTTTGTTCGACAACAATCCGGATGCCGTTGCAGCCTTTGATGCACAAGGCAACGTAATTGCCATCAATCAGCAAATGCTGGTTGCCGGCGAAATTGAAGATCCTGCTCAGGTAATCGGAACGCATTACAGCCGTTTCGTTCCTCCCCACCGGCAATCCGAAGCGCGGCAACATCATGAACGTACCATGTCCGGCGAGCGGCATACCTATGAAATTGAGCTTTTTACAAATACCGGAAGGTTGCGGATTGTGAGCGTGATAAGCGTTCCTATAGTGGTTGATGATCGGGTAATAGGCACCTATGCCATACTACGCGACATAACGGAGCAACGCGCCATGCAGCAGCAGTTGCAGCAAAGCCGCGAACGTTTTCAACTGGCTGTGGAAGGGGCCCGCGATGGCATTTGGGATTTGGATTACCGCACCGGCACCCGCTATAAATCGGAACGCTTTGCTGAAATGCTCGGCTACTCGCTGGAGCAGTTGATGGATGAAGAGTTTTTTCTGTCGTTACCCCACCCCGATGACCTTGCCATTCGGGCAAAAGCGCTCGAAGACCACCTTACTGGTAAGGTGCCCTACTATCATGTCGAGTTTCGGATGCGTTGCGCCGATGGCACCTACCGTTGGTTTCTTTCGCGGGGGAAGGCGCTTTTTGACGAAACGGGTGCACCCATACGCATCAGCGGATCCTTAACCGACATCCACGAACAAAAGCTAACACAGGAGGCACTGGCCGAAAGTAAAGACCGCCTGCAGGCAGCCGTGGTAGGTTCTCGGGATGGCATTTTCGATTGGAATATCACCACCGGCGTTACCTACTTTTCCGATCGGTTTTACGAGTTGTTGCAACACAGCAGCAGCTCAATTGTCAATAATTTAAATGCGGTAATCAGCCTCTTACATCCCGATGATAAAGTTGAAATACAGCAAAAGCTCGATAGCCAGTTGTTGTCCCAAAGGGGCAATTACTTTGATGCCGAGTTTCGGTTACTGAGTGGTGAGGGGTCCTATCGATGGTATCGAATGCGGGCACAAATAACCAGGGATGAAGACGGAAAGGCAATCCGCTTTTCAGGTGCCTTAACAGATGTACATGAACATAAACAGCTGCAGACCGAACTAAAAGCAACCAACCTGTTTTTACAACAGCATAAACAGCAGCTGAGCGAACTGGTGGCCCTGCAAAATGCCATCTTAAATGCCTTACCCGATAAAATATTTCGCCTGAAACGTAACGGCCGAATCAGTTTTTGTAAGGTTTCCCAAAACACGCATTTATTTGAAGCTGACATTCCGGTTGTGGGCGATAATCTGGTAAAGCGCCTCGGGCCGGTTTGGGATTTGCAGGCTGCCATTGAAGCAACCCTCCGCAACAATACCCTGACCGTACATGAATTTTTTGCCGATAAACCCAAGGGCCGTTATTACTTCGAAGCCCGTTTGTTGCCGATGGAGGGAGGTGAAGTTCTCCTGATCATCCGCAACATAACCGATAAAAAAATTGCCGAAGAGGAACGTGCGAAAAACGAACTGAAATATACCCGCCTCATTGAAAACATGAACATCGGCTTGCTGGAAGTGGATCGTAACGAAATCATCACCCGGGCGCATCCCCGCTTTTGCGAAATGATGGGCTATACCGAAGCCGAGTTGCTGGGCCGTAATGCCCGCGAAGTACTGCTGCCCGATCCGGAAGACAGCCGTCTTCTTGAAATGAACAAACGCCGACTGGAAGGGAAAACCGATATCTATGAGGCCCGTCTTAAATCCAAATCAGGAAAAATTGTAGATGTGCTCTTCAGCGGCGCACCGCTAACCAATGAAAAAGGTGAAATCATTGGCTCGGTGGGCATTCATTACAACATCAGCGACAAAAAACAGGCCGAGCGCCTGCTGGAAGCCTCGAACCGGGTGGCGCAAATTGGTACTTATTTGATGGACTTAAGTTCCAGTGAGTTTATTTGGAATGAAATAACCCGGGAAATTTTTGAAGTGGATGAAGCATTTGTTCCCAACATGGAGTCGGTTTTGGCCATGTACAAACCGCATAGTCGTGAGTTGGCCTTGCAACAGTTTGAAGTAATGCTGCAAACCGGCCGGCATACCGATATGGAACTGGAAATTGTTACGGCCAAAGGCAATACCCGCTGGATTCGCATTGTAAGCCAGCCTGAAAGTGTAAATAATACAGTGATCCGGCTTTCGGGCGTGGTACAGGATATTACCCAATCTAAGCAAATACAATTACAGTTGCAGCAGCATGCGCTGCTTTCTGAAACCATCATCACCAGCATACGCGATGGGTTTTTTGTGCTCGACAGCAACTGGAACTTTGTGTTCATAAACGAAGCAGCCGGGCAATTTTTACATAAAAGCTGGAAAGAACTCATCGGTAAAAACATTTGGGAGATATTTCCACACGAAAAAGAGGCCTTTCTGCCGATTTACGAAACGGTACGTGCAAACAAAAACCCCTATGTTGTCATTCAGGATTTTGAAATAGAGCACGAGAAGTTTTGGTTCGAAATTAATATTTACCCTACTGCTGCCAATGGCGTTTCTGTACTCTTTAAAGACATTACCAACATTCGTAGGCAGGAGGTGGAAATACGTAAACTCAATGAGCGGTACAACGCGGTGTTACGGGCTACCAGCCAGGTGATTTTTGAGTGGAACCTAATAACCGACGAAATGTTCTTCAATGAGGTGTTTTACAAATTAACCGGCTATCCCAATACGCCCACCGTAAATACCGGCGCGTTTGGATACACCAAGGTACATCCCGATGATTTGGCACTTATGCAAACCACCTTACAAAAAGCGTTTGCCGTTCAAAAACCGCTGGTAGTATTAACCTATCGTTTTCAGCGGGCTTCCGGCGATTATTTAACCCTGCGCAGCCGGGGGTTGGTGCAGTATAATGACGCTGGGAAACCCATTTCTATGATGGGCGTGTGCGAAGATATGAGCGATATTATCCGCCTGAACGAATCGCTTATTCAGGAGCGGGTAAACATGCAACGCCGGGTGCACGAAGCAACCATACGGGTGCAGGAGGCCGAGCGGGAACATATTGGCCGCGAACTGCACGATAATGTGAACCAAATACTTACCACCGCATCGCTTTGCCTGCAGCTTGCCGAAAACGATGGCCACCCTGCCGCCGCAACCTTGCAAACTGCACGCACATATATTAACGATGCCATACAGGAAATACGCACCATCAGCCGCCAACTGGCGCCCCCCAGCTTAAAAGATATTGGCCTAACCGTGGCTCTTACTGACTTGGTAACCATGGTTAACAACGCATCGCAAACAACTTTTTCCATTTCAGTACCCGATGAAGCCGAATTTGAAATTGATAACGAGCGCAGATTGGTTGTATATCGCATTTGTCAGGAACTGCTAAACAACGTAGTGAAATACGCCGAGGCTCAAAATTGTCATATTACCCTTGCCAACGTTAACGGAAAAAGTATTACCTTACGGGTTACGGATGACGGAAAAGGCTTTGATCCGGCACGGGTAAAAAAAGGGCTGGGCTTAAGCAATACGGTTACCAGGGTAGAAGTTTACGGAGGGGCTTTCCGCATCCGCAGTGCGCCCGGCAACGGATGTACTGTAGAAGTTGAGCTACCGTTGCAATAACTGCTACTATGGCCGCCTATAACCTGTTAATCATCGACGATCATGCACTGGTTGGCGAAGCGTGGAAAGCTATTTTGGCAACCGAAAAAGATTTGCAGGTGGCTGCCGTTACCAACGGTATTGAAAAAAGCCTGGAGGTTTTGCAGCAGCAACGGATTGATTTGGTGCTGCTGGATGTGAACATGAAGCCCATTAGCGGATATGAACTGGCGGAGCTAATCCGGAAACTCTCGCCCGATACCCGCATTTTGGCCGTATCGATGTACGACCAACCAACGGTGGTAAAAAAATGATCCGCAGCGGGGCGCATGGCTACATCTCAAAAAATGCCCCCAAAACCGAGATGCTGCAGGCCATACGGGGTGTATTAAGGGGTAAAACCTACATCAGTACCGATGTACAGGCCCGCATGGCTGAAGCTCTGGCCGACGAAGCATCCGGAGAAGGGGCCTTGCATAACCTCGAAAAACTAACCGAAAAAGAAAAAGAAATCATGCGCCTGGTGCAACAGGGGCTTACCTCCAAAGAAATTGCCCGGCAAATGAACATTTCCTATAAAACCGTGCAAGTACACCGGCATAATATCCTGAAAAAACTGAACCTGAAAAACACGGCA
Source organism: Lacibacter sp. (assembly GCA_046297415.1). Lineage (GTDB taxonomy): Bacteria > Bacteroidota > Bacteroidia > Chitinophagales > Chitinophagaceae > Lacibacter. The sequence goes on from JBKBIL010000004.1 coordinate 192,528, forward strand.
AGTCTGCTTCATTTTATAAACACTAACAATTTGTTCAACTAACTGCATTTGCAATGGCCGTTGTACGCATTTTAATTGCCGATGACTTTGCTCCCGTACGGCAAATCTGGAAACAAATACTTAGCACTGATGCCCGCATACAGGTAGTAGGCGAATGTGCCAACGGACAGGAAGTGATGGATTGCATCCATCAACTTCAACCTGATGTGGCGATTCTCGACATTAACATGGAGCCCGTTAATGGCTTTGAAACCTGCCGGTATATTGCAACCAATTATCCGCATATTAAAGTGCTGGGAATTTCCGTACACAACGAACCCAACTACGCCCGCCGCATGCTCGAAAACGGCGCCCGGGGCTTTATTGTAAAAAGCGCACAAAAAGACGAAATGATACAGGCAATATTAAACATTTATGAAGGCAACAACTTTGTGTCCGCTGAAATTGCGCCTATACACTAATACTTAGTTTCTATAAATAATCTTGCAAAGTGGTTACGGTTCCCCCTGCAAAGTTTGAAACAAGTCCCCGCATTTAATGGTGCGTTCATAAATGCGGGCTACATTTACATCAGCAAAACAAAAAATCCCCGTCTTTGCCAGCATCCTGAAAAAACCAAAGCATCCGATCCCTAACGAAAACCCAACAAAACCTTGAAATACAGCTAAAGCGTATCCAATCCCTTTGAAAATCTCCAAATGCATTACACGCACACTGTCCGCCACCGGCGGACAGTATAGTTTTTTGGTAAATTACATGTATGTACATATATTTGCATCGTGAAACTGGAAACGGCCATACAATCCACAAATTTTCGCAATGATGTGCACAAGGCAGGACTGAACATTTTGTACACCGCCTGGTGGCTGAAAACGCTCATGAGCCGGGAGCTGAAACAATACGGCCTAACGCATGAGCAGTATAACGTGTTGCGCATATTAAAAGGCAAACACCCCCAGGCCATGTGTGTAAAGGATATTGCGGGACGTTTGATTGAAAAAAGCTCCAACGTTCCCCGTATTATTGATCGCCTGGTGGTTAAAAAGCTGGTGAAGCGCTCAACCGACCCGGCCGACAAGCGCCACACGGTTATGACCCTTACGCCTGCCGGCATAAACCTGCTGGAGCAGAGCACCCGCAGCATTAATGCGGCTTTTGACCACTACATCCATATGGAACCGGCGCAGGCGCGTCAACTCAACCGCCTGCTGGAGCAGTTTCGGCAAAACGAGGAGTGAAATTTTTTTGAACAAATACATGTATGTACATGTAATATTAGCAGGAGGTTCACATGAAACAGATACATCATCCCGCTCATACCCGTGGCTACGCCAACCACGGCTGGCTGCAGAGCTACCATACCTTCAGTTTTGCCGGGTATTATAACCCGGCCCGCATGCATTTTGGCGCTTTACGGGTGTTGAACGACGATACCGTAGCACCGGGTATGGGCTTTGGCACGCATCCGCACGACAATATGGAAATCATATCCATACCCCTCAGCGGCGACCTGAAGCACCGCGACAGTATGGGTAATGAGGCCGTAATTCGCCAGGGCGATATTCAGGTGATGAGCGCCGGCAGCGGCATCACCCACAGCGAAATGAATGCTAACCGCGACCGGGAAGTGAAGTTTTTGCAGATATGGCTCTTCCCCAATAAAGCGAATGTGCAGCCCCGCTACGGGCAGGTAACCCTTGATGCGGCCCGCATGCACAACAACCTGCTGCAGGTGCTCAGTCCCAACCCCGATGATGCGGGCGTATGGATTCATCAGAACGCCTGGTTTCACATGGGCCACTTCGACGCCGGCTTTGCAACCACGTACCGGCTGCGCCAACCGGGCAACGGCGTGTATGCATTTGTGCTGGAAGGTGCGCTGCACGTGGCCGACACCGCCTTGCAAAACCGCGACGGGTTGGGCATAACCGATACCGATGCGTTGGCTATTGAGGCCACCACCAACGCCCGCCTGTTGTTGATGGAAGTGCCCATGCAACGCAACTTCTGATGCACACAAATAGGTATTTACTCACAAAAACAACATAAAACACAACGTATGGCAACGTACAAAATTGACACGGCACACAGCGAAATTCTCTTCAAGGTGAAGCACCTGATGATTACAACCGTAACGGGCCAGTTTACAAGCTTTGACGGTACGTTAACCGCCAGCGCCGAAGATTTTTCGGATGCGCAGGTACAGTTTACGGCCGACATCAACAGCATCAACACCCGCAACGAACAACGCGATGCACACCTGAAAAGCAACGACTTTTTCAACGCCGAGCAGTACCCCCAACTTTCGTTCACTTCTACGGCTTTCACCAAAAGCGGCGACGGATACCTGCTTACCGGCAACCTCACCATCCGCGATGTTACCCGCCCGGTAGAATTGAAAGTGGTGTACAATGGTACCATGGTTGACCCCTGGGGTCAAACCAAAGTAGGCTTTGAGGCCGAAGGTGTGATTAAGCGCAAGGAGTTTGGCCTTAACTGGGATGCCGTAACGGAAGCCGGCGGTGTAGTGGTAAGCGATGACGTGAAACTGCAACTGAACGTACAGTTCATCAAGCAGTAACGGCAGGCAACAGTAAACGAACACAACGGGCTGTTGCACCAGCGGCAGCCCGTTTCAATTTTTTTATACATGAAACAAGTACAAGCTGTTTATGCGGCTGGCCAACCCCACATGGTGGGCGATGGCTTTCGGGTAAGCGGTTACATCAACCGCAACCTGTGGCCGCAGCTGAATCCTTTTTTAATGCTCGACTATGTGGCACCCTGGCACCTGCATCCTACGGAGCATCCGCGGGGTGTGGATGTGCATCCCCACAAAGGTTTTGAAACCGTTACCCTTTTATGGGAGGGCGTGCTGGCGCATGCCGACAGCAGCGGCGCAAGCGGCACCCTGCAACCCGGCGATGTGCAGTGGATGACCGCCGGCTCCGGCATTTTACACAAAGAGTTTCACGAAGAAAATTTCAGCAAAAAAGGCGGCACCCTGCACATGGCACAATTATGGATTAATTTGCCCGCCCATCGCAAAAACCTGCCCCCTGGCTATCAGGATATACGGGCAACCGCCATCCCCGAACTGCAGTTCGACAACGGGAAAGCCCGTGTACGCATTATTGCCGGAAGCCTGAATGGTACGCATGGCCCGGCTCGTACCCAAACACCCTTGCATATCTTTGACGTGTGGGCGCAGCCCGGAGCCGCATGTACCTTACCCCTGCCCCAACAGCAAATCGCCGCCGTGGCATTGCTGCAGGGTACCGTGCAAATAGGGGGTACAACCGTGGTGCGGCAGGGCAACCTGGCGGTGTTACAGCAAGAAGGGACCGATCTGTTCATCGAAACAAACAATGATGTGCATCTGTTGTTACTCAGCGGTGCGCCCCTGCATGAGCCGATAGCGGCGTATGGTCCTTTTGTTATGAACACACAGGCCGAAATTCAGCAGGCCCTGCACGATTATCGTACAGGCTCCTTTGGCACACTGGCTTAAAACGGAAGCAGCATTATGGTAACATCCTATATTGACGAACAATTGTACCGGGTAACCCACGATAACGGGCGCCACCGGTTTTATGCCGATGAGCCCGCCGATATGGGTGGTGGCGATACCGCCCCTTCGCCCGACGAGCTGCTGGAGGCCGCACTGGCTTCGTGCACGCTGGCTACCCTGCGCATGTACACCCGCCACAAGGGCTGGCAGGTAGGCCGCATTAGCATAACCGTGCAGCTGGTTCGTGAAAAAGAGAAATGCATCATCTCCCGCAACATCCGTTTCGAGCATCCGGTAACCGAAGCGCAACTGCAGCGCCTGCAGCAGATTGCCAAAGCCTGTCCGCTATCCCGTACGCTGGCGGCCGGCAACGAATTACAGGTAACCATACAATCCTAGTTATGCAACAGATCATTTACAAAAGCAACGAACGCGGCGAAAAAAATACCGGCTGGCTGCACAGCCGCTTCACCTTCTCCTTTTCATCGTACTACGCGCCTACCCGCAACGGCTTTGGCTTGCTGAAAGTTTTTAACGACGATGTGGTACAGCCCGGCACCGGCTTTGGGTTACATGCCCATACCAATATGGAAATCATCAGCATACTGCTGCAGGGCCGTATGAATCATAAAGACACTTTGGGCTACAGCGAAGAACTGGAGGCCGGAGCCGTACAAATTATGAGCGCCGGCAGCGGCCTGCGGCATGAAGAGTACAATATTGGCGAAACCGAAGTGCGCTTTTTGCAAATATGGATTGAACCCAGGCTGCAAAATATTCCGCCGCGGTACCAGCGGCGCTCGTTTCCGCAACCGCAGCGGCACAACCGGCTGGTAACCGTAGTAAGCAACGAAGAAGGGCCCGGCCACTGCTGGATTAACCAAAACGCCCGCCTCAGCCTCGGCAGCTTTGATGCGCACATGGAACAACACTACCCACTCAACCCGATGAACAAAGGCCTCTTTCTGTATGTAATAGATGGCAGTTTACAGGCGGGTGGGGTTACGTTGGAGGCCGGCGATGCTGCCGGTTTTTGGGAAACCGATTCGCTCCACATCCGTACCACATCGGCAGCACACTACCTGTTGATTGAAACACCCATTAACCATTTATGAACCATGAATATTGAAATTGTTACCGGAAGCCCCCGGAAAGAAAGTGTAACCTACCGGGTTGCTTTGTTTTTGCTGCGGCAACTGCGCAGCCAAACCCAGCACAATGTGAACATATTGGATGTACGCGACTGGCCCCTGCCCGCCCTGCAGCAGCAGGTGTTTCAATCGGTTGCCACCACGCCCGACCCGCTGAAGCCCCTGAGCGAGCGGATGTTTGGCGCCCAGGCCTTTATTTTGGTAACCCCCGAATACAACGGCAGCTATACCCCCGCTTTAAAAAACCTGTTCGACCATTATCCCAAGCAAAGCCGCAAAGCTTTTGGCATTGCCACGGCCAGCCCGGGCATTATGGGCGGTATGCGGGCAACCCAGCAGTTGCAACTGCTCATCAATGCGTTGTTTGGTATTGGCAGTCCGCACATGCTGGTGGTGGGCCAGGTAGATAAGCGCTTTGATGCCGAGGGTAATTTATTGGACACGTCCTTTCAAAAAGCGGCCGATGTGTTTGTGCAGGAGTTTTTGTGGCTGGCCGAAAGCCTGCATCCGCAAGCCGTTACAATTTAAACGGATAAACTTGCCGCACTCCTGTACCTTTGCGCTTTGGCAAAACAGCCGGTAATCCGGTGTTGATACAACCATCATGAGCGACGATATTAAACACGAGTGCGGCCTTGCCTTCATTCGGTTACGCAAGCCTTTTTCGCATTATCTCAAATCGCAGGGTACAGTACTGTATGGCCTCAACAAGCTGTACCTGCTTATGGAAAAACAGCACAACCGGGGCCAGGATGGCGCCGGCATAGCCGTGGTAAAGTTGGATGTGGAGCCCGGGCATCCTTTTTTGTACCGCCTGCGCAGCAGCAATCCGCAGCCCATTGCCCATATTTTTTCGCAGTTGGGTAATGAAGTGGCCGAACTAGAGCGGTACCTGCCCGACCTGCGGCAACACCCCGGCCTTATGAAAGGGCACCTGCCCTTTTTGGGCGAGTTGTTGCTGGGCCACCTGCGCTATGGAACGCAGGGTAAAAACAACGTGGAGTTTTGCCATCCCTTCATCAAGCGCAGCACCCACCCCAGCCGCAACCTGGCGCTGGCGGGTAACTTCAACCTCGTTAATACCGAAGAGCTGTTTTCGCTCGTAAATATAGATCCCGGCGAATTTCAAAAGCAGAGCGACCTGGCCGCCATGATGGAAGTGGTACACCATTTTCTGGTGCAGGAAGATGAACGCCGGCCCAACAACCCCTCCATAGCCGCCATGCTGCGCAAAGCGGCGCCGCTGTTTGACGGGGGCTTTACCATTGGCGGACTGGTAGGCAACGGCAGCAGCTTTGTGCTGCGGGATGCGCATGGCATACGGCCGGCCTACTACTACGTAAATGATGAAGTGATTGTGGCCGCCAGCGAACGGGCTGCCATACGTACCACCTTTAATGTGGGCGAAAACGAGGTGCTGGAACTGATGCCCGGCCAGGGCCTGCTGGTAGCCCCCGATGGCAACTGGCATATTGAGCAAATACTGGAACCCAAAGAGCGGCGTGCCTGCTCGTTTGAGCGCATTTACTTCAGCCGCGGCAGCGATGAAAAAATTTATCGCGAACGCATCAGCCTGGGCTACAAACTCAGCAAGCGTATTTTGGAAGAAATCAATTACGATCTCAAAAACACCATCTTCTCATACATACCCAATACGGCCGAAGTGGCGTTTTACGGCCTGGTAAAGGGTATGGAAGACTATCTCAACCAAATTAAAGTACAGCGCATCATGAGCTGGAACGGCGATTTTGATGAGGAGAAGCTTACGGAAATGATTAACCGAAAAATACGCCAGGAAAAAATTGCCATAAAAGATGTAAAGCTGCGCACGTTTATTACCGAAGACAGCAGCCGCAACGAAATGGTGCAGCACGTGTACGACATTACCTATGGCACCGTACGCCCCCATGAAGATACCCTGGTGGTGATAGACGATTCCATTGTGCGGGGCACCACCCTCAAAGAAAGCATCGTGCGCATGCTGGGGCGCCTGAAACCGAAAAAAATTATCATCGTTTCTTCGGCACCCCAAATTCGCTACCCCGACTGTTACGGTATTGATATGAGCAAACTGGGCGATTTTGTGGCCTTCCGCGCCGCCATGGCCCTGCTGAAAGAGCGGGGTATGGAGCGCCTGGTAACCGAAGTACAACAGGAAATTCTGGAACTGGCCCGTACCGGCCAATTGCATACCCAAAACCTGGTGCGCCGCCTCTACAAGCCGTTTACCACCGAAGAAATCAGCGCCAAAATTGCAGAGCTCATTACGCCGGCGGATTTTGAAATTCCGGTGCAGGTGGTGTACCAAACCATAGAAGACCTGCATGCCAGCTGCCCCACCAATACCGGCGACTGGTATTTTACCGGCAATTATCCCACGCCGGGAGGCAACCGGGTTTGCAACAAAGCCTTCCTCAACTATTTGGAGGGTAAAAATATTCGTGGATATTAAGTGAAAACGCTTAGCGGTATCGATTTTTGGCATGGTTTTGGGCTTTTTAGTTACCCGTCTTTAAAATCCCAAACCCTACCGCAAGCGAAAAAAAAGAAATTAGCCGTCCTTTGGGGCGGCTGTTCTTTTATGTGGCTGTTGGGTATTGCGGATGGCCATTCCCCGCTCTAATTTTTCCCCAAAAAAGTCATGAAAATTCAATCTACTTTTCGCCGGTTCATAGCCCTGCTGTTTGTGTTTGCTTTGGTAACAGCTTGTCAAAATGAAACGAAGGAACAGCCCCCGGTTTCCGATTCGGTTGTGGAAAATCAGGAAGCGCCCGCCGAAGTGCCTGTGCCTGCCCCCGCCGGCGTACGCTTTATGCTGGAAGATGTGGAAGTAAAATCGGATAGTTTTTCGGGCGTATGGAACCGGGCTACAAATGAATTGGAATTGTCGGGCTCCTTTACACATCCTGCTACCGGAAAAAGCTGTACACTGCAACTGCGCTTTACGAAACTCAATACGCTTTCCAAACCCTTTGTAAGCATCAGTGAAGCTGCAAACTACCCCGATGCCATTGTGTACTACATACAGTTGCAGCAAAAAGGTGCCCCGGACTACAACAATAGGTCGGCCACCGATTTTTTTGGAACAGCGCATCTTGAAAAAATTGATACGGCAGCCGCAACCTGCAGCGGCGATTTTAATGTGCAGCTAAGCAATGCCCAAAAGCAAACCCTCTTCTTGCGGGAAGGAACGTTTAATGCAATACCCCTAACGGTTAAGCAGTAAAAAGCGGATTATCTTTACGGCAACAGATTGTGTAATGAAAAAAATACTGTTGCTGGTACGCCATGCCAAAAGCAGCTGGGCCGAACCCGGTCTTGCTGATTTTGACCGTCCGTTAAACGATCGCGGCAAACGCGATGCGCCGGAGATGGCACAGCGGCTGCTGCAAAAAAAGCTGATTCCCGATTTGCTGGTTACCAGTACCGCCAAACGTGCCCGCAGCACCTGCAAAGCGTTTGCCGAAGTGTTACATGTTAAGCAGGTACAACAAACCGATGATTTGTATTTGGCCGGGGTGGACGCATTTGAGCAGGTAGTAGCGGCCTTGCCCGATTCCGCCAATACGGTAGCGTTGTTTGCGCATAATCCCGGCATAACCGCGTATGCCAATACGTTAACAAACGTGCGGGTAGATGATATGCCCACCTGTGCCATTTATGCCGTGGAAGCGGCCTGCGATAGCTGGCGAGATTTTTCCGCTGCCGAAAAACGGTTTCTGTTTTTTGACTATCCCAAAAGCAAGGGTGTGAAGGATTGAAGGCAGAAAGGAATCAAGGATTGAGGGATTGAAGGAAATGGATGTAGGCTTTTCAAATTCGTCACCACCATTTGGAACTATAACGAATTTTCACCAACAACGTCATCCTGTGCGACAGCGAAGGATCTTTTGCTACGGAGAAATAATGAAATCTTCACTTCAGTAACTTCTCATACTACCTATCACTCTTAATGATAAGCTACCGCATATAATTGCACCAAAGCGGTAACGCAGCGGGGCTGCAACGCCACCAATAGTCCGAGCTCAGTAATCAATATTTAAAAAAACGGTTCGCTTACAACCGGTCCAGTACCAGTTCCTGTGTAGGAGCAAAGCGGTCGTTGGCAAGGCGGATGCGTGTGGGGTTTACCAGTACAATATCCCACTCGCGGCTGAGGCGAGCCGTTTCCAGCAAAGGGGCATTGATGGTAAAGGTTACCCTGCGTACCGCATTGTTTTCGTTCCACGTACCGGTATAATTGCCGCCGCCCGGTGTGGTAATGCTCATGTTTCCATCGGCTGCAAAAGCCAGGCGCCATCCGTTGTATTGAGCGGTGTAGTTGGTTCCGTTGTCTTTCATGGTTTGCACCTTCCAGGTGCCGGAGAGCAGGGTTTGCGACAGGGGGGGTAACTCCTGTGGCTTTCGGCACGATACCGCCCAGAAGGCCGTTAACAACAGGTGCAGCAACAAAAAGCGCTTCATAGCATATTGGTTTGGTTGGAGCGAAGATAAAACGAAAAAATGCCGTTTGTGTTGTGTGGGGGCCGGCAACCGGCTTTTTTAGCCGGTATTTTTTAAGCCGGCCGATATGGCCGTAGTAATACGCAACAACTGCTGCAACAGCAGTTGTTCGTCTTCGGTGCCTTCCGCACCGGCCTGCCGCAATGCCCTCCATTTTTTCAGGTTTTGCAATTGCAGCAGGTGCAGCAACTGCAGCGGTTGTTGGCGGCGCTGCATATTGTGCAGCAGGCTGTGGCGGCGTTCCGATGCCGGACTGCCCAGCAGGGTTTCCACTTCCTGCCGGGTGGATTCATGTTCGGTCAAAATTTGTTGCAGCAGGGTGTTTTGCGCCTGCGCATCCGCAACAAGGGCGGCGTACTGCTGCATCAGTTCGCGGTTGGCATAATGCAGGTTGGTTTCGATGTGGATGAGCGTGTAATGTAAAAACGGCCAGTGCGTTGCCTGCTGTTGCAGGACGGCGTACAACTCCGGATGTTGGGTGCGCAGGGTGCGAATGGCGCTACCCACCCCATACCAGGCGGTGAGGTTGAAGCGGGCCTGCCCCCAGCTGAATACCCAGGGAATGGAGCGCAAATCGGCCAGGGTGCGCTGCCCCGTACGCCGTGCCGGCCGCGAACCGATTTTGCTTTGCTCCAACACGTCGATGGGTGTAGCCTGGCTGTAAAAGGGTATGAACAACGGATGCTCCACCAACTGCCGGTAGTGCGTAAAGGCGGCGGCGGCCAGTTGTTCCAGCGCGGCTTCGGGGTAGGCCAGTGCAGGAACAGCCTGTATGCTGCGGGCGGTTTGCAGCAGGGTGCCCGAAAACAGCATTTCGAGGTTATAGGCGGCCGTAAGCCGGTTGGCAAACTGCTGGGCTATGGTTTCGCCCTGTACGGTGAGTTTGATGTCGCCGCTGAGGGTGCCTACAGGCATGCTTTCGAGAAAACGGTGGTATTTGCCGCCACCGCGGCTGATGGTGCCGCCAATGCCATGGAAAAAGCGCAGTTGCAGCCCATGCGCCGCAGCCACCTGTGTAAGGCGTTGCTCGGCCCGGTGAATGTTCCAGCGGCTGGCTACAATGCCGCCGTCTTTATTACTATCGCTGTAGCCCAGCATTACTTCCTGCAGGGGCGGCAGATGTTGCCGGTACCGCATAACGGCGGGGTGTTGCAGAAAAGCTTCCAGAATGTGCGGCGCCCGTTGCAGGTCGTCAATGGTTTCAAACAGGGGCACCACCTGCAGCGGCGTTTCCAGCAGGCCCACTTCCCGCAAAAACAGCAGTATCACCAGCAAATCGCTCAGCCCGCGGGTCATGCTTACAATCAGCGACCCGATACCATCGGTGCCATAGCGGTCAATATGCTCCCGCAGCACGCGGTAGCAGGCCAGTACGGCATCGGCTTCGGGCCCGGCGCTTGCGCCCGGTACCACAAAGGGGCGGCGGGTTTGCAGTTCACGGGTCAAAAATTCTATCCGCTCGGCTTCGCTCCATTGTGTGAAGTGGGGGTTGGAAATACCGGCAGCCACCAGCAGTTGTTCTACCGCTTTTTCGTGAAAGGCGCTGTTTTGCCGTACATCGAGGCGGGCCAGGTGAAAGCCGAAGCATTGTACGTGGCGTTCAAGCGGAAATACCAGATCGTTATAAATGGCTTCCGCGTCAATTTCGAGCAGGCTTTTGCGCAGGATGTGCAGGTCGGCAAGCAATTCATTTGCCCGGCCGTAGCTGCCTGTTGTTTCGGTCAGGGTGGCCTGCATGCGCAGTTGCAGCAGGTTGGTGTACTGCCGCCACGGTTCGTGGGGGTTGCGCTGCAATGCGGCGGTGGCGGCGCTGCCCAGTAAGGCATGCAAGCGGGCCATTCCTTCCTGCAAACAGTTGGGTACCCTGTTGCGCAGGTCGGAAAAGCTGATGCGGGCACCCAGTTGTTGTATTTGGGTATGCAGCAACTGCAGCGCAGCCTGCCGGTGTGCCTGCAGGGTGCTGCGGGTAAGTTCGGCGGTAACATAGGGATGCCCGTCACGGTCGCCTCCCACCCAGCTGCCCGGCTGCAGTTGGGGAAACTGTTCGGGAAAACGCAGGTGGCCGGGGTTGAATCCCTGCTGCTGCCACAGGTAGCGCAAGCGCTCGTCTAACAGGCGCAGCACGGGCGGAAACACTTTGGTGAAATAATGCATTACATTGCCGCGTTCCGCTTCTACGGTCGGTTTTTCGAGGTACACCTCGCCGGTGCGCCACCAGCGTTCGAGCAGGGCTTTGATGCGGGTTTGCAGGCTGTGTTGTTCGGCGGGGGCCAGGTGCTGCTGCTCTTGTTGGGCCAGCAGCAGGTATAAATCGCGGTGCAGCTCCAGAATCGAAATGCGCTTGGCTTCGGTTGGGTGGGCCGTAAGCACGGGCCGGATGCAGATTTGGGGTAAAATTTCGGCAAGAGCGGTTTCGCTCACCCCCGCATGCAGCAGTCGCTGTAAGGTTTCGGCCCAGGAGCCGCGGATGGCGGCCGGGCCGCTTTCGGTTTCCAGTTGGCGGCGGTATTGTACTGCACCGTTTTCTTCGGTAAGATTCATGAGCTGAAACACCATACTCAGTACCTGTACCACCTGCTCCTGCAGGCTTTCGGGAACATCGGGCAGCTGGCCGGTTTCGTTTAAGTAAGCGGTAAGGTTGCCGGCCCCTACCTGTTGCAGTACCTCTTTAAAATATTGCATCAACTGTTGCAGGTCGGCATCAATTTTTGCATAAGGTGTTGTCATGAAAAAGAATGTTTTAACGGGGTGGCGTTGCTGTAATCGGAATGTTACTCTCTGCAAAATAAGCATGCCACTTCTAAAACACCTGCTTCGTTTAAGTTAACGGGCAATCCCTTAAAACAGAAAAGTCGCTCTCATGAGCGACTTTTCTGAAAAGGAGGGTGAAGCAGCAGAACGACTTAGAGTCCGTATTTCTTTTTGTACCGCTCGTACAGTTGGGTGTGTTTGCTTTCGAGCGCAATTTGGCGGCCTTGTATGAAGGCGTGGGTCAGCACATTGCTGCGCATATCCAGTATATCGCCGTTGCTTACAATAATATTGGCATCTTTACCTACTTCAATGCTGCCGGTGGTTTTATCAATGCCCAAAATTTTTGCAGCATTGAGGGTGATGGCGCTGAGGGCTGCTTCTTTACCCATACCGTAGGCGGCGGCGGTACCGGCATTAAACGGCAGGTTCATGCCGCGGGTTTGTCCGTCTTCGTCGTTTATGGCTACCAGCACACCGGCTTTGTGTAGCAGGGCGGCAGTTTTATAAGGCAGGTCCACATCATCATCCAACGTAGTGGGCAGGCTATGCGCCTGGCTGAGGATAACAGGGATGTTGTGCTGTTTCAGCAAATCGGGTATTTGCCAGCTTTCGCTGGCGCCTACCAGCACCACATCAAAACCAAATTCCTTAATAAAGTCAATGGCCACCAGCATTTCTTTTACCAGGTTGCAGTGGATGAACAGTTTTTGTTCGCGGCTGAACAGACGACGGGTAGCTTCAAATTTCAGGTTGGTTTGGTCGGGCACACCGGCGGCCAGGTAGGCCTTCGCTTCGCGGAAGAACTGCTTCACTTCTTCAATACGGTCGAGCGCCTGCCGTACCACATCGCCGGGCTGGCGGCTATCGGTACCAAAAAACTGGGCAAAGCGGTTGGGGCGTGCCACCAGGCTGGGCATATTAAAGTGCATATGTCCATCAGCCGCATAAAGCGCATCTTCCCAGTTCCAGGCATCGAGCTGCACAACCGATGAGCTGCCGCTGATGAGGCCGCCCTGCGGTACTATGTTCGCCAACAGAATACCGTTGGTGCGCAGGGTATTAATTACTTTCGAATCGGTATTGTATGCAACGATGGAGCGAATGCTGGGATTGATGGTGCCCAGTTCGGTATGGTCAATGGTGGCCCGAACGCTGTTCACCTCTACCAGACCCAGTTGTGCGTTGGATAAAATGAGACCCGGATACACATGCTTTCCCGTGGCATCGAACACTTTTACATCACCGGCCGGTATGGTGATGTTGGTGCCGATTTCGACAATTTTTCCGTTTTGTACTTTAATGGTAGTGTTCGGCAATACCTGTCCGTTGCCCACATGTACCGTGCCGTTTTTTATGAACAGCAGGCCGTTGTAGGCGGGTGCGGGGTAAACCGTTTCCTGCGCAACAGCTGCGCCGAACAAGAACGTGAGGGTTAGAAAAGTGAGTAATCGTTTCATATAAAAATTTGTTTTGTTATTTAGATGGGTTGGTTTGAAAGTTTAAAAGTTTAAGGTTTAAGGTTGGGTTTTACGACTTTTTTTACGGCTGCCCTCTATTTTTGTTTGGTTGAGATAGCCAATAAAACGCTGTATGAAGCCACTGGTTGTAGTTGCCGTATCTACAAGTTCGTCAAAATCGGTTTCTGAAATATAACCTCTGTCAAGAGCTCGATACAGTTGTGATCGCAGTTCGCCGCAAGCGCCTTTGGCATAGCCCAAAAACAGAATGAACTCCGCTCTGCTGCCCCGCTCAAAACCTTCAGCAATATTGTCCATAATTGAACCTGAAGCTGATTCAATTTGGGCAATTAGCTTGAAACTGTTCCTGAACCTGCCGCTGTCAACGAGCCGGCCTGTTTTTCTGCATAACTCCCGGGCAAGTTTCCAAGACTCTATTTCTTCAAACCTTTTTATGGTAGCCATGTCAACAACTTTAAACCTTAAACAGATAAACTTTTAACCTTTTTAATCCATGTCAATTACAAATAAGCCATGGTTGTGGCTGTGGTCGCTGCAGCCGTACATGATATGCATGCTGGGTGCAAACGGAACCGTGGGGGCGCCACTGCGCTTTTCACCCACCATTTTGGCGATGAGGCGGGCCCGTTCTTTGGCGATTTCCTTCCGCATTTCGGCATCTTTTTCGCGGTCGAAGTACACAATACCATCCACGATGGTATAAAGCGCCATGGCATAAATGCTCAGCGGATGGTCGCTCCACAGCACCACGTCGGCGTCTTTGCCTACTTTAATGCTGCCTACCCTGTCGGCCACCCGCAGCATGGTAGCGGGGTTAATGGTAACCATGTTCAGGGCCTCTACTTCGCTCATACCGCCATATTTTACGGCTTTGGCGGCTTCCTGGTTCAGGCGGCGGGCCATTTCGGCGTCGTCGGAGTTAATGGCAACGTTTAAGCCCACCCGGTGCATGAGAGTGGCGTTGTAGGGCATGGCGTCCACCACTTCCATTTTGTAGTTCCACCAGTCGGAGAAGGTAGAGGCATTGGCGCCGTGGGCCTTCATTTTGTCGGCTACTTTATAGCCTTCCAAAATGTGGGTAAAGGTGTTGAGGGTAAAGCCAAATTTTTCGGCCACCCGCATCATATCGGTAATCTCGCTTTGCACGTACGAATGGCAGGTAATGAAGCGCTGCTTGTTCATGATTTCCACAAGGGCGTCCAACTCCAGGTCGCGGCGGGGCGCTACAGCCTTGGGGTTCTTTTTGCGCTCGGCTTCGTACTTTTTCCATTGCGCTTCATAATCGCGGGCACGGGTAAAGGCATCGTACAGTACCTGGCTTACACCCATGCGGGTATCGGGGAAGCGGTTGTTTTGTGTGGCGCTGGAGCGTTTTACGTTTTCGCCCAGGGCAAACTTGATGAAGCCGGGTGCGCCGGCAAATTTCAACTGCTCGTCGTTGGCGCCCCAGCGCAGCTTGATGAGCTGGGTTTGTCCGCCAATGGTATTGGCCGAACCGTGCAGGATGTGCGAAGTGGTAACGCCACCGCTCAGCTGGCGGTAAATATTAATGTCGTCGGGGTTGAGGTTGTCGCCAATGCGCACTTCGCTGGTAACGCTTTGCGCCCCTTCGTTAATGGAGGCGGCGGCAATATGCGAGTGTTCGTCAATAATGCCGGCGGTCAGGTGCTTGCCCGTGCCGTCAATTACCCGTGCGCCGGGCTCGCTGAGGTTTTTGCCAATGGCGGCAATTTTCCCGTTTTTCAGCAGCACATCGGTATTGGGCAGCACGCCTTCTTTTTCGCTGGTCCACACGGTGGCGTTTTTAATGAGGATGGTTTCGGCCTTGGGCGTAGTGGTCCATCCATAGCCGCCAAAGGGATAGTTAATGGGGCCCAGGGTGGGAGGCGTTTTGGGCTTAACGGTATCGGCCTTGCTTTCGGCAGCTTGTACCCGTTTAGCCGTCCACGTAAAGCGGGCGCCGTTACCATCGTCGCCCATGCCGCTCCATTCGTTGCCGCTGGCAAAGCCGCTGAGGCGTATGTTGTTGCGGCTTTCTTTGGCTTCGGGGAAGCTGAGTTTCACCTGCTTGCCATCATAGCTGAAGCGGCCGGTGAGGGTGTCTTTGGCAATAACGTTGGCGCTGCTGTTGCTTTTCACGTCAACCGTGTAAGTTTTGGGGCCGGAGGGCAGGTTTACGGTAAGAGCGTACTGGCCTTTAACGGCAAACCAGTCTTCTTCTTTTACCGCATATTTTCCGCCGCTGATCCAGTTGTGCAAAATGCTGGTATTGGGGTGAAACAGGGGGCCGTTGGTGATGATGAAGTTGGCCAGTTTGCCGGGATCAATGCTGCCTACCTGATCGTACATGCCAATGGTTTGTGCCGGTATGCGGGTGAGGGCATCGAGGGCGCGGCTTTCGCTGAGGCCGTATTCCAGGGCTTTGCGCAGGTTGGGCCAGAACTGACGGGGGTCTCGCAGATCGGAAACGGTGAGGCAGAAGTTGATGCCGGCTTTTTCGAACAGGGCCGGCTGGGCGGGCGCATATTCCCAGTGGCGTAAATCCTGTAACGACACAAAGCGGGCATCGTTGGGGTCTTCCACATCCATGGCGGCGGGAAAGTTGAGCGGCAGAATAAAGGTGGCCTTGGTGCCGGCCATTTCGTTGATGCGCTGGTACTCGTTACCGCCGGCTTTCATAATGTACTGTATGCCAAACTCGTCTCCAATACGGTCGGCCCGCAGCACGTTCCACTTATCGTTGGCCTCAAACACCTGGGGCAGGCTCAACTGTTCGTTCCAGTATTTGAGGGTGAGGTTGGTACCTTCGGTGGCGGGGTTGGTTTTATACCAGTTGGCGTCTAAAAAGGTTTGCCGCAGCAGGGCAATGCTGCCCATGAGGGAGGCGGGGTACGACTGGGTAGATGTGCCTTTGTTGAAGGAGAAGTGAGCCGAAGCACGGTCTCGCAGCACAATTTTGTTTTCGCGGCCGGAGGCAAAGGTTACAAAGGCGCCGGTACCGCGGGCGATGCCGTCGCGCTGGTGTACCAGGGCAGCGCCAAAGCCCAGGTCGCGCCACTGTTTGGCCTTGCTGTCGTCGGGGGCAAACAGGTGGGCGGCGTTCACATCAGTGCGGATGGCCTGGTTCCAGCCAAAGGGTCCTTTTTGATTGCTTACCAGCTGGGCCGGTGCGTTGAAGTTGAATGCGCCCTGCTGGCGTGTGGGGGTGGGTACGCCATAGTCGGCATACAGGTCAATAAACGAGGGGTAGATGTACTTGCCGCTGCAATCGAGTACCACGGCATCGGCCGGAATTTTTACCGCACTGCCCACCGCCACAATTTTGCCGTTTTTGATGAGCAGGGTGGCGTTGGTGAGGGTAGTGGCCGCGTCTTTAACAATGGTGGCATTGGTAAAGGCGTAGGTGCCCGTGCGGGGGTCGGCCACGTCGTTTACCGGAAAGGATTCTTGTGCAAATACCCGAAGGGGTAGCAGGGCAAGCAACCACAGGTGCCTGGCCCAAAGAGCAAATCTTCTCATACGTACAGCTTTGTTTAATGGAAAAAAGGAACCTCAAATTACACGAAAAATGCGCCCCGGGCCCACGAAATGGATGAGTGGTTGCCTGTGGCTTTACCCATGTTGGCGAAAACGCCCCTGTTGGTTTTACGGCGCTGCCTGCCTGCAGTGGAATTTTTGGGCCCGGCGTGAACATTAATGTTAAAACATTGTTTTAGTGCCCAAACAAAAAACCTTTCGCACATGAAAAAACTGTTTCTGTTACTGAGCGCATCAACGTTACTGTGGGCTTCGTGCCAAAATGCACCCGAAGCCGATAAGGCCGCCACGGCCGATACCCAGGCTGCCGCTACCGCCGCAGGCGACCCCTACGGCGTAGATGTTGCTGCATCGGAACTTTCGTTCATTGGTACCAAACCCATTGGCCAGCATACCGGGGTGTTTTCGCTTACAGAAGGTACCTTGTATGTAAAAGACGGCAACATTACCGGCGGTAACTTTGTCATCAACATCAATTCATTAAAAATTACCGACCAAGACACCAGCGGTGTGAGCAAGCTTACGGCCCACCTGCTGTCGCCCGATTTTTTTGACGCGGCAAAATTTGGAACCGCCCGCTTTGAAATTACCGGTGTGGAGGCTTACGATGCCGCTAAAATGCAGAGCCTGCTGCCCAACGCCACGCACCTGATCAGCGGCAACCTTACGCTGAAAGACAGCACCAAAAATGTAACCTTCCCGGCAGCGGTAACCCTGGGCGAAGGCACCATCAATGCGGTGGCCGACTTTAACATCGACCGCACTCAGTGGGGCATGCATTATGGTAACGACCAGTCGCTGGGCGATAAGTTCATCCGCCCCGAAGTAAATATTAAGCTTAACATCAACGCCAAAAAATAAGAACGGCGCGTACCATAAAAAGAAAAGCCACCCGCACGGGTGGCTTTCTTTTTTCCAAGCAAGTAATCGGTTACGGCCTTAATCGTGGCGCTCGGGCGCCAGGTTGTAGTTTTCGGGGCTGCGCCACAGTGCCGAAAGCAACAGCTCCCGCATGAAGAAGAATTCTTTGGGCAGCCGGTCGTACAGTTTTTCAAACAGTTCTTCGTGGCCCAGCATTTCTTGTTTCCAGAGTTCGCGGTCAATATTCATAAGCGCATTAAACTCTTCACGGGTAAAGGTTTCCAGCCCGTCCCAGCAAATATCGCGGTAGCGGGGGCGCCAGCCTATGGGGCATTCCACCGCGCTGGCCTTACCCTTGGTGCGCTGCACAATCCATTTCAGCACCCGTATGTTTTGGCCAAAGCCGGGCCAGGCAAATTCGCCGTTGGCGTTTTTGCGGAACCAGTTTACGCCAAAGATGCGGGGGGCGTTGGGCAGGTCGCGGCCAAACTGCAACCAGTGGTTAAAGTAGTCGCCCATGTGGTAGCCCAGGAAGGGCAGCATGGCAAAGGGGTCGCGGCGCACCTTGCCCAGTTCGCCAAAGGCGGCCGCGGTCATTTCGCTGCCCATGGTGGCGGCCAGGTACACGCCAAAGTTCCAGTTGAACGACTGGTACACCAGCGGTATGGCGTTGCTGCGGCGGCCGCCAAATACAAAAGCAGTAATGGGTACGCCGTTGGGATTATCCCATTCCGAATCCAGCACGGGGTTGTTCCGTGCGGGTGCGGTAAAACGGGCGTTGGGGTGAGCGGCCGGTTTGCCGCTGGCCGGGTTGTAGGGTTGGCCGTGCCAATCGGTAAGTCCTTCGGGTATTTCTTTGGTCATGCCTTCCCACCACACATCACCATCGGGGGTAATGGCCACGTTGGTGAAAATGGTGTCCCGCTCAATGGATTTCATGGCGTTGGGATTGGTTTTTTCGTTGGTGCCGGGTGCCACGCCAAAATAGCCCGACTCGGGGTTGATGGCATATACCTTTCCGTCTTCGCCTTTGTGCAGCCAGGCAATATCATCGCCAACGGTGGTAATTTTCCATCCTTCCATGCCGGCGGGCGGAATCATCATGGCAAAATTGGTTTTGCCGCAGGCGCTGGGGAAGGCGGCGGCGATGTACGTTTTTTCTTGGGTGGGCGCTTCCACACCCATAATGAGCATGTGTTCGGCCAACCAGCCTTCGTCGCGGGCAATAACGCTGGCAATACGCAGGGCAAAGCATTTTTTGCCCAGCAGGGCGTTGCCGCCGTATCCGCTGCCATATGAAATGATCAGCCGCTCTTCGGGGAAGTGCGAAATGTATTTGGTGGTGGGGTTGCAGGGCCATTTTACATCGGGCTGGCCGGGCTGCAGGGGGGCGCCCAGGGTGTGCAGGCATTTTACATAGTCATCGCCCAGGTGGGGCATTACCTGTTGGCCCATGCGGGTCATGATGCGCATGTTAATGACCACATACTCGCTATCGGTAAGCTGTACGCCGTAGCGACTGTATTTTGAACCCACCGGCCCCATGCAAAAGGGGATTACGTACATGGTACGGCCTTTCATGCTCCCGTGGGTGAGCTCTTCCAGAATGGCCTTCATTTCGTTGGGGTCCATCCAGTTGTTGGTGGGGCCTGCATCTTCTTTGCGCCGACTGCAGATGAAGGTCCGGTCTTCTACCCGGGCCACATCGCTGGGATCGCTGAAGCAGGCAAAACTGTTGGGACGTTTGGCGGGGTTGAGTTTGATGAACGTGCCTTTATCGACCAGCAACTGGCACAGGCGGTCGTACTCTTCCTGTGAGCCGTCGCACCAATGAATGTTGGCGGGTTGAAAATGCGCTGCCATTCGATCAACCCAGTCACGCAGTTCGGTTTTGGATTCTAATATCATGGTAAAACGGGGAATTTTGAAGCCTCAAACATAACATAACAAGCGTTAGCCTGCAAATTTTAAAAACCGATGCAATGTTCGGGTACTATGGAGTGGTAAAAAATGAGCAGGATTAGGCTGACAGATGATAGAGCCCGCTTTTGCCACGTACCGTTCGTTTATAGTTGCAAAAGAGGGTACGGGGCGACACGGTTGTTTTTCCTATTATTGTAGCATGATCGGTTGGCTGCTATCGGTATGGTTTCGGTGGAAGGGCTGGAAAATTACCGACCGCTTTCCTGAGGAAGTACCAAAAATGGTGATTGCGGTGGGCCCCCATACCAGTGCCTGGGATGTGGTGGTAGGCTTGGCCGCCCGGCATTTGATACCCATACCGCATGCCTATTTTTTAGGGAAGAAGGAGTTGTTCGACGGAGCGTTCGGCTGGTTTTTCAGAGCGCTGGGCGGCACGCCGGTTGACCGTTATTCGAGTACCGGCATGGTACAACAGGTGGTGCAAAAATTTGCGGAACATACACATTTTCGCCTAGCCATGAGTCCGGAAGGTACCCGCCGGCGGGTAGAAAAACTGCGTACCGGTTTTTATTACATTGCCAAAGAGGCCGGGGTACCCATTTTGCTGGCCGGTTTGGATTTTTCCAAAAAAGAAGTGATTCTTGGCCCGTTGCTGTACCCTTCGGCAGACGAAGCGGCCGATTTTGCCACCATTCTGCAATTTTTTGCTCCCATTACCGGTAAGCTACCCGAGCAGGGGTTGGCCCATTTAAAGCAGGAATAAGCACACTGCTTCAAAACGCATACTGCCACCCTGCTGCAACCTGCAGTGTGGCCGAAGGGCTGCGCCATACGAAGGGCGTACGCCCCTACGGGCGTACGGTGGGCCGCTGTATGCCGATTTGAATTTTAAAACCCGTACCGAAAGCGGCCCACGGCACCCCGCAGTACGGCGAACAACTGCCGGGCCTTGTACCCAATGCTCACAGCCCCGCCGCCAAACCCATAGGCCGTTAATTTTGCCATATGCAACAACCGGCTTTAACACCGCAACAGGCCTTACAAAAAATAAAGCACTACTGTGCCTACCAGGAGCGCTGCCACAGCGAAGTGAAAGAAAAACTGTACGGTTACGGCCTGAACAGCCGCGAAGTGGAAGCAATTATTACCCAACTGATTGAAGAAGATTACCTGAACGAGTTGCGCTTTGCCGAGCAGTTTGCCGGCGGCCGCTTTCGGCTGAAGCAGTGGGGCCGGGTGCGCATACGGTACGAACTGAAACAACGGCAGGTAAGCGATTACTGCATAAAAAAAGGGTTGCAGGCCATTGATGCCGATGCCTACGAGCGCACCCTGCAACGGCTTGCCGAACAAAAGCTGAACGAACTGCGCCGCGAAACGAATATGGCGGTGAAGCGCAAAAAATTACAGGCCTACCTGTTACAAAAAGGGTACGAGCCCGATAACGTACGCGAAGTGCTGCGCCGCCTGTTGCCCTGAACGGCTTGGGCAGTTTTTCCGAACTTCGACACATGAAAGACCTCACGGTTACGCTGATACAAACCCATTTGCAATGGGAAGACAAAGCCGCCAACCTGCACCTGCTGGAGCAGCAGATACGAAGACTGGACGTGCCGACCAACGTAGTGGTATTGCCGGAAATGTTCAGCACGGGCTTTAGCATGGCGCCCGAGCGACTGGCCGAGCCCATGGAGGGCCCTACGGTTGCCTGGATGCGGCACCTGGCTGCCGAAAAGCGTGTAATTATAACCGGCAGCATTATTGTTGCAGAAACGGATACGGCAACCGGCGCCCCGCACTGTTACAACCGCCTGATTTGGATGTTGCCCAACGGGCAATATGGTTTTTACGACAAACGCCACCTGTTTGCCTACGCCGGCGAAGACCGCCACTATACGGCCGGCAGCAAACGGTTGATAGCAGCGGCAAATGGCTGGCGCCTGAACCTGCAGGTGTGTTACGATTTACGTTTTCCGGTATGGGCCCGGCAGGCAAGTGCCGCCGCGCCCGAATACGACGTGCTGGTATATGTGGCCAACTGGCCGGCCCGCCGCAGCCACGCCTGGCGCACGTTGCTGCAGGCGCGTGCCATCGAAAACCAATGCTATGTGGTGGGTGTAAACCGGGTAGGAGCCGATGGAAACGGCATTGCCCACAGCGGCAACAGTATGGTAGTGGACCCGCTGGGCGAAATACTTTTTGAGGCCGTAGATACCGAAACCGTGCACACCTGTACCCTAAGCCGGGAACGGCTGTTGCAAGTGCGGGAACAGTTGCCCTTTTTGCGGGACGGCGATGCGTTTACGCTGCACGCCGGCGCGTAGCTGCTTCAATACCGGAGCGTTATAGGAGAAATTTTCAGCGACAGTTTTTGCAAATGCCCTGTACCACCATGCTTGCCTGCAGGGGCGCAAAGCCGCGGGGCAGTTTTACCTCCGGTACCAGCACATCATCCAGGCAGGTGGTAGTGCCGCAGTGTTCGCAGACAAAATGTACGTGGTTGTCGTGGTGGTGGCCGCCGCCGCATTCGTGCTTGCACAGGGCATACTTTACCGTGTTGTCGGCCGTTGGAATGCTGTGGATGATTCCCTTTTCTTCAAAGGTTTGCAGGGTACGGTAAATGGTTACACGGTCTATGCGGTCGCCGCTGCGGCGTTCAATATCGGCGTGTGCCAGGGCACCCTCATGCTCGTAAAACATGGCCAGTATTTGCAACCGGTTGTCGGTAATACTGAGGTTGTTTTGTTTGAGTATGTCGCGGATGGCATCCATGGCAGGCCTAAATTACTTATTGCGGATTATTTTGAAAAATACCATTCACAAACCGGGGTCCGTTGTAGCGTTCCTGCAGCACCAGCTTAATATCGCTGCGCAGCTTTTTCAGCTCTTTGGCATCGAGGCCGTCGTAAATGCCGCGTACGGCTCCGGCGCGGTCAACCAACGCAAACAACTGGGTGTGAATAAACTGGTCGGCAATGGCGGCGGCTTCATTACCCTGGTCGTCGAGCAGGTAGCTTTTACGGGCGGCCTCGTACAATTTTTCTTTGGTGCCGGTAAGCAGCAGCCAGCGGTCGGAGCGGATTTGCAGCGAATCGGCATACACTTTCAGCCGGCCAACCGAATCGGTTTCGGGGTCAACCGTATGGCTTACAATCATAAAGTCGGGCTCGTTCGCCATTTCTTTATACAGTTCCAGCAGGTTGTTATTCATTTTAGGGCAAATGCCTTTGCAGGTGGTAAAGAAAAACTCTACTACATGCACCTTGCCCGCCAGGTTGCGGTTGGTAATGGTGTTGCCATCCTGGTTCACAAATTCAAACTCTTTCACGTAGCTGATGGTGGGCAACCGCTTGCGCCACCAGTCGTTTCCCCAAAAAAGCGCCACATAAAAACCGATGAGCAGTAACACAAAAAAGCCCAGGTAAATCAGAAGTTTTCGCCGCATAAGATTATTGTGATTGCAAAGGTACGACCCCGGTACTGCAGTTGATGATACCGTTTCAATTTTTGCAATTTTGTTGCATTTTTTGGTACCTTTGCCGTTGCACTATGAACTTTCGGATAAACTGGAACGCGTTGGGTATTGGCGCATCGCTTATATGTGCCATACATTGTGCGCTTACGCCCCTGCTGCTGAGCAGTTTGCCTTTGTTTGGCATCAACCTGGTGCACAACATATGGGTGGAACTGCTGCTGCTGGGTACGGCTTTTGTAATTGGCATATCCACGTTGTGGCACGGGTATCGCCGGCACCACCACCGGCTTACCACGCTGGTTGTTTTTACACTGGGTATTGCCTTGTTTGTGGTGCATCAGTTTGTAAGTTTTCGGTATGCCACGCTTTTGCTGGTATTGCCGGGCGTGGCGGCCATCATTAGTGCTCATGTACTCAACCACCGCTTTTGCCAGGAGGCCAACCACTGCCACAGTACCGATTGCAATCACTGATGGCAGTCCGGTATTTTAACAGGGCCAATCGGCCACAGCATTTAGCTTTGCATCAATTTTATTTTCATGAAAGCGTTGCAGTTTCTTCGTAAAACCGGCATTGCCGAAGGGGTGTCGTTTTTAGTGTTGTTGCTTGTGGCCATGCCGCTGAAGTACTTGTGGGGCATGCCCCTGGCTGTTAAATATACCGGCTGGGCCCACGGCCTGCTGTTTGTGGCATATGTGGGGATGGCCTGGTATGTAAAAGAAGAGCGCAACTGGCCACTGCGGCGGTTTTTGACCGCTTTTGCGGCTGCCTGGCTGCCGTTGGGTACTTTTATTTTTGACCGCTCCCTCAAGCGGGAAGTGGAGCAGTTGCAACAGGAGGCTGCCGCCACCCGCTAACAAGCATATGGCTTCGGATAAATCGTTTATACCCGGTATTTACAATTACTGCGACCGCTGGTGCGAGCGCTGTGCGTTTACGGCCCGCTGCCGTACGTACGAACGGGCAAGCCGGTACGAGCAGGGCGATTCGGAGGTCCTGTCGGATGCGTTGCAGGGGGTGCATGCGGAGCTGGAAGAAGCCATGGCGCTACTGGATGCCATGCTGCAGGAGCACGAGGTAACAATTACGGAAGCCGATTTGGAAGCGGCTGCGGCTGCACAGGAGGAGCAGCAGCAAAAAAGCCGCGAACATCCGCTGGTGCAATTGGGCTCGGCTTACACCGAAGCGGCCGGCAGGTGGCTGCAAAAGCCCGATTTAACGCAACCGTTTTCGGCCCGCCTGCAGCAACAGGCGGAACTGGGCCTGGTTTCGGAAGCGCAAATCAACACGGCAATACGGCAACTGCAGGAGCAGTTTGACGTGATATCGTACTACCGCATTTTTGTGCCGCCTAAAATTTACCGCGCCGTTTCGGGCCTGCTGGCGGCTACGGACGAAGAGCGCAGCGACCCGCAAAGCGATTACAGGGGTTCGGCTAAAATAGCGGTGCTGGGTATTCGAAACAGCATGGCCGCATTGCAGCAACTGCTGCCGCTTTTACCCGAAGAAGAGGAGGCCCTGATTGGTTTGCTGGCCCGCCTGCAGCAACTGGAGCGCCTGCTGCTGGAAACAATACCCGATTGCATGCAGTTCAAACGGCCCGGTTTTGACGAAGAACCAGCGTAAGCCGGGAGATGCTTTAATGGCCGGTAACAGCTTGTGAACAAGCATCCCAGCAGTTCCGTTTGCTTACATAGCTTTTGATGCGAAAAACCGCTTTTCACCCCAACCATTCATATACAGTGTGGTGCAGGATAACGCAAAAGCACAGCATCCTCTTTCCCCGTCAAAAACCGTAACACGCTCTGCTTATTCCATAAATGCCGGCGGATGCACTTTGTGCCAGCCGGTAATGTTTTGCAGGTAGTGCCCAACGGTAAGTACGGCGGCATCGCCGTAAATGCGGCCCAGCAGCGTAATGCTGGTAGGCAGTTGCTGGCGGTTAAAGCCGGTGGGCAGGCAAAGCGCGGGGTTGCCGGTTAGGTTGGTAATGGCCAGCTGACTGCCGCCGTAGGTGGGCGTAAGCACCACATCAACCTGTGTAAAAAGTTCCTGTACCCGTTGCATCAGCAGGTAGCGGTGGCGCGTGGTATTTACGTATTCTACAGCCGGAATAAAGCGGGCAGCGCGGAAAAAATTGGGCCAGTCGTTGCGGTTTTGACGGGTGAGTTGGTCGTCGAGGTCGGTGCGGGTAAGTTCGTCAAAAGCGGCGGCCGCCTCGGCACCGATGGTTATGCCAATCATATCAAAATGATACACGCCGCTGTCGGGAAACACCACGGGTATCAGTTGCACGCCCTGTTGTTCCAGCGCCCGCAGCACCTTCCATTCGTTGGCGCTGGTATCGCGTATGCGGTCGAAGTAGTTTTTGGCGTAGCCGATGCGCAGGCCTTTGAGCGAAGCAGTGGGGTTGAAATTGAAAGTGGGGTTCACACAGCCCGGGTCGTTGCCGTCGGTTCCTTTGATGTAGTAGTACACAATAGCGGCGTCGGCCGCGCTGCGGCAGATGGGGCCAATTTTATCGAGGCTCCAGCTGAGCGTCATGGCGCCGCTGCGGCTTACCGTGCCAAAGGTGGGCCGAAAGCCCGTGGCTCCGCAGGTATGCGAGGGCGATATGATGGAGCCGTAGGTTTCGGTACCAATGGCAAAGGGCACCAGGCCGGCTGCGGTGGCCGCTGCCGAACCGGCCGAAGAGCCCGAAGATCCCAGGTTGCGGTTCCACGGGTTGCGGGTGCGGCCGCCAAACCACCAGTCGCCCATGGCCAGTGCGCCCAGCGTAAACTTGGCCACCAGCACCGCGCCGGCTTCTTTGAGGCGGGTATATACATAACTGTCGGTATCAATTACCTGCTCCTGAAACGGAGCGGCCCCCCAGGTGGTGCGGGTACCTTTTACGGCAAACAGGTCTTTCAGCCCGTACGGAATGCCATGCAGCAGGCCCCGGTCTTTTCCGGCCTGCAGCTCCGCATCGGCCAGCCGGGCCTGTTCCAGTGCCAGTTCTTCGGTAATGCTGATGACGCATTGCAGCGAATCGCCGTAGCGTTTGATGCGGTCAATGAAATAACGGGTAAGTTCTACCGATGTCAGCTGCCGGTTGCGCAGCAGCGCTGCCAGGTCGGCAATGCTCATAAAGGCCAAAGCGCCCGGCTCTTGCGGCCGCTGCAGTTTTTTATTCAGCTTCCAGCGCAGGGGTTGTTGCGTAGCCGCTGCCACGCCCACCGGGGGCAATGGTTGTTGTACCAGGCTCATGGGCACGGGGTTGGGCAAGGGGTGCTGGCGTTGCTTTTGGTACTCGGTCCGTCGTTGCCGCAGCGTAAACAGCATGCTGTCTATTTCGGACTCCGTAAACGATAAGCCGATGAGGCTTGCGGCATACGGAACATCGCTTTTGCGGATCGAATCGCCGTTTTGCGCTTGTACGGCAGCAGGCAACAGGGCAGCAAGCCACATAAAAAAACGCAGCAGTTTCATGCTAACAAATTTTGCGTAAGCTATGCAAAATTCATATCGGCAGCATGCCCTTGTTATGGGCGGCACAAGCTTGCCGGCAGTGTCGGCACATGCTTAACAGCAACCCGCTTCCCGAAATTTTGTATCTTGTGAAATAACCGAAATCCTACTTGCCATGAGAAAAAACCTATTGGCACGGTTGTGCCTTATGATCTTACTGCCTGTTACAGTTTGTGCCCAGCAGCGGGCCATTAACCACAATACTACCCGCAGCAACAAAACCAGCGGCGCTGCCGACCGCGGTAACTGGGCGGTGGGCGTTACGCCCTCCGGCGCCTTTGCCCTGCGCAGCGGCGAAGCGGGCCTTTTCCGCGGCAACGGCTGGGGTACCGACCTGCAGGCCAACTGGCAGCCGGGTGCCCTGGGCCTTGGCATGAACGGTGGGTTTGTGGGCAGCAGCTTCAGCCAAACGGCCATCAATTCATTCCTCACGCAAAGAGGCATTCCTTCCAACGCTTCGGTGGCTACCGGCAATCCGTTGCAGGCCTATATGCTGGCCGGTCCGTTACTGCAGCTGGGTAACCGGCTTCGGATGGTGGCGGGCCTGCAGGGCGGTTTGTTTTTGAACAATGCCGGCTCTGTGGTTATCAATCGCGAGGGGGCATCTGTGCCGTACTATCGGTTTGAGGGGGCCGCATCGGGCCTGCGGCCCGGCTGGGGCGGCAACCTGGGCCTTGCGTATTCCTTCAACAGCACAACCGCATTACAACTGGGGGTGCGCATGTTGCAGTCGGCAACCCCCATTCGCCTGTTCGATCCGGCACAGGGTATTGATGTGCCCCGCACCGAAAACCGTAATACCCCCCTGCTTACTACCGGATTGAGCCTCATAAAAGAATTTTCTACCCGTGGAGCCGATGCCGCAACTGCAAAAAACAAGGGCAGCAACCGGGGCTATGTGGTGGGCGATGGCGGCGTGGCCCGCGGTAAGCAAAGCGGCAACGGGGGCACCAACCCATCGCAAACAGCCGACATCGGCATTAACGAGCCGGGCATCAATAAAAAGGAGAAACCCGGCGACGATGCCACCGGCTCCGATGCCCAGGCAAGAGAAGTGCGCTTTAAAGCCGGTGCCGAGCTGGCCGAAAAGGGAAAAAAGCAGCAAAAACAGGGCAGCAACCGGGGCTATGTGGTGGGCGATGGCGGCGTGGCCCGGGGTAAGCAAAGCGGCAACGGGGGCACCAACCCATCGCAAACAGCCGACATCGGGATTAACGAGCCGGGCATCAACAAAAAGGAAAAACCTAACAATGGTGCCACCGGCTCCGATGCACAGGCTCGTGAAGGGGGCGCTACAACCGAAGAAAAGCTGCTGCCAACCGCCAATGCGCTGCCCATAAATACGCCCGCTACCAACCCAAACAGCAACCCGGCATGCGGACCGGTTCTTATCAAAGAAACCCTGCCCGATGGCCGGGTACAGGAGCTTACATTCAGCTGTCCCGAAGATGCGGCACTGTACCGCAACGTTTCGCCAACGCGTACATCGCAGGGGGCTACTTTTGGTGAACGGGTAAACCAGCGTACGCAACAGTCCGGCAATGCGGTGGCATCGGGTGCCGGTTTGTTAGGGGGTACATTGCCCTCGGCAAATGAAGAAGGCAGCTTCATTCTAACCGGACAACTGCGCCTGCGCAGCGGCGGCAGTAACAGCCCCATAGTTACCAACCGCACACAGGCCAATCATGTGGGCGGGGCATCTTCGGCCGCATATTCCGCCACCGGGATGGCAGCGCCTGCCGGCGGACCGGTTTTGGCCCTGTTTGCTGCCGAGCCCGCCAGTGGTACAGCCACAGGAAAGCGCAACTTTCAACTGGTGTACAACGAACAAACCGGTACTGCCTGCACTACCTGTCCGTTAGCGGCAGTGTCCGGCAACCCCATAAGCGGCCTCACCGTAAAAGGAGGCCGTAACCCCATGGCCGATACCCTGGTAGCCCATCGCACCGGAGCTCCTGCAGGCACCTGCAATGGCATAGGGGGCATTACCGTTCACCTTCGCAATGCCACCACCGGGGCCCTGCTGGCCAGTACCGAAACCGACGCCTGTGGCAATTTTTGGTTTGCCGCCGTGCCCGGTAAGGGCAAATATGCCATTGAGCTCGATGGCTACGCCACTGTTTCAAAAACCTACAACTTTACCGTTACACAACCTGCCGATGTAGGCGGTGAGTGGGTGGCCGTAAAAGAAGAATTTGAGTTTGTGCTGGAGCGGGTAGAACGTACTCCCAAATCCGGTATCGGTGGCGGCAATTCCGGAAAAGGCGCGGAAAATAATGCTGCCAACCGGGCGGGTATCCACACATCGCGTTCCAATGCCCGGGTTTTGCTGGTGGTTGGAGCCGATACCGATGGCGATGGCCTGGCCGACCGCTTTACCGTTACCGCCCGCCTGCAGGATGGAAGCGCCATTGCTTTGCCGGTAACACAAAGCCGTGGCAGTGGCGGCCGAACCGAAGCCCAGGCCGATTTGCCCGTACCCGCTACCCGGGGGGCGGGCATCCCTACTTCCCGCTCCAATATAAAACGGATCATGGCCTCCGGCGGCGGACAGCTTACCGTTGTGTTTACCGATGGTACCAGCCGTGAGGTAACCGGCTACGCCGAAACCGCAAGCATACCCGGCGCCTGGCAGGCCGAACTGCTGTTGGGCGACAGCGATGGCGACGGGCAGTCGGACTACGTGTGGCACCCCCGCAGCAACCTGGTCGTAACCGCCACCAACCCGGCAGCCGACCGCAGCAGCTGGCAACAGCCGGCCATTCCGCAGGTAATTACCCTGCCCCTGCATTTTTCGGTAAGCAACGATGCGCTTTTTGTTGCCGGAAACCGGGGCAACACCGGCAGCGAAGCCCGGCCGGGTAACCCCATTGGCGGACTTACCGTAAAAGGCGGGCGCAACCCCGGCGGCGATTTGCAAAACCTGAACCGCATTACCAATACCCACGGCGAATTTTTGTGGAACAACCTGGCCCCGGGTACTTACCGCCTACAAACCGAGTACCGGATAAAACTGCATCATAACACCATTGTGGACGATTTGAACGGGCTAATCCGCTAAAGAGGTAAATCTGTCGGCGTTCGCCGCCCCCAGTGCCGGCCGTTGCAAAGCCATATTTTGCAGCTGCCGGCGTTGTTATTTTTGAAATACCCGGAATATGAGCGGTAGCCAATACGTTTTGCTGCGTTGCATGCCCAACAGGTCCGGCGCCGCAAAGGGGCAGGGCTGCCGCACAACAGCTTGCAACGAAAAAAGCAGGCTAGAGGATATTTTTCCGCTTACAGTTTTGCAATGGCTGCTTTCAGCGCCGCCACCGTGGCCTTGGCATTGCCAATAAAAATCTGGTTGTTGATGATGGCTGCGGGGCGTTTCAGAAACGTGTATTCCTGCAGCAGCAAATTGCGGTAGTCGGCTTCGGTCAACTGTTTTTCATGCAGGCCCATGGCCCGAAATTTGAGTGCCTTGCGGCTGAACAGCGCTTCGTAACTGCCTGCCAGGCGTTGCATTGCATCGAGTTGTTGGGGTGTAATGGGCTGGGTTTTAATTTCCTGCAGTTCGATGTTTTTTTGAAGGGCGCCCACTTCGTTGAGGATACGCTGGTTGGTAGCACAGGTGGCCAGGTGGTATATTTTGTTCATGTTTGTAACTTTTTCGCAAGGTACGCTACCTATAACACAGCCAATACCAAAAGGGTTTGACCAACAAAGAACAAGAACAGGAGTTTATTGCATTAATGCAGCAGCATCAGGCGCTGTTGTATAAAATTTGTCGGGTATATGTCACCCATGAGGCCGATCGGGAAGACTTGTATCAGGAAATGGTGATACAGTTATGGAAATCTTATTCCGGTTTTCGCGGCGATTCGAAGTTTAGTACCTGGATGTATCGTATTGCGCTGAATACAGCCATTTCATCCCTGCGCAAGAAAAGCAGGAAGATTTCTATCAGCTACCCTGAAACGATACCACGCATTGCGGAAGAAGGTAAAGATAACAGCTATGAAGAGCAAATCAACACCCTGTATGCAGCAATAGCACAACTTACCGAACTCGAAAGGGCTGTTGTAACATTATACCTGGAAGATAAAAGTTATGAAGAAATGGAAGAAATTCTGGGTTTCAGCAAGGGGGCATTACGCGTAAAAATGAACCGTATTAAACAAAAGTTGCGTAAACATACAAAAGCGAGCATTCATGGAACTTGAGCAACTGAAAGAACTTTGGAAAGAAGAGCCGGTCTTTTCTCCTGAAGTACGAATTGAAGAATTGCTGCGGCAGCGCAGCCGCAGTACTATTTCCAAAATGAAGCGCAATTTAAAAATAGAATTGTTGCTGCTTGTGGTTGTTTATGCAGGAATGGTTTGGTACTATTTTCAGAAATTTGAGAGGGGCATGCTGGCCATAGTAATTATGCTGTTAGCTATATTACTATTTTTTTTGTGGTATTATTATAAAAAAATGAATTTGTTGCGACAAATGGAGTGTGTTGTTTGTGAAGTAAAATCAAACTTACAACAACAGTTGCAGCAACTTAAGTCTTATGTCCGTTTTTATGTAAAAGCAGGCACGTGCCTGTTCCCGCTGGCTATGGTATTTACTGCCTTGAATGTTATTTTTAATCGTCCTCCCGGCACCCCTAATCCGATACTAGAAAACACAAGAAGTTTTCTTGTGTTTTTGGCCGTTTTGGCAGGTATTGCACTTGTATTAACAATTCCGGTTTATTACATTAATAAGTGGTATGTGTGCTGGTTGTATGGACAGCACGTAGATAAGTTGCAAAATATTGTAAACGAAATTTCTGAAACCGAAGCACCGGCTTCCAATAGCTGAAGTATGAAAAAAATCATTCGCTTTCTTGTTGTGTGTCTGTTTACCCTACAGGCTTCTTTTGCACAAAATACCGGCAGCAGTTTGTTGTGGGAGGTAAGCGGCAACGGACTCGCATCGCCTTCGTACGTGTTAGGCACCATCCACATGATATGCAAAGAAGATTTTTTCATGCCGGCGGCGGTGCAACAGGCCGTGGAGCGTTCGCAAGCGATTTATCTGGAGTTGAAGATAGATGACCCCGGGTTGCAAATGCAAATGCTGCAATTGCTGCGGCTCGAAAACGGACAAAACCTGCAGCAAATTTTTGGAAAGGAAGGATATGCGTTGCTCGACTCTTTTTTTCGTGCACGGCTCAACATGTCGCTATCGTTCTTTAGCGGCTTTAAGCCCTTTATGGCGCTCAGCCTCATGTACCAGAAAATGCTGCCCTGTGCCGTACAGCAGTCGTACGAAATGGAATTTGCCGGCCTGGCACGCAAGTACAAAAAAGAGATTCGGGGCCTTGAAACCGTAGCCGACCAGGTAGCGGTATTTGATGCCATCCCCGATAGTGTGGAAGCCGCTTCCATTTTAAAAATGGTGCAGGAGTTTGAAGCGCAGCAAACGGAGTTGAATAAAATGGTGCAATTGTATCGTTCGCAAGACGTGGAGGCACTGTATCAACTGTCCGTTCGTTCCGAAGACATGATGGGCAGTGCCGCATTGTTACTCGAAAACCGCAACCGTAAATGGATAGCGCCCATGGAAAAAGCCATGCAGGAAGGTACCACCTTTTTTGCCGTAGGCGCCGCCCACCTGGGTGGCCCGGCCGGCGTTTTGCAGCTGCTGCGGGAAAAAGGATACAGCGTAAAACCGGTGCCGTTACAATAAGCAACCGATTAACGAATGAAGGCAAACCATTGCTGAAACAGCGGGCCCAGCAGTGGTACCGGTTTTTCTTC
The DNA here is from genome assembly GCA_046297415.1 of Lacibacter sp. Lineage (GTDB taxonomy): Bacteria > Bacteroidota > Bacteroidia > Chitinophagales > Chitinophagaceae > Lacibacter. Next base: position 225,005 of record JBKBIL010000004.1, read on the forward strand.
GCCGTTGATGGCGCCCAATATTCCAATCAGCCACAATAAAAACAGTCCTACATACAGTACCCATTGCAACGACCAAAAGCCCGGCACAAACGCCATTACGTTCGTAAGTACCCACAGGGCTGCGGAGCTTACCAGCAGACCAAACATTTGTCGCAGGTGAAACAGCACCAGGCTGCTTTTTTCTTGCATATTGCTGTATTGAATGTAGGCAATTACCCAGCCTATAAAGGTGAGGTAGGCTAACCAGGCAGTAGTTCGGTTGTCCATACCAAATGTTTTCCCGAATATAACATAAACTCCGCCCGGTTGCAAGTGAAATTACGGTAAAACGCGAACGCGTTTTTCGCCGGCGGGTACCAGGTGGCCAATGGGTTCGCAGCTTGGAATGCCCTGCTGTTGCAGCAGGTCGCTTACAGCCGCGGCGGCGGCCGGGCGCACGGCAACTAAAAGGCCCCCGTTGGTTTGCGGGTCGGGCAGCAGGTTAAAGGCTTCCAGTACCGGCACCTCCGCGGCAAAATCCACCTCCTGCCCGTAGCTGTTCCAGTTGCGGTAGGTGGCATCGGGTACAATGCGTTGGGCCAGGTAGGTGCGGGCCGCATCCAGCACCGGTACGCAGCTGTAATGTAGTTCGGCACTCAGGCCGCTTCCTGCCGCCATTTCAATGAGGTGGCCCAGCAGGCCAAAGCCGGTTACGTCGGTCATGGCGGTTACCCCCTCCGTTTGTGCCAGTACAGTGCCAATACGGTTGAGTTGCTGCATGTATTGCAGCGCCAGCCCCCGGTGTTCGGGCAGCAGCGCATCCCGCTTTTCGGCGGTGGTTAGTATGCCCACGCCAATGGGTTTGGTTAAAAACAGCAGGTCGCCTTCGCGGGCCGTATTGTTGCGCTTCAAATAGGCGGCAGCAACTTTTCCGTTTACCGCCAGGCCAAAAAAGGGCTCGGCGGCATCAATGCTGTGGCCGCCTGCCAGGGGAATATGCGCTTCGGCACAAATGCTGCGGGCGCCGGCCAGCACCTGTTGGGCCAAATCGGCCGGCAGTTTTTCTACCGGCCAGCCCAATACGGCAAGGGCCAGCAGCGGCTGTCCGCCCATGGCATACACATCGCTAAGGGCGTTGGCAGCGGCAATGCGGCCATAGGCATAGGCATCATCTACAATGGGCGTAAAAAAATCGGTTGTGGCAATCAACAGTTCGCCGTTGCCCAGATCCCACACGGCGGCATCATCGTTGGTTTCGTGGCCTACCCACAGGTTGGGATATACGGGTGTGGCATCGGCAGGGTGTACCATTTGTTGCAGCACGGCGGGGGCAATTTTACATCCGCAGCCGGCGCCATGAGCATATTGCGTTAAACGAATCATGCTGCAAAGATGCGTTATTGTTGTACCAGTACCACGGCGGCGCTGTTGCGCAGGCTGCTGCTGAAGCGCAATTCGTAGCGGTTGCCACCTGCTTCTACCCGCAGCAGGCCGGTGTTGGGGGGTATGCTTCCTTCGTTTTCGGCAAAAAATACCAGCTGCAGTTCTTTTTGGTCATCGGGCCAGTCGAGCACCACGGTTACAGCTGCAGCGCCCAACAGTTCGTTATGCAGCAGCAGGCGCCCGTTGGCATAGAGGCTGATGCGGTCGCCATCGGGTACGCCCTCATCAAAAAGGGTTAAGCGAATTTGCCGGCCGCTAATGTGCAGCGTATCGGTACGGCTGATGGGGCGGGAAGCCATGCGAAGCGAGTCGGTACGAACAGAAGGAGGTGCTGCAGCGGTTAGTGCTGGCAGCGTGGCAATGATGCCTTGCTTTTGCAGGATGCTTAGTAAAGCCGAACTCGTTGCATCTTCATTGCGTCGTAAAAAACTGGTTCCTTTTTGGGTGGCGGGTATGCCGGCTGTTTTGTTGATGTGTTGCCAGTCGCCGCTCAGCACACGGGGCATTGTTTCATCATCAAAAAACAAGAGGTGCTGTTGCCGCTGCCCGGGCGTGGCAAGCGATTGAAACAGGGTTTTGGTTTCCCGCACTACCAGGTAGGCGGGATATACCGTACCGGTAACCTCACAAACCGCTTCAAAATTTCCCAGCGCCGAATAGGAATAGCCGCTGAGATTGCTGCCGTCTTGAAATAACAGCAGTTCATACCGGTATTCCTGTACAAAAGGGGCCGTGCCGCTGCGAAAAGAGCCTTTCCAAAGTCCGGCAACGGGTTGTGCCCGGCTTGTGTGCAACAGCAGGAGGGTGGTAATGAAAAGAAATAACAGGCGCATCAGGGTTCTTCTTCGCGCCGCAATAAAATGACGGCGCTTTTTTCAAGACTGGATGAAAAAAATATCTGGTACCGTTGCTCTCCGCTGTACACCACCAATAGTCCGGTATTGGGCGGTATGCGTCCCAGGTTTTCGGCATACAGGGTCAGTTGCAGTATCTGTCCGCGTGCTACCGGCACCTGAATTTTGTAAGCAGAGGCACTCAGTCCCACTTTCGATACCAGGATTTCGTTGTTCAAAAATACACTCACGGTATCACCGTCAATTTCGCCGTTGTCGTAAAGCGAAAGGGTGATGGTGTCTTCATACACGGTAAGGGTTTGCTGCAGTTCGGTTACGCGTTTGGTGATGATGGGGTTGGTGATAACGGGGGGCGTACCGATGGGTGTGCCGGGCAGCTTGCCCTTCACCGAATCGCGAGTGCTGGTGGGCGCTGCAACAACAAGGTCTGGCTGCGGGTTGGCCGGCTGTTGCCCCACAGGTATAACAGGTACATTCACAGCCGCAACAGATGGATTGGGTGCAACAGGTTGTGAAGTGGTTGCGGGCAGGGAGGTTGCAGGTTGTTGCGAGGTATTCGCTGCAGGTTTGTTATTGGCGGCAACGGGTTGCGCTGTTGTTACGGGTTGTGAGGTTGCAGGTTGTTGCGTGTTGTTGGCAGCCGGTTTGTTGTTGGCGGCAACGGGTTGCGAAGTAGTTACGGGCTGCGAGGTTGCAGGTTGTTGCGTGGGTGGTTTTTTATTGGAAGCCAAAACAAGGGGCGCTTCGTCAAACAGCATTTCTTTGTCGAGATTTTTTTCAGCCAGTCGTTGATACATTTGAGTGGCCAGGTAGTTGCGTTCCCGCTGTACTTCTACCTTCCCGGTAAGTGGCGTGTAGCCCCTCCATTGATTGATGCTCCATTCGCCGGGCAATACCTGTGCCGTATCGGTTATATCGGTTAGCCGAAAAAAGAAAACGGTTTTAATGCCCCGGCGGCTTTCGGCAAAATTGTTCGACACCGATTTTTCGTCTTCTACCACCAGCATATCTTTTATTATTCGTGCGTTTACCCGAACCAGATTATAGTACAACGTATCGCCCAGTATAAAAAGCCGGTAGCAGTAGCCGGTAAGCTTGCCGTTGCGCTCTTTTAGCGTGAGCTCGAAATTTACATCATACCGGGGGCTATCAACCTGCATTTTGCCCCGGTACACGCCGGTTACTACCTGCGCAGGTGCCAATATATGCATGCAGGCAACTAGTAATGGGGTGAGAAAAAGGTTTTTTTTCATGCTGTAGGGGGTTGGGTCATAGGAATGAGATGGAAGTGTTGTGTTTAATTGTGTTGGTGTTGCAGGAGCAGCCGGTAATTTTCGGCTGTTACCCGGCTGCAATGGATGCGGCGCAACAATGCAGGCAGGTTATCGCGGTTGTGCAGCCCTTTATCGTACCACTTATCGTAATACCGTAACAAGATACGAAAACTATCTTCAATCCGGTCTTCTACCAGCGCATGAATGGCTTCGCGGGTTTCCAGTCCGCCCAGCCGCTTGCGAATGCGGATGATGGCATTCACCAGCCGTTCCCGGTCCAGTTTGCCGTATTCCTGTACAATGTGTTGCAACCGTTCTTCAAAAGGTATTTCCAAAAACCATACCGGCTGTTGCCGCATCTGCCGCCAAAAGCCGATGGGAATGTTTACATCGCCCAGGCGCTGGCTTTCATCTTCCAGCCAAATTACGGGGTCGCCGCTTACCGGCTGTAGCAAGCGTTGGCGGCTTTGGTGCAGTTGCAGGGCCAGCAGGTTTTCAAAATGCTCCTGGCTGGGTTGGGGCGGCATGCCGATGTTGCCAAAAGCCGACCCTTTGTGGTGGGCCAGTGCTTCCAGGTCAATTACAACGGCCCCCGCTTGCTGTAGTGCCTGCAGTACTTCTGTTTTGCCGCTGCCGGTATAACCGCCCAGTATGCGCAGGGGGTAGGGCTGTTCCAACTGCTCCAGTGCCCAGCGCCGGAAGGCTTTATAGCCGCCTTTGAGGGTATATACTTCCCAGCCATACAAGTCGAGCAGCCAGGCCACGCCGGCGCTGCGCATACCCCCCCGCCAGCAATGCACCAGCAGGGTGCGGGAACCTTTGTAGGGCGGTTGGCGCAAGAGCGCTTCCACCGTTTCTACCATGCGGCGCATTTTACCGCCAAAATAATCGAGCCCGATTTTTATTGCCATTTCGCGGCTCTGTTGCTTGTAGGCAGTGCCAACCACTTTGCGCTCTTCATCGGTAAACAGCGGTAGCGACAGGGCGCCGGGTATGCGGGCATGGGCAAACTCGGACGGGCTGCGTACATCCAGTACCGGATGCTGTTGCGCCCGTTGCAAAAATTCGGTGATATCGAGTGCCTGTACGGCCATTTTTCCGCTTCAAAAGTATTGAATCCCCTACAGAACTGTTAAAGCCGGCAGCAGCCCCCTGCCAATCAGTTAATTTTGTGACCAATGTTACTTGCAGCGGCAGTTGCGCATTAGATATTTGCACTCCGTCGGGCAACAATAAACAGCCCGGCTCTACTTCATCTTGCATCATTAAAAAAAAGAGTATGTTCTTTCAACACGTGTACGACAAAACGCTGGCACAGGCCAGCTACTTCATCGGCTGTCAAAAAGCCGGCGTAGCCATTGTGATTGATCCCAAACGCGATGTGGACACCTATCTGGAAATCGCGAAGCAAAACAAAATGCAAATCACGCATGTGGCTGAAACGCACATTCATGCCGACTTTCTTTCGGGCGCCCGTGAACTGGCTGCCTTAACCGGTGCCAAACTGTACCTCAGCGATGAGGGTGGCGAAGGCTGGCAGTATGAGTTTGACCATGTGGGCCTGAAAGATGGCGACAGCTTTATGGTGGGTAACCTGCGCTTTGATGTAATGCACACGCCGGGCCACACGCCGGAAAGCATCAGCTTTTTGCTGACCGATACACCGGCCAGTCCGGAACCCGTGATGATTTTCACCGGCGACTTTGTGTTTGTGGGTGATATTGGCCGCCCCGACCTGTTGGAAGAAGCAGCCGGATTTGTGGGTACCAAAGAAGCCGGCGCCCGCCAAATGTTCCAATCGCTGAAGCGCTTTGCCCAACTGCCCGATTATGTGCAGGTATGGCCGGGCCACGGTGCCGGTAGCGCCTGTGGTAAGGCATTGGGTGCCGTACCCAGCTCAACCGTTGGTTACGAAAAAGTGCGCAACTGGGCATTCCGCTTCATGAACGATGAGGAAGGCTTCATCCGCTTCCTGCTGGAAGACCAGCCCGAACCGCCCCGCTACTTTGCGATGATGAAAAAGCTGAACAAGGTAAACCGGCCCTTACTCACCGAAGTGCCGAAACTGAAACAGCTGAGTGCCGCTGAGTTTGAAGAGGCCATTGCCAAAGGACTTACGGTTATTGATACCCGTAATAAGGCTGAGTTCAGCAAAGGCTTCGTTCCGGGCAGCATCAACATTCAAAACAACAACTCCCTTTCAACCTGGGCCGGCTGGTTCCTCAACTATACCGATCCGTTTGTAATCATCGCCCCCACCGAACAAATTGAAGACATCACCCGCAAGCTGATGCGCATTGGCCTGGATAACATTTTGGGTTATGTGCCCGATGTAACCGTGTGGACCAACGCCGGAAACAAGCTGCAACAGCGTGAGGATGTGGACCTGGCCACATTCAAAACCCTGGTAACGCGGCCCGATGTACAGGTGGTGGACGTACGCGGCGCAGCCGAATACAAAGCCGGTCATATTGACGGGGCCATCAACCTCTTCGTAGGTAAGATTAATGAAAATCTCGACAAGCTCGACCGCAGCAAAGAAATCGTTATCCATTGCCAGGCAGGCGATCGTTCTTCCATTGCCTCCTCGGTACTGGCCAAATACGGTATTACGGTTAAAAACTATACCGGCGGCTATGCCGAATGGGTAGGTGCCGGTAACCCGGTAGTTACCGGATCTGCCGCAGCTGTAACCGCTTAAAAATTGAGTTCACAAAAGCGGGGTCTTCCCCGCTTTTTTTCGTTCACCTATAAACAAGAATACTTATGGAACAAGCAACCATTCATCCCATGCCCCGCATTGGCGATAAGGCGCCCGATTTTGAGGCTGTAACCACTATTGGCCCCCTTCGCTTTAGCGAGTACAACAAGGGCAGCTGGGTAATTTTGTTCTCACACCCTGCCGACTTTACACCGGTATGTACTACCGAAATGAGCGGCTTTGCGCAGGAAAAAGCGTTTTTTGACGCCCACAATACCAAGTTGATGGGCCTGAGTATCGACAGCATTCACTCGCACATTGCATGGGTAAACGCCGTACACGAAAAAACAGGGGTGCTTTTCGACTTCCCCATTATTGCCGACCTTGACATGAAGGTGGCCAAACTGTATGGCATGCTGCAGCCTGGCGAAAGCGAAACGGCAGCCGTACGGGCCGTGTTTATCATTGACCCCGAAGGCATCATTCGCCTCATCATGTACTATCCGCTGAACATCGGCCGAAACATGGAAGAAATCAAGCGGGCGTTACTGGCCTTGCAAACCGCCACCCAGCACAGCGTGGCCTGTCCGCTCAACTGGAAACCCGGTGAGAAGGTAATTGTGCCGGCTCCCAAAACCCTCGAAGGATTGGCCGAGCGCAAGAAGAGCGACCTGGAAATGGTGGACTGGTACCTGGCGAAGAAGTCGCTGTAAGTGCGGTAACGTTTCTCCCTCTGTGTGCTGCAACAGAAACAGCCGCACACAACCAACTGTTGCCAACAGCAAAGTAGCAGTGTGGCACGGCAAAAAGGTAATTTTGGCAAGCACCCCGGCACGTATGCAACGGCCGGGGTTTTGCGTTGATGGAGTGAAGGGCCTTCATGATGATGGATGTTGTTGCGGTTGCAAAATCACAAAACAGCAATCGACTTCTTCCTAAAAAGAAAACTGCATTTGCGGAAACAATAGTTATCTTTCCGTTTAACACATACAAGTCCATGAACGTACAATTGCGCCCCTGGCAGGCCGATGATGTGGAGCCGCTGGCCCTGCTGGCCAACAATCCGCTCATAGCCGCCATGGTGCGGGATGCCTTCCCGCATCCTTATACCCTGCAAGATGCCCATGCCTGGGTAGCGCGGCAAATGGAGCAACCCGGACACACCTTTGTAATTACTGCCGATGGCGCATTTGCCGGCGGTATAGGCATGGAGCCCCGCCACGATGTGTATCGCCACACGGTGGAAATTGGCTATTGGGTGGGCCAGCCGTTTTGGGGCAGGGGCATTGTCACCCGGGCTATTGGCCTGCTGTGCTCCCATATTTGGCAGCAGTTGCCGCATATACACCGCATTGAAGCCCTGGTGTTTGCCACCAATATTGCCTCGCAAAAAGCCCTGCGGAAAAATGGGTTTTTGCAAGAAGGCATCCGGCAGAGGGCCGTATATAAAAACGGCACGTTTTTGAACGACGGTATTTGGGCCCTGTTGCGGCCCAACGGGTGGTAGGCGCAGGCGGGTGCGATAATTTCCTGTTTGCGTAAATCGTCTTTGCCAAATGCAGGTACCTTTGCAGCCGTTTCATGAAGCAGAAGCTACAAATTGCGTTAGTAGGAAACCCCAACAGCGGTAAAACATCGCTGTTTAACATGCTTACCGGCCTCAATCAAAAAGTGGGCAATTTTCCGGGCGTTACGGTTGATAAAAAAACCGGGCATTGCCGCCTGAGCGATACCATGGAGGCCGAAGTAATTGATTTGCCCGGCAGTTACAGCCTGTACCCCCGCCGCTCCGATGAATGGGTGAGCTACAAGGTGCTGATGCGGCAGGATGCCGACGTACAGCCCGATGTAGTGGTGGTGGTGGCCGATGCCAGCAATTTGCGCCGCAACCTGCTGTTTGTATCGCAGCTGATTGACCTGAAGCAACCTACCGTGCTGGCCCTTACCATGCTGGATGTGGCCCGGCAAAAACAAATCCGCATTGACCTGCCCGCCCTGCAACGCGAACTGGGCGTGCCCGTGGTGGCGGTCAACCCCCGCAAAAACAGCGGCCTGTCCGAACTGCGCAAGGCCATTTGCGATGTGTGCCGGGGCTTGTACCGCCCACCCGCCTTTGACTTCATACCCAACAAAGAACTGGCCCCCGGGGCCGTGGCCGATACCCGCCGCCTGCTGCCCAAACTCAGCGATTATGCGGCAGTGCACCACCTCATCAACCACGAATCGTTTGCGCTTACCGATGCGCAGCAACAGCAAATAGAAGCCATTGAACAGCAACACGGCTTTAACCACACCCGCACGCAGGCCGAAGAAATTATGCAGCGCTACCGCCGTATTGGCCAGGTACTGCAGGCAAGCGTAACCGAAGCCGACCCGCTGCGGCAGGAGCTAAAAGCCGAACAGCTCGATAAAATTCTGCTGCACCGGTTTTGGGGCTATGCCATTTTGCTGCTGGTGCTGTTTCTGCTGTTTCAAAGCGTGTTTTTGCTGGCCGAATACCCCATGTCGCTCATCGAAAGTGGTTTTGTTTCGCTGCAAAACGCGCTGGAGCCCCTGCTGCCCCGGGCCTGGTACACCGATTTGTTGCTGAACGGCGTACTGGCCGGCCTCAGCGGCATTTTGGTATTTGTGCCCCAAATCATGATTTTGTTTGGCCTGATAACGCTGATTGATGAAACCGGCTACATGGCCCGTATCAGCTTTTTGACCGATAAAATCATGCGCAAAGTGGGCTTAAACGGAAAAAGCGTTATGCCCATGATCAGCGGTTTTGCCTGTGCCGTGCCCGCCATTATGAGCGTGCGCAACATTGAAAGCCGGAAAGAGCGGTTGCTCACCATTTTGGTTACCCCGCTCATGAGCTGCAGTGCCCGCCTGCCGGTTTATACCATCCTGATTGCGTTGGTTATTCCCGACACCTATGTGCTGGGCTTCATCAGCCTGCAGGGCCTGGTAATGATGGGGTTGTACCTGTTGGGCGTAGTTATGGCCCTGTTGGTAGCCTGGGTGGCCCGCCGCTTTATTCAACTGAAAGAAAAAAGTTTCTTCATCCTCGAACTACCCCTGTACAAGGCGCCCCGCTGGAAAAATGTGGGATATACCATGCTGGAAAAGGCCCGCATTTTTGTGGTAGATGCGGGTAAAATCATCATGGTCATCAGTTTGTTGCTGTGGGCACTGAGTTCCTATGGCCCCGGCAGCAGTATGCAGGAGATTAAAACCCGCTACGTGACCTTGCAGCAACAGCCCGGCGCCGATGCCGATGCGTTGGAAAAAGACATGCAGGCCGAACTGTTACAGGCTTCCTTTGCCGGCCGCATGGGGAAATACATCGAACCGGTTATTGCACCCCTGGGCTACGATTGGAAAATAGGCATCGCATTAATCACCTCCTTAGCAGCCCGTGAGGTGTTTGTAGGTACCATGGCCACGTTGTATTCCGTTGAGGCCGACGACAGCAACGTGCAAACCCTGCGGCAAAAAATGCAGGCCGCCCGCCGCCCCGATGGCAGCCCCATCTATACACTGGCCACCGGCGTAAGTCTCATGTTGTTTTACCTGCTGGCCATGCAGTGCATGAGTACGCTAGCTGTGGTAAAACGCGAAACCCGCACCTGGAAGTGGCCCCTGGTGCAGTTGGGTTATATGACGGGCCTGGCCTATTTGTTTGCGCTGGCAGCGTACCAATTGCTGAAATAGTGTGCTTCTTAATGACAAATTAATATACAGCATTGTTGTACCTCAGTGCCTGCACGTAGCTTTAGCTAAAATGACAAAACATCTATGATACGATTATCAGGTACGGTTACATGTCTGTTTGTTTGCATAAGCCTACAGGCACAACAGGAAATAGTTGCCAATGCTGGGGAGACGTGTACGGCAGTTGTAGCAAGTGACGAGCCGGTCAATAAGTTGCAAACAACATTTTCATACAAACCGGTTTTATATTACGAGCCGGCCATTCGTCCGTTTATTACCGATGATGCCCGTGTGGTGGGCGGCCGGCTGGCCCAACTCGAAAGCTGGTTTCGGTTTGATAGAGAAGGCGGGCAACAATGGGCCCTGTTTGCGTACGGGCCGAACGAAAAACTGGAACTCACCCTCGGAGGCGTTGCCGGTTATGAAAACAAGGGCAACCGAAAGCTGGGTTTTTCATATGCATTGCCGCTGGTGCAGGGCAAGTACCTGTTTCGCGAATATGCGCCCGGTAAGGGGCCGGGTGCGGCCCTGGTGCTGGGTTCGTTTTTACCCGGAGGTACCGGCGCTTTTCGGCCGCCGGGCTTTGGCACATTTGCATTTGCCATTTTTACCCAATGCTTTGGCCGGCACGAAAATGTATTGATCCATGCCAACCTGGGCGCCAACTACCTCCATATTGATGGAGCCAATGAATTGGTGCATACCTGGGGGTTGGGTTCGCAGGTAAAAACCTATAAAGGGTTCCATTTGGTGGGCGAGTTGTTCAGTGGCGACCCCTACGTTCCGGGTGCGGGCCTGTCGTGGCAGTTGGGTTTCCGCCATATTCTCACCGATTTGTTTCAGTTCGACATGACGATTGGCCAGGGCATCGGGGGTACCCATCCGTTGCCGTTTTGGTTCAGTGGTGGCGTACGTATTGTAACCGAACGGTTTTTGAAGCTGCAGCGCTGAGACAAATGTGGTTTTGTAAGGGTTTTTACGTAAACGAAATTCTGTAAATTCGTTTATTGCACAATATTGCATTGTTGTAATTGCAACAGTTTTGTGAACTTTATGTAAATAACACCTACTGTCGTCGCTACAACGTGTTGCCCAAATCCGGTATGCATGAAAAACCTGATTGAAACCGAACAAACCCCGCTGGCATTAAGTCAATCACGCCAGGTTGTTCTGCTGCTGCTGGATCTTCAGGGAAACATTCATTGGTGCAATCCGGCATTTGCCCAACAATTTACGTATGCAAATACACACAATTTTTTTGACTACATCTGTCCTTCAGACAGGTCTAAGCTGGCGCAGGCGCTTCAAAATTTCTCGCTGCACGCAACCGAACCAGATTCACTAATACTGCGGTTGGGTAAAGAAGGCCGGCAACCCACGATTGTTACATTTGAACTATTCCCCTTGCCCGTAACAAACAGAACACAGCCCCTGATTCATCTGTTGGGGGTTGATATTACGGCCCAGGTGCAACTGGAAAACCAGCAGCAATTAATGCAGCAAATCCATGCGTATATGAATGGCCTGGATATTGGGGTGGTAATGGTTGATAGCAAAGGCTGTATTATACGTACCAACCGCAGTTTTGCCGAACTCACCGGTTTGCATTACAACAAGCTAAAAGGATGTTTCTTGCCAGAAGTGCTGCCTCCATCATTTGCCGAATTGGCTACCCTCTTTCAAAAAACAGATTTTCTGCAACAAGAACATGTGCAGGAACTGCAGGTTGCTCCGGCCCAGTGGTTTGAAATGATGTTGTACCCCAACCCGTTTGGGGCCATGTTCATCTTTCGCGACATTTCAGAAACGGTAGCCGTAAAAAAAGCGCTGGAAGTATCGCGAAATGAGCTGGAAAAGCGGGAAGAGTGGTATCGAAACCTGCTGGCATATTCCATTGATGTGGTTTTGGTAACCGACGCCGCGCTTCAGGTACAGTTTGTTACCGATTCGGTAGAGAAAATGTTGGGCTACCAACCAGCAGAAGTGTTACATCAAAATGCGGCAGCCTATATTCACCCCGATGATATAAACGCTGCGCTGACTGCCTTTGAAAAAGACTTACGACGCGAAAAAAATGTTCGTTCGGTTGACATGCGCCTGCGTTGTAAAAACGGTACCTGGAAGTGGGTGGAAGCCATGGGGGCTAACAGGCTGGACGATGGTATTATTAACGGCGTGGTAATTTACCTCAATGATATAGAAGAACGCAAAAAAACGGAATACGAGTTATCGCAAAGCGAAAGAAAGCATAAAGCAGTTGTTGATACAAGTTACAACGGAATTATAATTTCCGATTACCCCGGCAATATCGTTTCCGTAAATCCGGCGCTTTGCAGCATGTTTGGCTATACACAGGAAGAGTTTTTGGCAAAACGGGTGCAGGATTTTATGGACTTTAACGACCCCGCCGTGTTAGATGCCATGCGGCAGCTGCATACTACCGGCTCGTTCCGGGGCGAAATGCAGGCCGTTCATAAAACCGGTCGTCTGTTTTGGGTAGAATTGCATGCTTCTTTCTTGTATAACGAAGGGGGCATGCACTACTACAGTACCATTGTACGGGATATTGATAACGAGCGAACGGCACAACTGGAACTGGAAAAGCGGGAGGCGCTTTTAAGTGCCGTGGCCAAAGCCACTACCCTTTTGATTACCGATACCGACTGGAAACAATCTGTAATCCAGTCGATGCAGTTAATAGGCTCCTGCCTCCAGGCAGACCGGGTGTATGTTTTTGAGAGTCATACCGATAATAAAACAGGCGCTTACCTGCACAGCCAGCGGTTTGAATGGAATTCAGGTGTTGCCGAACCGCAAATTGATAACCCCGCACTGCAAAATATGCCGCATGCAATCGTGCAGGAAATATTTCAACCGCTGATTCAAAATAAAGCGTATGCCGTACATGTTGCAGATATACAGGACAACGATTTACGGCAAATTCTTGAAGCACAGAATATTTGTTCATTACTCATGCTGCCTGTTTTCCTGGGGGGCAAATACTGGGGGGCTGTAGGCTTTGATGCGTGCAAGCAGCAGCGGCAATGGAAGTCTTATGAAATTGAAACGTTGCGCATGTATGCGGCAACCCTGGGTGGAGTAATTGAACGGCGTACAACCGAGCGCCTCATCGCAGAAAGCCAGCGCCGTTACAAACTGCTTTTTGACGAGAATCCCGCTCCGCTACTCACGGTTCGCGTTTCCGACCTCAAAATCCGTAACATCAACCGGGCAGCACAGGCACATTACGGATACAGCCGCGAAGAATTTTTAAGAAAAAAACTAAGCGATATATGTTTGGTTTGTGGAGGTATGGCCGATGAAATGCGGGAAAAATTAATGCAGGTAACAGCCGAACAAAAAATGGAAACTCGGCATGTTACAAAAAGCGGTGCGGTAATTGACGTGGAAATTACCCTGCAGCCCCTTTCAACAGAAGATGCTGAACCGCATTTGCTGCTATTGATAAACGATGTAACCGAAGCCAAGCGTCTGCAGCGCGAAAAAGATTTGATGGATGATATAACGAATCAGTTGCTGCAACCCAAACTTTTGGAAGAAAATCTACACGATGCCATACGCATGATGCGCCGGCATTTGCAATGCGATGCGGCCGAACTTTGGTGTCCCAACTATGATAATTCATTCATCAAACTATCTGTTTTTGAAACCGAGCTCAACGACGCGGGTATTGAATATTTTAAAAATAACAGCCACAATACTACTTATACCGTTGCAGAATATGGATCGCGACCGGCCTTTCAGTCTCGTACGGTAATTTGGGTGCCCGATTTAAAGAACGATGAAACCTTAATATGCAGGGTGGCCGCTATAAAAGCCGGATTTGTTTCGTATGTGGCAGTGCCCCTTATTGCCAAGGGAGAAGTAGCCGGGTTGTTATATTTCTTTAGTCGTAACCGGCGGGCTAAAGATAAACGCCTGGCTCGCCTGCTTACGTTCTTCGGCAACCATGTGGCCGCCGAAATTGAAAAGCGCCGGCAGGAAAAAGAACTCAACGTTTTCTTTTCACTGAGCTCTGACGGAATGACCATTTGCGGCGCCGATGGTAAATACAAAAAAGTAAACCCGGCTTTCTGCAATATCGTGGGCTACAGTGAAGAGGAGTTGGTGGGTATGCACTTTGCGGAGTTTGTGGTTGATGACGACCGCTCCATTTCCATTAACGAATTTGAGCGGTTGCTGAAAAGCAGTTACGCCGGAGTTTTTGAAAATCGCATTCGTGCCAAAAACGGAGAAATTAAATGGCTGGAGTGGACATCCAGCTACGATGAGGTAGAAAAAATTATTGTATCATCGGCCCGGGATATTACCGAGAAAAAAATGGCCGAACACCAGTTGGCCGCCGCCTCGGCCGTGTTGCAGCAGGCCCTGCAGGAAAACCGCAAAATTCTCGATTACTCGCAGGATATTATTGCCACATTTACCAAAGAAGGCATCATTAACAATATCAACCCTGCCTGTGAACAACTGTTGGGGTATTCCCCGGAAGACATGCTGGGCGAGCATTTAAGCATGTTTGTACATACAGCCAACCTAGACCAGTTGCTACAGGTGCTGATGCAACTGGGTGCTGAAGACACTACCATCAAAAACTACGAACTGCAAATGCAGCATCGTAGCGGAAGCACTATTGATATGGAGTGGACCATCCACTGGTCGGGAGCAGAGCAACTGGCCTTTGCGGTAGCCCGCGATATTACAATGCAAAAAAAATCGGAGCAGGCGTTACAGGAAAGTGAAAAGCGCTTCCGCATGTTTATGGATAACAACCCGGCATCGGCATGGATTATTGATGAAGAGGGAACGCTGCTGTACATAAACCGCCAAAGCAATCCGCTGCATATAGTGGATGAAACTTACATTGGCAGCAACCTGTACGAGCATATTGATTCCCGCTATGTACATGTATTCCGCGAAAACAACATGCGGGTGCTCCGCGAAAATAAACCCATCGAGGCGGTAGAGGTAGTGCCCATGAAAGACGGTTCTGAGATTATTCAACTGGTTTATAAGTTTCCGGTAGAGCTCGATGGGAAAAAACGCCTCATCGGGGGCATTGGCATTGATATAACCGCACAGAAAAAAGCAGAAGAACAGCTGCAAATTTCGGAACAGCGCTTCCGCTCGTTCATGGATAATAACCCGGCAGGCGCCTGGATTAACAATGCCGATGGAACCTTTTTGTTTGTAAGCAACGAATACAGCAAAATCATTCGCAGTCCCAGGCCAATTAAAGAGGGCGATAACCTTTACGATTTATACGATGCGCAATTAATAGAGCAGGCCCGCGTCTCCGATCAGCAGGTAGTTGCAACCGGCCAAACTATCGAAATCAATACCTGGCTGCCCCGGGGTGATGGCAGCATGGGCTTTTATCTCATTTACAAGTTCCCTGTACCATCGGTTGATGGTAAAAGCCTTGTTGGAGGAATTATACTGGATGTAACCGACCGCAAACTGGCCGAAGATGAAGTGGTACGTATCAAAAAAGCCATTGACAATGCTTCCGATGCGGTGCTGATTTTTGATAAGAAACTCACGTGCATTTACAGCAATGATGCGTTTAACCAATTGTTTGGCCTCGATTGTGAAAAGCTCAACCAGCCCGGCCGTTCGGGATTTGTGCTGGAGAGTATCAGTCGCGACCGTCGCATCTTTTCCGAACTTTTGAAAAACGGCACCTGGCAGGGCGACCTTACCATGAAGGATCGCCACGGAAAGGATATATACATCAGCCTGCGGGCTAATGTAATCATGAGTGAGCAACAGGAGGTACTCAGCTATGTGGGCGTGTTTACCAACATTACCGAGCGGGTGCTGGCCAACCGGCAAATACGTGAAACGGCAGAACGGCTCACCAATATTATGGAGAGTATTTCCGAAGGCATGATGCTTGTACGCAGCAACTGGGTGGTAGAATACATGAATCCCGCTGCCGAAGCCATTACCGGTACGCAGGCACAGCAAGCCATAGGGAAAAAATTGCTCGAGGCCTTTCCCCGGTTGAAACGTACCGCAATTATGCGACGCCTGCGGCAGGCTTTGCGTAACAACGAGCAGTTGCATTTTGAAGAATATTTCGCCCCGCTTGAAATGTGGCTCGATATCAGTTGCTATTGCCTGGGGGATGGACTTACCATTTACTTCCGTAACGTTACAGACCGCAAGCGGGCACAAATGCAACTGGCTTTAGAGCGGGAAGCATTTGCTTCCATTACTGCCGGAAACCGCAATTTCACGGAAATTGTTACCCGTGTAATAAAAGGTATCGAATCAATATATCCGGGATCACTCTGTTCGCTGCTGATGCTTAGGAAGGATGGCCAAACGGTACATCATATAAGCGCACCTTCGCTGCCGAAGGCGTATTGGCAGGCGATTGATGGGGCTAAAATAGGTCCAGCTGCCGGCTCGTGCGGTACGGCCATTTACACGGGAAAAATGGTGATAACAAAGGATATTACCACCGATCCCAAATGGGAACACTATAGCGCATTTGCAACGCAGTTTGGACTAAAGGCCTGCTGGTCGCATCCGCTCATTAATTCGCAGGGGAAAGCCATCGGCAGCTTTGCCATTTACTACAAACAGGTACGGGAACCGGCCGAAGCAGAAATGAACCTTATACAGCGGGTAGCCAATTTCTTTACACTTATTTATGAAAACCTGCAGGCCGAACAAAGCTTGCACAAAAGCAACGAACGCTTTGAGCTGGCATCAAGGGCAACCGATGAAGCCATTTGGGATTGGGATGTAGAACAAAATACCATTCAGTGGTCGCATGCCTTTTATACGCTTTTTGGCATTGCTGAACATGAAAAAAACGATAAACTTGATTTGTGGGAAAGCCGCCTGCACCCCGAAGATGCCGACCGCGTGTTGCAATCATTGCGTAAGGCACTGCGTAACCGTAAGATCAACCATTGGTCAGCCGAATATCGTTTCCGAAAAAAAGACGGCACCTATGCCGATGTGCTCGATAAAGGCTTTATGATTCGAAACAAAGAGCACAAGGTGGTACGCATGGTGGGTGCCATGCAGGATATTTCTGACCGCAAGCGCCTGCAACAGCAACTGCTGGAGCAGCAAATCAATAAACAAAAACAAATGGCACAGGTAGCTGTGGAAGCGCAGGAAAAAGAACGAGCCGAAATAGGAAAGGAGTTGCATGATAACGTAAACCAGCTGCTCACTACCACCAAATTGTACCTGGAGCTGGCCAAGAACAATGTGGAAATGCGGGAAGACTTAATTCAGCGCAGCGCCAATAACATCAGCGAAATCATTCAGGAAATTCGCCAGCTATCGCGTTCGCTGGTACCCTACAGCATTACCGACCTGGGAATGGTGGCTGCCGTAAACGACCTAATTGAAACCCTGCAACTGGTGAACGTTATTGACATCCGTTTTGAACATTCAGGCGAGTTGGAAAAGGCGCTTTCGCCCAGCGTTAAGGTTACACTGTTTCGAATAATACAGGAGCAGTTGAATAACATTATCAAACACGCTTATGCCAATGGGGTTTTAATTCAATTGCAAAACCGCGGCTCCTATATTCAGCTAACCGTAAAAGATGACGGTATCGGTTTTGACATGAAAACCGTTAAACGCGGTATTGGTATTTCCAACATCATGAGCCGTGCCAATATGTTTGATGGGAAAGCGGCTATTATTTCAAAGCCCGGTAAGGGGTGCAAACTGTCGGTACAAATTCCTTTGCAGTAAGTAAAAAGTGGTAAACACTTTGGCAAACATCTTAGCAAGGAAGCACTTCTATGCATTGTACTGTTGTGCATGCTCCGTTGCCTTTATGCCGTTGCCCGTCAGTTCAATTTTGCGCTCTTTGTACAATTTGCCAACTGCCATTTTAAAGGCCTTTTTGCTCATTCCAAAAAATTCGTAAATGGCATCGGGGTCGCTTTTGTCGTGGTAGGGTAGGTACCCGTGGTTTTCGTCCAGCAGGCGCAAAATGCGGGCTGCTGCATCTTCCACACGCAGGTAGCCGGGCCTTCCGATGCCCAGGTCAATTTTATGATCGGGCCGAATTTTTTTGATGAATCCCACCAAGCGCTCGCCCACTTCCAGTTCCCGAAACACATCGCTAAAGTGCAGCAATCCGGTATGGCGTTTGTTGATGATCATTACATACCCCAAATCGGTTTTACGGTACACCAGTAGCTCCACGGGTTCTTTTTCTTTTACGGTCAATACATCATTGCTCAGCAAATGTTCAAGGTACTGGCTGGCGGCTATGCGGCCCGTTTTTTCATCTACATACACATGTACCAAATACCATCCGCCCAGGCGCATGGGTTCGAGCTGCTTGTTTTTCGGCACCAGTAAATCTTTCATCAATCCCCAGTGGAGAAAAGCGCCGTGCCTGCTGGTGCCCACAACCTGCAGCAACGCAATATCGCCCACAACGGCCCTGGGTTGCTGCGTAGTGGCAACCGGCCGGTCTTCCGAATCGTGATACACAAAAACCGTAAGTTCATCGCCGGGTTGGGTACCCCGCGGCACAAAACGCCGGGGCAACAAAATACCGCCCGCGCCATCGTTCAGGTATGCGCCGGCTTCTTTAATGCGCTCAACCCGCAGCCGGTTCCATTGCCCCACCTGTATCATAAAGCATTCTTCTTTGCGCCGAAGTTAGGCCGAACTTGCACACGGCACGCTTTTATGCACAGGGTATGCACAAAATAGTCCGTTAACAATTCATTAAAGCAACGATTGGCGGCGAATAGCGTTCTTACATGCCGTAACAACAAAATGCAACGGTTATGGAACAACAAGTGTACTCCCTCACCCGGCATTTGCTGAACAGCGGCGCTTTCAATCATTTAAGCGACCGTGAATTGACCCGCTTGCAATGGCTGTTGCTGCAACGCGGCACAACTGCCGCCAACAGCGATCGGTTGCTGCACTTTTGGTATTATGCCGATTTTTGTGCGGCCGGCGTGCCCCAGTTTCTGCTGCACGAGTGTAATATGGTGCTGCAGCATGCCGGTAAGCGTGCCATTGAACTGCTGCCCGAACTGGAAGCGGAAATATAGGCCAGCCCGCTACTGTTGCAGGCCGGAACCTGCGGTTGAGCCGGAGGCGGGTTTCAAACACCCATGAATTTCTTTTTCCCCAACAAATCCGGTGCCGCCACCTTGCTGTAACTTGCACCCATGATGGATTATTTAAAGGGTTTGAATGAGCGGCAGCGGGAAGCCGTGCTGCATATGGATGGCCCGCTCATGATTGTGGCCGGAGCCGGCTCCGGAAAAACCAAAGTGCTTACCACCCGCATTGCCCACCTGATGGCACAAGGGGTGGACGCGTTTCACATACTGGCCCTCACCTTTACCAACAAGGCCGCCAAAGAAATGAAAGAGCGGGTGGAGCACATACTGGGCAACCACGAAGCCCGCAACCTCTACATCGGCACCTTTCACAGCGTATTTGCCCGCATCTTACGCAGCGAGGCAACCAAACTGGGCTACCCAGCCAACTTCACCATTTATGATACCGACGATGCCAAAAGTGTACTCAAAACGGTAATCAACGAACTGAACCTCGACGATAAGCACTACAAACCTGCCACCGTTTACAACCGTATTTCAGCCGCTAAAAACAGCCTCATTACGGCCGAAGAATATAAAAACGACTGGCACCTGCAGCAAGAAGATATGCGGGCCAACCGCCCGGCCATTGCCCAAATATATGATGCATACGTAAAGCGCTGCTTTAAAAACGGGGCGATGGATTTTGACGACCTGTTGCTGAAATTTTATGAACTGTTGAAAACGTCGCCCGAAAGCCTGAGCCGCTACCAGCGCCGCTTTCGGTACATTATGATTGATGAGTACCAGGATACCAACCCCGCCCAGTACGAAATCATTAAACTGCTGGGCGCCATGCACGAAAACGTGTGTGTGGTGGGCGATGATGCACAAAGTATTTACAGCTTCCGCGGCGCCACCATACAAAACATATTGCAGTTTCAGAAAGACTACGACAATGTGCACGTGGTGAAGCTGGAGCAGAACTACCGCAGCACCAAAAACATATTGCATGTTGCCAACGAGGTAATTGCCAACAACAAAGGCCAAATACCCAAAACGCTGTTTACCGAAAACGGCGCGGGCGAAAAAATACGACTGGTGCGTACCCTTACCGATAACGACGAGGGCAAATTTGTGGCCGATACCATACAGGAGCAAAAGCTGCGGTACCATTTTCGCAATAAAGATTTTGCCATTTTGTACCGCACCAACGCCCAAAGCCGCGCCTTTGAAGAAAGCCTGCGCCGTATGGGCATACCCTACGTTATTTACGGCGGCATCAGCTTTTACCAGCGCAAAGAAATTAAAGACTTTTTGGCCTACCTGCGCCTGATTGTAAACCCCCGCGATGAGGAAGCGCTGAAGCGCATCATCAACTACCCGGCACGAGGCATCGGCAAAACCACCATTGACAAATGCGTGTTGCTGGCCAACGAAAAAAACATCAGCATGTGGGAGGTGCTGCTGCGGGCCCGTGAACTGGGTTTCCGCGCCGGTACGGCCGATGCCATTGAGGAGTTTGTAACCATGATTCGCAGCTTTGGTACCCTGCTGCAAAAACAAAATGCGTACGATGTGGCGGTACACGTGGGCAAGCAAACGGGTATTGTGAAAGAACTCTTTAACGATAAAAGTACCGAAGGCCTGCAGCGTTACGAAAACATTCAGGAGTTACTGAACTCCATAAAAGAGTGGGTAGATGATACGCAAAACCGCCAGCAGATTGATGAAGACGGGGTAATGCTGGAAAAAGCCAATCCCCTAGAGCCACCCACGGCACAAACGCAAATGAATTTTGAGCCGCAGCCCACCCCTGAACAACGCCAACTGGGGGCCGTTAGCCTGGGCGCCTACCTGCAGCAAATTACCCTGCTTACCGATGCCGATGAAAAAGACCCCGACAGCGACAGCGTAAAGCTTATGACCATACACGCAGCCAAGGGCCTGGAGTTTGAATGTGTGTTTGCCGCCGGGCTGGAAGAGCAACTCTTTCCCAACGCCATGAGTTTAAATACCCGGGAGGAGCTGGAAGAAGAGCGCCGTTTGTTTTACGTGGTAATAACCCGGGCCAAGCGCAAATTATGGATTACCTACGCCAATACCCGTTACAAGTTTGGCCAGGTTGTACAAAACGAACCCAGCCGCTTTTTAGACGAACTGCCCGAACAATATGTGGACAAATCGTATGCCGGCGGCGGCTTGCGCAACCAGGGTACTTCGTTTAGCGACATACCCGCTTTTCAGCGCATGAAAGGTTGGGGCAGCCGCGATAGCGACGGTTACAACAGCGCCGCCCAGGCCGAAAAACGCTATGGCCCGCCACCGGGTAAAAAAGCGGCCCCCTCGTACGCCACACCACCCAACCGGCCACAAACCGTGCAACACACGCCCAGCCCCGATTTTGTACCCAGCGACACCAGCAACCTGCAGGTGGGCGACCGGGTAGAGCATCAGAAATTTGGCTTTGGTGTGGTTACCAAAATGGAAGGTGCCAGCCATAACCCCATTGCCACCGTACAATTTGAACTGAACGGCGAAAAGAAAATCATGCTCAACTATGCACGGCTGCGGATCGTGGCGCGGTAAAAGCAGTTAAAACTATTTACGTATGTGGACCGAAACCAACAACTCCCTGTACCGCAAATTTGAATTTGCCGATTTCTCGGAGGCCTTTGCCTTTATGACCCGTGTGGCACTGGAAGCCGAAAAGCGAAACCATCACCCGCTGTGGACCAACGTTTGGAACAAAGTGGAAATTTGGCTTAGCACCCACGATGCCGGTAATGTGGTAACCGAAAAAGACCGCGAACTGGCTGCGGCTATTGATCTGCTGGTTTAAAAAAGGAAAAATCGTTTCGTAGTTGAAACGGTACGGGCTTAATAAGGCTGTACCAGCACATCCGTGGGAATACCCATTGAATGATGCAGTTTACGAATTATTTCTAAGTTTAATTTTCTTTTTTTGTTCAAAAGTTCACTAGCCCTGCTTTTCAGACCTATAACCTTTGCTAAGTCGCTTTGACTATAGCCCATTTGTTCCATGCGGAACTTGATGGCCTCAATAGGATCCGGAAAATCAATCGGATATTGCTCCTGCTCGTAGGCATCAATCAAAATACCTAATACTTCCAGTTCATCGCCTTCCGGAGTTCCGGGCTTTGCATCAAAAATGGCTTCCAGCCGCTCCAAAGCAGCCTTATAGTCTTTTTTGTTTTTTATGGGTTTAATATTCATGATACTCAAATAGTTTCCGCGTCAATTTTGTCGTAATCGGCATGTGTACCTATGAAGCGTATTCAAACCATGCTATAATAGAAATTGATTTTAACAATCAGCCGGTAATGATTGCCTTTTATGTTAAATACCACCCCGTTGCCGGCTAAAAAAGAAGCACTGGGATAATCGCGTTTTATATCATTCGGACCTTTCCAATGGGCATTTACCGCCTCGCGGTACCAGGCTTTAAGTTGCTGTTCGCAATCAGGGAGTATGACCCAAAAATCGCGGAGCGTTTTTTTAGCTATTATTCTCAAGAGGGCGTTTCAGTAAGGATAAAAAAAAGTTCCCAATTAGGGAACTTTTTTATTGTTAATCCATTCATATTGTTGTATAATGTGGCTACATCGCCTGATTACCACAACTTGTGCTCCAGGTAAACCGGCATCATTTTACGCCAGGTATCCCAGTCGTGCGGCCATTCGGGCCCCCAAACATCCAGGTTGTAGTTAATGCCCTTGTCGTATAAAATGCGGGCAAAGCGGCCGCTGCTGCCGGGGTCTTCGTAAGCGCCGCTACCGGTTACAATATGTATGTGCGGACTGCGCCGAATTTGCTCAAGAATGCCATGATCGGTAAGATTGGGCATGTAGTGCATGGGGCTGTTAAAGTACACCTGATCGTCCCAATACCCCTTTGTATATTCGGTTAAATCGTACACACCGCTCATGGCCACCACGCCGTTGATGAGGTCGGGCCGTTTCAAAAACAGGTTCATGCTGTGCAGGGCGCCAAAGGAGGCACCGCTCACGTAAATGGGTGTTTCCCAACTGGTGGTGTTGCGTATAAAGGGTACCACCTCGTTGAAAATATATTCGTTAAACTGGTTGTGCCGAATGGCTTTGTGTTCGCCCGCCATGTGGTTGTTGAGCCAGCTTTCGGTATTGATGCTGTTAACGCTGTACACTTTTACCTTGCCCGCTTCAATAAAAGGGCGTATGTGTTCGATCAGCTGAAAGCGCTCGTACTCCAGGTAATCGGCGGCGGCGGTAGGCACCAGCAGCAGGGCAAAGCCATAGTGGCCATACACCGCAATGGGCATTTCTTTTTGCAGGGCCGGACTGAACCAGCTGAAAATTTCACGTTTCATGTGTACAACTGCGTGTTGGGTTTTAAAACAGGCACAACCGGCCGGCAACCGCTGCCCATAATTTCAGGAGTCGGCTGCCGGTTTGCGGTTTTAGGCTTTCTCTTCTTCTCCGCCTTCTTCGCCCATGCCGGCGATGTCGCGGTCGAAGAAGTAGAGGCCCGAAGTATCGGCGCCAATTAATTTCAGTTTATCCATGATGCGCCGGGCCAGCGCTTCTTCTTCAATTTGCTCGCTAACATACCACTGCAAAAAGTTATGGGTGGTATAGTCTTTTTCTTTGAGGCAAATGTCAACCAGCTTATTGATTTCGGTGCTCACCAAAATTTCGTGATCGAGCACTTCCTGAAACAGCTCTTTTACTCCTTTGTATTTCGCTTGGGGTTGTTTCAGGGCGGGCACCACACCGTGGCCTCCCCGTTCGTTAATAAATTTCAGCAGTTTGAGCATGTGCATGCGCTCTTCATCGCTGTGTTCGTATAAAAAGGCGGCAATGCCTTCATAGCCCTGTACTTCGGCCCAGGAGGCCATGGCCAAATAAATTTGCGACGATTCGGCTTCCAGCACCACCTGCTGGTTCAACGCCTTTTCGATTTTGGGGTTTAACATATCGGCTCTGTTTTTTGATTTCAGTAAAGTTACTACAAAGCCGCTGCCCGCTGTGTGAAAAAGGACACAAAACTGTAAACTCCCAAACTCGTAAACCGAAAACCCCTGTTTGTTGTTAATTTTGCAATTCGTTCCCCTGAACTGCAACGGGAGGAACGCAAATTTGAACTCAAACCATTCATAATCAGGCACCATGATCCAAACCGGCAACCCCGTTATCAGCATTTACACCGAAATGACCCCCAACCCGGAAACCATGAAGTTTGTGGCCAACAAGCTGTTGTACCCGGGTAAAAGCATTGATTTTCCGGAGGTGAGCAGTGCCGAGGCCTCGCCGCTGGCACAGGAACTTTTTGGCTTTCCGTTTGTAAAAGCGGTTTTTATTGCCAGCAATTTTGTAACCCTCACCCGTACGTCGGCCGATACTGACTGGCAGGAGGTAATACCCACCATCCGCCAGTTTTTAAAAGAGTACCTCGAGGCCGGCAAACCGGTAATTGACGAAAGCAAGGTGCCGCAGCAGCCCAAAGAAGAAGTGGTGTTCAGCGGCGATGAGGCCGATGTGGTGAAACGCATTCAGGATATTTTAGACAACTACGTAAAGCCTGCCGTGGAGATGGATGGCGGCGCCATACAGTTTAAAAGTTTTAAAGACGGCAAGCTGAACCTGGCCCTGCAGGGAAGCTGCAGCGGATGCCCCTCATCCATGATAACGCTGAAGGCAGGTATTGAAGGCATGATGAAGCGCATGATACCCGAGGTGCAGGAAGTAGTGGCCGAGGCCGAGTAAGCCCCGTTGCTCTCTTTGCAAACAACTGCAACGTATTTTTATACTTGAAAGCGAAGCCACGGCTTCGCTTTCCTTGTTTTTGCAGGGATGCGGCGGCCGCCATGTGTTTATGCGGCTGATTGCACCCAGTTTACGCCGCGTTGCCGCAGGTATTGCAAAATAAAATCAAAGCATGCTGCATCTTTCCCCACCCGTTCCGGCGGAAATACGCCGGTTTGTGTAAATCGTTGTTGCAATAGCAGTTCAACGGCGGCGGTACAGGTGAAGCCGGTGCTGCGGGCCATAGACGATATGCCGCTAACGGGGTCGTATTTGTCGAGCAGGTCATAACAAATGGTTTTCCCTTCGCCGTGCACTTTTACCTGCATCACCGTAAGTTCCGGCTCGTTTTCGCCCAGCTTCCATTGGTCAATGAGCAGTTGGGCCGTCAGGTGGAGGGGAATTACCGGCCGGCCATCAACCGCAACCGGTGTTTCGCTGAAAAAGCCCGCTTGCCGGAAGGCCAGCATCAGGTCGAGGTGGCCGGGGTAGCGAAGGGTTTTCTCTTTTTGATTGGGAATATGCGGCAGGGTAAACAGCAGGCTGCGAAGCCCGTCGGTATTAAACGCTTCCAGGTGGCCCACGCCTTCAAAATAAAGCAGCTCCCTGTCGGTTAAGGCCGGGCGGGTTACCAGCCGGCCGTTTTCCATCAGCCGGGCGGGGCGGGTGTATTCTTCAATCACATCTATGGGCGAAAACGGGGCCTTGTACAAAAAGGGCGGTTGGGGCTGCTGGGGCAGGCCGCCTACGTAAATTTCAAACGCATCCACCCGCATTTCGGCATCGTGGCGGCCCACAATGAGGTTGCTCATGCCTGGTGCGACGCCGCAGTCAACAATGGCGGTTACGCCCCGTGCTTTGGCCAATGCATCGAGTTCCAGAGCGTCTTCGGGAAAAAAGGAAATATCCACTACGTTTTTTCCTGCTTCAATTACATGGCGCAGGGCTTCAAAGCCCATGAAGCCCGGAACGGCCAGCGCCACCGCATCAAAAGGCTGCAGCAGGGTTTGGTAGGCAGAAAAATCGGTAAGGTCGCACTGCCGGGTACGAATGGCAGGATTTATTTGCTGCAGTTTCTGCAAATGGGCTTCACTACGGTCAAAGGCAGTTACCTGATGTGTGGTTGCCAGGTCTCTTGCAATGGCACTGCCTACCATTCCGGCGCCAAGCACAGCGATATTCATGAGAATGTATGTGGGTTTAGAAGATTAGGATGCTTCTGCTCCAACGCATTGCAACGGCGTGTAAGGTTGTAACGTTTAAAGGTTGCTTACTGGTGCTTGCCTTTGAAGTGGTCCATGCTTTTGTAAATGCCAAACCACTTGCCAATAACGGTATCGGCCCAGCGTTGCGGCAATATGCCTTTTACAAACGGCAGGATGTACACAATGCCGGGCATGCGTACAAAAATTTTGTTTTGTTTAATGCCGGCAATAATTTTTCGGGCGGCTTTGTTCGGATCCAGTATGGGTACAATGGGCGAACGTACCCCTTCGAACATACCCGTGTTGATGTAGAACGGGGTTACGGTAGTAACCCGCAGGTTTTTGGAAACCGCTTCCAGTTCCAGCCGCAGGCTTTCGCTCCAGCCGATAACGGCCCATTTGCTGGCAACGTACACCGACATTTTGGGGTTGGCCGTCATGCCGGCAGCAGAGGCAATATTCACAAGGTGGCCGCTTCCCCTGCTGATCATGCCGGGTAAAAATTCAAGGGCAATGTGCATGAACGCATCGGTATTGATACGCATGGTAAAATCAATATCGCGGTGGGTGTGTTCCCAAAACTGTTTTCCGATGATAACGCCGGCGTTGTTGATGAGAATGTCTATTTCACCCTGGTTTTGCTTTACCGCGGCGGCCGCTTGGGTAACCTGTTCCAACCGGCTTACATCAACAGGGTAGGTATGCACCCGGTATCCTTTTCCGGTAAGGTCTTCGGCCACTTTTTGCATGGCGGTATGGTCAATATCCCAAATGATTAATTCTTTGGCGCCTTCCTGCAGGCAAAGTTCGCCCATAATTTTTCCGATGCCGGCCGCTCCGCCGGTAATCAAAACGGTTTTGTTGCGAATGCTGCTCATGCGCAGAAATTTTGGGTTTGAAAGTAACGAAAATCCTCCGTTCCGATGCTGATGCAATCGGGCGTGCAATGGGCTTACGTTTGAGAGCCGTTTGTATTGTTCAGTGATGAAGCAGTATGATTATGTATCGGCTTCGGGCTTCAGGTCGTAAATAAAGCGGATGTCGCCAAACACTTTATCCATGTTCAGGCCCAAATCTTTCAGTTTGCCGGTGCGCACATCAAATACCCAGCCGTGCACCCGCGGAAAGCCGGTTTTATACCAGGCCCGCTGCACGTGGTCAATTTTAACGATGTTGATGCACTGCTCCTGTACATTCAGTTCTACCAGCCGGTCAAATTTTTGTTTTTCGTTGGTGATGGCATCCAACTCGGCACGGTGCAAACGGTACACATCCCTCAGGGTTTGCAGCCAGCTGTTCAGTTGCCCCATGTCGCTGGGGTACATGGCGGCTTTCACCCCGCCGCATTCGTAGTGGCCGCACACGATAATATGTTTCACTTTTAAAAATTGTACGGCGTATTGCACTACCGCGTTGATGTTGTTGTCGGTGGCAATAACCTGGTTGGCAATGTTGCGGTGTATGAACACCTGACCCGGTTGCAGGCCCATCAGGTCTTCGGCGGTTACGCGGCTGTCGCTGCAGCCGATGTACAGGTACTGCGGGTGCTGCCCCTGCGATAGTTTGTTGAAATAATCGGGGTCGGCGGCGAGTTTTTCGGCAATCCAGCGCTCGTTATTGGCAAAAATTTCGGCAAAGGTCATAACAGCTTGTTTGTGTAAACTTAAAATTTTGTTTTGGCACCCGGTGGTGCGGCCTGCCATTTTCAACCGATGGCTATTAGTGTGGGGGTGCATTACAACTGTTGCCTGCAATTTGTGATGTTTTTGGGTAAATAAACCCTGCAGTTGTACTATTTTGCCGCAAATAGAAGCATGAGCCTTGCCGAATTGGTAACACAGTTTATTGCCGGCATGAAAGCCACTACCTGGCCCGAGTACCTTGCCGTATTTGCCGGCATTGCCAGTGTGTGGTTCAGCAGGCGTGAAAATATTTGGGTGTATCCCGTGGGGCTCATCAATACCACCATTTACATATGGCTCAGTTACAAAGGGCAGTTGTTGGGCGAGGCATCGGTTAACCTTTACTATACCATCATGAGCATATACGGCTGGTGGCAGTGGGCCCGCCGTACCCCTACGCAGGAGCATGTGCTGCACATCCGTTTTTCCGATGCCCGCTGGTGGCGTTACCAGCTGCTGTTTTTTGCGGGTGTGTATGCGGTACTGTTTGGTGTACTTACCAAACTGCAACAAGGCTTTGCGCCCGATGCCATACCGTGGGCCGATGCGTTTGCCAGTGCTACCGCGTTTACGGGTATGTGGCTGATGACCCGCAAGAAAGTAGAGAGCTGGTATTGGTGGATGGCTACCAACCTCGCGTCCATTCCGCTGTACTTTGTAAAACATTATGTGTTTACCAGTGTTTTTTATTTTGTGCTGCTGCTGATGGCCATTAGTGGCTGGCGCGAATGGCGGCGCAGGGCATTACAAACAACACAAGCGCATGCAAATGGCTGAAATACCCCTCCGTTATTGCGACGCGATAGCTGCCATGCCGCCTGCCGAACAGGCGCTGCACCGCCATTACCACGATACGCAGTACGGCTTTCCGCTTACGGACGATAATGAACTCTTTGGCCGTTTGCTGCTCGAAATCAATCAGGCGGGGCTGAGCTGGACCACCATTCTTAAAAAGCAGGAAAACTTTCGGGAGGCCTATGCCGGATTCGACATTGACCGCATTGCCGCCTTTCGGGAGTTGGATGTATTACAACTGCTGGGCAATGCCGGCATTGTACGCAACCGGGCAAAAATTAACGCGGCCATTGAAAATGCACGTACCGTTCAAAAGTTGCGGCAGGAATATGGCTCGTTCAAAGCCTGGCTCGATGCCAACCACCCTCAACCTCTGGAAACCTGGATACGCCTGTTTCGCCACCGCTTCCGCTTTACGGGCGGCGAAATTGTGAAAGAATTTTTACTGAGCACCGGCTACCTGCCCGGCGCACACCACCCCCAATGCCCCATTTATCACCAAATTTTGCAACACAATCCGCCATGGCTGCAACAAGCATAAAAAAAATTGTAGTACTGGGCCCCGAAAGTACCGGCAAAAGCACCCTGTGTACGCAGCTGGCGGCGCATTATGGTACCCTGTGGTGCCCCGAATATGCACGGGAATACCTGCTGCAACACGGCATCCGGTACAGCTTTGCCGACCTGCTGACCATTGCCAAAGGACAGATACAACTGGAGGAGCAATACCTGCAACAGGTACAGCATTCCTCCGGAACCACACAACTACTTTTTATTGATACCGACATGTATGTGATGAAAGTGTGGTGCGAATTTGTTTTTGGGAAATGCCACCAGTGGATTCTGGATCAGATTGCCCGGCGCCGCTACGACTTGTATCTTTTATGCCGACCCGATTTGCCCTGGGTGAAAGACGAACTGCGGGAATACCCCGATACTGCCACACGGGTACGCTTGTATCATTACTACAAAGACCTGTTAGTGCAGCAGTCAACCCCCTGGGCCGAGGTGTACGGCAGTTACGACGAGCGCCTGCAACGGGCTTTGGAGGCGGTGGAGCGGTATATACCCGGGTTTCAGCCGGCAGCGGCAACACCGTACCGTTAATTTTGGGTTTGCAGCAAAAACCGGAGTTGCGGCTGGCCTTGCAGGTTGCGCATTTGCCGCAAAATCCACGCGGTTCGTTTTTGCACATAGGCCCCCGGCGGTTGCGCTTTGTAAAGTTTGGGATTGGGCAGGCAGGCGGCAATTTGTGCCGCTTCCTGCCGGCTGAGGCGGGCGGCCGGTTTTTTAAAATACTGTTGTGCGGCAGCCTCCACGCCAAAAAGGCCGGGTCCGGTTTCGGCCACGTTAAGGTACACTTCCAGTATGCGGCGCTTGCCCCAGACCAATTCAATCAACACGGTACAGTACGCCTCCAACCCTTTTCGCAGCCAACTGCGGCCCTGCCACAGAAATACGTTTTTGGCTGTTTGCTGGCTTATGGTGGAGGCACCGCGGATGCGGGCCGGCTGGCGGTCGTTATGTTCCAGCGCCCGTTGAATGCTTTTTACATCAAACCCGTAATGGGTGGCAAACAACTGGTCTTCGGCCGCAATAACCGCCAGGCGCATGGCAGGGGCAATGGCGTTGCTGCTTACCCATTGTTGGGTTAATCCATCGCCGTTTATGCGGCTGACCAATTGGGTGAGGGTGAGGGGCGGGTTTACCCAGCGCAGCGCCACAACATAACCCAGGTGCAGCAGCCAAAGCCAAAACAACAGGCGCAGCAGCTTACGCAGCAGGCCGCTTTGTTTTGCGGTTTTTGCAGAGGTGTGGGTACGAGCCATTCGGGAAGATGCAGCGTTTTATCGTTTTTCGGGAAGGGGTTCGGGCCGGTATAAATCGAGCAGGCGCAGGTCGTACGTATTGCCTATGTTGTATTGCCGCGAACGGTTGCGGATGATGCGCAGCACATTGTGCCCCACAATAGGCATATACACAATGCCTACCCCAAATAAAAAGGAAGAAAGAAAGGGTTCGCCGCTGAGGGTTAATCCGGCGGTTAGCAGGGGGATGCCCAGGTTGCTGTACCAAAACACGTCCATGGGGTAGGGAATCACCTGCTTGTCTTTCCGATGGTTGCGAATAATGGCTTTTACTTCACTTACCCGTATGCCCGAGCCATCGAAGTAAATGCTGTCGTTTTGCAGCAGGGCAATCGTACCGCTGTATTGCAATCCTTTATCGGTTCGGATGGTTATGGAAGAGCCTTCGCGGAAGCGGTGTTTGGTAACACCGTTTTTGCGCAGCAACAACTGGTTGTGCTGGGCCGCAGCGGCTTCGGCAGCCAGCAAAAAAATCAATACAAAAATGTGATGGTAAAGCATCATTACAACAATTTTAGCCTAGCCCCTCGGTTCAGAGCCGTTGTGGTAAAAAAGGAGTGTAACCAGTAACACCAGTCCAAAGATAAGCAACAACAGTCCCGACAGTTGGTTGATGCGCTGTACTACCAACGGGGTTAGTTTGCTGCGCAGCCGACTGGCCAAAAATACTTTCACTAAATCGGCAATAAATACAACCGACAGGCATGCGGCAAACAAGCCAATGCGTTCGTGTACGGGTAATATTACAAAGGCCGTTGCCCAGGTAAACCAAAAGGCAATTACCCCGGGGTTGAGGGTGTTCATAAAATAGCCGGCAAAGAAAATGCGGGAATAATCGCGGATGCGCAGGTGCAGGTGCGGTGCCACGCCATCGGCCGTAACCGGCACTTTTTTGAAAAACAAAAAGTAAATGCCCATGCCCATAAGCAACAGGCTGCCGCCCAGGCCGATTACCCGTTCAAAATGCAGCAGCCGGTTGAACAACTCGGTAAAAATGTTGCTCACCAGTACCAGCGATACATCGCTCAGCGAAACGCCCAACACGAAGCTGAGGCCGCCTTTGGGCCCGTTGTTGATGCTTTGTTTAATGATGGAAAAAATAACCGGGCCCACCGAAATGGCAAGCAGGGCGCCCAATGCGATACCTTTCAGAATGGCTTGCTCCATTTGGTGCGAAAAGGCGGGTTGGTTATGAAGTTATGGCCGGGTGCTGCTGCAAAAAGGCCTTCCAGTCGTCGAGCATTTTGCCCTTCAGTACACGGGGAAACTTGTGCTGTCCGCCAATTTTGCCTTTACTTTTCATAAATTCCATGAACACCGCTTCGGGCAATATATCTAAGTACACCTCCCGCAGGGCGCTGCCCCGTTCTACGGCATAATCATCATTTAACTCTTTGAGGGCCGCATCAATTTTATCGCGAAGGGTTTGTGCATCGGTATGGTCGTCGCAGGCCACATACCAGTGGTGGGCAAAAAAGCTGCCGCAGGGTTCGCCCACAACGGTAAACTCGGGTATGGAAATATTCAGTTCTTCGCTTACCAGCTGCACCGCTTTGTTCATGTTGTCAACGCTCAGGTGTTCGCCCACCAGGCTCAGGAAGTGCTTGGTGCGCCCGGTGATGATGATTTCGCAATTCGATTTGTCCACAAACCGTACCGTATCGCCAATGAGGTAACGCCAGGCTCCGGCGCTGGTGCTGAGCAACAGGGCATAATCTTTACCTTCTTCCACCTCGTGTATCATCAGTGCCTTTGCGTTGGGAAGCAAATTGCCGTCGGCATCAAAGTTTTTATCGTCAAAGGGCACAAATTCCAGAAAAATATGTTCGTTGGTAACCAGCTTCATGCCCTTGTTGTTCTGGCGGTCCTGGTAGGCAATAAAGCCTTCGCTGGCCAAATAGGTTTCGATGTAGATGAGGGGTTTGCCAATGAGTTTTTCAAAGCCGTGTTTGTAAGGTTCAAACGAAACGCCGCCGTGTACAAAAAAGGCCAGGTTGGGCCATATTTCGTGAATGTGTTTCAATTGGTAACGCTCAATAATCATTTCCATGCACATCTGAATCCAGGCGGGCACCCCTACAATAAAGCCGATATCCCATTTGGGTGCTTCGTTAACGATAAACTCGAGTTTTTTATTCCAGTCGCGGGTTTTGGCAATTTTTTTGCCCGGTTTGTAAAAAGGGGTAAACCAAAACGGCGCTTTTTTGGCGGTTATGCCGCTGAGGTCGCCGGCATAGTAGCCGGGGCCTTTTTGCAGGTCGGTACTGCCGCCCAGCATCAGCCAGCCTTTACCCAGGCTGCGTACGGGCAGGTTTTCGTAATGGCGCAGGGTAAGCAGGTGCTTAATCATTACGGTGCGGTTGCCCCGCATCAAATCGCTGGTAATGGGTATGTATTTGCTGGAAGCCTCGCTGGTGCCGGAGCTCAGGGCAAAATATTTGATTTTGCCGGGCCAGCACACGTCGGTTTCGCCTTCGAGAGTTTTGTGCCACCAGGCTTCGTAAATTTTGTTGTAATCAAAAGTGGGTACCAGCTCCTGAAACTTTTTACCCGGGTGGCGGCTGTTAAGTATTTCATCAAAGTGGTAATACTGGCCAAACTGGGTATGCCTTGCTTTTTTGAGCAGTTTTTTCAGTACTGCTATTTGCTGCCGTTTGGGTGAGTTGGCCGGCAACTTCAGTGCCTTCGACAAGGTTTTGGGTAGATGAAATTCAAACAGCGACATGTGGCAGCATTTCGTTTGCAACAAAAATAGGCGTTCGGGCTGTTACTTCATTCCCAAATTTTGGTAGTGCCGCAGCAGGGTGCCGATGTCGTACAATAGGTCGTACTCCTGGGCATACCACTCGTTGGCCCGTTGGCGGGCTTCGGCATTGAGCGGATTGTTTTGCCGGGGCATGCCTGCCGGCCCCAGCACTGCCCGGGGCAGCGGGGGTAGCTGGGGCGCCGCGCCGCTGTACCCAATCCAGGTGTGGCTCCCTGCCAGCACCTGCAGGGCATGCTGCAGCAGGCCCAGGGGCTTTCGGTTGAAAATAAAATGCAGGGGGGCTGTTGCCAGCAACAATACAGCCACCACAACATCCAATAACCGTTTCAGGCGGCGGTTTACGGGCAAGCCCAGCTTATAAAGCGGGGCGCCAATGGCTTCGCCGCTGTAGTGCTTGCTGTCGCTGCCCACAATGCTGCCGCTGCCGGCCGCATGCAGGCGCAGGCGCACCCGGCTGCCGTATTGCTGGTACAGGGCAATGGCCCGGCTATAGCTGAAATGGCTGCCTGTGCAAATAATCAGTTCTCGTGTAGGCGTATTATCCAGCAGGGTTTGTAATTCATCGGGGTGGCCCAGCGAGTGGGCTTCGGCAAGCGGACTCACAAAGCCCCGCAGGTGGCGGCTGCTGCCCGAGCGCTTGGCCAGGGCCTGCACTTCGGCAAAATCGGCGGCGGTTCCAATTACCAGGGTGTAGCGCTCTTCATCGGCATCGGCGGGGGTTAGCACCTGCAGTTGCAGCAACAGCCGGCGCCACAGGGCCAGCATGCCAAAGCCAAACAGCGACCCCAGCACCACGATGCCCCTCGAAAACCGAACGCTTTCGGGCAGCAGGGCATACACGGCTAAAATAATGATGAGCGATACCAGGCTGGAGCGCAGCAGGTTTTGATACCGGTACTTGCTCTCGTACAAGCCGGTATAGTAGCTCACCAGCAAAAACAGCAGTGAAAACCCGATGAACGAGGTGGTGAGCAATTGCTTTTCGTACAACTGTTCGGGCCGCACCCAGGTGGTCCATACCTCTTTTGCCAGCCAGTACATCAAAAACAGCAACAGTGCATCCAGCAGGGGCAAGCCCAGGCGTTGCACAAACCGGCGCACCACGCTCAGCAATGCCCGCAGCGCAATAGCTGCCTGCAGGCCGGCTACCAGCAGTCCGGCTCCGGCCGATGCGTAATGTTTTTGCACAAACCGGCTCATGGCCTGGTAAAACATGCGTACGTAGTTAAGCGAACCTTTGCGGGTGCTTTCGCCTTTGAAGTGCAAAATGCTGCTGCCGCTGAAATAATAATTGCAATAGGTGCCGCCGCCGGGGTAGGGTTGCTGTTGCAGGCGGTAACTCAGGTCCACATCCTCGCCGTACATGAAAAAGTTTTCGTCAAACCCCTGCGTTGCTTCCAGCAGGTGCCGGCGTACCAGCATAAAGGCGCCGGCCATCACTTCAATGGGGTGGTCTTCCGTATCGGGCAAATGCCCCAGGTGGTAGCGGGCAAATACCCGGGATCGGGGAAAAAGCGCTGCCAGTCCGCTCAGCTTAAAAAAAGAGGTAAGCAGGCCGGGAAAAGCCCGTTTGCTTTCGGGTAAAAAGCGGCCCTTCCCGTCGAGCATGCGAATACCCAGGGCGCCGGCCCGGGGGTGGCTTTCAAAAAAAGCCAGGCAGTTGTGAAAGCAATCTTCAGGTACAATCGTATCGGGATTCAGAAACAGCACCAGTTGGCCCCTGCTCACCCGAAAAGCCTGGTTGCAGGCTTTGGCAAAGCCCAGGTTTTGTTCGTTCCAGAAAAACCGTATCTCCGGGAAACGGGGTTCCAGGTAGGCCCGGCTGCCATCGGTAGAAGCATTGTCCACCACCAGCACTTCGCCCTGCACGCCCTCCAGCGCACGCCGTACCGACAGCAGGCACTGCTCTAAAAAATAGCGGACGTTGTAGTTGACAATGATAACCGATAGCTGCATAGCGGCGCTCCAAAACTAACGGCTAAAAACGGCAATCTCAAATCGGAAACAGCCGCAGGCATTAAACGTGTTGCGGACAAGCGGGAGAAACGGAAGATTACCCGAAAGGCAGGATGCCGGGCTTCGGAATGTGTGCCATGCGTATGCGCAATGGCTTCGTGTTACATCAATCGTTTTACCAGTTCCCAGCCTATCAGGCCAAAGCCGGCAAGGCTGCCCGTAAAGAACAGCACGTTGTGCCATTTGTTGGAGTAGTCGGGTCCCGGGCCCTCGAAATCGTAAGCGCCCAACATATCGTGCTGCGCCCGCCATGCACGGGAGGCTTCCATATAGGGGTCTTTGCCCTCCTCATAGGCCTGCCATAAGCGTACAATGGATAGTATCAACAACAGGCAAATGCCAATGAGGTGGTAATTGGGAAAGTCTTGAAAATGGTAGCGGCGCACCGGCCGGAAGAGCAGCAAAAACAGGTCGGCCAGTGCAAAAAACAGTACAAACAGGTTGGCTTTTTGAATTCGTTTTTCTTTTTTGGTAAGCCAGTTGGTTTCCGAAATTTCATCGTAACGTGCCATAGGCGGGTGGTTTATAGGCGGGTTTGAAAATAATGAAACTCTTGCACATCACGTGCAAAATGCTGCTTTACGGTACTGCATTGGCGCTTTGCAGGCTATCTTTGCGCATGTTTCAGCAAACTTTGATGGCGGCCGCCCGGGCCGGCGCCGCACAACTGGTTCATTTTTTTGATAAAGATTTCCGCATCAGCCATAAAGAAGGCGTCAATAACCTTGTAACCGAGGCCGACCATGCTTCGGAAGCAGCCATTATGCAGGTAATTCGGGAGGCATTTCCTTCGCATCAGATTTTGACCGAAGAAACCGGGGCGCATGTGCAAGACTCGGAGTACAAGTGGATTGTGGACCCCATTGACGGAACGGTCAACTTCGCCCACGGTATTCCCATCTGTTGTGTCAGCATCGGACTGGAGAAAGCGGGCGAAATGATCATGGGTGCGGTGTACAGCCCTTTTTTAAACGAATTTTATTTTGCCGAACGGGGCAAGGGCGCTTTTTTGAACGATAAGCCCATACGGGTAAGTACGCAAACCGAGGTGCTGCACAGTTGCCTGGTAACCGGGTTTCCGTACACGTACCTCGATCAGCCCAACGGCCCGCTCGAAGTATTTGGCCGCCTCATCCGCAAAGGCATACCGGTACGCCGCCTGGGCAGTGCTGCCATTGACCTTTGCTGGGTGGCGGCAGGCCGGTTCGACGGGTTTTATGAACACAAGCTGCAGGCCTGGGACAGTGCCGCCGGTTTTTTGATGGTGCAGGAAGCAGGCGGCCGGGTAACCGATTTTGCCGGCAATGCTTACTCGCCCTACCAGCCGCATCTGGTGGCCACCAACGGCCTGATACACGATGAACTCTTGCGCTGGATTGCCGGCACACACGAATAATGCTGCCGGCCGTTCTCGCAAAACCGCAACCGGCCGGGCTACTATGTAACCTTCAACAAAAAACTATGTCCGAACAAAGAACTGAAATAGCAACGCTGGGCGAATTTGGCCTGATTGACCACCTCACCAAAAACATCGAATTTCAGAACGCCTCTTCCATTGTGGGGGTGGGCGATGACGCGGCCGTAATAGATCATTTCGGCAAGCAAACCGTTATTACCACCGATCTTTTGGTAGAAGGAGTACACTTCGACCTGATGTACACCCCCCTGAAGCACCTTGGCTATAAAAGTGTGGTGGTAAACCTGAGCGATGTGTATGCCATGAATGCCCAGCCCACGCAAATCGTGGTAAGCCTGGCCATTAGCAACCGCTTTAGCGTAGAGGCATTGGAAGAGTTTTATGAGGGCATTTACGCCGCCTGCGATGCGTATGGGGTGGACCTGGTGGGAGGCGATACCACCTCATCCCAAAAAGGATTTGTGATTTCGGTAACCGCCATCGGCGAGGTGGCGCCCGATAAGTTTGTGAAGCGCAGTACCGCACAGGTAAACGACCTGGTATGCGTGAGCGGCTACCTGGGCGGCGCCTACCTGGGCCTGTTGCTGCTGGAGCGGGAAAAGAAAGTGTTTTTGGAAACCAAAGGCGTGCAGCCCGACCTGGAAGGCCGCGATTACATCGTAGGCCGCCTGCTGAAACCCGAAGCCCGCAAAGACGTGATTGCCTTTTTTGAGCAGGTGGGTTTAACGCCTACCAGCATGATGGATGTGAGCGACGGGCTGAGCAGTGATATGCTGCACATTTGCAAA
Organism: Lacibacter sp.; assembly: GCA_046297415.1. Classification (GTDB taxonomy): domain Bacteria; phylum Bacteroidota; class Bacteroidia; order Chitinophagales; family Chitinophagaceae; genus Lacibacter. Next base: position 262,365 of record JBKBIL010000004.1, read on the forward strand.
CAAAGCAACGTGGGGGTAGTGTTGTATGAAGACAAAATACCCGTGCACGACGATGCGAAGGATTTTGCCTACAAGCTGGAACTGGACCCCACCGCCTGTGCCCTCAGCGGCGGCGAAGATTATGAGCTGCTGTTTACCATTGCACAGGCCGACTACGACAAGGTGAAAGATGTGGAAGGCATCAGTGTTATTGGCTATATTACGCCTCCATCCGAAGGTGCCACCCTTATTACCCGGGGCGGCAACCGCTATGCGCTAACCGCACAAGGGTGGAACGCTTTCCGAAAATAAAAACCGGTATGAAGTTGCGCACCTATGGTATTGGCGCCTTACTGCTTGGCTTGCTGAGCGGCTGTGGTACGGCCGGTTACCTGTCGTTTACACCGGAAAAGCGGTATGCGCCCGCCCAGCTACTTGCCGACCTGCAGGTGGCCGAGCAAACCCTGCGTACCAACCACCCTTCGTTGTACTGGTACGCAACGCCCGATAGCGTTGCCGCCGCATTTGAACGGGCCCGCCGGCTTTGTAACGACTCCATGACGGAGCTGCAGTTTCGCAACCTGCTGAACGAAACCGTAGCGGTATTACGCTGTGGCCATACCAGCGTGCGGCATTCACATCAATACAACCGTTATTATGCCGGCCCCATGCAACAGGTATTGCGGCAACAACTTTTTCCGCTGCAACTGAAAGTGCTCGATGATTCTACGCTGATAATCACCGGCAATGCCAACCGCCGCGATACCGTGCTGCAGCCCGGCATGCAGGTAACGGCAATCAACAACCGAACTTCGAAGCAGCTGATTGATACCTTTCGCAGCTTAATTCCCCTCGATGGCTATGCCGTAACCTTTGCCTATCAAAACATCAGCAACAACTTTCCGCGGTTTTACCACAGCCGTTTTCCGAACGACACTCTGTTTACGATTGAATACCGCGATTTTGAAGGCCGGCCGCAAACCGCCCTGCGAACAACCGGCCGCCGCATGGCTGCCGCTACCGGTAGGTCCACGCCCGATGTGCCCCCGTTTGTACGGCCGCAAATGGATACCACACGTACCGTGCGGGAGCAGCAGCGCATCCGCCAATTTCAAATCGACACGGCCCACCAACTGGCCACCCTGCGGCTGAACACCTTTAACAACGCCTTACGCCGCGGCTACCTGCGCCGCACCTTTCGCCAACTGCGGCAACAGCAAATACCCAACCTGGTGCTGGATGTGCGCAGTAACCCCGGTGGCCTCATTCAGTCGTCGTTGCTGCTTACCCGCCTCATAAAAAACGAGCCGTTTCGCTTTACCGACTCCATGTTTGCCGTCCGCCGCACTGTGCGCACCCAAGCCCGTGTATCGCGCCATTTCATTACCAATGTGGGTATGCGGGTGCTGAACAAAAAAATAAACGACAGCCTGTACAACTTCCGGTTTTTCAGCGGCCGCACGTACCGGCCACACCGCTTGCATTATAACGGACAGGTATGGGTGCTAACGGGCGGATACTCGTTTTCGGCCACCACTATGTTTTTGGCCAATGTAAAAGGACAGCCGAATGTAACCCTCGTGGGCGAAGAAACCGGCGGCGGCTATTACGGCAATAACGGCGGTTTTATACCCGATGTTACGCTGCCTAATACCCGGCTGCGCATGCGCCTGCCCCTGTACCGCATTGTAATTAACAGCCGCATTCCGCAAAAAGGCACCGGCGTGCCGCCCGACGTGTGGGTGGCGCCCACGGCAGAAAGCATCCGGCAAAACCGTGACGTGAAAACCGAAAAAGTGCTGGAACTCATTCGGCAGCGCCGGCAGGGTTAACCGCAACAACTGCGGCGAACCATTATTTTTGTACTGCTTACCAAAAGCCTGTTTATGAAAAAGTTGATTGCCCTGCTTTTTGTTGCCATGTTGGGGGCAGAGGCCTGCATTAAGCCCGTGCCACCCAATCTCGACTTTTGTGCGGAAGGACATATCTTTTGGGGCGGCGACCCGGCGGCGGGCGGTTTGGGCTGGTATTTTGCCATACGGCGTGTAGGCAACTGGACGTTTTACCAGGTAAAAGAAAATGAACTGCCGGCGCAATACCGCAGCCTTACCGATTCGGTGCCGGTAAACATCTGTTTAAAATCAACCCGCGAAGTGGCACCCTGCCCCTGTGCCGTGCCTTCTTATTACTACACCATCAAGTCTATCAGCAGGCGGTAAGCCTTGTGCCTTAATATCAAAATTTACTCCTTGGCACAGTGGCGGATTTTTAGCACAAAAGTTTAATTGAAGAACTGCACTTTAACCTACCATAAAAACAGCAATGCAAAGCACTGCTCCTGCCATTACGCCAGCAGCGAAGCAATCACGAATGCCTTTAAAATAAAAAAATTATGCGTAAGCCGCTGTAGCTGCTGCCCTTCTTGCCTGTCGTAGGCTTTGCTGTGGTTGGTGCGGCGAAGCAACCACATGCTGCCGCAAAGTTTAGCTGATATTTTTTGCTCCGTTCGGCATAGCCCAAACAAGTTTGGCATTGCGCCCACTTTATGCAAAAATTTGGTTTGTGTGTTGGCTGGTGATTTAGCAAACCGTCCAGCACTTCATGAACAGCTGAAAAAATGAAACAAGCCGTGCGTAATTATGTGGCTGTGAGGCGTGGGTATTTCAGTGGGTTAGTTGTTCTCAGATTTTTACGGTCAAGCTCTAAAGCTTGTAAACCAATTAGTTTATTTGGGTTACAACAGCGAAAATAAGCTTCGTTGCCGCAACATCATTACAGCATGTTTTGTTTGGTTTTATTGAGCTGCATAAGAGCGGTATTATTCAATCCATTCGAACAAATATTTTTCATCATAATCAATATTGAATTTTTGTAACAGTTCTACATATTCATCCCTAAATGTTTTCTTTTGGTGGTGTTGTTCCTGATTGTTGATATATGCAATAACTGTATCCAATTGCGATTGGGCATACGAAAATGCACCAAAGCCTTCTTGCCATTGAAATTTCCCTTTTACCAATCCTTTTTCATTAATCCACTTTGATGAATTAGCTTTAATGTCTCTTACCAAATCCGATAAAGCGATATGCGGTTTAATGCTAAGTAGTATATGTATGTGGTCTGCAACGCCTCCAATAGCATACACTTTTTGTTCTTTTCCGTTTACAATGCCACAGATGTATTTGTGCAATTCTTCTTTCCAGTGTTTATGAATCAGGCTTTGTCGTCCTTTTACTGAAAATACAACGTGTAAATAAATTTGGGTATATGTGTTTGCCATAATTTTTTACGCCCCGATGGGGCTATTTGTATTCGTGATTATTTTCTTTTTCGTTTATGTTATTGCCCCGATGGGGCTATTTGTATTCGTGATTATTTTCTTTTTCGTTTATGTTATTGCCCCGATGGGGGCTGTTTGTTGTTCTCACTTGTTGGTGTTTTTCATTTTTTAATTAGCTCCGTAGGAGCAACATCGTAATAGCTCCGTAGGAGCAACATCATAATAGCTCCGTGGGAGCAAAATCATTCGCAATATATGTAATTGCCAACGTTTGGTTTATTGCGCCCCTACGGGGCTGATTAATTTTGTTTTTATACGTTTCTATTAGGATAACGCCCCGATGGGGCTATCTGTATTCGTGATTATTTTCTTTTTTGTTTATGTTATTGCCCCGATGGGGCTGTTTGTTGTTCTCACTTGGTGGTGTTTTTCAATTTTTAATTAGCTCCGTAGGAGCAACATCATAATAGCTCCGTGGGAGCGAAACCATTCGCAATATATGTAATTGCCAACGTTTGGTTTATTGCGCCCCTACGGGGCTGATTAATTTTGTTTTTATACGTTTCTATTAGGATAACGCCCTGATGGGGCTATCTGTATTCGTGATTATTTTCTTTTTTGTTTATGTTATTGCCCCGATGGGGCTGTTTGTTGTTCTCACTTGGTGGTGTTTTTCAATTTTTAATTAGCTCCGTAGGAGCAAC
>JBKBIL010000004.1:266427-268046 GCA_046297415.1 Lacibacter sp.
TATGTAATTGCCAACGTTTGGTTTATTGCGCCCCTACGGGGCTGATTAATTTTGTTTTTATACGTTTCTATTAGGATAACGCCCTGATGGGGCTATCTGTATTCGTGATTATTTTCTTTTTCGTTTATGTTATTGCCCCGATGGGGGCTGTTTGTTGTTCTCACTTGGTGGTGTTTTTCAATTTTTAATTAGCTCCGTAGGAGCAACATCGTAATAGCTCCGTAGGAGCAACATCATAATAGCTCCGTGGGAGCAAAATCATTCGCAATATATGTAATTGCCAACGTTTGGTTTATTGCGCCCCTACGGGGCTGATTAATTTTGTTTTTATACGTTTCTATTAGGATAAAGCCCCGATGGGGCTATTTGTATTCGTGATTATTTTCGTTTTTCGTTTATGTTATTGCCCCGATGGGGCTGTTTGTTGTTCTCACTTGGTGGTGTTTTTCAATTTTTAATTAGCTCCGTAGGAGCAACATCATAATAGCTCCGTAGGAGCAACATCATAATAGCTCCGTGGGAGCAACATCATAATAGCTCCGTAGGAGCAACATCATAATAGCTCCGTAGGAGCAGTATCATAATAGCTCCGTAGGAGCGGCATCATAATAGCTCCGTAGGAGCAGCATCATAATAGCTCCGTAGGAGCGGCATCATAATAGCTCCGTAGGAGCGGTATTATTTTTATCCATTTCCTTCCACAATTTTTAATTGTTCACCATTTTTTTTCGCAAGACCTTTAGGTTCAAATTAGTTAATCGCCATGTTTTATTTGGTTGAATTTTTAATGATGGTGATTTAGGTCGTATTTTTTTATGTTTATTTCATGGGTGCTCGTGAATCAAGATTGTTCTACAATCTTGATTTCTTCTTCCGTTAAGCCGTAAAGCTGATAAACTAATTGGTCAATTTGGTTTTCAATTTCAGTAATATCTGCTTGCTGATTATTTGTTTTCGCTTGAATTGCTTTTTCAGATAGTACGGTTAATTTATTTTGGATTGTAGCGTCAATATTTGGTATTGGAATTTGCTCAAAGTATTGTGGTTTAACTTCGATATAGCCACCGCTTCTCATTACACAAACACTTTTTAAAAAATGCCAAACAACTTTTGAGTTTAGAACCGCTAATAATGCTTTATCATTGGAAGGCAGGAAAACTGCTGGAGCATTCAAATAAACACCTGCATCATCAAATGCAAACTTATTGTTGTTTTGAAGATTGGGGAAAATGATTTTCGGTTTTTCAAACAAATCATAATAAGCACAGTTTCTCAATTCCCACCAATATTCACCTTTGTCAAAACGCTTTTTTGCTTTTTCTTTGAATGGTTCAAGATGATTGAAGATTTCTGGATAGTTTTTTTTCATTTTTTCAAATGCTTCATTTTCGCTTAGTTTTCCAAAAGTCTTTGATGTTGATTTATTATCAAAGACAATCATTTTTTTGTATGGTTTTGGTGTTGCCCATTTCTTCAAATCTTTGCCATCATAAACATCTGCTGTGTTCAACTCATAAGTGCAATTTTTAGGAACAAATGACAAAATGCTTTTGAGGGCATTTTGTCATTTGACTGAGTAGCGCAATCTTTGGATTGTCTATGTCTAAAAATTACACACA
>JBKBIL010000005.1:0-156967 GCA_046297415.1 Lacibacter sp.
GTGTGTAATTTTTAGACATAGACAATCCAAAGATTGCGCTACTCAGTCAAATGACAAAATGCCCTCAAAAGCATTTTGTCATTTGTTCCTAAAAATTGCACTTATGAGTTGAACACAGCTTCTAATATATAGGTTCCGTTTGTTAGTCCGGCAAGAATATTCTGCGTACCGGATGTGGTTTGCCAGATTTGATTCTGACAACCCGGCCCGGCTCCCGATATATCAGAACCGAATCCCATCAGTAATTGTGTGAAACCGGGCGCACTGTTGCCCTGCCTGTACACTCTGTAATAGATGGCACCGCCCGTAAAATCGCAGCTGCCGCACTTGAAAATTTTGTTTTCACCACCCCTGAAAACAAGGGATTGTGCATTACAAAAAGTTCCCAGGTTGACCCCGTCAAAATAGGTGCCATTGGTGTTTGTTTGCAGGTGGTAGGTGGTGAAAGTTCCATTTACATCGAGAAATACGTACCCTTCATAAATACCACCCGATTGTGCACGGGCAGCATTCATCATAAGGATCAGAAAGATTACTCCCAGCATGAATTTGCTGAAAAATGATTGCATTACAGCAAGCAACTGCGAGTAAAAACGAGGCATACACATTTGATTTGAAAATGCAGAAAGGGGATTATGGGAATGGTGAAAAGGAGCAGCAACGTGCAACAGATTGCTGTCACGCCGTTCTTCGAGCATAAGCAGTTTTGGCAATAGCATCAATGGTTGGTTTTAACAACAGGCCCACAGGTTCAGCCGAACAAAGTTTTGCCAGGATTGGAAGTGTATAGTGTGTTTAATGCGGTTACAGGGCTGTTGGGGAATAGGTAAATCCTATGCAGGATGTATAAGGGATAACGAAAATAGGTATTTCAACTTATTTTTAACAAATCAGCTTTAAACATTTTTTTAAGAATTTTTTGGGGGCGCGATTTGGTTAAGCGGCAGCACCCGCCCATTTCCCATTTGTTGGCCACCCTTAAACCGCCATCTTTGCAGCATGAAAGTTGGTTTTGTCAACATTTTCGGGAAGCCCAATGCGGGTAAAAGTACCCTGCTCAACGCCCTGCTGGGCGAAAAGCTGGCCATTATATCGCCCAAAGTGCAAACCACCCGCCACCGCATCAAGGGCATTCTTACCGATAAAGACTACCAGGTGGTGCTATCCGACACCCCCGGCATCATCGAGCCCAAATACAAACTGCAACATCGCATGATGCAAAGCGTGAAAAATGCCCTGGAAGATGCGGATGTGGCCCTGCTGATGCTGGATGTGAACGACGATTGGGAAGAAAACGACCGGCTGTTCCGCTCGCTGCAACTGAAGGTGCCCAGCCTTGTGGTAATCAACAAGCTCGACACCGTAAGCGCCGAACGGCTCGAAGCGGCCCGGGCCTACTTTGCCGCCCAACCTTATTGCAAAGGAGTGCTCACCATATCCGCCGCATCGGGCATCAACAAAAAACGCTTTCTGCAACCCATACTGGAACTGCTGCCCGAAGGCGAGCCTTTTTTTGACGAAGACCAGCTTACCGACCTGCACACCCGCTTTTTTGTAGGCGAACTGGTGCGGGAAAAGATTTTCACCTTGTTTGAAGATGAAATACCCTATCACAGCACCGTTCTGGTAACCTCCTATAAAGAACAGGAAAACGGCGTCATCAAAATCACGGCCGACATTATTGTACAACGCGAAACCCAAAAAGCCATCCTCATCGGCAGCGGCGGCAGCATGATTAAAAAACTGGGCACCCTGGCCCGGGCCGACATTGAGCAGTTTCTCGGCGCAAAAGTGTACCTCGAACTGTTTGTAAAAGTGCGCCCCCGCTGGCGCGATAACGACCTCTTTCTGCGGGAGTTTGGGTATCATTAACAGCCCGTGCGGCAACACTTCGGCCCCGAATCAGTAATTTTGCGCCTTATTTTACGAATATGGCCGGATTTACCGTTGCAATTGTGGGACGACCCAATGTGGGCAAAAGCACCTTCTTCAACCGCCTGTTGCAGGAGCGCAAAGCCATTGTGGATGACCAGAGCGGCGTTACCCGCGACCGGCAGTACGGCGTGGCCGACTGGAACGGTAAAACCTTTAATGTGGTAGATACAGGCGGCTTTGTGCCCGATAGTGAAGATGTATTCGAAAAAGAAATCCGCAAACAAGTTAAAATAGCCTTGGAAGAAGCCAACGCCGTGGTGTTTATGTGCGATGCTGCCACCGGTATTACCGACCTGGATATGGCCATGGCCGATGTACTCCGCCGCACTACCAAACCGGTGTTTTTGGCCGTTAATAAAGTAGATAACCACGACCGGCTGCTCGAAGCCAGCGAATTTTACTCCCTGGGCTTTGAACACATTTTTTTTATTTCTTCCATGACCGGCAGCGGCAGCGGCGAACTGCTGGATGCCCTCACCGCACTTATACCCGATGAGCAAGCCACCGTGTCCGAAACATCCATTCCAAAAATCGCCATCATCGGCCAGCCCAATGTGGGCAAATCATCGTTGCTGAATGCCCTGCTGGGCGAAGAGCGTACCATTGTTAGCGACGTTGCCGGTACCACCCGCGATACCATTCATACGCACTACAAGCGGTATCAAAAAGAATTCATATTGATAGATACCGCCGGTATCCGCCGGAAAAACCGGGTAAACGAAGACCTGGAGTTTTACTCGGTTATCCGCGCCATTCGGGCCATGGACGAAGCCGACGTGTGCTTGTTGCTGCTGGATGCCACCAAAGGCATTACGCAACAAGATTTGAATATTTATTCGCTGGCGGCCAAAAAAGGGAAAGGCATCGTGCTGCTGGTAAACAAATGGGACCTGGTACCCAAAGAAACCAATACGGCCCGCGATTATGAGCGGGAACTCCGCAGCCGGCTGGCACCTTTTAACGACGTTCCCATTCTGTTCATTTCTGCTACCGAAAAAATCCGCATCATGCAAGCCATCGAAACGGCACTTCAAGTAGTGGAAAACAAAAGCCGGAAAATACCTACCGCCCAACTGAACGATTTTTTGCAAAAAGCAATAGCCGCCTACCATCCCCCGGTGGTACGGGGCGTGCCCGTGAGCATAAAGTACATGACACAACTGCCCACAGCAGTACCCTCTTTTGCGTTTTTCTGCAATCACCCCAACGATGTGAAACAACCCTACAAAAACTATCTCGAAAATCAGTTGCGCAAAAACTTTAATTTCAAGGGCGTTCCCATTCGGTTATTTTTCCGAAAAAAATAAGCCGGCAAAATCATTTTGTGAATATGGTTCATGGTTTTATCTTTGCCGTCCTCAAACGGGGAATTAGCTCAGTTGGCTAGAGCGCTTGCATGGCATGCAAGAGGCCACCGGTTCGAATCCGGTATTCTCCACAGCTTTCAGCCTCCTTCGGGAGGCTTTTTTATTTCACCTACATACATCCATAAGCACCTTCAATTGACCAATACTACATCGGCCATACCCAAAACCTGAACCACCGGCTGCTGCGCCACTCCCGGCACGCTTCAAAAGCCACAAAGAGGGCGGATGTTTGGAAACTTGTTTTTTCACCCCGGGGTCCTGTGCAGCCGACCCCGGGATTATGAAGTAGACAAAAACTTTTTCACAACCTCAGGCCGCTTACCTCCAATCTCCCCTTCCCTACACAAACCCCACAGATGACTGTCCGGATTGGTCGGGCAGAACTCCGCAGGCGCTATAAAATTTTCAGCATTTTCGATTTCGCCCCGGCGGCAGCTGTATCTGCGTAACGCAAGATTTGATACCAACAAAAAACCCTCACGCATGCGTGAGGGTTGCTGTGTTGCGAAGGGAGGGATCGAACCTCCGACCTTCGGGTTATGAGCCCGACGAGCTACCGCTGCTCTACTTCGCGATTTGGAATGCAAAATTAAGGATTCCGGTATTTCAATCCAAACAAAAAATTCATTTTTGTTCCCGTTTGCGAATGCTGCTGGCGCCACTGGTGCGAAACTCGCTGATAACGCCGGCGCCCATATACTGCACATCACTGGCGCCGCTGCAGTACACTTTCAAATCTTTATTTACCGTTACTTTAATATCCGAAGCGCCGCTGGCATTGGCCATACCATTATCGGCAACCAAATCAAAACCGTTAAAATCACTGGCGCCGGTAACCTGCACATCAAGGTTGGTAACGCGGCCATTGATTTTTGATGTGGAGGCACCGCTTTGCACTACTTTTAACGAATTGGCCTGCACTTCGCCTTTAAACTGCGAGGCACCGCTGAGTTTAATTTTCAGCTCCTCGCTGCGCAGCGTACCGTTCACCTTTACATTACAGGCACCTCCCGCTTCCACTGAACGCAGTTGCTGCACCGAAACATAGGCTTTCAGCGCCGGATTCTTTTTATTGAGGTTCAACCTGCCGCTTCCTTCAAAAGTTATGCGTAACACGCCATCCCGCACTTCGGTTTTGATACGGTCGCGGTAAGCCGGCTCGGCTGCGCTAACCACCACCGCGTTTTCATTACCCTGACTGATTACCAGGTCAATGGCATGCGACACCACAATGCTCTGAAAGTTGCCCGTATTACGCAGTTCGGCATTCGCATCGTTAACCACCATGATCGACTGCTGTGCCCGGCTTATGCCCAACAGCGCCAGGAAACCCAATGCGAATAGAAAAAGTTGTTTCATATTTTTTTGTTTACTCGTTATACTTACGTACCGTACCGCCCGATTTGATATGTAAACCGGCAATCTTTGCATTGCCCTTGTAACGAATGCTGCCTCCCGAGCTGGCATAGAGTACCAGGTCTTCGCCGGCAGTGGTTTGCACCACCGCACCTGATGCAACTTTTACATCGGCCCTGCCGGCGGCTAAATCAAACGCTTCCACCCGTCCGCCACTGCTGGCATTAACAAAAAGATTTCCTGCCTCGCCGCTCAACTGCATCCGGGCGCCACTTTCTGCTTCAACAACTGCTTTTGACACCTGCACATTTCCCCGAAAGGATGCACCCGAACGAACCGCCAACTGCAAATCAGACGCCTTCAATTCTCCTTCCACTCGCACTACAGCACCTGCCACCGCCGTAAGCTGCTCCAGCCGGGCAACCGATACATATACTTTGAGTTTTTTGCCCGAGGCGGTCCAGTCGCTCAGCGACTCCCGGTCGTAGTACAACTTCAACATATCATCCACCACTTCAGTCTTCAGGCGCCGCAGGTATTCGGGGCGGGAAGCCGTGGCGGCCACACTTACTTTTTCTGATTGCGTGATGATCAATTCAATACCATCGCCCACCCGAATTTTACGAAAAGGCGCCACATTGCGGTATTCAGCCTCGTTTTCAACGAAAGACTGCTGGGCAGATGCCGATAAAACACTTGTAATAAAAAGAATCAGGCACATCCATTGCTTCATATGCAACCGGTTTGCAAGTAATACGTTGCAAGTTTGGATTTGTTACAATGAAATAAAAGAATTTACCTTTGCATCGTTGCCGGGTCCGGATGGAACGGCTGCACAGATTCCCGGGGTGCCCCCTGCCGCAAGGCCGGGGTGCTGAGAACAAACCCGTAGAACCTGATCAGGGTAATGCCTGCGCAGGGATGGAGGCCTCCTCTTGCTATCCTCTTTCCGTTACGCAGCATTTCCGTTTCAATTTTTTAACCATTAAAAGGTTTCAGCATGCTGAAAAAATTGACACTGGGAATGTTGGTGCTTTTCACGCAACAAATCTCCCTCGCCCAACTGCAAGTGGGCGGAACCGTGGTAGATGCATCCACGCAAAAGCCGATTGCCGGCGCCACCGTAAGCATCCAAGGACAAGGCGCCACCGCCACCAACGAAGCGGGCCGATTTGCGGTTGAAGTGGGCCGTAAAGGCACTTACAAACTGTTGGTAACCTCCATTGGTTACCAACAGCACGAACTGGATGTGCAGGTACAGCAAACCGTTAGCGGCCTGCTGATTGCATTAGAGGCACAAAGCCTGTTTTTACAACCCGTTGAAATAAGGGCCTCCCGTGCAGCCGACCATGCACCCTTTGCCAAATTCAACCTCACCAAGGCCGAAATTGAAAAACGCAACCAGGGGCAGGATATTCCTTTTTTGCTCAACCATACCCCTTCGGTGGTGGTTACCAGCGATGCGGGTAACGGTGTAGGTTACACGGGGTTGCGCATACGCGGCACCGATGCCACCCGCATAAACATGACCATTAACGGCATACCGTATAACGATGCCGAAAGCCAGGGCATCTTTTTCGTGAACCTGCCCGACCTCGCATCCTCCGTTGCCAGTGTGCAAATACAACGCGGCGTGGGTACCAGTACCAACGGAGCGGGTGCTTTTGGCGCTACCATGAACTTCAGCACCAACGAGTTTAACGAAAAAGCCTATGCCGAAGTAAATAACAGTGCCGGCAGTTTTCATACCTGGAAGCATACCGTTAAAGTAGGGTCGGGCCTCATCAGCAACCACTTTACCCTCGATGCCCGCCTCAGCCGTATTACCAGCGATGGCTTTATTGACCGCGCCGCTACCGACTTGCGATCATTTTACCTGAGCGGTGCTTATTTGAGTAAAAAAACATCCATCCGCTTTAACATCATCAGCGGTAAAGAAAAAACCTATCAGGCCTGGAACGGCATACCCGAAGCCAAACTGCGCAACCAGCCCGATGCGCTGCTGGCCCACTATTTTAACAACATCGGGGTGCTGTATTTTACCCGGCAGGATTCGCTGAACCTCTTCAACAGCGATCCCCGCCGCTTTAACGTGTATTTGTACGAAAACCAAACCGACAATTACCAGCAAGACCATTATCAGTTTTTCCTGAACCACGCGTGGAACCCGAACCTCAATACCAACCTCACGCTGTTTTGGTCGAAAGGAGCCGGTTATTACGAACAGTTTCGCCACAACAACCGCTTCAGCAGTTATGGCCTGCCCGATGTACAGATTGGTACAACCCGGATACGCCGTACCGACCTCATCCGGCAACTATGGCTGGACAATGATTTTTACGGCGGACTGTACAGCGTGCAGTACAAAAAAGACCGCCACGAACTGATAGTGGGCGGCGGGTACAGCGAGTACCGGGGCGACCACTTTGGCGAAATAATTTGGGCCGCCATCGGCATTCCCAACCGCTATCGCTGGTACGATTTTGATGCCGTTAAAACCGATGCCAACACCTATGCCAAGTGGAACTACCGGCTAAGCGACTACCTGGAACTGTTTACCGACCTGCAGTACCGGGCCGTACGCTACAGCTTTACCGGCACACGCAAATACCCCACCGTTGTTGTGGATGACCGTTGGGATTTTGTAAACCCCAAACTGGGCCTTACCTATCGCAAAAACAACAATACCCTGTACGCTTCGTATGCCGTAGGCAACAAAGAACCCAACCGCGATGATTATGAACGCGATGAAACGGACCCCCGCCCCAAACGGGAACAGTTGCACAACATTGAGGCCGGTTTTACACAAACTACGGCAACGTATAACTGGAATGCCAACTTCTTTTACATGCGCTATCGCGATCAGCTGGTACTTACCGGCGCCATAAACGATGTGGGCGATGCCATTCGTACCAACGTGCCCAACAGCTTTAGGCTGGGTATTGAGCTGCAGGGTGCATACAAGTTCAACTCATGGCTCGATGCCGAAGGCAACATCACCTGGAGCCGCAACCGCATTCTCAATTTTACCGACCTGGTACCCGAATACGACAGCAACTTCGACCTGATAGGCAACCGTGCCACCGTACTGGGTTCAACGCCCATGAGCTTTTCGCCTGATTGGGTAAGCAGTTTCAGCATCAATACACGTCCGTTAAAAAGGCACGCGGTAAGCCTCATCAGCAAGGGGGTAAGCGATCAGTTTATGGACAATACGGCCAACCCCGGACGGGTGCTGCCGGGTTATTTTGTTCAGGACCTGCGCTGGATTTGGACCCTGCCGCTGCGCAAGTTAAGCAAGGCCGAGCTGCTGCTGCAGATTAACAACATCTGGAACACTCTGTACGAAACCAATGGCTATACCTACAGTTTTATTGTTGCCGGCCAACTGTTTACCGAAAATTTCTTTTTCCCCATGGCGGGCCGCAACTATATGGTGGGTTTGAATATTCGTTTTTAAACAACAGGCGTCTATAAAAACAAACACGCCCCTCGTACAGAGGGGCGTTTGCTTTTACAACACTTCGATTTTAACGGCCGAAGGCATCCTGCCATGCCAGCATGCCTCCTACCAGGTTATACGTGTTGGTAAAACCCATGGTTTCGGCAAACTGGGCGGCATTAGCACTGCGTGCCCCGCTGCGGCAGTAAAAAATAACCTCCTGGTCTTTCAGATGGTCAATGGCGTCGGTTTGCATGGCCAGTATTTGCCCAACAGGCAATAAGATACCGCCTATGTTAAATTCGGCATGTTCCGATGGCTCTCGCACGTCCACCAAGTTCACTGCTTCACCGGCATCAAGGCGGGCTTTCAGTTCTGCAACGGTTATCGTTTTCATTTTTCTATTTGTTTTTAATATTCATTCTCAACAGGCTCCGGAATTTTTGCGGGGCGCTGAAAAGCTTTTGTTTTTGCCGAATCGGCTTTTGCCTGATCGGTAGTAATCCAAAGATCTATCAGTTGGCCGCCTCGTATCCGCAAGGGCACCCCTTCTTCGTTACGGGGGGGCGGGTTTTGCTTAAATACATAAGCCGCCGCACTGTCGGCAATGGCGCCATCGGCCACTATTGCACCCGGTAAAATACTGTTTTCTTCCAACAGCAGGCGGGCTTCGGCCAATGTTAAGCCCAACAGGTTGGGAACCGGCATTTCTACACGCTGCACCCCACCGCCCAAAACCAGGTCAATGCGGCTGCCCATGGGTATGCGTGTGCCAAAGCTAACGGGTTTTCCGTTAATAAGTTGTTCCAGCACCGAGCCTACGGCAAAATCGGGTTTGTAGGTAGTATCGCCCAGCTTGAGCCCCATCATGCGCAACTGCATTTCGGCACTGCGAAAGGTTTGTCCTACCAGGTTGGGCATTTCAATCGTGGGCGGTTCCTGCCGGTTGATGGTGAGGTAAATGGTGCGGTTAATTTTCACCTGCTCGCCAGGCAGCGGCACCTGGCGGGTGATGGAAAGCCGGGGTAGTGAGTCGATAAATACGCTGTCCTGTACCGAAATCCGAAAGCCCTGTGCTTCCAATATACGCCGGGCTTCATCAATGGACTTTCCTTTTACATCGGGTACGGTAACATATTGGCCATGCCGGGTAATTTGGTTCAACAGGGCTAAAAAAGTAAACAAAGTGCCCACACCCAAACCGATGGCCACCAGCAAGTTGAAAAAAAAGGATCGCTTGGTAATAAACTCAAACACGTTCTTGCATTTAATGTCCGGCGCTTTTTTTGCGGAGCGCTTCTTCAATTAAGGTACTGTAAAATTGTTCCAGAGTCCAGCCGTAAGCACGCACCTGCTGCGGAATAATGCTGGCATCGCTTTGGCCGGGTATGGTATTAATCTCAAGCATGTACGGTACCTGCTCGGTTTCATGATAAATGAAATCAATACGAATAACTCCGGAACAGTTGAAGATACGGTAAATACGGCGGGCGGCATCGCTTACTTTTTCATACTGCTCAGCCGTAGCGTTGGCAGGCGTTATCTCATCGCTCTTGCCCTGATATTTGGCCTCAAAGTCAAAAAAATCTTTATCGGCATGTGCCCGAACTTCCGTCATCGGTAACGCTATTACTTCTCCTTCTTTTTCAAAAACGCCGATGGTAAACTCCCGCCCTTTTATCATTTCTTCCACCAATACCTGGCTGTCTTCGGCAAAGGCACGTTCAATGGCGGCAGCCAGTGCTGCAGGCGCATCTACTTTACTCATGCCAATACTGCTGCCTCCGTTGTTGGGCTTTACAAAAACCGGAAAGCGCAACGATGCCGCAATGGCGGCAACATCGTAAGGTAGCTGGCGCAACAGGTGTACGCTTTTTGCCACATGAATGCCTGCAAATGCCGCAACGGCAACAGTGTAGCGCTTGTTAAAGGTAAGAGCCGATGTGGCGGCACTGCACGATGTGTAGGGAATTTGCAGTATATCAAAATATCCCTGCAGCTTACCATCCTCTCCGGGCGTACCGTGCATGCCTAAAAAAACGGCGTCGAAACAAATGGTAGTACCGTTATGCTGTATGGAAAAATCGTTGCGGTTAACGGGCGTGCGGCTGCCGTCATCGGCTGCATAAAACCAGCCTTCTTTGCAAATATCAATGAGATATACCTCGTACCGGGCAGGATCAAGATGGGTACGTATGGTTTGGGCCGATTTATACGATACTACCGCTTCGCCGGAATAACCGCCGGTAACTAGCGCAATTTTTTTCTTTGCTGGTTGGTGGGTCATGGGTTGTTGGGGTTTATGGTATTTCCGATGCCATCATTTCCGCTGTCGAGAACAAATTTCCAGGTACCATCGGCCTGCTTTTTCCAGATGGAAACATAGGTTCCTTCCAGTGTTTGCGTGCCGGCCTTTATTGTATAAACACCGTAGGTATAGCCCAGGTCGCCGGAACGGGCAACGTCGGCTCCTTTTACCTGCCACGACATGGTAAACGATGTATCTTCCTGCGCCGTTATAAATCGTATAACAGCATCTTCTTCCAAAGGTAACATACCGGGGCGCAACAAAACGGCCGCTTCATCGGCATACTGCAAAAATGCCTGTTTATACCCCTTGGTTTCGCAATCGTACGAAAAAGCCTGATCGGTTCCAATCAGTTCGCGGAGTTGCTTTTCGTAGCGGGCATCGTGTTTTCTTGCGTCGGCCTGCATTCCCTCGCAGGATACCAGGCCTGATAAAAGTATGATTGCTGCAACAATACGAAACATGCTGCAAGATAAAAAACGAAGGTGAAGGCACTTGCGCCTTCACCTTTTTTTAACGGGACATATCACCCGTTGTAAAATGCCCACCGGAAGGTGCGCATGAAAAAGAAGTTAACTGAGGTGGAGCCTTTCTTTCCGTGCCAGCAGTTCTTCCACGGTTTCGCGGTACTGCTCGTCGGGTACGCAGCAATCAACCGGGCAAACCGCTGCACACTGGGGCTCTTCATGAAAGCCCTGGCATTCGGTACATTTATTGGGTGTTATGTAGTAGGTATCCATGCTCAGGGGAGGTTGTTTGGCATCGGCATCCACTACCGTACCATCCAGCAACGTATAAGGACCTTTAACAGAAGTACCATCGGAAATGGCCCACTCCACACCTCCTTCATAAATCGCATTATTCGGACATTCGGGCTCGCAGGCGCCGCAGTTGATACATTCTTCGGTAATTTTTATCGCCATAGCATTCGGTTTTGGGGGTTAGGTTTCAGTTAATTTTGCACTTCAAATGTAAACCAAAGTGCGGAATGAATTTACAACAAAGAATTGAAATTTTGGAAAAGCTGGGGCATTACCTTGCTGCAGCGGCTTCAGACACGCCGCCTGCCGACTGGGCTGCGGCCATGCAGCAGGCTTACATAAAAAACAACTGGTTTTTGCCTGAATTTCAACAACAGGCCGTCCGCCAACTGGCAACGCATTTTTTACAGGGGCAGGCGCTGCGCAACTGGATACAGCAGTATCAGCTTTCCAATACAGTGGCGCCCCGTACCGTGGGTATTGTAATGGCAGGCAACATTCCGCTGGTTGGCTTTCACGACTTTTTATGCGTGTTCATCAGCGGGCACCGACAAATCATTAAGCTCTCGTCCAAAGACGATGTACTGCTGCGCCACCTGGTAGAAATAATGATCAGCTGGGAACCCGAAGTGGCGTCATGGGTTTCTTTTGCCGAAATGCTGAAAAACTGCGATGCCTACATTGCCACCGGCAGCGACAACAGCGCCCGCTATTTCGATTATTATTTTGGCCGCTATCCTTCCATCATCCGCCGCAACCGCACATCGGTTGCCGTGCTTACGGGCCGGGAAACACCCGAACAACTGGATGCCCTTGCCGATGATATTATGCTGTATTTCGGACTGGGCTGCCGCAATGTAACGCAGGTGTATGTGCCCGAGGGGTACAACTTTCAGCCGCTGCTGCACGCCTTGCGCAAGTACAGTTATTTCTTTGACCATCACAAATACCGCAGCAATTACGACTACCAGTTGGCCATTTACATCATGAACAACCGGTTTTACATGACCAACGATTGCATTGTGCTGATTGAAAACACCGACCATTTTTCGCCCATCGGAACCCTGCACTACCAATATTATGCCGGGGCGCCCGAAATACTTGCAGCCTCCCTGCGGCAACAGCAGCAAGTACAGGCCGTTGTGGGCGCCGGCGGTCTGCCATTTGGCGCGGCACAGCAACCGTCGTTAACCGACTATGCCGACGGTGTGGATGTAATGGCTTTTTTACAGTCGCTCTGAGGCGGTCGGGTATGGAGGCAGGGTTTCCATTTCCTGCAGGGACTGGTGCTTTTTTTCCCAGGCACGGGTTTGCGCTCCGTTGGTAATTACAAGATACGAAGCCGGAGCCGCCCGGTGGTAGCGAATGGCCTGATGCAACACCGCATCGGTTAATGCAATAGCAGGCGCCTTACACTCGATGAGCATCCAGGGCTGGTGGTTGCGGTCGAAAACCAAAATGTCAACCCGTTTCCGCAAACCGCCAACCATTATTTCTTTTTCCACCCCAATTAACGCGGCCGGGTATTGCAACACCTTTATTACATATTGCAACACATTTTGCCGCACCCATTCTTCGGGCGTGAGCCGCACCCAGCGGCGGCGCAACGCGTCGAAAATCTGCTCGTGCCGCTGCTGTGTGCGAATGCGGAAAGCAGGAGGCGGAAAATCCAATACAACCATGCTCCAAAGTAAATGATTAAATTCGCAGCAATCAAAAACGGAAGCATGTATGAAGACGAAAGAGGAAATCGTAAAAAACTGGCTGCCCCGCTATACCGGGCTGCCCTTGGAAGACTTTGGAAAGTATATTCTGCTGACCAACTTTACCAACTACGTAAAATTGTTTGCCGAGTGGCATAATGTGCCTGTTGTGGGAACCGACCGCCCCATGCAATGCGCAACAGCCGACGGTATTACCATCATCAATTTTGGCATGGGCAGTGCCACCGCTGCCACCGTTATGGACCTCCTGTCGGCCGTTAAGCCCAAAGCCGCTCTCTTTTTAGGCAAATGCGGGGGCTTGAAAAAGAAAAACCAAATTGGCGACCTCATTCTTCCCATTGCTGCCATACGGGGCGAGGGTACCTCGGAAGACTATTTTCCCAAAGAAGTGCCCGCCCTGCCTGCGTTTGCCCTGCAAAAAGCGGTGAGTACCACTATTCGCGACTTTGACTCCGACTACTGGACGGGTACCGTTTACACCACCAACCGGCGGGTGTGGGAGCACGATGAAGAGTTCAAACGCTATCTCGAAAAAGTGCGGGCCATGGCCATTGATATGGAAACGGCCACCATTTTTACGGTTGGTTTTTACAACGAAATACCTACCGGGGCCTTGCTGCTGGTGAGCGACCAGCCCATGATACCCGAAGGCGTAAAAACCGAAGAGAGTGATAAAAAAGTTACCGAGCAGTATGTAGAAAAACATTTGCGCATCGGCATCGGCAGTCTGCAACAGCTCATCAACAACGGGCATACGGTGAAACACCTTCGTTTTGAAGACTGATGGGAGCCCTGCTCTCCATAGAAGACCTTACCCTTTCGTTCCGCAATGGCAACAACCTGCAGCGGGCGCTGCACGGCATTTCGCTGCAGGTACACCAAGGCCAAACCGTTGCGCTGGTGGGCGAAAGCGGCTCCGGCAAATCCATAACCGCCCTCTCGGTACTGCAACTCTTATCGCCTGCCACAACCGTTTACGAAACAGGGCGCATTTTGCTGCAACGCCGCAACGGCAGCACAACCAACTTGTTGCAGGCTTCCCCTGCAACCCTGCAGGCCGTGCGGGGCAACGAGGTGGGCATGATTTTTCAGGAACCCATGACCTCGCTCAACCCCGTAATTACCTGCGGGCAACAGGTAACGGAAGTGTTACAACAACACCTGGGCCTTACCCAAAAGCAGGCCCGGCAGCGGGCACTGCAACTATTTGAGCAAGTACGACTGCCCCGGGCCTCCAGCTTGTTAAGCAGTTATCCGCACCAGTTGAGCGGCGGGCAAAAACAACGGGTGATGATTGCCATGGCCATGAGCTGCAACCCCGGCCTGCTCATTGCCGATGAACCTACTACCGCCCTGGACGTAACCGTACAAAAAAATGTGCTGGAGCTGATGCAGGAACTGCAACAGCAAACGGGCATGGGCCTTTTGTTTATTACCCACGACCTGGGCATTGTAGCAGAAATAGCCCACCGGGTGGCAGTAATGTACCAGGGTAGCATTGTAGAAGAGGGCGATGCGGCCACCGTGCTGCGAGCCCCCCAACACCCCTACACCCGTGCCCTGCTGGAATGCCGGCCGGCCCTGCACCCCCGCGGCAAACCCCTGCCGGTGGTAAGCGATTTTCTGAACCCCGGCTCAGCTGCTGCTACGGCAAAAAATACCCCGCTGTCAGCAGTTGTTGCACCCGGAAAAAAGGAACCGCTGCTTTCGGTTCACAACCTTACGGTACAATTTGGCAGCAGGCGCACATTGCTGCAACGCAAGCAACCGGCCGTAACCGCCGTAAACAACGTTAGTTTCGATATTTATGAGGGTGAAACGGTTGGACTGGTAGGCGAAAGCGGCTGCGGCAAAACCACTCTGGGCCGTACACTGCTGCGGCTGATTGAACCCAACAGCGGCACCATTCACATCGGCGGCAACAATATTACCCAACTGTCTGCTGCAGCCATGCGCCACCAACGGCAGCACCTGCAAATTGTTTTTCAAGACCCTTATTCATCTCTCAATCCCCGGTTGCGCATCGGCGAAGCCATTATGGAGCCCATGCTGCTGCACCGGCGGGCTGCCAACCGTAATGAGGCCCGCGAAAAAGCCGCCTACCTGCTGCAGCAGGTGGGCCTGGGTACCCGCCAGTTGCACCGCTATCCGCACGAATTCAGCGGAGGCCAGCGGCAACGCATCGTTATTGCACGGGCACTGGCACTAGAACCACGCTTTATCGTGTGGGACGAGTCGGTGTCGGCCCTAGATGTAAGCGTGCAGGCCCAGGTACTGAACCTGTTGAACGAACTGAAAGCCGCTTACCGGTTCACTTCGCTTTTTATTTCACACGACCTGGCCGTGGTACACTACATCAGCGACCGCATTTTGGTAATGCAACAAGGCAGCATTGTAGAAACGGGCGATGCCGATGCCCTATGGAACCAGCCCCAACACCCCTACACCCGGCAGCTGCTGGATGCCATACCCGGAAGCAGAAAATTTATTGCCTGAAAAAACGAGCAACCGGGCAATCCGATTTTTTTGACGGTTAAAATTTTTATACCTTTGCACGCTTTTAAATGTAAAACAGGTGCAAACCCGGTGCCGTAAGACCAGGTTTGAACTTAAAGCCGGTATCTTCCCTCCGCTGCGTTTGTATCTGTTCCTACCCGTCCTGCCCGGTAAGCTGCAGGTAAAACCAGCAAACGCAATATGAAGCTTTCACAATTCACGTTCGATCTTCCGCTGAACCTTATTGCCCAGCACCCCACCAAACGCCGTGAAGACAGTCGCCTGATGGTGATTGACCGCAAAACCGGTAACATGGAAAACCGGATTTTCCGCGATGTGCTGGAGTATTTTGACGACAAGGATGTGTTTGTGGTAAACAACACCAAGGTATTTCCCGCCCGCATGTACGGCCGGAAAGAAAAAACCGGTGCGAAAATTGAAGTGTTTCTGCTGCGGGAACTGAATAAGCAAAACCGCCTGTGGGATGTAATTGTTGATCCTGCCCGCAAAATTCGGGTGGGCAATAAACTGTATTTCGGCGACAGCGAAGAACTGGTAGCCGAAGTGATTGACAATACCACCTCACGGGGCCGCACCATTCGCTTTTTGTTCGATGGCACCGATGAAGAGTTTCGCCAGGTATTGTACAACATGGGCGAAACGCCCCTGCCGAAGTACATCAAACGCAAACCCGATGAAGAAGACCGCGAACGCTATCAAACCGTTTTTGCCAAGTACGAGGGAGCTGTTGCCGCTCCTACGGCCGGCCTGCACTTCAGCAAAGAGCTGATTATGCGGCTGGAAATTAAAGGCATCCGCTTTGCCGAAATAACTTTACATACCGGCCTGGGTACCTTTCGGCCCATTGAGGTAGAAGACCTGAGCAAGCATAAAATGGATGCCGAATATTACAAGATTGATGAGTTTGCCTGCAAAGTGGTAAACAAAGCCAAAGAAAACAACCGCCGCATTTGCGCCGTAGGCACCACCACCATGCGGGCACTTGAAACCTCGTTTACCGCTCAGAAATTATTGAAACCCTCCGAAGGATGGACGAATATTTTTATTCATCCGCCTTACGAGTTCAACATCGCCGATTCGCTGATTACCAATTTTCATCTCCCCAAAACCAGTTTGCTGATTATGACCTGTGCCTTCGCCGGGTACGAACTGACGATGGAGGCCTATAAAAAGGCCATTAAAGACAAGTATCGGTTCTTCAGCTATGGAGATGCGATGTTAATTCTCTGATACGAGCATCCCTCTCCCAACGGTGAGGGATTTTTTTTGAGCGCCACGGCTCCTGTAAACAACCATATGCATTTATTGCCTGTAAAGGCCTACTAAAAACAAATTATCATGGCGAAGCATCCGAAAGACTCTTTTGTAGTAATGACCGAACTGGTACTGCCCAACGATACCAACACCTTTGGCAACCTCATGGGCGGCCGCCTTATGTATTGGATGGATATTGCATCGGCACTGGCTGCCGGCAAGCATTGCAACGCACCTGTAGTAACGGCAAGTGTAGATAATATTTCGTTCGAAAACCCCATTAAGTTGGGCAACGTGGTGCACATTGAAGCGAAAGTATCCCGCGCCTTTAATACCTCTATGGAAGTACACATGAAGGTATGGGGCGAAGACATTACCCATCAATACCGCTACAAAAGCAATGAAGCCTACTACACTTTTGTGGCACTCGACCCCAACGGCAAGCCCCGTAAAGTACCCGAACTGATTCCGGAAACGGATGAAGAAAAGCGCTTGTACGAAGGCGCTTTGCGGCGCCGGCAGGTGCGCCTGATACTGGGCGGCAAAATGAAACCTGATGACGCGTTGGAATTAAAAGCCTTGTTTACCAAAGACGAAAACGAAGAGCAGTAAGCCGCAGCAACACTGCTGCCGCATTATCGTTTGGTTGCGGGCAGCGGCTCGTAATCATCGGGCAACATGTAGGCCAGCCGCTCAAAAGCCCAAATGCCATCGTACAACAAATTGGCAGGCGTAAGCAAGCGCCCGGTTGCATCCAACAGCACCGGTTCGTCTTTCTTCCGCAATCCGTTTTCGGTTCCGGTTTTGGGCTGTCGCAATAAAAACTGCTGTGCCGCCACTTCGCTGTGCAGCAACGTACGGTCTTTGTACAACACCCGCAACTCCGGTACAAGCAACTGGTAAACGGTTAGTCCTGCCTGGGTTACCGGTTGTAACAAACTGTCGGCATGTACCGCAAAAGCCAGTTTCACCTGCACCGAGTCGTCGAGCTTCAGATGTTGCCCCTTGGGTAACTGTATTTGTGCAGGGGCTGCTGCCAACGCCTCTTTTCGGGTACGGGTAACCGTTTGCAGTTGCTGCACGGTAAAACCTTCTTCCGCTAACGACCGGTTTACAAGACTGCGGAAAAAATGCTGGCTGCTGCCCATATACACCTGCCTGCGCCGATTGAGCCAGCGCTGTTGCGGCTTTTGGGCATTGATGCGGTCAACAAAACGGGTATAGCCGTAAAAGAAGCAGTAGTTTCCCTCGGGGTTGAAGTAAAAATCGGTCAGTTGAAAATATATGGTATAACCCAGCGATGGATTTTCAATTACCAGTTCACTGTTACAAAACGCTCGTATATCGTTGCTGCCCGTACCGGCAGCAAACTGCACGGCCTCCAGGTTACGTATGCGGCAGCGTTGTGCTTCGGCCGTAAAGCCCAGTAGGTTTTTGCGGAAAATATCAAGGTACTTCAGCCGGGTTGCCTCCGTAAGTATCAATACATCGGGCAACTGCCGCCGCGCCGGTGTGAGCCGAAATTCGAGACGTACGTTTTTTGTAAGTACGGCATTGTACACCAGCGCTTCATATCCTACATAAGTAACGATAATTTCATAGGCGCCGGGCTGTAAGGGCCCTAAAGTAAACAACCCGTCGGCATTGGTAATGGTACCCCTTGTAGAGTTATTGATGTACACACTGGCCCCGGTAAGGGGTGCTCCGGTATTTGCATCTTGCACCACACCTTCAGCAAAATACTGCGCATGCAGCGTGCCGGAGCTGCCAACAAGCATCGCCGCCAACAGGCAAAGCCGAATTATATACATGATTATTTGTCAACAATGTTCATCAGATGGTGCCGCCCTTTGAGCATGTATTTTTTACTTTGCTCAATGGCATCCATCACCTGCTCCAATATTTCTTCCACAGGTGCATTGTAGTCGATTTCGAGGGGATCTTTGATGGTCACGGAAAGAATGCTGCCCCTTTTTTTGAACTTCAGTCCTTTTTTATTGAAGGCGCGCCAAAAGCCGCTGATTACAATGGGCACCACAATGGGTTGATTTTGTTTGATGATGTATGCGGTACCCTTGCGGCCGGGCGCAAAAGGCTTGGTGGTACCCTGCGGAAAAGTGATTACCCAGCTGGTTTCCAGGGCCCGGGTAATTTTACGGGTATCGGCCGGGTCGAGCCCCCGCTGCACTTCCTTACCTTCGGCCCGCCAGGTACGCTTTACCGTTATGGCACCTGCTTTGGCAAAAAGGCGGGTAAGCCAGTTGTCACGCATGGTTTCGGCAGCCGCTACATAATAAATGTTGGTTATAGGATTGAGCAGGTAATACGGAATGCCCAGGCCTTTGTATTTGCCCCATTTGGCAGCAAAAAAAATGTGCAAAAAAGCGATAACGTCGGCAAAATAAGTTTGGTGGTTGCTTACGAACAGCACGTTGCGTTTGGGCAAATCGCGAAGTTTTTCTGCACCGGTAACTTTCAGTTTGTTGAAGATGGCAATACCCGGATACGTAGCAAGCCCTACAGTAGCATAAATGATGCGCCGGGTAAGATTGAGATTTTTAAGTTTTTTCCAAACCGAAACCATATTTGGATGCTTTTTGCCCACTGCGGGTGCCGCAAGATAACAATTTGGTAATATACCCGCATATTAATTTTAGGGATGGCAGAACGGCCATTATAGCCTGTAGCTCTACTAATTTTGCGGCATGCAACTAAAAGCGGCGATCTTTGATATGGACGGTTTGCTGATTGACAGCGAACCCCTTTGGCAGGAAGCAGGCCGGGAAACGCTGGCCGAACTGGGTTACCACCTCACCCTCGAACAATACCATACCTCTACCGGACTGCGCACCGAAGAGTGGATTGAACACTGGTTTCATTATTTTGGTATCGACCTCCGCTACGCCCCGGCCGCTGTGGCCACCATCCTAAAAAAGGCAATTGAAAAAATTGAAGCCCGGGGAACGGTTTTTCCCGGTGCTACTGCCGCCATTGAACAATTTCAGACGGCCGGTTACCGGGTGGGCATTGCCACGTCATCGCCCATGGAACTGGTAGAAGTAGTGCTGCCCAAACTGCAACTTGCCAAGCCACCCCAGGCCATCGCCTCGGCCGGCGCACTTCCGTATGGCAAACCCCATCCGCAGGTGTACCTCAACTGTGCCGCCGACCTGGAGGTACATCCGCTGCAATGCATCGCTTTTGAAGATTCGTTTAATGGCATGATTGCAGCAAAGGCCGCACGCATGAAGTGTGTGGTTGTTCCTGCTCCCGCGGATTATGACGCACCCAAATGGCAGGCTGCCGATTTAAAATTACCTTCGCTTGCGGGCATGCAATTGGCGGAACTGCTGCAACAGCTGGCATAACATTACGCAAACTCCAGCAAGGGGCCAAATGAGGGTTCGCTGATGATGCGGTCGGCCTGGTAATTCAAAAGTTCATTTGCCGAGCAAAAAGCCACTCCTACCCCCACATGCCGAATCATGCACAAATCATTTTCACTGTCGCCAACGGCAATGGTATTGTTGATGTCAATATTGTAATGCCGTAAAATGTGCTGTACGGCATTGGTTTTGCAAATGGTGTGTTTGCATACACTTGCCTCGGTATGAAACAGAAAAGAAGGAATTTTTACTTCGCCGGTGGCCACACTCTTCGAAAATTCCAGTTCGTTAGCCAACGAAAAATCGGCCCCCACGCGGTTTTTGATATGATTGGTTACCACATCATAACTATCACTAATGATGCCTACCACATAACCCCGGTTTTTGAGTTCCTGAATTACATCGGTCGCGTCATTCACCAGCGGAATACTATCGGCCACAGCCAGTATTTGCGAAAGGTTGAGGCCTTTCAGCAACCGGGCGATATTTTTGGTTGTAATTACCGCATCGTTGCCGCTGGCACGGATGGAAAACAATTCTTTTTCAAAACCGTACAAGCGGGCGCAGGTGTCAATAAAGCGGCCCCGCAACAACGTGTTGTCCATATCAAAGATGGCCATCTTTTCCAGGCCTTTCACGGTTTCACGAATGGCGTAATCCATCTGGTCGCGTATTTCGGTTAGCGAGCGCAGCTCTTCCAGGGTGGCGCTCGATTTATCCCGCTTCATCGCCTTTTGTATGATGGCCCGCGACACTTCTTTACTCATTTTGCCCAGGGCCTGCCAGGGGCGGCTTTTGTTATCAATGTATCCGATGTTTACTTCGGTTATGCGGGCGCCCAGCAGGTGCATGTCAATTAAAATACCTATATCTACGCCATAGTCGTCGTAAAAATCAATTTGCTCAAAAAATGATTTGCGGCCGGCAATCATGCCACTCAGGGGCTGGTCAAAATTGGCCAGTTCGGGAAATAAAATATTCAGCAAAGGTTTTGCTACCAGTTCGGTAACGCGTCCGGCATTACGTCCGAAGGTGGCTTTTACAAAATCGTGCGTACCCGCCAACAAGGGGGCGGTTAAATCCTTAATCGTATTCGGCGGGTAGGGATCAATATCGCCATCTAAAAAAACGAGGATATCATTGGTTGCGCACAGTAGGCCATCCTTCATGGAGGCCCCCTTCCCCAACTTGGTACTGGTAATTACCTTGGCGCCGGCACCTTTGGCCAAAGCAACCGTATCATCAAACGACTTGTCATCTACCACAATTACTTCCGTGACCTGCTCATTCAAAAAAGCAAAGCGTACTACCTGGGCGATCGTTTCGGCTTCGTTCAAAGCAGGAATAATTACTGTAACCATAAGCGGTGCCGAATTTGGGCCTCAAAGTTACAGGTACACGGGCGTAACGGGTGGCGAAAGCTTGAGTGGAAGCATTGATTATTAACAGTTTACAAATGCAGCTGGCAGGTATAATGCCCTGCAATTCAAATGGCTGCATACTATAGCAGGAAGAAGTTGCAGCAAAAATTTGTTAATAAATTTTAACAAATCAAATCAATAAGTGGTAGTCATGCTGGCATCTACACACAAAATAAAATCGGCTTTACCCCGGTGCTCGGGTAACAGGCGCTTTAATTGTTCCTGTTGCACCGTGGCAATGGTGGCATAACGCAATTGGGGTTGCGCTTTTTTCAGATACCATAGAATTCCTTCATAGTTATCGGAATGATAGGTTCCATTGTAGTGCATAAACAGGGTACCGGGCATGAAATGCTGCAAAATAAAGTGGGCCATGGTAGCGTCTTTAATGGCCTGCGCTTTGGGGAGATTGGGCGTTGCATGGTCGCCCATCATGGTAAGCATGTTCTTATACCCAGACAGTTCGGCATCGTATGCTATGGGTAGCGGTGCCATCCACTTTTTTACCCCATCGGGCACGGTATCTAAGGCTTCAAAACCTCCCTTGTTTACTAAAGCAGCATACATGCGGGGTATGTTGGTGGCAATGAAAGGCAACTTGTTCGCCTTGGCGTAATTTACCAAGGGCGCATAGTCGGTTTTATAATTATTCCACAGTCTTGCCTCCTGCGCCAATGCCCGGGCATCTATGGTGCCCGAAAGATACCGGTTCAGCGCTTCCTGATTATCGGCCTCAAACATTTCGGCACCCAGTATGAGTTTGCGTTTCTTGCCAAGGTCGCGGGTAACGTGTAGCTGCAGCCAATGGCATATGGGATTGTTGTGGTACTCGCCAAACAGTACCACATCTTTCTTCTCCAGTTCCTTTACCATTCGGCCATAGGTTACCTTTTTGCCCGTAGCGGTAAATAACTGATAGGCTTCTTTGCGTTGCGCTTGTAATGCAAATACCCATTGCACGGCAATAGCCAAAAGCAAAAGTGGTTTCATTATTTGAAGGCATTAATGCCGGTAATGTCCATACCGGTAATGAGCAAATGAATATCATGCGTGCCCTCGTAGGTGATGACGCTTTCAAGGTTCATCATGTGGCGCATGATGGGATATTCGCCGGTAATGCCCATGCCGCCGAGTATTTGCCGGGCATCGCGACAAATGTTGGTGGCTATTTCGCAACTGTTGCGCTTGGCCATGCTTACCTGTTGCGGGGTGGCCCGGCCATCGTTCATTAACGTACCCAGGCGCCAGTTGAGCAGTTGCGCCTTGGTAATTTCGGTTATCATTTCGGCCAGCTTTTTTTGCTGCAGCTGAAACGATGCGATGGGCTTGCCAAACTGTATGCGCTCTTTAGCGTAGCGCAAAGCCGTATCGTAGCAATCCATAGCCGCTCCCAGTACGCCCCATGCAATACCGTAGCGGGCCTTGGTAAGGCAACTGAGGGGGCCCCGCATGCCCGATACGTTGGGCAAGATGTTTTCTTTGGGAACCTTCACGTTGTCGAACACCAGTTCGCCGGTGGCGCTGGCCCGTAAGCTCCATTTGTTGTGGGTGGTGGGTGTGGTAAATCCTTCCATGCCCCGCTCAACAATGAGTCCATGCACTACACCTGTTTCGTCTTTGGCCCACACTACGGCAATTTGGGCATAAGGCGCATTACTGATCCACATTTTTGCGCCGTTGAGAATCACATGGTCGCCGGCGTCGGTAAACCGGGTGAGCATGCTGGCGGGATCGCTGCCATGGTTGGGCTCGGTCAATCCAAAACAGCCCAGCCATTCGCCGCTGGCCAGTTTGGGTAAATATTTTTTGCGTTGCGCTTCGCTTCCGTACTGATAAATGGGAAACATTACCAGCGAACCCTGAACTGATGCCGTGGAACGCACCCCGCTGTCGCCCCGTTCCAGTTCCTGCATCATAAGCCCGTAGCTGATATAATCTAACCCGCCACCGCCGTATTCAGTAGGAATGGTGGGGCCAAAGCAGCCCAACTCGCCCAACTGCTTCACAATGTGCTGCGGAAACTCGCTGCGCTGGGCATACTCTTCAATGATGGGAGAAATTTCTTTTTTCACATACGTACGTACGGTATCGCGTATCAACTTCTGCTCTTCGGTAAGCAGATCGTCCACCCAATAGTAGTCGGGGCTTTGAAACAGGTCTTGCTTTACTGACATATGGCTCATTTTCGTGCAAACAAAGGTAGGGAAGGCGGGTTTACGGCATTGAAAATGTTGTACATTTCCGCTGTAAGAACCGAACGCGTATGAAGTTCCCTGTTTTACTGGCTCTATTGCTTACATCAACCTGTGCTACCATGCAACCCAAAACCTACACGTATCTGGCACTGGGCGATTCGTACACCATTGGCGAATCGGTACCGGCCGCAAAAAATTTTCCGAACCAAACAGCCGCCCTGCTGCGCAAGGCCGGTATTCGCATGCAGGAACCTACCATTATTGCCCAAACGGGTTGGACCACCGATGAGTTGCAGGAACAACTCAGCCGCACCCGCCTGGCATTACCCTTTGATGTGGTTACCCTGCTCATTGGCGTAAACAATCAGTACCGTGGCCGTAGTGTTGAAGAATATGCCGTGCAGTTTGAACAACTGCTGCAGCAGGCCATTAACTATGCCGGCGACAGGCCGAAAAGGGTTATTGTACTCAGTATTCCCGACTGGGGTGTTACCCCTTTTGCCGCAGGGAGAGACCGCATGAAAATTGCTGCAGAAATTGACGCGTTTAATGCCGTGAACGAACGTATTAGCCAGGAATACAGCGTGCATTACATCAATATTACACCGCTTACACGGGAAGCAGCTACCAACCCGAAACTGCTGGCGGGCGATGGCCTGCACCCTTCCGGCGCGGAGTATGCACGCTGGGCATTACTGTTAAAAGAAGTAATACTGCAAGAACTGAAGTGAATCAGATTTTAATCAGGTTTTGTGACAAGTTGTGGAGGGTTTACGATTCCTGATTTGCAATCATTTGCACAAATGGAATAGCTTGCTCTCTTTGTTTAACTATTTAACACTATAATGCGTTGTGCTATTGAATTACCAAAATCAAAGAATGGAATCTTTGAAATTAGAATGAAAAAAGATTTTGTACCTTTTTGCGTGCCCAAAAAGGGCACCCGAGATCGATTATCCGCCTTCATAAATTTCCGGCGGACAGGCAACCCCGATCTCGGGGGGAGCCCTGATTAAGCTGGAGTACTACTGTAGTGCCCAACTTTTTGGCCCTGATCGTATTTTCCCGATTTGGAAACCTGAATTTATTTTTACTTGTTTAATAGCACAACGCGTTTGACTAAAATGTGTAAAAGAAAATTCATCCCATATACCGCTGCATTTCAATATGGTAACTCTGAGCAACGCGGCCTGCTTCTTCTGCAAAATCTAAATCATTACCCGCAAATATGATAGCCCTACTTACATTCACCAAAAGGCCGCAATCGGCATTCATTGCATGGGTTGAAATAACGGCTAAGCTGCCGCCCTGGGCGCCTACACCCGGCACCAGCAAAAAATGATCGGGCAGGATGCGACGAATGTTCACAAATTCGGCAGGCTGCGTTGCCCCCACCACAAACATCAGGTTATCGGGCGTGCCCCAGGCAGATACCCGGCGCATCACCCGTTCGTACAACAGTTCTGCCTTTTCTAACGGAGGGGTATTGCCTACCGGTAACAGTTCAAAATCGGCAGCACCCTTGTTGCTGGTCAGGCCCAGCACAATGGTCCATTTCTGCGGATATTCCAGAAACGGACGAATGCTGTCTTCACCCATGTATGGGGCCACCGTTACCGCATCAAATGGCAGGCGTTCAAAAAATGCTTTGGCATATTGCGCCGATGTATTGCCAATATCGCCCCGCTTGGCATCGGCAATTTTAAAATGTGTATCGGGTATGTAGTGCACCGTTTCTTCCATCGCCTCCCATCCTTTGATGCCCTGCGCTTCGTAAAATGCAGTATTGATTTTATAACCCACACAAAAATCGCGGGTGGCGTCAATAATGGCCTTATTAAAGGCCACTACCCCATCGGGCCGCGAGCGAAAGGTTGCCGGAATTTTTTCAGGATCGGTATCAAGCCCCACACAGAGGTAGCTTTTCTTACTGCGAATATGTTGTACAAGTTGCTGTCGGGTCATTTTTTACGGCTTTTACGATTAATGAAAGGCTCCAAAGTACGCAACATTATTGCTAACTATAGACAGGGATGGTTGGCAGTATCATTTTTCATCCAGTATTTTTTGCAGGGCTTCGCCAAAGCGCCACACTTCTTCAAAGCTGTTGTACAGGGGCACGGGTGCCAGTCGAATCACCGAAGGCTCCCGCCAGTCAACAAAAAAGCCCGCCTGCATCAGTTGCTCATAAATGGCTTTGCCGCGCTGCAACATGTGCATGCTAACCTGGCAACCGTGCTCCTGCGGATTGCGGGGGGTAATAAATTCGATTACCGGTTGCTGTTGCCTGCTGTTAACGGCATCCAACACCTGCCACAAATATGCAGTTAACCGTTGTTGTTTTTGCATAATGGCATCCCAGCCGGCTTCTGCTACCACATCAAGCGCTGCCCGGTGGCAGGCATACAACAGCAGCGGCGGTGTACCCAGTTGCCATCCTTCGGCCGAGGGTATGGGGCGAAAGCCCGGCTGCATTAAAAACCGTGTGGCTTTATCATATCCCCACCATCCGGCAAAACGTTGCACAGCGCTTTTATGGTGGCGTTCGTGTACAAAAACACCACCCACGGCACCCGGGCCCGAATTGAGGTATTTGTAACTGCACCAGCAGGCAAAATCAACATGCCAGTTGTGCAGCTGCAAGGCAATATTGCCGGCAGCGTGTGCCAAATCAAAGCCCACCTTTGCACCGGCACGGCGTGTCGCTTCGGCAATAGCCTTCATATCAAATACCTGTCCGGTGTAATACTGCACGCCGCCTATCAATACCAGGGCTAACTCATCGGCATGGCGTTCGATGGCGGCCAGTATTTCTTCGGTACGAAGGGTGTGTGCACCTTGCTGCGGATGCACTTCAATGATGGTTGCTTCTGGATTAAGCCCATGATGCCGCACATGGGTTTCGAGCATGTACTGATCGCTGGGAAAAGCTCTGGCCTCGCATATAATTTTGGTACGCTTCCCTTCGGGCCGGTAAAAGCTCACCAGCATGAGGTGCAGGTTTACGGTTAGGCTGTTCATAACCGATAGTTCCTGCGGCTGACATCCCACAATGGTACTAAGGGTGGGTGTTAGTGTATCGTGGTAATGCATCCAGGGCTCAGCAGCGTCAAAAAACGACTCCACGCCCAGCCGTTGCCAGTCGGCCAGTATCTGTTGTATGTATGCTGCGGTACGCTTTGGCTGCAAGCCCAGCGAGTTACCTAAAAAATATACCTGCTGCCGGCCCTCCTGTGTAGGTATATGAAATTCGTCGCGAAAACGGCGTAAGGGGTCCGCAGCATCCAATGCCAGTGCATATTCGAGTGTAGGCTCAAAGGGCTTCATCTAACAAGTTTTATTTGCCAAACAAATTGGGGTAATCGGTAATTATGCCATCTACCCCCATGTTGCGTAAGCGTTCAATTTCTTCACGGGTATTTACCGTCCAGGGTATCAGCTTCATGCCTTTTGCACGGCAGGCTGTAATCAGTTCGGGCGTTACCAGCGAATAATGCGGACTGTAAATGGTGGGTACAAAACCCAGCGCATCCAGTTGCTGCTGCAGGGTACGCTTGTCATTCTCTTCAACCAACATGGCCGTACGTATGGCAGGATAATTTTTATGCAGGTACTGCAGGGTTCGAAAATCGAACGACTGTATGGTAACCCAGGGCTCCATCTTTTTTTCCTGAACAACGGACATCAGCAACTCCACAAACACATCGGGTGTGGGGTGGTACAGGTCATCGCCAGTGGGCAGGCATTTGGTTTCGATATTAAAGAAGGGGTGGCGCGGGTTATTGGCTTTTACGTAGGCTGCCACCGTATCAAAAAGATGGCTGAGTAGTGGTTTGGCTACCGCCATTTTAACCTGTTGCGGAAAACGCGGGTGCGGCTTCATGCCCACATCAAACTGCTGCACCTCTGCATAGGTCATGCGGTATATATTCAACGCCTTTTCTTCCTGCTGCGTTACGTACCCTCCCATAGGCTTGGTAGTAATTTCGTGGCTCATCCAGGGTTCATGACTCAGTACTACCTGCCGGTCTTTGGTAATTACTACGTCCATTTCGAGGGTGGTTACACCCATGTCCAACGCATGCAGCATGGCCGGTATGGTATTTTCGGGCATCAGTCCGCGGCAGCCACGGTGCCCTTGCTTGTCAAAAGCCGGCAGTTGCGGTGATTGGTTGGTAGGTTGTGTATGCATACGCGGCGAACAGGCAATGAGGAAAAAAAACAGCGCAAAATAATTTACTCGCATGGCGTTATGATTTATTAAGGCGTTGCTGCATGGCGGTTGCCACTTCAGCGGTAGGGCCGCCCTGTTGCTGCAGGTGATGTATGATGCTGTGGTAACTTTCGGCATCGCGGTTTTGGCTGAGTTTAAAGGTATGCCGCAACGTTTGTACTTCTATTTCAAATGCAACTATGGCTTGCATGTGCTGCTGCACATAAGCAGCATCGAGGCGTTCAAAACGGGCGGGCGATGCGGCGTTGCCTTCAAAATAGTTGGTGGTGCGCTGCAACAAAGCATGCAACACATCGGCATCTAAAAAGCGGAGGGTGCCTGCTGCCTGTACGCTCATGTAGTTCCAGGTGCTTGCCTGCCGCGGGTTGCTGTACCACGATGCACTTACGTACGCATGCGGCCCCGTAAAAAGCGCCAGCACCTGCGGGTTTTGCATAAAAGCAAGGTGGTGATCGGTTTTGCGCATGATGTGGCCCCGCAGCAACAACTGATTCGCATCTTCATCCACCAGCAAAGGTACCTGTGTGGCAACGGGCCGGCCTTGTGCATCGGCACCGGCCAGTACGGCAAAGGGGTGTTGCCGTATAAATGCCAATACCTGAGCCGGTGTTGCATCACTAAATGGCGAAACATCGTACATAAATCAAAATTAAGGGGCCCGTGGGTGGCAGCCACAAAAAAAGCGGACGTTGGTCCGCTTTCTTTTTCAACACGATGCGATAATATTACGCAGTGGTTTCAACCAGCCGGGTAGCCGGCAGGTTGGCATTACGCATGGCAATGCTGCGAACGGCCGCTGCGGTAAAATCTTCGAAGGCTTTTTTGGTGATGGCTTCATCACTTGCCATGATGGGTACGCCGCTGTCGCCGCCTTCCCGTATGCTCTGCACCAGCGGAATTTGCCCCAAAAACTGCAACTCAAATTCTTCGGCCAGCTTTTTACCTCCTTCTTTTCCAAAAATGTAATACTTGTTATTGGGCAACTCGGCAGGCGTAAAGTAGGCCATGTTTTCCACCAGTCCGATGATGGGTACTTTGATTTGCGTTTGGGCAAACATGGCAACGGCTTTTTTGGCATCGGCCAACGCAATGTCCTGCGGGGTGGTTACCACAATGGCGCCGGTTACGGGTACGGTTTGTACCAATGTAAGATGGATATCGCCGGTGCCGGGTGGCATGTCAATTACCAGGTAATCCAGTTCGCCCCACAGCACATCGGTAATAAACTGCCGAATGGCGCTGCTGGCCATAGGCCCCCGCCATACAACGGCATCTTTTTCATTTACCAGCAGGCCAATGCTCATGAATTTGATGCCATATTTTTCCATAGGTACAATCATGGGCTTCCCGTTTACCTCGGTCATGCGAGGGCGTTCGCCCCGTACTCCAAACATGATAGGTACGCTGGGTCCGTAAATATCGGCATCCATCAAACCCACTTTGGCACCACCCTGTGCCAGCGCAAGAGCCAGGTTGGCGCTGATGGTGCTTTTACCCACTCCTCCTTTGCCACTAACCACGGCAATGATATTTTTCACCTGCGGCAACACCTGTCCGGCATCCTTACGGTTGCTGCTGGTATTGGCCGTAAAGTTTACCTGTACGTTGGCATCTTTATTAACCAATAACTGTATGGCATTGCGGGAGGCATTGCCCATGAGGTCTTTCATGGGACAGGCCGGCGTGGTAAGTACAATGGTGAGCGATACGTTATTACCGTCAATTTCAATATCTTTTACCATGTTAAGCGATACAATATCGCTTCCCAGATCGGGCTCCTGCACGTTCCGCAACGCTTCCAGCACTTGTTCTTTTGTCATTTTGTCAGAATTTGTTAAAAAGAAAATGGATGTGCAAAATTAACCATTGCAGGGCTTCAATTGTTGGGCATCAATTGCAAATCGGCTTATTTTTGAAGCGCATGAAAAAGCTGTTCCTCCTTGTTTTGCTTGCCTGTTTGGGTGTTCCTGCCACGGTAAAAGCGCAGTTTGAAACCTTTCGCGACTCGGTGGTGCAGTTATACGGTGTGGTAATGACGGCCGACAGTTTGCGGGGCATACCGGCAGTAACGGTAAAAGTGCGCAACCAAAACCGGGGTACCTATACCAACGATCAGGGCGTTTTCAGCATTGTGGTATTGAAAGGCGATGTTATTGAGTTCACCAGCGTGGGATTCAAACCCAAAGAAGTAGTTATTCCCCGCAACCTGGAGGGCAACCGGTTTAGCGTTATACAATTAATGGTGGTGGATACCATTTATCTGCCCGCCACCATCATAAAGGCAAGACCCACCCGCGAACAGTTTGAACGCGATTTTGTAAACACCCCCGTGCCGGCCGATAAAATTGAAATTGCCCGGCAAAATACCCTTACGGCACAAAGCCGCATTTTGATGCAAGCTACACCCAAAGACGGGGGCGAAGCCGCCAACTACAACATCCGTAATGCCAGCCGCAGCACCTATTACTCCGGCCAGTTTCGGCCACAGCCCATATTCAGTCCTGCAGCCTGGGCCGAATTCATAGAAGCCTGGAAGCGGGGTGATTTTAAATCGAAGAAATAACACCCGCCTTTTCCGTTATACATAGCACCCGCAAAGATTCAGGTGCGTTATGAAAAGCGCTGCAAAAATTTCAATTACATTTGCCGCTAACGATTGTTATTTTACTTCGACACAAAACAAAAACCGATGAAACAAGTTGCTGTTATTGGCGCCGGTACCATGGGGAATGGCATTGCACACGTTTTTGCCCAGTCGGGCTTTCAGGTAACCCTTATTGATGTGCATGCGGCACAATTAACCAAAGCACTGGCCACCATCGAAAAAAACTTAGACCGGCAGGTTGCCAAAGGCACCCTTACCGAAGAGCAGAAAAAAGCGGCGTTGGCTAACATTACCACCACCACCGATTTGATTGAAGGGGTAAAGGCAGCCGATTTGGTGGTGGAAGCAGCAACGGAAAACAAAGAACTGAAAAAAAATATTTTTCAACAGCTCGACCGCACCGCGCCGAAAAACTGCATACTGGCAACCAATACCTCCTCCATTTCCATTACCGAACTGGCTGCCGTTACCGACCGCGCCGACAAGGTAATTGGCATGCACTTTATGAACCCGGTACCGGTAATGAAGCTGGTTGAAGTAATAAACGGATACGCTACAGCCAAAGAAGTAAGCGAACAAATTGTGGAACTCAGCCGCCAACTGGGTAAAACCCCCTGTGTGGTAAATGATTATCCGGGTTTTATTGCCAACCGCATTTTAATGCCCATGATTAACGAGGCCATTTACGCGCTGTACGAAGGTGTGGCCGGTGTTGAAGCAATTGACACCGTTATGAAGCTGGGCATGGCCCACCCCATGGGCCCGCTGCAGCTGGCCGACTTTATAGGTTTGGATGTATGCCTGGCCATACTGCAGGTTTTGCACGATGGCTTTGGCAACCCCAAATATGCGCCCTGCCCCCTGCTGGTAAATATGGTAACCGCCGGCAAGCTGGGCGTAAAAACCGGCGAAGGCTTTTACACCTACACACCCGGCAGTAAGGAGCTAGTGGTGAGTGAGCGGTTTTGCTAACTGCTTCACGCACGCTTCGCCAATACCCGGTGTGGTCTTTTTGTTAAAATTCAGATACCGGCATTCCGTTTCTGTGGCACATTGCCTATTTTGAGGCACCAGTAATTCCAGTTGCCCATAAACAGTAACTGAAGTGCGCCGATTGCAGTTGTGAAATTTTGCAGTTGGCAACAACACTCTTAAAAAACCGGTAATATGCCCCAGCAAGCAACAGCCTACACTCCATATTTGGAGCCCTGGCACGCCTTTTCGGAAACGGAATTGTGGGAAAAAACCGCATCGCAACCCGAGGGGTTGGCACCTGAGGAGGTTACCTACCGGCAGAAACAGTATGGCCTCAACAAATTACCCGCAGGTCGTAAAGTAACGCTGTTGCACATTATTGCCCATCAGCTCATCAATCCGCTCATTTTTATTTTGTTGGCAGCAGCCATCGCATCCATTCTCATCGGAGAAGCCAAGGATGCCATTTTCATATTTGTGGTTATTCTCATCAACAGTTCCCTGGGCGCTTATCAGGAATACAATGCCGAAAAAAGCGCTGCGGGCTTGCAGCAACTGCTAAAAATTAAAGCGCGGGTGCGCCGCAAAGGAACCGAAAGCGAAATTGATTCGGAAGAGCTGGTGCCGGGCGATGTGGTTCTGCTGGAATCGGGCCTGAAGGTGCCGGCGGATGTGCGGCTGCTTGAAGCAGTTAATCTGAACATTGACGAAAGTTTTCTAACCGGCGAATCGCTTGCAGCGGTTAAGCAAACAGGTGCTTTACCCGAAAATACCGGGGTGAGCGACCGCACCAATATGGCTTTTGCCGGCTCTACCGTGCTAACCGGCCGGGGCAAAGGAGTGGTAGTAGCCACAGGCACCAATACACAGGTAGGCATTATTGCCCGCAATGTAAAAGAGTCCAAATCGGCAAAGCCGCCGCTGTTGCGGCGCATGGAGTCGTTTATAAGGCAGATATCCCTGTTTATTCTGGCACTCAGCCTTATTTTGGCTCTACTGCTGCGCATGCAGGGGCTCGACCTGCAGGCAATCTTCTTCTTTGTGGTAGCGCTTGCCGTATCGGTAATACCCGAAGGACTGCCGGTTGCGCTTACCGTTGCACTATCCATTGCTACCAAGCGCATGGCCCGCCGCAATGTTATTGTTCGCCGCTTAACAGCGGTGGAAAGCCTGGGCAGCTGTACCGTAATTGCCAGCGACAAAACCGGTACGTTAACCGTTAACGAACAAACGGCCCGGCACATTTATTTGGCCGATGGCACACAGTACCATGTAACCGGCGAAGGTTACAACGGAAACGGCCATATTGAACGCGTTGGCGATGGAAACA
The DNA here is from genome assembly GCA_046297415.1 of Lacibacter sp. Taxonomy (GTDB): domain Bacteria; phylum Bacteroidota; class Bacteroidia; order Chitinophagales; family Chitinophagaceae; genus Lacibacter. Next base: position 32,811 of record JBKBIL010000005.1, read on the forward strand.
TAGAAAAAAGCAACAACCCCGGCAGCCCGTTGCTGCACCGGCTATGTATCATTGGAATGATGGCCAATGAAGCTACACTTATTCAAAACAATGGCAGGTGGGAATCACATGGCGATGCCATGGATATTGCTTTTTTAGCCCTGGGTTACAAGTACGGATTCAACCCTGCGGATTTACTGACGCAATACAAACGCCTGCACATCATCCCTTACGAATCGGAACACAAATTTTCAGGCGCCGTATGGGAGCAAGAGGGCAAAACCCTTTTGGGAGTAAAAGGTGCCGTTGAAACCATTCTTTCGTTTTGCGATAAACAAGTAACGCCGGAAGGGTACACACCCCTCAACCGTGAACACCTGTTGCAACAGGCCGATGAACTGGCTGCCAACGGGTACCGGGTATTGGCATTGGCCGTTGGCGATGCGAACAACTTTGCACCCAACGAAGGAGTGCAACACATACCGGTCACACTCGGCTTTGTAGGAATGGTATGCTTTATTGACCCGCTGCGGCCCGAAGCAAAAGCATCGGTTGCCACTTGCCGCAAGGCGGGCATTAAAGTAATAATGATTACCGGCGACCATCCGGCCACTGCCGGCAACATAGCCCGTGAACTGGGTATTGCCGAAAAACAGGATGAAGTAATAAGCGGCGCCATGCTGGTTGCTGCGGGCAAGCCTACCGATGCGGCGTTTGAAGAACTGGTACTGAAAGGACGTGTTTTTGCACGGGTAACACCCCTTCAAAAACTGGAAATTATTGACGTACTAATACGTAAAGGGGAGTTCGTTGCCGTTACCGGCGATGGCGTAAACGATGCGCCTGCCATGAAACGGGCCAATATTGGCGTGGCCATGGGAAGCGGTACCGATGTGGCGAAAGAAATCAGCTCCATGATTGTGGTAGATGATAACTTTTCATCCATTGTGGCAGGTGTGGAAGAAGGGCGCTTCGCTTACGATAATGTACGTAAGGTAATATACCTGCTGGTATCTACCGGCGCAGCACAGCTGCTAATGATTTTTGCATCTGTACTTGCCGGTCTTGAATTACCCCTTGTTGCCGTACAGTTTTTGTGGCTCAACCTGGTAACCAACGGCATTCAGGATGTGGCACTGGCGTTTGAAGGCGGTGAACCCGGTGCCATGAACAAGCCGCCCCGCAAGCCGGGTGAAACCGTTTTTAACCGCATGATGCTGAGCCAAATGAGCATCTCCGGCATTGTTATAGGTGCTATTACATTTGGTTACTGGTACTACCTCGAAAAATCGGAACACATACCGGTTGAAGAAGCCCGGAACCTCATTCTGATGCTGATGGTGTTTATGCAAAATGTTCACGTGTTCAACTGCCGGTCCGAACTTACTTCGGCCTTCAAAGTTCCCATCAGCCGCAATCACCTGCTGGTATGGGGCGTGGTGGCAGCACAAGGCCTGCACCTCCTGTGCATGCACATTCCGTTTATGCAGGAAGTGCTGCGCATACAACCCATCAGTTGGGATCAATGGGCACGCATCATTCCGCTGGCCCTGCCGGTGTTGCTGGCCATGGAACTCTTTAAAATGTACCTGCGTAAAAACGCCGCACGTAAGGCCTCCCGCATGTAACAAACAAAAGCAGTCGTTTTTGTAAGTCACACATATCGTGCAGTTAACGCGTTAGCATGCAAATGCCGTATCTTGGGTGCATAAAAAACACGCTATGTTTTTTATACTTTCAAAAGTGTTGCTGTTTTTGGTGCAACCGTTTAACTGGCTGCTGCTATTGGCCCTGGCCGCGCTGCTTGCCCGCAACACCACCCTTAAACGCCGCCTGTGGATTGCATGCGGTGTGTTGTTTCTCATTTTCAGTAACCCCTGGCTCATTGAACAACTTACCCAAAAGTGGCAGGCTCCCGAAAAAAAATTGCAGCCCGGCGAAGTGTACGAAGCCGGCATTTTGCTTTCGGGCTTTACCGCTTTTAACCGACAAACCGGAAATGGATATTTTCAAGGGGCCGCCGACCGCTTTATTCAAACCGTAAGGCTGTATCATACCGGCCGCATCAAACGCATTGTGGTAAGCGGCGGCAGCAGCAGCATCCGAAAAGACCGGCAAAACTGGAAAGAAGCCGATTTTGTGGCAAAACAACTCGTTGCAGCAGGAGTACCCGACTCCGTAATCGTAATTGAAAACCACAGCCGCAATACCTACGAAAATGGCCTCTATTCCAAAGCAATCATTGACAGTTTGGGCATTCGTCCTCCCTATCTGCTTATTACTTCGGCCACCCATATGCGGCGTTCACAGGAAGTATTTGCGAAATTGGGACTGCACACCACGGCTTATCCCTGCCATTTTACCGTAATTGGAAATAAAGCTTCCTTTCCGGAGGCAATGGTACCTACCTATAAATCTTTTGAGTTGTGGGACACCTTGCTCAAAGAAATTGTGGGCCTGTATGTGTACCGATTTACCGGCAAGGCTTAGGCGCAGGGTGTACACTGGAGATCGTAAATGGATTGCAGCCGGTGCAGTGTTTCGGTTAACCGGCCTCGTGGAATTCCCACCCGTAGGCGGCAAAACAGATGCAGTTCCTGTTGGTGAACGCTACAGCCAAACTGCCGCAATACCAGTTGCACCTCATGCATGCGTTGGTAATCAAACTCCAGCTGATACTGCACTTCAATTTGTTTTTGCACCAGCGGTGTGGTTTGCAAAGCCAGTGCCGCTGCCGATTTATAGGCATGTATAAGGCCCGGCACCCCCAGCAGGGTTCCGCCAAAATACCGTACCACTACCACGGCAGCGTTGGTAATACCGCGGCTATCAATTTGCCCCAATATGGGCCGCCCGGCCGTACCGGAGGGTTCGCCATCATCGCTCACCCTATATTGGTTGCCATCGGTACCCAGGCGCCAGGCAAAACAATGATGCACGGCTTTCGGATGGGCCTCTTTTAATTGCTTCAACCGCAACCTGAAAGCTTCTACCGATTCAATGGGAAAAGCGTATGCCAAAAAACGGCTTCCCCTATCGGTAAATTCGGCCTGCGATTCCTGCCCGAGTGTATAGTATGTATGAACATCGTGCATCATTATTAAAAATTTTTCTTATCCGTAAGCAATCAGCGCAATGGCCCCCAGTGCCAATACAATGCCCAGCCGGTTGATGCGGCTCAGGCGCTCCTGAAACAACACCCAGGCAGCCAGCGTACTGAATAGTACGATGCCCATATTGTTGATGGGAATGATAGCAGTGCTGTTGCCTGCATACATTTTAAGCACCTGTACCAAACACCAAATGGAAAAATAGTTGGGCACTCCTATCATAATGCCTGCAGCAATTGCCCGCATATCGAAACGTTCTTTGCCGGTTGCCAGCAACACCAGTAATAACACTGCCCCTGCCGTACCTGCCATGGCAAATGCGGTAATGAGATATGCGTTTTTATTTCCTTCGTGCAAATGGGTGGCTTCTACATACTTTATCAACGTATCCAGCAGGCCACTACCGGCAAAAAGAATAACCGGCAACAACAGGAATAACGGGCGAAATGTTTGTCCGGATGGCTCAGTACCGCCCGCCGCGGGCATGCAGGTAAGCACTACTGCCAGCAGCGCCAGTACAATGCCCATAATTTTCCAGGCAGTAACCGTTTCGTTGTACAGGTATATCGAAAACAAAAAAGGAATTACAAGAGATAGTTTATTGGCAACCGATGCTACTGCCACCCCCATTTTTTGAGCCGTAAGCGCAATAAAATTGAAGAGCACAATAAACATCAGACCCATGATAAGGGCCCACGAAAACCACGACTCCTGCACCACCTGCCCCCGCAAGGGAAAGGCGCCATTTACCAACGACCCGGTAATTACGCAAACGAAGTAATTCATTACAATGGCCTGCAGGGTGGAAATGCGGTAGCGTTCCACTATTTTAAACGAAAGGGTTAGCCACGAAGAAAGTACGATACTGCCAATAAGATAAAGCATGGATTGTGTTTTACAGCTTGTTTTCGGTATTCCGCCAAATGGTAATAGTATCGGTGCCCAACTGTTCCGTTGATACGTGCCGTAAGGCGGCCGGCAACGTAGGGGCCTTGATGCCGGTTTCGGCATGCAGGCTTTCGTTGGTAATCATTCGAATTTCATCAAACAATCCGGCCTGCAAAAAAGCCTGCAGCAGGCGGGCGCCACCTTCTACCAAAACACTTTGCAACTGTAAGGTGTGCAATGCTGCTGCTATGGCCTGCGGTACCGGTTTTGCAGCATCCAACTGCACGTAGGCAGGTTGCCCTGCTGCTTGCTGCTTTACATAGTTCAGCACCACGGTAGGCGCATCGTTGTTAAACAAACGCAAGTGGGCAGGCAGTTGCAGATGCCGGTCGAACACCAGCCGTACCGGTTGTAAACCCACACCGGAGCGGTTGGTTAACAGCGGATCGTCAAGCAAGGCGGTTTGGCTGCCCACCAAAATGGACGCCTCCTCGCTGCGCCAACGGTGTACCAGCAAATTGGTAACCGCATGGGAGATATGCAGGCGTTGTTGGGTGCCGGTACCCATAAATCCGTCGGCGGTTTGTGCCCATTTCAAAATAATGTACGGTCGCTTTTTTTCATGAAAGGTAAAAAAGCGGCGGTTCAGTTCGCGGCATTGGGTTTCTAATGCGGAGAGCTGCACTGCAATGCCGGCAGCTTTTAGGTCGGCAATGCCCTTTCCGTTTACCTCCTCAAACGGATCGGCACAACCCACCACCACCTGTTTGATGCCGGATTGCCGGATGAGCAGGCTGCAAGGAGGCGTTTTGCCGTAATGCGCACAGGGCTCAAGCGATACATACAGTGTGCTATCGGGAATAAAATGCCGGTCGGCCGCCGCTACCGATTGCAGGCAGTGTACTTCGGCATGCGGGCCTCCAAAGCGCCGGTGCCATCCCTCGCCAATAATACGGTTGCCATGCACCAATACAGCACCCACCATGGGGTTGGGGGCCACCCAACCCGCGCCACGGGCTGCCAGTTCGAGGCAGCGTTGCATAAACGGTTCGTGTTCGTACATGTGAAGGGCTGCAAATGTACGCATTGAATGAAAGCGGGTAGCTTTGCGGCATGCAGTGGAACGAAATGCAAACCGCAATTGCCCACCGGCTAACCGCCGTTTACGATGCGGGTGAGGCTGCTGCCATGGCCCGTTTGCTATGTGCGCATTACAAGAAAGAAAAAACGGGCACGGCTATGGTAAACGCTTCCGATAAACAGGCCCTCGAAAATGCGGTTGCACAACTGCTGCAACACAAGCCCCTGCAATACATTTTGGGCGAAGCCTGGTTTTACAAATGGCCGTTTCGGGTAAACGAAGCCGTGCTGATTCCCCGGCCCGAAACGGAAGAACTGGTGGAATGGATTGTACAAGAAGAAGTGCCCCGCTGGCCCGGCACACCCCGCGTGCTGGATGTAGGAACCGGCAGCGGCTGCATTGCCATTGCCCTGCAGCTGGAATGGAACGCGGCAGCGGTAACCGCCGTTGACGTTAGCGACGCAGCCTTGGAGGTAGCCGCAGAAAATGCGAAAACGCTGGGAGCAACCGTGCAGCTACTTCCCTGCAACTTCGCCAATACCCGGGCGTGGCACGAGCTGGGCTATTTTGAAGTGATGGTAAGCAACCCGCCTTACATTGCACAAAGCGAGGCCCACGGCCTGGATGCACAGGTGGTGCAATACGAGCCGCATACGGCTTTGTTTGTACCCGATGACGACCCGCTGCTTTTTTACCGCCTGCTGGCCGGTTTTGGTAAAGAACATCTGGTACCGGGCGGCAGCATCTATGTTGAATTAAATCAGCTCCTGGCCGAAGCAACCCGGGCCGTTTTTGAAGATGCCGGCTATGCAAGCGTAGAACTAAAAAAAGATATGAGCGGTAATTTCCGCATGCTGCGAGCCCGTTTGTAATGCCGCTTATTCTACACCTTTCTTATCCACACTCATCACCGCTTTAACGCCCAGCCGGTCGGCCGCACGTAGCACGGCGGCAAAACTTTCGATAGTGGCATTACGGTCGGCATTAATAACAATACTTACCTCTTCGCCACCGGTGCGTTTGTTGTTGATGATTTGCGCCAGTGTAGAATCCATTTGCAGCGGCTCTACCGGCTTAGCGCCCACATAAAAGCGATTGGTAGCATCAATAGTAACCACCACCGTTTGCTTGCTGCGGGTATTGCTTTTGGCCTTTGGCAGCGATGCCTTGCGTACGTTTGGGTTGGCAAGGGTTGATACGATTAGGAAAAACATCAGCAGGATGAACAAGATATCGTTCAACGCATCGGTAAACACCTCTGATTCGGACCTGTGTTTTCTGCGTAGCTTCATGGCAGCGGATTAACGGGTGGGCTCTTGTAAAACGTCCAGAAAATCGGCCGCGGCACCTTCAATACGGTTGGCGGTTTTGTCAACCTGCGTTTGCAGAATATTATACAGCAAAAAGGCCACCATGCCAATTACCAGGCCCGTAATGGAACTGATGAGCTTGGTATAAATACCTCCGGCAATCGTACTCAGTTCGTACTCGCCGGTGGCATTGATATTGAAAAAAAGTTGCATCAGGCCCACCAGGGTACCCACAAACCCAAAAATGGGAGCCACCTTACTTACAACCGCAAGTACGCTGATGTTTTTTTCGAGCTTGTACAGCTCCAGCTCGGCAACATTTTCCATACTGGCGCTGATAACGTCAATAGGTTTGCCAATACGTTGTATGCCTTTGTCAATCATGCGGCCTACCGGATTGTGCGTGTTGCGGGCAAAATTGCGGGCAGCGGTAATGTTGCCGCTTACGATATTGTCGCGGATGATGTTCATGAAATTGTCATCAATGGCCGATGCTTTTTTAATGGCCATCCAGCGCTCGGCAAATACATACACCGTAATTATGCTCAGCAACAGCAGGGGTACCATTATCCATCCCGCCTTCACCAGCAAATCAATCAAATGCATTTCTTTAGGGGTAACCGGTGTGGGTGCGGTTTGTAACAAACTGTCGGCAGCCGTTTGCACTTGCAATAAAAACAGATTCATGGGTTGTTGGTATGAGTAAGGCAAATGTAAAAGTTCCACCGGCATTCCAACGGGCGGCAGGTTGAATTATTTTCCACAAGGGCCGTATTTCCCAACCTTTAACAGCACGTTACCTTTTTTTGCAGTTGGTTGCTTTCGAATAGATTTGCAAAAATAACTGCACGTACACCGACGACGGGTTTATAAACACTAGCGTTTACCGTTGGGTACGGTTAATTTTTAACGCATCATGAAACACTACCTGATTTTCGTATTCCTGATTTTGGGCGGGTTCATTTTTTCGGATGCCCATGCCAACGGCGGCCACTACGCAACAAGTGCAACCCTTTCGAAAAGCCAAACAGTAAAAAAGCAGAAAGCAGGCGCTTACCAACATTACCGGAAAATTTGGGAGCAACAGCTGGGGCGCAAACTCCGCTTTTCGGAAAAACTGGGGTTGCGCATGCTGCTGCTAACCGGCGAACCCGACCCCCTTACCGTTAGGCGGGCAAACAGCAACGCGTTACTGGGCTTTATTTTTGGTGTGTCGAGTTTTGTTGTATTGGGCCTTTTGGCCATTCCGGGGCTCATCCTATCGAACCAGGCCCTGAACGAAGAGCGGCGTTATCCGGGCATTCTGCAGGGCGACCGGTTTGGTTTGGCCCGCGCCGGAAAAATAATCAGCATCGTTTATCTGAGCCTTTTGGCACTGGCGCTGGTTATTATTTTGGCATATATTGGAGCTGGGCTTTTATTTTTATAAATTGCTTATCCATCAGGCCTGCTGCTCCCACACCTGCACCAGTTCAATCAGCACACGGGTAGCCAGTTCCATATCGCTTACACCCACCCATTCGAGCTTGGAATGGATGTTTTGCATGCCCGTAAACAAATTGGGAGTGGGCAAGCCCATATAACTCAGACGGCTGCCATCGGTTCCGCCCCGGATGGGTTCTTTACGCACGCTTATGCCGCAGCGCCGGTATGCCTCTTCGGCATAGGCAACCACCTGCGGGTGCCGATCGAGCACCTGCTTCATGTTGCGGTATTGCTCCCGCAGCTCAAAGGTCATGCTGCTGCCGGGATACTGGTCCACCGCAGCCTGTGCAAGGGCTTGCAGCCGTTGGGCATGTTGCTGCAGCCCATCGGTTGTAAAATCGCGAAGAATGAACTCTACCACCGCCTGTTCGGCCGTACCCCAGCAACTGACGGGGTGTGCAAAACCTTCCCGGTTTTCGGTGGTTTCAGGACTCCACCCTTCGGCGGGCAGTGAAGCGATGAATCGGGCAGCTACTTTCAAAGCATTCACCAGCACCCCCTTCGCATAACCCGGGTGGGCACTGATGCCGTTAAAAACAATACGTGCGGCATCGGCATTAAAGGTCTCATCTTCCAGCATCCCCCTTTCGCCGCCATCGAGGGTATAACACACATCAGCTCCCAGTTTTTTCAAATCCACGTGTTCGGTGCCACGCCCCACTTCTTCATCGGGCGTAAACAGCAGGCGTATGGTACCGTGCGGTATTTCGGGATGCTGCTGCAGCCAGGCGGCCATGCTCATAATGATGGCCACGCCGGCCTTATCATCGGCCCCCAGTAAGGTGGTACCGCTTGCCGTAATGATCGACTGGCCCCGGTGCTGCAACAGGTAGGGCAACCGTTCCGGATCCAGCACTTGTGTGGGGTCATCGGGCAACACCAGTACCCCACCGTTGTAGTTTTCGTGCAAAATGGGCCGCACGCCTGTACCGTTGCAGTCGGGCGCCGTATCTACATGCGCACAAAAACACACCACCGGTACCTGTTTATCTGTTGTAGCAGGCAAGGTGGCATACACGTAACCGTAGGCGTCCATATGTGCATCGGTTATGCCCATTTGCAGCAGTTCCTGCACCAGCAACTGCGAAAGCTGCTTTTGCTTTTCGGTAGAGGGTGTGGTGTTGCTATTGGGATCGCTTTGCGTATCGAGTTGCACATACCGCATCAGCCGTTCGGCGGTTCCGTATTGGTACTTCATATGTGTGCCCTATTTTGATGAAAATCCGGATTGCGCTGTTACCGTTCGGCATGTTTGTACACGTCAGAAAACAAGCGTATAAACCTGCCCTATTACAATATGCATCAGGTGCGTTCACAGCCGGCAACGATGCAAGATTCGTATTTGCGGGTATGAGTGGTTAGCCCAAGCTGTTGTTGCACGATAAAAAAAGGCCGTGGCTCCATATGGAACAACAGCCTTTTTTGTAGGAAGGTGTACAATCAGGGCGTAATGATTAATCCCTTGGGTTCAATTTCCACCATTTCAATGTCAAACACCAGTTCTTTTCCGGCCAGCATGTGATTGCCATCGAGCACCACCACATCTTCCCGCACTTCGGTGATGGTAACCGGAAACTGCTGCCCGGCACTGTTATTCAGCATCAGTTGCATGCCTACTTCCGGTATCAGGTCTTCAGGAAATTGGGCACGGGGAAAATCAATGATCATTTCTTCGTGCCGCTCGCCATAAGCTTCATCGGGTTGCAGGGTAACCGTTTTTTTATCGCCAACGGCCATGCCTACAACGGCATCGTCAAAGCCTTTGATCATCATGCCGGCGCCCACTTCAAATTCAAGCGGTTCCCGTCCGGCACTGGAATCAAATTGTTCACCTGTTGTCAACCGCCCCGTATAATGTACCCGAACGGTATCGCCTTTTTTTGCTTGCATAAAATAAGAATTTATGCAAAGGTACCGCAAATACGAACGGATGGCTTAACTTTTTTTTCCGGCGGCTTTTGTACATCTTTGAAGCATAAAGCAACCGCATGAATACGAAACAGTTGTTAATGGCATGGCTGCTGCTGTATGCAGTTACGCTTACGGCGCAAGACACCCGCGGCCGGGGGCAGTACGCCCGGGGCACCATTAAATCGGGCACGGTACAGCCCGGCGCCGAAAACCTGCAACAATACCTGCCGCTTTTAAAAGGCAAAGGCGTTGCGGTGTTTGCAAACCATACGTCGCTGGTGGGCAAAACGCACCTGGTTGATACGCTGTTAAAACTGGGTGTGCAAATTAAGGTGATATTCGGGCCCGAACACGGTTTTCGCGGCACGGCCGATGCGGGCGAAAAAGTAGGCAATTACACAGACCCGCAAACGGGCATACAGGTAATTTCGCTGTACGGCAGCAAACGCAAGCCTTCGGCCGAAGACCTTGCCGGAGTGGATGTAATGCTGTTTGATATACAAGACGTTGGCGCCCGTTTTTACACCTACATCTCATCACTGGAGTATTACCTCGAAGCTGCCATCGAAAACGGCAAACACCTGATCGTGCTCGACCGGCCCAATCCCAATGGCCATTACGTAGATGGTCCCGTGCTGGAGCCCGCTTTTAAATCGTTTGTGGGCATGCAGCCCATACCCGTTGTGTACGGCATGACCATTGGCGAGTACACGCAAATGATTTATGGCGAAGGCTGGTTTGATAAATCGGTGTACAAATGGAGTAAAAGTGCCGGTGATTTTGAGCTAACCATCATCCCCTGTAACAATTACAACCACCTAACCCTGTATGAGTTGCCGGTAAAACCCTCGCCCAACCTTCCCAACATGCAATCCATTTACCTGTACCCCTCCACCTGTTTTTTTGAAGGTACGGTTTTAAGCGAAGGCCGGGGTACCCCCACGCCTTTTCAGGTTTTTGGCCATCCTTCGCTACCCAAACACCTGTATTCGTTTACACCCCGCAGCAGCGAGGGTGCCAAAAATCCCAAGTTGCAGGATCAGCTCTGTTACGGCTGGAACCTCGGCGGTACGGTACAGGAAGTGCTGCAGCGGGTAGATAAAAAAGTACAGATTCAATGGCTGCTGGAAGCCTACCGCCTCTTTCCCGACAAGGCCAACTTTTTCATAAAACCCAAAAGCGGCAAGCCGGAAGATTATTTCTTTAACAAACTGGCCGGCAACAGCACCCTCATGCAGCAAATTATGGCAGGTAAAAGCGAAGCCGAAATTCGAAAAAGCTGGGAACCTGCACTGGAGCAATTTAAAGCCATTCGCAAAAAATACCTCTTGTACAAAGACTTTGAATAATTTAAGTTTAAAATAACTATGATTACCATCAAACATCCCTGGCACGGCGCTCATTACGGCAACAATGCCCCCGAACGCGTAAACGCACTCATTGAAATTCCGCAGGGCAGCCGCAGTAAATACGAAATTGATAAAGATACCGGCTTGCTGAAACTCGACCGGGTGATTTTCTCTTCCTTCATCTACCCCGTGAATTACGGATTTATTCCGCAAACACTGGGGCAGGACAATGATCCGCTCGACATACTTGTTATTTGCTCACAATCCATACAACCGCTGTGCCTGGTGCAGGCAACGGTTATTGGCAACATGCAGATGATTGACCAGGGCGAGCGGGACGACAAGATAATTGCCGTTGCATCCAACGACCCAACCGTAAAACACATCACAGACATTGAAGAACTGCCCGAGCATTTCTTCAATGAACTGAAACATTATTTTGAAGAATACAAAGTGCTGGAGAACAAAGTGGTGGAAATTGATAATTTCCAGAGCAAACAGGATGCCTATCGGATTGTTGAAGAAGCCATTGCCTATTACAAAGAACGTTACCGCAAAGAATAACCCGCCCGCATGAAAACCCGCAAAATGGACGCAACCACCATTATTGGCATACTGCTTATTGGACTTGCCGCCGGCATGCTGGGTGGCCTGGTAGGTGTGGGCGGAGGATTAATTGTAGTGCCTGCGCTGGTATTTTTCTTTGGTTACAGCCAGCATGCCGCCCAGGGAACTTCACTGGGCTTGCTGGTATTTCCGGTGGCCATTTTAGGCATGCTCAATTACTACAAACAGGGGTACGTTGACTTTCGGGTGGTGGGCTTACTGGCCATCAGCTTTGTGGTGGGTAGTTACTTTGGCAGCAAATGGGCACTCAGCCTGCCGCAGGAAACCATCAAAAAATATTTTGCCGTTCTGCTTTTTTATACCGCGTTCAAAATGATGGGCTGGGAAAAACAACTGGTGCAGTGGATACGCAGCTGGTAACCTTATGCAGGGCTGTGGCCGCCGCAGCGGCGAATGAGGCGCAGCCTGTGTGTTCGCTCTCCCGTGTCGCGGTTGATGATGCCAAAGTGGTCAATTGGGTCAATGCGCACCTGCCCCGAAGCGTGTACTATTTCGGCATCGTTCAGCAACAAACCCACATGTACAATGCGGCCTTCCTCATTGTCAAAAAATGCGAGGTCGCCGCATTGGGCTTCCTGTAAAAAGCCTACCGGTATGCCGCATTGCGCCTGCTGGGCGGCATCGCGGGGCAACACAATACCCAAAAATCGAAAAATCATCTGCACCAGCCCGCTGCAGTCAATGCCGTAAACCGAACGTCCTCCCCACAAATAGGCGGTATGAAAAAATGGCTCGGCAATTGCCTGTATGTTTTGTGCAGTATAGGGTAACACCCCCTGCTGCAATACCGGGCCGTTGTATTGGAGTTGCAAGTCGCCCCACTGCAATACACCGTTTTGCATACCGGGCAAAGCGCTGCCGTAGGGTACCCGCATTGGCCGGCCGGCATATCCTACATCCGCTGCCCACGCATGTACCAACTGCAGCGGCTGTTGCTGTACCAACCTTTCGGGTACGGGCTGCAACTGATTGCGCATGCACCAGCCCTCATAGCCATCGTACAGGCACCGGATACGCAGCCATTCGCCATCCCGATCCAGCACCTCCGCCGCTTCGCCAAACAACAGCTGGCTTACCAATTCCTGTTCATGGCGGGGTTGCTGGCGCATACTGGCCACCGGCACCCGGCAAACCACGGTATTCATACAACTAACTTTTGTCCAAAATATGGAATTTCCAATCACCATGCACCTCATTGGAAATGTAGTAACTTACAGCAACCAAAATCGTATGCTCCCCGACAACAATAGCAGCGACCAGGAGTTACTGGAACGGTACAGCAAAGATGGCAACAACGAGTGGTTGGGCCGTTTGCTGCAGCGCTATACCTTATTGCTGCTGGGAGTTTGTATGAAGTACCTGCGCAATGAAGAAGCTGCCCGCGATGCCGTGCAGCAAATATTTGAAAAAGTACTGCAGGAAGCCGGCAAATATCCCATTACGCACTTTAAAAGCTGGCTCTACATGGTGGCCAAAAACCATTGCCTGATGCAATTGCGGCAGAAAGACCGGCAACCTGCTTCGCTAAACGGCACCACCAACCCGGTCACCCATCCCGAAGCGGAATGGGAAGAACGATTATTGAAAGAAACCCGGCTGGATGCACTGGAAGCGGCCCTGCAGCATTTAAACGAACCCCAACGCCGTTGCGTGGAATTGTTTTACCTGCACAAAAAGAGTTATCAGCAAATTGCAAATGAAACCGGCTACAGCTTGTTACAGGTAAAAAGTTACATCCAAAACGGCAAACGCAACCTTCGGATTCAATTACAGAAACAACTACCGGATGAATGAACAAACACAACATACCAACCCCGACAACACCCCCTGGGTAAGCGAGGAAGAATTACTCAACTACCTCAACAACCGGCTGAGTGCAGCAGAGCGGCAGTCGGTTGAAGAGCGGCTGGCACAATCCGAACTGCTGCAGGATGCGAAGGAAGGTTTGGAGTTGATGGAGAACAAATCGGCTTTACCCGGCGTGGTGGCCCGCCTGAACAGAAATTTGATTCGGCAGCTGCAACAAAAACGCCGCAAGCCCCGAATGCCCTTGCCGTCGCAGCAATTGCTGGTGATGGTGGTGTTACTGCTGCTGCTGTTGCTGTCGTTGGCTTTTTTTGTAATTCTTCGCCTCAAAAGCGCAACGTAACAACCGCACACCCATTTTTATTGAATTATCGTTTATACTTAACCGTTGACTTTTACGCGGTACTCTGTTAGAATTTGCAATAGCATTCAATCCATTCTTTATGTTGCGGAAATTCGTGCAGCAACCGGTTTTTTTGTGCCAGTTCAAAATCGGCAAAATCAAAACCGGGCGCCACGGTACAACCGGCCAGGGTAAAACCAGCCGCATCTACCGGCCGGGCGGCAAACCAACAGCCGGCCGGAACCATTTGCTGAAACGAACCGCCCTTGCCAGGTGGGCCCAATCGCAACATTTCAGCCGCTTTGCCCTGTTTCAGCACCAATATGTCGAGGCAGCAGCCATCGTAAAAATGCCACAGTTCATCGCTTTTGATGCGATGAAAAGCTGAAAATTCATGCCCTTGCAACAAATAGTAAATAGCTGTAGAAAAAACCCGACTGCCCGTAAAGCGGGGAGGCAACGCGGCTTGCGGTATAGCTTCGCTGCTGCGGTAGGTAGCCGCATAATGGCCCCCCTCCGGGTGGGGCTGCAGTTGCAAAGCTTCAATGTAAAAGTTGGCCGTACTCATACCTGCAGCCATTGAAAATTATTTGTTTGGTAATCGAAGTAAGCCCTGCGGTTGCCATCGTGGTGCAGAAACACCCAGTCAATGGCATGTACTATAGTTTCAACAACCGCAAACTGTGAGCGGGCAAACTGCAGTTCGGCTTCCGCAACTTCTTTTCGGTTAAGGTCTATTGGCAGGGGATGCTCCAGCGGAGTGCCGGGTGCCTGGGGAGGCGTGTAGCATAGGCGGCTTGCCAAACGCGAATGCAGCCAGCCAAAATCGGCAATGGGGCCGTGGGTATGTACCTGCGCCCGGGCATAACAACGCAACTGGGTACGTATTTCTTTGTCGTAAAACAACCAGGTTAGCAAGGGCTGCTGCTGCAACTGCTTTACCTTGGGCGAGCGGATATCGGTATGAAAAAACAGCTTTCGCTCTTCCGGAATTACCCGGCGCAAAATAACGGTACGCACTTCCGGCACTTCGTGCGCCACCGTTGCCACCGTTGCATGATGAAAAGGCGCTTTATGCGATTTTGTACCCTGTAACAGCAGTTGCCAAATTTCCGTTTCAATACGGTGCAAATCGTTTTGCAGGCTCCAATTGTTCATCATGCAGCAAAGAAACTAAAAAGGGCACAAAGCCTAATTCACTTTGTGCCCCAACAAAAGGCGGCATTCGTTCAGGAGCCCGATGCTGCTTTATCATCATCGCCCGCAAACTTGTCTTTCACCTTCTCCCACAAACCCGAAGCTTTTTCTTTCAAATCATCCATTACATCTTCCGCTTTTTCCTTTAATGCGTCCAGCTTTTCTTCAGACTTATCTTTCAGTTCTTCAAATTTTTCTTCGGCTATGTGCATCAGCTCTTCTGCCTTGCCTTTCAGTTCACTTAGTTTTTCTTCGGCCTGCTCTTTCCAGTTGGCCTGTTGTTGGTTGTCGGTTTTGTTTGCCTGTTCTTCCATAAAAAAGGATTTAAAGTTTAGAATTACCCATAAAGTAGCCCATCTTTCTCTTTTTTGCAAGCCTTGCTTAAAAAAAAACGGCAACAGATTTTCTGATGCCGCTTGAAAAATGATTGCTGTATTACGCCCTTTTTTTGATGCCTTCCGCACCGGGCTTGCGGCCGGCGGGAAGCAGCGCATCAATGGCTTTGCTCAACCCTTGCAGTGTGATGGAGCCTTCGTACTTTTTTCC
Source organism: Lacibacter sp. (assembly GCA_046297415.1). Taxonomy (GTDB): domain Bacteria; phylum Bacteroidota; class Bacteroidia; order Chitinophagales; family Chitinophagaceae; genus Lacibacter. The sequence goes on from JBKBIL010000005.1 coordinate 48,443, forward strand.
GTTAAGGAAGAAAACCGGAACATCTTTTATACCCATGTTGGCTCCTTCCAGCAAATCGGCTCGTACGCTCCATCCGTAAACCGAATCAACCAGCTTGGTTAAAAAGTTTTTATCGGTAACGCCTGCCTCTTTTGCATACTCTCGCAAACTGATGGTTCCCAGCCTGCGGCGGTGCTGAAACAATAGGTTGTGCATGGGCCAGAATTTTCCTTCCTGAGCCGCCGCCACGCTTGCTTCGGCGGCTTTTTGGGCCCGCTGGTGCACCCGGGTTAGCGGAAAGTGGCGATAATTGAACTGCAAGAGTCCGTCGTATTTTTTTAAGAGCTGGTTTACCACTTCATTGGCCTTATTGCAGGCCTCACTTTCATAATCGCCGTACATTACCAGCTTAACCGGGGCATTCCGGTCGCCCACCCAAATATCTTTGGTGGGTATGATATCAACAACTTGTGCATTTTTTTGTGCCATAATACTACCTCCTGAAAGGTTTTTCGATTAAAAAATACCGCAGCAGGTAGTTTTGGCGATTCCCTTGCCGCATGGCTGCTACAACCCGGTGCCGGCTTAGGCTTCAAGTACCTCAACGGTGTCGGCCGATTCGTTTTTATGGTTTCCGTTGTTGCGGAACACCACCACACCGTCAAACACATCTACCACTACCGGACGACTTTTGTCTATATCGCCTGCCAGAATTTTTCGGCTCAACGCGTTTACAATCTCTTTTTGAATGAGGCGCTTGAGCGGACGGGCGCCAAATTGCGGATCGTAACCAAATTCGGCCAGGTAATCTATGGCATAATCGGTAAAGATGAGTTCAATACCATTGGCGGCCACCAGTTTTTGCAGGTTTTGCAGCTGCAGTTGCACAATGGAACGAATTTCTTTGCGCAGTAGCGGGGCAAACATAATGATTTCATCCACACGGTTCAAAAATTCGGGACGAATGGTTTGCCGCAACAGGTGCATTACCTCCGCTTTTGCCATTTGAGTGGCAGCTTCCACATTGCTTTCGTCAACCTGCTCAAAAGCTGCCTGTATAATGTGGCTGCCAATGTTGCTGGTCATGATGATGATGGTGTTTTTAAAGTTCACCACCCGGCCTTTGTTATCGGTGAGGCGGCCGTCATCGAGTACCTGCAGCAATACGTTCCATACATCGGGGTGGGCTTTTTCAATTTCATCGAGCAGCACCACGCTGTAGGGTTTGCGGCGTACGGCTTCGGTTAACTGGCCTCCTTCATCGTAGCCCACATAGCCCGGAGGAGCGCCTACCAGCCGCGAAACGGTATGCTTTTCCTGGTACTCGCTCATGTCAATGCGGGTCATCATGGTTTCATCATCAAACAAATATTCGGCAAGGGCCTTGGCCAGTTCGGTTTTACCCACACCGGTGGTACCCAAAAAGATGAACGAACCGATGGGTTTGCGGGGATCGCTCAGGCCGGCCCGGCTGCGCCGGATGGCATCCGAAACAGCGGTTATGGCTTCTTCCTGCCCTACTACCCGCTTGTGCAACTCTTCTTCGAGGTGCAGCAGTTTTTCCCGCTCGCTTTGCATCATCTTCGCTACGGGGATACCGGTCATTTTCGCGATGTTTTCCGCAATATCCTCGGCATCCACTTCCTCTTTCAACAGGCGTTTTTCGCTGCTGCTTTGCAGTTGTGCCGTGTATTGGGCAATCAGTTGCTCCTGCTCTTTAATTTTTCCGTAGCGGATTTCGGCCACCAGTCCGTAGTTGCCCTCCCGCTCGGCTTGTTCGGCCTGCAGTTTCAGCTGCTCAATGGCGGCTTTGGCATTCTGCACTTTTTCCACTATTTCTTTTTCTTCGCGCCATTTGGCCATCAGCGTATCCCGCTCTACCGAAAGATTGGCAATTTCGGTATTGAGTTCTTTGAGCTTGGCCTCATCGTTTTCACGCTTAATGGCTTCCCGCTCAATTTCGAGCTGCCGAATCTGGCGTTCGAGTTTATCCAGTTCTTCGGGCATGCTGTTCATTTCCAAACGGAGCTTGGCAGCGCATTCATCAATAAGGTCAATGGCCTTATCGGGCAAAAACCGGTCGGTAATATAGCGCTGGCTCAGTTCCACCGCGGCAATAATGGCTTCGTCTTTAATGCGCACATGGTGGTGGGTTTCGTAGCGGTCTTTGAGGCCACGTAAAATCGAAATGGCGTCTTCGACCGAAGGCTCGTCAATCATCACCTTCTGGAAGCGCCGCTCCAGCGCCTTATCTTTTTCAAAATACTTTTGGTATTCGTTGAGGGTGGTGGCACCAATGGCACGCAGTTCGCCACGGGCCAGTGCGGGTTTCAGAATGTTGGCAGCATCCATGGCCCCTTCGCCACCGCCGGCGCCCACCAGGGTGTGTATTTCGTCGATAAACAAAATAATTTCGCCATCGCTGGTGGCTACTTCTTTTACCACCGCTTTCAAACGCTCTTCAAATTCGCCTTTGTATTTGGCACCGGCTATCAGTTGCCCCATATCGAGGGCATAAATCACTTTCGATTTCAAATTTTCCGGCACATCGCCGTTAACAATGCGCATGGCAAGGCCTTCGGCAATAGCGGTTTTACCCACACCGGGTTCTCCCACCAGAATGGGGTTGTTTTTCGAACGCCGGCTGAGTATGTGCAGTGTGCGCCGGATTTCTTCATCGCGGCCAATCACCGGATCCAGCTTACCCTGCCGGGCCAGCTCGTTCAGGTTTTTGGCGTATTTGTTCAGCGCGTTAAACTGGGTTTCCTGGGTTTGACTTTTAACGGTTTCGCCTTTACGCAATTCGCGAATGGCGGTAATCAAACCCTTTTCGGTTAAACCCGACTCTTTCAGCAACCGTGCGGTAGCATCGGTGCCCTGTACCAGTGCCAGCAACAAATGCTCGGGGGTAACAAATTCGTCGCCAAAGGTTTTTAAGGCGGCGCCTGCCCGCAATAAAGCACTGTTGGCGTCGCGCCCAATCATTTGGGCCGGCTCGCCCGAAGTTTTAGGCAGTTTGTTCAGCGCTTCATTCAGCTTGGTTTGTAACAGGTTCACTGTTACGTTGTTTTTTTTCAGCAGGTATTCCACCGGCGAATCCTGCTGTGTCAGCAGGGCTTTCAGCAGGTGCTCGGTTTCAATGTTGGGGTTACCGGCATTGAATGCCAGCTGCTGGGCCTGTTGTACTACCTCGGCTGCTTTAATGGTAAAATTGCTCAGGTTCATAATCACTTACTTTTATGGTTGGGGGCAATGCGTACCGGTTTTAACAGGTTACTGCACGCCCGACCTAGATTTTGAAATATTTTTACTGCAATTACCGCAAAAGCGAAACCAACTGATAAAACAAGTAAGTATGTCAGAAATCTTCCGCTCAATATGTCGAAAAGTCAGCTCGCTTGCTGCTTTTCTGCTTTTTTTTCAGGTTACATTTTCCCAAAACCGATTTGGTGCCGTAACCGAATGGATGGAACAAAACCTGCCCGAACTGGGTGGCCGGGCCGTTTTGATGGTTTATAAAGATGGAGCCTTGCAATACAGTCAGGCTTTTAACAATATGAGCCGGCGCCAGCAAACAGCCGGAAAAATCAGGGCCCGCATACAGGGAAAAGAGCCGGAGGAAGTGCTGCAAGACTATACCCCCACCACCCGGGAGCGCATTGCCAGCGCCAGCAAATGGCTGAGCGCAGCGCTGGTACTTACGTTTGTGGATGAGGGTAAACTTCGGTTAAGCGATACCGTTGGAAAATACCTGCCTGCCCTAAGCCGTTACGGAAAAGGGCACATCCGCATTTGGCACTGCCTGAGCCATACCACCGGCATAAAAGAACCGGCGCTTCGCGAAGCACTGGGCTCATTTCAAAAAATCAAAACCATGGATCAGTATATCGAGTCCATCCTCACCTACCCCATGGAAGGCGAACCCGGTAAAGTGTTTCGGTACGGCAATACAGGCCTGCAAATTGCCGCTGCCGTGTTGGAAAAAATAAGCGGTAAAGATTTTGAAACCCTGTTTGCCGAACGCATTGCCGGCCCGCTGGAAATGAAAAATACCGACTTTGGCAAAAGCGGCCTGCCGCTGGCAGCCGGTGGCGCCTGGAGTACGCCGGAAGATTACATGAATTTTTTGACGATGTTGTTACAGGAAGGAGAATTTAAAGGCAAACGCATTTTAAGCAAGGCACTGGTTACCGAAATGATGAAGAACAAGCTGGGCAGCGATTGCCTGCGTGCCTATGCGCCCGAAGAAGCGGGTAACTGGGGATATGGATTGGGCGCATGGATTATTGACCCGCCCCTGGCCATTGCCGCCCGTAAAGATGCCATGCCCGACAGTAAGCCGGGCGCCGCAGCCACCAGCCCGGGCCTGTTTGGCAGTTTTCCCTGGGTGGAAAACGAAAAGAAATACGCGGCATTTTTGTTTGTATATAACCTGCAGCACAAAGGGCGCAACCAACTGTACACCGGCTTAAAGCGGCTGGTTGATGCAGCCGTACAGTAAGCGGATGTACGCTTTTGTTGTTTGCTTTAGTTGAAATGCAGCGTCGCCTCTTTACGTACACTGTTGTTAAAATCTTTAAAGCCGTTTTCGGCGCCCATAACAATGTCGGATATATCAAAGTATTCGCCCGAAAATAATTTGGTGGCTTTCAGTTGTTGCAGAAACTGATAGTACTGCTCCAGGTTTTGTGTTTCAATGGTAATAAAGTCGGAAACCTGTGCATGAAAAGCCTCGGCGTTGAATACCTGAAACTGAATATGATCGCTGTACGAGGCCAACAACGGAAACAAATTTTGCTGAAACATCGCCTGCCGGTACTCTTTGCTCATTACCCACCAGGCCGATTTTGCCTTAAGCAGCAAAAGAATGGTATATTTCATAACCCATGATTTATCCATACAACAAGCAACGGCCCGGGTTGTTTACCGTACGTTGTATTTTAAACAGGCAAACAGCTGCTGTTCATCAAAAAGCTTTGGTCTTGCATAAAAAAGCAAAACAAAAGCAAACAGCGCCTGTACTAACTTGCAGCCATGAGCAACAGCAGGGCAGCCACATACACACAGCTAATTAAAACTGAAGCGGCACGCATCGGTTTTTTTTCGTGTGGCATTGCCCCGGCAAAACGCCTGGATGAAGATGCCCGCCGCCTGGAGCAATGGTTGCACAAAGGCATGCACGGGCAGATGCACTACATGGAACGGTACTTTGAACTGCGCATTGACCCCTCCCGGCTGGTACCGGGGGCCCGTTCGGTTATTACCCTGCTCATGAATTATTTTCCGGCAGCCCAACAGGTACCGGCAGCCCCCCGTATTGCCAAATATGCCTATGGACACGACTATCACGATGTGATTCGGCAAAAGCTCAACGGGCTGTTGCAGTACATGCAGCAACATATTGGCGCCATTAACGGCCGTGGCTTTGTAGATAGCGCTCCGGTGCTGGAACGCAGCTGGGCCGTTCAAAGCGGTTTGGGTTGGGTAGGTAAAAACGGAAACCTGATTAACAAGAAAACGGGTTCGTTTTTCTTTATTGCCACGTTGATATGCGACCTGGAGCTGGAATACGATGCCCCCTTTGCCAAAGATTACTGCGGCACCTGCACCCGCTGTATTGATGCCTGCCCTACCGATGCCATACTACCCAATAGAGTGGTTAATGGCAGCCGCTGCATTTCATACTTCACCATTGAACTGAAAGATGCGTTGCTGCCGCAGGAGATGGCCGGTCGTTTTGAAAACTGGATGTTTGGCTGCGATACCTGCCAGGATGTGTGTCCCTGGAACCGATTTAGCCGGCCCCACAGCATTCCGGAGCTTACGCCCATACCCGAAATTCTGAATTTAACTACCCGTGAGTGGGAAGCCCTTACCGAAGAACAATTTCGAACCATCTTTCGGCACTCGCCGTTAAAACGCAGCAAATACAGCGGCATCCGCCGCAATTTGCGGTTTATTTCGGGCCCAGCTGATTCATCCCCTCAATATCACTGAGGATTTTGCGGAATTCCTGCCACACTACCGCCGCATCTTTCTTGTACACATAGTATGTATCAAAAAATTTGCGGGTTATTTCCCAGTTGCCGTTGTTTAAAAAATGCAGCGTGGCCAGGCTGATGGCAAACATTTTCCGGCCGCCGTCGTCGGAGTTATCTTTAAATTTTTGGGGCAAAACCGCTTTTAACAGTTGCAGATTTTTAATGGCTGCGGCCGCCGTGGCGGCCGTATCGCCACTCAGCACAAAACGGCCTTTTTGGTACCGATAGTGTATGGGCGGCGGTGTCAGCAATCCCTTTGCCGTATCGGTATATAAACAGGCGTAACACGAATAGAAATAACCAAACCCTTCATACAAATCGTACGTAAACTCGTAGTTGTTGGTAATGCAGCTATGGCCTCCAAATAACTTGGTTTGAAGGTTGTACGTGCCGGTTGCATCGGGCGCCAGCACAAAAAACTCATCGCAGCAATGCATACCGCCGGTATAATTGTACACAACCAGTTCATCAATGCCATCCTTATCCAGGTCGTGCAAGCCCACCCGAACGTTGCTGAACAGCTCATCGCGTACCATTTGCTTCAGGCTCATGCGGGGAAAACCCGGAAAAGCCACAAACAAACTGTTGCTGTCTTTAACGGGTTGGGCCGCTTTAAAGAACCAGTTGAAGCAATTTCTTTCATCAAAAGGATCATCTTCCTCTTCATCCCTTGGCCCTGCAATACTCGTATCGGCAAGCGCAGGTTTTACATCCTTGTTGCCATCAGATGGCTGGTTGCAGGCAAAAGCAAGCATTATCAGTGCAAGGAATAAGTAGCGCATGGTGCTTATGTGTTTATTCATCAAATAAACGCAAGCCGCTGCAAAAATAATGTACCCGCCAGAGGGTATAAAAAACCCCCGACTACACATCGGGGGCAAATTTTAAAAAGCGATTTACGAGGAAATCAACTTGCCGGATCGGGAGGCGTGTTGGGATTTCCATCCCGTTCCTGCTGGGGATAGGGGTAAAAGTTGCGGGAACGTTCCGCACCCGGAGCGCCGGGCCCCGGGCGATTGAAACGCCGACTGTCTTCCAGCTTCAATCCGCTCATGTACAATTCGATACAGCGGTTACGGTATATTTCAAACAAAATAGCATCGCGGGTAACCGGGCCGCTGTAGGCCGGCAGGCCTGCACCCACACCGTACAAATCGGTAGCCGGTGTTTTGGTAAGCACCTGATTTAAAAAGCCAACCGCCTGCGGCAACTGGTCTTTACGGGCATGCGCTTCGGCCTGTATCAACAACATCTCACCGGGGGTATAAATCGGAATGAACGTAGCATCGCTTTTGAAAAATCCGGAACCATTTTGCGCATTCATGGTTAAGTGAAACGCAATACGCTGATCGGCAGGGTTGGGCGCCAAAGCACCGCTCAACCCAAAATTAGAACGAATGCCGTAGGTATTGTTATTTACCAACGACGAGCGGAATACCGGGTTGGGATTCACATTGTTATAGAAAAATTCCGATTTAATTGTGGCACTTACCGCTGCTGCCCGCGCCAATGCCAGGTCGTTATTACCCAGCATCAAATAATAACGGGCTGCCAGTGCACGTACCGTATTGGGTAAGTTGATTTCTGCACCTACACTGGTAAGAAAACTGGAAGGAATGGTAGTACTGGTTAACAGTGTTGCCGCTTCATCGAGCAGCCGTACCGCTTCTGTTAGCGCATCGGCACGAGACGAGAACTGAGCGTTGGGCCCTGCGTTGATGGGTACCCGCTCCCAAAAAGTAGCCAGGGTTCCCAAGGCCATGGCCTTGTACAAATGACCATAAACCCGTATGCTGTTGCGTAAATTAACATCAGTTACATTTTGCGAACCGGTGATGATTTTTTGCGCTTCGGCATTTACGAGGTTGGCCGTAGTCCATAAGCTGGTAATAACACCGTTAACAGGAGCCAGATTGGTACCACCGTTTTCAAGTTGTGCCAAATCGGCGTTACCTGCATTTAGTACAGCAACTTCCCGGGTTGTTAATCCGCTGGCGGAAATAGACTGATATACAACAGAGGGTGCTAAAGTATTTACAGCAAAGCGCTGTTTAATTCCCACAATTGCCCGGGTTAGGCCATCTACAGTGCTGAACACCTCCGCGTCGGTAGGAGCATTCGGGTTCAGATATTCCTGCTTACAGCCTGCCAGTACAAGCACGAGTAAGAGGTTTACAAATATTTTCATCGTCTTCATGTTCGTAAGTTTAGAAGTTGGTAATTACTGATAACTGAACGGTGCGGGGTATGGGAAAAGAACCAAAGTCGGTACCCCGTACAAAAGACTGACCTGCCGAATTGATCTCGGGATCAAATCCCCGGTAGCGGTCTATTGACAATAAATTGCGACCCACCAGAGAAATAGTCATGTTATCGGCAAACTTTACTTTATTAATGCGGTAGGATATAGCCAGTTCACGCAATTTGGTAAACGATCCGTCTTCGACATGCTCTTCCTGAATGCGAGGACCAATAAAACCTCCTACGGCAGCCACCCAGCCTCTGGGCAGTTCGCCCCGCAGTTCTTTAACCGCCATGGGGCCATGCCCTACGTTGTTGCGGGTAATCCAGTCCCAGTTATACACTTCAAAACCATATACGCCATCCCATTGCATGCGCAGGCTCCAGTTTTTGTAGCTGAATTCACTCGAAAGTGTAGCGGTAAAGTCGGGATTGGGGTCGCCCAGTACTTTTCGCAAAGGAGTACCCGTTGGCTGGCCGTTGGCATCCCGCAGCGGCTGATTGGTAATGGGGTCGCCCCGTTCTACCTGGGGTAAGTTAAATCCATTCACATTACGCAACAATAATGTACCATCGTTATTACGTGCATAATAGTTTATATAATACACACCAACCGGATATCCCAGCAATACCCCCTGCGTATTGGATGCATCAAAGCCAATGAATGTGGCATTGCGATATACTTCAGTTACTTTATTGCGGTTGTGGTTGAAAAGGAAAGAGGCATCCCAACGGAAGTCTTTCTTTTTTACAGGAGTAGCAGTAAGCAACAATTCAAAACCGCGGTTGGTCATTTTGCCAACGTTGTCTAAAATGGATCCTGCACCGGTAGAAGGAGCCAGGTTAAATGGCAACAACAGGTCGCTGATGTTTTGACGGTACACGGTAAACTGCAGGCCCAGGCGTCCTTTCAGGAACTCCATATCGGCACCACCTTCAATTTCTTCTTTAATTTCCGGACGCACATTTTGGTTACCGATGCGGTTTAACGGCGCAAAGCCCCCACCGGTATAGTTGATGGGCTGGTAAACGGTAAACCGCTCATAAGCGCCAATACCCGTGAGGTTACCGGCACGGCCATACGAACTGCGCAATTTTAGCGTATTAAACCAGTTGCTTACATTACCATTTTGCCAGAAAGCTTCGTCGCTCAAATTGTAGCTGAGGCTTGCTTTGGGATAAAAAATACTGCGTACGTCGGCGCCAAATGCGCTGGAACCATCATAACGACCGGCAACAGTTAGGAATAGTTTGTTCTTGTAATTAACCGATTGTTGCAGGAAATACCCCCAGATTGATTGCTCCGTAATATTTTCCTGCGGTAAGGAAAACAGGTTTTGTGCGGCCCGAATGGTACGTACAATCGGCAACAAATCGCGTCCCTCCTGTGCCGTAAACCGGTTTTTGATATACTGTACCGTATAACCGCCGGTAGTGTTCAATTGAAAGTTTTTCCCTACATCATATTTGTAAGATGCAATGTAATCGCCGGTCCACTGAAAATAATTTAGCGTTGCATTGCTTACGTATCCATCGGGGAAAAAGCCGGCCGCAACCAGTGCTTCATACGGCATACGCGGCTGGAAGGTATTGCCCACCTGCGAATAGGTATCGAAGCCGTTGGTTAAATCAATCGTAAGGCCCTTTACCGGAGTTAACGTAAGCTTGGCATCAGACAGGTTGCGGTTAATTTCCTGCCGGATATCGAAGGTTTCAATAACGGTAAGCGGGTTTACCCGCAGGCGCTCCACATGCATGAGCTTACCGGCGGCATCCCGCTCCTTCACGTTCCATACATTATCCGTAATGGTCATGGTACTGATGGGCGAAAAGAAGTTGTTACCGTTGGGCAAATCTTTGGAGCGTGAGTTCGAGTACATGGTACCACCGGATAATTTAGCCCAGCTGCTCAGGGTAAAATCGGTACGCAGCTTAAAGCCATACCGTTGGAAGTTGGTGTTACGAATGATGCCGTTGTTACGGGTGTAAGATGAAGAGAAGTAGTACGAACTTTTATCGCTACCACCCGATACGGAAAGGTGGTTATCGGTACCCATGGAGGGAGCGAAAATTACGTCCTGATAATCATACCGGGTTACCGGGTATTTATTTTGATCGAGCCGGCCCCCCAAAGAGGCGGGCCCGGTACCGGGGTTGGTAGCTTGGTCGCTCCGAAGGTTTGCAATCATGGTTAGCCGATCGCCCACGGTTGAGAGGCGGGCATCGCCCGGAAAGCCAAAACGGAAGGGTTCTTTGTTCATTTCCCAGCGGCGCCGCAAACTGTTATGTTGGGCGCTGGTTGTTAACGAAATACGCGGTTTACCCGATTTCCCTTTTTTGGTAAATATTTGTACCACCCCATTGGATGCACGGGAACCATAAATGGCAGCTGCAGCAGCACCATTAATTACTTCAATGCGGTCTATATCGTTCGGATTTAAGTCAACCAGGCGGTTCGAGCCGGCCTGGATGCGTGAGCCCTGCGCATCGGCATTCAAATTCACAACATTAGCAGAGCTGTTATCAATAATCACACCGTCAACAATGTACAGCGGTTCTGATGAACCAAAAATGGATCCCACGCCCCGCAAACGAACAGAGATACCACCCGCGGGATCACCCGAATTTTGCGTTACCTGCGCACCCATTACACGGCCGCTTAACATGGCACTTAAGTTTTGAGCACCGGTATTTTGCAGCTGCCTGGAGCTAATGGTTGAAATGGAGTTCCCCAGCTGCCGCTTTGAGGTGCGGCCCAGTGTACCGGTTACCACCACTTCATCCAGGCCTAATGCATCTTCAACCAATGTGGCATTAACGGTGTAAGCCTGTTGGCCGCTTACGGTTAGTGTACTGGTTCGGGTTTTAAAGCCAACTCCGGAAAACTCCAGCACATAGGTTCCGGGTTTCAGGTCTGCTGTAAACGAATAATTTCCACCCGCATCGGTGCTGGCACCAAAGCCGGTATTTTGTACAACAACCGAAATATTGGGCACACCGGTATTACCCGGGCCGGTAACCTTACCGGTAATGCGCACCTGCGCCTGCAAAAAAGCAGACAGCACAAGCAAAGGCAACAAAAGCAAACTTCTTTGTGCTGTTGTTGGATGGTTGAAAGTTGGTTTCATTGTGCAGTTTTTAATGTGAATAATCAATAGCTCGTTATAATATTTTTATTCCGGCTGCAGCATAAGGTTGCAACATGGCATGGCCGGGTTCCAGTTCGCTAACCAAAACATCCAATTCTTGAAGGGGACAAACCTGTATGGGCTGGTGGGTGTTGATTTTCTCTGAAATGGTTAGTGCCACCACTTTTTGTGATGCAGCAATCATTGCCTGCTTTACCTGTACCACCTCCCAGTCGTTATCTGTAAGTCCATGTTCAGTATCCAGCGCATTCACACCCAAAAAACATAGATCCGCCTTTATTTGTCTGATTTTTAATATAGCCTCGGCACCTACGGTTATTTGTGAACTTTTCGAAAGTTTATCGCCGATAAAAATCACTTCAATGTTGGGATGATGCACATATTCCATGGCTGCAGCCAAACTGCCTGTAATAAACGTAGCCTGCAGCGATGGGGGCAGTTCCTTTGCCATTTCAATGATGGTGGTGCCGCCACTGGTTAGTACAAACATTCCGTCTTTAATTAATGACGCTGCTTTACGACCAATAATCTTCTTTTTATCGGCAGAATAGACCCTTCCGGCATTAAAAGTGTGGTAAAAGGAATTGGAAAGAGCTCCTCCGTGCACCTTTACAAGTTTACCCCGGTCTGCCAGTTCCTGCAAATCGCGGCGGATGGTGTCTTCCGATACGCCCATTTGCTGACTGAGGTCTGAAGAAAGCAGCCGGTTGTGCAAATTCAACTGGTGCAGAATGTAAGCTTGTCGCTCTTGTTTAAGCATTTTAGCGCTATATCTAAACAAAATGAGGTGATGAAATTAGGACTTTTTTAAAAAACCGCAAAAAGCCGCAGTTTTTTTTCTAAAAAAGCACATATCTGCACAATACTGCAGAGATGTGCGGCGCAGCAATGAAGTTGTCTTTTGAGAAAAGGGGAAGTAATTGTGTAAGCGAAGTGCCGAAAAACTACACGTCTATTTTTGGGGCACGGGTGATATTTTTTTCAGCCTTCTCCAACCCCTGCTGCAACACGGGGCCAAACATGTGATCCAAAAAAATACCGTAAAACCGCTCCCACGGGTACCAGCGGAGCGGATATTCCAGAAACCATTGCAGTTCGGTTTGATTGCTGCCTTCCATGCGGCGGATGCGAAAGCCTCCCTTCGCATCATTCATCCCCTCAAAATGGTGCAGCACCTGTATTTCGCCGGGCGCGTAGCCGGTTATTTCAAGCCGTCCTTTCTTTCCATCCAGGGTTGTCCAGCGCATAAAGGCACCAACGCCGCTTGCCTGTGCCGACACTTGCACCACGGCCCCATTGTCGGTTTGCACCCAGGGCACCCATTGCTGCCACGTATGGGTATTGTTGATGTATTGCATTACCGCCGCACTATCGGCCTGCACCAGTACCCCCCGGGAAATTTTAACCGACGACGGAATCAGCAGACCCATACTGATAAACAGTACGGCCATTCCCACCAAACCCACCAGGGCTAATTTTACGATACGCATGCGCATTGATTTTAGTGCTGTTATTCCCAACGAAATACCCGAACTGCCAGGGCATACACCCCCAGCGCCCATAGGGCCAAAACACCCAGTTCTTTTCCGCAGTCTATCAGGTGGTTGCCTTCAAATGCCACATTACGCATGGCATTATTGAGGTGCGTCAGGGGTAAGATGTTGCATACAGGCTGCAGCCAGCGGGGAAAATTATCAATCGAAAAAAAGGTGCCCGCCAGTAAAAACTGCGGTAAGGTTACCAGGTTGGCAAATGGGGGTATTACACTTTCATTCTTTGCCAGGCCGCTCACCACAAAACCGAAGCCCATAAACACCATCAAGCCCAAAAAACTCAGCACCAGCAATTCCACAAATGTTACCACCCCGTGCACCAGTGTAAAGCCAAAGGCAAAATGCCCCACCAGCAGAATTACCACGGCAGTAATCATTTGAAAAATGATGCGGCTCAGGCCTTCGCCCAGCAAAATATGGGTACGACTGATGGGCGTAGCAAAAAAGCGCTTCAGCACCAGCGTTTGCCGCAGGTTAAAAAACAAAAACGCCACCCCAAAAACCCCGGCGCTCAGCAGCGAAAATCCCAGCTGGCCGGGCAAAATAAAGTCGATGGTGCGGTACACCCGGCCGGGCAGCGGGGGCGGTGTTTCAATGGCGGCATACGAAGGCATGCCGGGGCGAGCACGTGCATCGAGCACCCGCACCAAATCGTTGAGGGTGGTTTGCAGCAAACCAATTTTGTCGGCACCGGCGGTAGAAGTTTGCACCGTAACCCGATACTTCGGAAAACTGTCAATTCCCGTTGGCTGTATGTCGAGAATGGCCGTAATGCGGCCTTTTTCCAGGTCTTGCCGCATTTGCGCTTCGGGCAAGTCCATGATGCGAAGGGTTTTATATTGCTTCAACTGCCGGTACACCAGGTTGGCAGCACCGGTATCGGCGCCCGGCGCCAGCCCAATACGAATGGTGGTACCGCCGCTACCGATAAAACCAAACACCATGATAAAAATCAGCGGAAACCCAAAACTGAAAATTACGGCGCTGGGGCTGCGGAACAGCGCCCGCAGGCTGGCCTTGGTAATGGCCAGCATGGCGGTAGTTTGGCTGTAAGAAGACTGCTGCGTCATGCCCGGCAAAACTATTTGAATTACATGGCCTGCCGAAAAACTTTTTAACCGACTTTTGAACCATGCAACGCCACCAGGCATACCTGCTTACCGGAAGTAACCTCGGCAACCGCAGCCGTTTTTTACAACAGGCACGAGAAGCGGTTGCAACCCGCGTGGGTAAAATCGTACAAGCCTCGCAGGTATATGAAACTGCCGCCTGGGGAAAAGAAGACCAACCCCCTTTTTTAAACCAGGTGCTGCACATTGAAACCGCCTTGCTGCCCGATGCCCTGATGGAGGAACTATTGCAAATTGAGCAGGAGCTGGGCCGCAGGCGCACCACCCCCATGGCGGCACGCACCATTGACATTGATGTACTGTTGTACGATAACCTCCGGTATCAATCGGCCCGCATTACCATACCCCACCCCAGCCTGCACCTTCGGCGTTTTGTACTTACCCCGCTGGCCGAAATTGCGCCGGCAAAAACCCACCCCGTTTTGCGCCGCCACATACGTACCCTGCTGCAACAATGCAACGACCCTTTGCCGGTAACCGTATGTAACGACTGATTTTTCCACATCGGATTTTAATACGTACCAAAAAGAGGGCATTGTGTAATTTGCCGCGTTTTTGGGAACCGGTATGGATTGAAGCATATGAACTATCATTTTATCACCATCGAAGGGAACATTGGCGCAGGCAAAACAACATTGGCCCACTTGCTGAACAAACATTACAACGCCCGCCTGATACTGGAAGAATTTGCCGACAACCCGTTTTTACCCAAGTTTTATGAAAACCCGCAACAGTACGCCTTTCCGCTGGAGCTGTTTTTTATGGCCGAGCGGTACAAGCAACTGAAAGACCTGCTGCACACCAAAGACTTATTTAATACCATCACCATATCCGACTACCTGTTTACCAAGTGCCTGCTTTTTGCCAAGGTAAACCTGCCGCCCGATGAGTTTCGGCTGTACCAGCGGCTGTTCGACATCATTCACCAACAACTGATACAACCCGATATTTTGATTTACCTGCACGCTCCGGTACACAAACTGCAGGCCAACATCCGCAAGCGCAACCGCAGTTACGAGCAGCAGATACCCGATTCGTACCTGTACAATATTCAGGAAACCTATACCCACTACATCAAGCAGCACAACATCAAAACCTTGTTTGTTGATGCCAGCAATGCCGATTTTTTGGGTAATCCGGCGCACCTGAAAACAATTACCGACGCGTTGGAAAAAGATTATCCCGAAGGGCAGCATTTTATAACCCTGCCCGATTAAACCGTTTTAAACCGGCATTGTGCGCACTCAGTTTGTGAACGATCCATTTGCGGCCATGCGGCTTCCGGAGTTCCGCCGTTTCATCAGCGGGCGGTTTCTGTTTATCATGGGCCTGCGCATGATGGGAGCCCTGGTGGGCTGGTGGATGTACGAGCTCACGGGCGACCCGCTGGCGCTGGGGCTCATTGGACTGGCCGAAGTAATACCTGCCGTATCCATGGCGCTGTATGCCGGCCATGTGGTTGACCGTACCGACCGGCAGCGCATGCTGGTGCGCAGCGCCCTGCTGTACACCGGCTGCGCCCTGGCACTGGCCGCACTGGCATGGTCCCACCACCGGCAGTTCAGCGGCGCCCGGCTTACCGTATTAGGGCTGTATGTCGTAATTTTTTGCACCGGCATCATCCGCTCCTTCAGCGGCCCTGCTTTTGGCGCCATTTTGGGGCAACTGGTGCCCCGCGAACTGCTGGCCAATGCCACCACCTGGAGCCAGGGTACCTGGCTTACGGCTTCGGTAACCGGCCATGCCCTGGCGGGCTTTTTGATTGCAGGTCTGGGCATTGAAACATCGCTTACCGGTGTTGCCGTACTGGTACTGGCGGCGTTATTGCTGTTTCGGGGCATTGAGCGCAAGCCCCCGCCCCCCCAAACCGAAACCCGCACCTGGGAAAGCGTGAAGGAAGGGCTGCGCTACGTGTGGAATACCAAAGAACTGTTGGGCGCCCTCACCCTCGATTTATTTGCCGTATTGTTTGGAGGCGCCGTGGCCCTGGTACCGGTTTTTGCCAAAGACATTCTGAAGGTGGGCCCGGTTGGCTTTGGCTGGCTGAATGCCGCTGCCGACATCGGCGCCATCCTCATTGTGGCGTTGCTCACACTCATGCCCCTGCAAAAAAAGCAGGGTAAAATTTTACTGCTGGCAGTTGCCGGCTTTGGTGCAAGCATGATTTTGTTTGCCCTTTCTACCTGGTACTGGCTTTCGTTTACGGCACTGCTGCTGGCCGGCATGCTCGATGGCATCAGCATTGTAATACGCGGTACCATTCTGCAACTCAAAACCCCCAATGCCCTTCGCGGCCGGGTAATGAGCGTTAACAGCATGTTCATCAATTCCAGTAACGAACTGGGGCAATTTGAAAGTGGCCTGGCTGCCCGCATCATGGGTGTGGTGCCCTCGGTTGTATTTGGCGGCTGCATGACGCTGGCCGTGGTGGTAATTACCTGGCTGAAGGCGCCCGGCCTGCGGAAGCTGGAATACTAAGTACGGGCTATTTTTCTCGCCCCCATCGAAAGGTTTGCAGCGAAAAACCTGCCAGATCCAATACCCGGTCCACCACGGTGGCTGCTACTTCTTCTACGGTAGCGGGGCGACTATAAAAAGAGGGCGTTGCCGGACAAATAATGCCACCGGCCAGTGTTACGGTTTCCATATTACGAATGTGCACCAGGTTGTAAGGCGTTTCACGCACCACGCAAATCAGCTTACGGCGCTCTTTCAGCACCACATCGGCGGCACGGGTAATCAGGTCGTTGGATACGCCGGATGCAATGCGCCCCAACGTACCCATGCTGCAGGGTACAATAATCATGGTGTTGTACTGCCCCGAACCGGAAGCAAACGGAGCCGAAAAATCGGTAGTGGCATACATATAATCGCTCCATTCGGTATAGCGTTCATTACCCAGTTCGGTGCGCCATACTTCTTTGGCGTTTTCCGTAATTACCAGGCTCAGGCGGCTCCACTGGCCTTTCAGTTGTTGCAGTTTTTCCAGCAGCAACTGCGCATACACCGCGCCGCTGGCGCCGGTAATGGCCACTACAATTTTTTGATCCACAATACGTTAATTTTGACAAACAACAAATGTACATGCAAAAGGTTTTGCTGCTTTCGTTTCTTGCCGGTATGCTGGGGCTGCCGCTACTTGGTTTTCGCACCCATAAAGAAGGTGTGCGCTGGATGCGGTTGGAAGAAGTGGAGGCACAACTGCAAACCCATCCAAAGCCTGTA
The DNA here is from genome assembly GCA_046297415.1 of Lacibacter sp. Taxonomy (GTDB): domain Bacteria; phylum Bacteroidota; class Bacteroidia; order Chitinophagales; family Chitinophagaceae; genus Lacibacter. The sequence continues at coordinate 65,761 of JBKBIL010000005.1, forward strand.
CTGATAGATGTATATACCGACTGGTGCGGCTGGTGCAAGGTAATGGACAAAAAAACCTACGCCCGTAACGACGTTGCAACCTACATTAACGAAAAAATGTATCCGGTAAAGTTTAATGCCGAAAGTAAAGAACCCGTTAGCTGGATGGGCAAAACCTACCGCTACAACCCCGCCCGCCGCATTCATGAGTTTGCGCTGTACCTCATAACCGGCGAAATGGCTTTCCCCAATACGGTCATTCTTCCGGCAGTTACCGAAAAGCCCCAGTCAATAGCCGGCTTTCTTGAACCTAAAGACATGGAAATGGTGGTAAAGTATTTTGGTGAAGGGTACTATAAAAAACGCAGTTTCGACAACTGGGCCCGCAACTTTAAGCCCACCTGGAAATAACCACGCACGCTGTTCATTCTACCTGCCGCATACTGCTCCTATATCTGCAGGTATGCAACGAAAATAACGGACTCGTATTTACTTTTTACTGATAACCGAGCGGGCGTTAAAAAACATGTACATATTTGTAGGGGGTACAAAGCCCTGTGGCATGTGCCGGTTTTTTTCGGGTGGCACCACCACCAGTGTGCGAGTGCCCAGCACGGCCAGCTTGTAAAACTTGTAGTTGCTGAGGGTGCTGCGGGCATCAATTCGTTTTTGCAGTGTTTTGATGGCATCGGGCCAGTACGATTCCTGCGAATAGGTTTTTATTTCCTGCACCAGGGCGGCATTCTTCAACTGCGAGGTAAGTTGCCGTTCTTCCTGTTCGGTAATTCTGTAAGTAGAATACAAATCGCCCATATCGGTTATGGTAACCTCCGGCAACTTTTTGCCGTTAAATACAAAACCTTTGGGACTGCAGGAAACCAGTAATACCAGCAGCGCCGGCACAGCAGCAATGCGCATAAAAGTGAATTTTCAGAAAGTTAGCAATCGCATGCCAAAATGCAAACCGGCCTGCCGCTTTTTTATTAACGGTGTTGCTGCCCGGCAAGCAGTTGTTCCATAACGTAGTAGGTAATGGCACAAAAACTGGCATTTTTTAGGGTAAGATGCGGGCGGCGGAGCAACACATCTTCATCGGTGTACGGAAAACGGGCACAATCGGAGGGCCGTACTTCGTAAATGCTGCATTTGTTATCGGCACCCAAAAAAGGGCAGGGCGGGCTTTTTACCACATAATCGCCCTCTTCATCAAGCCGCAGGTAGGTGTCAATAAATTGGCTTTCCCGCAAGCGCAGGTGTTTGCTGATGCGTTTGATGTCGGGCGTTTTAAAGCGGGGCGAATAATTTTTACAGCATCGGGCGCATTGCAGGCAATCTACCCGCTGCACAGCCGCTTCGTGCAATGCGGGTAGCCGACGCAAAACTTTGTTTTTTTCGGCACGCTGCAACAGGTTGCGGTAAGCTTTTTGGTGCGCCGCCGCCTTTTGTTCCCAATTGTTGAAAATTTCGCCCTCCATGGTGCAAAGAACGATCATTCTGCCTATTTCACAGCCTATCCCCACACGCTAACAGTTGTTTTTTGAATGAGCACGCGGCGTACCTTTGCCCCGTTTCAAAATTGAAAATCAAACTTTTTCCAAAAACAGTTGCCCTTTTGCTGTAAACAGGGAGTGTTTATGAATGTATTTGAATCGCGCCAGAACGATTTCAGCCGCCGCCACATTGGCACCATGGGTTCGGAAGCCGCCATGTTGCAAACCGTTGGTTACGCATCGTTGGAAGAATTGGTAACCGCCACCGTTCCCGCCAACATACGCATGCAGCGCCCGCTGCAACTGCCCGAAGCCATGAGCGAAAACGAGTTGTTGAAGCACCTGAAAGAGGTATCGCTGAAAAACAAGGTTTTCAAAAGCTACATCGGGCAGGGCTATTACGACACCATTACTCCCAGCGTTATTCTGCGGAACATTTTTGAAAATCCGGGCTGGTACACGCAGTACACGCCCTACCAGGCCGAAATTTCGCAAGGCCGGCTCGAAAGCCTGCTCAACTTCCAAACCATGGTAAGCGACCTTACCGGCCTGCCCATCGCCAACGCTTCGCTGCTGGATGAAGCCACCGCTGCGGCCGAAGCCATGAACATGCTGTTTCACCACGTAAACCGCACCGACAAAATTGAGCGGCCGCGGTTTTTTGTAGATACGCAGGTGTTTCCGCAAACCTACGACCTGCTGCTTACCCGGGGCACTCCCATTGGCATTGAAATCGTACAAGGCGATTATAAAACCGTTCAACTGGACGAAAGCTTTTTTGGCGCCCTGGTGCAATACCCCAACGCTTCCGGATCGGTTGAAGACTACCATGCTTTCATTGAAACGGTGCACGCCAAAGGCGCTTATGTTGCCATGGCTACCGACTTACTGGCACTAACCCTGCTGAAAAGTCCGGGCGAGCTGGGAGCCGACGTAGCCTTTGGTTCGGCGCAGCGCTTCGGTGTTCCCATGGGCTTTGGCGGACCACATGCCGCCTTCTTCAGCGCCAAAGACGAATTTAAGCGGGCCATGCCCGGCCGCATCATTGGCGTAAGTATTGATGCACAAGGCAAACGCGCCCTGCGCATGGCGCTGCAAACCCGTGAACAGCATATCAAACGCGAAAAAGCCACTTCCAACATCTGTACCGCACAGGCGCTGCTGGCCAATATGGCGGCCATGTACGCAGTTTATCACGGCCCCGATGGGCTGCGGCGCATTGCCACCACCATTGCCCTGCTTACCCGCACCGTTGCCAACACGCTGCAGCAAATGGGCTTTACCGTATTAAACGAAACCTACTTTGATACGCTTACCATACAGGTGCCCAACGCGGCGGCCATTCACGCCAAAGCACAACGCCAGCAGCTGAACCTGCGCCACGTTAACGATACCACGGTAGGCCTGTCGCTCGACGAAACCACTACCGAAGAAGACCTGTTTGACCTGATCAACTGCTTCGAAAACGATGTTAACCCGGTTGCCTTTACGCTGGAAGCCGATGAAAGCCTGCCCTGGCTGCCCGCCGCATTGCGCCGCACCAGCGCATACCTTACGCATCCCAACTTCAACAGCTACCACAGCGAAAGCCAGATGATGCGCTACATCAAGCAACTGGAGAATAAAGACCTGGCCCTCAACACTTCCATGATATCGCTAGGCAGCTGCACCATGAAGCTGAATGCCGCCACCGAAATGATGCCCCTCAGCTGGAACCACTGGAGCCGCATCCACCCCTTTGCCCCTGCCGATCAAACCGCCGGCTACCGGCAAATCATAGACGAGCTGAGCCAATACCTCTGCGAGGTTACCGGCTTTGATGCCTGCAGCATGCAGCCCAACAGTGGCGCACAAGGCGAGTTTGCCGGCCTGCTTACCATCCGCAACTACCACCATGCCCGGGGCGAAGCGCATCGCAACATCATGCTCATCCCCATTTCGGCACACGGCACCAACCCCGCCAGCGCGGTGATGGCCGGCATGAAAGTGGTGGTGGTAAAGGCGCTTGACAATGGATATATTGACCTGGCCGATTTTAAAGCCAAAGCCGAACAATACAGCCAGCAGTTGGCAGGTACCATGATTACCTATCCCAGCACCTACGGCATATTTGAAGAAACGGTAAAAGAAATCTGCGACATTGTGCATCAGCACGGCGGACAGGTGTATATGGATGGCGCCAACATGAATGCGCAGGTAGGGCTCACCTCGCCCGGCCTAATTGGTGCCGATGTGTGCCACCTCAACCTGCACAAAACCTTTGCCATTCCGCACGGCGGCGGCGGTCCCGGCATGGGCCCCATATGCGTACGCCAGCACCTGGCAGCCCACCTGCCCGGCCACCTGCTCACCAGCCAACCCAATGCCAGCGGTGGATACGGCGCCGTAAGTGCGGCCCCCTATGGCAGCGCCTCCATACTGCTCATCAGCTATGCCTACATTCGGCTGTTAGGAGCCGCCGGCCTGAAAAAAGCGACCGAATATGCCATCCTCAACGCCAACTACATGAAGGCGCGGCTGCAAAACGACTTTGATATTCTTTATACCGGCAAGAACGGAACCTGTGCCCATGAATTCATTGTTGATTTGCGGCCCTTTAAAAACACGGCCGGCATTGAAGCCGAAGACGTGGCCAAGCGCCTGATGGATTACGGATTCCACGCCCCCACCATGAGCTTTCCCGTGCCGGGCACCATTATGATTGAGCCAACCGAAAGCGAAGACAAAGGCGAACTCGACCGGTTTTGCGATGCCCTGCTGAACATCCGCGCCGAAATCAAAACCATTGAGGAAGGTCGGGCCGATAAATCCGACAATGTGCTCAAAAACGCCCCCCACACCCAGTTTGTGGTAACGGCCGATGAATGGAACCACCCCTACACCCGGCAGGAAGCAGCCTATCCGCTGTTTTATGTAACGCACAACAAGTTTTGGCCCAGTGTAAGCCGGGTGAACAATACGCACGGCGACCGCAACCTCATTTGCACCTGCGAGCCGGTGAGCAGTTTTGCAGAAGCCTGATTTTTCGTATGCTCCTTCATACATGCGAAAGCCCGGCAATTGCCGGGCTATTGGTTATACCTTACGGATCAAATGCGAATTTTTTGCGGAAACGAAACCGACACGGGTGAGCCTTCGGCCAGAAACACCGACCGTGGCGGCCGGGTTAAATAGGGCACCCATTCGCTGCCATAGAGGGCAGCAATGTTGCAATCCAGATGGGCCTCCTGTACCGGGTACACCCGCCAGGCCGGATGCGCCACCCGATATGCGATGGTGGTGTTTTTGTTCAGCCGGTTATACCCCTGGTAGTGTTCAAAAATAAAATGCTCTTCTGTGCCCGGCAGCATGGCTACCGGGGTATTCAAAGCACGTACAAACATGCGGTTCCAGCCCTTGCACTGCCGGTGCCATTGATACTCTACCTGCAACTGATTGCCTGTAACTTCTATTTGATGGCGCATGCGGGCCGCGGCATAATGCTCGTTGTAAAACGTGTTGGCAATGCCGGCTACCAGCGGCAGGGGAACAATTTCCGAAACAAACGATACGCCCCGTATCCACTCCGTACCATTAAAATGGCGTACATACAACCGCAGGTTTACCTCTTCAAAATTTACATGGCCGGGCCAGCGAAGGCACAGCACCCGGGTATCGTGAAACAAAAAACCCACCACACTTACCAGTGCCTTGCCTTCAAACAAATCCACTTCGGTAGCAGGAGGCAACCAGGGTTGTAAAACGGCAATATCCACTTCGTAGTTAAACATGGCCAGGTACTTCCAATGGGCAGTTAAAAAGGGCATACACTTGTAATTGATTCACACAACATCCATCAGCAAATAAGAGCAGGATGGGTGCGTTCAGATAAAATCATAACACACCTGTTTGCAAAACACACAACGGCAGCATACGGTTTACATACGGCAGCAGGTAGCAGCAAAGAATACTACCGCAATGCACCTGGGTACACCAATGTAAAAATTATGCGAACATTTTTGGGAGGTGCCTGTTAGCAGCAGAAATAAACCCAACTTTGCAACTTCAAAAATTGCATCTGTCTAAGAAAAGATTGAACCCCCATGGCTGAAGACCTTACCATAGTACAAGGCACCAAGCAGGAGCAATACGAGGCGCTATTGCCGCAAATCAATGGATTGCTCGAAGGCGAAACCGACCTGATTGCCAACCTGGCAAATGTAGCCGCGGCACTGTACGAGCAGTTTCGCTGGCTTTGGGTAGGCTTTTATGTTGTAAAACACGCGCCTGCAACGCAGGAAGAAGAACTGGTGCTGGGCCCCTTTCAGGGACCGGTTGCCTGCACCCGCATCCGAAAAGGCAGGGGCGTGTGCGGTACCAGCTGGCAGCAGGCTGCCACGCTTATTGTACCCGATGTGGACCAATTTCCCGGCCATATTGCCTGCAGCAGCCGCAGCAGGTCCGAAATTGTGGTGCCGGTTATCCGTAACGGTAAGGTTGTAGCCGTACTGGATGTGGACAGCGAGCATTTGGCAGCGTTTGATGCCACCGACCAAACCTATCTGGAACAAATTGTTGCACTGATACCCTGGCAGCCATGAAAAAAGAAAACATACTGCTGTACGGCGCCAATGGTTACACCGGACGGTTGATAGCGCACCTTAACGCTGCCTACCGGTTACCGCTGATACTTGCCGGGCGCAACGAAGTTGCCCTGCAGGCCCTTGCGGCTGAAACCGGTTACCCGTACCGGGTTGCCCACCTCAGCAATACCGGGGCGTTGCATGCCCTGCTGCAGGATGTTGCCGTGGTAGTGCATGCAGCAGGCCCTTTTGCACAAACGGCGCAACCCATGGTAGCGGCCTGCCTGGCCACCGGCACGCATTATGTGGATATTAACGGCGATATCAACGTGTTTGAAGAGGTGCAGCGCTCTAACGATGCGGCCATGCGGCAACATATCATGCTACTGCCCGGTGCCGGTTTTGATGTGGTGCCCACCGACTGCATTGCCCTGCAGCTGAAGCAACAGTTGCCCGATGCCACCCACCTGCAACTGGCTTTTGTTACGGAGGGCGGCCGCATCAGTCATGGTACGGCCACCACCCTGCTCAGCAAGCTGGGACATGGCGGTGCCGAACGCAAAAACGGGCAAATCGTGCCGGTTCCGCTGGGCGCCCATGCGCTTTGGCTGCAGGTAAACGGCAAAAAGCGCCTGGTGGCTTCCATTCCCTGGGGCGATGTGAGCACTGCCTGGTACACCACCGGTATTCCCAACATTTGCACCTACACCGGTATGCCCCCGCAGCTGTACCCCCTGCTTCAATGGCAACGACTTTTCAACCCGATATTGCGCACCCAAACGGTGCGGTCATTGCTGCAACGCAGAATAGATGCGGCACCTGCCGGCCCCACCGATGCCGAACGGGCACGGGCCCGTACCTACGTGTGGGCACGTGTACGCAATGCGGCCGGACAAACAAAAACCGCTTCGTTCCAATGCGCCGATGGCTACACCTTTACGGCCCATAGTTGTTTGCAAATTGCACAACTGATTGTGGAAGGAAGATGGAAGCCGGGCTTTCAAACACCCGCAGCGGTGTACGGAGCCGATTTTGTATGGAAGGTGCCGGGAACGACAGCCGCGGAAGTGCTGTTGCTGCAAGAACATCGTTAAACCGCTTTCGTAATTTTACAGCCTGAAAGATTATTACGCAATACTACAAGTTGCCGCCACGGCAAGTCCGCAGGAAATCAAACAGGCATTCCGCCGTTTGGTAATGCAATACCATCCCGATAAAAATAACGGCGACCCCTATGCGCAAGCCTACTTCAACGAAATAAAGGAAGCGTATGAGGTGCTGATGCATCCGCAGCGCAAGGAAGCGTGGCTGCAGCAACGCTGGCTGCTGCGGGCGCAGGGTAAAAACTACCACGATACCGTTGTTACGGCACCCAACATTTTGATAAAAAGCATTGAGCTGCAACAGCACATCCGCTCCACCGACCTGCACCGCACACAAGGCGTGGGTATTACCCGGCTGGTACAGCAGCTTCTCAACAAAAACACGATTGAATTATTGCTGCAGCAAAATGAAATTGATGTGCACGCCACCATCATTCGCACCCTGTTGCCGGCGCTGGCATTACTATCCTATCCCGATTTGAAGCAAGCCGTTGTTCCCTTACAACAACTGGCCAATGGCAATGCCGAACTGCTGCAGGAAATTGAGCAGCAACTGCAAAAAAATTACCTCCGCCATCGCTTGCAGCGCCTGCAAGCTCCATTGGTTTTGCTATTAACGCTGCTCATTTGCTGGCTCATTTTCAGCATGAGCCGGTAATGTTATACCTTTTGGCAAGCATACGGCAAATAAGTTTCAACAATACAAAAGGCTAACTGGATGAGCGGTAAAACCCGGCCCTTTGCCAGCTGTTAGTTTCTAAAATTCACATCATGAAAAAAATTATCGCATCATTTTTTGCGCTGGCACTGCTTGCCGGCACCCTTACTTCCTGCGGCAATGAAACGGCTAACAACGAAACTGCCGACACCAGCGCTGCCACTACCGAAACGGCAACCCTGCCCGCTACGGTTGTTGCCATTGCCCAGGCATCGCCCGACCACAGTACACTGGTAGCAGCCGTAACAGCAGCCGAACTGGTTGAAACGCTCAGCGGCGAAGGCCCCTTTACCGTTTTTGCCCCAACCAACGCCGCGTTTGAACAGTTGCCTGCCGGCACACTGGATAACCTGTTGAAACCCGAAAACAAAGTGATACTTACCAGCATTTTAAACTACCATGTAGTACCGGGTAAAGTGAAGGCGGCCGACCTTGTTGACGGACAAAAACTCAAAACCATAAACGGTGCCGAACTTACTGTAGGCGTAACCGATGCAGGCGTTACCATTGATGGCGCTTCGGTTACCACTGCCGATTTGGAAGCAGGCAACGGTGTGGTACATGTTATCAATGCCGTGGTATTACCCAAAAACAAATAAAAAGTTACAGCGCTTTTGCATACAGGGCTGCTCCGGCCGGAGCAGCCCTTTTTTGCTGCCGCCCCTCGTATCTTTGCGGCATGCATTATCTGTCGGCAGAAGGCATTGGGAAGAGTTACGGCACCACCCCCCTTTTTCACAACCTTTCATTTCACATATCCGAAGGCGATAAAATTGCGCTTATTGCCCGTAACGGCTCGGGTAAAACAACCCTGCTGCGCATATTGGCCGGCAAAGACACGCCCGATGCAGGCAGCATCTGGAAACACAAGGATGTTGATATCGCTCTTTTTGAACAGGAACCGCTTTTTGACGAATCGAAATCCATTTTAGACAACATTTTCATGCATCCGCATCCGGTGCTGAATGCGATAAAACAATACGAGGCTGTAAGTGAAGGCAACGATCCGGTTGCCCTGAATGAGGCCATCGTACAAATGGACGAATTGCAGGCCTGGGATTTTGATGCCAAAGTAAAACAGATACTGGGCAAGCTCAACATCCATCACCTGCAACAACCCGTTGCCACCCTCTCGGGCGGCCAGCGCAAACGGGTGGCCCTGGCACGTACGCTCATTGACATTGGCTTTGAACACAAACATGTACTGCTGATCATGGACGAACCCACCAACCACCTGGACGTGGAAATGGTGGAATGGCTGGAAGGCTATCTGCATAAAGAAAACATTACCCTGCTGCTGGTAACACACGACCGCTATTTTTTGGATGCCGTATGCACCGAAATATGGGAACTGGAGCGGAGCCAGTTGTATGTTTACAAAGGCGACTATGAAAATTATCTGGAAAAAAAAGCCGCACGGGTAGAAAGCGAAATGGCCAGTATTGACAAGGCCCGCAACCTGTACCGAAAAGAACTGGAGTGGATGCGGAAACAACCCAAGGCTCGTACCACCAAAAGCAAAGCCCGGCAAGATAATTTTTATGAAGTGGAAGCACGGGCCAAACAACGTACCGAAGAACAACAATTGCAACTGGCCGTAAAAATGAACCGCCTGGGCGGCAAGGTGGTTGAAATGAAAAAAGTGTATAAAAGTTTTGGAAACACCACCATCCTCAAGGGCTTTGATTACACGTTCAAAAAAGGCGAACGGGTAGGCATTGTAGGACGTAACGGCGCCGGCAAATCCACCTTTATTGATATTCTTCAGGGCATTCAACAACCCGACAGTGGTAAAATCAATATTGGCGATACTGTGGTGTTTGGAAACTTTTCGCAAAAAGGCCTGCAACTGAAAACCGATATGCGGGTTATTGAATACGTGAAAAGCATTGCCGAAAACTTTCCGCTGGCCGGGGGCGGTTCGCTCAGCGCCGCACAGTTTTTGCAACTGTTTTTATTTGAACCCGAAAAGCAATTCACCTACATCTCCAAACTCAGCGGCGGCGAAAAAAAACGCTTGCAACTGCTGACCGTATTGTTCAGCAATCCCAACTTTTTAATTTTGGACGAACCCACCAACGACCTCGACTTGCCGACGCTGGCCGTGCTGGAAAACTTCCTCAGCGAATATCCGGGCTGTTTGGTACTGGTAAGCCACGACCGCTACTTTATGGACCGGCTGGTTGATCACCTGCTGGTATTTGAGGGCAATGGCGTTATCCGCGACTTTCCGGGCAACTATACCCAGTACCGGTTGCAGCAAAAAGAGCAGGAAGCCGCCAAAAAAACGCCGCAAACCGCAACGCCTGCCCCTGTTGCAGCTGCGCCAAAAACCAACGCTTCCGCCATGCCCGAAAAACGCAGGCTGAGTTTTAAAGAAAAACGGGAATGGGAGCAATTGCAGCAGGAAATTGAAACACTTACTGCGGAAAAAGAATCCATAACGCGGCAACTGGCCGACAGCAACCTGCCGTTTTACAACCTGCAGGCACTATCGCTACGGATGGCGGAAGTACTGCAACAACTCGACGCAAAAGAACTGCGCTGGCTGGAGTTAAGCGAGTTAGCCGAATGAATTATTTGCCGGACGGGCCACCTTCCAGTTCCATTTCACTCACCGTTTCGCACCCGGCACCATAACCGTAAATGGTTCCCTTCAGCAGGTAACGGCCCGGCTTTTGCGGATGACGAACAACTCTGAGATTTCCCTTTCCCGGACACCAAAACAAGCCGTAGGGTAACGGCTGGGCAATTTCTACATAATCTTCCTCAATGTAAATCTCCTGCTTATCGGGGTAGTACCTGCCTTTAACAACAACTTCACGGGTATAATTGAGGCTGTCAAATCTAAATACGGCCACGTTGGTACCGGTGAGTGTGTTGTCGTTGTTAATTCGGATTTTAATGCGCTGCGTGATATAAATTTTGCCGTCTCGTGTAAGCCCCGCTGCGTCCTGCACGGAAAATCCGCTCCAGTTATACTGAAAAATTTCTTTATTGGATTGAGCAATGAGGCCGCCGGGAAGCAGCACCACCAACAACAGCAACCACTGCATGGATTTCATGTTCCAACTTTTTTACCAAGAACGGAAAAAAAAGTGAAAACAGCCATACCATGCAAATGGTATTTGTGTTGCCGCATCAGTCCAGCAATACAAAATCTTCGGAGCGGGGAATGCTTTCCACCACCGCGGTAACGGCCGGGGGTGGCACGGCAAGTTTGCGGGCAACCGGGTGCATCCAGGCTAAATCGGCTTCAATAATGGCCGAAAGCACACCGCCTTCCTTGTAAATTTCGTGCCGCACACTCCAGCGCGATGCATCGGGCTTGCAGCGGGTCAGCAGCAGGTTTACTTCTACCTTCTCCCCGGCCAGCAATTCCCGCCGAAAGGTACAGGCCTCGCGTAGCAGTACGGGGCTGATGTTGTGACCCAGCATTACGGGTATGGTCAGTCCGGCATCGAGCAGGTAGCTCATGCGGCAGTGGGCCCCCAGTTCATAATACTTTGAATGCATTACGTGCAGGTTGGCGTCCATATCGCCCCAGCGTAACTCAAATGTTTTTACATATTGCTTCATACCTGCAATTTACAGGGTGGCAACAAAAAACCCCGCATCGGGCGGGGTTTGTATTTTTTTGCTTATGCAGGATGGCTGTACAGCAGCCGGTAATACTCATCGGCCATGCGGTTGCTGTCGAACTGAAAACGCACATCCCGCATACCGTTTTTGATAATCTGCCGCCAAACGGGATAATTATCATAATAAAGCGGCAGGATTTGTTTTTCCAATACTTCATACAACTGTTCCAGGTCGTATTCGTCCTGTTCGTGCACATGCATGGTACTGTAATCAACCGGCGGAACTATAAAGCAGTTATTGCCGTGGTTGGCAAACTCGCAAATCCATCCGTCAAAGGTGCTGAAGTTCACGGCGCCGTTCATGGCCGCCGTCATGCCGCTGGTACCGCTTGCCTCGCGGGGAACACGGGGATTGTTGAGCCACACGTCGGCTGCCTGTTTCAGGCGCTTGCTGAGTGCCAGTTCATACCCAATACAAACCGCAACGTTTTTGTAATTTTTGCTGAGGTTAACCAGGTTGTTGAAGTCGCTGATGGCGGGATAATCCACCGGATAGGGCTTGCCGGCCCATATAATTTGCACGGGGTATTGCTTGTTGGAAAGCAGGGCATTGAAGCGATTCATGTCGCGGGTGAGCAAGTCGGCCCGCTTATAGCCGGCAAAGCGGCGTGCCCAAACAATGGTCAGCACATCGGGGTCAAACAATTTGCCGGTTTGATCGGCCACAATATCAAAAGCCCGTTTCTTCAGATATTTTTTGCGGTCGTCAAAGCGTTCGTCGTTGCCTTCGTCCATGGCAAAATACAGCTGTTTATCGGCCCAGTAGCGCCAGTTTTGCGCATTGGTAATGCTGGTAATGGGGGCAATGTTTTCGTAATGGCCCCACATTTTACGGCTCACTTCGCCGTGCAGCGCACTAACACCGTTGGCAATACGGGCAAAACGCAGCGCTGCCAGTGAATGGTTGAACTGGTCGTCATGAATACCGGTGAGCCGGCGTACTTCATCGAGCGGTATGCCGCAGAAGTAACTCATTTTTTCGCAGAGATAGATGTCATGCTTTTCGTTACCGGCTTCTTCGGGTGTGTGTGTGGTAAATACAAGACGCTTTTTTACATCGTCCATGTTACCGAACTTGTTGTACAGGTAAAACGCTGCCGAAATGGCGTGCGCCTCGTTCAGGTGGTACACATCGGGCTTAAAGCCCAGTTCATCAATTAATTTGGCACCCCCTACCCCCAATAATATAAATTGTGCCACTTTGGTGGCCACATTTGCGTCGTAAAGCCGGTGACAAATGGTTTGCGAAATGTAGTCGTTTTCCGGCAGGTCGGTAGTCAGCAAAAACAGGGGTGCTGTTTTAAAGGTTTCGGGGTTCAGGTAAAATGCCTTCACCCAAACCGGATGGTCGTGTATGGTAATCTGGTACTTAATACCGGTATCTTCCAGAAAATTGTAGATTTTTTCGTTCCACTGCACCTGCAGGGTCTGGTCCTGGTTGCGGGCCTGGTCGTAATAACCGTACTTCCATAATATGCCAATACCAATCATATTTTGCTGCAATTCGTAGGCACTGCGCATGTGCGAGCCCGAAAGAAAACCCAAGCCGCCGCTGTATATTTTTAGGGGCTGATGTACCGCGAATTCCATCGAAAAATAAGCCACTCGGGTACTGTACCGCTCATCAACCGGGTAGGGAACCTTAAAATTTGTGAAGCTCATACGTATCGTTTTGTTTGCTAGGGGGCGCAATATAACTCGAAAATGCGAAAGCGGGGGGAAATGCAAACGCAGGTTTTACACACTGCCGCATGCGGATGTAACCCGATGATTTTCAGCAGCAATTCAATGCCAAACGCGTCACAGACGCTCCTACTTGCTTGTCAGGAGGACCGGTTACTTCCTGCTTTTTGCCGGTTTGGCAGTTTTCACACGCGGGTACGTGCCCTCAAAAAAGCAGGTAATGCCCCGGTAGGCTCCACAACCTTCTACTTCGCTGATAGTTACCGATTTGCCGGTAAATTGAAACGCAATAACGCAGGGTGTGTTATTGTCGGTAAAGATGCCTTTATGCGCACTTACCCACTGGCCGGTACCTTTTACCTCGCCAATGCACTGCCCTTTTTGCTTGCTGAAATGGATGAAAAATTCGAAAGTACCCTCCCGTTGTCCGTCGCGTATGGAAACCAGATTTTTGGAGTCGGTACTGTAATCGGCACTGTGCGCATGTTTACGGGGTAAGGTATCAATGGGGTTGCCTCTGATTTCATCACTCAAATCTTCATTGGTATTGGTAACGGCCAATACGGGCTGGCCCTGGCTGTTGAGGTAGTAAATGGTTTCGCCGGTCCAGTATTCGCCGGTGGGCATTTTTTGTTCGGTTATGAATGCAATGTTCTGCCGGCTGTCGATTTTACAATAGCGGTGCACGTTGCCGGAACGCTTCAACTGATTGCTGAGCAAAAAATTACCGAGGTAAGCAGGCTGGGCCGAAAAGTAAAAGAGGTATATGTTCTTTTTCTTTTTGCCGTAATCGGATCGCACCAACAAATACGTGCCGTTATCTTTTAGTGTGGCCTTCCCCAAAACATACAAATGCAGTTCTTTTTTTTCGGGGTAGATGCGTTGCACCAGGGTATCGGGCAGGTATTGTAAAAAGGTGGAAGTATGCAGGCGCATGCTGTCGAAACCGGGCTGTTGCAGCAGCGAATCGGTAATGACAATGGGGTAAGAAAGTTCCGGAGCCAGCGCCAACAGTTCTTTCAGGGGCAGCCCTTCATCGGTAATCTTTTTTTCAGCCGTATGGTTGCACGAAATGAAGTGCAGCAAAAACGTTGCCAGCAAAGCAAACGTGTATATACGGAGTGGGGGCCTGTGTTGCATGAACAAGTGAATTGCGGTTGAATATACAGTTTGCCGTGCAAACAGCAAATTCCGGGCCGTAATGATTTGCGTTCAATAGTTTTTTAGATTTGCCTAAATTTTTGAAGCATGGTTTTGTCCGAAGCCGAAGAAAATTACATCAAGGCCATTTGGCGCCTGCAAAAGGGCAAGGAGGCCGTTAGTACCAATGCCCTTGCCGAAGCGCTGCACACCAAACCGGCTTCGGTAACCGACATGCTGAAGCGGCTGAAGCAAAAAAAACTACTGCATTACAAGCCGTACTATGGGGTACAACTGGCACCCGAAGGCCGTATGCTGGCGCTGGGCATTGTGCGGCGGCACCGGCTATGGGAATATTTTTTAGCCGAAAAACTGGGCTTTGAATGGGATGCCGTGCACGAAATTGCCGAGCAGTTAGAACATGTAAGCAGTGCCGAGTTAATTGAACGGCTGGATGCTTATTTGGGCCACCCCCGCACCGACCCCCACGGCGACCCCATACCCGACCGAACGGGCCACATGGAAACCACCGAACGTTTTTGCCTCAATGATTTGCAGGTGCAACAACCCGCCACCGTTACTGCCGTAGGCGATCAAAGCAGCAGCCTGCTGGAACTGCTGCGCCAAAAAAACATTGGCATCGGTACCCGGCTCAGCATTACCCGCCGGTTTGCGTACGATGGTTCTTTGGAGCTGCACATTCATCGCAAACCCGTAACTACCATTAGCGAACAGTTGGCACGAAACATTTTTGTACGCATCGAATAAATCGTATGGAGCATGTAATTTCATTTTTCAGCGAACTACCCCCTGTGTGGGCCGCGTTTTTAGCCACCCTGTTTACGTGGCTGGTAACCGCTGCCGGGGCCGCGCTGGTGTTTTTTTTCAAAACCATGAGCCGGGGCGTGTTAGACCCCATGCTGGGTTTTACCGGAGGGGTAATGGTGGCTGCCAGTTTTTGGTCGTTATTAAACCCTGCCATTGAAATTGCCGAACGGCTTTACCCCGGCTTCAGCTGGCTGCCGGCTGCGGTAGGTTTTTTGCTGGGTGCGTTATTCATTTACGGGCTCGACAGGGTGATGCCGCACCTGCACCTCAATTTTGGACTTGGCGAAACAGAAGGCATACGCACCCGCCTGCATAAAACCACCCTGCTTATTTTAGCCATAACCCTGCACAACATACCCGAAGGGTTGGCCGTGGGCGTTTTGTTTGGGGCCGCCGCCATTGGCATGCCCGATACCTCTACGGCGGGGGCGTTGGCGCTGGCTATTGGCATTGGCATCCAAAACTTTCCCGAAGGCATTGCCGTGGCCATGCCACTGCGCCGGCAGGGCGTTAGCCGTTTCCGCAGTTTTTGGTACGGACAACTGTCGGCCATTGTAGAACCGGTAGCAGGCGTGGTGGGCGCGCTGGCAGTTATTTACATTCAACCGGTTTTGCCCTTTGCACTTGCCTTTGCCGCAGGTGCCATGATTTTTGTGGTGGTAGAAGAAGTAATACCCGAAACCCAACGCGAACGCTATACCGACCGCTCGGTACTGGCTTTTATCGGCGGTTTTTTGGTAATGATGATATTGGATGTGGCACTAGGATAGAAAAACAGCCACTCCACGGGAGTGGCTGTTTTATTAACTGCCGCAACACGGCTTAATTCGCCCCCGCCTCTTTCCATTGAAACACGATTGCCGCGTTTTTCTTTTTGTCACTTTCTACCGTTAGGTTATACACCCGTGTACCATTGGTAATACGCAACAGCGCCGTGTTGGGCGGCGTGCTGCCTAAATTTTCGGCAAACAATACCAGGTTGTTTTTTCGGCCGGGCAGCGCCGTTAGCTCCAGCACATGCGGCTGGGCCTGCAGCCCTTTCTTCGACAATACGGGGTAGCTATTGAAATATGCGGTTACGGTGTCGCCGTCCACCTGTCCGTTGTCGAACAATTCTACCCGAATTTGGGGCGACTCCAGCTCAATGGTTTCCACAATTTTATTTTCCCGGTCGGCGGTTTTCTTTTCTTCACCGGGCACATAGTTTTCGGGCATTTGCACGGCGGTAAACACATTCGGCCCCTGTAACAACCGGGCGGCCACACGCTGTACGTCCTGCACACTTAGTTTGTTTACATAGGTTTCATAGTTGGTAAAATATTTGATGTCTTTGCCGGGGTAAAACCGCTGCACCAGTGCATTGAGCCAGGCCTCGTTTTGCTCAAGCCGAATTTTATGCTGTTCGCGCCACTGCTCTTTTACCTTGTCAAGATTTTTTTGAGAAGGGCCTTCGGTTGCCATTTGGTTGATTTCAGCAGCTACCGACTTGATGAGCGTATCTACTTTTTCGGGACCACTGGGCAATTGCAGCACAAACGTATAGTTGCCGTAGGGTTCGGCTTCAATGGAGCCAAACATGCCGCCCCCATATATGCCGCCCAGTTTTTCACGCAGTTCTTCAATAATGCGAATATTCAGAATTTCCACCGCCGCTTCGGCCTGCAACTCCAGTTCGGGCGAATACGTTACCTCGCCGGTATGAAATTGCAGTATCAGGCTTTTTTCATCTTTCCCTTTCTTAACCAGCAGTTCTTTACGGCCGCTGATGGGGCGCACCTTGTTATCAACCGCCTTCATCTTTTTGCCCGAAACGGGTAAGCCGGCAAGGTATTGCTCCACCAGGGGGCGTAACACCGCTTCATCCAGCGTACCTACCAATACCACATGCAACCCTACTGCGTTGCCGAAGCGTTCGCGGTAAATGGCAACGGCCCGCTCCAGATTAATCTGGTCAAAGTATGCAGGTTTGGGTAAGGCCACCGGCGCCAGCGGATTGCCATCGTACAGGGTTTGATACATGGTATCAATAAACGCAAACTGCGGATTGGCGCTTGCCATGGCAAACTGCGATTTGTTGCGCTGTACGTACGAACGAAAGAGGGCCGTATCAATACGGGGCTCGTTCATATACAGCCACATCAGCTGAAACAGGGTTTCCAGATCTTTTTTGGCGGCATTCCCCCTGATGCCATCGGTAGTGGCACTCATATAGGGGTTCACGCTCACGGTTTTTCCTGCCAGCGCCTTGCGCAAATCGGTTGGCGAAAAAGTACCCACCCCCATTGCCTGCACCACCGGCACGGCATACTCGGCATTGTACTTATCGGCAAGGGAATACAGGTTTTTACCTCCCGGGCGTATGGCTGCCAGCAAAATTTCATCGTCTTTAAAAGAAGTGGCTTTCCATTCAACGGTAATTCCGTTGCTCAGCGTCCAGGTGGTGGTGCCCAGTTTGGGGTCTTTTTTTGTTTTTACGATACGACCTTTTGCCGGCAGCTGCTGCAGTAAACTATTGGCCACTGCCTTATCCTGATAGGGCTGCAGGCTGGCTGTAAGTACATCGGCAAACAGGTTTTTCAATTCGGCGACGGCGGGTAAGGTTTCGCCGGGTTGGGGATCGGGGGCATTGATGTAAGTAAAGCGGTTTTCATTTCCGGCGCCAATGGTTTGCTGCACCACCCGGTTTACCTCATCCAGCGTTATTTGCGGCAACAGTTCTTTGAGTTGTTGAAACTCCCATTCAATACCCGGTATCGGATCGCCTTTCAAGAAATGCGCTACATATGCATCAACAAAGTCTTCACTTTCAATTTTATCTCGATTGTTGTAGTAGGTTTCATAGCTGTTGAGCAATGATTTTTTGGTGCGCTCCAGTTCGCCGGTCGTAAATCCAAAACGCTTTACCCGTTCGGTTTCTTCGAGCAGGGCCTGCATGGCTTTGCGGATGTCGCCGGTACCGGCGTTGGCAAAGAGGCTGAAGGCATTGTACCCCCTTGCATAACTGCCAAAACTGCTGCCGGCTCCGTTAAAGGGCGGAATTGCCTGCTGCGTTAATTCCTGCAGGCGTTGGTTGAACATGCGGGTAAACAAGCGGCGTACAATGGACGTGCGGTATTCTTCCAGCGTACGCGGCGGCGCTTCGCGAAAAGCCGGATAGTTGATGGAAACCGTTTTGCCGGTAGCTTCGGCATCGGTAACAATCATTACTTCGTTATTGGTATAGGGCGGCACTTCGGCATAAAACCGCTCCCGTTGGCCGGCAGGATTTTTCAGGCCACTGAAATGCTTGCGGATGAGCGCTTCGGCATCGGCCACCGCAATATCGCCCACCACAATAACCGCCATCAGGTTGGGCCGGTACCAATCGCGGTAAAACCTGCGTATGGCATCGTGCGGAAAGGTGCGGATGATGCTGTCTTTGCCAATGGGCAAACGGTCGGCGTAGCGCGACCCTGCAAAAAGCCCCGGCAAAATTTTACGGAACATACGCTCGCTTGCACCCTTACCCAGGCGGCTTTCCTCGAGAATGATGGGACGCTCTTCGTCAATATCTTCATCGTTAAAGGTGATCTGATGGGCCCAGTCTTCCAAAATCTGAAAGCCTTTTTCCAGGTTCCCTTTTTTTTCGGTTGGTATGGGTAAAATGTAAACGGTTTCGTCGAAACTGGTATAAGCGTTGAGGTCGTTACCAAAACCCACCCCAATTTCCTGTAGATACGAAACGATGTCGTTTTTCTTAAAGTTCTTCGTACCGTTAAAAGCCATGTGCTCGGTCATATGAGCCAGCCCCAGTTGATCGGGGTCTTCCAGTATGGAGCCTGCATTTACCACCAGGCGCAATTCAACCCGCCGGGCAGGTTTTTTATTGGTACGGATGTAATACGTTAAGCCGTTTTCGAGCTTTCCGGTAACCACTTTACTGTCGAAGGGTATGGACGTTTGGGCCGTTAGGGTAAACGTGCCGGCCCCTGTAAGAAAGAACAAGACCGGCAGCAGCATTTTGGTAAAGGTGCGGTAGTGCATAAAAGAGTGTTTTGAACCGGCAAAATACGCAAAGCACTGCGATGCCTGCGTTAACAAAACATCAAAGCTTTGGTAGTAAAACCGGTATGCGTATGAAAGGCAAACGAATCACACCTGCAGCGTGGAGTGCATGAAGAATGTAGTGTGAGGGCTTATTGATATTGAATGTAAACGGGGCGGGGTTGCAGTTCCAGAATGTCGCGGGGCTGCATGATGCGTTTGCCGTACTGCACATCGTTTTTGTAAAACACCTTAAAGCCCGTAAACTGCACCGGTTCGCGACTCACAAAATGCAGGTAGGAACTGCGCTTCAGGTCGGGCGAACCGAAACCATCCATATTAATGACAATCTGTACTTCGGGCCGCAACTGTATGTGGCGGTAGTTGGTAAGCATGGGCCGGGTAAAGCGATGTACTACCAGTATTTTGGGGGGCAGTTTGTATTCTTTTACCAAATCGGCCAAAAAACCGGATGCGTAATTCACATCGGCTGCATCGTAAGAGCCAATTACCGTGCCGGGGCGCTTGCCGGTTTTCATGGAAAACTCGGGGTCGATTCCCAGGTGTACCTGCGGCAACTGTAAGTAAGGCTTCAACCGGGGTAATTCCTGCTGCAGGGTACTTTGGCCCACCTGTACATCCAAAAACACCAGGCCTTTTATCTTTTCAGCCATGGCAATGGACTTACATATCTCTTTTTCGGGCATGCGTGCCCGGTAGGTACCATCGCAGGGGCTGTTTTGCGCCGTAACGGCAATGTAGTGTATGGCCGGTACCACCGGTATGGTACTGTCGGCCTGTTGCCAGGCATCGGCCTGCCGGCGCAAGCGTTGCAGTACCTCCTCTTCACCCAACTCGCCTAAAATACCCATGCCCTTGCAGTAAAAATTGCCGTAAAAGGCAACCACCCTCCGGTACGGCAGTATGGCGCCGGGCAGCGGCTCCGGATCGTTTACGGGCCAGCGGCCCGAACGATCGCCGTTGGCAAGTGCCCGTACGCGTTGCCGGTAGGATAATGTGTCGGCCGATTTTTTTGCAGCAGGCATGGTATCGGCCGAGGCGTTTTTCCCGACTGCGTGAGCCGCGTATTCCAAATCGGCGCCTGCCGAACCATTATTACAACCCTGCAGCAGGTTGGCCAACAGCAACGAAAGTGTAAAGCAAATACCTACTTGTATCAGGCTACGGAACATGCTTAAATGTAAAACCCGCTCCAAAGTAAAACCAATGAAACCGGCAAGGCCCGCAACTGACGGGCGTCAGCATCCGTCCGGGCATCGGCATCAGTAAGCCACCTGATGGCCATTAGCGGCTGCCGGCAACGGGCTGTTGTAACTTACCGGCATGCTGTATAAAAAACAATATTGGTTCCTCCTGCTGCTTAGCAGCTTTCCGGTTGGGGCTTTTGCGCAACCCGGCACAACGCGGCCCTTACGGCAAATACCGGTATTGTGCTACCACCATGTGCAGCAGCAACCCCGGCAGCAAAACAACATGTTCATCAGCCTGGCCAACTTTACCCGGCAAATGCAGGGGTTGTACGACAGCGGTTACCGGGCCGTTTTGCCGGAGCAACTGGTTGCCTATTACAACAACGGTATTGCGCTGCCGGAAAAATGTGTGGTAATAAGTTTTGACGATGGGCACGACCTGCAATATACACTGGCGGCACCCGTACTGGGCCGGCTGCAATGGAAAGGTGTATTTTTTGTAATGACGGTAACCTTGAATAAAAAGGGTTATTTGAGCAATACCCAGTTGCGCCAGTTGCACCAACGGGGCCACGTTATTGGCGCCCACACCTGGAACCACCCTAACCTTACGCATTTTACGGGCAACTGGCACCAGCAGCTGGAACAGCCTCGTCGTCAATTGGAGGCCGTTACCGGAGCTCCGGTTACCGCCTTCGCTTACCCGTACGGCGCCTTAAATGCTGCCGTTGCCAAACGGTTGCAGGAGGCCGGCTATAGCTTTGCGTTTCAACTCACCGGCGCGCCGCTGCCCCAGGCACCCTTGTTTTCGTTGCGCCGTATTATGGTAGATGGGCGCTGGAGCGTGCCGCAACTGGTGCAACAAATGCGCAAAACGTTTTCGTATTAAAAGGAAAAGCCCCCTGTAACTGCCCCGAAATTAGGCGCGGGCTTTGCCTCTGAAAAGGCTATTTTTGCCCATCTTTAAATACGTAAACCTATGTGCGGAATTGTTGGCTATACCGGCCCCCGGGAAGCATATCCCGTAATTTTAAAAGGACTGAAACGACTGGAGTACCGCGGTTATGACAGCAGCGGTGTTGCCCTGCTGAATCACGGCCTGAAAGTGTATAAAAAGAAAGGAAAGGTTGCCGATTTGGAAGAAGCGCTCATTGGGCAGGATGTGCAGGGGCATATCGGCATTGGCCACACCCGCTGGGCCACCCATGGCGAACCCAGCGACCGTAACGCCCATCCGCACCTCAGCGCCAGCGGCCGCCTGGCCATGATTCACAACGGCATCATTGAAAATTATGCGCTCATAAAAAAAGAACTGCTGCACAAAGGTTACACCTTCCACAGCGATACCGACACCGAAGTGTTGCTGAATTTCATAGACGACATACAGCAACACAACGAATGCAGCCTGGAGGAAGCGGTACGTGTGGCACTGAAACGGGTGGTAGGGGCTTACTGCATTTTGCTGATTGACCGCGAAGATCCCCACACCATCATTGCCGCCCGCAAGGGAAGTCCGCTGGTTATTGGCATTGGAAAAGGCGAACATTTTTTGGCCAGCGATGCCTCCCCCATCATTGAATACACCAAAGAAGTGGTGTATGTAAACGACTATGAACTGGCCATCGTTCGGCCCGACGAACTCATTCTTAAAAATCTGGGAAACGAAAAAGTAACGCCGTATGTAACCCGGCTGGATTTGGAACTGGCCGCCATTGAAAAGGGCGGGTACGACCATTTCATGATCAAAGAAATTCACGAACAACCCTCCACCATTTACGATTGCCTGCGGGGCCGCCTGGACGCGAAAGCCGGTACCATTACCATGGCCGGTGTGGAACAGCATATTGAAAAACTCATCCGGGCCAACCGTATTATCATGATTGGCTGCGGCACCAGCTGGCATGCCGGCCTGGTGGCGGAATATATTTTTGAAGAACTCTGCCGCATACCGGTAGAAGTGGAATACGCATCGGAATTCCGCTACCGTAACCCGGTGATACACCCCGGCGATGTAATTATTGCCATTTCGCAAAGCGGCGAAACGGCCGATACCATTGTGGCCATTGAAAAAGCCAAAGAACAGGGCGCCTTTATTTTTGGAGTGGTGAACGTGGTGGGCAGCAGCATTGCCCGCCTGAGCCATGCGGGGGCTTACACCCATGCAGGACCCGAAATTGGTGTGGCCAGCACCAAAGCGTTTACCGCACAACTGGCCGTACTTACCATGGTGGCGCTGAAGGTGGCTAAAGAAAAAGGTACCCTTGATGCGGCACGCTACCAACGACTGCTGGAAGAATTGGAGGCAGTACCCGAAAAAGCGGCCGTTATTTTGCAGCAAGCCGAAACCGTTAAAACAATCGCCGATACGTTTAAAGACGCGTCCGATGCCCTGTTTTTGGGCCGTGGCTACAACTTTCCGGTTGCGCTGGAAGGCGCTTTAAAGCTGAAAGAAATATCATACATCCATGCCGAAGGCTATCCGGCCGCCGAAATGAAACACGGCCCCATAGCCCTGGTAACCGAAACGTTGCCGGTTGTATTTGTGGCAACCAAAGACAGCTACCACGAAAAAATCATCAGCAACATGCAGGAAATAAAGGCACGGAAAGGGAAAGTTATTTCCATGATCACCGAAGGCGATACCATCAGCCCTACCCTCAGCGATGCTGTATTTGCCATACCTCCTGCTCATGAAATTGTGGCCCCCATGCTCAGCGTTATACCGTTACAACTGCTTTCGTATTATGTAGGCGTAGCCAAAGGATACGATGTGGACAAACCACGCAACCTTGCCAAAAGCGTAACCGTGGAATAAGCAAGCTTGCGCCCCAACCAACGGATGCAACGCTGCCGCATTTCGAACCCTTCAAAGCAACGAGCAGATGAACCACATTACCAAAGTTCCGATAAGCAACCTGGGGTACAACTTTATTCCGGCGCAGTACCTGCCGAAAGGAAAAGACGAATATCACCTGCGCAACAAACAAAACCGTAGCGGCATTGCCTACCGCAAATTAACCGCCCATGAAATTGAAGTGCTGGTTCGGAACCAAAACACTTCCGACAACTGGAACAATGTACTGGTTTCGGATGCGTTTGCGCCCGAACTGGTAAAAAACTGCAAGTTCTTCGGCCTGGTACGCATCGGAAAACTGGAGCCTTTTTATCTGGAATTTCATGCGGTAAAACTGCAGGTGGGCATTTATAACAGCACCATCATCAGTTGCGATTTGGGCGATAATGTGGTTATTGACAACGTGCATTACCTATCGCATTACATCATTGGCAATGAAGTAATCATTACCAATGTGGAAGAGATGGGTACCACCAACTACGCCAAATTCGGCAACGGCATCATTAAGCAGGGCGAAGAGGAAAAAATCCGCATCTGGCTGGAAGTGTGCAATGAAAATGCCGGACGAAAAATCATTCCTTTCAACGGCATGTTGCCGGGCGACGCCTGGTTGTGGAGCCGCCACCGCGACAATGCCATCCTGCAACAACAACTGAAGGCGTTTACCGAAAAAAAATTCGACAGCCAGCGCGGATACTACGGCAAAGTGGGCGACCGCACCGTAATTAAAAGTTGCAAGATCATTAAAGACGTATGGATTGGCAGCGATGCCTACCTGAAAGGGGCCAATAAACTCAAAAACCTCACCATCAACTCTTCGCCCAACGCATCGTCGCAGGTAGGCGAAGGCTGTGAGCTGGTAAATGGCATAATGGAAGAAAAATGCCGGGTGTTTTACGGCGTTAAGGCCGTACGTTTTTACATGGCTTCCAACTCGCAGCTGAAATACGGCGCCCGCCTCATTAACTCGTATTTGGGCAACAATGCCACCATCAGTTGCTGCGAAGTGCTGAACTCATTGATATTTCCGGCACACGAACAACACCACAACAACTCATTTTTATGCGCCGCGCTGGTAATGGGCCAAAGCAATGTGGCGGCCGGCGCCACACTGGGCAGCAACCACAACAGCCGCGGTGCCGATGGCGAATTTATTGCCGGCCGCGGATTTTGGCCGGCGCTGTGCGTAAGCATTAAGCACAACAGCCGCTTTGCCAGTTACACCCTGCTGGCCAAAGGCGATTATCCGGCCGAACTGCATATTCCCCTGCCCTTTGCACTGGTAAGCAACGATGCTGCCAACGACCGGCTGCTGGTGATGCCGGCCTACTGGTTTCGTTACAACATGTATGCGCTGGCTCGCAACGCGGCTAAGTATCCCGAACGCGACAAACGCCCCACCGTTGTTCAGCCCATAGAATACGATTACCTGGCGCCCGACAGCGTAAACGAAATGTTTACGGCATTACGCCTGCTGGAACGCTTTACCGGCAAAGCCGCTCTGCTACAACAACGGCCCGATGCGCATTTTACCGAGGATGATTGTGTACGGCACGGAGCAGCCTTACTACTTGCCGACAATCCGGCCGTTGACGAACTGGAAATATTGGCCGAAGGTTTTGAAAACTCGCAGCGAAAGGTGGTGCTGGTAAAAGTGCGCCAGGCCTACCAGGCCTACCGGCAGTTGATTGAAGCGTATGCGGCACGGGAAACAGTACAGGCGTGGAAAAACGAAAAGCCCGCATCAGTTAGCCATTGGCTGCAGGGTTTGCTGAAAAAATCGAAGCGCACCGAATGGGTGAATATGGGCGGGCAGCTGATTCCGCAAGCCGCATACCAAAAACTCATTAGCGGTATTTGCAAAGGCACCATTACGGATTGGGATGGGGTACACAAATTTTACGAGCAGCAGGGCGCTGCCTATGCGCAACAAAAGTTGCTGCATGCCCTTGCCTGCTGGAAGGAATTGCAACCAAAGGGGCACCCCGTTACGACCGATGCTGCCCACAACCTGCTGCGCAATTACATCGCCTGCAGCGAATGGTTGCTGCAAGGCATCCGCTCATCACGCAGTAAGGATTACAGCAATCCCTTCCGCCAAATGGTGTACGAATCCGTTGCAGAAATGGAAGCCGTTATCGGCAAACTGGAAGAAAATACCTTCATCCGGCAGCAGGAAGCGGCCTTGCAACAAATCAAAAAAGATGTGCAACGGCTGCTGCGGCAGATAAACAAGTAATCCATCAGCAAATTCAAAAATTTTCACCGCATACCAACCGCCTCTAAGCTTGGAAAACTGCACAGGGCCAGGTTTTAAACTGTACAAAAAAGCCGCTTCCAGATGAAGCGGCTTAACATGTTGCGTTTTTTGATTTTCGGTTATTCGCCCCAGATAGCGTCTTTACCGGCAAGCCAGTCTTTAACCAGTTGCGTGGTAACCGATTTGGGCCGTTCAATGGGTAGGCCCAGTGCCCGATCCCATATAAGGCTGGTAAGCACGCCCAGCGCCCGGCTTACGGCAAACAGTACGGTGTAAAACTCGTATTCTACCATGCCATAGTGTACCAGCAGCGCGCCGCTATGTGCATCTACGTTGGGCCAGGGATTTTTTACCTTGCCCAGCGATTCCAAAATGGGCGGCACCACTTCGTAAATATTCCACACGGTATTTACCAGCTTGTCGTCGGGCATGTGCTTCTTTCCAAACTCCATCTGCGCCGTAAAGCGGGGGTCGGTAATGCGCAGTACGGCGTGGCCATAACCCGGCACCACCTTTCCTTCGCTCAGCGTTTTTTTCACGTAGGCCGCAATTTGCTCTTTGGTGGGCTCGTTGGTTTGCAGGGCTTCCTGCATCTCAAAAATCCACTTAATCACTTCCTGATTGGCCAGTCCGTGCAGCGGGCCGGCCAGCCCGTTCATACCGGCGGCGTAGGCCAGGTAAGGATCGCTGAGGGCGCTACCCACCAGGTGCGTGGTGTGTGCCGATACGTTGCCGCCTTCGTGGTCGGCATGAATGGTCATGTACAAGCGCATCAGCTCCATAAAGCCGTGGTCTTCGTAACCCAGCATGTACGCCAGGTTACCGGCCCAGTCGAGCAGGCCATTGGGATGAATATGTTCGTTGTTTTTGTACTTACGGCGATAGATATACGCTGCAATGCGGGGCAGGCGTGCCAGCAAAATCATGGCATCGTCAAACACCGGCTCCCAATAATCCTTCTTGTTGAGGCCTTCCGCATATTTTTTGGCAAAATAGCTTTCGGTTTGCAATGCCATTACGCCCACAACAAACATGGTCATGGGGTGGGTGCTTAAAGGCAGGGCATCAATGGCGGCAAATACGTGATTGGGCACGTGGCTGCGGCGTTGCCAAATGTCGGTAATATAGTTGGCATCTTCGGGTGTCGGCAAATCGCCGGTAAGCATCAGGTAAAACAGGCCTTCGGGCAAGGGCTGTTCGCCGTGCTTGGCTTTCGGAAGTTTTTCCTGCAATTCAGGAATGGAATATCCGCGAAACCGGATGCCTTCTTTGGCATCCAACAGCGATGTTTCGGTAACCAAGCCGGTTATCCCCCGCATGCCCTGGTAAATTTGCGCCAGCTGTACTTCGCCTATTACCTTATTGCCGTGCTCCTTTAATATTTCTTTGATCTCGGCTGCGGCCGCATCTGCTTTTGCCTTGAATTTTTCTTTAAGAACGCCCATAAACAATCGTTAAATGTTGAAAATTTTCGACGGCTCCAAAGGTAACCAATCGGCGCGTTAACAAACAACCGCCCGTAAGGAATTTGCCATGAAATAACACCCCTTACAGCCATCTTTCACAAAAAGCTAACGTTTAAAGCGCCGGCATTGTTTATTTAGGGGCTTTGCGATACAGCCACCAGGCTAATGCCCCAAACAGTACCGATGGCAGCCAGGCGGCAATAAAAGGATGGAAGTTGCCCTTGGTGGAAAACACCATGGAAAATTTATCAATTACAATGAATGACACGCCAATTACGAAGGCCAGGGCCAGATGCAGCCCGCTGCCGCCCCGCACTTTTCGGGAAGCCAAAATGCCGGCAATCAGCGTCATTACAATTACCGAAACGGCATAGGCATCGCGGCGGTACCGTTCAAACTGCAGGGCTGTAACGCCCTCGCTGCCCCGGCGTTTTTCCTGCCGTATCAGGCGGTTAAGGGCGGGTGTGGCCAATTTGTCTTTTTTGTATTCGTCATTCGTAATGTCGGCCGGCCGGTAGCCCAGTTTTATGTAGTAACTGGTAAGTTGGCTCACCGTTTCATTTAGGCCGTTGATTTTGCGTTCCACCGCATTATCGAGGCGCCATTCTTTGCGTGCCGTATCCCAGGCAATGGTTTCGCTGCGCAGGTTGTACACCATTTGCGTGCCGTTAAACCGTTCCAGAAAAAAACCGGTTCCGTTTTTTGATGCCGTATCAAAACTGCGCATGCCGGCATAGGTATGCGAGTCAATACGCAGGTGCAGGTTGTTGATGTACTGGTAAGAGCCGGTAGGCAAATTGCCCATGTCAATGTACCGGTGTTCAAAGTCGGTGCGAATTTTATTGGCACGGGGTATTACAAAATGGTTCGAAAGGCCGAGGAGCAATGCCAGTATAATGCCGCCCATCCAGTAGGGCACCAATATGCGCCGCAGGCTCATGCCGGTGCTGAGCATGGCTACAAACTCGCTGCGCAGGGCCAGTCGCGAGGTAAAAAAAACAACGGCTATGAGCACAAATACCGGAAACAGCAGGCTGATGATGTGGGGTACAAAGCCAAAATAATACTGGCGAATGATTTGTTGCGTGGTTAATCCGCTGCGGATGAAATCTTCGGCCTTTTCACTGGCATCAATAGCCACGGCTATTAATGCAAACAAAAACAGCGAAAAGAAGAAGGTCTTCAAAAAGGTTTTCAGTATGTAGGCATCGAGGCGCTTCATGCGGGTGCAAAGTACGGAAGGGTTTTGAAAACCGCTTCTTTGCTGCTTTCCGGCGGTTTTAGAGGCGTGTTTTCAACCGGGGAAGCATTTCGTTTTTCCATGCTGCAAAATCGCCGGCAATGATATGCTTGCGGGCCTCACGCACCAACCATAAATAAAAGGCCAGGTTGTGGATGCTGGCAAGGGTAAGCCCGGTAATTTCTTTGGCTTTTATCAAATGCCGCAAATAGGCTTTGGAGTAATAGTTGCTAACGGTGCAGTCGATGCCCGCATCCAGCGGCGAAAAATCTTTTTCCCATTTTTTATTGTCAATGTTAATGACCCCATTGGTTGTAAACAGCATGGCGTTGCGGCCGTTGCGGGTGGGCATAACGCAGTCGAACATATCAACCCCCAGCGCAATGGCTTCCAGTATGTTCCAGGGGGTACCTACGCCCATGAGATAGCGGGGCTTGTTTTGGGGTAAATATTCGCAACAGAGGGCGGTAAATTCATACAGCATTTCTTCGGGCTCGCCCACACTCAGTCCGCCTATGGCGCAGCCGGTAAGCCCGCTGGCTGCCACGTACTCCGATGCGGCTTTCCGCAAATCGGCAAAAGTGCCTCCCTGTACAATGGGAAATAAATTTTGTGTATAACCGTATTTATCGGGCGTTTCCGCAAATCGCTGTTTACAACGCTCCAGCCAGCGGTGGGTACGCTCCATGCTGCTGCGGGTATAGGCATAATCGCTGGGGTAAGGCGGGCATTCATCAAAGGCCATTACAATATCGGCACCGATGCTGCGCTGTATGTCCATTACCGCTTCGGGGGTAAACAGGTGTTTGCTGCCGTCGATATGGCTTTGAAACACCACCCCTTCTTCTTTAATTTTTCGGGTGCCAGCCAGCGAAAAAACCTGGTAGCCGCCGCTGTCGGTCAAAATAGGGTGCTGCCAGCCGTTAAAGCGGTGCAGTCCGCCCGCCGCCTCCAGCACTTCGGTACCGGGGCGCAGGTACAGGTGGTAGGTATTGCCCAAGATAATCTGCGCTTTTACCTCTTGTTCCAACTGCTGCACGGTAAGCGCCTTTACGCTGCCTACCGTGCCCACGGGCATAAAAATGGGGGTTTCTATGGTGCCGTGGTCGGTGGTAATGCGAGCCGCCCGGGCTTTGCTGTGCCCATCGGTATGCTGAAGCTCAAATTGTAATGCTGCCATTAGCGGGCAAAGATACAGGCCGGGGCGTTTTGCCCGCAAATGTGCAGAAGCTGTTGCGGCCCTTTGTGGCAGATGCAATATTTTCGCACTCACATGATGAACATCTCCTGGCAGGAACTTGCTTTTTGGGCTTTGTGCGCCGTTACGGCCATACAACTGTTTTATTATTTGTTTTTTTACGCACGGCTGGCATTTTATAAAATGCCAAAATCGGATGTGCTGCAGCAGCACCCGGTATCGGTTATTATTTGCGCCCGTGATGAAGCGCAAAACCTGGCCGATAATTTGCCCGCCGTGTTGCAACAACAATACAGCAGCACCTACGAAGTAGTGGCGGTAAACGACAATTCGTACGACGATAGCAAGTATGTACTGGAATACCTGAGCAAACCCTTCCGGCACCTACGCCCCATTGAACTGCGGCAGGAAGCCCGCCTGATTCACGGTAAAAAATTCCCCCTGTCGATGGGCATTAAAGAAGCCCGGTACGAGCTGCTGTTGTTAACCGATGCCGACTGCCAGCCCGCTTCGCCCCACTGGGTACAGCTGATGCAACACGCGTTTACACCGGGCAAAGAAATTGTGCTGGGTTACGGTGCCTACTACAAAACCGGGGGCCTGCTGAACAAACTCATACGTTTTGAAACTTTTCTGACGGCCCTGCAATACTTTTCGTATGCCCTGGCCGGACTGCCTTACATGGGCGTAGGGCGCAATCTCGCCTACAAAAAAGAGCTTTTTTTCCGCAACAAGGGATTTGCGCAGCACAACCAGTTGCCCGGCGGCGATGATGATTTGTTTATCAACCGCGTTGCCAACAGGCACAACACGGCTGTTATGCTGCACCCCGACGCGTTTACCTTTTCGCATGCAAAAACCAGTTGGCGGGCCTGGCGCCAACAAAAAGCACGGCATTACACCACATCCAGGCATTACAAGCCGCTGCACAAATGGCTGTTGGGCATGTATGCGGCCACGCATTTTTTGTTTTATCCGCTGCTGGTTGTATCGGCTATCTTTTTTAACTGGTGGATGAGCCTGTCGGCCTATGCCTTGCGCTTGCTGGTACAAGGCATCATTTACTACCGCAGCATGCGCAAACTGGGCGAAACCGATTTGTTTTGGATGTATCCCCTGCTCGACATTTGGCAATGGTTTTATTACCTGCTGTTTGCCGACACCTTGTTTCGCAAAGCAAAAAACACCTGGTAGGTAAATGAAAGCGATACTGAAATACTTTTCCGCTTTTACGGAGCAACAATTGCGGCAACTGGAAATGCTGCAATCCATTTATACGGAGTGGAACGAGAAAATCAACGTCATATCCCGAAAAGATATTGACGGCCTGTATGTAAAGCACGTATTACACTCGCTGGCCATTGCCGCCCTATTCGATTTTCAGCCGGGCACCCGCATTGTGGACCTGGGCACCGGAGGTGGTTTTCCGGGCATACCGCTGGCCATTTTTTTTCCGGAAGTAGAGTTTGTGCTCACCGATAGCATCGGGAAAAAACTGAAGGTGGTAGATGCCGTAGTTGCGGCAACCGGCCTGCGCAACGTTACCACCCGCCACACCCGTACCGAAGCCATACAAAACGAAAAGTTTGATTTTGTGGTAAGCCGGGCGGTTGCGCCCTTGCGGCAGTTGTGGCAATGGAGTGTACCGGTGCTGCGGGCAAGGGGCCAGGGAAAGTACGCCCTGGCCAATGACGAACGCATTTACGGCGGATTGATTTGCCTCAAAGGCGGCGACCTGAGGGAAGAAATCCGCGAAAGCGGCCTGCACCCGCTGGTTTGGGAAATTCAGCAGCTTTTTGAAGAGCCTTTTTTTCATGAAAAATATGTGCTGCTGGTAAAACGTTAACCGTGGATTTGTACCTTCCTGCCGAAAACCTTTTGAGAAAGAACCATGAAAAAAATTTCCGTTTGCATTGTTGAAGATATTACCGACATCCGCCAGGCCCTGGAGCAAATTATTGAACTGAGCGATGCCTGTTACCTTGCGGGATCGTTTGGCAACGGACAAGACGCGTTGAAGCACATACCGCAACTCATGCCCGATGTGGTGTTGATGGACATAGGGCTGGGCAACATGAGTGGTATTGATGTGGTTAAAGAACTGAAAGAAGCATACCCGCAGCTGTTGTTTTTAATGTGTACGGTGTATGAAGAGGAAGAAAAAATTTTTGATGCCCTGCGGGCCGGAGCCAGCGGTTACATATTGAAAAAATCGTCGCCCCAGGATATTATTGATGCCATTACCGAACTAACCGAAGGTGGTGCACCCATGAGCAGCCAAATTGCCCGCAAAGTGGTGGGTGCCTTTCAGAAAATACCCGAACTGGTGGGCGCAATACCCAAAGAAAAAGACCGTATTAAAGTGCTAACCAGCCGCGAACATGAAATTTTGGAATTACTGGCGCAGGGCTTAACCGTACGCCAGATTTCCGAGAAATTATTTATTGCGCCGCTAACGGTACGCAAGCACCTGTATCATATTTACGAAAAACTGCACGTAAATAACAAGGTGGAAGCCATCAATAAGTTTTTTGGCCGGCAGTCATGAAACTGCTCGGTCGGCGCTACCATTTGAGCTCCAGCTTATTGTTCCGACGATCCACATCGGCCATGCGCTGCGAGGGATCAATCTCCACCACTTTTAAATCAATCAACCGCCGGTCAAACTCTATGGTGTAGGTGGGATGCGTCCATTTCCAGGCCGGATAATCTATTCGTTTCATCGCATCTTCTTGCGGCTTTTTACCAAACATCAGGTACATGGGTATGTAGTGCATTTCCTGAGTGCCATCGCGAAACGTCAATACCAGGTCGATAGGCATGGGTACCGGCGCCACGCGGCGGAGGCGGATTTTCGACTTGCCGCCTTCTTCCCACAAACTGTCAATGGCATAATCTATGGTTTTGGTACTGTTTATCCAGTACTCTTTGTACCAATCGAGCTGCAGGCCGCTTACCTTTTCGGCAATACGCATGAAGTCGTTCACGTCGGGGTGTTTAAAGCGCCATTGCCAGTAGTATTCCAACAGAATTTTATTCCGCACCGCCTCGCCGGTTATGTAACCGAGTTGTGAAAGAAAAACCGCTCCTTTGGAGTAGGACGCAAGGGAATAGGCAAAATTGGTGTTGAAGTGATCGGCATGGGTGGTCATGGGTTCTTCCAAATCGCTTTTTGCCAGGGTAAAGTAGTTTTGGTAATTCTGGCTGTGGTACAACGGAAGGGCATTATCGCTAAAGGTTTTTCCGTTTTTACGGGCCATTTGCTCATTGTAATAATACTGCACCCGGTCGCTGGCAAATTCGGTAAAGCCTTCATCCATCCAGGCATATAAACTTTCGTTGGTGCCCAGCATCATCTGGTACCAGGTATGCATCCACTCGTGAATAACCGTACCAATGCCCGGGCCATTCAGCAACGTGGCCATGGGGTATTCCATTCCGCCATCGCCCCCCTGTATGAAAGAGTACTGCTTATACGGATACGGTCCGAAATTGTCGCGGATGTAAGGATAAACCATTTCCGCTGCTTCGGCTACGTGTTGCCATGCCGAATCGTTACGGGGGTCGTTTGGCCGGTACTTATACAGCACATGTATTACGGGGCCGTTTTTAAGGGGCTTTACGATATGGCGAAAGTCGGGATCGGCCGCCCACACAAAGTCGTGTACGTTAGGTGCCGTAAAGCGCCAGGTAAGCACATCGCCCGCGGGTTGCTGCGCTTTGGTACCCGGCGCTTCATATCCGTAGCCAATTTGCTGGGCATTGGTAAGGTAGCCGGTACCGCCCAGGATGTATTTTTTATCAATCGTAATGTTCACTTCATAATCGCCCCATACCCCGTAAAACTCACGGGCCACGTAAGGGTTGGGGTGCCATCCGTCGCGATCGTATTCGCACAACTTGGGATACCACTGCGCCATCGAATAGCGTACTCCGTTAGCAGCGTCGCGGCCGCTGCGGCGTATTTGTACAGGCACCTGTGCTTCAAACTCCATATCCAGCACCACTTTTTGCTTAGGCAAAATGGGGCGGGTTAATTTTACCTGTAAAATGGTTTCATGCTCCTCAAAGGGCTGTGCCATGCCGTTCATTTTTAATGAGCTCACCCGCTGATAGCCAATTTCATCGGGTTTGAGGTTGAGGATGCGGTCGCGAACGCGGCCATCCCAGTCCTGGCGACGCTCGTTGATGCGTATTTTGCCCAGTTCGCGGCTGCGGGTATCCATCATGCTATTGGGCTGAAAGGCGTTCCAATACAGGTGGTAAAATAACTGATGCAATGTATCGGGCGAGTTGTTGGTATATTCCAGTTGTTGCACACCGGTAAAGCGGTTGGTAGCCACATCCATTTTAATATCCATCTTATACTTTACCCGCTGTTGCCAGCGGTCGGGCTGTGCTATAACATTACTACTACAAGCCAGTACGGTAAGGCTAACAAGCAAACGCGTCATAAAACAAATTTTTGGTTTATAAAATTCGGGATTTAAGGGTTATGGTACTGTGAAATCATGTTGCGTCTCCGTCATCAGCTTCGGCTGTTTCGCCGAAAGAAGGCTGTTTAGCATTTGCGCCTTCTAACACCAATACCAGTTCGCCTTTTACGGCTTTGGCGGCAAAGTAATCGTACACCTCCCGCAAAGTGCCTCTTTTTGTTTCTTCAAATTTTTTGGTGAGTTCGCGGCTCACACTGCAGCGCCGGTTTTCGCCGCAATGTTCCATCAAATCGTTCAACGTGCGCAGTAGGCGGTACGGCGATTCGTAAAAGATTAACGTTCGCTCTTCGGAAGCCAGTTGCCGCAACAGGGTTTGTCGTCCTTTTTTTTGCGGCAAAAATCCTTCAAAAGCAAAACGGTTGGCCGGTAACCCGCTGTTGATTAAAGCGGGCACAAATGCGGTGGCTCCGGGCAGGGTTTCTACCGGTATGTTGCGGGCAATGCATTCCCGCACCAGCAAAAAAGCGGGGTCGCTGATGCCGGGCGTACCCGCATCGGTAAGCAGGGCCATTTTTTTACCCTCCTGCAATTGGGTAGCCAGGTGTTCCGTTACTTTATGTTCGTTGTGCTGATGATAGGGAGTAATGGGCTTTTGAATGTTGTAATGCTGCAGCAATACCGATGAAGTACGGGTGTCTTCGGCCAGCACCAGATCTACCTGTTGCAACACCTCAAGGCAGCGCAAAGTGATGTCTTTTAAATTACCGATGGGTGTGGGTACCACGTACAACATGGCAAACATTAAAAGGGTGGAGCAAACTTGCCGGATGCGGAACGTAAAGCTTAACGCCACTACAGCAGCGATACTTCGTACTGCTCCATTACCGGATTGGCCAACAATTTTTTTGCTGCTTCATCGGCAATGGCCAGTGCCGCTTCGGCCGAAGCCGCATCAATTTGCAGTTGAATGTTTTTACCGATGCGTACATCCTGTACGCCGCTGAGACCCAGGTTGCCCAATCCGCCCAAAACGGCTTTCCCCTGCGGGTCAAGCAGTTCTTTAAGCGGCATTACTTTTACCTGTACTGAATAGGTCATGATAAAAAATTATAAGATCAGGAGATTTGTTTTCGGAACAGCAAAGATAACACAACGTAACTCACGTATATGATTGGAATGGCCAACCATCCCAACACAAGGAGCAACACCAGCGCCAGCACAACCAATACCAGTTGCGGCTTGTTGCCCGCCAGGCTCCGCTTTTTCAACTTCAGGGCCATCAGGGGCAGGTTGCTCACCATCAGGTAACTGAGCACCAGCGCTAGCGCATACAATACCCATTTATTGAGGATCCATTGCGCCATATTCCACTGGTTGTGCCAAAGCACCATGGGCAATGCCGCTACCACGAATGCGGTTATGGGCGTGGGTGCCCCATGAAAATGAAATGCCTGCCGCTCGTCAATATTAAAGCGGGCCAGCCGCCAGGCTGCTGCCAGTGCCGGCAAAAATGCGGGCAGCAACAACGCAAACGATGTATCCAACGCGTCGGGCTCACGCATGTAGCTCATGCGCAGCAATTGATACAGCATCATAGACGGCGCTACGCCAAAGGTTACTACATCGCACAACGAATCGAGCTGCTTTCCCATTTCCGATGCGGCATTGAGCAGGCGGGCCACAAAGCCATCCAGAAAATCCACGGCGCCGGCGGCCAATATGCAAAGGGTGGCCCAGGTCATGCTTTCGGGCAGTTGCAGCAACAGGTTTTCGCCGTTAAGGCTGGCTATTTGATTACCGGTTTGTAAGGTGAACACAATGGCCAGGCAACCCAATAACAGGTTGAGCAGTGTAAAATAGTTGGGCAATTGTTTGAGCATGTTTTTGGCAGCGTTTTATCAATCGTTGCGGTAAGAATTTTATTTTGAAGCACGCTTCATCAGCGCCTCAATTTCTTCCGCGGTAATGGGAATATTTTTCATCAGGTCTTTGTTGCCGTTGCGGGTAATCCAAACGTTGTTTTCAATACGAATGCCCATTTTTTCCTCTTCAATATAAATACCGGGCTCCACGGTAAATACCATACCGGGCTGTATGGGCTCGGTTCGGGTACCCAGGTCGTGTACATCAATACCCAGGTGGTGCGATATGCCATGGTAGAGGTACTTGCGATAGGCCCGGTTTTCGGGGTCTTCATTTTTTACATCGGCTTTGCTTAACAAGCCAATTTTGAGGAATTGTTTGGTTGCCTCCTGCCCTACTTTTTCGGTATAGTCAACAATGCTAATGCCGGGCTTCAGCAAACTTTTTGCATAGTTGTGCAGGTGCAGGCATGCATTGTAAACCGTTTTTTGGCGCGGCGTAAACCTGCCGCTTACCGGTATGGTACGGGTAAGGTCGGCGCAATAGCCGCCGTAGTTGGCCCCAAAATCCAGTAACAGCAACTCCCCTTCGTTACACACGGCATTGTTTTCAACGTAGTGCAGGGTGCGGGCACGGTCGCCGCCGGCAATAATGCTGCCATAGGCCGGGCCGGTAGAACCCTGGCTGAGAAACGAGTGCCATATTTCGGCTTCAATTTCATTTTCGCGGATACCCGGCCGCACTACCTGCAGCAGTTTGCGAAACGTGTTGTCGGTAATGTTAATAGCCTGCTGTAGCAACGCAATTTCTTCCGGAGTTTTAATGGCCCGCAGGTCTTTCAAAATGCGGGCGGCCCGGTGGTAGTAATGCAGCGGATAACGCTGCTGCATTTCATCAATAAACCGATACTCACGGGTGCGTATGAGCGATGCCTTGCGATCGTTTTCGTTACTGTCGAGGTACACATGTTCGGCCAGGTGCATCCATTGTTGCAGCAGCGGGTCAATACTATCGAGCCATACCACGGTTGGTATGCCCGAAATGGCGGTAGCTTCGGCTGCCCGCAGCAGGCGGCCGTCCCATTTTTCTTTCAATTCGTTCGGGCGGGTAAGCACCAGCACTTCGCGGTATTTGGGGTCGGGGTTATCGGGGAAAAGAATAACCATGCTGTCGGGCTGCTGAATACCGCTGAGCCAGTACAAATCGCTGTTTTGCTGAAACGGATGCAGGGCGTCGCCGTTAGAAGGCCATTCGTCGTTACTCACAAAAATTGCGATGGCGTTGGGCCGCATGGCCTTCATGAA
Organism: Lacibacter sp.; assembly: GCA_046297415.1. Lineage (GTDB taxonomy): Bacteria > Bacteroidota > Bacteroidia > Chitinophagales > Chitinophagaceae > Lacibacter. The sequence continues at coordinate 102,760 of JBKBIL010000005.1, forward strand.
GCGCTTGCGGTTTTTGGTAAACAGCTGGGGTACCTGCGGCTGAAATTTCATGTGTACTGTTTAGGGTTGCAAAATAAGGTATCGGGGCAAGGCCACCCAATATGATTTTTTTCCGGCCCAAGACCCGCAACCCAAACTAACGCCTGTTTGTAAATTTCGAAATCATTTAAAATCGGATTCCTAATTATTGAAAGATTTCTAACGATTATTTCCTAAAATAATTTTTTTTAAATTTTTTAGCCATTAACTGAATTTTATTCAAAAAATGAGCCATCAAAAAACGGAAGCATTTTTTGTTGAACCGTTAACTTTGAACACGCTCTTAATTTGAAACAACAAAAACCGGGTTACCTGCCTGGCCCGGTTTCAAGAATATGCTTCGGCACCGGAAAATTGCGCAAGCGATTTTTTGTCACAAACGGTGCTGCGAGTGTAAGTGGTCGTAATCGATTGTTTGCTAAAAACCCCGCCATTCCTGGCGGGGTTTTTACATACGGTAGGCACCCATCAGAATAACCCGTATAACTGCGAGTCAATTTTGCGAATGATTTCGCCAAAGTGCTCTTCGTTTTCGGCAAACTTGTTGTTATCGCAATCAATAATAAGCAGTTGCCCGTCTTTGTACGAGTCAATCCACTTGTTGTAGTACTCGTTGAGCCGTTTCAGATAATCGAGCCGAATGTTTTCTTCATATTCCCTGCCCCGTTTTTGGATTTGTGCCACCAGTGTAGGCACCGATGCTTTGAGGTAGATTAACAAATCGGGCGGCGAAATCATGGTTTTAAGCGTGGAGAAGAAGGAGAAATAATTCTCAAAGTCCCGCTTGCTCATCAGCCCCATTTCGTATAGGTTGGGGGCAAAAATGTGCGCATCTTCAAAAATGGTACGGTCTTGTATCACCGTTTCGGTACCCCGTTGAATTTCGAGCACCTGGTTGAGGCGGGTGTTCAAAAAATAAATCTGGAGGCTGAAACTCCAGCGGGGCATGTCTTCATAAAAATCATTGAGGTACGGGTTGTGGTCCACATCCTCAAACTGGGGTATCCACTTATAGTGTTTGCTCAGCATTTCGGTGAGGGTGGTTTTTCCCGCTCCAATATTTCCGGCAACAGCTATGTGTTTGGGTTTTTTGTTTTTTGCCATATTCAGGGTTTTGCCAAACCTGTTTTAGATGAACTGGATTTCAAAATTGGGTATTACTGCTTCCCATCTAAGTTAAATTTATTTTTCACCCGCTTCAGGCCGTGGTGGTAAAATAATTGAGCCCCATGGCCTGCCGCACCAACTGCATGGTTTTTTGTGCGCTGGCACGGGCTTTTTCGGCCCCCTGCCGCATTACTTTTTCCAGGTAGGCGCTATCCTGTTGCAATTCCGCAGCCTTTTCGCGGATGGGGGCAATGAAGCGAATCATGTCTTCGGCCAGTTGTTTCTTCATATCGCCATACCGTATTGCGCAATTGTTGTAATCGGCTTCAAACTTTTGTACCGTTTCCGCATCGCTCACCAGCCGCATCAGTTGAAACAGGTTTTCAATGTAATCGGGCTTAACGGAATTCGGCTCCGTGGGGCCCTGATCGGTTTTGGCTTTCATGATTTTTTTGCGAATCTGGTCGTCGGTATCGGCCAGGTACAGGGTGGCGTTCTGGTTTTCGCTTTTGCTCATTTTACCGGTACCGTCGAGGCTGGGCACTTTTACCAGTTCGCCCCCAAAGTTGAAAGCCTGCGGTTCGGGAAACACTTCTCCATAGCGGTGGTTGAAGCGGTTCACAAAATTGCGGGCCATTTCGAGGTGTTGCTCCTGATCTTTCCCCACGGGCACATAAGTGGCGCGGTGCAAAATAATGTCGGCGGTTTGCAACACCGGATAGGTAAGCAGGCCGGCATTCACATTGTCGGGCTGCAGGCGCACCTTGTCTTTAAAAGTGGTGGTTTTTTCCAGTTCCCCTTTATAGGCCAGCATATTCAGGTACAGATAGAGCTCTGCCGTTTCGGGTACATGGCTTTGGCAGTATAAAGCCACTTTTTCGGGGTCGAGGCCGCAGGCAATGTTTTCGGCCAGCACACGGCGCACGTTCTGCTGCAGCTCCCGGGTATCGGGGTGGGTGGTTAACGAATGCCAGTCGGCCACCATAAAGTAGCATTCATAGGCATCCTGCAGACGCACATAATTTTTCATGGCCCCGAAGTAGTTTCCCAAATGCAGAAACCCGGTGGGCCGGATACCGCTCATTACAATTTCCTGCTGCTTCATGTTACGTTAATTCGGATGGCAGTACCTACTGCCGTTACTTGCATAAAATTTAAGGCGGCGAAGATAACGGATTCTGCCGTGCGGCAGCGCATTTGTGCCCGTGGCCGAAAACCCGGTTGCGGCGGTTGCAATTCCGCTATATTTGTAACATGGAAGTTACCCCGCAACTGGTGGACGAACTGGCCGCCTTAGGGCGCTTGCAACTCGACCCCGAGGCAAAAGCCGCGCTGTGCAACGACATGCAACAACTTATCAGCTTTTTTGAGCAGTTGCAACAGTTAGATACTACAGGCGTAGAACCCCTCATACACCTGAGCGCCGAAATTAACCGTTACCGCAGCGACGCCGTCGGGCCACAAATGCCCCTGCAAACGGCGCTGGCACAGGCACATTTACACGATGCGCAGTTTTTTAAGGTACCCAAAGTCATCAAAAAATAATGCACCCCGGCATGGCCGCTTCTGTTATTCACCTCGATAATCTGACCAAAAGTTATTACCTCGGCCGGCAGGAACTGCCGGTGCTGAAAGGCATTAACCTCGACATTTTTAAAAACGAATTTGTTGCCCTGATGGGCCCTTCCGGTTCGGGCAAAAGCACGCTCATGAACATATTGGGCTGCCTCGATACCCTAACCACCGGCCGCTATATCCTGAACGGCAAAGACGTAAGCACCCTGCCCGATAACGAACTGGCCGACATTCGCAACCAGGAAATCGGCTTCGTATTTCAGCAATTTAACCTGCTGCCCCGTATGACGGCGCTGGAAAATGTGGCCCTGCCCCTTATATACGCCGGGGTTCCGAAAAAAGAACGCAACGAGCGGGCGATGGAAATGCTGAAAAAAGTAAGCCTGGCCGACCGCTGGCACCACAAACCCAACGAACTGAGCGGGGGCCAAATTCAGCGGGTGGCTATTGCCCGGGCCCTCATTAACAACCCCTCAATCATTTTGGCCGATGAACCCACGGGTAACCTCGACTCTCGTACTTCGGTTGAAATTATGAAACTGATTTCCGATATTCACCAACAGGGCAATACCGTGGTGCTGGTTACACACGAAGAAGATATTGCACACTATGCCCAACGCGTGGTACGGCTGAAAGACGGGCTGATTGAAAGCGACACCCTGCAGCCCGCACACCATATTGCCTAACGGGGCACCAACCGAAAAACTAATTGCGGCAATACCCAACCTTCCGGTAACGCGTTTGTTTATGGCATACTGCGGCAACAGCTAACCGCAAATTTTTACATTATGGCGTTTAAGATTTATACGAAAACCGGCGACAAAGGCTCTACCTGCCTTATTGGCGGTACCAAAGTACCCAAAAGCCATCTGCGTATTGAAGCGTATGGCACCATTGACGAACTGAATTCGCACATCGGCTTTTGCAACGATTATATTGCGCATGCCCATACCCGCCACATGTTGCGTGAAATACAAGACCGGCTGTTTACCATCGGGGCATCGCTGGCTACCGATCCGGAAAAAGAACCCCGCATGAAAATTCCGGATTTGCTTGCCGCCGATGTGGAACTGCTGGAGCGGGAAATGGACCAGATGGATGCCGTGTTGCCGCCCATGAAGTCGTTTATACTGCCCGGAGGGCATCCCACCATATCGGCACTGCACATAGCCCGTTGCGTATGCCGGCGGGCCGAACGTGCCTGCGTACGCATGCAATACGAGCAATTGGAAGTGGAGCCACTGGTATTGCAGTACCTGAACCGCCTCAGCGATTACCTGTTTATGCTGTGCCGCTTTATGGCCCTGGAACTGAAAGTGGAAGAAATACCCTGGAAACCCCGGGTGTAAAAAGCGCCTTTTCAGCCGGCTTCCACAATGCGTCCGTCTTTCATATGGATGGTGCGGTCGCATTGGGCCGCCAGTTCTTCATTGTGGGTTACAATCAGAAAGGTTTGGTTCATTTCGCGGCGCAATTCAAAAAACAGCCGGTGCAGCTCCCGTGCATTTACCGAATCGAGGTTGCCCGTTGGCTCGTCGGCCAGCACCACGGCGGGCCGGTTTATCAACGCCCTTGCCACAGCCACCCGTTGCTGCTCGCCACCCGACAGAGCAGCCGGCTTGTTATCCATACGGTTGCCCAGCCCCATGCGCTCTAACAACTGCCGGGCCCGCTGCCGCACCTCGGTTTTGGAACGCCGGCCCAGCCAGCCCGGAATGCAAACATTTTCCAGTGCCGTAAACTCGGGTAACAAGTGGTGAAACTGAAAAATAAATCCGATATGGCTGTTGCGATAGGCCGCCAATTGCCGTCCGCGTAAGGAAGTGAGCTCAGTATCGCCCAGCCAAACAGTGCCGGCATCGGGCGCATCAAGGGTTCCCAAAATATGCAGCAGCGTGCTTTTACCGGCGCCGCTGCTGCCAACCAGGCTCACAATTTCGCCGGCTTGTACGGAAAGGTCCACCCCCCGTAACACCTCCAGCGCACCGTAGCGTTTTTGAATGTTTTTACAACGAAGCATCATATGCGGGCCACAAGATAACAACAAACCCGGTGCCGGGCCGCTGCGCCGCAACCGCGTTTTTCACAAAACGCTAAAAAAAGCCGATTTGGTAGTTTCATCACAAAAGTTACATTTGCGGAAAATTAAAAAGGGGTACCACTATGTTTTGGACACTTGAACTTGCATCCTATCTCGAAGACGCTCCCTGGCCGGCAACAAAAGACGAGTTGATTGATTACTCCATCCGCAGCGGTGCACCCATTGAAGTGGTGGAAAACCTGCAGGAACTGGAGGATGAGGGTGAGATTTATGAGAGCATTGAAGACATCTGGCCCGACTATCCCAGCCAGGATGACTTCTTCTTCAACGAAGACGAATATTAATTGTTTTCACATCCAAACGTAATAGCAAAAGCCCCCATGAGGGGCTTTTTTTAATTTTTGCGCTGAGAAAAATATTATTGAGGCTGCTTGCCGAAACTGAGTTTAAAATATAACAGCAGCAGCGACAGCAGGAAAATAAAACCATTGCACAGCACTACCGGCAACAGTATGGGCCGATGAAAGCTACCGTACACCAGCCATACCACCGTACTGAGGGTTACAATAAGAATGGTGTAAATGCTCAGGTCGCCCACGCTTTTACTTTTCCATGCTTTGAACACCTGCGGCACAAACGTAATACTGCTGAGAAATGAACCAAACAGGCCAAAGGCCTCCACCCAATTCATGCAATAGTTTTTTTGTATGATGCTTGTAAAACAGTTCCGGAAATGCCTGCTTATTTTTCCATTTGCTCAATAACTTCAGCCGTTACGCCGGTAAAGCTGAAGCCGCCGTCGTGGAAGAGGTTTTGCATGGTAACCATACGGGTTAAGTCGCTAAACATAACCGCAATGTAGTTGGCACAGTCTTCGGCCGTAGCATTGCCCAGGGGGCTCATTTTTTCGGCGTAGGCCATAAATCCGTCGAATCCCTTTACACCGCTGCCGGCCGTGGTGCGGGTGGGGCTTTGCGAAATGGTATTTACCCGCACCTTCCGGCGTACGCCGTAGTGGTAGCCAAAACTGCGGGTAACACTTTCGAGCAGGGCTTTGGCATCGGCCATTTCGTTGTAATCGGGAAATACCCGTTGTGCGGCAATGTAAGAAAGGGCCACCACGCTGCCCCACTCGTTAATGGCATCCAAATCCCAGGCAGTGCGTAATACGCGGTGCAAACTCATGGCACTGATATCAAGGGTTTTGGCATTCCAGTCGTAGTTGAGTTCGGTATAATGTTTGCCTTTGCGTACGTTCAGGCTCATGCCAATGGAGTGCAGTACAAAATCTACTTTGCCCCCAAAATGCTCCATGGCTTTTTCAAACAAATTTTTGAGGTCGTCCATATTGGTTACATCGGCCCCAATTACAGGTGCGTTGCCGCAGGCTTCGGCCAGTTTGTTGATTTCGCCCATGCGTAAGGCCACCGGCGCGTTGGTAAGCACCAGTTGTGCCCCTTCTGCATAACATTTCAGAGCCGTTTTCCAGGCAATAGACTTTTCATCGAGTGCACCGAATATGATGCCCTTTTTTCCCTGTAACAATCCGTAACTCATGTGTTTCGATTTGCGCCAAAAGTAAGGAAGATGCGGCAAATGCCCGATTAAGGTTGCAATCCTTTGGCAAGCGTAGCAACAGGCCACATAAGCATGCACACATGTATAACAACATCTATTCTCTGCCTTTGTGATAAAAAAAAGCGAAAGCATTAATGAAGCGGCAGCAGCGCGGCATGATGCAATACGCCCTACAATACCCGCCAACGGGTATGCCGGGCATGCGAAAAAAACCTACATTCGATGAAACAACCAACCCCTGTATGCCTGCAACCGAACCCTTATTGCAGCAATATCATTCCAGCCGCAGCCTGCACCTGGAGCATATTGCCCGGCAACATGCCATTGTTGCCGATGTAGCAGCACAAAGCCGCCAGCAGGCACAGGCCGGCCCCAGCCCCCGCCGCGAAGCGTTGAACCTGCTGCGCTATGCCGTGCCGCTGTTGTGGCACATACCAATTGCCCGGTACATGCGTTGGCGGGTACGCCGCAACAAAAAACTGGCTGCTGTTTTTGCCCTTCAAAATATTGAAGAGGTGGTGGCAACCATTGAAAAAGGAAGTTTCGCTTACGACCGGCTGTTGTTCAATGTTTCGCTTGTTTCGTTTCTGAAAAACAAGTCGCACCTGGCCAACCTGGTATGCCTGGGTATTTTGTTTGGCGATGAGTTTATTGACGGCATCGCACAAACCTACGGGAAAGAACAGGTGCGGCATTTATTAACACGCTACGAAGGCAAGTATTACCTGCATATACGGCGGCATGCCAACGGACAATTGGAGTTTTACTATCCGCTCGACGTAACGGAGGCGCTTCCGGCCGAGGTATTGGATAGCATCAATCCGAAATTCGGCATCAGCTATCACCATTTTTATATCCTTCTGCTGCAGTTACTGGAACAAATGAACGAGGCCCTGAACCGCCTCCACCCCGAGCTGCGGCACGAAACGGCAGCGCATATCATACGGGTGTGCAATCAATGCTTCGATACCTTCATTTGCGATATTGAACACTTCAACCCCCATTACAGCTTTGAAGAACTGCTGCAGAACCAGCATGCCAAAGACAGCAGCATCATTTACTCGCTGCTCTGCGTGCGGGCCCTGTTGCTGAACAAAAACAAACCGCAGTACCAGCGGCACTATAAAGGATGGACTGCCATTGTGCACAACATGCAACTGTACGATGATATGCAGGATGCGGCAAAGGATTTAGATTACCAAATGAACACCCTGCATTATTTTGCCCGCACCTGTGCCCCCACCGAATGGGCCTGGCTGCAGCAACAACAACCCCACCTGCTGCAGTTGCCCCGCAGGGTGTTGCATGCCACCCTGATGTTGCACATGCCCGTTTCGGTAATGCTGGTAATGCAATTGGCACGCACCATTTGCCAAAATGATTTGAGCTGGACCCAGCATAAAATTCACAACTACCTGTGGCTAAAAAACTGGTACTGTATGGCCGATACGCAGGTATCGTTGCAGCAACTGCTGCCGGCGGCAGCCCGCACCGGAAATACGGCTGTTGATGTGTGCCGCTTTATTGGCAAAGCCCGCAATGCGCACGTTACCGATGCCATGCTGGCTGCCCATATAACCGACCTTTTACTGATGGACGAACGGGAGCGCCGGCGGCTGATGCAGGCAAACTCTTTAACAGCCCGTTACTTTATGCGCTACTGTCCGCTCGAAACCCCACTCTCCCTAAAACAGGCATGGCTTACAAAATACATACCCCGCTATTTGGAATTTTGTGGCTAACCGGCTTCCTGTTTGCCGGGGCGCAGCCACCCGCCCCCGCCGCACGGCTGAACCTGATTGCAACCGAAAACAGTACCGCCGGCCACTATGCCCAACTGTACCGGCATTCGCTGCAAAAAACCTATGCCTACCTCAACACACTGCCCCCTGCAGCAGCAACACCCCTGCGCTGCGTTGCCGACGATTTTGTGCTGCTGTTCGATAGCATGTACCGCCTGCAGCAGGCAGGCCAACCGGTATTGCCACATTGGAAAACGTTTTTCGAAACCCCAGTCCGCAATCCGCAGCAGGCCGCGTTTTTGGGGCTAACGGCCCATATCCATGGCGATATGTGGCGGGTGCTTACCAGCCGTTTCGGCCACGACAGCATTGCCCGTATCGGAAACGATTTTTTAGCCATGCAGCCGGTATTTAATGCCCTGTTCGACAGTATGTACACCACCCTGCTGCAGTTTGGCCGCATGCGCACGCTGCATTGTTTAACACTGGGCCTGGCAAAACCGGCAGGCAAAATAAAATTGTACCACTGGCGGAAGCGCCAATGGAAAATGGCCCTGCTGCATACCCGCAACCCCGTTCGGTTCGGGCGTAAAGAACGGGCCTGCAACCGCACCATGCGGCGCTGGAACCGCTTTGCGCTGCGCTACCTGCACGCATAAGGTTTGTTACATGCACCCCATCATCCATCGGGCAGGCGCAAAAAAAAGCTGCCCGCTTCGGGGCAGCTTTTGAATTTCTCTTTTTGCCACAGCAACTTACTGGCCCTGGCCCAGCGAATAAGCGGGCTTGCCATCAAAGTTGTACAGGTTTTCGGTTTTAATGCTGTCGATACCGGCATCAATGCAGCGGCTCAGCAGGGTAACGATCTCCTCTTTGTGCAATAAACCTTCCACGGGTTTAAAGCGGCAACGCCAGTGATCGGTACAGAAAGTTTCTTCAAAACCTTCGGGCCATACCTTAATGCCGCGGTTGGTTATCATGGTCAGTTTTACGCGGTCGGTTTCAATTTGCTGCATTTTGGCGGCCAGTTCATCGGGGTTGGTACCGCTCCAGTGAACAAACACATCCACACCTACCAGGTCTTTTTGGGCAGCCGGCTTACGGGTTACTTTGGGCAGGTTCAGGGTTTGGCCTTTGGCATAGCTTACGGGCTTCAGCTGAGTGGGCTTTTGGCCCAGGTTGGCTATAACGGCATCGGCAAACTCTTTGGTACCCACTTTTTGCTTACTTACCCCTTCGGTGTAAATATCGTAGGTATGAATGCCATCTTCAATGGTTTTCAGCCAGGCGTTCTGCACTTTTTCGGCCACCTCGGTTTGGCCGATGTGGTTCAACATCATTACCGCGCCCTGCAGCAAGCCACTGGGGTTGGCAACGTTTTGTCCGGCACGGCGGGGAGCCGATCCGTGAATGGCTTCAAACATGGCGCACTCTTCGCCAATGTTGGCCGAGCCGGCCAAACCTACCGATCCGGCAATTTGGGCGGCCACATCGCTCAGCACGTCGCCATAGAGGTTGGGCATTACCACCACATCAAAGGCCTCGGGCGTATCGGCCAGTTTGGCGGCACCTATGTCAATAATCCAGTGTTCTTTTTCAATATCGGGATACTCGGCACCAATTTCATCAAACACCTGATGAAACAAACCATCGGTTTGTTTCATGATGTTGTCTTTGGTAAAGCAGGTAACTTTTTTGCGGCCATACACTTTGGCGTATTCAAACGCATAACGAATAATTTTTTCGCAACCGGGGCGGCTGATCAGTTTTAAACACTGCACCACTTCATCGGTTTGCTGGTGCTCAATGCCGGCATACAAATCTTCTTCGTTTTCACGCACAATTACCACATCCATATTGGGGTGCTTGGTATGCACAAACGGATGCAGACTGATGCAGGGGCGCACATTGGAGTAAAGGCCCAGAAATTTACGGGTGGTAACATTGAGGCTTTTGTAGCCACCGCCCTGGGGGGTGGTAATGGGCGCCTTCAGAAATACCTTGTTGCGCCGGATGATGTCCCACGATTCTTTGGCAATACCGGAGGTATTACCGGCCAAATATACCTTCTCTCCTACTTCAATTTCTTCAATTTCAATTTGGGCGCCTGCGGCCATCAAAATGCGGAGGGTGGCATCCATAATCTCCGGTCCGATACCGTCGCCTTTGGCAACTGTAATTTTTTGCATGTGCATTCTTTTAAATGGTTCAACGAATATGTGGCCCTGCCACACAGGGCCGCCAAATTTATTTAAGAAATGGCGAAAGGCTGTAAGTTTTTTACGCAATCGTTACTGGGCCAGGCTAATGTTCACCTGCAGGCCGGCACGGGTGTTTACCACCGGCGGCGGTGTGGCAATATAGCCCACCACACGGGTTTGCTCCATAAACAGCCGCAGGCGAATGCGGTTGTTGAGCACGTAATCAATGGAGGGGTTCAGGCTCAGTACTTTTTGCCCGCCGGTGGGTATGGTATTGCGCTGGTCGAGAATGTTGTTGGCGATGGCATTATCGCGATAGGTAAGGTCGAACCGGAAATTGATGTCGTTTTCCAGCGTTTTGGAATCGGTTTTGCTGAAGGGAACGCGGAAGGGCAACTTCAATCCCCGCTTGCGCCAGCCGGCACCCACGGTAATGTCAATACTGCGCACTTCGCTAACCTGAAAATCTATGAGGCTGAGGCTGATGCTGCGGCTGCGGCCGTAATCGGCCCGGAAGTTCAGCTGGTTGGTGAGCTGCACATCCACACCAATGAGAGGCGCAAACCGCTCGCTGATGGTAACGTTGGGCACCAGGAAGAAGGGCACAAAGTTTTTGGATATGGTATCAATGAACGAAGGGAAGCCCAGCCCCAGCTGATCGGCAAACAATAGTGCCGAGGTAAAATTATTCATACTGAGGTTGCTGTTGTAGCTGTGCGAAATACTGAAGTTGGTAAAGATGCGGTCGAGGCCCGGCAGCCGGCTCAAACCGTTGTACGTAAGGCGCCAGTTGGGCATGGGCCGGTAACGCCGGAAAGGATTGTCGTTGATGCGCCCCTTGGTTTGTTCGATCAAGCCAATTTTCATGGGGTCTTTGTTGGTATAAGCCGCTATGAATGCCGGAATCAGCACATCCTGTGCATAGCGGCCGTACCCTTTGTAATACCCGTCGGGGTTGATTTGCCCACCCGAATACGGATTCAACAAGCCCATGCGTTCCGAAAGAATTTTGCGATAGCGTTCAAAATCGAGGAACGACTGGCCGGGTGTGGTGGCCGAGAACTTGCGGAACATGGTTTGAAAGGCAATAAACGATATGTCGAAGCCGCCGTTGGCAAAGGGGCTCAGGTTGGCAAAACTGCCCAGGCCGGTAGTGTCTTTAAACAGGCTGGAGTAGTTTTTACTGTAGCTGCCGGTAAGGCTGAGGTCAATGGTTAAATCGCGGAAGGGTTCCACCGTAGCTTCCAGCCGCAGTTCGCGGCGATAGCTTTGGGTAAACAGGAAGTTGAAGTTGGTATCGCTGGTCATCCACCCTTTGCGTGCGGCGCGGTTGAGCCATGCCGTGTCGGGGGTGCGGCCAAACACAAAATCAAGCCCCGGTGCCCGGGTGCCCCAGCTGTTACCGAGGTAACGCGGACTGTCGATAAAGCCCGGCAGGCGGGTATTGAAGGTTTCGTTGTAATTGATGTTGATATTTTTCAGCGCCGTCAGCAACTTGCCGGCCACACGGGCGCCGCCGCTCAGTTCAAGGGGAAGGCCCTTATCGTTTTTCGCCTCCAGGCGGTTCAGGCGGCGGAACAGGCGGGCCACATACTTCTTGCTTTTACCCACCGTATCCTGCGGATTGAATTTAATGTTGGGCGATACCAGCCGCGGCTCCGCATTGGGATTGGGTGTGGTTTCCAGCGCCCGCAACCACCTCGACTTGCTGTAGAGGCGCATAAAATCGAGCTGGCCGGTAACAATGCGTTGCTGCGAGTTTTCGATGGTGTTGCCGAGGTTCACGGCCAGGCGCGATGCGCCAATCCAGTTGTAGGTAGCTGCATAATTCATGCGGGCAGTCGTCCAGTCGAGCGCCGGAATTTTTGCCAACGGCAGGTTGTATGAGATGTTGGCATTTTGCCGATACAGTACATTACGGCCGCCCCGTAAAAAGTTGCGCCGCACCGAATCGCGTTTTTCGGGGGTATTGATGCGCCCATCGGGTTCGTCAATACGGGCGTTGTTCGTAGCCGAAAAATCAACGTTCAGCGAACGGGTCAGGTCCCACCGCAGGTTGTAAATGCGGTCGAAAACAAAATACTTATTGTAGGTTTCGGGTATCAGGAAGGGGCTGGGCGGTACGCCGGGTATTACCACTTCACGTGCACGGGCGGCACCAAACTGCCGCGTAACATCGGCCCGGAAACCAAGCAGGCTGGGCCGCAGGTTAAAGTTAAACTCTTTAATGGGTGCCCACCAGCGGCTGCGGTACTTAATCAGCTTTTTAAACGGCTCAATGTATTTGGGCTGCGGTGCAAAATTGTAACCCAGGCCGCCGTAGTGTTTGCTCAGCACATCGCTTTCAATGAGCGGATTGCGTATTTCGGTTTTGGTAAACGAGTAGCTGAAATCAAAATTCGAAAGGTCGTACAGGCGTATGGGCTTATCGTTCATTTTGGATTTGCGCATGTTGGTTACATTCACCGTGGTAATGCCCACAAAGTCCTGCGCAATGCGCCGCAGCGAATCTTTATTGGAAATGGCCTGCAGTTTGTCTTTCAGTTTCACATCCTGGTCGTACGGATCGTATTTGGGGCTCAGCAATGTTTGCGAATAGCTGGCGTAAAACGGAATTTCGAGGCCCACGCGTTTGGGCAACAATTTGCCCAACTGCAGGTTGGCGGCAATATCAAACTGCGAAAAGTCTTCCAGGCTGCGCTCATTCACCCGTTGTTCAATGGTACCAAAGCCCACGCTGCGTACGGCGCCGGAAATGCTAATGGTGCCCAGGTCGGCCAGTTGCAAATCCATACGGCCGGTTGCGGCCCAGCCGCCCTGTTCAAACAGGCCGCTTAGCCGCAGTTCGTTAATCCACACTTCGGCACACACGCTGGTGTTGGCATCGCCTGGCCGGTTTTCAATGCCCACCAAAAAGCCCCGTACTTCGCCCAGGTTGGGATTCCCCATTACGGCCCAGCGGATGCCGTTGCCCCGGTCTTCGGTGTACAGTTGCAATACACTGCCGGTGCGGCGCATTTTGAAGCGAATTAACTCTTCCAGGTTTACGTCAAATTCGTTTTCCCGGGGCCATATGGCTGTGTCGCGCTGGTTGTTGCCCCAGCGGGTTACCCGCAGCGGCATGCGCACTTCGTAGTAGTTGTTGATAAAATCGGTACCAAAACGAATGACGGCGGTTAATTCGCCATCCCGCAAATCGTCGGTTTTCCCGGCCGATTCGGCATGGATGAACATGCGCACCCGGCGGTAGCGCCGAAAGTCGAAGTTGGTAGATTTGAAAACGGCACGGCTGTCGCCATCGAGCAGGTTGCAAACCTGCATGCTCAGCGACTGTTCGTTCTGCAACAGGTTTACCCCGTTGTTGCTGAGTTGCTGCACCCGTTCTATGCCGGGGGGTATCACGTAGTTCACCGGTAAGCGCTTGTCGTTTTCTTCCACATTTACCGCCGTTACGTTAAAGGTGGTGGTGTTTTGGTTGGCCAGCGGCATGTACTGCCCGGTGCTGTCGAGCGCAAATTCAAAACGGCGCCACATGTTGCGCACCAGTTCCAGTTTTCCAAAACGCACCACTACCGAGTCTTCGAAACCGGTCATGAACATGCGCATAAAGCGGATGGACTTAAAATCGGGGATATTGCCCACTTTGTGCATGTATTGCCGGATGGGTATGCGAAACAGATACCAGGTTTCTACCCGTGAGCTGCCGTTGGCCAGGCGTACATCCACATCGCGCCGGTCGGCAATGTAGTTTACGCCCACCTGCATAATGGGGTCGGTTTTGGGCTTCAGTTGAATGAGGTATTGAAAATACTCCTCCACCTCATTGAGGGTGTTGTCGCGGTTTAAATCTTCGTTATCTGGAAAAAGGGTAGCCGCCGGCGTAAAGGCCTCGGCGTTGGTGGCAACGGGACTGTTTCCGTGAGGATTGTTGAAGTGCTTGTACCGTGCCAGTATGCCTGCATTAGCCTGGTTATATGCTTCATCGCGGAAGTGGCGGTAGTTGTCGCTGCTGGGGTCGGCCAGTAGTTGCTGGTAGGCGGCCCCGCTGCCAATGTTGGTTTGAAATGCGGTGAGAAAATCATTCCGGAAGAGGCGTTCTTCATCATCGGTCATGCCGTCGAAGCCCACATCCTGTTGCACCCGCTCTTCCACAATATTGCTGAAAGCCTGTGCAATTTGTATGGGGTTGCGGGGCACCCGCGCCCAGCGGCTGGTATCTTCGCGTGCCGGCGTTTGCAAGGTGTTCAATCCGTTTTCGTAAAAGCGGCGCCCATCTTTCAAAATGTCTTCGGAAATGTTACCCAGGTTAAAATACAGTTGGCCGCCCGAGCTGGTGGGGTTGAGGATGAAGGGATCCTGAATCCACATCTCCACAAACTCAATATTGTTCGTTTCAAAATCAATCTGGTCAATCGCCCGCATTAAGCCGCCCCAGCGCCGGCGCGGATTGTTCAGTTTACCGGTGATGGGATTGATGCTGCCGGGGCGGGCATCGTAGTTGTAGGGCCCGCGATCGGTAGGATAAAAGGCTACATCAAAAGTAATGAGCTGGTTTTGCCCCAGGTCGGGTGTGGCCTGCGGAAACACTTCCACACGGTTTACAAAGCGCACCCGCGGGTCGCTCAGTTCATCGAGGTTGTTGCTGAGCGGGTTATTGGGGCTGCGGCGTTCCTGCAGCACCGGTTCAATGTTATACCAGGCAATTTTAGCCCGGTTGTAGCCATAGGCCAGGTCGTTCATGAGGTTGGCTTCCGGGAACAGTTCCACGCCGTTAAGATCAACAGCTCCTACCGGTGTGGATGCCAGCGCCCAGGCTATGAAGGGGAAGCGCAAGTCAATTCCGTTGCGGGTGCCTTCAAAATCGTCAATATACACCAGGCCGCCCTCACCCCGTTCGGGCCGTATTTGCCGGGCCGTGCTGGGGAAAATGCGGGCCGCCTCGCCATACAGGTTTACGTTCGATACCTGACGGGTGCTGTAAAACGGAAGCGCATCGAGCCACTTGGTGAGGCGGCGCCAGTCGCTACGAAAATTCACATCGGTACCCAGCATGGTGTTGCGAATGGGATCGTCGCCATAGTTCATTTTGGTAAAGAAAGGCCGCTCGCCCAGCCGCATCACCCCGCCGCCAATATTCAACTGTTTATCCTGGCGCTCCAGCGCTTTGTAATCGAGCCGCAGCGCCATAAAGTTGCGGTTTTGCATGCCAAAGGTGGCATTATTCTCAAAACCCACATTTATGGGTACGCCCGAGTTGATGATGGCCTGGTTGATGATGCGCACGGTACCCAGGTTGTAATCTACCACGTAATCCACGTTTTCACGTAGCATCTGCCCGCCGGCCGTTACCGTTACCGAACCCTGCGGCACGTTAAAGGCGCCAATGGGAATTTCGGAGCCGGCGCCTCCCGAACTGCGGCTGGCCCCCCGGAAAACGAAGCGGTTGAGTTGCGGCGATTGCTGGGCCACCCAGCGGATGGAGTCGTACAGCGGGTAGAAGAGGTATTTCCGGCGAAGTTCGAGAGAGTCGGGACCGCGGAAAATATACTCCAGGTCTTTTCCAAAAGGCTCCAGCAGGGGAAAGATGATGCGGCTTTGCTGGCTGTTTACCGTAAAGCCTTCCACATAATCGAACACCCCGTCGGGCTGGGGATCGTTTTGATTGTTCAGGCGGTCCAGGTTCACCAGTTCCAAAATAGGCCGGCCTTTTTCCTCCCCTTCCGGTATGTAGCGTTTTTCGCCGCCGCCGGGTTCCTGATACAGGATGTTGAGCCGAAAGTCGCGCCGCTCCAGTTGGCCGAAGCCCACGGCATACACGTTTTTCATCATCAGCCGCCAAATGGGCAGTTGGGGCCGTTGCGAGGTAGCCTTCAGCATTTTTAAAAACAGCACCTGTTGCGTGCCGGCGTTGTTCGTTGCGGTATCGGGCGTTACATCGTTGGAAAACTCGCCCACCTGATACACTTTTCCGTTTACCGTGTATTGAAAGGCAACGCCCAGCACTTCATCGGGCTGCAGCACGGTATTGAGCGAAATGTACCCGATCTGCGGATTGAAATAATATTCCTCCGGCCGCAGTTTGCGGGCGAAGGTGCGCTCAAAATCCTGCACGGCTACCAGCCCAAACGAGGTAAGCCGGTTGGTTACCAGTGAAGGGTCGCGGGTGGCGGGGTCGTTAATGATGCGCTGGTATAAGTCATTGGCATTGTTGGCCGGCAAATCGCTGCTGCTGAGCGAAAAAATATTGGGATTGTAAGGCTCATTTTCGCCCAGGTCCATCAGGGCCACCACATTACGGTTTTCGGTGGTGCTGCCGGTGCGGTTGGTTACCCATACTTCCATCCGCAAAATTTGAACGGGTGTGGTTACGGCCGGTATGTTGGCCATGTTGCGGTTGTAATTTTTGCGGAAGTATTGCGCCAGCAAAAAGTGGCGGTTTTCTTCATACTCATCGGCCTTTACTTCAAACTGCTGCAGGCCGGCGCCGCCCTGCAGTTGCATTTGCTGACGACTGGAGTTTTGGTTGGCCAGCAGGGCCGTTACGTACAGCTTGCCAAACTGCAGTTCGGTTTTAACGCCAAACAAGGTGGAGGCGCCGGGCATGAGGGTACCCCGGGCCGGAAAAGCCACATTACCGGCTTCAATGCGCTTGATGATTTGGTCGGTATTGCCGGTATAGTCGAGCTTCAGCTGATTTTCAAACTGAAAGTTGGCCAGCGTATTGTAGGTTACCGGGAAATTGAGCTTGTCGCCAATTTTGGCATTCAGCCCAAAATTGGCCTGCATGTCAAAATCGAAGCCGCCGTTGCGCCGGGCACGCTCGGGCAGGGTGGGATTTTTGATGTTTTGGCCGAAATATCCGGCCGTAAGGGTTACGTCGCCCTGGGGTCGTATTTCCACCGTAGGCAGGCCGGTATTACTAAACAGGCGGTTGAAAAAGCTTTCACGGATTTGCAGGTTGGGATCCTGTATTTTTCGGTTGAGGTTAAGGGTCGTGTTGAGGCGTCGCTGGAAATAATCAATCTCCTGCTGCCGCGATTTGTATTCTAGCATCTCATCAAAGGTCATCCAGGTAGGCTTCCGAAACCAGCTTCGGCCAATTTTTTCGTAGATGTAGTAGCGTTTGGTTTCGGGATCGTACGCGATGGAATCGGTAATGATGGAAGGGCGCTTTAAATCGAAGGGGTTGTTGGGCCGGAATTGCAGAAAATCGCCCCTGCGATCAATTAAGGGAAAGCGCAGGCTGTCGCCTCCGGCCGGTAGCGTATCGCGCCCATAAAAACGGTGGGGAGGCGCTGCAAAGCCTTCTGCCCGGCACATGCCGGTTAAGGTCAGCAGCAGCACAAGAGCCGGTGTAAGTATGGTTCTGCGGATCCGGGTCAAGTTCTCTAAGCAATTCGTACGTTATGGTTTACAAACACTTCAGAGCGGCCTTTATCAGGTCTTGCACCTGATGGGCGGCGGGGCTCTGCTCACGTGCCTTGCGAATGGCCGCTTCGGCAGCAGTGCGGCCAATGCCCAAAGCCGTTAATGCAGTTAACGCTTCCTGCTCTAAAGTATTGTGAGTCAACGTAGAAATATTCTCATCTCCACCCGATTTTGAAAGTTTATCTCTGAGTTCCAGCACAATGCGTTGTGCCGTTTTTTTTCCGATGCCTTTTACCCGTTCCAGCACCCCCTCGTTGCCCGACAAAATGGCCCGCACCACTTCGGCCGGTTGCAGTGAACTGAGCATCATGCGTGCCGTGGCCGCCCCCACCCCCGAAACGCTGAGCAAGTGCAAAAACACTTCTTTCTCGGCTAGGTCGTAAAAGCCGTATAAGGTATGCGCATCTTCCTTTATCAACAAATAGGTGTACAGCCGGCCTTGCGACAGGGATTCAATTTTGGAATAGGTATGCAAACTTACCTGCACTTCGTAGCCCACCCCCTGTACATCCACATGCACAACCGTGGGCGATTTGTAGGTGAAGGTTCCGTTCAGGTATGCAAACATGGCAACGAAAATAGGGGAAAACGGCTTATGACTGCCTGCCCCTTTTTCCTGTACCTTTGCCCGGCTTTAAGGAATACCCTTCATGACAAAAACAACTACAGCAGCTATTACCGCCGTTGCCGGCTGGGTGCCGGAAGACCGGCTTACCAATTTTGATTTGGAAAAAATGGTGGATACCAACGATGAGTGGATTCGTACCCGTACCGGTATTGAAGAACGGCGCATCCTCAAAGGTGAAGGCCTGGCCACATCCGACATGGCCGCGCCGGCCGTACTGGAACTGTGCCGCAAGCGGGGCCTGGATCCCAAAGACATTGAGTGCCTTATTGTTGCCACGGTAACGCCTGACATGGTGTTTCCGGCCACGGCCAACATCGTGTGCGATAAAATTGGAGCGGTAAACGCCTGGGGCTTCGACCTCAGCGCCGCCTGCAGCGGATTTTTGTTTGCCCTAACCACCGGCGCTTCGTACATCGAAAGCGGCCGCTACAAAAACGTAGTGGTAGTGGGTGCCGATAAAATGAGCGCCATTGTTGACTATACCGACCGTAATACCTGTGTGCTTTTTGGCGATGGGGCCGGCGCCGTATTGCTGGAGCCGAATACCGAAGGGTATGGTGTACTCGACAGTATTTTACGCACCGACGGCTCGGGGCGCCACTACCTGCACATGAAAGCCGGCGGCTCGCTGAAACCCGCCAGCATGGAAACGGTTGCCAACCGCGAACATTATGCCTACCAGGAAGGACAGCAGGTATTCAAATTTGCAGTAAAAGGCATGGCCGACGTAAGTGCCGAACTGATGGAACGCAACCACCTTACCGGCGATGATGTTGCCTGGCTAGTGCCCCACCAGGCCAACCTGCGCATCATTGATGCCACGGCCAACCGTATGGGCTTGTCGAAAGATAAGGTGATGATGAACATCAACAAGTACGGCAACACCACGGCTGCCACTATACCCTTGTGTTTGTGGGAGTGGGAACCACAACTGAAAAAAGGCGACAATCTGGTACTGGCTGCCTTTGGCGGCGGTTTTACCTGGGGCGCCACCTGGGTAAAATGGGCGTACGACGGAACCCCGGCGCAGTAAGCGTTGCTGTAACAGGTTTGTTTCTTTTTATTTTTGGGCACATGTTGTGCCCCCTTTGCCACCTGGTACGCAAAATACAACGCCTGTTGCGGCAGGCTGTACTGGTAACGCTGCTTAGCGTATCACGTTTGTATGCACAAGCGCCTGTTCACTTCGATAGCATTTTTCAGTTTACGCCTAACACGGAATATTATGTAACGGCACTGGCACACGACAGCATGCAGGGGCGTGCCACCGGCTCGTATGGAATGTGGCAGGCCGCAAAATTTATTGCCGGCGAAATGCGGAAAATAGGTCTGCGCCCCGTTCAGGGCAACGATGGATACTTTCAGGACTATGGAAAATTAAGTGCCGAACACCCTTACGCTGCCATCAATGTGGTGGGCGCCCTGCCGGGAAACGGCCGCTCACATGAAGTGGTTCTGTTTTCTGCGCATTACGACCATGTAGGAACCGGTACGGCCAACGGCACAAAAGACACTATTTACAATGGCGCTAACGACAATGCCAGCGGCGTTGCGCTGCTGCTGCAGCTTGCCCATTACTACCACTACATTCGTCCGGAACGTACCGTTTTATTTGTTGCATTCAGCGGCGAAGAGCTGGGCCTGCTGGGTTCCGAATATTTTGCCCGTACTACCGCAACCAGTAACGTAAAGGCCGTTTTCAATTTTGATATGGTGGGCAGGTCGCACCGCAGCAACGGGGTGTACATTACGCAGTCGCCCCGTTTTGACCGGGTACAACAACTCAATAAAACACTAACAGCATACAATGCCATGCTGTATGGAAAAAAGTTTTTTGATGAAAATGTGCCGGTAATAGACATGTACCGTCGCAGCGATCATTATTCGTTTACCAGCCGCGGCATACCGGGCCATACCATTGTAGCCACTCCCGACACGGACCCCTATTATCACAAACCTGGTGATGAAGCACACACCATTGATTTTGACTTTTTAAATAAACTGGCACAGGCCATGTTTATAGCCACCGTACCGGTAGTGCAGGGCACCGAAACCGTTCGAAAATAACGATCAGAAAAGCCCTACAATTTTTCCGTTTTCGTCAATATCAATCTGTTCGGCCGATGGTACGGCGGGCAGGCCGGGCATGCGCATCAAATCGCCCAAAATGGGTATTACAAAACCGGCACCGCTGGCATACTCAAATTCCCGCACGGTTATGGTAAAGCCTTCGGGACGGCCGCGGCGGCTTTCATCGTCGCTAAACGAGCGGGGCGTTTTGGCCATACAAACCGGCATGCCGGCAAATCCCAAATCGCTTATTTTTTTCAACTGCGCTTTGGCACGCGGGCCGTATTCCACATTGGCAGCTCCGTAAATTTTTGAGGCAATTCGTTGAATTTTTTCTTCAATTGGTAAATCCCAACTGTATAAGGGCCGGAAACGGCTTTCGCGGCGGGCGATGGAGGTTGCTACCGCATGTGCCAGTTCTTCGCAACCGGCGCCGCCCTGCTCCCAGGCTTTTACCAACAGGGCAGCAATACCCATACTATGGCAATACTGCTGCACCAACTGAATTTCTGCAACACTGTCGGTACTGAAATGGTTGATGGCAACAATGGGGCGCATGCCAAACAATTGCAGGTTTTCCAGATGCTTGCGAAGGTTGGGCAGGCCTGCCTCCACCTTCTGTACATCGGGCTGCAGCCAGGCTTCTTTTTTGGCCCCGCCGTGGTAACGCAATGCCCGTACCGTTGCCACCACTACCACGGCTGCCGGTTGCAGCCCGGCCGATACGCATTTGATGTTGAAAAACTTTTCGGCACCCAAATCGGCCCCAAAACCGGCTTCGGTAACCACGTAAGGCGCCAGCGACAGGCCCATTTTGGTGGCCAGTACCGAGTTGGTACCCTGCGCAATACTGGCAAAAGGCCCGCCATGCAGCAGGGCGGCATTTCCTTCGAGGGTTTGCACCAGGTTGGGTTTGATGGCATCTTTCAGCAACACCGCCATGGCGCCCACAGCCTTCAGGTCGCGGGCAAAAACGGGCTTGCCGTCGAACGTGCTGCCCACGTAAATATTACCCAGACGTTGCTTTAAATCGGTAAGGTCGCGGCTCATGCACAAGATGGCCATTACTTCCGAGGCAGGGGTAATGTTAAACCCTTCCTCCCGCGGCATGCCGTTGGCGGTGCCACCCAGGCCAATTATGATGTTGCGGAGGGCCCGGTCGTTCATGTCCATTACCCGCTTCCAAACTATGGTGCGGGGGTCTAAATTGAGCGAACGGGCTTTGCTTTGCAGATTGTTATCAATCAGCGCCGATAAAAGGTTGTTGGCTTTTTCCACCGCGGCAAAGTCGCCGGTAAAATGCAGGTTAATATCTTCCATGGGTATTACCTGAGAGTAGCCGCCTCCGGCAGCGCCGCCTTTTACGCCAAATACCGGCCCCAGCGAAGGCTCTCGCAGTACGGCAATGGTTTTGTGGCCCATGCGGTTCAGCCCTTCGGTTAACCCAATGGCCGTTGTGGTTTTGCCCTCGCCCAGCGGGGTGGGCGTTATGGCGGTTACCAGTATGAGGTTGTTTTGCTGAACGGCTCCTTCGTTTATGAGGTGCAAGGGCAGTTTGGCTTTGTACTTGCCGTAATATTCCAGTTCTTCTGCATCAACCCCAATGCCGGCTGCAATATCACGTATGGGACGAATGGGTGCTGCCTGGGCAATTTCAATATCGGAAGGAACTTTGGTTGGCATGGCACAATTGTTTGGATGGCAACATACGGATGCCCGGCTATGTGATTGCTGATAGTCGTCAGTTTACGGGTTGATGTTGCCCCTTAGCGCACGGTACGGCACCAGTGTATAAAATCGGTTTGCGGTATTACCTCCTCTCCCAACTGGCGCAACATGGCAACCAGCTGCCCGCGGTGGTAGGTACTGTGGTTGCATACATGCCCAATCACTTCCCAGTAGGTTGCCGTAAACGCATCGCCTTTCGAATTGGTATAGGTTACCCGCTGCGTCAGTTGCCCGGTATCGGCATTGCGTACCCAGTTGCTCCACAACAGCGATTGCTGCAGCAATCCGTTTACAGCCTCCCGGGTGGTGGGGTTAAACTGTTTGCTGGGTATGATAAGCTGGCTGTGCGCTTCCATGCGCTGCCACCAGATACTTTCGGCATCCCACATGTGTAAAATCGTGGTGTACAGGCTGGGGAAACTGCCCGCAACAATTTGCTGCTGGCGGCCTTCATCCAGTTGCAACACGGCCTGGCAAAGCGTTTTGTTTGCCCAATGGTTATAGGCTGTAAGTTGGGAAAAATAGGGCTGCATGCAGAAGGGTTTATGGGAGAAAATTACAGAATATTTTGAGCGGCCGGCCGGCTGCAGGCATATTCCGTATTTTCGGCAAACGGAATTGAAAAAAATGGAGCTTTCCACACAACTGATACACGGCGCCAAACTGCACGACCCCACGGGGGCGGTAGCGCCACCCCTCATTCTATCCACCACCTTTGAACGCGGGCCCGACGGCATCAGTTACCCGGGCGGTTTTAAATATTCGCGGCACGACAATCCCAACCGGCAGCAACTGGAGCAAAAACTGGCTGCGCTGGAAGGAGGAGCTGCCTGCGTTTGTTTTTCGAGCGGACTGGCCGCCGCTGCCACCCTGCTGCAAAGCCTGCACAGCGGCGACCACATACTGCTGCCCGACGATACGTATTTTGCCATCCGCGCCCAGCTGGATGCATTGTTTGCGCATGTGGGCATCCGTTATACGCTGGTAGATATGACCAATCCCGAGGCGCTGGCAGCCGCCTTTCAACCCAACACCCGGCTGGTATGGATTGAAACCCCATCGAACCCCTTGCTGAAAATAACCGATATAACCGCGGTGGTGCAACTGGCGCAACAGCACCAATGCTTTACCGTTGCCGATAATACCTGGGCAACACCCTACCATACCCGCCCCCTGGAGCTGGGTGTAGATGTGGTACTGCACTCTACCACCAAATACCTGGGCGGCCACAGCGATATTTTGGGCGGGGCGCTGGTTTTTGCAAGGGCCGACGCCCGGTACGAGTGGGTACGAAATGCCCAACAGCTGGGCGGTGCCGTACCCTCGCCCTTTGAATGCTGGTTGCTCAACCGCAGCCTGGCTACTTTTGCGGCACGCATGCCCATTCATAATGCAAACGCGGCAGCGCTGGCAAACTATTTACAGCAACACCCTGCCGTTGAACAGGTATTATACCCCGGCCTGGCAACGCACCCGGGCCATGCCATTGCTGCCCGGCAAATGCGCAACGGGTTTGGCGGCATGCTTTCAATTTTACTCAGGGGTAACCGCGATACCGCGTTGCGGGTTGCAGGTGCCCTGCACTATTTTGCTCATGCTACCAGCCTGGGAGGCGTGGAAAGCCTGGTAGAGCACCGCAAGTCGGTGGAAGGGCCCGATGCCGCAACACCCGATAACCTGTTGCGTATTTCGGTGGGCATTGAAGCCATTAACGATTTGATTGCCGATTGGGAGCAGGCGCTCCGTTCGGTATAATTTTTAAACCCCATGAAACATGTCAATTGAAATCCGCCGTGCCATAAAAACCGATTGTTCCCGACTGCTGGAGCTCATCCGCGAACTGGCCCTGTACGAAAAAGCGCCCGACGAGGTTACCGTTACACTGGAACACTTTGAAGCGAGCGGCTTTGGGCCCAACCCCGTTTGGTGGGCCTTTGTGGCCGAAGAAAACGGCACCATACTGGGCTTTGCGTTGTATTACATACGTTACTCTACCTGGAAGGGACAGCGCATGTATTTGGAAGATATTGTGGTAACCGAAGCCGCCCGGGGCCGGGGTATTGGCACCAAGTTGATGGACCGGCTGCTTATAGAAGCAAAAGAACGCAACCTCAATGGCATTGTATGGCAAGTGCTGGAATGGAACGAACCCGCCATCAACTTTTACAAGAAATACAATGCCACTTTTGATGCCGAGTGGATTAATTGCAGCATACCGGTATAAAACAAGGGGCGGTTGCATGCAACCGCCCCCTTTGCTCTTGTGATAGTTGATAGGTTATCCTACACCGCCCACCGCCACTTCACGGGCAATTTTGCCGATTAACCCCTGCAATACCTTGCCGGGCCCCACTTCCAAAAAGGTGGTAGCGCCATCGGCCACCATGGCCTGCACGCTTTGCGTCCACCGTACAGCACCGGTAAGCTGGTCAATCAGGTTTTGCTTAATGGCATCTTTATCGGTAACAGCGGCGGCAACCACGTTTTGATACACCGGGCAACGGGCATCGTTAAAAGCAGTGGCTTCGATTTTGGCTTTCAGTTCTTCACGGGCAGGCTGCATTAACGGACTGTGAAAGGCACCTCCCACCGGCAACACCAGCGCCCGTTTGGCTCCGGCGGCTTTCATGCGCTCACAGGCTACGTCAATACCGGCACGTGATCCGCTGATGACCAGTTGGCCGGGACAGTTGTAGTTGGCAGGCACTACCACTTCGCCGGTTTCGGCCTGCACCTGCGCACATATTTCTTCCACCTTTTCATCGGCCAGGGCCAGCACAGCCGCCATGGTGGAGGGCTGTGCCTCGCAGGCACGCTGCATGGCTTCGGCACGTACCCGTACCAAATGCAGGGCATCTTCAAACTGCAATACCCCGTTGGCCACCAGGGCACTGAATTCGCCCAGCGAATGCCCGGCCACCATTGCCGGATTTTTTTCGGTTAAGCATTCAAAAGCCACTACCGAATGAATGAAGATGGCGGGCTGCGTTACACGGGTTTGGCGCAGGTCTTCTTCGGTGCCGCTAAACATGATGTCTGAAATCCGAAAACCCAACACTTCGTTGGCCCGTTCAAACAACTGCCGGGCCTGTTCATTGGTTTCATAAAGCGTTTTTCCCATGCCGGGAAATTGCGATCCCTGCCCGGGAAATACATATGCCTGTTTCATAAGCAAGAGTTTACAATAAAAAAAGCCTGTCGCTTGGTTGCGGCAGGCAGCAAAGTAAGGCCAAAAAAATCAATTCAGCCGGGTGCCAATCAGGCGCAAAAACTCACTGCGGGTAGCCTGCTTCTGAAATTCGCCCGAAAAAGCGGAAGTGGTAGTAACGCTGTTTTGTTTTTGCACGCCACGCATCATCATACAAAGGTGCTGTGCCTCAATTACCACGGCCACGCCCAGCGGGTTAAGCGAATCTTTTATGGCATCCAGTATTTGCGTGGTAAGGCGTTCCTGCACCTGCAACCGGCGGGCATACACATCTACCACACGGGCCAGTTTGCTGAGGCCGGTTATCCATCCATTGGGTATATAGGCAATGTGGGCTTTGCCGAAGAAAGGTAGCATGTGGTGCTCGCACATGCTGTACAATTCAATATCTTTTACAATAACCATTTCGCTCACATCTTCGTGAAACTTGGCGCTTTCCAAGATGGCCCGGGCATCCATTTGGTAGCCTTGCGTAAGGTACTGCAATGCCTTGGCAACCCGCTCGGGTGTTTTGAGTAAGCCCTCCCGATCGGCATCCTCGCCAATATATCGTAAAATGGAACGATAGTTTTCTATCAGGCCGGCAGTGGCCTGCTCGTCGTAATGCTCTTTTTTGTTGTAAGCCATAGTTGGTTTTTTATGAATCAGGCGGGATACTCTACAAAATTCCGGGGCGTTTCGTATAAGCGCACCTGCAGGTCGTGCGCTGCATGAATGTGCGGGCGCAGCAGGTTGTAAATGACAATCGCTATATTTTCGGCCGTAGGGTTCAGTTCCCGAAATTCTTCCGTGTCGAGGTTTAGATTTTTATGATCAAAGCGTTCAATTACTTCGCGGTGAATTAAATCGCTCAACACTTTCATGTCCATCACGTAACCGGTATCCTTGTCGGGAATGCCGGTTACCTTCACAATCAACTCATAATTGTGTCCGTGAAAGGTAGGGTTGTTGCACTTGCCAAATACTTCGTTGTTGCGTTCATTGCTCCACGCGGGGTTGTACAAACGGTGGGCTGCATTAAAATGTTCTTGCCGGAAAACGGCCACTTTTTGTTGACTCATAGTACACGTGCGCTCGTGGTGTAAGGTACGAAATCACCGGCTACAGCGCTCAGTATTAACCAACCGCCTTCAAAAAGGTTCAGTTGCCGTAATATTCCACATAAATGCGGGGTGTTTCGTACAGTTTGATGCAGTGGAGGTGCACCCCGGGGGGCAGATGCGGCTCCAGCTGGTTCCAGATTCCGATGGCCAGGTTTTCGGTAGAACACATTTTGCCTGCCAGAAACGGCACATCCAGGTTCAGGTTTTTATGGTCAACCAGTTCAATGACATGCTCTTTTATGAGTTCGCTAAGCTTTTTCACATCAAACAAAAAGCCGGTATCGGGATCGGGGTTGCCTTTAATGGTTACGTACAACTCGTAATTATGCCCGTGCCAGTTTTCGTTGGCACATTTGCCAAACACGGCTTCGTTTTGCTCCCGTGTCCAGTTGGGATTGGCTAATTTGTGAGCGGCATTAAAATGCTCGATGCGTGTTAAGTAAACCATGCTTTACTTTTTTTGTTCTTCACAGCATTGGGCGGAAGAACCGTTTGCACATCCGAACGTACGGAGGGCTGCAAAGGTAGGGTTTTCGGCGCAACCGGCCGGTATCGCCGGCTTTGTGGTACCTTGCAACTTCATTTTAAAAATTACCTATGCACTGCCTCATTGTATCGGCCACTGCCATCGAAATCAAACCCTTTATGGCAGTACTGCCCCGCCTGCAGCAGCAACACCCGGGGCTGGAACTGGATGTATTAATAAGCGGCATTGGCCTCACCGCCACCACGTATGCCCTTACCCGTTACCTGAGCATGCGCCGGCCCGGCTTTATTATTCAGGCCGGATTAGGTGGCTGCTTTGCTACCGATATGCCGCTGGGTACGGTAGTGGCGGTTAAAAAAGAAACCATTGCCGACCAAAGTGTAATGGAATTAAACGAACTGAAAACCCTGTTCGACCTCAAGCTGGTGCCTGCCAATCAACACCCGTTTCAAAAAGGATGGCTGGTAAACAAAACGCCCCTGCTGCAAAAGCTGCCCTATAAACGGGTTACCGGCGTATCGGTAAACGAAATAACCACTCAGCGAAAAAAAGTGGCTTTTTACCGCGAACACTTTAACCCCGTAGTGGAATCCATGGAAGGTGCCGCCCTGCACTACACCGCTTTAATGGAAGGCATTCCCTTTGTACAATTGCGCAGCATGAGCAACTACATAGCCGAACGCAACAAAGCCAAATGGGACATGCGCACTTCCATTGAAACCCTGAACCTGGCAATTGCCAATACGTTGCCCCTCATCGAAAAATATGCACGGCCATGAAACTGACCCTCGGCATTTCTCCCTGCCCCAACGATACGTTTATATTTGACGCGCTGCTGAACGGTAAAATCCATACCGGCAGTTTGGAATTTGAATTGCATCTGGCCGATGTACAAACGCTAAACGAATGGGCGCTGGAAGGCCGGCTCGACCTTACCAAAATCAGCTACGGCGTTTGGCCGCTGCTGCAACGCAGCCACCGCCTGTTGCAAAGCGGCGGAGCCATGGGGTACGGCGTGGGGCCGCTGCTTATCAGCCGTGTACCCGTATCGGCAGATGCGGCTGCCATGCAAGCGCTGGTAAACCAAAGTTCCATCGTGCTGCCGGGCCGGCACACCACTGCACATTTTCTGTTTACCAATGCTTTTCCGGAGGCCAAAAACAAAACCTTTCGCCCGTTTCATGAAATTGAAACGGCCGTTGTAAACGGTTTCTTTGACATGGGCGTGATTATTCATGAAAACCGCTTCACCTATCAGCAAAAGGGGCTGCACCTGGTGGCCGACTTAGGCACGCTTTGGGAACAGCGCACCGGCCTGCCCATACCACTGGGGGGTATTGCTGCGCACCGGCGCATACCCGAAGCTGTTGTTGCGGAAGTGGACCGACTGATAGCCGCCAGTGTAAGCCATGCCTGGAAGCATTATCCCCAATTGCCGCCTTTTGTAACCGAACATGCGCAGGAAATGAGCGAAGATGTGATGCGCCAACACATACAGCTTTATGTGAACGCATTTACTGAAAACATGGGTTCGCAAGGCAACCATGCCATTGAAAAAATGTTACGCCTGTTTGAAAGTATGGCAGCCAACCCGCAATAACGGCTATTGCTTTAAAGCTGCGGTGTATGCGGCCAGGCAACGTTTGCGTGCCAGTTCATGATCCACGATGGGGCGCACATAGTGCAGGCTTTCAAACTCGGGCACCCATTTGCGCACATATTTCAGTTCGGGATCAAACTTTTTGGTTTGCAGGTACGGATTGAAGATGCGGAAGTACGGCGCCGCGTCGCAGCCGCTGCCCGCTGCCCATTGCCAGCCGCCGTTATTGGCGGCCAAATCAAAATCGAGCAGTTTCTTGGCAAAATAAGCTTCGCCCCAGCGCCAGTCGATTAAGAGGTGCTTGGTTAAAAATGAGGCAACAATCATGCGCACCCGGTTGTGCATAAAGCCGGTGGCGTTGAGTTCCCGCATGCCGGCATCAACAATTGGAAAGCCGGTTTGTCCTTCGCACCAGCGCTGAAATTCCTGTTCGTTGTTGCGCCATACAATCCGTTCGTATTCGGGTTTAAACGCCTGCCCCTTGCCCACCTGTGGAAAATGCCAGAGAATCATGTGGTAAAAGTCGCGCCAGATGAGTTCGTTCAAAAAAGCTTCGCTCAGGGGCGCCGTTTTACGGGCCAGTTCCCGTATGCTGATGGTACCAAAACGCAGGTGCACGCTCAGGCGGCTGGTACCCGCTACGGCCGGCAAATCGCGTTGTGCTTTGTAATTACGAATGATATCTTCCCGCACGGTGTCGGGAGGGAAAGCGGCTCCGGTGGGTGCAAACCCGATGCGCTCCAACGAAGGCAGGGGCCGCTCGGGTTGCCGGAAAAAATTGGCAAACAACACCTCTGTTTCGTATGCCTGCAAGTGCTGCGGTTGCAGCGTGGCCTTCCACTTGCGGCTGTAGGGCGTAAAAACGGTGTAAGGCTTTCCGTCGTCTTTCAACACCTCGTCCCGCTCCAGCAAAACCTCGTCTTTAAAGGTATGAAACGCAATGCCTTGTTGTTGCAACCACCGGCCAATGGCAGCATCCCGCTCCCGTGCATACGGTTCGTAATCGTGGTTGGTAAAAACGGCGTTTATGGCATACTCCTGCAGTAACCCGGCAAATACCTGTTGCGGATAACCGTAGCGCACATCCAGGGTACTGCCCATTGCCACCAGTTGTTGTTGCATGCGCTGCAGGGCAAGGTGAATAAATTCTACTCTTCGGTCGTGCTTATCCTCCAGTTGATCCAGAATGTTACGATCGAAAATGAAAACCGGCACAACGGGCACGCCGCTTTTTAATGCGTGAAAGAGTGCGGTTTGATCGTGCAGCCGCAGGTCGCGCCGCATCCAGCAAATATGTACAACAGGCTTTTGCATAACGCTTACAACAGCAGGGCAGCTCGAAAGTTCATGAAAACAGGGGTTGAATCATATGCCGAAATAATGCAGCGGCGCCGGTTGCCGCATAGGTTTGGGTGCCTATTTGCTGCACCCAACGCATCCCGTAAAAGGCATTGGTGAGCACCACTTCGTCGGCTGCCAGTAACGCTTCGGTGGTGATGGTGCCTTCTTCAACCTGCCAATGGGGTTGTTGCAGCAAATAGCTGCGCATAACGCCGGCCACACAGCCTTCGGTTAAAGCCGGCGTTATCCATGTTTCGCCAACCCTGATAAAGAGGTTGGCAATGGTAGTATCGCATACCCGCCGGTGTTGGTTCAGTATCACGGCATCGTTCCAGCGCTGCTGTTTGCCATGCCGGGCTGCCATGGCATACAACAGGTAGTTGTTGCTTTTGAGGTTGCTAAACGCATCGCAACTCTTCCAACCTTGCGTGTAAATGCCCAGCACCAAGCCATTCGTGTTTAACCGGGGAGGCAGGGGGGCAGGCCAGGCTTCAATGCAGTAATGGGCCGGGCCCGCCACCTCATCCCAAAGCCCGCCATCGCCACGCCATAGAGTTATGCGCAGCCGGGCATTAGCGTCAATTTTATTTTTTCGGGCCAGTTGTATTGCCTGCTCCATTAAATGGTCGCAGGTAGTATGTGCAGGCAGTTGCAACTCCAGGCAGGCAAGCCCCTGCTGCAACCGCTGCCGGTGCCAGGGCCACAAGGGAATGGTGCCACCATACAGACGCATGGTTTCAAATAACCCTTCGCCGTAGCGGAACGAGCGGTTGGAAGGATGAAGCAGCGGATTGCCGGCTATTTGCGTTTTACCATCCAGCAAAACAAAAGGGGCGTGCATGGCAGCAAAAATAAAAAGGGCGGCTTTGGAAAAACCGCCCCCGATCGAAATGTTTGAAATCACATCAGCCTTCGATGATATTATGTTTTACGGCGTATAAAATAAGGCCGGCCGTTGACCGGGCGCCGATTTTTGATTTCAGTTTGTCGCGGATGGCCTCCACCGTACGCGGACTCAGATCTACAATATCCGCAATTTCCTTGGTGCTTTTTTCTTCGCACATCAGGCGCAGTACGGTAATTTCTTTTTCGTTGAGTTTCACATCCTGTGAGTAAGGACTGTCTTGTCGTTTCATACGCAAGCCATCAATCAGCGCTTTGTTGGTAAGGGCATTGAAGAAAAACTCCTGCTCGTGGCAGGTTTTGATGGCTTCGTAAATCAATTCGCTGTCGGAGTTTTTGGTGAGGTACGAATTGGCCCCCAACTCCATGAGGCGGGTGATCATGGTAGGTTCGTCGTGCATGGTTAGCATAATCACCTTTACGTCGGGATACAACTTTTTTACTTCCGGTAAGGTTGCAATTCCATCCATAATGGGCATTTGCACATCCAGCAACAGTACATCGGGCTGGGTATGCTTCAGCATATTGAGCAACTGCATGCCGTTATCGGCCTCAAAAAGGATTTTGATATCCCTTTTCATGCCCATGGCAGTTTTTACTCCCTGCCGGAAGAGCACATGATCATCAGTTATCGCTACAGTAATGGTTTCGGCCAAGTTTTCAGTTTTTTTGGGAGTCTTGGTTGCATACATAGGAACGGATGGTTTTTGGGTGTTACGATATCGGATTGCAAGTTCTTAAGTTTTTTCGAGAATATCCGGGTACTTCTACCCGATCTTCCCGTTGTGGTTTTTACGCTGTGCTAATCGAGTAACTTATTGCGCATACCATATACAATCAGTCCGGCTATTGTTTTGGCACCCACCTTATTTTTCATATTCTGGCGGATGGTTTCTACCGTACGGGGGCTCAGAAACACGGTTTTGGAAATCTCTTCGGTGGTTTTGTCTTCGGCCAGCAGCTTTAAAATCTGTATCTCCTTTTCGCTGAACTGTACCGGATTGGGATAAAAGTTCCGCACCTTTTTTTTGTGATGCAGTTTCAGCAACACCGCCTGGTTTACCAGTTCGTTGAAATAAAACTCCTCATTCATACAGGTGATGATGGCGTCGTGAATTTCGTCGGGATCGGCGGTTTTGGTAAGATAGGCGTTGGCGCCCATTTCCATCATTTTACTTACCATTTGCTGATCGTCGTACATGCTCAGCACCACAATTTTGATGTCTTCATGCTCGGCACGTATCAGTTGCAGGGCATTCACGCCATCCAGTTCCGGCATGCGAATATCGAGCAACAAAATATCGGGCCGTTTTATGGCCAGCTTGTGCATCATTTCTTTTCCATCCTGCGCCTCCCAAACCAGTTTCAGGTGAGGTTTTCCGGAAAGCGCCATTTTAATACCATCACGAAAGATTTTGTGGTCATCGGCAATGGCATAACGGATTTGTGATTCGGCAGACATTGGATAAGCTTTTAATTTAATGGGTCTTATGCAAGATAAACAAGTATTGGCAAGAAAAAAACAGTTTGCCCGGGATTTGCATCGTAAAATTACGGAAACCGAAAAGAAAAACTACCAGGGGCCGGTTCCGAAAAATGTTTGTAACTACTTCATAATGAAGCTATCACGCCTACACGATTTACTCCTATGGAACAAAAAGCCAATTTTCGAATCGTAGTTTTACGTAGTAAAACAGCTACCACAAAAAGTAAATTTTATGGTGCTAAAATTGGTCAGTTTTGCGCTGGTATAGAATAAAACGCGATAGTACTTTTGTATTGTTCAGGCGGCATTGGATGCGTACCGAAGGCCGATATCCGAAAAACCAATACCCAAACAAGTTCTTTAAAAATCCAATCCTGAAAAAAGCCAAAAACGAACCAAAAACGCAGTGATCCAATATCGTACAATGAAAAACCAACTGAAAGGGAAACTGCCAATGCCGCTCTGAACAACAGCTCCGTCTTAAAATCCAGATCCTAAAAGCAAAACAGCGAGAAACCACTTTCCCAAAAATTATTGGAAACATCCCGTACCTAAATGGTACGGGATTGGTATTGCACATAACCCCCTTCTGCATTTTTTGCGCCACGTATCCCTACTTCGCTGATTTACGATTAAAAAACTCGTCAATTTACGATTTTGTAGTATCGTAATTTTACGTATTTTACATCGTAGTTTTTCGCAAATTTTACCTGTCGGACAAGCGGGTACACAATGTTAATAATTTGATTATCAATTGTTTGCAAGCTTATCAACAGGCTTATTCACAAACATACCCGTTGCAAAAAGAAGTGGTTTGAGAAAAATTAGCATTCCAAACTAAACTTCTAAACCAACAACTATGCAGAACGTATTACAAAAACCCGCAGTTGCCAGCATTGGCAAACACATCGGCTTCGAAGCAGGCGAAGTAATGGTAAAAGCTTTCTTCGACAAGTATCCCGATCAGGCTTACGGTAACCTCATGGGCCGCGAAATTATTGAGCAAATTCTGGCACAGCCCGATTGCCAGGGAATTTTGATTACCCCCGGTTTGGATGCCGAAGGCAACCGCCACGTTGTACTGGCCGGCGTTGACAGCAACCGCAATGTAATTATGCAGTACACCGTTGTGGACGGAAATGGCGAAATCCGCAGCGAAGAAGGCATCATCGGCGATCGGGATTCTACCACATACGACTGGGCCAAACTTTAATAAATCCCAGTTAGCCAATAATGATCTGGCGGTTGTTCTTTATTTTTGACGAAACAAGGATATCGAACAAACGCTGACTATATTGAAGTTTCTGAGCAATTTTCTGCCTCTTGCCGTGTTTTTTTTCTTAAAAGAAAAGAATACGGGTAAGAGGCTTGTTTTTTTATACGCCCTTTTTTGCATTGCCAACACCGTACTGGATATAGCGTTTCGATACTATTTTCATGCGGAACAACTTTTGGAAATAAATCAAATCTTATACACCCCTGTTGAATTCATTATTTTCTCGCTAATTTTCCTTCAAATATTTACCACTTCAATTAACCGAAATATTGTTTTAACTGGCATCTTCGTATTTTTGGTTTCATGGCTGCTTTTGTATGTAACCGTTCAACAGGAGAATTTCGACTCCATCGCGGTGGCACTCGAAGAAATTCTGCTCATTGCCTATTCTATTCGTTACTATTTTGAACGGATTAGCAAAATCGATTCCATTTTCTTATATGCAACGCCTGAGTTTTGGATTGTTGCAGCTATTCTGATTTATTCAGCTGCAACTTTTTTTGTTTACTTATATGCCGACAGCTATATGGGTACGGTTGACTTCAAAAAACAATATGACATAATTCACCTTATTGCATCCATACTCAAAAACCTTTTACTTACCGTAGCGTTATTAACCCAATCAAAAAAAAATTTACCCAATCCCTTTCAACAAAACCTAACCTGAAATTACTAACCCAACCCACACAAAACCATGTTTTTTTTGCAGGCAGCCAATTCTAACGTAACCTATGTAGTGTATTTCGGCACTTTTGGCATGCTGTTGCTTGCTGTAGGCCTGATTGTTTTTGTGGTATTTCACCAACGGAAGGTCATTTATTATCAATTGAAAATGCGCAACATGCAGGCCGATCATCAGCGCCTGTTGCTGCAGGCTTCACTGGAAAGCCAGGAAGAAGAGCGGCAGCGCATAGCCGCCGATTTGCACGACGATGCGGGCCCGTTACTGGCAACCGTGCGCCTGTACCTGAATGAAAATCTCATTCATCAGGATACGGCCACACAGTTACAATCTATTTACAATGCCAAACAGATTGTTGACGACACCATTCAACTAATCCGCAATATCTCGCACAGCCTCATCCCCCCTACCCTCAAAAACTTCGGCCTGGAAAGTGCCATGACCGACCTGATTCAGAAAATCAACGGAACCGGCAGCATTAATGCCAGTTGCCGCTTTCACGACTATCGGCGGCGGCTAAAACTGGAGCATGAACTCTCGGTTTTCCGCATCATACAGGAGCTCATCAACAATATTCTCAAACACAGCCAGGCAAGTTTTATACACCTTACCCAAAATAAAACCGATGAGCACTTCTACATCCGCATCCATCACGACGGTACCGGCCTTACACAAACCGAATTTGAGAAGATGCGGGATACACCCAGCGGCCTGGGCCTGAAAAATATTCAAAGCCGGGTACGTATTTTAAATGCCCGTATCTTTTTTGAAAAAGACGCTACCAATACCTATTATAAAATAACCCTGGAACTGCCGGCCACAGCCCTTGCATAACGGGTTTTTTGCTAACTTTACCTGAACTGTGTTACACCATGTCGCAGATAAAAGTAGCGATTGCCGATGACCATCAGATTTTTCGCAAAGGGGTGATTTTATCCCTGCGTTCGTATCCCAATATCGTATTTGTACAAGAGGCCGAAAACGGCGACGAACTGCTAGCCGGTTTGGAGGCTTCGCAGCCCGACGTTATATTGATGGACTTGCGCATGCCCGGAAAAGACGGTATTGAAACCACTAAAATTGTGAGTAAAAAGTACCCCAACATTCATGTACTGGTGCTTACGATGTACGAAGATGAACGCTTTGTAACACACCTTATGGAAAATGGGGCCAACGGATACCTGCTCAAAAGTTCAGACCCTGCCGAAATACGCAAAGCCATACTGGAGGTGCAGGCAAAAGGGTATTACCTCAACAACTTTGTAAACCGCATTCTGCTCAAAAAATCGCATACCAAGGCCAAAAGCATTCCTACCCTAAACAGCGAAATTCAAATTAACGAAAAGGAAAAACAGGTGATTCGCCTGCTTTGCATGGAATACACGGCGCAGGAAATTGCTAAGGAAATGGATATCAGTCCGCGTACGGTTGAAGCCATCAAAGACCGGCTGATGGAGCGTTTTGGCGTAAAAAACTCTGTAGGGCTGGTGTTCTTTGCAATGAAAAACTCGCTTATTGATTAAGCCTGCTCCAGTTCGGCCCGAATGTGCACAAAGTTGAGGCAGTTATCGAGCAGGGCCTGCATGTGCCGCGCCAGCATGGGGTTTAATTCGTGCAACTTGTTCAAATCGGCTGTGCCCAATGCATGGGCTTTCTGAATGGCGGCAGCATCGTTGCCCAGTTCAATAATTGTATTTTCCTGGCCGGTGGCCCGGTCGTCGTTCAAATCCTTAAAATCATCAAACAGCAATATGGGGCGGGCCAGGGCATACCAGTAAGGTAAAAAATCACGTACCCACGCATCGCTGAGCGAAAGGTCGGTTAGGGTAAACAGGAAACCATCGCTGCGTGCCAGCGACCGGTGGGTGGTTTCAAACGTAAACCACTGCGTAGGACGGTTGGTAAAAAATGCCATCAGGTCGGCTGCCAGGTGGGGCTGTTTTATACGCCCCTCCAACAACTCTATGCACAGTTGTAAAAAAGTTTCGAAACTGATTTCTTCCGCTTCGTACCGTTTCAAGCGGTCAAATCCTTCTTCCATCAAACTCACGTGGGCATCATCCAGTAATGCCTGGCGGGGAATGCCTGCCTTAAACATCAAATCAAACGCAAAAGGAATGGTAAGGGTACCAAAGCCGGCAGACAGATAGATTAGCTTTTGTGCCCAAAAACGGTTGTTGGCCGGCACCGGGCGTTTATTGGCAAAATAATCGGCAATTTCGGCATCAATACCCATGCGGTTCACCAACATGTGTGCAGTTACAACCATTGTTACGGATTTTGAGGTTCCTGTGAGGTAGTCATCATTGCTTCGGCCATGCGCTGTGCGGCATTTGCCAAACTATCGGTAAGCATCTTCAGCAACAAAGGATGTTTTTGATAGTAGGCATAACTGGCTGTAAATTTTTCCCGGGTTACTTTGTGCAGTTGCAAAATACGTTCAAAACCGGCCCGGTTGGCGGCCTGCACATTGAATGCAGAATCGGTAAATGCCCGGTCTTTATGATAATCGGCCAGCAGCATCATATCCAACACCAACGGCTTCATTTTATCAACGGGCAGCACTCCTTTGGGCACTTCATTTTTTTCGGCACAGCCAATAAGTAATATGCTCCCCAACAGGCAAAAGCCGTAAACACACAAACGCATTCTCATTTCAACTCCTGTTTATACCGGTTGGCATTGGTTACATCTATACGGGTAAGTATATCAAGCGCCCGCGCCTTTTCCTGCGGGCCCGCTTTTTTAAAGATGCCGATTAACTCGTTTGTTTTACCCAGCAAAAAAAACTGCACCACCATCAGGTTCGGCGTTTCGCGGTTCAGGTTATCCAAATTTATCAGGGCATTCAATATTTCCATGCGGGCTTTGTTTTCATCTTCATACATCACATCCAGCCCTTTGCGGTAATAGGTGTAATAAATATCATGTATGGTAGCATAGCGGTTGTTCATGAGGTTTTCGGCAAGCCAGTACCGGTTGCGGTTATTGTTTTCAAACGAGCGCCAGCCGGTTATGCCCGAGCGCTCCGGCGCATTGTTAACAATGTTGAGCGCTTTTTGAAAATACGGGTCGCCTCCCCGTATGGAAAAAGAAGCATAATCGTACCCTAAAATGATGTAGGCATAATAAGCAAAAATGGCCGTGAGGTTCGAAACCAACGGATCGGAGCCACTTACTCTGTTTTCGTTAAACTCAAGCTGCTGCCCTTCTACATAACGGAAACTGATATTCGGATCCTGATAATTGACCAGGGGCGATACATAGGATGCCTGATATACGGGGCGCGCCGCCTGAACGGTTAAGGTGCCGCTGAATACATTTTGCTCGGGCGAGGAAGACAGGTTAATCAAAAACTGACATTCGATGCGCTCGTTGGGCTTGAAATTATCATTGGTCCATTTACGGTTGTTCATGAAATTGGTGAGGGCCCCTTCAAGGGTACGAAAGATGCGCTTTTCTATGGTATTGGGCAGCTGGTTATCCAGCACCCGCACCCGTGCGTTGAGTTCCTGCGTGTGGCCCCAAAGGGGCAGGCAGGCGACCGCAACAATGAAAAGTATGTGTTTAACCATGTAAGAGTTCCAGTATGGTTTGAACAATAGCCGTTGCAACCTGCTCTTTGGGTTGTAAGGGAAAGCGGCGCACTTCTCCATTTCTCAAAAATATGCTCACCTGGTTGGTATCGTGCTCAAAGCCCGAACCCGCATCGCTTTGCAAATTCAGCACTATGGCATCCGCGTTTTTCTGCTCCAGTTTTTTTTGCGCATAAGCGTCGCCGTTATCAGTCTCCAATGCAAATCCTACCAGTATTTGATTTGGCTTTTTGCGGGCGCCCAGTTCCTTTAAAATATCAACCGTTGGCTGCAACTCCAATACCAACGTATTCTGCCCCTTTTTTATTTTTCCGGAGGCTTTATTTGCAGGTGTGTAATCGGCAACGGCAGCAGCCATGATTACGATATCGGCCTGGTCGAATACATCTGTAACGGCAGCATGCATTTCTGCAGCAGTGCGCACCTTAATATGGTGCTGCGGCTGTAGTTTGGGTTGTACGGAAACCGGTCCGCTGATGAGCGTAACCGAAGCGCCCAGCCTTGTACAGGCATCGGCCAGTGCCATACCCATTTTGCCCGATGAGCGGTTGCCGATAAAGCGTACCGCATCAATGGATTCGTAGGTGGGTCCGGCAGTTATCACTACCGATTTACCGCTTAACAACTGCGCTTCCTGAAAATAATTTTTTACTGCTGCAAGTATGTCTTCCGGTTCGCACATGCGGCCTTCGCCTACAAGGCCGCTGGCCAGGGGTCCGGTGCCAACCGGCAACACCCGGTGGCCCCGTTGTTGCAGCAGTTGCAGGTTATGCTGGGTTGCCGGGTGGTGCCACATATCGGAGTCCATGGCCGGCGCCACCCACACGGGGCAGGTAGCCGACAGGTAAACTGCCAGCAGCAGATTGTCGCAGTGGCCCTGTGCCATTTTTGCCAGCGTATTGCAACTGAGCGGTGCTATAAGCATCAGGTCGGCCCAGCGCCCCAGCGCCACATGGTTGGCCCAGTTGCCATCGGTAAACATATCGGCGAGTACCGGTTTTTGACTTAGGGTTGAAAGCACAAGGGGCGACACAAAATCACGTGCCGCCGGGGTAAGCAACACCTGCACATCGGCCCCGTGTTGGCGCAGTTGGCGCACCAGCAACAGGGTTTTGTAAGCAGCTATACTGCCGGTAATTCCTACTACTATTTTTTTTCCGTTTAGCATGACAGGCAGGGCGTAAAACTACAACGGTTACCCGTTACCTCCGTGAAAGTAAGTAAAACTTTGCACGCCCAAAAAGAAAGGCAGCCCGTTTGGGCTGCCTGTATTTCGTTTGCAATGTTGTTATTAGGCAAAAAGGTCGTTATCGGCCTTCCGGTAGTAAATTTTATCTTCCAGAAATTCCTGGGTGGCAAGGATGGCCGGATTGGGCATCCGCTCATAAGCCTTCGAAATTTCTATCTGCTCCTTATTCTCATGAATTTCTTCCAAGCTATCGGTACTGCTGGCAAATTCTTCGAGTTTATTGTGCAGTTCTTCCTTCAGGGCAATATTTATTTGGTTGGCCCTTTTGGCAATAACCGCAATCGACTCATACAAGTTGCCCGTTTTGTTTTTGATGGCATTGAGGTCGCGGGTTTCAACAACATTGCTGGTGTTGGCACTAACTTTTCTTATCAGCCGGCTCATTTTTTAATGCTTTAAGTTGGGTTTGTGAATTTTGAAAATATCGTTCTGCTTCTTTTATGAGTTTACTTTCGGGAAAGCGGTCAATAAAATCATAGTACTCTTCCACCACTTTTTCGTAGCGCTCGGGTTGTTTTGCCTGTATGCTCATCAAAGCATACTGGTAATACGAGCGAATGATCATTACTTTGTACTGGTCGCCTTTTTCGGAGGCGGGGTAATGATTCAGCAGGTTGGTGAAAGCAATGGCAGCCGCCCGGTACGAGCCCATGTTGTAATACAATTCGGCTGCTTTATATTCTTTCAGTTCCAGTTTTGCATAACACTCGTCAATAATGCGGCGTGCTTCATCGGTCCGGGTTGATTCCGGATAATTATTGAGATGGGCCTGCATGTAGCCGATGGTTTTTTGCGTGGGGGTTTGGTCCAACTCCACCCGGGGCGACTGCTTGTAATAACAGTAAGCGTGCATGAAATCAACTTCGGCTGCCCGCGGGCTTTTGGGAAATACATCCAGAAAACCCTTAAACAAGTTTTCGGCTACCTCGTAATCTTTCAAATAAAAAGCACAATAGGCGTACTTGTAGTACAGGTCTTCAAAACGCGGATCACTTCGCAAAATGGGAAAAAGATCCTCATAAATCATTTGCGCTTTGCTGTACTTTTTGTTGGCATAGAACTGCTCGGCCATACGCAGTCGGTATTCCACGTCCGGATTTTTTATGATACGGGTAACGGTTGCCTTCTTGCGGGCTTTGGCTGCCGCAACTTTACGGGGCGAAGCTTTTCTATGGCAACTGCCCAGTACCAATAACAATACAACCAAAAAAGAAGCAATCCGGAGCACCTTCATAAAAGCCTGCAAAGTTAGGAATTTTAAGCAAATTAAGCACGCAAGGTCATAAACGGCATGCAAGCGGGTTAATAGTTTGCGAAAAAAAGCCCCGGTAATTCCGGGGCCTTGGATTATGCAGTCATCAGAATTTTAGCGCTGTTCTGCACGAATTTCAACCACAGAAGGATCGCCATCGCTGCATGCATATTGTGCCACTACACGGTCGGCGCTAATGCCTTGTGCCTCAACCAGGTATTTCACAATAGCATCTACACGCTTCTGACCCAGGGCTTGTCCGCTCTTGCTCTTAGCCGAGCTGCCGCATACAACAACCTTACAGTTGGGGTTGCTACGCAGGCTGGTGGCAATGCTTGCCAGCAATGCTTTGTTTTCTGCACTCAGGTTGGAAGTACCGGAAGCAAAGTTGATGCTGGGCAGGTCAACCAGGTTGCAGGTATTGTCAGCTACACGGTTTTTGCAGCATTCCGGATCGGGACACTTACCAACGCCATCAGCGTCAACAGGCTGGCACTGAGTGGGGGTAATGAGTTCTTTATCCTTGCAGTCGGGTACGCCATCACCATCGGTATCGCGGCTTACACCACGGGTATCAACCGGACAACCGGCGGGGGTGTTGGGCTCCAGGTCAAACTGATCGGTAACACCGTCGCCATCGGCATCATCCAGCACGGGCTTGGGCAACTTCATGTGGCGGGGCGCATTCAGCTCGTTGTAGGCATAATCGAGGGGGTTCAGCCACCATAAGGGTTCAACAGCTTTGGCACCAAGGCTGTAGTTCAGGTTCAGGTTGGTGTAGTGCCACGAATCATAGTCGCCGGTAAGTACAGCATCGCCAAACGAATGCTCTTGCCAACGCTGGCCGTCCAACAAATCGTCGTTGGTCCAGGTTAACACATGTTCAAGACCCAGGCTCAGGCGCTTGCTCAGCTTGAAGGCCACTCCAAAACCGGATTGTACGGTGGGCTTGAAGGTCATGTCGAACAATTTGGGACGACGCAACTGGTGACCGTCTGCGGGAGTTTCGTAAGTTTTGTCCATACCTGCACGCAGATCACGAAGGATACGATTACGATTGCGGTATTCAGGTGAGCCGCCGTTGGCTGCGAGTACTGAACGGAACAGCGATGCGTAAGTATTTCCGGTTCCGTCGAGGGCATTCACATTAACGTCGTAAATCATGCCGCCTACACCGGCAATACCATATAAAATAAAGCCGGTCTTAGCTTTATGGAAACGAACGTTATTCAGAGTAATAATACCTTGTAAGGCCACCTGATGCAGGCGGGTACGATAATTATAAAATACAGGATCGCCGCCGTTAGCTGCATCATAAGGCATCATGAGGTTGGTGCTACGTACCTGATAAACTGTACCGGGCGAAAAGTTCGGTGCCAGGCTGGGAGCAAACTGCCACTGTGTATTTACAGGTGCCGTATAGCGCGAAGCCCAGGCAGGATTTTTAGCGTAGTTGAAAGCGGGGTTCCAGTTCATACCGGTTGCCACGCCACCCGAATAAGCCAACCGGGCCGAAAATACATAGCCCATAGCCTTACGTACATGCGCACCCCAGCCAATATTGGGGAAGCGGGTGTTTACGTCGCCGCTGATGGCAACGTTACCCACGCTCAAACCAATTTCCCACTGGTTGCGGGGCTTGGCAGGAAAGGGATACTGGTTCTGTAAAAATTCGCTGTGTTGCTTTTTACCACTAGCGGGGATAAGTGTTTCGTCTTTCCAATCGTAACTCTGGGCGTAGAGATTGGTGGTTAAAAAACATAGGGCCCCCAGGAAGAGGACGTGCTTTTTGCTTGCCATAGTAGTTGAGGTTAAGTTTCTAAAATCCTGATGATTACTTGCAAAAATATATACCGGAACCTAAAATTCAAACTTTTTGAACGATTATTACTAACATAGTTTCCAAAAGACCATAGGAATAATTATTTGTCCTTCTTTTCCTTAAAAATATCAGGAATCGCCGCAGGCAACGTAAATTGCCGGCTCATGCAATCACTCGTTCAAATACAGAGCCTTATACAAACTGAGTTGCAGTTTTTTGAAGATAAGTTCCGCTCGGCAGTACAAAGCCGGGTACCGTTGCTCGACCGCATCATGCAATACGTAATCAAAAGAAAAGGCAAACAGATGCGGCCCATGTTTGTTTTTTTAAGTGCACGCATGTTCGGCCCCGTTACTGAGGCTACGTACCGGGCCGCCGCCCTGGTTGAACTGCTGCACACCGCCACCCTGGTACATGATGATGTGGTGGATGAATCGTTTGAGAGAAGGGGCTTTTTTTCCATAAACGCCCTTTGGAAAAACAAAGTGGCTGTTTTGGTGGGTGACTACCTGCTTTCGAAAGGCTTGTTGCTTTCGTTGCGGAACAATGATTTTGAAATTCTGAAAATACTTTCTGAAGCAGTGGAAAAGATGAGCGAAGGTGAATTGCTGCAAATCGAACGATCCCGTCAGTTGAACCTCAGCGAAGAAGTTTACTTTGAAATCATCACCAACAAAACCGCTTCGTTGCTGGCTTCGGCCTGCGGGGCCGGCACCTGGTCGGCCACGGGCGATGCGGAAAAAACCCGGCTCATGAAACAGTTTGGTGAAAAAGCCGGCATCGCCTTTCAAATCAAAGACGACCTGTTTGATTACGGCGGTGCAACAGCCGGAAAACCCACCGGAAACGATATAAAGGAAAAAAAACTGACCCTTCCCCTCATTTATACATTGAACACTTGCAGCAAGGCACGAAAAAGGGAGTTGATTTACATCTTAAAAAATGAAAATCGTAAGAAAAAAATGGTGCAGGAGGTAATAGACGAAGTACATGCCTCCGGCGGAATTGATTATGCCAAAGAACAAATGCTGCGTTACCGGCACGAAGCCCTGCAACTGCTGCAGCAGCTACCCGAAAACGAAATCCGTAACGGGCTGGAACAACTGGTAATTTTCACAACCGAACGCAGCTACTGACACCTATGAATAAACGATGGATACTGCCGGAAGCCGACCCCGGCCGGGTAAGTCGCCTGCAACAGCAACTGCG
The DNA here is from genome assembly GCA_046297415.1 of Lacibacter sp. Taxonomy (GTDB): domain Bacteria; phylum Bacteroidota; class Bacteroidia; order Chitinophagales; family Chitinophagaceae; genus Lacibacter. The sequence goes on from JBKBIL010000005.1 coordinate 146,111, forward strand.
CATCCATCCTGCCCTCTGCAGCATTTTGGTGCAACGGGGCATCCACAGCTTTGAACAAGCCCGCGATTTCTTTCGCCCCCAACTCAGCCAACTGCACAGCCCCTGGCTTTTGAAAGACATGCAAAAGGCCGTGCAGCGCATCCAAAAAGCCATGGCGGCCAACGAAAAAATTCTGGTGTACGGCGATTACGACGTGGACGGCACCACCAGCGTTGCCTGCATGTTCCGTTTTCTTACATCCATTTATAATCCGGCACAAATCGGCTTTTACATACCCCACCGCTACCGCGAAGGCTACGGCATTTCGCAACAGGGCATTGACTATGCTGCCGAAAATGGCTACACCCTGGTAATTGCACTGGACTGCGGCATCAAGTCCGTTGAACTGATTACCTATGCCAATACCCGGGGCGTGGATTTTATTGTTTGCGACCACCACCTACCCGATGCGCAACTACCGCCCGCTGCAGCCATCTTAAACCCCAAACAAGCCGATTGTACTTACCCCTATAAAGAGCTATGCGGATGCGGCGTGGGCTTCAAACTTATTTGTGCACTGGCAGAAACCCTGCAGTTACCCGAGTCTGTTCCACACACGTATCTTGACCTGGTAGCCACCGCCATTGCCGCAGATATTGTACCCATTACCGGCGAAAACCGCATCTTAGCCTATTATGGCCTGAAAAAGGTAAACGAAGACCCTTCATTCGGCATTGCGGCATTGAAACAGCTCAGTGGCTTAACCCGGCCTCTTCGCATCGACAACCTGGTTTTCATGATAGCACCCCGTGTTAACGCAGCCGGCCGTATGGACGATGCCACCAAGGCGGTACAAATGTTCATCGCCAACAGCTATAACGAAGCATTAGAATTTGCCCAACAGTTACACACCGATAACGACGACCGGAAAGAAGCCGACAGTTCCATTACCCAGGAAGCGTTAAGCATCATCCGCAACAATCCCCAACTGCATCACCGTAATACCACCGTGTTGTACCAGCCGCACTGGCACAAGGGCGTGGTGGGCATTGTGGCATCGCGGTTAACCGAACATTACTACCGGCCCACGGTAATTTTAACCGAAAGCGGCGCATATGCTGCCGGCAGCGCCCGCAGCGTAGCCGGCTTTAACTTGTACGAAGCCATACACGCCTGCCGGCAACATCTGTTGGGCTATGGCGGACATTTTGCAGCGGCCGGCCTTACACTGGAAAAAGAAAAAATCCCCGATTTTTCGGCCGCATTTGAAGAGATTGTAAGCGCCACCATTACGCCCGAACAACTGGTACCGGCCCTGCCCATTGATGCGGTTATTGACTTTAATGCCATCACCCCCGGCTTCTTCAACATACTGCAACAAATGGAGCCCTTCGGGCCCGATAACATGCGCCCCGTGTTTCTTACCCGCGGCGTTACCGACACCGGCTACAGCCGTATTGTAAAAGAGGCACACCTGCGCCTGGTTGTAAAGCAGGCCAACACCACATTTACAGGCATCTTTTTCAAAGGAGCCGACCGATACGATTATCTCAAACAGGGCCCTGTTGATCTTGTTTACACAATCGAGGAAAACGAATATAACGGATCGGTTAGTCTGCAATTAAAAGTACTGGATTTGCTGCCCGCAACACCACAATAAAAAGAAGGCTCCCGCCAAAATGCATAGGATGCACAACGGCTTGCTGCGTTTCTTTTGCATTATGGACAAGCTGCTTTGTTGCCAAGCGCACTACCCCGCGCATTATTAATTATGTATGTTAGTATAACGCGTTGTGCTATTGAATTACCAAAATCAAAGAATAGAATCTTTGAAATTTGAATGAAAAAAGGTTTTGTACCTTTTTGCGTGCCCAAAAAGGTACCCAAAAAGGGCACCCGAGATCGATTATCCGCCTTCATAAATTTCCGGCGGACAGGCAACCCCGATCTCGGGGGCCGCCCTGATTAAGCTGTAGTACTACTGTAGTGCCCAACTTTTTGGCCCTGTTAGTATTTTCCCGATTTGTACACCTGAATTTATTTTTACTTGTTTAATAGCACAACGCGTTTAGTATAATTAATTCCATCCGGCGCTCACATTGCATAAATATCGTTTACTTTGCGGTGCCGCATCACCATAACCTCCGAATTACATACGGAGGTTTTTTTATGTAAAGGCGTGCGCTCCAACATACTATGCAAAAACGAAACAAGACCCGCAAACCCATCCTTTATCTCCTATATGCAACTTTGTGTATTTCGGGCGGGTGTAACACGGCCGTGGCTGCCGAATTGCAGCGACAACAAACACCACCCGTTATCAGTGTTTTTGGTGCGCCGCTGCTGCTGGCTTTTGGCTATACCCCTGCCGGCACGGAAACGGCACCCCGCGATTTATTTTTTTCCGCCGGAAATGTACCGGAACCCTTACAGGTAACCGCACCTGTCGGATTTGAGTTGTCGAAAGACGGCACCAACTTCGTACCAACCATCAGTTACCAACCCGCCGAATTGCTCACCGCTCAACGCATTTGGGTACGCTTTCGGCCTACCCGGCCCCATCAGGGGTTTGGCGGCAGCATTCGCTTCAGTACCGGCAGCTACCTGTTGCAGGCCCCCGATGTAAACGGAACCTCGCTGCACCCCGAACAGTCGCTGGATGTGGTAAACTGGAATCTTGCCTGGTTTGGCGGCAACAACGGACCGGTTGACGATGACCTGCAGGTTGAACTGGCCCGCATTGTGATGGACAGCCTGGGCGCCGACTTGTACATGTTACAGGAAATTGTTGATACAGCCCGGCTGGGCAGGCTAAGCCGTTCGCTCCAAAACGGTCCGTACGACTATGTTGTGGCACCTTATGCCTCTAATACCAGCACCCCTGCCAACGGAACCTGGCGTACGGCCCAAAAACTGGCATACGTGTATAAACGAAATATGTTTGCCAACATCAGCACCCGTGCCTTTACCAACACCAGCACGCTGAGCGAAAACCGCTACAACTGGGCCAGCGGCCGTTTTCCTTTTTTGATGGAAGCGCATGTAACCATTGACGGCGTAACCAAACGCGTGGTATTTGTAAACATCCATGCCAAAGCCGAAAGCGGCCTTACCTCCGATTATTTCCGGCGCCTGGGAGCGGCCGGCCTCATGTACGATTCGCTTAACGCCGTTTACCCCACCCAGCATGTATTGATTGCGGGTGATTATAATGATGATTTGGATGAAACCATCTCAACCGTGGCAGGTACCACCCTCACCCCCTACCATCGCTTTATGGAAGACCCGGCCCGTTACGAACCCATCTCGTACTGGAACACCCTGCGGGGCGAAAATTCGTACATCGGCTACCCTAACGTAATTGACCATGCCATTGTAAGCAATGAAATGCAGCTCGATTACGTGCCTTTTTCCTGCATCATCCGCCGCGAAGCCATTAACTGGGTGCCCGATTATCGCAACAACCTTACCGATCACCTGCCGGTAGTCAGCCGCTTTAACTGGAGGCAATCGGCCACCAATTTGGTTACCCGGGTTCGGGAACCCGAGGCCGCGCCCGGCAACCTGCAACTGCTGGGAATGCCGGGCGCAACGCCAGTGCTGTTGTTTAAAACAGCCAGCAGCCGGCCGGTAACCCTGCAGGTATTCAACCCTGGCGGACAACTGCTTTGGCAGCAGCAGCTAAGCCGGGTTGCGGCGGGTCAACAGGTACAACTGCCCCTGCAACACCTGCCGGCAGGCCTGTATTACCTGCAGGTGCAAACCGGAAACAGCCGACACACCCTCAAATTGATACGCTGACGGGTTGCAAAAAAGGCCGAAAAACTTGGCAAACACCGCATTCCTCACTACCTTTGCCGCCCGTTTGTAGCCTGTAATGGCGGCAGGCGGGTCGTCCCCAGGTCTGTTTTGGCAGATCATTGGCCCGGCAACGGGCCGGTACCGGTGGGCAAAAACCAAATTATTCACTTTTAAAAACAGCAACGTAATGAAGCATTACGAAATGATGGTGATTTTCACCCCTGTGCTGAGCGACGACGAATTCAAAGCGGCACAGAAGCGTTACACCGACCTTATTACCGCTGCGGGCGGCGAGGTGGTACACAGCGACCCCTGGGGTTTGAAAGCCCTGGCTTATCCCATTCAAAAGAAAACAACCGGCATTTACTGGGTGGTTGAGTACAAGGCTCCCGCCGATTTCAATGCCAAACTGAATGTACAGTTGCACCGCGATGAGCAAGTGTTGCGGCACATGTACATTACACTCGACAAATACGCCGTTGAGTACAACGCAAAGAAAAGAAGTGGCGTACTTTCTGCTAACGAAAACGTGGAGGCATAAGCTATGGCAAAGAACGAAATCAAATACCTTACGGCTATTAAAACCGATAAGCCCCGTAAAAAATATTGCCGTTTTAAGCGGTACGGCATAAAGTATGTTGACTACAAAGACGTGGAGTTCCTGAAAAAATTCGTGAACGAGCAGGGTAAAATTCTGCCCCGCCGCCTCACGGGCAACTCGCTCAAGTATCAACGTAAAGTGGCCGATGCCATCAAGCGTGCCCGCCAAATGGCACTGTTGCCGTACGTAACCGATTTGCTGAAGTAAGAAATTCATTTAGTCACCCTTCCCTAATTTCCGGCTTACAGCCGGAATGACAGTCGCAAACAAGAGATTGGGCGCCGGGAAACTAAAACTAGTACAATGGAAGTTATTTTAATTAAAGACGTGAACACTTTGGGCGGTAAAAACGAAGTGGTAAAAGTTAAGAACGGTTACGCCCGTAATTTCCTGATACCGCAGGGTTTTGCAGTAGAAGCCTCGCCCAGCAACCTGAAACAGTTGCAGGAGCGCCTGAAGGTGCAGCGCAAGAAAGAAGAAGCCATGCTGGCCGAAATCAAATCGGTTATTGCCAAGCTTACCGAAGCTCCGGTTAAACTGACGGCCAAAACCGGCACCAGCGGCAAAATCTTCGGCAGCATTACCACCGTAATGGTGGCCCGTGCCATTGCCGATCAAAAAGGCTTTGAAATTGACCGCCGTAAAATTCACCTGCCCGAAGATGTGAAAGAGCTGGGCACTTACAAAGGCAAGATTGACTTTGCCGCCGGCATAGAAGCCGAATTTGAATTTGAAGTTGTGGCCGAAGCGTAATTTTAAAAGGTGAAATAAGAAAAGGCCGCTCCGTAAGGAGCGGCTTTTTTTATTGAAAGTATTTTCAGTGTTACGGAAAAATAAAACGGGGCTGCAGCAGCACTGCAACCCCGCTTTGCATAGCTTTAGAGTAACTTAATTCCAGGTTAACTGCAGATCGTCAATTGCAGTTGAGGGTCTGCTTCCCGATCCGGTAGTTGCAGCAAGTGTAACAATACGAATCCACACTTTTTGAGATTGATTGTTTATGGCGGCGGGTAACGTTACAGAAACAGGCGTGCTACTGAATGCACCCGAAGTACTTAAGCTGGCAGGGCTGGTTGTAACCGGAGTAAATGTTGTGGGGTTATCTCCTAAACCATAATCAACTTGCCAAACGGTTGTACGGCCTACGGTTGCATCAAGCGACTGTAACAGAAAACTCAACTGGAAATTGGATTTGCCCGTTGTGTTGTTGAGTAATAATACAAATGCTGTACCTGGGTCATATCCGGCAAGTGTTGTTTGCCGAACCCCCAAAGCACGATTACTGCTGGCAGATTGCTCTGCTTCGGTACTGGTAGCAGTTAAACCGGTGGCCGATGCAAAGTTTTTGACGCCGGCACTGGTCTGATTCCAAGCAGTGGGCGCCAGGCTATTATAGATTCCTGCATCGCCCGTTCCGATAGATGTATTAGTAGCACCAATCTTTACAAAAATTCCCTGCGGCAGGCCCGAAGCAATGTTGTTGAAATATTGCTGGTAGGGCGAAGTGGTTAAAGGCAGGCCGGAACTGCTGCCGCCGCCACCGCCGGTACCAGCCACCACATCGTTGAGCGGAGCACCCGGGTTGCGGATGCCGATTTGACGGGTTGCACCAAACTGGCTCAGGTAACCGGTAATGCTGGCCGCATTGGGCGGATAGGTTTGGCTGGCAAATGTGGCCGAAGTAGAAGTAAACAACGTAATTGTAGCCCCATCGTTCACCGTAACACTGCCACTATATGTGCCGCCCGTACCGCCGCTGAGGGTGGCATTTTCAATACGTACCAGCGTACTTTCCCAGTTTTCGAAGTTGGCGTTAATCTGAGCTATGGTTGCCGTACGCGGCGTTATACTGCGCCCGGTAGCACGTACGGTTGCATTACTCAGGGGTACGTTATTTACCTGCAACAGCCCGTTAAACTCTGATAATTCCAGCGAAGAAATATTCACGTCCAGCGAGTCGCCCAGGTTAAAGCTATGCGCAGCGGTAAACCGCACCACAATGCCGGCCAGGCCAGTGCCTTGCTGCAATACAATGTTTTGGTTGTTGATGTTGTTGGTGCTGCGGTCGCTAATAACCACACCGGTAATACGGCGTCCATCGGGCGTGATGGTGGCGGCACCGGGATACAGCGCCCGCAAATCGGCCGTGTTTATTAAGGTAGTAGGCCCCTGGCCGCAACGCAGGCCGTTCATCTGAATTTCAGAAGTATCGGTATTGCGTATTACAAACTGGCGGGTGGTATTAAATACGGTGTAAATACCCCGGATAAATCCTTTACCGGTAGGCGTAAGTTGCGATGCAAAGTTGGCATAACCGCTGCTGCGCACAATAAGGGTTTGCCCGGTGCAGGTACGCAGGGTGCGGTTGATGCTTTGCCGCGTAGTTGCGTTTGCCCAGGGCTGGGCAGTATCGGCCGTTTGAAACTCTACATCATTAATCTGAATGTACATGTTTTGCAGGTCATCATTCAACTCATTAATGGTTACCACGCGGGGGGCAACCACATTGTTGAAACTTCCCCGTACCAAATACCGGTCAAACAAAGTAGAAGCAATAGGAGCCACTTCGGGGCGGGTAGGGTCGCTGTTATCAATGCCGCCGCCCAATTGAATCAGACGGGCATAATCGCCAATAAACAACCCTCTTAGCTTTACGAAAACCTCGCGGCCGATAGGATACAATGTAAACAGGTTGGTACCATCCATGCGTATGGCAATGGCGCCCGAAGTATCCTGAATGGTGAGCGTTTTGTAAAAGTTACCCGACCGGTCATCGGCCACTACAATACCGCGGATAATCAGGTCCTGATCAATGGGCCGTATTTGACCTGCAGTATAAAACTGCGCCTTCACCTGGCGAATGGTGGTGTTGGCCTGTATGTTGGGGGCCACATACTGCGGCGGTTCATCAAATTTACGTTTACAACTGTTGGCTGCTACCAGCAGCAGGCCAAGCAGAGCAGTTATACCAAGGGCGGTAAAAATTCGCGGATTCATATTCGTATGTTGTTGCATTGTAATCTTGTTAGTTGTTTTTTAAAAACGAAGGGTGGCGCTGGCAAAAAAGTTGATGCCGTACGCATAAAAGTAACGGGGCGGAAACTTATTGGGATCCTTATCGTCCACATCAAAACGCAACTGCTCAAAGGCCGTGGTTACCAGGCGCTGGTTGTTGAGAATATTATTGACGCCCAGGTTTAGCATCAGATACGTTGGCTTTGAGAGTTTCCAGCTTTTCGGCAAACGCCAGCTGTACCCGCCAAAAAAATCGAGTGTTTTCTGATCGGGCAGTTGCTGCTGGTTGATGATGCTGGCATACTGTGCCGATTTGGGATCGAGCCCCTCGATGGCCGAATAGGTGCGGCGTACGGGGTTCATTTCCACCCACATTTGCCCAAAATAATTGCCGGTTAATCCCACAAACCAAAACTTGGGGCTGCGGTATTGTAATCCCAAACTGTACGCTTCCTGCGGCGTGTTGCCCACTAAAAAGTTTTTGCTGTAAATCACTTCGCGGCCGGCAACATTTTGTCCCTGGTTGTCAATGGTAATTACCGCGTTTTGCCGTGAGTCGAAGTAATACCTGCCCACAGCGGCGGCACCGGTCATGCTCAGGCCCTGGTACAGTTTGGCTTCAAAGCCCATTTCGGCGCCGTAGTGTATCCGGTCAATATTACTGAGTGCGTAATTCACGAAGTTGACGTATTGTTCGTGAAAGAAGGTCATTACATTCATCTGGTCGTGAATGCTGGCATAATAACCCGTCAGACGGAACTTGATTTTGGGGGCATTCAGAATGTAACCGCCTTCTACCGTACGAATGGTTTCGGGTGTTACCCGCTCTTGCGTAAAATCACGGGTACGCGGACTCACGTACACATTATCAAAAAACGGAGCACGGGTACCGGTGGCTCCGTTGGCAAACAGATAGTTCCGCCCGTCAATTTTATAGGTAACGCCCCCCTTTACGAAGTAGTTATTGAATACCTGTTTTGCACTTTTTCCAAAGCTGTTATCGGGGTATAAACCATTGCGTACATTACCCACCCGCCAAAACTGCGTGTTGCTGCCTTCGGCTGCCACAAAAAAGTCGAAATGCTGGTATTTGAATACCGCCTGGGCAAACGCCGAAGCCTTGCGGATGTGAATGTTATAATTATAACCATACTTTTCGCCCTGGCGTACCACACGATTGGGGCGGTTCAGGTCGTTTTGAACGGCATTGTTGTTGTCGGGAAAATCGCGTTCGGCAAACTGGTTCAAATCCACCCAAAAGTCACCGCCCAGCAAATCGCCCACCCGGCGGAAATAATGGTTGTTCTGCGCCTGGTATTGCAAACCGGCACTGAACTCTACATGTTCGCCCAACAGCGTATTGAACACGCTGTTGACGTGCAGGCGGCGCGTATCAATAACCCGCTGGTCGTTAATGTAGCGGCTGCGGCTGCCCGAAACGTTGTTTCCGGAAATCCCCCCCGCATTGCGAATGGTTTCAAAGCTGTTGCGGTTTACTTCGTAAATACGGTCCCAGTTAATTTGCCGCACCCGGTCGTCGGTACGCCAAAGTTGCGTTACCAGCTCTTTTTGCTGGGGGTCGGTAATAAAGCTGGGCAGGTTGCGGTAATAATCGGGCCGCGGGTCGGGTGCGTTATACCAGTCAATGCCCGACGTGCTGCGTTCGCCGGTAGAACCACCTATAGCGGTAACCAGTGTGGTATTGTTGTTAAAGCGGTGCTCGTGGTTGAGTATCAAAAAGGGCTGATTGGTACGGCCCACGTTGGCATTGCGCTTTTTACCGTTTTGCCAACCCCATGATGGGTTGTAGTAGTTGGTACCTGCCAGGTCCATAGCTTCCTGTATGGGCGGACTTTGGCGGCCGTTTTCGGTAGGCGCTCCAAAAAAAGTGGCACTCAGCAGGTCTTTACTGCCCAGGCGTTTGTCGGCCGATACAAAAAAGCTCCAACCGTCAAAATAAGTGCCGGGCACATAACCTTCGTTGGCCCAGCGGCGACTGGCGGCAAACGAAAAAGCCCAGCCGTTTTTGGTCATACCGGTATTGTGTGTAACGTGCCAGCGGTGTACGTAGTTGCGGTTGCTGAGGGCATATCCAAAGCGGGTTTGCTTGCGCTGCTTGCTGGCACGGGCATCAATACCCGAAACACCGCCGGGTGCGCCAAACGCATAGGTTACCGGGCGCAGGCCAATGGTTACATCGCGGTTACGCATCACATCGTTCAGGCCACCCCACAGGCCCCAGGGGGTAAAGCCGTTGTCGAGGTTGTCGATGGGAATGCCGTTCATGTAGGTGATTTGCATATCGGCATCAAAGCCGCGTATGCGAAAACGGGCCGGACTAAAATTGAAGGCCGCCGCTGCAAAAAACGGATCGCGGCCGGCAGCCAGTGCACTCGAAACGTTTTGACTGCTGCCATCACCCAGGTCGTTTTCGTCGAGCGAAATGATGGGTATGTTGTCTAAAATACTTTCCCGCATTTCATCTATCATCGCCGTATCGTTGCGTACGATGATGGTATCACGGGTAGTTTTACGCGGGGGGGCCGGTTTGTTTTGGGCCATTGTAAACTGGCTGCCGGTACACAACAGGGCTGCCAGCAGCAACAAAGAACCTTTTCTCATAAGACTGCGAAAGTACGCACCCAAACACATCTAACAACCCCGCCTGTGGAAATTGTAATAATTTCTTAATTTTTTGTGCATAGCACAACCGCAGGTTGCTGCCGCTCAATATGTATGTTTGCATTTTAAATCAACATGAAAGCGGTTTTTTCTTTCGTTTTTACCCTCCTTCTTGTACAGGGTACCCTTGCGCAGCAACAACAATTTAAGGTAGCCGTAGTAGCCTTCTACAACGTTGAAAATCTATACGACACCATCAATCAACCCGATGTAAATGATGAGGAATTTACGCCCGACGGTGAACTGAAATATACCGGCCGCATTTACATGGATAAGTTGCAGAAGCTAAGCACCGTCATCAGCCAGATTGGCACCAACTTTACCCCTGATGGCCCTGCCCTGCTGGGTGTTGCCGAAGTTGAAAACGATACCGTGTTGCGAGACCTGGCCAATATGCCCCTGCTCAAAAACCGCAATTACCGGTGGGTGCATTACAATAGCCCTGATGTACGGGGCGTGGATGTGGCGTTGTTTTACAACCCCAAATATTTTACGGTTGATACCAGCCACAACCTGTTTGTGCAACTGCCCGGCGGCGCGAAAGACGCTTATTTTACCCGTGATGTGCTGTGGGTGCAAGGCAAGCTGGATGGTGAAACCATACATGTTTATGTAAACCACTGGCCCAGCCGGCGGGGTGGCGAAGAACGAAGCGCCCCCGCCCGTGCAGCTGCCGCAGGCGTGGTAAAACGGCACATGGATAGCATTATGAAACACCAGCCCAACGCCAAAGTAATCATTATGGGCGACCTGAACGACGACCCTACCAGCCCCAGTTT
>JBKBIL010000005.1:157067-199186 GCA_046297415.1 Lacibacter sp.
CCGCCCGTGCAGCTGCCGCAGGCGTGGTAAAACGGCACATGGATAGCATTATGAAACACCAGCCCAACGCCAAAGTAATCATTATGGGCGACCTGAACGACGACCCTACCAGCCCCAGTTTGGTGGAAGTATTGCGTGCAAAGGGAAAGGTAAGCGAAGTAAAACCCGGAGGGTTGTTTAATCCCTGGATGGATTTATACAAAAGAGGCATCGGCACACTGGCCTACCAGGATGCCTGGGGGTTGTTTGATCAGATTGTCATCAGCCATGCCTGGCTCGATAAAAACCAAAGCGGCTTTTTCTATCATCAGCCCCACGTGTTTCGCAAAGAGTATATGGTTGAAAACCAGGGCCGTTACAAAGGCTACCCCATGCGCACCTGGGATGGCAGCACCTACCGCGGAGGCTACAGCGACCACTTCCCCACCTTTTTAGTGCTGCTGAAGCGGGTGCCCTAGGCATGGCGATTGGGAATTGGGGATTGGGAATTGAGGGACTGGGAATTGGTAGTGGGGGGCGATGGATACTCCCCTAAAAAGGGCAAGGCCCCGCTGATGTAGTGTTGCATCAGATAGAATCGAATCACGAACTTTTGTTTCACATCCGTTCAGGCCCTTGCAGACGTGGCTGGATAAAGCGTGCCTGAAATCAGTAGCAGTTTCCAAAAACCGGCGGCCAACAATCAATATTAAACCAATCAATAATTAACTCCACCCACAAGCCACCAAAATCATCCCCCGCCACAACCGGCATCAGTCCGGCAAACCGCCTTTCCGCTTATCTTTGAAAGCCGCTGCACGGCTGTTAAACTCCTTAATTATGAAACGCATACTGGTTCCCATCGATTTTTCCGCCACTTCCGAAAAAGCTTTTCGGTTTGCCTTTTTGCTGGCCTGCAAAAACAAAGGCAGTGTAACGCTGTACCATGTGCCCGACCAGGTGGATAGCCCGTTTATTGACGATGCCGCCCGCCGCAAGGCTTACAACCTGCAGCAAGCCGAAGTAGTGGTAAATCGCATGCACAAGCTGCGGGAAAAAGTATGCGGTGCCACCAAAGGCGTACCCGTATCTGCCGTTTTGGGCAAGCAGCCGGTGGTAAAAAGCATCATCCGCTTTGCCGAAGAAAACCACTACGACCTGATTGTAATGGGTACCCAGGGCGCCACCGGCATTAAGCAGGTGGTGGTGGGCTCGGTAGCTGCCCGCATTGCCGAACAAACCACGGTTCCCGTTTTGCTGGTACCCGCCCGCTACCGGCTGGCCGAACCCCAACGGGTGGTATTTGCTGCCGACCCCGAGCGGGCCAGCCTGCCTCATTTTCAGACGCTGCTGCGGCTGGTAAAGCCCTTTATAGCAGGCGTTGAAGTGGTGCGCCTGGTAAAGAAAACCGACGATGCAGCCCCCCTGCAGGCCGCCGATGCCAATTTGCAACAACTGGTAAAAACCCTCAAAAAAGAACTGCGGTACCGGGCCCTCACGCACAAAGTGGTACCCTGCACCGACCTGGTGTATCAGATGGAACACCTGAATAAAACCGTAAAATACGACCTGTTAACCATGGTACGGCGGCAGAAAAACCTGCTGGAACGCTTTACCCTGAAGAGTTTCACCAAAAACATGGCCTATGTTACCACCCGCCCGCTGCTGGTGCTGCCGGAATAAGACGACCAGCTTTCATAAACCACTCTTACCGGCTTCTTAGCCCGGGATTTTGTTAGTTGGACTTACCCAAAATTTAATACTGGAAGATGGGTACATTTCGTTCATTTGGTGTACATTAGCGCTTAACTTACGAAATCCGCCTGCTCCGTAACAGTCCAACCCTGTACAAAGCCATTCAAACTTACATGTGAGTAACCCGCCGGTATAACCAGTAGTAATAAAAAAAAAGACGGTACTGTAAAATTAGTAGAATGGCAGGAAAAAATCTACGCATCCTTCAGAAGGCAGTTTTTATTTCATGCTCCTTAGTTGCTCTTTTGCAACCTACAGCCAATGCACAGGTTACTATTAGCACAATCGGCACACCCGTGACCCAAAATTTTGATGGGATGGGAACGAGCGCAACAGCAACTTTGCCAAGTGGTTTTAGAGTGTCTAACGCAACCACATGGGTTAGCGGTACAACCGAAACAACAGCAGCCGCCGGAACAACCGGAGCCGGTGTATTAAACAGCTCGTCAGCCGGCGGCACATACAATTTTGCAGATGGCATAACCGCCATTTCATCCGATCGGGCGTTGGGCTTTCTGAACAGCAGCAATTTCACATCGCCCAGAAACATATTCATACAAATTCTAAATAATACTTCCAGTACCATCACATCTTTGAACCTGGCTTGGACTTTCGAAAAGTACCGTTCAGGCGCAAGAGCTTTTAACTGGTTTTTTTTTCATGGCCCGGATGGAAATAATTGGACGAGTAATGCAAATGGAGATTATAGTTTCCCGGCCGACTTAGATAATGCCACTGTTTTTAATCCTCCTTCTGAAGTTAATAAATCATTTACAATATCAGGCATCTCCATTGCTCCTTCCGGTTATTATTACTTGCGTTTGATGTTTGAGGGAGTTGGAGGTTCTACCAATGGACAGGCTATTGGCATTGACAATTTTACAGTAATTGCTTCAGATGCTCCTACCGGCCCCGTAACAAACCCTACCGATTATTTCCGCTCTCGCCAAACAGGCAATTGGGGATCTACGAACACCTGGGAATCATCTCCCGATAACATAAACTGGATTAATGCCACTGCCTTTCCAACGAGTGCCGCAAACACCATCACAATACGATCGGGACATACCGTTACAATGACTACATCAACATCAGCCGACCAACTCATAATTGAAAATGGCGCCAATCTCATACATAATTCAAATGCAGCATTTACTTTGGACGATGGAATAGGTATAGATATGGTGATTCGAGCAGGAGGCACATATACTGTGAATGGCGCATGGCCCCTGGGTAATGGCACATATGTTGTTGAAACAAACGGTACAATTCGTGCTACTGATAACACAGGTGGCCGCTCTGATGACATTGCACACTCCACAAATACCAGGGTGATTTTTCAAAACAACAGCAACTTTATTTGGGCAAACACCCAAGCCTTTCAAACTGACAACATCACATATTTTTCTGGGACAACTACCCCCAATTTTATAATTGAAACCATTAATTTGTCTATTGGAGCAAATACTCCAACAATATTCAATGGAAGATTAATTGTACGATCATCAGGCTCAATAATTTTAACTTCCGCAGGCATCAAAGACTTCAGAGACGGAATTATTGTAGAAGACGGGGCATTTATTACACAACAAAACACAACACCAATTTGTGGAAAGTTAAGAATAACGGGGAGTAATGCAATATTAGGAGGCCCGGGTACCATTAATCTCAATTCAAATGGACTTGAAATAGTCAACGGCTCACTCACAACACTGGTTAATAACATACATATTGAGGGTATTAACAACTTTATTACAGTTACAAATGGGTCCCGTCTTGATTGCGGAAATTTTGTTGTATCGGGATCCGCAACTTTTGTTGTTGCCTCAGGAGGTCAGTTAGGCATCGGTTCTGCTGCCGGCGTGCGGCAAACTGGCGCTGTTGGAAATATACAAACCAGCGGCAGAATATTCAGTAGTGAGGGCAGCTATATATACAACGGAACAACTAATCAGGTAACTGGAGGTTTTGCAACAACACCTGTTGCCAACAGAGTGCGCTCATTGCATGTGTCAAATACCGGCAATACGGTAACGTTATCAGATGCCCACAACAATTTAACGGTAGATTCTCTGGTATTAAACCAGGGTTTTTTTGCTGCGGGTATCACCGGTAATTTGAACATAGTTGCCGGAGGTATAATTAATGGAAACGGAGGGCATAGTTACAATGGCCCCGAAGCTGGTACGATTACATTCATCGGTTATGGCAGAACCCGAGGCATAAGTGCCCGTAATCCCGAGTTGTACAGGGTTATTATAAACGGGGAAGCCGATTTTAATGATGACCTTCCCCACTCTGCAGAAATAATTCACAGTCTTCAATTGAACAATGGCTCTTATGTTTCAGATGCTCCTTTTTATCGAAACGGCTCAAGTTTAATTTATAACATCAATGGGGGTTATGCTCGCAATGTAGAATGGGGATCCTCAGCCAACCAGGGCTACCCCCATCACGTAATTGTACAAGGCAATACCATCCTGGATTTAAACACCCATACAATTGCACCTGCCGAACTTACGCTGGGTGGAGATTTGATTATCGGCAACAGTACGGGCAGGGGCGAAGTGTATATGAATAACAGCATGAACAAGCGCTTAGTGGTACGGGGTAATCTTATTATTGGCAGCACCGGTGTTGCCGCTGCCAACAACAGCCGTTTGCGGTTATCCGATGTTATCGGTGGCGACCTGGTTTTGCATGGAAATTTTGTACGGCACAGCAACGGATTGTTTGATGATGTGGGGCGTGCAACCTTCCTACGCGGTACTACCAACACCACCATTAGCACACCGGGTGTTACCCCGGCGCCTGATGCTACCACTCAAAACTTCTCGTACCTTTATATTGATAAAAACAGTGCTGCGCAAACCATTACGCTCAACTGTCCGGTTGGCATTAATAACCTTATTGACTTTTCAAACGGCATCGTGGTTAGCAGCGCCGCCAACTTTTTACAGATAAACAACGGGGCCACTGCAGCCGGTGCCTCCTTTAACTCGTTTGTACACGGCACGGTACGAAAAGTGGGTACGCAAGACTTTTTGTTTCCCACGGGCTTTTTGGATGTTACCACGCCACATTATCGGCCCATTGGCATCAGCAGCCTCAGCGGCGCCAACACCTTTATTGCTGAATTTGTGAGAGGCAATCCCCGAAACCTTGGCCCCATTAGCGCTGCAGCTACGGCGGCCGGCCTTTCTACCATCAGTGGCTGCGAGTACTGGAACCTGAGCCGCCTGAACGCCAGCAATACAGCCCGTGTTACGCTTTCGTGGTCGAACGACAACCGCGGCCTTAGCAACTGCAATGTTGGTGCCAGCGCTTACGTAAAGCCGGGCAACGAAGCCGGCTTGCGGGTAGTTCCTTTCAACAACTCCAACCAGTGGGGCGATGTATTTGGCAACGATGGGGTAACCATTACCCCTTCCATCAGCACCATTACCTGGAATGGCCCCATACCCACTTACACCCGCTTTGTATTGGGCAGCATCGACTGGCGCTTCAACCCCCTTCCCTTCCGCTTTACCCAGTTTACCGCTACTGGCAGGGGCAAGCAGGCGCAGCTCGACTGGTCGGTACAGGCCAACGCCAACATCCTCACCTACACTATTGAACGCGGCAGCGACGGGCGCACCTTCAGCCCCATATTCAGCATTAACAGCAATACAGAAGCCGGATCAACCTCATACCGCCAGTACGATGCAACGGCACCATCGGGTTGGAACTATTACCGCCTCCGCGCCACCGACCACCTGGGCGAACACCATTTCTCCGCCATCCAAAAAGTGTGGCTGGGCAGCGGTGCCTTCTTCCAAATGGGGCCCAACCCTGCCAGCAACACGCTTAACGTAACCATCGGAGCCGGCAGCAACTGGCGGCAGGTACAGGTTACCAATGCGGTAGGACAGGTACTGCTGCAACAACCCGCCCTGCAGGGCACCCGCAGTTTCGACCTCAGCAAACTGCCCGCCGGTATGTACTACCTGCGCCTGCTGGGCGATAGCGGTACCGAGGTGCATCCGTTTGTAAAAGAGTAATGCAATAATTCCCGTCATAGAGAAAGTGCAGCCGTTGCCGTAGCAACGGCTGCATTTTTTTGACCTTGCCTGATGGGTTAACAATAACTTAATACTGCAATGCTACAGCCTTGCAAGGCACACAAACCGTTGCATATATCTGATAATCAAATACATCGAACACACAAACGCAATTCAACACATTACGTATCCGCACGCACAACTTCCGCAACAAGCCTGTTGGTTACAGCTTAGTTTGTACTTTTACGCTACTGAAAACAAATGCATATGATGCAAAATTTTACCCTTTCAAAACTTCGCAATTTTTGGTTGGTAAGCCTCACCGCAACAGCATTGTTGTTGCTTGCAACCCCAATGTTTACAAAAGCGCAACAGGCTATTGGCACCGATAACCTGTTAGTATTGGTAGCAGCTACCAACAATAACAACACTACCGTAAGCGTGGTTGAAATCAATAAAACTACTGCCAACCAATCGCCCATACAAACCATTGAAATACCCGGTACCGGAAGCAATGCCGTGCGTGTTTCGGGTAGCGCCACCACCACTTTATACGCCGGCAACTCTAACGACGGAACCTTGTTTTGCTTTACCGGCCACCTGAGCGATAACACCGGTGTTAACGCCAACACCATTTTGCCCCGGGTGGTGTTAACCATCAATAATGCGGGAACAGTTACCTACGCAGCTACCTACAGCGGCACCAGCGGCCAACAAACCCGTTGCGCCACAACCCTTGACAATACCAATTTTTACATTGCCGACCAGGGAGGGCACTACACCAATAACGCAACGGCACCTTCGCCCACCGGCAATTACAGAGCCATCCGTGCCTTTGGCGGTACGGTGTATGTGGGCAGCCAAAGTCCAACTGCCGGGCTGAATGAAGTACGGGTAATGACAGCGCTTACCGGCGGCGAAGCGCAGGCCATTCCCGGTATTGGCAACAACAATACCTTTCAGGATTTTTATTTCGTATCATCGGGCAGCAACGGCAATACCTTTGATGTATTGTACATTTTGAGAAGCACTAGTGCCACCGCCGGCACCATTGAAAAATATTCGCTTGTGGGCGGCACCTGGACCTCCAACGGCACCTACACTACCGATTTTGGCGGGTTTTCGCTGGCAGCCGAAAAAAGCGGCAACGGTGCACGGCTTTATGTTACTTCGGGAGCCGGGGCTACCACTGCCAACCGCGTCATTCGCCTCACCGATGCCAACGGCTACAATGCCGCATTGAATATTACCACAGCCGATAATGTGGTGCTGTTTACCGCAGCCACCGGCACCATCCTTAAAGGATTGGGCTTTGCACCGCGGCCCACAGTTCCTGCCGGTATAAGCAACCTGCTGGCCGAGCGGGGCATCAGCATCATGCCCAACCCGGTAGATAAAAATCAGCCCCTGCATATTCGCTTTAACAACAGCATGGCGGCCCGTTATGAAGTATCGGTGTACAGCATCAACGGCAGCCGCGTAGGCAGCCAGGTGATACAACACCCCGGTGGCAGCGGCATGCAACGCATGGAACTGCCCGCCAACCTAACGCCCGGCATTTATGTTGTCGAGTTTGTTGACAACAAAGGACAGCGCGGCAGCACCCGGCTTGTAATTCAGTAAACCTTACCTTGTTAGTAAATGAAAGCCCCGCAATGCGGGGCTTTTTTTTGAAGTAATTTTCACTTATTGATATTTCGTAATTAAGCTTTCAGCCTTAGGTTGCGGTACCGGAAGAGAAGCAATAGTCGGGAATCGGGCGGTGAGAAATCGGTAGTTATCGAAACCGAGGGGGTGTTGCAGGGAGGTCCTTCAACTGATAAAAGGATTTCTCTGTCGCGGATCCCTCGCTGTGCTCAACCACTTCCTCGAAATGAAGTTCATAAAATAAATAAATGCTACAAGCACCCGCACCACCCGACGCTAAAGGTCGGGATTATTCATTCGAAAAGACGATTGTAACGTAAATGTTGCGTTAACATCAATTCATTGAAAGCTGCCAGCCGATGCGAAACTGCTCAACCCAGCGCAGCGGGTCAATGCTTTCTTCTTTCAGTATGCGGAAGTATTGTGCCTTTATCATGGAGCGCATGCCCTGCAGTTGAAACGCGTAGGCAAAACTCATCCGCTGCGATTTACCGGGTACCAGGTCGTTCAAATCCAGCTCATCGTACCGCACACTGAAAACCGAACGAATGGGTTTGGCAAAATAACTCATTTGCGCCACCATGCCGCCAAATCGAAAATACCCCCCCGTTAATTCTTTGGGCAAGCCCCGCAGCAACGGATCGTTTTCATTTTGCGGCGTTCCGCGGAACGAGTGGGTTTCAAACTGTGCTGAAAGGCCTTTATACTGAAACGATGCGTCCATGCCTATACCACTCCGTTCGCCGTCAACAGCTTTTACCCCATATTCACCGGTTTGTCCGGGTAGAAACGTACGGCCCGCCGGCAACTTCTTTTGGGAATAACGCCCGTTTACGCCCAGTTGCACCATCGGTACCGGCGAAATTTTATCGTCCACCTCACGGTAACGATACCGGCTGGGGTAGCTTACATCCACCCGGCCAATGTATTCAAAGCCACCGCTGGGGTCGTTATCGCCCTGCAAAAACACCTCACCTACGCCGGTGTAGGCACCGGCATAAATGTTAATGCGGTTGTTCCACAATTGTTTTTCAAGCGTTACACCTACATCGCGTCGCGAAAAAATACTGCCCCGCACCAGTTCGGCACGTTGCCAAAAAGGCGAATTACTGAAGTTGATTAACGAGGCCCGTGAGTAAGGCAGTTTGCCATACCCCACGGTTATGTAAAACGGACGAAAACCCTTGTAGGTCATGTTGGCATCAAACAATCCCGGGTTTTCCGGATCGTTTGCTTCATTACCCAGGTTGGCAAAATCAACCTGCAGTTTGTATTTGTATTTATTGCCAATGCGGCCCTCGGCGTACAAACGGGCGTCCCGCAGGCGAAAGCGGTCTTTGTTGCGGCTTTGGTTACCGGCATCGGGCTTTATGGGGCGATAGTTGAGGTATGATGAAAAAACGGTTCCAATCTCTACCTGGTGTTCGCCATTGCCCAGCGTTAACTGGGCCGTTGCAGAACCTGATAGCAAAAGGCCAAAGAAAATATAAAGGCAGTATCTCACGGCAGTAGGTTTTTAGAATTTGGGAAAGAAATACAGGCGGCGTAAATCGTCGGAACAAACAAGCAGGTTGCCGGCTGCATCAAAGGCCAATCCTTCGGGATTAATAACGGGAATGCGGAACCGCTCTTTAATGGCATAGGTTTGCGGATCAACCCGCAGCACCATACGGTCTTCATCGCTGAGCAGCCACAATTCGTTGTTATACCAGGTTGCCGCCGATACATCCCGCACGCCGGTAAAACGCACTTCATTGATTTTTCGCAATGAAGCATCAAGTTCAAATACCTGGGTGGGATATTTTTCGGTGATGATGATGAAAACACCCTTTTTGTGATTAAATGTAATGGACTCATACGCCATGTTGCGCCCACCGCTGTAGGGCACTTCCACCGTACGTACGGCCTGCAAATCTTCGTGCCGCAACTGATGAATTTTTCGGGTAAACTCATCAACCACATACACATAATCCGCATCGGCATGTACTCCTTCAAAGTCAACCCCCATCACGGGCGATTGCCGAAGAATGGTTCCGTTCAGGTCGGTTTCATACAACAGCCCATCATCACTCACCATGTACAAGGTATTGCCTTTGGGAGTAAAGCAAATATCGGAGGGCTCTTTTACCTGAACCCGCTGCCAGCGTTCGTGTTTTAACTCTTTCACCGGCAGGCTCCACGCTGCTAACAGCAGCACGCCCAGCCAAACCGAAACAATTTTCAATTTCATCATGCTTATTGTTTAATGCCTTCCAACACAATATTGTCGTACCGGTTGTTGCCGGTTGTGTTGGTGTTGCCGTTTGAAAATTCGATGCGTACTTTGAAATTGGGGTTATTGGCTGCCGCCAATATGTTGCTGAAATCAATGGTTACCACACTGTATTCGGGCTCCAGTGCCGGATTGTACACGTTACCGGTAATGCCGGTGGTAATAAAATTGGTACCGTCGAGGCTGTAACTAACCGTATTGGTTTGCGCTCCGGCGCTGGTGCGCTGTACGGCATAGCTGAGCCGCAGGTTGCGGTAACCATTGGTGGGAAGATTGAGCGTAAACACCCCGGCCGGATTGCGCAGTCGTAGGGCGCTGCCGGCAGCATCGTTATTACGGGCATTCAGGGCCGTACCGGGCGCCACTTCATCCCACACGGCCGTGTAAGCCAACGAGCCGGGGGCGGCAGTTAGTGTACGGGTGGGCGTTATGAGCGTTGTAAACGAACTGTTGTTATTAAAATTCCAGTAATGCACAATTTCGGGCTGTAGCAGGTTGGGATCAATAATGTTGGCATCTACGGCCAGGTTGTCAAACCGCACATTACCTTCGGTGCCGGTTACGTTAACGTTAAACCGAAAGCGGATGCGAAAGTTGGGATTATTGTTCACGCGTTTAATGGCCGAAAAATCCCAGGTGTACACCTGCCATTCTGTGGTAAGCTGGGTTATATTGGGACGAATGCTGTCGGTAATAAAATTGGTACCGTCAACCGTATAGCTGAGTACACCAATTTGTGCACCATTGTTGGTACGCTGCACGGCGTACGACACCACCACATCTTTATAATTGAATGTGGGTATGGCAACCGTAAACACACCTGCCGGATTGCGCAGGCGTAACCCGTTACCGGCTGCATCGCTGTTGCGGGCATTGAGTGTTGTGCCGGGATTTACCGCATCGGCTGCCCCGCCGCCGGTGTATGCAAGTGCGGCGCCGCCCACCGTAAACGTGGGTGTCAATAGGCTTCCGCCGTTAAAGTTCCAGTAGTGAATGAGTTGCCGGTTGTTGAGGGTGGGGGCCTCCGGCAGGCGATAAGGATTTTCGGCATACTGCCGGTCTTTCACACATCCGCTCACCGATAAAAGCAAAACAATTGCAGTACCTACTCCTGCAAAATATTGGCTCATACAAAGCGTTTTGGGCGAAAGTAGCGCAATTGAACAGGGCCGCCATGTTAAGAAAACATTAACAGCATTAGGCTTTTCAAAACCATTACGGATGCGGGCATACGCGGGGAACGAAAAGCGTGTATCTTTAAACGATGATACGCAACCCCAACAACCCATGAAACAACTTCTTCCTTTATTGCTTCTGTTCACAGGCTTTGGTGCGCTGTTTTTGATTCGTTGCAACAATCATTCGAACGGACAACAGATAAATACCGATACCCTGCCTGTGCCGCAGGTTGATGTTACCCTGCCCGGCAGTTTTACCGAACCCGGAAAACTGCGGTTCGACAGTACGGCCATCGGACCGTTTTTTTCAACCTATCCCAGGCTGAAAGAATTTCAGGACCAACTCACCCGTTTTTACAGCAAGCGTCGGTTTGCTTACGCCTGGTTCGACCGGCAGGGACTTACCGAGCAGGCCGGCAACCTTTTCAATAAAATTGAAAATATTGAAGCAGAAGGCACCGCTACCCGCCTGTTGTACGAGCCCGAATTTCGGCAAATGATGGACAGCATTGTAGCCTCCGGTACGCAAGCTAAACCCTACTTGCCGCTGGAACTGATGCTTACCGCCCAATACTTTTATTACGCCAAGCACATATGGAGCGGATTGGGCGAAGCGGCCATGCGGGAAGTGCAGTGGGACCTGCCCCGCAAAAAATTATCGTACGAAGCCTGGCTCGATTCGCTACTGGAAGTGCCATCTTCCCGTTTTATGCAAACCGAACCGGTGTACCGGCAGTACGGATTGCTGAAAGAAGAACTGCGCCGGTATAAAAACATTCAGGCAGCCGGCGGCTATCCGGTAATTAAACCCGATAAAAAAGCCTACCGTTTGGGCGACAGCAGCGAAGCAATACGCACCATACGCAAATGGCTGGTAATTAGCAACGATCTGGCCCACGACAACCAAAGTGCCGTGTACGACAGTTCGCTTTTCAGCGCCGTACGACGCTTTCAACGACGCTTTGGTTTAACCGAAGATGGCGTTATTGGCAATGCGGTCGTTTCGGAAATGAATGTACCGGTAGAGCAGCGCATCCGGCAACTGATTGTAAACATGGAGCGTTGCCGCTGGCTTCCAATTGCACTTCACAAAGACTACATCGTTATCAACGTACCCGAATTCCGGTTTCATGCCTATGAAAACGATACCCTGGCCTGGAGCATGAAAGTAGTGGTGGGTAAAACCATTCACCAAACGGCTATTTTCAGCGGTACGATGAAGTACGTGGTGTTTGCTCCTTATTGGAACATTCCACCCGGTATTATGCGCAACGAAATACTGCCCGCCATACGGCGCAACCCCAATTACCTGGCCCGCAACCATATGGAATGGAACGGCAACCAAATACGCCAGAAACCCGGCCCCTGGAACGCATTGGGGAAAGTAAAATTCTTATTTCCCAACAGCCACAATATTTATTTGCACGATACGCCTTCAAAAAGCCTGTTCGACCAGGATCAGCGGGCATTCAGCCACGGTTGCATACGGGTGCAGGAACCCCGGCGCCTGGCACAATACGTACTGCGCCACCAGCCCGAATGGACGGAAGAGCGCATTGACTCGGCTATGAACGGAGATAAAGAACTGTACGTAACCATTAAAAAGCCCATACAGGTATTAATTGCCTATTTTACGGCCTGGGTGGATGAACAGGGCCTGCTGAACTTTCGCAAGGATATTTACAAACGCGATGAACGACTGGCCGAAATGATTTTGGAACCTTCCAAAAGGAAATGAACATGCAACTATCCCGCATTATAGCCGGAACCATGAAGTGGGGTGCCTGGGGTGCCCGCTTTGATACTGCGGCCTATGAACACATGATTCGCACCTGCATTGAGGTGGGCATCACCACGTTTGACCACGCCGATATTTATGGCGACTACACTACCGAAGCCGAATTTGGCGCCGTATTAAAACAACAGCCCTCCCTGCGCCAACAAATGCAGCTGATTACCAAGTGCGGCATCAAAAAAGTATCGGCCAACCGTCCCCTGCATCAAATTAAATCGTACGATACCTCATACAACCACATTATTGAATCGGTTGAAACTTCGTTGGAGCAATTGCATACCGACTATGTGGATGTATTACTGTTGCACCGGCCCGATATTTTGCTCAATGCCGATGAGGTAGCCCGTGCCGTTGCCGATTTAAAACAACAGGGTAAAATTTTACACTTTGGGGTCAGCAATTTTCGACGCTGGCAGGTTGAATTGCTGCGAAGCCGTGTAGCGGTGGAAGCCAACCAGGTACAATGCTCCATTTTACAATTAGACGCGTTTACCGATGGCACGCTCGATCAATGCCAGCAGCACCGCATCACTCCCATGGCCTGGAGCCCCATGGGCGGCGGTAATTTGTTTACCGAGGGTGAGGACGAACGCCTCCAACGTATTACGGCCGTGGCAAAACTGTTGGCGGCACGGCACGGCTCCCGCCCCGATGTGGTGTTGCTGGCATGGCTGCTCCAACACCCCTCCGTTATTCATCCCGTATTGGGAACCACGCGCCCCGAACGCATACGCCAGGCCCCCGAAGCCCTGGAATTACGCTTTACGGCCGAAGAGTGGTATATGTTGTGGCGGGCAAGCACCGGCCGCGAAGTGGCATAGCCGGGTGGAAACAAGTATCGGTTGTATTAGGAACTACCGTGCTGAGTACGGAATTTTGCGGCATGAAACTACCTCGCCCCCTTTGGATGCTTGCGCTGTTCGGCTGCCTGTATTTATTGGCAGTACCTGTTGATACCATGGATGTGGATGCATCGCAGTACGCCTCCATGAGCCGCGAAATGATGGAAAGCGGCAGCTACCTACAGGTGTATGAGCAAGGGCGCGACTACCTGGATAAGCCGCCCTTCCTGTTTTGGATCAACAGTCTGTCCATGCTGCTTTTCGGCGCTAACAACTTCGCTTTTAAGTTTCCATCCATTTTGTTTGCGCTGCTGGCGCTGTTTGCCACCTACCGGCTGGCCCGCCTGTACTACGATGAGCAGCTGGCTCGCCTCGCATTACTGGTACTGGGTAGTACGCAGGCACTGTTTTTAATTACGAACGATATTAAAACAGATACGATATTAATGGGCTGGGTGGCCCTGGCGCTGTGGCAACTGGCCACCTGGATGGAAACTAAAAAGAAAACGCCTTTTTATATCGGATGCACCGCCATTGCCTTTGGCATGATGACCAAAGGCCCCATAGCCTTACTGGTGCCCGTATTTGCACTGGGCAGCCATCTGCTGCTTACACGCCGCTGGAAGCTTTTACTACAACCGGTATTACCGGCCGGCCTGCTGCTCATAGCCGTATTGCTGTTGCCCATGAGTTACGGACTGTATCAGCAATTTGATTTGCATCCCGAGAAAACGGTAAACGGCATGCAGGGCGTATCGGGCCTGCGCTTTTTTTACTGGACACAAAGTTTTGGCCGCATAACCGGCGAAAGTGTGTGGAACAACGGCGCCTCCTTTACGTTTTTATTTGAAAATTTGCTGTGGGCCTGGTTGCCGTGGACCCTCTTTCTGATTACAGGTTTACTTACATCGGTTGGCCAATTGCTGAAAAACAGGCTGCGGTTGCCCGCAGGCGAAGAAAGCATCAGCACCGGCGGCTTTGTAATTACGTATTGCTCGTTGGCTGTTTCAAAATTTCAGTTGCCCCATTATATTTATGTGGTGCTACCGCTTGCGGCCATCATTACCGCAAAACCGTTGTACCGTTTCCTGCAGGGCAATTTGCCGCATCGCCTCAGCAGTGTATTGCACGCTGTACAATGGCTGGTGGTAGTGTTGCTACTTGTTTTTCCGTATTTTTTGCTTACCATTGTTTTCCCGCAGCAGGCAGGGGTGGCTGCATGGATGGTACCTGTTGCTACGGCGCTTGCCGTATTGCGCATCGCTTTTCGGTCAAAATCAAAAGCCAAACTACTTTACGCCTCAATGGCCGCCATTATTGGCGCCAACATTTTATTGAGCACCTGGTTTTATCCCAACCTCTTGTACTTTCAGGCAAGTAACAATGCGGGCCGGTTCATACAACAACAAAACGTGCCACAAGGAAAATTTGTAATGTTTCAGTACAAAGGCAACTCGTACAGCGTTCATTTTTACAGCCGGCAAATAGTACCCCGCATCAACGCTATTGATTCGCTGCCACCGAATGCGTGGCTGCTGACCGGTAAGGAGGGGAAACAAAGTCTGGACCGGGCCGGCTACCGGTACGAAGTAGTAAAATCAGGGCCCGACTTTCATATATCCACCCTTACACCGGCATTCCTGAATGCCCAAACACGTGCAAGCGTTTTAGACACCTTTTACATTTTGAAATTGCAGCAATAAAGCTTTAGCGGAAGAGGTTATACCGCAAAATGCAGTAGATAGCCCGGAAGCCGTCTTTCCAGTTGATTTTTTTACCCTCGGCATATGTACGGCCGTAATATGAAATGCCCACTTCGTAAATGCGAATACCGGGTATGCGGGCTATGCGGGCCGTAACTTCGGGCTCAAAGCCAAAGCGTTTTTCTTTGAGCGGTACCGACTGAATAATATCCCGGCGGAATACCTTGTAACAGGTTTCCATATCGGTAAGGTTGAGATTGGTAAAGGCATTGCTGAGCATGGTAAGAAACTTATTGCCGATGCTGTGCCAGAAAAAAAGAATACGGTGCGGATTACCTCCCATAAAGCGGCTGCCATACACCACGTCGGCATAGCCTTCCAAAATAGGTTGCAACAACAAATTATATTCGCGGGGGTCGTATTCCAGGTCGGCATCCTGAATGATGACCACATCGCCGCCGGCATGGCGAATACCGGTATGCAGGGCAGCACCTTTTCCCTGATTTACCGAATGCCGCAGTACGGTAAGCGGAAAGCCGCTTTTTTGCTGAAAAGCTTCCAGTGCGCCAACGGTATCATCGGTGCTGCAATCGTCCACTACAATTACTTCCTTTTCAATACCGTTGGTTAGCTGTACGGCGGCAATTTTTTCAAGAATCAGGTGAATGGTACGAGCTTCGTTATACGCAGGTATAATGATACTGAGTTTGGAAACCGTTTGCATGGTGTGAAAATACGATGTACAAATGGAGCAACTGGTAAAAAAAAACCCCGACAAAGATGTCGGGGCTTTTTGTAATAAATATGGCAGCTACCTACTCTCCCGGTTGGTGTACCAGTACCATCGGCCATGAGGGGCTTAACTTCTCTGTTCGGAATGGGAAGAGGTGAACACCCTCGGTATAACCACCATAAAGCGATTGTTCTGTTAAGAACCTAATAATGTCATATTGGGACAAATTGTATTAAAAAAGGACGATTTAGTAAAAAAGTTAAAGCTTACGGGTAATTAGTACTACTCGACTTTGCTGTTACCAGCTTTACATCTGTAGCCTATCAACGTCGTAGTCTTCGACGACCCTTAAAAGTAAACTCATCTTGAGGAAGGTTTCACGCTTAGATGCTTTCAGCGTTTATCCTGTCCGTACATAGCTACTCGGCACTGCACCTGGCGGCACAACCGATACACCAGAGGTACGTACGACCCGGTCCTCTCGTACTAAGGTCATGTCCTCTCAATTTACTAGCGCCCACCACAGATAGGGACCGAACTGTCTTGCGACGTTCTGAACCCAGTTCACGTGCCACTTTAATGGGCGAACAGCCCAACCCTTGGGACCTTCTCCAGCCCCAGGATGTGACGAACCGACATCGAGGTGCCAAACCTCCCCGTCGATATGAGCTCTTGGGGGAGATCAGCCTGTTATCCCCGGAGTACCTTTTATCCTTTGAGCGATGGCCCTTCCATACAGAACCACCGGATCACTTTAGCCTGCTTTCGCACCTGCTCGGCTTGTGTGCCTCACAGTCAAGCACCCTTATACTAATGCGCTCTACGTACGATTACCAACCGTACTGAGGGTACCTTTGCGAGCCTCCGTTACTTTTTAGGAGGCGACCACCCCAGTCAAACTACCCACCATGCACTGTCTCCGCTAAAGCGGATTAGATTCTAAATCAAAGAAGGTTGGTATTTCAACGACCGCTCCACCCTACCTGGCGGCAAGGCTTCAAAGCGTCCCAACTATGCTACACATCCGTAATTCAAAATCAATGCAAAGTTGTAGTGAAGGTTCACGGGGTCTTTCCGTCCCGTGGCGGGTAACCGGCATCTTCACCGATACTACAATTTCACCGGGCTCGTGGAGGAGACAGTGTTCAACTCATTAGACCATTCGTGCAGGTCGGAACTTACCCGACAAGGAATTTCGCTACCTTAGGACCGTTATAGTTACGGCCGCCGTTTACTGGGGCTTCAGTCAGGAGCTTTGGCTTGCGCCGAACACCCTTCCTTAACCTTCCAGCACCGGGCAGGTATCAGGCTCTATACGTCATCTTTCGATTTTGCAGGGCCCTGTGTTTTTGCTAAACAGTTGGTTGAACCATTTTACTGAGACCGCATTGCTGCGGTACGCTTTATCCCGAAGTTACAGCGTCAATTTGCCTAGTTCCTTCTCCACGGCTCACCCGAGCGCCTTAGAATATTCATCCCGTCCACCTGTGTCGGATTACGGTACGGGTTGCTTATGCCACACCTTAGAGGTTTTTCTCGGAGGTTTGATTAGGATCGCTATCCACGCGGCCGAAGCTTTGTGGTACTATCACGTTCGACACACGGTGTGGATTTGCCTGCACCGCGTATATCTACACGCTTTAACCATCTATTCCGTCAGATGGCGGATCTTTCACTACCCCGTTACCCCATCGAAACATAAGCAAGTGCTGGAATATTAACCAGCTTCCCATCAGATACCCCTTTCGGGTTCTCCTAAGGACCCGACTAACCCTGATCCGATTAACGTTGATCAGGAAACCTTGGACTTACGGCGAAGTAGTTTTTCACTACTTTTATCGCTACTTATACCTACATTTTCTTTTGAAATCGCTCCAGCACCCATCGCCAGGCACCTTCGCAGCAGATTTCAATGCTCCCCTACCACCCGCCGGGGGCGGGTTTAGAACTTCGGTTCGTAGTTTGATGCCCGATCATTTTCCGTGCGGGACCTCTCGACCAGTGAGCTGTTACGCACTCTTTAAATGAATTGCTGCTTCCAAGCAAACATCCTGGCTGTTATAGAAGTCCTACCTCGTTTGACCAACTTAACTACGTATTAGGGACCTTAGTTGCTAATCTGGGTTATTTCCCTCTCGGCCATGGACCTTAGCGCCCACAGCCTCACTCCCGGAGATATGTGTTAGCATTCGGAGTTTGTCAGGGTTTGGTAGGCGGTGAAGCCCCCTAGCCCAATCAGTAGCTCTACCTCTAACACACGTCTTATATCCGAGGCTGTTCCTAAAAACATTTCGGGGAGAACGAGCTATCTCTCAGTTTGATTGGCCTTTCACCCCTATCCACAGGTCATCCCATAACTTTTCAACGTTAATGAGTTCGGTCCTCCAGTGTGTGTTACCACACCTTCAACCTGCCCATGGATAGATCACAAAGTTTCGCGTCTACCCCCACTGACTGAACGCCCTGTTCGGACTCGCTTTCGCTGCGGCTCCGTTACTGAAGAACTTAACCTCGCCAGTGAGGAGTAACTCGTAGGTTCATTATGCAAAAGGCACGCCGTCATCCGCCGAGACGGACTCCGACCGCTTGTAAGCGTACGGTTTCAGGTACTATTTCACTCCCCTGTTTCGGGGTACTTTTCACCTTTCCCTTACGGTACTGGTTCACTATCGGTGTCTGAGGAGTATTTAGCCTTACCAGATGGTGCTGGCAGATTCGGGCAGGATTCCTCCGGTCCCGCCTTACTCAGGATACTGCTCGTCCCTCTCAATTTGCGCTTACAGGGCTATCACCTGCTATGGCTCAACTTTCCAGATGATTCAGCTTGATGAGAGTTTCTAAATGCAGTCCTACAACCCCCGGGCGGCACGCCGCCAGGGTTTGGGCTCTTCCCGTTTCGCTCGCCACTACTCAGGGAATCACTATTGTTTTCTTTTCCTCTCCCTACTTAGATGTTTCAGTTCAGGAGGTTGGCTCCCGCCTTACGGCGGGTGACACACCTTCAGTGTGCCGGGTTGTCCCATTCGGAAATCTACGGATCTAACGCTTGTGTGCAGCTCCCCGTAGCTTATCGCAGCTTACCACGTCCTTCATCGCCTCTCAGACCCAAGGCATCCACCATACGCCCTTATTCGCTTTAAAAGAGTTTATGATACTAAATCGCCTTTTCTAATACAACTTGTTACATCCCAATATGTCAAAGAACTTTACCAGCGCACTGAACATGCCACTGATCTGTTGATGCCATGATTACGAATCATCAGACCTTTCGTCCACATCAATAAAAAGAACTGTTGTAGTGGAGGATATCGGAGTCGAACCGATGACCCCCTGCGTGCAAGGCAGGTGCTCTAGCCAACTGAGCTAACCCCCCTCCTATTTTGTAGACCCGCCCAGACTTGAACTGGGGACCTCTACATTATCAGTGTAGCGCTCTAACCACCTGAGCTACGGATCTAGTTGTAAAGCCAATTGGCCAAATCCATAGCAAACTGGCCGAACGTTTCTATAAAGAACTTAATTGAAAGGCGGAAGACAACAGCAGTAAACCAGCATGCTCTAAAAGGAGGTATTCCAGCCGCACCTTCCGGTACGGCTACCTTGTTACGACTTAGCCCCAGTCACTGGTTTTACCCTAGGCAGCTCCTTTCGGTTACCGACTTTAGGTACACCCAGCTTCCATGGCTTGACGGGCGGTGTGTGCAAGGTCCGGGAACGTATTCACCGTATCATTGCTGATATACGATTACTAGTGATTCCAGCTTCATGGAGTCGAGTTGCAGACTCCAATCTGAACTGAGAGGAGGTTTTTGGGATTGGCTCCTTATCGCTAAGTGGCAGCCCTTTGTCCTCCCCATTGTAGCACGTGTGTAGCCCTGGGCATAAAGGCCATGATGACTTGACATCATCCCCTCCTTCCTCACGTCTTACGACGGCAGTTTCAGTAGAGTTCCCAGCGTTACCTGATGGCAACTACTGATAGGGGTTGCGCTCGTTGCGGGACTTAACCCAACACCTCACGGCACGAGCTGACGACAGCCATGCAGCACCTTGCTGGCAGTGTATTGCTACAAAGATGGCTTTCACCACCGGTCTCCCAGCATTCTAGCCCAGGTAAGGTTCCTCGCGTATCATCGAATTAAACCACATGCTCCACCACTTGTGCGGACCCCCGCCAATTCCTTTGAGTTTCAACCTTGCGGTCGTACTTCCCAGGTGGATTACTTAATGCTTTCGCTTAGACACTAACAGTAATATCGCTAATGTCGAGTAATCATCGTTTAGGGCGTGGACTACCAGGGTATCTAATCCTGTTTGATCCCCACGCTTTCGAGCCTCAGCGTCAATGATCCCGTAGTAAGCTGCCTTCGCAATCGGTGTTCTATGTCATATCTAAGCATTTCACCGCTACATGACATATTCCGCTTACCTCCAGAATATTCAAGACAGATAGTATCAATGGCAGTTTCCGGGTTAAGCCCAGAGATTTCACCACTGACTTAACTGCCCGCCTACGCTCCCTTTAAACCCAGTAAATCCGGATAACGCTTGCACCCTCCGTATTACCGCGGCTGCTGGCACGGAGTTAGCCGGTGCTTATTCCTCTGGTACCGTCAGGCCCGATGGAAATCGGGGGTTTCGTCCCAGAGAAAAGAAGTTTACAATCCAGAGGACCTTCATCCTTCACGCGGCATGGCTGGTTCAGACTTGCGTCCATTGACCAATATTCCTTACTGCTGCCTCCCGTAGGAGTCGGGCCCGTGTCTCAGTGCCCGTGTGGCTGATCATGCTCTCACATCAGCTACTGATCGTAGGCTTGGTGGGCCGTTACCCCGCCAACTACCTAATCAGGCGCACGCCCATCTCTAACCGCCGGAGCTTTAATATCCAGGTGATGCCACTTGAATATATTATGGAGTATTAATCCACCTTTCGGTGGGCTATCCTCCAGTTAGAGGGAGGTTGCGTACGTGTTCCGCACCCGTTTGCCGGTCGCCAGCGCCTGTATTGCTACAGGCCTGCTGCCCCTCGACTTGCATGTATTAAGCCTGCCGCTAGCGTTCATCCTGAGCCAGGATCAAACTCTCCATTGTAAATGATGTTTGATACTGACTTTGTTAATCTTAGAAATTAACGTAGTCTTCTCGAATGTGTTACGCTTGGTTTACCCGTTCTAATCTTTAATTAAAACGTTGCTGTTGCTTCCAATCTTTCAAAGAACTTTGTCGTTTTTGTTACCCGTTTTTTGAACGGGAGTGCAAAGGTAGGGAGTTTTTTATTTCAACCAACTTTTTTTCAATTTTTTTTTGATTTTTTTTGAAACCGACTTTTTGCACTAACAAGCTGATTTCGAGTTGGTTAAACTCCCATTTTTTAAAGAACTACCGCGTTTTTTCATTTGCGGGTTGCAAAGATAAGACGGTTTAAAAGTTCGAACCAAACTTTTTTGCATCAAATTTTTTGATATTTTCTGAAATGCGCTTCCCACAAGGCTTTCAGGCTAAAAAAATTTTTAGTGCAACAAGCCCTGGGGGTATGCTACCTGCATCAGCGTGAGTCCTTTACCCGGTGCAGAAAAGTCGGCCGCCGCTGTTGTTTGCGCCTGCAACAGTTGCCGGAAGGTTGCTACCTCCATATTTCCCCTGGCCACCCGCAGCATGGTGCCCACCAGCCCCCGCACCATGCCCCGTAAAAACCGGTTGGCCCGTACTTCGTAGCGCCAAATGGCGCCATCCTGTACCCAGCGGCTTTCCATAATATGGCAGTTGTATGTGTGCACCTGCGTGTTACGCTTCGAAAAAGCGTAAAAGTTGGTATGGGCGGACACTTCGCGGGCCAGTTGCTGCAACAGGTCGGTATTCAGGCGGTAGGGGAAAAACCAGCCCCGGTCGTCCAAAAACGGATCTTTTTGCTGGTACACCGTGTAATGATATAAGCGGCTTAGGGCGGCAAAACGGCAATGGGCGGTATCGGGTACCGCATATACCTGCCGTAATACCACGTCGGGCGGTAACAGGGCATTCAGGTTGTACAAAGCCCGATGGTCGAATACGGTATCCCAATCGAAATGGAAAAAGTTTTGCCGGGCATGTACCCCCGCATCGGTGCGGGACGAACCCGTTAGCTGTACCGGCTTGCGAAAAAAGGTATGAAACGCCGCCTCCACTTCAGCCTGCACCGTGTGGGCATTTTGCTGCACCTGAAAACCGCTGTAATGGGTACCCTTGTACGCAACTTCCAAAAAATAACGGGGCATAATCAGTTATTAGGTAACAGGGCCACAAAGCGTTTCCGGAAGTATTCGCTTTGAATGGTGCTTTCCAACTGGGGAAAATTACTGAAATCGCTCACAAAGGGCATGGCGGCATCATATAACCGGTAGCGCCATTCATCGGTCAGCAGCAAACTGCCCAACACCCGCAGTTGTGCCGTGGTATAACACCGCTGCTGAAACTGGCGCCGGGCCTCCTGCACCATATCTTCATCCCGTTTTTGCTGCGCCATGCGCCGCCGCAGTTTCACAAAATCTTCATCGGTAGCCAGCTGCTTGCAATTGGTATTGGGTACGGCGGTTGGCTGTTGCTGCGGTTGCGGTGCCGGCGTTTGCTGCTGTGGTTGTTGGGGCTGCAAATTTTGTTGCGGTTCGGGTTGCGGCTCCTTATTACTCTCCGGTTTTATTTCGGGCACTGGCCGCGGGCCCTGGGTGCGTAAGGTATCGCTTGCCACCGGCACCTGTTCGGCTGTAAGCGTGTCGGCAACTACGGGCTGAATGGTATCACGGCCCGGCAGTACTACTGCCTGGAGGGTATCGGTTGGGGCCATGGCTTGTTGCGGTGCGCTGCTGTCAGCCACTACCTGTTCATCCGGTTGCATCGGAACTCTCCCGCCCTCTATAAACAACTTAACCGTATCGGCATTGCCTGAACTTTCTTCTACCCGAAACACCAGGTCGTATCCGGCACTGCTTTCAAAGCGCCTGAGTAACTCCACCGTTGATTTGGGGGGCGCCACCCATTCGGGTTCGGGCGCAGCCTGCGGTACATTTACGGGCTCAGGCTGTATTGAAACAGGTTGTGTTGTCGCAGGCTTTTCTACCGCTACTGTTGTTGATGCGGCCGGCTGCTGCGGGGCGGTTGTACCGGTGCGATTGCTTCCGGCCCCGTTACCGGGTGTTGCCGGCTTTGAAACGGTTTGGCGCAGGGTATCGGCCGGCGGGGGATCTTTTTGCACGGTAACAAACTTAACGGTACTGTCTTGCGTAACGGCCGACAGCATGTTGGCAAACGGATCGTTTACCGCAGGCGTTACCCGGGTTTCGCCGG
The DNA here is from genome assembly GCA_046297415.1 of Lacibacter sp. GTDB lineage: Bacteria > Bacteroidota > Bacteroidia > Chitinophagales > Chitinophagaceae > Lacibacter. The sequence goes on from JBKBIL010000005.1 coordinate 180,334, forward strand.
ATGAAGCCACCTGTTGCGATTGCCGGGGTACCGTGGTTATTACAAGCGATTGCTGCAGGTCGTACAAAACCCAGCCCCGGTCGGAGAAATTGCGGAGCAAAAAGCCCCGGTCGGTTTTGCCCATGGTAATGCTAAAAGGCTGCTCGGGAATGGTGCTTTGCGGAAAACCCAGCTCCAGCCGTACTTCACCTTCGGTAAGTTTGCTTAAAATCAAATAGCCGTTGGGGGCGGCATGTATTTTATTTTGGTACCGCACGTAAAACGGCTCCCGGTTTTCCGATTCCAGATACAAAAAATAATTCAACTGAGCCTGCAGCGGGGCTATGCCCGTGCCCAACAGCAGAAACATTAACAATAACAACTGCAACTTTCCAAAACGCATAGCCACAAAGCTAATTTTTTATTACACCTGTTTTACAAACCTTTTGCCAAAAAACGGAGCGGCTGCTGCCGTTGCAGCCTATCTTTACTGCCAAATTATATGTACATGCGATTATTAGTTGTTTTGTTATGGACACTTATGCTGGCGCATCCGGTGCTGGCACAACCGGCTACTGATGCCGATACCAGTTGGAAAACCCTTTACCGGGCCACTCCCGAAAAGCATTTTAACCTGCTGCATACGCGGCTGAATGCCAATTTCGATATTCCGAAAGCAGAACTAATTGGTCAGGTTTGGCTGACCCTGCAGCCCCATTTTTACGAGCAAACCCAGCTGGTGCTGGATGCCAAGGGCATGGAAATTAAAGAAGTGGCGCTGGTAAGCGGTACGGGCCGTACGCCATTAAAGTACACCTACGACAGCCTAGAGCTGCACATTCAACTGGGCCGCCCGGTGAAGCGTACGGAAAAAATTACGGTTTACATTGATTACATAGCCCGCCCCAACAACTACAAAGCCCAGGGAAGCGCTGCCATAACCGATGCCAAGGGCCTCTACTTCATTAACCCCACCGGCAGCGAAAAAAACAAGCCCACCCAGTTTTGGACGCAGGGCGAAACGGAAGGCACCAGCGTATGGGTACCCACCATTGACAAACCCAATCAAAAAACCACGCAGGAAATTAACATGACGGTGCCGGCCCGGTGGGTAACCCTGAGCAATGGCAAACTGGTGAGCCAAAAACTGAATGCCAACGGTACCCGTACCGATAGTTGGAAGATGGACCAGCCCCATGCCCCCTACCTGTTTTTCATGGGCGCCGGTGAATTTGCGGTTGTAAAAGACAGCTGGCGCGGAAAAGAAGTGAACTACTATGTTGAAAAAGAATACGAGCCGGTTGCCCGTAAAATTTTTGGCAATACGCCTGAAATGATGACCTACTTTTCCCGCATTACCGGTGTGGATTACCCCTGGGTGAAATACAGCCAGATGGTGGCCCGCGATTACGTGAGCGGCGCCATGGAAAATACCACCGCCACCCTGCATCAGGAAAGCGCCCAGCAGGATGCCCGTGAGCTGGTTGATGGCAACAGTTGGGAAGGCACCATTGCCCACGAACTGTTTCACCACTGGTTTGGCGACCTGGTAACTACCGAAAGCTGGAGTAACCTTACCATCAACGAGTCGTTTGCCAATTACAGTGAATACCTGTGGGATGAATACAAGTACGGAAAAGACAAAGCCGGCGCCACCCATTATACTGCCATGCAGGGCTATCTGAACAGCAATAGCGAGAAAAAAGACCTGGTGCGTTTTTACTACAAAGACAAGGAAGATATGTTTGATGCCGTAAGCTACAACAAAGGCGGCCGTATTCTGCACATGCTGCGCCATTATGTGGGCGATAGTGCGTTTTTTAAATCGCTGAACCTGTTTTTAACGCAAAACAAGTTTAAGGCAGCCGAAGCGCACCAGCTGCGCCTTGCTTTTGAAGAAGTTACCGGCAAAGACCTGAACTGGTTTTTTAACCAATGGTACTTTGGCAGCGGCCACCCCAACCTGGATATTACGTACAGCTACAACCCCAGCAGCAAAGAAGCCAAAGTAGTAGTAAAACAAACGCAAAAAGACAAGGTGTTTATTTTACCCGTTGCCATTGATGTGTACGAAGGAGCCCAACGCACCCGCCACCAGGTGTGGGTTCGAAATGCCGTGGATTCATTTACGCTGCGCTGCAATACCCAACCCTCTTTAATACAGTTTGATGGTGAGCGCATGCTGCTGGCTACCCGAAAAGAAAACAAAACGATGGAAGAGTACATCCATCAGTACAAATATGCCGGCCACTACATTGACCGCCGTGAGGCAATTGAATTCATCAGCAAGCGGCCGGAAGATCCGAAAGCGATTGCATTGATGCAAGAAGCGCTGAAAGATACGTTCAGCGGCATCCGCAGCTTTGCCATCAGCAAAATTGACGTAAAGCGCACAAAGTTATTGGAAGCCACCGAACCCTTGCTGCTGCAAATTGCCGAAAAAGACCCCAGTCGTATTACCCGTGCCCGGGCCGTTGAAGTATTGGGCAACACCAGGAAAGCCGAATACAAGACACTGTTTACACGGCTCGTTAACGATTCGTCCTACACCCTCAGCGGTGCCGCCCTTACTGCATTAAGCAAGGTTGATGCGGAAGCCGCCCTTGCCGAAGCCAAACGCCTGGCTAACGGTAAAACCAAAGGCGATCTGCTGGAGGCAATTGCCACCCTGCTCATCAAAAGCGGCGACGAAACTGCTTTCGACGCTATTGCCAATGCCTATAACAGCCTGAGCCTGAGCCAGGCCAAATTCAACCTTACCTTTACATTTGCCAACTTTTTAGGCGCCATACGCGACACGGAGAAGGTTAAAAAAGGAGTAGATGCCATTGTAGCCTTCCGCGACCAAATACCCGAACAGTTTGGTGTGGGCCCGGTGTTTGACAATATGCTGAAAACCATCATCGGCAAAAAAGAAGAAGCCAAAAAAGGCGGCACTGATGTACAGGCATTGCAGCAACAGATTGATTACATCAAATCAAAAATGAAAAACTAAGTCATTTTGAATGGGAGATAAAAGCCCGCAGAATAACTGCGGGCTTTTTTTGTGTGTAAACTAACTGATTGGTATTGGCGAAAAACAAAAACCTGCTTATCAGGCGGCGCAGAAATGCAGTTGCATTAGAAGCCTTGCAATCTGCAACTGAAAACAATTCAACACAGCAGTAAAAACCCGTTTCCGGATAACGTCAAAACCGATTAACGATGAAAAAACGCCCCACTGTTTTTTAGACATTGACAAACCCAAAACCTTAAACCTTAAACCTAAAACCTCAAACCTTACACCTTACACCTTACGCCTTACACCTCACCTACCAGCTGCCACCTGCGCCGCCGCCGCCAAAGCCGCCACCGCCAAAGCCTCCAAAACCACCGCCACCAAAACCGCCACCGCCAAAGCCGCGGCCGCCACCACCGGTGGGGAACCACATTACCGGCGGACCATCATCCCAGCGGCGGTATCCTCTGCGGCTCACCATTCCGCCTCCACCCCTGCGGTTGATGTTGGAGAGTATAATCATGATAACAATAAAAATGATGATGGCAGCCAATATACTGCCTTCGCCATCGCCTTTCTTTCTTTTGCGATAGCCCTCCGGGGCTTTGTAGGTACCTGCTGCCGCCTGCATAAGTGCAGTTACTCCTTCATCGAGGCCCCGGTAAATATCATTGGCCCGGAAGTTGGGTAAAATGCGGGTTTCAATAATTTCTTTGGCGGTATAGTCGGGTATGGCGCCTTCCAGTCCGTAGCCGGTGGCAATAAACACTTTTCGTTGATTGCGCTTGGCATCAATCAACACCACCAATACAATACCGTTATTAAATTGTTTGCCGCCTACCCCCCACTTACGGCCCAGCGCCACGGCAAATTCATCAATGCCGTAGCCGCCAATATCGCCAATGGTTACTATGGCAATTTGGTTGGAAGTACTGTCGTCGTATGCCACCAGCTTTTGCTCCAGCGCCTCTGCCTGCGTAGGCGAAAGAATGTTCAGGTAATCGTTTACCAGCCGGGGCGGGCGGGGCGGATCCGGAATGTATTTTTCCAAATCCTGTGCCGCTACCACACCGGTAAGCGGTAACAGCAACAACAGCAGCAACAGGTTTTTGAGTGTACGCATAGCAGTATTACCGGCCAAACACAATTTCGTCGGGCAACTCGTTTTTATCTTCATTATGGTAGGGGAATTGTTCGGCCAACACCCTGCCGATATCGTTTACAATTTCAATGATGCCTTCTTTGTAACAGCTTTTTCCGAAGGCGGCAATCATTTTCTGCACTTCGGCCGTCCAAAATGCGGTACCCACCCGTTCGTGAATGCCCTGGTCGCCGTAAATGGCCAGCTGATGGTCTTTCATGGCCAGATACACCAACACGGCATTGCGTTGTTGGGTTTGATGCATGTTTAAGCCGAAAAAAATTTCGGCTGCCCGGTCAAGGGGGTTTACGTAGGCACAACGGCTTTCAATAAAAATTCGGATTTCGCCGGAGGTTTGCCGCTCGGCAGCCCGTACGGCGGCCAGTATTTCTTCCTGCTCGGCAGGCGTAAACCAGTCCTTTTTTTTGTTCAAAAAAGAAAACAACCCCATAGCCTTGCTGTTATTTAAAATTTTACTTCGGGCGCCGCTTCGGTATCGGCGGTAAAGCCCTCCCGCAACCGAAAGCCAAACATGCGGGCGGTAAGGCTTACCGGAAAACTGCGCACCAGCGTGTTGTACTGTTGAACGGCGGTATTAAAGTCTTTGCGTGCCACTTTTATGCGCCGCTCGGTCCCTTCCAATTGGGTTTGCAGGTATAAAAAACTTTTGGTGGCTTTTACATCCGGATAGGCCTCTACCACGGCCAGCACCCGGCTCATGGAAACGGCCAGGTTGCCCTGTGCCTGTTCCTGTGCGGCAAAATTGCCGGCAGTGGGTTGCTGCAGTTGCAACGCGGTGGCCTTGCTGCGGGCCTCGGTAAGCTCTTGCAGCAGGCTTTTTTCAAAAGCGGCAGCGCCCTGCACAATGGTTACCAGGGTTGGTACCAAATCGGCCCGGCGGCCGTACAGGTTTTGCAGTTCGCCCCAGGCCAGCTTTACCGCTTCGTCGGCACGCACCAGCCGGTTATAACTATAGGCCGTAAAACCGGCCATTACAACCAGCAGCAATACCGCAACATGCCATATACGTAACCTTTTTGCCTTCATAAACCGAGCTGATTTTAAACGCACCCCGTTGCATGAAATGATATTTTGCAACGGGGTGCTTTTATCGAAAAAGGCACTGTTATTGAATGCCGTATCAGAACTTCACTTCCGGCGCTTTTTCGCTGCCCACCTCGGCCTGGAAGCCCTCTTTCATGTGAAAGCCAAACATGCCGGCCAGCAGGTTCATGGGGAAGGAACGCACTTTTACGTTGTAGCCGTTAACGGCTTCGTTGAACTGCTTACGGGCGTTTTTGATGTTGTTTTCGATTTGCTCGAGCTGGCGTTGCAAATCCTGAAATCCCTGCACGGCCTTTAGTTCGGGATAGCGTTCTACGGTTACCAGCAGGCGGCTGAGCGCACCGGAGAGTTCGCTTTGGGCCTGTTGAAATTTAGCCAGGTTTTCGGGGGTGAGCTCATCGGCGCTGAGTTGCACGGATGTGGCTTTGGAGCGAGCTTCGATGACTTTTGTTAGGGTTTCCTGCTCAAAATTGGCGGCGCCTTTTACGGTATTAACGAGGTTGGGTACCAGGTCGGCCCGGTTTTGATATTCGGCCTGAACGTTGTTCCAGGCTTTTTTCACTACTTCATCTTGCTGCACTAGTCCGTTATACCCGTTGCAGCCCATAAAGCCAACGATGGCCAGCAGGGCCACTACTACAATGGCAATAATTGATCCCGATTTCATGTGTTTGTGTTTTTAATGCAGCTAATGTAGTAAAACGGGTGTGTAATTTCTGTGAAATTTTGCGTTGTTGGCTGTTTGATGAAAGAGACAACTGTGCTTTTGCGTTTTTTCGGTTGCTGTTATGTGCACTCCGGTGTTGGGCATTGTAGTGCTCGCATTTACGAAGCCCTAAGGCGCTATCACAATCATGCAGCCGATTTTTTACCGATTGCATACCTGTTGTAAGCAAAATAACTGGTGGCAGCCGTTGCTAAGCCATGCCGGGCGGCTAGTGCCGAAAAGCCAATGGGGCGGCCAAAGGCCGCCCCATAAATTGTTGCAGATATTACTGCTGTTGCAAGGCTGCCGGGGTGCAGCGGAAAGCCCGCAGCACCCGGCGGGTGCGAGGACTTGCAGCGAAACACCGGTACTGCTGCCGCTGCAGGCACCGGGGCCGACAGCCCCAACCCTACCCCCTTGCAGTTGCTTATGCCTGCTGTACGGCGGCTATGCCCGGCAGTATTTTGCCTTCGAAAAACTCGAGCATGGCGCCGCCGCCGGTGGAAATGTAGCTTACTTTGTTAGCAAAGCCGAAATCGTTAACGGCCGAAACGCTGTCGCCACCGCCTACCAGGCTGAAGGCGCCGTTTTGGGTGGCATCGGCAACGGCCTGTGCAATGGCTTTGGTGCCGTGCTGAAATTTTTCCATTTCAAAAACGCCCATGGGGCCGTTCCATAAAATGGTTTTGGATTGCAGCAATACGTTGCGGAAATGTTCGCAGGCGTTGGGGCCAATGTCCAGCCCCATCCAGCCATCGGGAATTTGATTGCTGGGGGCGGTGGAGGTGTTGGCATCGGCGGCAAATTTGTCGGCTATCACACTGTCGCTGGGCAGGTGAAGGGTTACGCCCGCAGCAGCCGCTTTTTCAAGAATGGCTTTGGCGGTTTCGAGGCGGTCTTCTTCGCAAAGCGAGTTGCCGATGCTGCCGCCCATGGCCTTCAGGAAGGTGTAAGCCATGCCGCCGCCGATGATAATGTGGGTGGCGCGGCCGAGCAGGTTTTCGAGTATCAGAATTTTATCGCTCACCTTGGCGCCGCCGATGATGGCGGTAAAGGGTTTTTCGGCATTGTGCAGCACTTTTTCGGCCGCGGCCACTTCGGCCTCCATCAGCAGGCCAAACATGCGCTTTTCGGGCGGAAAATATTGCGCTATAACGGCAGTGGAGGCGTGGGCCCGGTGGGCGGTGCCAAAGGCATCGTTTACATACACATCGCCCAGCCTGCTGAGTTGTTCGGCAAAGGCGGGGTCGCCTTTTTCTTCGTGTTTATGAAAGCGCAGGTTTTCGAGCAGCAGCACCTGGCCGGGCTGTAAAGCCGCGGCTTTTTGTACGGCTTCTTCGCCAATACAGTCGTTGGCAAACTGTACGGTAATGCCGCCCAGCAGTTGCGAAAGATGGGGCACCAGGTGTTTGAGCGATGATTTTTCTTCGGGGCCTTCTTTGGGGCGGCCCAGGTGGCTCATCAGAATTACGCTGCCGCCATCGTGCAACACTTTTTGAATGGTGGGCAGGGCGGCCCGCATGCGGGTATCGTCGTTGATGGCAAGGGTTGTTTTGTCGAGCGGCACATTAAAATCAACCCGTATCAGGGCTTTTTGGCCGGCGAAGTTGTACTGGGAAAATTTTGACATAGTTGTTTCATTTGGCTGAATAAAAAATGCCCCGTGGCAGCGGGGCATCGGATGTTGTTACTTGATGAGTTTTGCAAAATAGTGCAGCGTGCGCACCAGCTGGCTTACGTAACTCATTTCGTTGTCGTACCAGGCTACGGTGCGTACCAGTTGGGTATCGCCCACGTTTTGTACCCGGGTTTGGGTGGCATCGAACAACGAACCGTAGGTAATGCCAATGATATCGCTGCTTACAATTTCGTCTTCGGTATAACCGTAGCTTTCGTTGGCGGCGGCCTTCATGGCGGCGTTGATTTCTTCTACGGTTACTTTTTTGCTTAGGATGCAGGTAAGTTCGGTAAGCGAGCCGGTAAGGGTGGGTACCCGCTGGGCGCTGCCATCGAGCTTGCCTTTGAGGCTGGGCAATACCAGGCCAATGGCTTTGGCCGCACCGGTGCTGTTGGGCACAATGTTTTGTGCGGCGGCACGGGCCCGGCGCAGGTCGCCTTTTGCATGCGGGGCATCCTGGGTGTTTTGGTCGTTGGTGTAAGCGTGTACGGTGGTCATGAGGCCGTTAACGATGCCAAACTTTTCCTCAAGCACCTGCGCCATGGGAGCCAGGCAGTTGGTGGTACAGCTGGCGCAGCTGATAACGGTTTCGGAACCATCGAGAATTTGGTGGTTTACGTTGAATACGATGGTTTTGAGATCGCCGGTGGCTGGCGCGCTGATTACTACTTTTTTGGCGCCGGCTGCCAGGTGGGCTTCGGCCTTGGCTTTATCGGTAAAAAAGCCGGTGCACTCCAGCACCACATCCACATCGTGCTCTTTCCAGGGAATTTGGGCGGGATCTTTTTGGGCATACACCTTAATGGTTTCGCCGTTAACCACGATGGCGCCTTCTTCGGCGGTTACGGTTTCGTTGAAGCGTCCCTGTGCGGTATCGTATTTCAGCAGGTGGGCCAACACTTTGGGCGAGGTTAAATCGTTGATGGCTACCACATCAATTCCTTCCATGTTGTAGATCTGGCGAAACACCAGGCGGCCGATGCGTCCAAATCCGTTGATAGCAACTTTAACTGTGCTCATGATGCATGAAGTTTGAGATGAACAATCTTTAAAAGCGTTGCGAAGTTAACGGCTGCCGGCCGAACTGTGCCTGTTGGGTATCATTTTTTTGCACAACCGGGGTCATAAATTTTCATTACAAACATTTGTTGCGGCATTGGTTTGCAAGGTTTTGCGGCAGCGGGGGCGGGCGGCCGGGCGGCAAAAACCGATTAATTTTTTGCTGATTTTTTTGGTTGCAAAAAAGTGGGCACTTATCTTTGCACTCCCAAAAATGCCGCGTTGGTCAAGGGGTTAAGACGCCTCCCTTTCACGGAGGAATCACGGGTTCGAATCCCGTACGTGGTACGAAAAATCCCGCCTGATTGGCGGGATTTTTTTTGCCCGTTTCATAATCATTCCTGCCTGCCTATTGCTATTCCGGTACAGGCTGGATGCTGGCGCTGCTTCAGAAAATACTCATAATAAAACGCACCGTACCCTCAGGGAGACGGTGCTGAGAATGGAGTAGTGAATCAGATACCTGTTTCAAAATGCCGCTCGGGAATTACCACCTGCTGAAAGCCTTTGCGCAATAACCGGTCGCGGAAGGGTTGTTGCACGTTGTAGTCGCCATGCACCAAAAACAACTGTTCCACTTCACGGGGGTTTTGACAGGCCAGCCACTGGCTCATATCTTCATAATCGCCGTGGGCGCTCATGCTGCGGATTTGGCCAATTTCGGCATGCACTTCTTTGGTTACGCCAAAAATGCCCACCTCTTTACGCCCGGCCAGCAGGCGGCCGCCCAGCGAGTTGGGCTCGCAATATCCGGTGAACAGAATGGTGTTGCGGCTGTTTTCGATGGCATTAAAAATGTGGTGTTTTACCCGGCCCGCATCGGCCATGCCGCTGGCGCTGATGACTACAAAAGGCCCGTTGCGGAAGTTCAGCAGTTTCGACTCTTCGGCTTTGCGAATAAACTTTAAGCCCCTGAACTGAAAGGGATCGTTATCAGTTTGCAGCACTTTTTGAATGCGGCTGTTAAAATAATGCGGATAGCTTTTTACCACCTGAGTGGCTTCGTAGCTGAGCGGACTATCCACAAAATAATCCAGTTCGGGCAGGCGGCGCTCCAGTTCCAGCTGATTCAGGTCGTACAACAACTCCTGGGTGCGGCCCACGCTGAATGCGGGGATAATGAGTTTGCCTTTTTTCTTCAGGCAGGCTTTTTCGATCCATTCCAGCAGGCAATCGGGGGTTGAAATGGTATTATCGTGCAGGCTGTTGCCGTAGGTAGATTCCATGATGATGATATCGGCCTGCGGAAATTCTTCGGGCGAGCGCAAAATCAGGTCGCGGTAGCGGCCGATATCGCCCGAATAGGTTAGGCGGCGGGTGCGCCCCCCGTCGTTAATGCGCAGGTGTACACAGGCGCTGCCAATGATGTGGCCGGCATCGGTAAACAGCACCTCCACCCCTTCGGTTACCGTAAACCAGTTGCCATACTCTACCGTTACAAAGCGGTTGTTTACCTCTTCGGCATCGGCCTGGGTATAAAGGGGTTTCAGGTAGGGCTGTCCACTAATGGCGCGGCGTTTGTTTTCGTACTTCACTTCATCTTCCTGAATAAGGGCACTATCGGCCAGCAGTATGGATGCCAGTTGCGCCGTTGCGGGGGTACAAATCACTTTTCCGGCATAACCTTCGGCACACAGGCGGGGCAGCAGGCCGCTGTGGTCGATATGGGCGTGGCTGAGTATCACCACATCTACCCGGGCCGGATCAAAGCCCCAGTGGCGGTTAAGGGTATCGGTTTCGTTGCCCATGCCCTGAAAGAGGCCACAGTCGAGCAAAATTTGTTTGCCGTTGCTGAGCGTTAGCAGGTGTTTGCTGCCGGTAACGGTACGGGCAGCGCCGTGGAATGCGATTTTCATGGCTTTAAGATACAGCTTTCTGCGTGCTGCCGGGTTAGCGATTGTTAAACCTTTGCCTTAAACGACCAGGTAATGAAAAATTCGGCCACCAATTCATCGGCTTCGTTACGGCCCACGGCGGTGGCCACATAGGTAAGCGGCGCGCCGGTGCGAATGCATTCATCTACAATCCGCTCAAAATCGGCACCGGCTTCGCATACAAAACTGGTAAGGCCGGTTGCTTTTTTAAAATAGTGCGCCTCCAGTTTTACCACCAGCATGCTTACAGCGGGCTTGCGCTTGTACAGTTGCATCAACGCCAGCAGGCCGGTACTCATTTCGGCAGCCATGGCCAAACAGGCAAAGTAGGTAGAACGGAAGGGGTTTTGCGAAAACCACTTATACGGCACCGATACAACCGCCCGCTCCGGGGTAAGCTGCCGGATACGTACACCCGAAAAATAGGCGGCCGGCAGTTTCAGCAGCATAAAAAGCCTGCTGTGCAGGGGGTGGCGCATGAGCCTGATGAATTGTTGTGCCTGCGGATTCACGGGAAAAACATTTGCAGTTGCAAAATTTTCTTCGGCTGCCCGTACACCCGGACAGCCCGTGAAAGATACAACTTTACGGCAGCCGCTGCTAAAAACGCTTTTAATCCGTTATTTGGTTGCGCAGCAAATCTTCCAGCGTATCGCGGCGGCGAATGAGGCGGGGCGTGCCGTTTTCGAAAAGTACTTCGGCCGGCCGAAAGCGTGCGTTGTAATTACTGCTCATTTCAAAACCATAGGCGCCTGCGTTGCAAATGGCCAGCACATCACCTTCCCGCACCTGCGGCAACAGGCGATTGTCGGCAAACGTATCGGTTTCGCATACATTACCGGTAACCATATACGGCTGTTGCGGCGCATCGGGATTGCTGATGTTGCAAATGTGATGATAGGCATCGTACATCATGGGCCGAATCAGATGGTTGAGGCCGGTATCAATTCCGGCGATCTGCACATCGCCGTTTTGCTTTAGTACATTTACCGTGCTGAGCAGGTAGCCGCAGGCGCTCACCAGGTATTTGCCGGGCTCAAACCACACCTGCAGGTTGCGGTGGCGGGTAGTTTCGTGCTGCTGCAGCGCATCACGCAACCGGAGGCCCAGCTGCACCACATCGGTTTCTTTTTCATCGGGGTGGTAGGGCACTTTAAAACCGCCTCCCAAATCCAACACCTCCAGGTGCGGAAAATGCGGTACCACATCAAACAACACTTCCAGGCCACGAACAAACACATCGGCATCCTTAATATCACTGCCGGTATGAATGTGCAGGGTGCGAATGTTCAGTTGATAGGTATCGGCAATGCGCAGCAGTTCATCGAGCTGTTCAACGGGTATGCCAAACTTGCTTTTGCTATGCCCGGTTGAAATTTTGAGATTGCCCCCGGCCATGATGTTGGGGCGCAACCGTACGCCTACCGGATAGCTGCTGCCGAAACGCCGGCCAAATTTTTCAAGATTGCTGAGGCTATCAATGTTTACATGCACGCCCTTTTGCGCCACTTCCTCAATTTCCGCAAAGGCGATACCGTTGCTGGTGTACAAAATGCGATCGGGTGTAAAACCTGCCAGCAGGGCCAGTTGCACTTCGTTGCTGCTGCTGCAGTCGGCACCGCAACCCAGCTGATTAATGTACCGCAGTACCGCAATATTGGTAAGCGCCTTGCAGGCATAAAAAATGCGGGCATTCAGTACCGAAAAAGCTGTTTTGAGTTTGTGATACTGGTGGGCAATGGTTTCGGCATGATATACATACAGCGGCGTGCCATACTGCCGGGCTACGGCCAAAAGTTGTTCGTTGGAGATAGACGGGGTCATACGTGTTTGCGGGCACGAAAATAGGCAAATGCCGGCAAGTGAGCGGGAGAACGGTGGTGCAGTTGCAACTTGCGATACGCTGCCACAGCCGGATTCCTCAGCGTAGCATCATTCTTTTTCGGCAGACTCGTCTGCGGCAGCACCATCGGCCCGGGTTTCGTCGGATGCGGCGGCATCATTCGCTGCTTCCGGGGATGCGTTGGGTGTGGGAGTCGCTTCTTCTGATTGAGTTGCTGCAGGTGCTTGCTCCGCTGCAGGCGTTTCGGCGGCGCCAGCCACCAGGTCGCCCGCCTCATTTACAGCCAAAGTGGGTGCCGTGTCGGCTTCGGGCAACAGGTCGGCATCTTCGGGCTTAAACTCATGTTGTACGGCCGTGGGTTCCACCAGTTCGTTGCCCACAATTTCTTTAATGCGGGGCAGGTCGTCGGGCGAGTTGATGCCGAAGTAGTCCATAAACGAACGGGAAGTAGCGTACAACAGTGGCTGGCCGGGTAGCTTTTCGTTACGGCCGGTGATTACAATCAGTTCTTTTTCGAGCAACTTTTGTATGGTGTAATCGCAACTTACGCCGCGGATGGCCTCCATTTCGCCTTTGGTAATGGGCTGTTTGTAGGCAATAATGGCCAGGGTTTCCAGCGCAGCCGTGCTCAGGCGTTTCAAAAATTTATCGCCGTTAATCTGGGCTACGGTTTTGTGATACTCTTTTTTGGTAAGAAACTGCCAGCCTCCGCCGCTTTCCCGCACTTCAAAGGGGTAAAATTCGGAAGCGTATTTTTCACGGATGGCCTCCACCGCGGCCTCAATTTGATCCAGCGTGGCCCGCTCTTCAATAAAAGCGTGGGCGTTGTTGAACAAGTCGCACAATTCAAGCGTGGATAAGGGCCGGTCGGCCGCAAAAATCAACACTTCCACATGCGGTATGATGGCGCTTAGTTCCATGAAAATTTGCCGGGTTTAAGGGTAATGCACAAACGTTCGGGGCAGCAATGCTTAGCCATTCAGGGCAGCGGCACCGCTCACAATTTCGGTCAGTTCGGTGGTAATGGCTGCCTGACGGGCCCGGTTGTAACTGATGCGCAGGGTACGCAGCAGTTCGTTGGCATTGTCGCTGGCTTTATCCATGGCCGTCATGCGGGCGCCATGCTCGCTGGCGTTGGCATCGAGCACGGCTTTAAACAACTGCGTGTTCAAAATTTTCGGCATCAGTTCGGCCACCAGCTCTTCTTTGGTGGGTTCAAAAATAAAGTCGGCCTTTTGGGTTTTGGTTGCTGGCGCTGCCTTGGGTATGGGCAAAAACCGCTCAACCTTAAAGCGCTGGCTGGCCGCGTTTTTAAACTCGCTGTACACCAGTTCCACCACGTCGTATTCGCCGGCCATGAAGGCTTTCATGGCTGCAGCGCTCACCTGCTGTACGGCTTCAAAGCTGAGGTGGTGAAACAAATCGCGGTAGGCATCGCTGGTGGGAAAACCGGCACGCTGAAACGCTTCGGTTCCCTTTTTGCCAATGCCCCAAACATGCACATTTCCTTTCTGGTACTGGGCCTGGTATTGCTCGGCAATGGTTTGCTTGGCCAGTTTTACAATGTTGGTGTTGTAGGCGCCGCAAAGGCCCCGGTCGCTGGTAATTACAATAAACAGCACCCGCTCTACCGGCCGCTCGGCAGCCAGTTTCAGTACACTTACATCGCCATCGCTGCTGCTGACGATGTTGCTGAGGGTTTCCTGCAACTTTTGGGCGTACGGCCGCATTTGAATAATGGCATCCTGGGCTTTCCGCAATTTAGCGGCACTCACCATTTTCATGGCCTTGGTTATCTGCTGCGTACTCTGCACGCTTTTAATGCGGTTCCGTACCTCTTTTAATTGACCGGGCATGTGTTCGGAGTTTTTAACTGATGGGATTACAATCGGTGCCGCCGGCACCGATTTTCAGGGCGCAAAGGTAGTGGAAAGGGCTGTTTTTTGAGCAGGCGTGTTTGAAATTATAAAAAAAGCGCTGACCAGGGAGCAACAGAAAACCATCTAAACCATACCAAATTCTTACAATAAGTTAATACAGCCGTAACACTCGGTTAAGCTTGACCGCCCAATTTCAAGCCATAAAACTTACAATCATGAGAAAAATATTCCTTCTGCTGTTCGCAGCATCTGTATATGCATGCACCAAGCAGCCCGAAGCTACCAATTCATTGCAGGATTTACCTATTGCTGCACGTGTCGCAAACCTTTCTGAATCAACTACTTTTGAAGAAATAAGCAGCATCAAAATCGGCAATTTGGGCGCCGCTGAAATCAGCGCATTTGATCCCGCAACGAAAAAACTGTTTGTTGTAAATAACAGTTCCGGCAACAACCGAATTGATGTGTTGGACCTGAGTAACCCCTTTGCCCCCTATTTATTGGGCGCCATTAATACGCAGATTTTTGGAGGATTTGTAAACAGCGTTGCTGTTAGCAAGGGGAAACTTGCAGCCGGCATTGAAGCGGCCGACAAAGTAAGCCCGGGGAAAGTTGTGGTATTTACCACTACTGATTATGCAGTTTTGGCAGAAGTTACCGTTGGTTCTCTACCCGATATGGTAACGTTTAGCCCCGATGGAAATTTCATTCTTTCGGCTAATGAAGGCGAACCTAATGATGCGTACACCATCGACCCCGTAGGCAGTGTTTCAATCATTGAGGTAAACAACAATTACCAGGTTACCACTCTCGATTTCAGCAAGTTTGCTGCAAATGAAGCGGAACTGAAAGCGAAAGGACTGCGCATTTTTGGCAAAAACGCAAGTTTTGCACAGGATATTGAACCTGAATACATTACCGTTTCAGAAAATTCAAAAACAGCGTGGGTTACCCTGCAGGAAAACAACGCATTTGCTGAAATTGACCTGGTTGCGAAATCAATCGTGCAAATCCATCCGATGGGTTTCAAAGATTACAATTCGCCGCAAAACACCATCGACCCCAGCGATCAAGATGGGGGTATTTTCTTCAACAGCTGGCCAGTTAAAGGCATTTATCAACCCGATGCCATAGCCGTAATGAGTCATAACAATGTACCCTTTGTGTTTACGGCAAATGAAGGCGATGCAAGGGAATGGACCGGATTTAGTGAAATACGAAGAATCAACAATAGTGCAATCGTATTGGATCCACAGGCTTTTCCGAATGCAGCAACTCTTAAGGCCAATGCACAACTGGGGCGTTTGAATATCACTACAACCTTGGGCGATACCGATGGCGACGGAGATTTTGATGCTTTATATTCTTACGGTGCCCGCTCATTCAGCATTTGGCACGGACGAACCGGAAAATTAATTTATGATAGCCGCGACTTTATTGACAAAACAGCTGCTGCACTCGGAAAATATCCCGATAACCGCAGTGATGATAAGGGATGCGAACCCGAAGGCCTGGCAATAGGAAGAGTTGGAAATAACAATCTGCTTTTTGTAGGATTGGAACGTGGCAACGCGGTAATGGTATATGATGTTACCAACCCGGTAAAACCGCGCTACCTGCAGTGGCTTAACACCGGTGTTGGCCCGGAAGGCGTATTGTTCGTTCCTGCACCCGATAGCCCCATTAGAAAAAGCTTGCTGATAGTAAGTAGCGAAACCGATGGATTTGTTAAGATTTATACGACCCGATAAATTGATTAAGTCTATTACAAAAAGAGCGGCTATAAAGCCGCTCTTTTTTTATTGGTTGAACATCATCATCCTACCTCCGCCAATAGTCCGGAAACGCTGCTGTTCGATTTGCTGCCCACGGAACTTGTTAATGCGGTACTGAAACGTTAGCATAAAGTACTGCGTAAGGCGGTTAATACGGGTGTCAGTAATAAAGTTGGCGCTTACGTTACGGTTGATGTTAATGTTTTGATTGAAAATATCAAAGGCTTCCAGCCGCAGCGTGCCGTTCTTTTTCTTGAAAAATTCCTTCTCAATGGAGGCATTCATGAAGGCGATATCTCGTGCCACGCCCTGCGCCAGCCCCTGGTTGATGGTATAATCAAAATGCCAGCGCAAAATCCAGCTTTTGGGTAAATCTACCCGTCCGTCGTTGGTCAGCACCCAGGTTTGCTGCAACTGGGCAGGCGTGTTTTGAAAACTGAAACTTGCCTTGTTGAAGTTATAGCGGGCACCCGCACTCAGTTCGAGCCACTCTTTTACGTTATAATCGAAGTTAAAACCCTGTAACACCAGCCAGTTGCGGCCGATGTTCCGATTGCCGTCAACCAGGTTGATGTTATTGTTGTAATTAAGTGTACCGTTGAGCGTTAGCACATATTTGCGGTTGCTCCACGGCCTGCTGAAGGTATAAAAGCCAGTTAGGTTGTAAAAGCCGTTCACGTTTTCGGGCCGGCTCAACTGCGCCCCCGTGGGCAGGCCGTTGTTGCCTTTAATGTTGATGACGTTGTTGACTATTTGGTTGCGAATGATATTCAGGTTCAACGCCGCAAACAACACACGGCCACTGCCAATGTTAAAGTTGTTGAAGTTGGTATTGATGCTGTGGCTAATGGCCGGCCGTAAAAACGGGTTCCCCTCCCGCTGGTTTTGGGGGTTGGTAACATCCCGTACAGGCTGCAATTGCTCAAAAGTGGGCTGTTGCGCACTGCCGTTGTAGGATATATTAAAGGTTTTGGTGCGGGATACGTTGTACGTCATACGTGCCACCGGAAACCAGTTGAGGTTGCGGATGGGCTGGTAAAGACTGTCTTTGGTAATACTGTACCCCCGCAGGGTTACGGGTTGCATCAGCACCCCCAACGTATAGTTGTATTTCTTTTTAACGGTGCGAATGCTGGCGCCAAAACGGTTGAAGTTGAAATTATTTTCAAACGCGTTGCTCAGCGAATCAACGCGGTTGAACTGACCGGTTTGCAGATTTTTTTGATCGGTATTGCGATCGTTAAAGGCATAGTTATAATTGTAGTTATAACTCAAATCCAAAAACCTGTCTTTCATGATAGGCTCAGTAAACACGGCCCGCATATTTACACTATTGTTGCGGTTATCCTGATTGATGCGCTGCAGCTGGTTCAGTAAAAAGCCGGGGTTACCATCGGGCTGAAAAAACAAGGTAGTGTTGGCCCGCAGCTGCTCCAGGTCGGTTTCATTATACCCCAAATCGGTATTGAGCGAAAAGCTGCGGCCCCGCTTTTTCCGGAAGCGCAGGGTATATAAAATTCCGGTACGGAAACTGGGGCGCAGCGATGTGGTGGTATCGCGGTTAGTGCCCTGTTGTGCCTTGAGCGTGGCCGAACGGAAAATATCAAAATTGTTGCTGAGCAGGTTGTTGCTTTCCTGTACCGACAGGTTGGGGGTAAGCTTCAAATAATTGAATGAATCGAGCCACAACTCCAGGTTCAGAAATGCACGATGCGTACCCAACGTGTTGTTGGTAGCCTGTTGGGTAATGTTGGTAAAAGGCGGATCGGCTATAAGGCTTTGCTGTGAGGTAAACTGATCTTGCAGCGTGTTGCGGTTGCTGTAGGTGTAACTGCCGTAAAACGAATTCCGTTTACCAAAATCGCTGCGAAAGTTAGTACCTATTGAATGGGTGCGGCTGATACCGTTTTGGTTTTGCGCTTGTCCGCCTCCCAGTAAATTACCAAAGGCGGCACCCAGGTTTACACCGCCGGGCGCACGCCCGCCTAAATTTACCTGTACGCCCCCTCCTCCGCCCAGGCCTCCAAAACCACCGAATCCGGTTTGTTCGCCAATGCTGAGATTCGATTGGTTGATGTTGTTGGAATTACCAATTACAGAAAGCTGATTGTTGTTGTTGAAATAATTGAGATTAAAGCCCGCCTGGTAGCGCTCGTTGGTGCCTCCGCCCACTTGGCCCCGGCCAAACCAGCCTTTGTTTTTGTCTTTTCGCAATTGCAGGTTGATGATTTTTTCCGGTTCGCCGTCTCTGATGCCGGTAATAGCTGCCTGATCGCCATAATCATCAATTACCTGCACCTTATCAATCATGTCGGCCGGCAGTTCACGGGTAGCGGTTTTGGGGTCGCCGGTAAAAAAATCTTTTCCGTTTACCCGCACCCGGGTTACCTGTTTGCCCTGGGCGGTAATATTGCCATCACGGTCAACCTGCACACCGGGCAGTCGTTTCAACAAATCTTCGGTTGTAGCATTGGGTTTTACCTGAAAAGCGCTGGCCCGGTATTCCACCGTATCTTCCTTGGTAACAATGGCCGGCGCTTCTACCACAATTTCTTCCAGCATTTTATACGTGTTGCTCAACACCAGCTCGCCAATATCAATACTGGTTACTCCCGCCGAAGGCTGAAAAAACTCTTTGCTCAGCGGCCGGTAGCCGGAGTAGGATACGATTAAAGTATAACGCGATGCCGGTATGCGATTAAAGGTAAACTCGCCTTTTCCGTTGGTTACCGTTCGTAAGGTATCGGTCGGTTTCGCCTTTTCCACCAACAGCACCGTTGCCTGTTCCAGTCCTTTTTGTCCGGTGCTATCGGTTACCCGGCCGGTAATACCGGTACTTTGCGCCATTACAAAAG
>JBKBIL010000006.1:0-146983 GCA_046297415.1 Lacibacter sp.
TCATCTTCATTTTGAAAGATGACTTTTTTCGTTTCAGGCCGAGACGCAGCCCAAGCTGGTCTCGGTGCCGACCGAAGCGTCGGCATTTGAATCCTGACGGAGTCACTTATAAAAAGTCATCTTCATTTTGAAAGATGACTTTTTTCGTTTCAGGCCGAGACGCAGCCCAAGCTGGTCTCGGTGCCGACCGAAGCGCCGGCATTTGAATCCTGACGGAGTCACGAAAGGGTTGCAGCAGCGCAGCCCTTTTTTATTTCCATCCTGTAAGTCAATGAGTTAGCAGCTTCGCCGTTCATGTTGCAAAAATTTTTCTCCGCGATTGTTACAGTACTGTTTCAGTAAACTGGTCGTCATCAAAATGTACTGAAACATGAACATCAGTTTTACCCTCGAAATCAGCGGTAGAAGCAGTGCCGCAGAGGAATCCAGCGTACGCATCACACTAACGCAAAAGCATAAGCACTAGCGCTTGGTGAAGGGCATTCTTGTTGAAAGAAGCGATGCTGCACAAAACGTATTTTCCTTTCGCAGCGGCATCCTGCTTACCCTTAATTTGATTTGGAAGAGCAGCGAAGATCTCGTATTATGCCGTCATCCTTAGCGCAGCCAGAATATTTCCATTGAACACGACATAATACTTCTCCTTTTTTTCCAACCTAAAACCGTTTCGGGCATAACCCTCAAAATGACGTGCTGAGCTTTTTAGCCACCGCCTTGGGAAATGTTTAAATCGCTGCATTTTGAATGCTAACCCAATTAACGTCGTTCGTTTCAGTATCCGCAAGCAAGAAAGGATCAGCTGTTGGTAAACAAATTTTGATAGTAGGTTGCCGTTAGCTGCAGGCCCTGCGCCAGATCCACTACCGGTGTATAAGAAAGTAAACGGGTTACATTTTCAAGATCAGCCATTGAATTATGTATATCGCCTTTACGCGGCGGCAGAAATTCCGGCATTGCAGTAGCTCCCGTCAGTTCCCGAATCAACTCCCACAGGCGCAGGACGCTGGTGCTTTGTCCGCAGCCCACATTTACCACATGTGCACCGGTGGCCCGATACAACAATGCCGCCACACACACCTGCACCACATTCACCACATGCGTAAAATCGCGGCTCACCGAGCCATCGCCAAAAATTACCGGTCGCGCTTCCGTAAATGCGGCTTTGAAAAATCGGGGTATTACGGCTGCATAGGCCCCTTCGGGATTTTGGCGTGGGCCAAAAACATTAAAAAAACGCAATCCTACAGACGGAAACGCATAACACCGGTGATAAACGGCGGCATACGCCTCGTTGGTTTGCTTTGATAAGGCATACGGCGATAGCACATTGCCTTCGTGCCCTTCTTTCCACGGTAAATGCGTTGTATCGCCGTAAACCGAGGAAGACGATGCGTAAACAAAACCTTTTACGCCCCGGTTTTTAGCTGCCTGCAATACATTTAAAAAACCGGTAACGTTGGTGGCATGAGTTGTTAACGGATCATTTACCGAACGGGGTACCGAACCCAAAGCGGCCAGGTGCAACACGTAGTCAATACCCTCCAGGGCCTTTACACACGCATCATAATTGCGGATATCTCCTTCAATCACTTCAAATGAATCACTCTTAGTTGCGAAAGCCAGATTTTCTTTTGCACCCGTTTCAAAATTATCGAGTACCCGTAAAAAGCCCACCCGATGGGTAAGCAAATATTCCGCCACATGCGAGCCGATAAATCCCCCCCCACCGGTAATGAGTACACGCTTATTGGTAAGGTCGGTTTTATGAAAGTGGAATTGCTGGTATGGCATGGCACAATTATTCAGGATACAGAATGCGATTTCGTTTCGGATGAACAATTTGATGCCAAGATACTGGTTTCAGGCACGCAACAGTGCGGGCAGGAGGTTTAAGTTGATTGCAGCGTAACAACTTTTGCAGGGCAGCATACCGGGAAGGAACGCTTGTTATTTGCATTGTAAGGATTTTCGTGCCTAACTTCCGTGCATGAAAATTCATTTTTGGTCGGTGGGAAAGGCGCATGAGCCGTATGTGAAAACGGGGGTGGAAGATTTTACCCGGCGTATTGGCCATTATTTTCCGGTAGCCTGGACGCTGATTCCGGTTCCCAAACATACCGCCATGCTCAGCGCTGCCGACCTGAAGCGTCGCGAAGGAGAAGTGATTCTCAGCTGGCTGCAGCCTGCCGATTATTTGGTGGCGCTGGATGAACGGGGAAAGCAACTGAGCAGCGAAGGACTGGCTGCCTTTATTGAACAACGCAGCAATGAAAGTGTGAAGAACCTAATTTTTTTGATTGGAGGAGCATACGGATTGGATGCGGCGGTATTGCAACGTGCCAATTTCAAATGGAGTTTATCGCAACTGGTGTTTCCGCATCAACTGGTTCGGTTAATTTTGGCTGAACAGGTGTACCGGGCCTGTACCATTTTGCGTAATGAGAAATACCACCATTGAGGACGGAATACGGCTGAGGAATGGAGGATGGCCGCATGCTGTATTCCGCAATCCTTTTTTCGAAGGCAACACATAAGCACCTACCGTCATCCGGAGGGCAGCGCAGGTTCTTTCCATTAAAAAGCCGACCCAAATTTTCTTCATATTCCACAACCAAAAAATTCTTCGGGCAGAGCCCTCAGGAGGACGTTTTTGGAAGCCTGCAGGATAAAGGAACGTTGCAAACACTTTTTCGAACGTTGGTTTTTATTCTTCAACTTTCATTAACCAAACCCCTCCTATCTTTACCGCAAAAGCAGGCAGCCCATCATGGAACTATCATCCACGCTTATCATCATCATACTTACGGCCCTCATCAGCTTCAGCGCTTTCAATAACCAGAAGATTTTGAACGACCTCATCTTCTGGCCCCCCATGATCAAAAACAAACATCAATACTACCGGTTTGTTACCTCCGGCTTCATACATGCCGATCTGGCACACCTGGCCTTTAACATGATAACCCTTTACTTTTTTGGCCGGGTAATGGAAGATTTTTACAACATGAAACTGGGACCGGTTGGTTTTTTGCTGTTTTATCTGGGCGGCATCATCGCTTCGGAAATACCCAGCTACATCCGGCACCTGAACAATTATCACTTCCGCAGCCTGGGAGCATCGGGCGGGGTTACCGCAGTACTCTTTGCCTTTATTTTGCTGGCACCGTGGAGCACGCTGTATGTGTTTTTTCTGCCCATGCCCGCCATTGTTTTTGCCATTTTATACCTGAGCTATACGGCATACATGGCCAGGCGTGGCGCCGATTACATCAACCACAGCGCCCACCTGTGGGGCGCTATTTACGGTGTGGTATTTACGCTATTGGTACAACCCGGCGTATGGCAGCACTTTTTGCGCCAGTTACTCCGTCCGCAATTTCAACTCTAACACCTCTTTGGTGGAGGGTTGTATCTTAAACCGGTCGTCAATACGGTAGCCCACCACCCAAAGAATGCGCCCGGCACTTTCGAGCACCCAAACCGCTTCTTTTTGCGGCAGCGATAGCTTTAAATCAATCAGAAAGCGGGCGATTTTTTTCTTTTTCCCCAGCCCCAGCGGATAAAAATAATCACCGGCTTTCCAGCGGCGCAACAACAACGGATAATGGATATGGCGGGCATCCAGTTGTGCCGTAAACGCATCGCTAACCGGTTGCTGCGGTACTTTTTTGTGTGTTTGCAGGGTCAGCCGGCCCAACGGAAAGAAAACGGCCTGTTCTCCGGCGTCAATGACTACATGTGTGGCGGTAGTGCCTGCAACCGGACTAATAAGCAGCCAGTGGCGGTGCCGTATGATGCGGTACTGCATTTTGGCGGCCTGCACATACCGGCCCGAGGCTGCCTCGGTTAAGTGCCAGATGTCGGGCAACTGCTTTTCGGTAAAACCAAAATCACGCAGCAGCTCGTACAACAATGCCGTATGGCGGTACGGCAACAGCGGCCGGATGGGTATTTGCCAGGAATTATTTTTTGCAAACAAGAACTTCTTTTTGAAGTTTTCAACCGCAGCCGCATACAGCGCAGCGGTTTCGGAAAAACGGCGAATGTTATCCTGTAAATTCAACGGGAGTTGCGGATACGCCTGCTGCAGCAGCGGTATTACCCTGTGCCGCAGAAAATTGCGGGTATAATAGGTTTCGGCATTGGAGGCATCTTCCACCCAGCGCAATTGTTGCCGGCGGGCGTACTGCTCTAGTTGGGCACGGGAAAAGGTCAATAACGGCCGTTTGACAGGGCCCTGTGCGGGCGGAATGCCCGTAAGGCCTCGCAATCCGGTACCCCGGAAAAAATGATGCAGCAGGGTTTCGGCATTGTCATCGGCATGATGGGCGGTGAGTACATGAATGCGGTGGCAATCAAAACCCTGTGGCTGTTGCCGCAGTTCCTCCTGCACTTGTTCGTCAAACCACCGGTACCGCAACTGCCGGGCCGCTTCCTGTATGGAAAGGCCGTTAGCTGCGGCATAGCTGCGGGTATCGAAATGCGCTATCGAAAACGGAGCCTGCAGGGCGGCAGCGAATTGCCGTACAAAATCTGCGTCGCGATCGCTTTCGGCGCCGCGGAGCTGAAAGTTGCAATGCAATATGCGAAATGAAAGTTGTGCCTGATGGCAAAGCTGTGCCAGCACCGTACTATCCATTCCGCCGCTTACGGCCAGTAGCAATCGGTCGCCGGGCCGGATGCCGAGCTGCTGCAGCTGCCTGCGGAATTGCTGTACAAATTCAGTATCGGTTTGCTCCATACGTGCTTGCCACGTGCAAGGTACGTGGAGTTGGGGAAACGGGGTAATGAGCGGTTGGGAAGCGTTGGAAAAAGAGGCTGCAGTTGCAAGCATGGAACATTCGTGAATGGGCTTTCTTTCACAACGTCTTCCTAAGAGCCAGGTACGTCATCCTGCGGGCTTCTCCCGAAGGATCTTTTGGTCGTCAAAATGAAGAAAATATGGGTCGGTTTTTTAAATAGAAAGATTCTTCGCTTCGCTCAGGAACATGGGGCAGGCCGGATGACGGTGCAACTAGAGATTTCAATGCTAAAAGGTGAGTTCCTCCCAGGCACTGCGCAATTCGTTAAACGCGTGGCGGTCGCCCACGCGCTGCGCCACCTCCATTCCCCGCTGGTACCATTGTATAGCAGCATCGGTAGCACCTTCGCTTTCGTACAACTTTGCCAAATGGTAATAACTACCCACATAATCGGGCTGCTCGGCCAGCAGTTCTTCAAAAGTGGTGCGGGCCGCCTCTATAGCGCCCGCTTTTACATATTCCAATGCCAGGGCATGCCGTAAAAATGCATCGCCGGGCTGATTCGTCAACATTTCCTTAATTCGTGCAATGCGGTCGGTCATATTTCAAAAATGAAGCAAACTTTTTGCAGCGGCAACAACAAAGTACCTTATCTTTGTTTAGTTGCATAAACAACTATTTTTGAGCATCTCCGGTTCTCCCGGATACAAACATTAATGCTGTATGAAAATTTTAGTGTGCATCAGTAGAACGCCGGACACCACGGCAAAAATAGAATTTGTTGAAAACGGCACGAAATTCAAAGCCGATGGCGTGCAGTGGATTATCAACCCTTACGATGAGTGGTATGCTCTGGTGCGGGCCATTGAACTGAAAGAACAGGATGCCGCGGTTACCCTGCATTTGGTAACCGTAGGGTTGCAGGATACGGAAGCCATCATCCGCAAAGCCCTGGCCCTGGGCGGCGACGAAGCCATTCGGGTAAATGCCGACAGCGCCGACAGCTACTACATTGCCAGTCAAATTGCGGAAGTGGCCCGCAACGGCGGGTACGATTTGATTCTCACCGGTAAAGAAACCATTGATTACAACGGCTCCTCCATCGGCGGCATGGTGTCCGAAATGCTCGACCTGCCTTACGTATCGCTTGCCACCAAACTCGAACGTAACGGCAACACCCTTACGTTAAACCGCGAAATTGAAGGCGGCGAAGAAACCTGCACCGTGTCGTTGCCCGCCGTTATCAGTTGCCAGAAGGGCATGGCCGAGCAGCGTATTCCCAACATGAAAGGCATTATGAGCGCCCGTACCAAACCACTGAAGGTAGTAGAACCGGTTGCGGTGGAACCGCTTACCGAAGTGGTGCAGTTTGAACTGCCCCCGGCCAAGGCCGGCGTAAAGCTGGTTGATCCGGAAAATGTGGGCGAACTGGTGCGTTTGCTGCACGAAGAAGCCAAAGTGATTTAATTTTCTAACCCTTCACAAAATAATTTTCGCATGTCTGTTCTCATATTCATTGATGCGGCCGATGGCCATGTAAAAAAAGCATCGTACGAAGCGCTCACCTACGGTTCACAACTGGCCCAACAACTGGGTACCACAGCCGAAGGCGTATTGTTGGGCACCGTTAGCGATGATGTTGCCGCTTTGGGGGCTTATGGCGTTTCCAAAATTCACCATGCAGCCGATGCGGGTTTCAACAACTTTGATGCGCAGGTATATGCCAAAGCCCTTGCCGAAGTGGCCACCGCAGCAGGAGCCACCGTGCTGGTACTTTCGCATAATGTAAGCGGTAAGGCCATTGCACCGCGGCTGAGTGTTCGTTTGAAAGCGGGACTGGTTACCGGTGCCGTAGGTTTGCCCGATACCAGTAATGGCTTTGTAGTGAAGAAAGGCGTATTCAGCGGTAAAGCCTTTGCCCGGGTTGCAATAAAATCTCACATTAAAATCATCTCTTTAAGCCCCAATTCGTTTACTACGGTTAAAGGCACGGGTACTGCAACCGTTGTGCCCGCAGCGGTAAGCGCCCCGGCACCCAAAGTGCAGGTTACCGCCACCAATAAAATTACCGGCCAGGTACCGCTGAGCGAAGCCGAGCTGGTGGTAAGCGGCGGTCGCGGCCTGAAAGGCCCTGAAAACTGGGGCATGATTGAAGAACTGGCCGGCCTGTTAGGTGCTGCAACTGCCTGCAGCCGGGCTGTGGCCGATGCGCATTGGCGGCCCCACCACGAACATGTGGGACAAACCGGCGGATCTATTGCACCCAACCTCTATCTGGCCATTGGCATCAGTGGCGCCATACAGCACCTGGCAGGGGTAAACCGCAGTAAGGTTATTGTGGTCATCAATAAAGACCCGGAGGCTCCCTTCTTTAAAGCAGCCGACTATGGCATTGTTGGCGATGCCTTTGAGGTAGTACCCCGCCTGATAAATGAGGTAAAGAAATTCAAGGGCCTGGCATAAAAGTACCGGCGTAAAACAACGGAGGCCTTAACATTTCGTACTGCCCGTACATCGAAGAACGAATTACAGAAACTTGTTACAACCGTGATGCGTTTCCTTCAGTACGGGCAGTTTTGGTATATTTTAAAAAAAAGTGAGCGGATAGAACCCGTGCTCCGCTGCCAACAATTACGCCAAAGCCCTTAAATTTGCCACAGGTATGAGAAAAGTTCAACTGGAAATCATCGCCTTATCGCACAGCATTACGCAAACCCACAGCTATGCCGTTGTGTTGGGCGAAATGAACGGCACCCGACGCATACCCATCGTTATCGGGGCTTTTGAAGCGCAGGCCATTGCCGTGGCACTGGAACGCATACAACCCACCCGCCCGCTTACACACGACTTAATGAAAAACTTCATGCTGGCTTTTAACATAGAACTGCATGAAGTAATCATTAGCGATGTACAGGAAGGAATTTTCTACGCAAAACTCATTTGCAGTTCCGATAACGATACCGTTGAAATTGATTCCCGTACCTCCGATGCCCTGGCGCTTGCCGCACGGTTTAATTGCCCCATATACACGTACGAGTCCATCCTTGAAAGCACAGGCGTGAACATGGAAAGCGAAGAAACGGTTGCAACTCCTCGTGAAGTACCCCTCAGTAAAAAAAGTGCTTCCGGTGGCGATGATTTAAAAAGCATGAGCCTGGATCAGCTGCAGGAATTGTTGAACGAAGTGTTGGAACAGGAAGATTACATCCGTGCCATTGCCATACGCGATGAAATCAGCAGCCGGAAAAATAAGCCCAAGCAATAACTCCTGGTGGCATGCTGGTGTTTCCCAACTGTAAAATCAATCTGGGGCTACAGGTTCGCTACAAAAGAAACGATGGTTACCACGAACTGGCAACCATTTTTTATCCCCTTCCCCTTTGCGATGCGTTCGAAATCATTCGGGCGCAAGCTACCGGTTCCGAAGTTTCCTTTTCTTCCAGCGGCTTACCCATTCCCGGCAACACCGCTTCCAATCTTTGCATCAAAGCGTATCACCTGCTCCGGCAGCGTTACCCCCGGTTGCCGGCAGTTCAAATGCACCTGCATAAGGCCATACCCATGGGTGCGGGCCTGGGCGGCGGCAGCAGCGACGGCGCTTTTGCACTGCAGTTGTTGGTACAGATGTTTGCGCTGCCCTGCACCGCCGAAGAACTGCAGCAAATGGCTTTGGAACTGGGCAGCGATTGTCCGTTTTTTTTGTACAACCGGCCCTGCTATGCTACCGGCCGGGGCGAAATACTGGAGCCGCTGCAGCTCGATTTGTCGGGCTACGACTGGTTGGTGGTTCACCCCGGCATTCATGTTGCCACGGGTGCCGCATTTGCGGCACTCCAACGCACGCTAACACCGCCCCAACACCTGCCCGATTTACGCACCACCATACAACTGCCCCTGCAACAGTGGAAGGAAGTACTGATGAATGATTTTGAGGCGCCCGTATTTGCCATGCACCCCGAAATTGGTGCCCTGCGCAACCAACTGTATGCTGCCGGGGCGCTGTACGCGTCATTGAGCGGCAGTGGCAGTGCGGTATATGGTATCTTTCAGCCTGGTACATTGCCCCAACCGGATTTCCCGGAACATTACAGCGTTATACGCATTCCGGCAAAGAACCGATAAGTTCAGGGTTTTCGCATCGGCAATAGCAGCCTTAATTTCCTTATGGTGTGCAATACAATTTTTATAGCTGCCTCCTACTCCAATTCCCCCAGCAGATCCTGCAAATCCAACGGCTCGGTAAACATGCGTACATTTCCGGCAGCATCAATGGGCCATTGCTCGCGGGGCTTATCCCAGTACAATTCAATGCCATTGCCATCGGGGTCGTTGAGGTAAAGCGCTTCGCTAACGCCGTGGTTGGCCGCCCCTGTAAGGGGATACCGCTGTTCCAGCAGCCGTTTCAATATTGCTGCCAGATCGCGGCGCTGCGGATATAAAATGGCGGCGTGGTACAAGCCGGCAGCTCGTTCGGGTGCGGGGCCCGCCCCCTTGCTGTGCCAGGTGTTGAGCCCAATGTGATGGTGGTATTCGCCGGCCGAAAGAAAAGCCGCCCCCGTACCGTAATACTGGGTTACGGTAAAGCCTAACAAATCGCGATAAAAACCCAGTGCCCGTTCCAAATCAGTAACCTTCAGGTGTACATGCCCAATGCAGGCTCCGGCCGGTATTGCATACTTCATGCCGTAAATTTCCGCAATTAAGCCAAAGCCACTACATTTGTTTTGTAATGGGCTTTATGCATATGAAATCGTTTTTGCAGCAAAACCTCGACTTGCTCAATCACTGACGTTACCCCCCTTGTAGCACTACAGGTTGCATTCTTTCAAACCTGCATCCCATTTCGTATTTTCCTATTCGTTTGCATACAACCAATCGTAAACGGTTTATCCATTAACCTTCACATTTCAATTCCAATACCATGCATCCGCATTTCAGCATTTCCGATACCACGCAGCAATACCTCGACCTGGAGTACCGCTACGGCGCACACAACTATCACCCCCTACCCGTTGTACTCGAACGGGGCGAGGGCGTGTTTTTGTGGGATGTAGAGGGCAATCGTTATTTTGATTTTCTCAGCGGCTATTCTGCCGTTAACCAGGGGCATTGCCATCCGCAAATCGTAAAGGCCTTAATTGAACAGGCACAACGCCTCACCCTTACTTCCCGAGCCTTTCATAACAACCTGCTGGGCAAATACGAGCAATACATCACCCGCTATTTCGGGTACGATAAAGTACTTCCCATGAATACGGGTGTGGAAGCCGGCGAAACGGCCGTAAAGCTGGCCCGCCGCTGGGGATACGAAGTAAAAGGTATTCCCGAAAACAAGGCCATCGTGGTTTTTGTGGAAGGCAACTTCTGGGGGCGCACGCTGGCCGCCATCTCCTCCTCTACCGACCCTACCAGCTACAAAGGTTTTGGGCCCTACATGCCCGGCTACGAAATCATTCCCTACAACGATGTGGCTGCGCTGGATAAAGCGCTGCGCAATCCTAACGTGGCAGGCTTTATGTTTGAACCCATACAGGGCGAAGCGGGCGTGGTGGTGCCCGATGCCGGCTACCTTACTGCCGTGCGGGAAGCCTGTACGCGGCACAACGTGCTGATGATTGCCGATGAAATACAAACCGGCCTTTGCCGTACCGGTCGCATGCTTGCCTGCGACCACGAGCATGTACGGCCCGATATCCTTATTTTGGGTAAAGCCCTCAGCGGTGGCATGCTGCCCGTAAGTGCCGTACTGGCCGATGACCCCATAATGCTTACCATACGCCCGGGCGAACATGGTTCTACCTACGGCGGCAACCCCCTGGCCTGCGCCGTAGCCATGGCTGCCCTGCAGGTGCTAAAAGATGAGCAACTGGCCGACCGGGCCGAAGCCTTGGGCGAACTGCTACGCAACGGCATCCGGCAGTTACAATCGCCCTACATCAAAACCGTTCGGGGGAAAGGGTTGCTCAACGCCATCGTAATTGATCATCCCCGGCCCGAAGCCGCCTGGGAACTGTGCCTTGAATTGAAGACAAATGGCTTACTGGCCAAGCCCACTCATGGCGATAAAATTCGCCTGGCACCGCCGCTGATTATTACGGAAACGCAGATACAGGAGGCCGTTGCCATATTGGAAAAGAGCCTGCCGGTACTGGATAGCTGAGGATACAAGCAGGCACTTGCCTACCTTTGCCGCTCCATGGCAACGTTGCGCAATCACCTGCCGTTTTTTTTAACCGGCCTTTCCGATACGCTGCGGATGGGCCTGTTGTGCCTTCCGGTATTACCCCTGTTGGCACCTGCGCATAACGGCATCCTCTTGCTGCTAATCATTCTCCTGCTCACCGGCATTATTACCACGGGCGGTACCTGGCTTACCTTGCGTGCCGAAATGCAGTCGTCCGTTGCCCGCCGCACAGAGGTAGAGCAACGCATTTATGAGGATATAGGCCTTGCGCACCTGTTGCCCGGGCTGGCAACGCTGCCCGAACATCCGGAACCGCTGCCTCCGCCGGCACCTTTCATTACCAGCTGCTGGCACCTGGCCGGCGTCCTGTTGGGAAGCGCCGTATGTGCAACGGTGGTGTTTGTTACTGCCGGCACTGCTTTGCAGGAGCTGCTGCCCGGTGCCGTGGTTTTACTGCTGCTCATAGCCCTTACGGCCTGGGTACAGGCGCCGTTTATGGGGCGCAGGCCCGGCCCTGCCGTGGTGCGCACAACAGGTACCACCCTTGCTGCCGCCTTGCTGCTGCTTGCGGCCGTACAACTGGCCGGAAACTGAGCAGCCGAAACCTTATTTTTGCACCTTGTAATACACCCCACATGAGCGAAGAAAAGAGTTTGAATTTTATTGAGGAGATTATAGAAGAAGACCTGCGCAGCGGCAAACACAAAAGCATTTTAACCCGCTTTCCGCCCGAGCCCAACGGATACCTACATATTGGCCATGCCAAAAGCATTTGCCTCAACTTTGGCCTGGCGCAGAAATACAACGGTGCCACCAACCTGCGTTTCGACGATACCAACCCCACCACGGAAGAAACCGAATACGTAGAAAGCATTAAGGAAGATGTTCGCTGGCTGGGCTTTCAATGGGCCAACGAGTTCTACGCATCCGATTATTTTGAGCAACTGTATCAGTTTGCCGTAACGCTCATAAAAAAAGGGTTGGCGTATGTAGATGACAGTACCAGCGAAGAAATTGCGGCCCAAAAAGGAACCCCAACCACTCCCGGACAAAGAAATAAGTATGCCGAACGCAGTGTGGAAGAAAACCTGAAACTGTTTGAAGAAATGCGGGCCGGCAAATACAAAGACGGCGAAAAAGTGCTGCGGGCCAAAATTGACATGGCATCGCCCAACATGCACATGCGAGACCCTATTATGTACCGCATAAAGCATGCCCACCATCACCGCACCGGCGATGCCTGGTGTATTTATCCCATGTACGATTTTGCCCACGGGCAATGCGACTCTATCGAAAAAATTACGCACAGCATTTGTACGCTCGAATTTGTACCGCATCGCCCCCTGTACGACTGGTTTATTGAACACCTCGGCATCTTCCCCTCCAAACAATACGAGTTTGCCCGCCTGAATCTTACCTATACGGTAATGAGTAAGCGCAAACTGCTGCAACTGGTAAACGAAGGGCACGTGAACGGCTGGGACGATCCCCGCATGCCCACCATTAGCGGACTGCGCCGCAGGGGCTATACACCGGAAAGCATCCGCGACTTTGCCGACCGGGTGGGTGTGGCCCGCCGTGATAACCTGATTGAATTCAACCTGCTGGAATTTTGCATCCGCGAACACCTGAACAAAATTGCTTTGCGACGCATGGTGGTATTTGACCCGGTGAAAGTGGTGTTGACGAACTATCCCGAAGGCCAAACCGAAATACTGCATTCCGAGAACAATCCGGAAGACCCCGCTGCCGGCACCCGCGAAGTAACCTTTGGCCGCGAATTGCTGATTGAACGCGACGATTTTATGGAAGTGCCTCCCAAAAAGTACTTTCGCCTGGCGCCCGGTCAAATGGTACGGCTCAAAAGCGCCTACATCATCCGCTGCGATGAAGTGGTGAAAGATGCCAACGGCACCATTACCGAGCTGCATTGCACCTACATACCCGAAAGCAAAAGCGGCAGCGATACCAGCGGCCTGCACGTAAAAGGAACCCTCCACTGGGTATATGCGCCTACAGCCCTAGAAGTGGAAGTGCGGGAATACGACCGCCTCTTCCGGGTAGAAGATCCATCGAGCGAGGAAGGCGATTTTAAAGACTACATCAATCCCGATAGCCTGCGGGTGGTAACCGGTTATGCCGAGCCCGCCTTGCAGCATGCCACACCCGATCAACGCTTTCAGTTCTTACGCAAGGGATATTACTGTTTGGATAAAGATACAACGCCCCAACGCATGGTATTCAACCGCACCGTTACGTTGAAAGACAGCTGGGCCAAGGAAGCGAAAAAGGGATAGCCGTTGCAGTTGTAGCTGCCGGGCAGGCAAATGGCAAGCCGGCAAACCTGAACATTCAAAAAGCGTGAAAGGGCTTGTGAATTATTGATTCTTTACCGCCCATTGCGTTGTTGCACCCCGGGTGTTTCAGCACCTTGACTGCGGCCAACTGCAATGAATGCTTCCCTGCCGGAGCCTGAACTAAAAGGGCGGTTTTTCTTTTACCAGTTGCGCCACAATTTTATCTATTGGCAGGGTAACGGCATCGGGCGTAAACTGCTCCCATGAGAGCAGACGAAAAACTTCCGCTTCGCCTTTGGGGTCGGCAGTTTGATGCGGTTCAAAATCAAAAGGCCGTTGCCGAAACTGTATCTGAAACGGCTCCAGTGCTGTTACATAATAGTAAATGGAAAGAATTTGATGCGCCGGATTAAAGGCGCTTTGCTGGTAAAAATCGGTGGTGTACAAATGGTCGCCCACCTCCACCCGCAGTTGCATCTCTTCCAAAAACTCCCGCCGCAGGCAATCGCGGGTGCCTTCGCCCACCTCCAGTCCTCCGCCGGGAAACTTGGTGTAATACCCCCCACGAATAAATTCATCGCTTACCAGCACCTGTCGTTCGGGGGTAATCAAAATGCCGTAAACACGTACCGTAATCATATAACTGAAACAAATTTCAGGCCTGCCGGTTGTGTTTTAAAACAGTTTCTTTCGCATAAAGTAAATACCAATCATCAGTGCCAGGCCTAAAGAAATCAGAATGGGAAAATAAAATGCGTGGTGCGAATTTTGGCCCGGTATGGGCACATTCATGCCATAAATGCTGGCCACCAGCGTGGGCAGTTGCAACATTACGGTTATGGACGTTAGCCGTTTCATCACCTGGTTTTGGTTGTTGCTGATGAGGCTGGCATAGGCATCCATGGTTGAGCTGAGGATGTTTGTGTAAATATTGGCCATTTCAAGGGCCTGGCTGGTGTCAACAATCAGGTCCTGCAAAAACTCATCTTCTTCGGCGGTAAGCCCCAAAAAATTGGTGCGCTGCAGCTTCATTAATAGCACCTCATTGCTGCGCAACGCGGTAACAAAGTACACCAAACTTTTCTGGATGCGCATCAACTCCAGCAGTTCTTCATTGCGGTTGGCATCGTACAGCTTTTGTTCCAGCAGGTTGCGGCGGTGGTTGATTTCTTTGAGGTAATCCATGAAGGTGGTTACCACCTTTTCAAAAATCTTCAACACCATCATGTTGCGTTTATCGGGGTGGCGGTTGCGGAAGGTGTTGAGAAATTTTTTGATGGCGCCGTTGTCGAACGAGTTTACGGTAACAATCTGGTTATGGGTAAGGATGATGCAAATGGGTATGGTTATGTAAAACGCATCGCTGTCGTTAAACGAGTTGTTTTCCGTAGGGGTTTTAATAACGATGAGTTTTACATTGTCTTGCAGTTCGTAGCGGGGGCGCTCGTCAATGTCAAGCGAGTCGGATAAAAAGTCAATGGGTATGTCCAGCGCCTCCGACACTTCATGAAACTCCTCCTGCCGCAGGGGTGGTAAAATATTTACCCAGGCCCCGTTTTCGGGCTTTTCAATTTCAACGGTGTGTCCGTCCAGGTTTTTGTAATACTGCAGCATGCGGCAGCAAAGGTAATGCGGTATGCAATGCCAACAACAGAGGTTTAGTAAGCCGATTCTTTTTGCCGGCGAATGGCGTTAAAATGAATCCAGCAGTGGAAAATGTTAAAGTACATCAGTTCCCGTGCGGTAATGGTGCCCAAAATGGGATGTGGTATCTGGTATTGATCAATATGCTCGTCTTCCCAATAATACCGTATCTCGTCCAGGTAACGGTTGCTCGATTTACGGAGTCGTTCCATCAACTGCGCTTTCGTGTACTGCCCGGGTTTCAGTTGCGGCACATAAACACCCTGCGCCCTGGCACCGGCCGCCAGTTTTTGACGGTACACCTGTTCCAGTTGTTCGTACGGCAACGAGGCATGAACGGGTTTGCCAAATTTCCACTTGAGAATGAATTTGGGAATGAAAATCAGTTGCCAGCTTTTATGGAAACTGATGCGCAGGTGCTCCATATTTTCGGCTATGGACCAAAGGCGGTTGCCTTTAAAAAAAGCTTCTTCAGAAACGGAATTCGCCGTACGGAAAATTTCATCCAGAATGGATTCCTGGCTGCTGAGAATCTGAAATTTGTGCAGGTGATAATCCTTTACAGGCATTGCTTTTCAGCGGGGTTTTGAAATGCTGCTTGTATCAATGGTACCCATGAAAACCTGCTGTGCCGGTCCACAGAGCCAGATGTTGGTGAAGGAACCGTCGGCATTTCGGGTGTAGCGCACCGTAAGTGCACCTCCTTTTGTTTGTATGGATTGCTCAAAGGTTCCTGCTACATCTTCGGCTGCAGCCAGCGCAACAGCCGTTACTCCGGTGCCACAAGAGAATGTTTCATCCTCAACACCGCGTTCATAGGTTCTAACAAATATATGGTCGGTTTGTTTTTCTGCAAAATTTATATTAATGCCCGCGGCTGCATAGGTGGGGCTATAGCGGATGGCCCGTCCGGCCTCTACAACAGGAAGAGAAGCGGCCTGGCTGCACCATTGCACATAGTGGGGCGATCCGGTATTCAGTACCGCATGATCGGCAAAACGTTCAATGGATTTTACATCAATCATGCGTAATTCCACCCACCCGTCTTTACGTACCACCGCGTCGTGCGCCCCATCGGCAGCTAAAAAGTGGGCGCTATTGTTTATAATGCCCAGGTCGTGTGCAAACTGCACAATACAACGCCCGCCGTTACCGCACATGCTGCCTACCGCGCCATCGGAATTGTAATACACCATTTCAAAATCGTAGTCGGAACAGGGCTGCAGCAGCATCAGTCCATCGGCGCCAATGCCAAACCTTCGGTGGCACAGCAAGGCAATAGCGTGTTGTTGCAAGCTATTGTAGTTGCCCCGTCGGTTGTCGAGTAAAATAAAGTCGTTACCGGTTCCCTGATATTTATAAAATTCAATCTTCATGCAAGCAGGCTTTCAGTTACTTAGGGTATTTGTGCAATAATTTCAAGCGAAGTTTGAATCAAACGCTCCACGGCAGCAGACCCATCTTTGCTGAATTCTTTCCGGATGCGGTTGGCAACAATAACGTTTAAACTCAGGCATTGGTGCCCCATGATTTTGCCCAGTCCGTAGATAGCGGAGGTTTCCATTTCAAAGTTGGAAATGCGATGGTTGCCGAAGCGAAAATCGCTCAGCCGGTCAATTACGCCGGGCAAGGCCAGCCCCATGCGCAGTACCCGCCCCTGCGGCCCGTAAAAACCCGGGCAGGTAACGGTAATGCCCTGGTGGTACCCCTGCGCAAAATATTTCAATAAATGCACGCCGGCACCAGCAATGTACGGACTTGAAGCATGGTTGTGCAGCTGGGTATGGGTTACAAAGGCGTGCAGCAACTGTTTTTCTTCCTCATTATTTTCATGGCGGTAAAAATGCAACAGGTTATCGAGGCCCAGGCCATGCGTACCTGCCACAAATGCATCTACCGGAATATCGGCCTGCAGGCTGCCCGATGTACCCAGTCGCATAATATGCAGCGAGCGCAGGTTGGGCTTTACGGTACGGGTTTCAAAATCAATGTTGGCCAGTGCATCCAGTTCGTTCAGCACAATATCAATATTATCCGGACCAATACCCGACGATACGCAGGTAATGCGCTTGGATCCGATGTAGCCCGTGTGGGTAATAAATTCACGATGCTGGCGCTTTACCTCGATACGGTCGAAATGTTTGGAAACTTCTTTTACGCGGTCGGGGTCGCCCACGGTAATAACGGTATCGGCCAGCTCTTCGGGCCGTACATCGAGGTGGTACACGGCACCCCGGCTGTTAATAATCAATTCCGATTCAGCAATTCGTTGCATAATCAATTAGGACATTTTGCCCGAAAATACTACTTTTGCACCTCACTTAGGGTCCTGTGGCCGAGGGGCTAGGCAGAGCTCTGCAAAAGCTCGTACACCAGTTCGAATCTGGTCGGGACCTCAACCTTAAAAGCAATGTGCAAACATTGCTTTTTATTTTTTGTTTGTACGGAACTTTGCGCCGGTTGCTTAAAAAGAACGTATGCGTTATTCCAACTACATCGGCATCCTTGCCGGCATTCTGTTGCTGCTGGTTGCATTGCAGCCATGGATCTATATTGCCAGCATTCAAACCACAGTTACCGGCTACGGCGCTTCGGTTAAAACCGTATTTGGAAAACCGGCGCTGATGCATGTGTACCTGATGCCCATAAGCGCCTTCTTTTTTTTGATGCCCAAAATATGGGCCAAGCGTTTAAACCCGCTGCTTTCGGCCATACACGTTGCCTGGGCACTGCGGAATGTACTGCTGCTTTCGACCTGCCGTAATGGCGAATGCCCCGAGCGGTTTATTTGGCTGTACGTGTACTTCTCCCTGGCCTTGTTGCTATTTATTATGTCACTCCTTCCCGATTTTCAGTTGAAGCGAAACGACGTTACCCTGTAAACGAAATTATCAGCAACAAAAAACGCCGACAATTTTCATTCCTACTCTTTTCGCATGGCAGCTTTTTTCATGCGGGCCGCTTCTTCATGCCCCAGGTAGCGTTCTATTATGCCATGCACCAGGTAAATTACCGGTGTAAGGGCTATGGCTACGATAAATTTATAGATGTAGTTTACAATTCCTACTGCCAAAAACAAGCGGAACGGCCACACAAAATCGCTGCCGGTGGCATTTACTCTTGTGCCAATGTAAAAAGCGATGAAGAGTACTACAAAACTGTCAATGAACTGCGATACCAGAGTACTACCCGTAGCCCGCAGCCAAATCCATTTTTCGCCGGTTACTTGCTTGATGCGATGAAACACCAATACATCAATCAACTGCCCCAGAATAAATGCCGTAATGGAACCGATGATGATAAAGCCCCCCTGCCCCAGTACGGCATTGTAAGCCTTCTCCATATCGGGCACACCGCTTCCCTGCTTACTGGTAACAAAAAATGCGGCCGGGGTAAGTTGCATGGCCAACACAAAAATCAAAAATGCAAACGCAATTAAAAAGGCAGCCAGGTACGATAAAAACCGTACCCCTTTCATGCCATAATATTCGTTGATGATATCGGTCATGACAAACACTACCGGCCACAGCAACACACCGGCGGTAAGGTTCATGGAAAGTTCATTGCCGAAAATTTTTAGGTTCAGCGGCTGAAAGCCAAGGGTGCTTTCGAGCGAAAAAATTTTTACGCCTATTATTTCGGCAATTAGCGCATTGGCTATAAAAAAACCGCCTAAAATCAAA
This sequence comes from Lacibacter sp., assembly GCA_046297415.1. Taxonomy (GTDB): domain Bacteria; phylum Bacteroidota; class Bacteroidia; order Chitinophagales; family Chitinophagaceae; genus Lacibacter. The sequence goes on from JBKBIL010000006.1 coordinate 18,548, forward strand.
AAAAGGCGGATGGGCTTGTTTTGAACAATATGCTGCATTAGAAAAAGAAATAAACGATTTGAAGTGCAAAAATAACGGCATTACTTACCGGCAACCAACGGTTGCCACGGTTCCACTGTATGCACTTGCGGTAAAACAACCATCCCGCATGCACCAGCCCATTTGCCGCAGGCGATAGCACCCATCCCGCCGCAATCAGGCCGGCCGTAAGTTCCTGAGGCAGTTCCAATGCGCCCATGCGCAGCAGCAACCCGGCCAAAAAGGCCAGGTTCAACAAAAAAGCCATGCGGCTGATAAAGAAATAGGCTTTCAACAATTGCAATTTACCGCAAACCCCAAAATAGCATTATTTTGCCGCTTTGTAACCCAAACCCAAGCCGCAATGAAAGTTAACTTAAAGCAACTGGTACCCCATTTGATAGCCATATCCGTTTTTTTGGTGGTAGCGCTGCTGTATTGTAAGCCCGTGTTGGAAGGCAAAGTGCTGGATGCCCACGACAACCAGGGCTGGAAGGGCATGGCGCAGCAATCCATTGAAGCCAAAGAAAAATATGGCCGCATCCCCCTATGGAGCAACAGCCTGTTCAGCGGCATGCCTGCTTACCAGTTTGCCATGGAAAACACGCACAAAGTTTCGTTCCATTATGTGGGTAAGGTACTCACGCTGGGTTTACCCAAACCCGCCAATTTCTTCTTTTTGGCGGCTGTAACCATGTACATTCTGCTGCTGGTACTGGGTACCAACAGCTGGCTGGCCATGTTGGGGGCGTTGGGATATGCCTACTCCACCTACAACCCCATCATCATCAGCGTGGGGCACGATACCAAAATGCTGGCAATGGGGTATGCTCCGCTGATTGTTGCCGGTTTATTGCTGCTTTTTCAAAAAAAATATGCCGCCGGTGCGGCAGCCATGGTTACGGGCTTATCGCTGCAACTCAGTACCAGCCATATTCAGATTGTTTACTATACGCTAATCATACTGGCAGCCCTTACCATTGGTTTTGCCATTCACAGCATACGCAACAAAGAAGGGGCGCACCTTTTGAAAAGTCTGGCGCTGGCAGCCCTCATGGGCCTGTTGGCTTTAGGCAGCAACGCAGTTATTACCCTTATGAACTGGGACTATGCCAAAGCCAGCATGCGGGGCGGCGCCAGTGAACTAAAAACAACAGCCGATAAAAACACAACGGCCGGAGGTTTGGATAAAGACTATGCGTTCAAATACAGTGTAGGCATTACCGAAACGCTTACCCTGCTGGTGCCCGGTATTTACGGAGGCAGCAACGGCGGCAACGAATACCGCACATCACAGTTTGCCGATAAGTTAACCGAAGTGGGTTACCCCGAAGAGCAGGCCCTGCAGTATGCCAACAGCATATCGTACTGGGGCGATCAGCAACCCACATCGGGCCCCGTTTACTTTGGAGCCATAATCATGCTATTGGTTATCGTAGCCGTATTTTTGGAACAGGGCTGGCTGAAATGGAGCCTGCTGGGTGCAGGTGTTTTTGGCATTGTGCTGGCCTGGGGTAAAAATCTGGAAGCGGTGAACTATTTCCTGTTCGATTACATGCCGCTGTACAAAAAATTCCGGGCACCTTCCATGGGACTGGTAATTCCCCAACTCACCTTTGTAGTATTGGCTGCGCTGGGCGCCAACAGCCTTTTATTTGGCAACCTTGCCGCCGAACGCCTGCAACAAGCCCTGAAAAAAGCAGGCTTAACGGTTGCAGCCGTTGCAGCCTTGCTGATTGCGCTTTACTTTTCCTTCGATTATACCGGCCCCAATGATGCCGGCATTCGCGACAATATGAGTCAGGCCATGCTGCAACAACTGGCCCGCGGCCAGCAACCCACCGCCGAAATGCAGCAACAGGCCGATCAGTTTGGCCGGGGCTTTACCAATGCCATCCAGGCCGACCGCCGTTCGCTCTACGGCAGCGATTTGGTACGTACCCTCCTGTTGCTGGCACTGGGCGCCGCTACACTCTGGGCCGCCTGGAAACGGAAAGTGAAACCCGTTACGGCAGCCCTGCTGTTGCTGGCCTTCAGCAGTTTTGATTTGCTGAGTGTAGGCAGAAGGTATTTGAACGAGACGAAGTTTGTGGAACCCGATGAGTTCGACAACACCTTTGCGTTATCGGCAGCCGACCGGCAAATCAAAGCCGATACGGGGTACTTCCGGGTATTCAACCAAACCCGCGACCCCTTCAACGAGTCCATCACATCGTACCACCACAATTCTATCGGGGGGTATCATCCGGCCAAGTTGCAGATTTATCAGGATTTGATCGAAAATCAAATCAGCAAAAACAACATGCAGGTGTTTAACATGCTGAATACCCGCTACTTTATTTTACCCGACCCGCAAACCGGTGCTCCAGTGGCCCGCCTCAACCCCGGGGCCTTTGGCCCCTGCTGGCTGGTACAGGGCATCCATTTTGTACAGGATGGAAAAGAAGAAATGGCCGCCCTCGATTCCATTAACCTCCGGGATACCGCCGTGGTGCAGGTGCGCTACAAAGACCGTATTGCCGCACTACCGGTACCCGACAGTATCGCCACCCTGCGCTTTATTGAAAACCGGAACGACCTCATCCGCTACGAATCGAATGCCGCCACCCCTCAGTTTGCGGTATTCAGCGAAATTTGGTACGACCGGGGCTGGAAGGCCTATATTGACGGCAAGGAGGCTCCGTTAGTTAAAACCAACTACGCCCTGCGTGGACTGGCATTGCCGCCCGGCAAACATGAAATTGAGTTGCGTTTTGAACCCTACTTGTACAAACTGGGCAACCTGTTGGTACTGGTTTGCAGCCTGCTTACGTATGTAGTGGTGCTGGGGGGCCTGTACCTGCATTGGCGCGGCACACAAAAACAGGCCTGATGCAACGGGTGCTGAGTATTGTACCGTATGCCTACCTGCCCTGGTTTTCGGGCGGACAAAAACTCATTGGCCTTTTTAACGAACACCTGGCCCGCCATTGCACCTTGCAGGTGGCCGGAACCGGCTACAATGATGGTTCCCGTGCAATAGGATACACGTTGCATCCGGTAATCCGTTCGGGGAAAATACGATACGCCGATATTACGGCCTTTTGGCGCCTGAAACGCCTCCTTCGTCAATACCAGGCCGATACCCTGCTGCTGGAGCATCCTTTTTTAGGCTGGCTGGGCGTGTGGCTGCAGCACCGTACCGGCATCCGGCTGTTGGTACATACGCATAATGTGGAGTATCAACGCTTCCGGAGCATCGGTAAATGGTGGTGGCCGTTGCTCAAACGTTACGAGGGGTGGGTCTTGCGCCGGGCACGCTACGTATTGTGCATATCGGAAGAAGACCGGCAGCAAATCATTCAAACACTGGGCGTAAAAGCCGAACAATGTGTGCTGGTACCCTACGGTGTAATGCAGGTTGCCCCGCCGGCCGACAAAGCCGCAACCAAAGCGGCCGTATGCGAACAATATGGGTTAGATACCGATAAGCCCTTGCTGTTTTTTAACGGCCTGTTGGATTATGCGCCCAACACGCAGGCGCTGCAAATCATTTTGGAGCAGCTGGTTCCCCGCCTGCAGCAGCAAATGCCTGCGTACCAGGTGCTGGTTGCCGGCAGGCGTTTGCCCGAACGTTTTCAAAACCTGTTTCCCTGGAACAGCAAACATGTGTTTTATGCGGGCTTTGTTGACGATATTGATGCCGTTACCCGGGCGGCCGATGTGCTGCTGAACCCCGTATTAACCGGCGGTGGTGTTAAAACGAAGCTGCTCGAAGCCATAGCCAATAACACAACGGTAGTGGCTACCGAAAGTGGCGCAACCGGCGCCAACAGAAGTGTATGCGGCGAAAAGTTATATGTGGTACCCGATGGCGATTGGGATGCATTTGTTACGGCCGTAAAAAAAGCATGCGCAACTACTGCTACTACCCCGGCCGCCTTTTATGATACCTACAGCTGGCCGCACATTGCTGCTAAAGTAGCAGCCTTATAAGCAGCGTTCCATACTATTCCATAGCAAACGGGCTGTTTTTTCCCAGGAAAACAGCGTTTTACGAATGCGGCCTTTCTCGATAAGGCGCTGGCGCAATGCTGCATCGGTATCCAGTTGTATGAGGGCTTGCGTAATAGCATCCGTATCGTTGGGGGGCACCAGCAAAGCGGCATCGCCGGTTACTTCGGGCAGCGATGTTACGTTGGAGGCAACAACCGGCACATCGCACTGCATGGCTTCAATCAGCGGAATTCCAAAACCTTCAAAATGCGGCACAAAAGTAAGCGCACGTGCCGCACCCAACACCCGGTTAAGTTCGGCATCAGGAAGGCGGCCGGTAAAATGAATGGAACTTCCATGCTTCAGCTGGCGCTGCAGGGCATACAGCGCATCGCTGCGGTACATGGTTCCGCCGGCAATCAGCAGCTGTGTGGTACTGCCGGTAATTTCGCAAAACCGATCGTAGGCCCGCATCAGTCCATCAACATTCTTTCTTGGGCTAAGCGTACCTACAAAAAGAAAATAAGGTTTACCGGTAGTGTACTGCTGCCGCACCTGCTGTTGTTCAGCCGGTTTAAGGGGCTGAAAAAAAGAATTCACGCCGTTGTACACCACATCCACTTTGTCTTCGGCAATACCATAGTGCGTGCAAATATCCTGCTTGCTGAATTCGGATACGGTGGCAATACGGGTAGCCTTTCGGGCAAAGCGGGGATAGAAGTAATTGTAATAATGACGGTTCGAAAATTTTAAAGCCTGGGGCTGATGCAGGAAATTGATATCGTGAATCACCGCAAGCTGGGGGCCCTGCCAGCCCAAACATAAATTTCCGTCGGGTGAAAGAAACAAATCGGGCTGCACCCGCTTTAAATAGCGTTTTACCTGCCATTGAAACCAAACAACATTCAGCACCGCATGGCGGGCAGGGGGCAATAACACATGCGCCACCATGTTTGGCCCCAACAGAAAAGACGCGTCGGGTTTACCATCGAAGAAACAGTGAAATTCAACCTCCTTGTAGTGTTGTACCAAATGTTGTAAGGTGTTGAATGTAAACCATCCAATGCCATCCAGCTTATGCGGCCGGAGCAAACGGGTATTTACTGCAATGCGTAAAATGGCGGTGGATTTGTTTGTGGGGCCTCTATATTTGTTGTGCAAATAACAAAATTATGCGAAAAATTGTGCGCATACTGGCACTGGTGCTGTTGATTCGTAGCAAAAAACAATACGCCCCTTCTGTAAGGCGTAAACTCATCCGTACCTTGCTGTATCTCGAATGGCAATCATACCTGCATCCAAAAATCAATAAACCGGTCGTCATCAATATGCTGCACTACAAGGTGCATGCGTACGGTTATGCCAACCTTTGTGTGTTGTTTCGCGAAATTTTTGTTGAAGAAGAATACCGTTATTTTAACAATATTGCTCCGGGAGAGGTACTTTTGGATTGTGGAGCGAATATGGGACTGGCCACCTTGTATTTGAAGTGGAGGTTTCCCGACATTATCATTCATGCTTTTGAACCCGACCCTGTGGCATTTTCATTACTGCAGCAAAATATCGAAACCAATCAACTGAAGCAGGTGTTTGCTTACAATAAGGCGGCCATGCAGCAGGCAGGCCATATTCGCTTTTACCGTTCGTTACAAACGAAGGCTTCATTGATGATGAGCACGCTAAAGGGGCGTATGAACGCGGACTGTATTGAAGTAGAGGCTATTGATTTTCCGCAATATGTAAGGCAGAGCGGTGCCACGCTTTTGAAAATAGATATTGAAGGGGCCGAAGCTGCCATTTTTGAGCAGATGCATACAACAGGATTGGGGGAACTACGGCAGATAGTAATGGAATATCATCACAAAATTGATGGTCAAAAGGCGGCTTTCGCACGCATGCTCCAAATTCTGGAAGCACATCAATTTGAATACAACTTGATTACAAAATTTGAAACCCCCGGTCAATTTCAGGACATACTAATTTATGCCTGGAAGCAGGGATGAATTGCTATCCTGCAACGCATTACTCACCTGCAGCCAGTCGGTACCCGGGCTCACCAGGTCTTTTTCCAAATGCGTGCCAATTGCCGGAACGGGCATTGCAAGTACAAAACGCCTGCGCAAAAAATATCGCGAACTGTATTTCAAAGCCATTTTCAAAATTCCAAAACTTTCTTTGTGCGAAAACGCATATCGCAAGTAAGCAAGGGGGTTTAATACGTGCGTTTTGGTAAGCGTAAGCCACATGGCACAATCGTTATTGCCCCGGCTGTATGTAAGCAATTCATCTTTTGCAGCTGCGAGTGTTTTTTGACGGGTAAGAAAAGTCAGGCAGGTACTGCTTTCGGACATCCATTGATGATCGGCAGCACAAAACAACTGTTTCGGATGGCGGTGTATGGGATGGTTATAACTGTCGGGGTGTAAATAGGGTGTTACAAAATCAACATCTCTCCTTTCGTGCAACAGCCGAATCATTTTATAAAACTGCCCCGGAAGATACAGGTAATCGTCTTCGGCAAAGTACACCAGCGGCGCATCTTGCTGTTGCAACAACACGTCCACCTGTTTGCGGAAAGTAGACAGGTTGCCAATACCCGGTGTATGTATGATGGAAATATCGGCAGCCGGAAAAATTTCCCGAATCATATTTTCATAGGTATCAGGACAACCATCCAGTATAAAATAGTAGCGCACCCGCAAATCGCCCACGCAAGTCTTGAACGAAAGCAGGCAGGTTCGGGCCAGTTGCAACTTATCATCAGGGAAAATCAACGGCGTTTTTGAAACGCCGGGATAAATGCGCCATGCCACTGCGACATCATATTTAAATACCTGGTTCATGGGGTGTAAGTTATTTACTATCTTCGAAATTTCCGGCATGGAACCGCTGCCGGCAGTAGTATTATGTTTCGCAGTATTGGTTACAGTATCATTCGCCTCATTCTTCTTATCCGCAATTATGGTGTGGTAATTGGCGCCACTCTTTGGATACAAATTGCACTGCAACGTGGCACAATTACCCTGCACTCAAAATTGTTCCGCAACAGCATCCGCCTACGCAGCAAAGACTCTGACCTCGATATTTTCAATCAGGTATTTGTGGAGCTCCAGTATCAATGGAAAGATATTGAGTTGCTACAACCCCGTGTTATTATGGATGCCGGCGCAAATATTGGCCTGGCTGCTTTGTACTTTGCCCGATTATTTCCCGATGCCCGCATCTGCTGTGTGGAACCCGACGCTGCCAACTTTACTTTGCTGCAATTCAATACCCGAAGCTATCCGAACATACAACATATACAAGCAGCAGTTTGGTATCGGCATGAAGCGCTTGATTTTTCCAACAAAGAGGGCTTCAGTGCCGGGCTGCAGGTGCGTCCCGCCCAACAAAACAATACCATACAAGGACGAACCATACCCGAGTTGATGCAGCATTTCGGAATTGATTTCATTGATATTTTAAAGATGGATGTGGAAGGTGCCGAAAAAGAAATCTTCGGCAGCGGCGATACGGGCTGGCTGCAACAGGTAGGCATTCTGGTTATCGAACTGCACGACATGTACCGCGAAGGAACAGCAGTGGCATTTTTTGAAGCAGTTCAAGGAAAGTTTGAGCGAATCTACTTCCAGGGCGAAAACCTGATTTGTTTTCTGCACCGTTCTTAAAGTCGCCTGATAATAGAAGTAGCCCAATGCAGCAGCATCCAGCATTTGGAGTACACCCCACTACTACGTAACAAGTCTTGTCCGGCAATTCGTTGCCAGCTGAGCATCCGGCGTAACACTTCAGGCACTGCCACATGCAGAGCCAGTTGCTGCAAGGAGGTGTCGTTGTTTATGCCAAGGTTTCGGAGCAAACGCCAGTAGTAATCGTGTACAAAAACATTCTTTAATACACCTGTACCCAGTTTCTGCAGCAAATACAAATTCTCAGGTATCTCAATTTCCGGATTCCGAAAGGCAATTTTCGTTATCTGTTCTCCCCCCACGCCAATGCATATCAACGGTTCGCGGATGGCATAAAAACCGTTCGACTGCCGTAACAGGCGGATATAACATTCAAAATCTACCACCCACTTCACCTGCTCATCATACCATTGCTGCGGCTTGTTGCGCATGAGCGTAGTGCTGGGGTGCCCGATATAGTTGGTACGAAACAAATACAGCGGATTACGCCGCAGTATCCAGGCATCCAACCGGCTGATAACAAAGGGGCGCCGGCGCCCGCTTTCCAACTCCACTTCCGTAAAACCGCTGAAAATAAAATCGGCGGTGGTGGTTGCGGCGGCATCGGCAAACTGCTGCAGGCTGTGGGCATCGGCAAACCAGTCGTCGTCGTGCATCATCTTAATCCACGCTCCCTTTGCCAGGGCGATGGCCTTGTTCCAGTTGGCGGGCGAACCTAACGCGGGGGTATTGCGGTGATACAGCAGGGGAAATTGATGCGCATAACCGGCTACGAGGGTTTCTACGGCGGTATCGGGACTGTCGTCGGTTACCACCACCTCAAAGTTGCGGTAGGTTTGCCCGTTGATGGAATCGAGCAGGCGCTGCAGGTAAGAAGCATTTTTATACGCCGGTATGCAAATGGATATGGCGGGAGCCCCGTTCATGCTTTCGAAAATAAAATAAATCTCATTTGCCCGCCTGCCGCAACAAGTTCAGAAAATGGTGCATACCCGCACGCATTGCATCGTTCAGTTCGTAGCGCAGGTGCTGTGTATAGTATTTGTACAAATCATATGCGGCAAATTGTTGCGCAGCGGCTACTTCACGGAGTTTGCCCAACCCTATTGCCTGTGCGGCGTCGAAGTGTTGCTGCCATTCGGCAGGCATGGGTTGCAGGCTTACCCAAACGGCAAATACAAAAGGCAGGCCCGTAAATTGCTTCCAGGCACCGGCCAGGTCGTACACGCAGGCAGAACGGCTTTGTTGCTCCAGCGCCCGGTCGCCAATAATTACGGCGCCGGTAGTGCCTGTTATCTGATTGCGGTATTCTTCGTTGTGGGTGGGCAGCAGTTGGAGGTCTTTCTTCCAATATTCCCGCAGCAGCAAGCGAAACAAGGCTACCGAAGTGCGACTTTGGTAATCGAGGTACACCGCCTGCAACGATTCCAACGGTACTTCGCAGAACAGCGCTACCGATGCCACATCGCCATCGGCACCAATGCAATACTTGCTCACGATGTAATATTCCGGCAAATTGGCCAATACCGCCACCGGCACCAGGGCCACATCTACCCTGCCTTCGAGCAGGGCCGCTGCAATGCGGGCCGGATAATCGCTGATCAGTTCATTACGGGCCCTAAAAGCCGCATCGTGCATGCCATACATCAGGGGCGCCGTATTGCGATACCCCACCACGCCTACTCTTGTCTTACTCAATTCCTTTACTTTTGCCGGGCAAAGAAACAACTTTCGTTGCAACGGAAATTTGCTTTGTGATAAAGGGTTGTACCCCGGCATGCTGCCGGCGTGAGACCTGTTGCAGCAAGGCATGGCTTCCACACAAATACAACTTCCATGGAATTACAACCCCTTACCGCCCTCTCGCCTATTGATGGCCGCTACCGCAACCAACTGCAACACCTGGCCGCCTATTTTTCGGAATATGCGCTCATCCGCTACCGGGTGCGGGTAGAGGTAGAATATTTCCTGTTTTTGGCCGAAAAAAAATTCTTCAGCCTGCAGGCAAAACAAAAAAAAGCGCTGCAGGAGGTGGTGGCCCGGTTTGATCTGGAGCAGGCAACTGCCATCAAAAACCTGGAAGCCGTAACCAACCACGATGTAAAAGCGGTTGAATACTTTTTAAAAAGGGAACTGGAAGCGCTGCAATTGGGGCACCTGAAAGAATGGGTACACTTTGGTCTTACCTCGCAGGATGTGAACAATACCGCCCTACCCCTGGCCTGGAAAGAAATGCTGGAACAGGAATACCTGCCCGCCATCAGCAACTTGATGTTACACCTGCGGCAACTGGCACGGCAGTGGAAAAATATTCCGCTGCTGGCCCGTACCCACGGACAGCCGGCCTCGCCTACCCGCCTGGGTAAAGAATTGATGGTATTTGTAGAACGGTTGGAACGGCAGGTGCAACTGCTGTCGGAGTTGCCCCACACCGCAAAATTTGGCGGCGCCACCGGTAACTTCAACGCACATCATGTTGCGTTTCCGCAACGCAACTGGATAGCCCTGGGCAACGAATTTACCGAAAAGAAACTGGGCTTGCAGCGGCAACAGTTTACCACCCAAATTGAACATTACGACACGCTGGCGGCGCATTTCGACGCGCTGAAGCGGATTAACAACATCCTGATTGACCTATGCCGCGATATATGGACCTACATTTCACTTGATTACTTCAAACAAAAAACCCGCAAAGGCGAAGTAGGCTCATCGGCCATGCCCCATAAGGTAAACCCCATTGATTTTGAAAATGCCGAAGGCAATCTGGGTATTGCCAATTCCGTTTTTGAACACCTCAGCGCCAAACTGCCGGTATCGCGGCTGCAACGCGATTTAACCGACTCTACCGTTTTGCGGAACATGGGGGTACCGGTTGCCCATACCCTCCTATCGGTACGCTCCATTGAAAAAGGGCTCGACAAACTGGTACTGAACGAAAAGAAAATCATTGCCGATTTGGAAGAAAACTGGGCCGTTGTGGCCGAAGCCATACAAACCATTCTGCGTCGCGAAAACTATCCCAACCCCTATGAGGCATTGAAGGAACTCACCCGCGGACAGGAGGGCATCAATGCAGCTACCATACGGCAATTTATTGACCAACTCAAGGTTTCGGCAGCCGTAAAAAAAGAACTGCGAGCCATAACGCCGCTGAACTATACGGGGGTGCAACCGGAATACTGAACAAAACCGGAGTTGTAACTTATTTGCAGCAAAATCGAAAACAAGTTGTACAACCGGCTGATTTAAAGGCTTTTTGACAAAAAGGAGAAAAAATTTGCAGGCTTCGAAAAAAAATTACATTTTGAGTACCAATACCTGAAAAGCCAAACGGACTGCATTCAATGTCCTGAGAAAAACTTCCCTTCCGGAAGTTTTTTCTTTTTTATCCCTTTCACATCGAAACATCTTCCAGAAAGTAGAATTCGGGGGGCCGCTGCGGCAGCAGTAAAATGCTGAGTATGTGGTACTGCACCCATTTAAACCCGGGATATGCCTCCTGGTAGGCGGCTCCGGCTTCGTACAAACGTTGCAGCTTTTTTTTCGATACGCTTTCTTCCGGGTGGCCAAAGCGGTTGTTGCGGCGGGTTTTTACTTCAATAAAGTGCAGCATGCCGTTCTTCTCGGCCACAATATCCAATTCATAGTACGAAAACTTCCAGTTTCGGTGCCGGATGACGTAGCCTTTCTGCTGCAGCCATGCCGCTGCCAGCTCTTCGCCCCGCCGCCCGGTATGCAGGTGCTTTGCCATTGCTTAAAATTACGCAAACGATTTGTTCACATGCCTGTGGAAATACTCTGTTGCCAAAACTTACACATGCCGTTGATTTAGTTATTTTTGTGCACCTGAAAACGCATTTATGAAGCTGAACAAACAAATCATTTGGATTTTAATTGCCATGATTGTGGTGGCATCGTTATACCGCATTGTACCCAACCGCCCGTATGGGTTTGCGCCCCAAATAGCCATGGCGCTTTTTTCCGGATCGGTAATCCGTAACCGCAAGTTTGCTTTTGCCGTACCACTGGTAAGCATGCTGTTGGGCGATTTGGCATTTCAGGCCCTGTACACAGCCGGCCTTGTACCTTACGGTGGTTTTTACAAGGGGCAAATTACCAATTACCTGCTTTTTGCCGGTTTAACGGTGCTGGGCTTTTTCATTCAACACAACAAAACCTGGCAGGTGGCACTGGGCAGCCTTGCAGGCCCTACCCTTTATTTCTTCATCAGCAACAGCCTTGTTTGGATCAGCGGCGGCGGTTACCACCACCCCAAAACGTTTAGCGGTTGGATGTTAACCCTTGTCGATGGTATTCCGTTTTACACCGGCAGCTTGTATGCCACGGTTGTGTTTGCCACGTTGTTTTTTGGCGGTTACCAATTGTTGCAAAGCAACAGGCAAGCGGTTGCAACAAGCAGCAAATAAATTCCGGGAAATATTGCATAAAAAGCATCCGCCGGTGGCGGATGCTTTTTTGTTTGCCTTTTATGCCATTACCAATTATAGGCAACTGCATTTGCGCTGCCAAAGAGCTAAAGACGCATAAGGCGCAAAACCAGAAGTAATCCGCAATAACAATACATTTTCTTCCGGCTTCAACCGGTTATTACACCTGAAACACACCTACCTGCAATGGATCGAAGTGCGGATTGTGATTAGCCGCGGCAATACCTTCGCTAATGATGCGCCGCGTTTCAAGGGGGTCTATAATGGCATCCACCCATAAGCGGGCGGCCGCGTAATACGGTGTGGTTTGCCGTTCGTAGCGGCCTTTGATTTCCGAAAGCAGCTTTTGCTCTTCTTCAGCGCTAACTTCTTTACCATTGGCCTTCATGGCTGCCACCTGAATTTGCAGCAGGGTTTTCGCTGCCTGATCGCCCCCCATCACCGCAATTTTTGCGGTGGGCCATGCAACAATCAGCCGGGGGTCGTATGCTTTGCCGCACATGGCGTAGTTACCGGCTCCATACGAATTGCCCACTACAACGGTAAACTTGGGCACCACGCTGTTTGCCACGGCATTTACCATTTTGGCGCCGTCTTTAATAATACCGGCATGCTCGCTGCGGCTGCCCACCATAAATCCGGTAACATCCTGCAAAAACACCAGCGGTATTTTCTTTTGGTTGCAGTTCAAAATAAAACGGGCCGCCTTATCGGCGCTATCGTTGTAAATAACGCCGCCCATCTGCATTTCGCCTTTGGCATTTTTTACCACCAGGCGCTGATTGGCCACTATGCCCACGGCCCAACCGTCAATGCGGGCATAGCCGCATAAAATGGTTTTACCGTAATCCTGCTTAAACTGGTCAAATTCGCTGTCATCTACCAGGCGTTCAATAATTTCCAGCATGTCGTAGGGCTTACCGTCGCTGGGAAAAATTCCGTACAACTCTTCCGGATTTTTACGGGGTGGCATTGGCGTAACGCGGTTAAAGCCTGCGGTGGGTTGCGGCCCCAGTTTGCTCATGATTTTTCGCACCGCATCCAGGCACTCCTGCTCGGTAGCAAATTTGTAATCGGCAATGCCGCTGATTTCGGTATGCGTAACGGCGCCTCCCAGCGTTTCGGCATCCACCTCTTCACCAATGGCCGCTTTCACCAGGTACGGACCGGCCAGAAAAATGGAGCCGTTGCCTGTAACCATCAGTGTTTCATCGCTCATAATGGGCAGGTAGGCGCCACCCGCCACACAGGCGCCCATTACCGCGGCAATTTGCGTAATGCCCATGGCACTCATACGGGCGTTGTTGCGGAAGATTCGGCCAAAATGTTCTTTATCGGGAAAAATTTCATCCTGCAAGGGCAGATATACACCGGCACTATCTACCAGGTAAATGATGGGCAGGCGGTTTTCCATGGCAATTTCCTGCAGGCGCAGGTTTTTTTTACCGCTTATGGGAAACCACGCTCCCGCCTTTACGGTTTGGTCGTTGGCAACAATTACGCACTGGCGCCCGCTTACATAACCAATGCCGCCTACCGTACCACCGGAGGGGCAGCCCCCTTCATCGGCATACATTTCGTAGCCGGCAAATGCGCCGATTTCTACAAAGGGTGTGTCTTTATCCCGCAGGTATTCTATCCGTTCCCGGGCTGTTAGCTTGTTGCGTTCCCGCTGGCGGGCGATGGCTTTGGCACCACCGCCGGCGGCTATGGTTGCAAACCGCCGGCGCAACTCGGCCAGTTGTAGGCGATAGGCATCATCGTTTTTGTTAAACCGGATATCCATATGGCTGTATTGTTCAATCGTGCGGGCAAGATACATACGAAAGCCGAGTTTTCGGGACAAGCCCGGTGTGTATTACACATACCCTCTTTTCTGGTTTACAGTAAGAAAAAAAGGCTGTACCGGTGGTACAGCCTTTTTCATACGTATAGCACGGTTCACCGTTTAGAATAAGATGGTTTCCCTGAGCTGCAACTGCCCGTTTTGCAGCAGGATGTGGTAAATGCCTTTGGGCAGCGATTCATTCAGCTGCACCATGCGGGTGCTGTTACCGCCATCGTGCACAAGGGTTTGGTTCAGCACCCGGCGGCCATCGGCGCCTATAATTGTAAGTTGATACTGGCCGCGTTCAAAACCATTGAGTTGCAGCACCAGCGAGCGGCCGCCCGCTTGCGGCAACACCCGCAACTGGTTGCGTGCCGTGGTGGTTTGCAGGGCGATGACGGGCGAATAGCGCTTTTCGCCGCTTTGCGATACGGCAGCTATGCGGTAATACACCGTGCCCGCCGGCACCTGTGCATCCCGCACCTGGTAGCTGTGGGCTGCAGCCCCCGCCTGCGGCAGCCGGCGGGCAAAGCCCGTAAACGTGCTGCCGTTGAGCGAACGCTCGGCTTCGTAATGGCTTAGCGAACTGCTTTCGGCAGCCGTCCACTCCAACAGGGCACCGCCAGTTTGCAACTGTGCCGTAAAGCGGGTGAAGGTTACCGGTAGGGTGGCAGTGCTGAAGGCTATGGTAAAGTCCGAAAAACCAGTCAGCGCACTGCGTGCCGCTGTTACAACACCTCCCGATTCAGACTGTGTTGCATTATTGTGCGTGCCTACACTTTGCCAGCCTTCTGTTTCATCGGCTCGTTTAATTACCGCGTATCGGTTGGCATTGCCTACCAGGTTGGTAGCCCCCCGCAGTTGTACAGTAATGGTGTAAGCTCCGTCAAAGGTGCCCCCGTCGGCATTAATACGCCAGTATCCTGCGTTTAACACACCCGTAAGCGAGGTTCCGTTCACAAGGGTGTTGGGCGGCAATGTTCCGGGACTTAACGGATCGGTACCCACAAATGAAGCAAACAAATCAACAGGATTCGTTGCTGTTGTTATTTCAATACGTGCAGGCTGGTACAATACAGTGGTAGGATCAGTAGCAGCCGCACCGCCCAGGGGCAAGTGATACGTGCCCACAGCGGCTACACCGCGCCGAATGCGTCCGTTAAACGCGTAGCTGCCTGTATTGCCCTCGCTCACAGCACCGGGTGTATTAGAAGTAATGATAAGATCGTTACCGCCCAGGTTGATGCGGCCATTGGTGAATAGCATTTGCGCAGTGCGCAGGTTGCCTCCGCTTACCACAACGCCGTTTGATGAAGAGTTGTTCACCTCCAGTTCATTCATGGCCGCATAATTTACCGAACCGCCAAAGGTAAGGGTTTGCTGCGCCGTGCCGCCCAGCACAATGCGGCCGTTGTTTTGTATGGTACCATTAAAACTGGCATTGCCCGTAATGGTAAGCGTTACCCCCGCATCTACCTGCAGCATGCCGGAAGTAAGTGTTAGGTTTGCCAAGGTTTGATTGGTACTTACTCGCAGTGTTCCTCCGTTAATGGTAATACTATTACCGGCGGGCAGTGTGCCACCACCGCTGCGATTAAGCCGCAATGTTGACCCATTTACATTTGTCGTAGTGGTATAGTTATTTTGACCGGCAAACTCCACAATACCCGTACCCGAACCTTGTATGGTTACAGGGCCGGAGGCAGCCTCAATTTCGCTGCTAATGATTACACCGCCCGAACCATCAATTAGTATTTTATTATCAGTTGAATTATTCAAAATTACGGTCATGGTTTGTGTACCTGAGCCTTGCGTATTTTGAATCGTAAGATTTTGTGAACTGTTATTTCTGATTACAACATCACTTATTGAATTTACAACAACGCCATTAAGGCGGAACTTACCTGTAGCTCCCGTTGTAGTTGAGCTATTACCAATAAGCATCGCTGAACTGCGTGAAGAAGTAATTTCTACAGCTCCAACTTCCTGAATTTTCTGACCGTTGACTTGCGTGCCGGCATTAGTTGTACTATTAAAGTTAATACCTACACCACTTGTACCGGTGGGATTAGAACCAAATTGCGCAACTTGATCTAAAGCCGGATAGGCACTGCCGGTCCAGTTTGTCCCTGTTAACCATGCAGAGCCAGTAGCTGAGTTCCATAATATGGTTGTGGCGTTTGGTAATGCAGGTGTTGCACTTAATTCTACCCCGGCACTGTAAACGGTTCCTTTACGGGTAAATACTTTTACGTAATAGGTGGTGCCATTGGTAAGATTTGTAATGATTTGTGGCGAAGATGCCCCCCTGTAAACCAACACAGCTCCACCGGTTAGGGTTGGGTTGGCCCCATCGGTGTAGGAATTGGAATTAATAGTAGGTACGCCGCTTGGCGAAGCAGAAATGGGAGCAGAATGCACAGCAATTACCACATCATCCAAACAACCTGGGTTTGTCCAGCTTACGGTAATTTGCCCGTTGCCGGGTGTTAAACTCAGGCCGGTTACATTGGTAGGCGTACAGGCAACGATGGTCATTGCGTTGGATGGAGCTAGCGGGTCGGCACCCGTTTTGTTGCCCGAGGCAAAAGTGATGTTGGCAAATGCCGTAGCAGCTATGCCGATGGTATTGCTTACCGTAGCACCCGAAGCAATGTCTGCTGTAACTAAAATATAGCGGGTAGTGCCCGAAGCAATAGTTTGTGATAAGCCCGTTACCGCTACCGTACCACCATTGCCTACTGCCGGTTGCGATGTACCTAATTGAGTTGCACCCGTTAAATTATTGCTGCTGTTAATCCAAAACTTGAAACCGTTGGTAGCAATATCCGATGCGGTGTAAGTGCCGGCTGTGGTTACGCTAATGCCGGTGAGTGTGGCATTGGCTGTTGTAACATCTAATTGATATGAAGCCAAAATATTATTGGTAGAGCCTTGTGCTATGTTTGTACTTGCCGGGTGGGCGGATGAAATGGAAATGTCGGGAGTGCTAAGGGGGGTTCCTGAAATGGAAATGTTGTCAACGGAAAAAGAAGGTCTATTACCTGATCCTGAAATATCTCTAATTATCCATCTAAGCTGAACGACACTTTGATCGTTACAAACTGCAGGTAGGGTAACTGAAATAGTTTCAACTTTTACAGCACCTGTCCCACTTGTATTGGTTGGTGTCATTTGATTTTGATATTCAGTACCGGGTACATCTGTAAATGTACCTGATGTTCCAATTCTGTATTGTAGACCTAATCCATTTGTCCTTGAATTTTCAGTTCTTTGCGTCGCTGCGTCATATGTCACGATAATTGAAGAAAACCCTGTTGTATTAATTGCCAAACAAATTGTACGCATGGCGCTACCGGTACTTAACAAACCTATTTTACCATTCATGTCATATACGCCAGCACTTGTAGTAGCATTGGTACCTCCTGAAAGTGCTTGGTCACCATTCGGAGCAGAAGTTGGATATGAAGTACTTAAAGACCCTGTTAAGGTCCAACCTTGAATGCCTGGCGGATAAGTTGTACTACTTCCTGTAAAAGATGAAAAATTTTCCGAATAAGGCAAACTCTGTGGTGTAGGATTTGTTTGCCCCCACCCAGATTGGCCACCCAAAAGCAAAAGAATAATAAAGAATTGGGGCAATAGCGGTAGCAACGCAACTT
Source organism: Lacibacter sp. (assembly GCA_046297415.1). Classification (GTDB taxonomy): domain Bacteria; phylum Bacteroidota; class Bacteroidia; order Chitinophagales; family Chitinophagaceae; genus Lacibacter. The sequence continues at coordinate 36,168 of JBKBIL010000006.1, forward strand.
CAATGTTAACGAATGTTTTACGCAAGCAGTGAGTAAAAAAGCACATAAGCAAATTTTTAAAATGTTTATGGGGCTTACACAGGTTGTAAAGGTTATTTTGCCAGGTTGTTGTAAGCAAATGAACAGATAATCCGGAAAAAGAGAAATTACACAAATAGATATTCTTCTATAGTGGAAGCAAAGGTAGGTACCTAAACCCGTTTTTTGGAAACACACAGGTTAATTCTACGTAAACAGTGCATTAACAGCCTAACACCGTACAACCGCCAACAGTAACACTTTCCTTTACTAGTAAAAAAGCGGCTTCATATACCGAAGCCGATTCATTCTCAAATTCTTAGCTATTTATTAAAACCGAAAACTTTCCCTTAGCTGTAGTTGCCCGTTGTGCAGCAGTATGTGGTAAATGCCCTTGGGCAACGACTCGTTCAGCTGCACCATGCGGGTGCTGTTGCCGCCATCGTGTACAATGGTTTGACTGAGCACCCGGCGGCCATCGGCGCCAATGATCGTAAGCTGGTACTGGCCGCGTTCAAAACCGTTGAGCTGCAGCACCAGCGAGCGACCGGCCGGTTGCGGCAACACCCGCAACTGGTTGCGTGCCGTGGTGGTTTGCAGGGCTATGATGGACGAATAACGCTTTTCGCCGCTTTGCGATACGGCGGCTATGCGGTAATACACCGTACCCGCCGGCAATTGTGCATCCCGCAACTGGTAGCTGTGGGCTGCAGCACCAGCCTGCGGCTGCTGGCGGGCAAAGCCCGTAAATGTGCTGCCGTTGAGCGAACGCTCGGCTTCGTAATGGCTTAGCGAACTGCTTTCGGCGGCCGTCCACTCCAACAGGGCTCCGTTGTGTTGCAACTGTGCCGTAAAGCGGGTGAAGGTTACCGGAAGGGTAACAGTGCTGAAGGCTATGGTAAAGTCCGAAAAGCCGGTCAGCGCACTGCGTGCCGCTGTTACAACACCTCCTGCTTCAGACTGCGTGGCATTATTGTGGGTACCTACACTTTGCCAGTCTTGCGTTTCATCGGCGCGCTTAATTACCGCGTACCGGTTGGCATTGCCTACCAGGTTGGTAGCACCCCGCAGTTGTACGGTAATGGTATAAGCTCCGTCAAAGGTACCCCCGTCGGCATTAATACGCCAGTAGCCCGCATTTAACACCCCCGTAAGCGAGGTTCCGTTAACAAGAGTGTTGGGCGGCAATATTCCGGGATTTAACGGATCGGTACCCACAAATGAAGCAAACAAATCAACGGCACTCGTTGCTGTTGTTATTTCAATACGTGCAGGCTGGTACAGCACACTCGAAGGGTTGGTTGCAGCAGCACCGCCCAAAGGAAAGTGATACGTGCCCACAGCGGCTACACCGCGCTGTATGCGCCCATTAAATACATAGCTGCCTGTATTCCCTTCACTCACAGCACCGGGTGTGTTCGAAGTAATAATAAGATCGTTACCGCCCAGGTTGATGCGGCCATTGGTGAAAATCATTTGCGCCGCACGCAAATTGCCTCCACTTACCACAACGCCATCTGTAGATGTATTGTTTACCTCCAGCTCGTTCATGGCCGCGTAATTTACCGCGCCACCAACGGTAACCGTTTGCTGTGCCGTGCCGCCCAGCACAATGCGGCCGTTGTTTTGTATGGTACCATTAAAGCTGGCATTACCCGTAATCGTAAGCGTTACACCCGCATCTACTTGCAGCGTACCTCCTTCGCGTAACGTAAGCGTGCTAAGCGTTTGATTGGAACTAACCTGCAAGGTGCCGGTGTTGTTAATTTCAACGGCAGCAGTGGCCGGCAGTGTACCGCCGCCGGTTCGGTTGAGGCGAAGCGTACCCGCTGTAACAACGGTGGTACCGGTGTAGGTATTGGCGTTGGTAAGCACCACGGTGCCCACCCCTCGTTTGCTAACATGGTTGGGTGTGGAGCCGTTGTTTTCAATTACACCGGTAACGGTAAAGGTTTCACTGTTATTGGCCCGCAGCGAAATGGAGTCCATATTTACCACTTCCAGGTCAGTAAATTCGCCATCGCGGTTTTCTCCTACGTTGTATAAGGTTATATGCCGTATGGGGCCGGAGTTATATAATCGCTTTATGTTGTATAGTGTTCCGCCAACTACCTGCAGGTTAAATTCTTCCGTTGAAATATGCTCGTATTCATAAGTTATACCTCCAATAAACTGATTAAAATCGGGCATACCCGAACTAACGGTACCGGTATTATCAATGAACCATGCGGTGGACTGTCCGCCTTCAAATTCCAGCCGAAAGCGGGCATTTACATCGTAGCGGTCAAATGCCTGGGTTGGGCTGGCCGGATCATTAATGGTTGTTCCACTACGTAGCGAAAAGCCGATGCGGGCGCCATTGGGCTGAATACCGGTACGTCCGCCCCCTATTGGGGCCGTAATTCTGATGCGCAGTCTTTGACCCACCCGCAGGGGTTGGGGGTTGCCACCGGGCTGCCCATTATCGGTTAACAGCCGGGCAACTACTATTCCATTACCCGCAATGGTATTGTCACTAAATAACCCCGGTCCGCCGGCGGCCTGAAAGCGGCCGCTGGTACCGTTTTGCCAGGTGATGGACCAGTCGTTCTCACTTGTTGAATACACCTGCGCATGGACAGTTACAAGATGGAAGCCAATAAACAACAGAAGAAAGTAAAGATTTTTCATTAGCAAGGTTTTAATCGATTGCGGAATCAATAGTCAAGTGAAAATTATAGAAAATTCTTAAACAGTATATGTGCAAACTATTGTTTCAACGAAAAATTGAAAAAGATGTTCATAACCTGGATAATATTTTAAACAGAAACGTACGCTGTTACAACGATAATGTATAACCCGCACTGGAATTAAACATTGAGATTATTAACATCAATTCTATATCGATGCCATACTAAAGCCCGTTAGTATTTGCAACACGTTAGCAAAAGGCTGATGCATGAAAAATAAAACTGTAATTCTACTTATGCAGCACGAATTTAAACATGAGCGAAAGGAATAGCTTTGCCGGCATCCGGCTGGCATAAAAAAATCCGGCCGCTACCGGCCAGATGGGTTCGTGGAGCTGGCAGGAATCGAATGCCCACGTGCCATTGGGGCAGAAGGCAAAGAGACTAGCCGAGCTGCGTTTCGGCCCGCAAAAAAAATCCGGTCACTTTTGATGACCGGATTCATGATTGTGGAGCTGGCGGGAATCGAATGCCGACGTGCCTTGGGGGCAGTCGGCACCGAGACCGGCAGCGCCGCGTCTCGGCCCCTGTTAAGTGGAGCTGGCGGGAATCGAATGCCGACGCGCCTTGGGGGCAGTCGGCACCGAGACCGGCAGCGCCGCGTCTCGGCCCCTGTTAAGTGGAGCTGGCGGGAATCGAATGCCGACGTGCCTTGAGGGCAGTCGGCACCGAGACCGGCAGCGCCGCGTCTCGGCCCCTGTTAAGTGGAGCTGAGGGGAATCGAATGCCGACGCGCCTTGAGGGCAGTCGGCACCGAGACCGGCAGCGCCGCGTCTCGGCCCCTGTTAAGTGGAGCTGGCGGGAATCGAACCCGCGTCCAAACATATTCTCCAAACGTCTTCTACATGCTTATTTCCGGATTGCTTGTCGGCGCACGGCAGGACCGGAACAAACCAACCCTGCGCTTAGCTGTATGTATCTTTTGCAACCGGCACAGCCTAAGGTTGCAGCAACCTGTTTTTTTTGATGAGTCGGCGGCGGAACAGGGTAACAGGTGCACCCGTTCGGCGGCCCGAATGACAACCTAATCACCGATTAGGCAGCCATGGCATACTGAGTATTGCCATTTATGTTTCGGGGATGGAGATTTACGTGCCAATCGCCCAAGGCACGGCATGCTTACACGTTCAAAGATCTATGCTGTCAAAACCAGGCAGCCCCGGTTGTTGCAACTGCAAATGTACGATAAAATGAAAAAGGGGCCAACGCCCCATTTTCGTTTAAAAATTGCTGCACACGGCAACAGCAGCCTATGCCCAAATTCCATCGGAATGGGCCTGTTGGTTTCTACTGTCAAACTACCTGTTCCAGCCAAAAAGGTCGTTGCCGTTGGCGTATATAAGCAGGCCAAACAGCAGAATCATGCCGGCCAGCTGCGCATATTCCAAAAACTTTTCGCTAGGCTTGCGGCGGGTAATGATTTCCACCAGGGTAAACAACACATGCCCACCATCGAGCGCCGGAATGGGCAACAGGTTCATGAATGCCAGAATGATGCTGAAAAAAGCCGTGATGTTCCAGAAGCTTTCCCAATCCCATTCGGATGGGAAGATGGACCCCATGCTTTTAAAGCCGCCGATGCCTTTGTAGGCGCCGGTATCGGGGTTCAAAATCAACCGGAACTGATCTACATAAAACTTCAACTTTTCGTACGATTTCGCCACACCGGCCGGCAGGGCTTCGAGCAGACCATACTTTTTACGTTCAATCTGAAAAACGCCCAGTTTTTCCAGAGTTTCCGTATCGGGAATGCCGATGCCGATTTTTCCATCGGCCCCCACGCTGGCGTGCAGGGTTAAAATTTCCCGGTTGCGTTCGATGGTTAAGGCTACCGTCGCTTCTTTTTTCCGGGCAATTAAAGGCGAGAGTTCATCAAAAAACTGCACCTGTTGCGAGTCAACGGCCAGAATGCGATCGCCCTGCTGCAAGCCTGCTTTACGGGCAAGGCTGGAATCGCCGGGAGCAAAACTGCCAACCACGGCGGGCACCCGGGGCATCAGCATTATGCCACGCTTGCGGCGGCTTTCCACCAGTTGTTCAATCAGGTTCACGGGCAGGTCAATACGCTGTTGCACGCCGTTACGCTCCACGGCCAGGGTTGTGCCGGTTAAAATGGCGGCATTCAACCCCTCAAAATACGGTACGGGCTTGTCGTTAACGGCCAGAATCTTATCGCCATTGCGCAGCCCAATGTCGTACATCAGGCTGTCGGTAATCCAGATGCCGTTTTTCAGGCTGCTCATGGGGGTTTTCTTTTCACCCCACACGTACAAAATCATGGCGTAAATAAGAAATGCCAGCAATACGTTTACCGTTACGCCCCCAATCATGATAATAAGACGCTGCCAGGCGGGCTTGCTGCGAAACTCCCAGGGTTCCGGCGGCTTTTTCATGGATTCTTTATCCATGCTTTCGTCAATCATACCTGCAATTTTCACGTATCCGCCCAGCGGCAGCCAGCCAATACCATACACCGTATCGCCTACCTTCTTTTTAAACAGCGAAAACCAGGGGTCGAAGAAGAGATAAAATTTCTCTACCCGGCATTTAAACCAGCGAGCGGTTATGTAGTGGCCGAACTCGTGAAAAATGATTAAGATCGAAAGCGAAAGCAGCAGTTGCCCTGCCTTAATTCCAAATTCTGCCCAGTTTATTGCCAAAAGCATATTTAATTATTGTGTAATGATGTAAGCGTTGCAAATATCCGTGAATTTGCCGCACCCGAACCGCCAATTTTTTGTCAATTGTACTACAACTGTATCAATGAGGCGGCATAACTGCGGGCTTCGCCATCGCTGTCGAGGTATTCGTCGAGCGTGGGCTGCGCAATAAAGGGTATGGCATTCATGGTTTTTTCAATTACATCGGTCATGTCTAAAAAACCGATGCGGTTGCGTAAAAATGCCCATACGGCAATTTCGTTTGCCGCATTCAGCACACAGGGTAAATTGCCGCCTTTGTGCAGGGCCTCGGTGGCCAGTGCCAGGTTGCGGAAGGTTTTCAAATCGGGTTCTTCAAACGTAAGGGTGTGTACCTTTTTAAAATCGTAACGCGGAAAATTGTTTTTGATGCGTTGCGGAAAAGCCAGGGCGTATTGGATGGGCAACTTCATGTCGGGCAGGCCCATTTGGGCTTTTATGCTGCCGTCTTCAAACTGCACCATGCTGTGGACGATGCTTTGCGGATGAATGATTACCTGCACCTGCTCGGGCTGCAGGTTAAACAGCCATTTTGCCTCAATCATTTCCAGGCCTTTGTTCATGAGCGTTGCCGAGTCGATGGTAATTTTTGCACCCATGTTCCAGTTGGGATGCTGCAACGCATGATCCCGCTTAACGTTCATCAGAAAGTTGGGCTTGCGGCCCCGAAACGGCCCGCCGCTGGCGGTTAAAATAATTTTTTCGATGGGGTTGCGGTGCTCGCCCACCAGGCATTGAAAGATGGCCGAATGTTCGCTGTCAACCGGTAAAATGGGCGTGTTGTTTTCTACAGCCAGGCGCATCACAATATCACCGGCCACCACCAGGGTTTCTTTGTTGGCCAGGGCCACCGGTTTGCGGTTGCGGATTGCCTGCAGGGTGGGTTTCAAGCCGGCAAACCCCACTATGGCGGCCAGCATCATATCGTAGGTTTCAAAGGCGGCCACTTCTTCCAGCGCCTGCTCGCCGGCAAATACTTTTACAGGGGTACTTGCCAGCGCCGTTCTTACTTTTTCGTACTTCTTTTCATCTACTATTACAACCGCATTCGGCTCAAACTCGATGGCTTGCTGAATGAGCAATTCCTCATTGCTGTGTGCGGTGAGTATTTCTACTTCAAAATGTTGCGGATTGGCACGAATTACATCCAGCGCCTGCGTACCAATAGATCCGGTGCTTCCAAAAACGGCAATCCTTTTTTTAACTGGGGGCATAGGCAAAGAAAAGAAAAATAAACCTAAGGATGTAACCGGTACGGTTGCAGGGCATTGGCCAGCTGCCGGTCGTTACTCAGCCGCGGCACTTTGTTTTGTCCGCCCAGTTTGCCGATACTTTTCATGTAGTCAATAAACCCGTTTTTACGGATGGGGGTTATTACCAGCGGCTGCAAAATATTACCGGATATCAGATCATCGTAATAAATGTTGCGGCTGCGCATTTGCGCATCCAGTTTTTGGCGCAGGGGTTCCAGGTCGGCAGGCATTTCTTCAAACTCAATAAACCATTCGTGGTAGCTTTTGCCTACGCCCTGTTCTACGTAAGGCGCCACCGTAAACTCGGTGATACGCAAGCCCAGCTCTTCAGCCGCCTGCTGCATGCTGGCATCCACTTCTTCGCCAATAACATGTTCGCCAAAAGCCGAAATAAAATGTTTGATGCGCCCGGTAACCACCAGCCGGTACGGATTTGTGCTTACAAAGCGCACGGTATCGCCAATGTTGTACCCCCAAAGACCGGCATTGCTGTTGATGATGAGGGCATAGTTTTCGCCCACCTTTACATCGTGCAGGCGCAGGCGGGTGGGGTTTTCGTTGAATATTTCTGCTGCCGGCACAAATTCAAAGAAAATGCCGTCGTTGGTATTCAATAACAGGCCTTCGGCCTGCTGCGAATCCTGAAAAGCAAAAAAGCCCTCGCTTGCCGGATATACTTCCACCACATCTACCTTGCGTCCAATACTGTCGAACAAGCGGGCTTTGTACGGCTCAAAGTTTACGCCGCCCTGAATCATGAGGCTGAAATTGGGAAACAGTTCGCCTACCTTTTTTCCGCTGCGCTCAATTAATGCATCAAAATACATTTGCATCCAGGGCGGTATGCCGCTGATCATGGTCATGTTTTCGTGAATGGTTTCATCCACAATTTTCTGCAGCTTGGTTTCCCAGTCTTCAATACAGTTGGTTTCGTAGGAAGGAAGTTGGTTGGTGCGCAGGTATTTGGGAATAAGATGATTGGAAATGCCACTGAGCCGGCCGGTAGGAATGCCGCCTACCCGCTCCAGCTCGGGCGAGCCGCTTAAAAATATCAGTTTGCCATCTAAAAAACCGGTGTTGCCGGTTTCGGCGGCGTAGCAGAGGGCCGCGTTGCGGGCTGTGCCAAAATGGTTGCCCACCGAATCTTTGGTGATGGGTATGTATTTCACGCCACTTGTGGTGCCCGATGTTTTGGCAAAATACAGGGGCACGCCCTTCCATAAAACGTTGTGCTTACCTTCAATGATCTGGTTAATCCAGGGCCGAATTTGTTCATAATCGCGTAGCGGTACCGCCTGCCGGTACTCTTCATAGGTATTTACCTCGCTCAGGCCATGCTCTTTGCCAAACTGGGTATTGCGGCCGGTTTTGAGCAGTTGCCGCAAAATGTGCTCCTGATCGTCTAATGCGGTGGTTTTACTGCGCTGTATGTTTTTATAGATGTAACCGGCAAACGGGCGGGCCAGAAACGATTTGATTTTCATGCAATACCTTTGAGGGGACACAAATTTAGAGGGATGCGGCATTTCGGCCCGTTAAAGTCCGGCCAATTTTTTTATGAAAATTTCGCCTGCAAACCAAAAATGTTCCTACCTTTGCACCCCTAATATTGGAAAAATATGTTTGCAATTGTAAAAATAGCCGGACAGCAATTTAAGGTAACCGAAGGCCAGCAACTGTACGTTCCGCACATCGCGGGCAACGCCGGCGATAAAGTGGAATTTTCAGAAGTATTGCTGGTAGATGCGAACGGCAGCATTACCACGGGTGCCGATGTAAAAGCAAAGGTGCAAGCCGAAATTCTGGGAGAGAAAAAAGGCAAAACTGTTATTGCTTTTAAAATGAAGCGCCGGAAAGGTTTCCGCAAAAAGCATGGGCACCGCACGCTGTACACCCAAATTAAGGTAACCGCAATTGCATAACAATACATTACGTTGGTTGGCACAACGGTTGCCTGTTTATCAACCAACACTTCCAAACGAATAAACTTACAATCATGGCACACAAAAAAGGTGAAGGTAGTGTAAAGAACGGCCGCGATTCGCAAAGCAAACGCCTGGGCGTTAAAATCTTTGGCGGACAACCTGCAGCAGCAGGCAACATCATTTTGCGCCAACGGGGTACTGTTTACCATCCCGGAAAAAATGTTGGTATGGGTAAAGATTACACACTCTTTGCTTTAACCGACGGAGTGGTAGAATTCAAAAAAGGAAAGAACAACAAAACATTTGTATCGGTTGCCCCTGTTGAGATTGCCGGGTAAAAATATTTTTTGAATAAAAAAAATATTTTATTTTTACTCTGTTATCTTTTATTACTAACCATTAAATTCTAACAACATGGCAACAAAGAAAGCCGCTAAAAAAGCTGCTCCTAAAAAGGCTGCTAAGAAAGCTGCTCCTAAAAAGGCTGCTAAGAAAGCTGCTCCAAAAAAAGCCGCTAAAAAAGCTGCTCCCAAAAAAGCCGCTAAAAAAGCTGCCCCCAAGAAAGCCGCTAAAAAAGCTGCTCCCAAAAAAGCCGCTAAGAAAGCTGCAAAAAGTTAATAACGGAAATAATTCCGAAACAAAAAACCTCCTGCAAAACAGGAGGTTTTTTTATGATGCAGTTAAACTGCTACTCTTTTTTCAAACTGAACAGGCTGTCCACAAATTCGTGTTTGTTAAACACCAGCAGGTCTTCCATTTTTTCGCCCACGCCAATAAACTTCACCGGAATTTGAAACTGATGTGCAATAGCCAATACCACGCCGCCTTTTGCGGTACCATCGAGCTTTGTAATAACCAGGCCGCTAACCTCCGTGGCAGCGGTAAAATGGCGTGCCTGTTCCAAGGCGTTTTGTCCGGTGCTGCCGTCTAACACCAGCAACACGTCGTGCGGCGCATCGGGTATTACTTTCTGTATAACCCTGCGTATTTTGCTGAGCTCATCCATCAGGTGGGTTTTGGTATGCAAGCGGCCGGCGGTATCAATAATCAGTACATCTACGTTTTTGGCAACTGCACTGTTTACGGCATCAAATGCAACCGATGCGGGATCGCTGCCCATTTCTTTTTTTACAATCGGCACGCCGGTACGCTCGCTCCAAATGGTCAGCTGGTCCACCGCTGCAGCCCGAAACGTATCGGCCGCACCCAGCATTACCGATTTTCCGGCTGCCTTAAAGTGATATGCCAGCTTACCAATGGTAGTGGTTTTGCCCACACCATTAACGCCCACCACTAATATTACGTAGGGCTTTTTATCGGCAGGCAACGCAAAGCCCTCGTAGTTAGTTCCGGCGGGTGCATCTACCAGCATGCTTTCAATTTCGGATTGCAGTATGCTGTTTAACTCCGCCGTATTAATGTATTTGTCGCGGGCCACCCGCTGCTCAATCCGTTCAATTATGGCCACGGTGGTATCAATGCCCACATCCGCTCCTACCAAGGCTTCTTCGAGCTGATCGAGCACCTCATCATCAACCGTACTTTTTCCGGCAACGGCACGGGCTAATTTGCCCAAAAAACCTTCCTTGGTTTTTTCGAGGCCCTGGTTGAGGCTTTCCTTTTCTTTTTTGCCGAAAAGTTTTCCAAAAAATCCCATCTTCAAATGCGTGGTTCGATGAAAAAGAAAAAAGCCGTCACACCCAAAGCATGACAGCTGTACCTAATTACCGCATCGTATGCGCAATTATTTCTGTGCCAGATAATCCTTTATCTTGTCTTTGTGCACATTGGCTTCCTTAAAGGTGTAGGCACCGGTTTTGGGGCTGCGTACAGCCTTAATTACTTTACTCCAGTTCTTGGCTTCGGCGGCTGCCTTTTGGTCTTTGGTTTTGATAGCCGTTTTTGCTGCTTTTGCCATAATTGTAGCTTAATTCGGTTATGATTGGAAGCGGTTTACCGCTGCCGGATTATTTGATTTCTTTGTGTACCGTTACACGTTTGAGTATGGGATTGTATTTCTTTAACTCCAAACGCTCGGGTGTGTTCTTTTTGTTTTTGGTGGTGATATAGCGGCTGGTGCCGGGCATGCCTGAATTTTTATGCTCGGTACATTCCAATATCACCTGAACACGGTTACCTTTCTTTGCCATGGTTATTCAGTTTAAGTTGAATCAGATTTTTTCGCCTTTGGCCCGCAATTCTTTCACTACGTTGTACAATCCACGTTTATTGATGGTGCGGATGGCCTCGGTTGATACTTTGAGGGTTACCCAACGGTTTTCTTCAGCCAGGAAAAAACGCTTGGTTTGTAAGTTGGGCAGAAAACGGCGCTTGGTCTTGATGTTCGAGTGCGAAACATGATGACCCGTAACCGGCACTTTTCCTGTAAGCTGACAAACTCTTGCCATATCAAAAATTTTTGGAGGGCAAAGGTAGGAAAATCGGGGCGAATATTTGAAATTTATTTCGCTATTCTGCAAAAAAAAGTGCTGCACGCCCGGTGCACCGCTACATTCTCCCCTATTGTGCTGCCGGGCCACCCTGCAGCAAAAAGTGAGAAAAATCACCCGGGGCGTCTTCGGTTGCCCCTAATTTTGGAGCAACCGGTACTTTATTTTTAGCATCCGCGTCCGAAAATTGCAAATTTGCACTTTCGGTTGTACTTTTTACTCCAAACTATTGCATATGAAAAAAAATATGGGTTTTACCGACCGCATGATTCGGCTGTTGGCCGCGGCAGTAATTATTGTGTTATATCTGTCCCACGTAATTAGTGGCACATTGGGCATTGTTTTGCTGGTGCTGGCCGGCGTATTTGTGCTTACCAGCCTGGTAAGTTTTTGCCCGCTGTATTTGCCCTTGGGAATCAATACCTGTAAATCAAAAAGCAGTTCGTAAAATATGAGCAGTTTTAAGGAATTAATCAACAGCGACCAGCCCCTGCTGGTCGATTTTCATGCCACCTGGTGCGGCCCCTGCAAAATGATGGCGCCCGAACTGGAACGCCTGAAGCAGATGCTGGGCGATAAAATTCGCATCATTAAAATTGATGTGGACCAAAACCCCCATGTGGCGGCCGCCTACCAGGTTAGGGGTGTGCCCACCCTTATCCTGTTCCGCAAAGGACAAATTCTTTGGCGGCAAAGCGGTGTGGTACGGGCACAGCAACTGGCCGGCATTATTCAGGCCAAAACAGCAGCCTGAGCAAAAGAAACACCGCCGCATACCTACACGCTTCCTTAAATTTGCTGCCCGCCGCGGCGGGCAACACGTATGGCAAAAACAGGAGGCGAAACCCCACTGATGCAACAACACCGGGCCATTAAAGCCCGGTACCCCGATGCAATTCTGCTGTTTCGGGTGGGCGATTTTTACGAAACATTTGGCGAAGATGCCATACACGCAGCCCGTGTGTTGGGCATTACCCTTACCAAACGCAACAACGGAGCGGCAGCCAGCAGCGAACTGGCCGGCTTTCCGCACCATGCCCTGGATACTTACCTGCACAAACTGGTAAAAGCCGGCTTTCGGGTGGCGGTTTGCGACCAACTGGAAGATCCGAAACAGGCCAAAGGAATCGTAAAGCGGGGCGTAACCGAGTTGCTTACACCGGGCATTGCCACCAACGACAAACTGTTAGAGCAGGAGAACAACAACTTTTTGGCAGCCATCCACTTTGCCGATGCGATTTTTGGCCTCGCTTTTCTTGACATCAGCACCGGCGAGTTTTTTGTGGCGCAGGGCAATAAAGAATATGCCGACAAACTGCTGCAAAGCCTGCGGCCGGCCGAAGTAATTTTTCCCCGCAACCGGCAAAAACAGTTTCGGGAATTATTCGGCACCCGCTTTTACACCTATCACCTGGAAGAGTGGATTTTTCAGGAGGCCTATACGCTTGAGCTGTTGTTGAAGCATTTTCAAACCCACTCCCTCAAAGGGTTTGGCGTGGAAAATCAGCATGCAGGCATTGTGGCTGCCGGCGCCGTTTTACATTACCTGCGAGATACGGAGCACCCCAACCTCAGCCACATTACCGGCCTTCACCGGCTGGAGGAAACCGACTACCTGTGGATGGACCGCTTCACCATCCGCAACCTGGAATTGCTGGGCAGCCAGTACGAAGGGGGCCTTTCGTTGCTGAAGGTGATGGACCACACGGTATCGCCCATGGGCGCCCGTCTGCTGCGGCGCTGGATGGTGCTGCCGCTGAAAGAAAAAGAACGCATTCAGGAACGGCTCGATACCGTAGAGCACCTGGTACTGCATACCGACCTGCGGGAACAACTGCGCCACCTCATAAAACAATGCGGCGATGTGGAGCGGCTGGTGGCCAAACTGCCGCTCAAGAAAATCAATCCCCGTGAGGTGTTGCACCTGGCCAACGGATTGCAGTTGGCAAAAAAAATAAAGGAACTGTGCGCCGCTTCGCAACACCCCTTCCTGCTGCGCCTGAGCGATACCATCAATCCCTGTTCGTACATCCAGGAAAAAATTCTGTCCACCATAGAAGAAAATCCGCCGGTTGCCCTCAACAAGGGGCAGGTGATACGCAACGGCATTCATGCCGAACTGGATAACCTGCGCCGCATTGCCACCCATGGCAAAGAGTACCTGCTCGAAATTCAGCAACGCGAAAGCGAAGCCACTGGCATTCCTTCGCTAAAAGTGGCTTTCAATAATGTATTTGGATATTACCTTGAGGTAACCAATGCCCACAAAAACAAAGTACCCGAAAACTGGATTCGCAAGCAAACCCTGGCCAATGCCGAACGGTACATTACGCCGGAGTTAAAAGAGTACGAGGAAAAAATTACCAGCGCCGAGGAAAACATTTTGCGCATAGAAGCCGAATTATTTGAGCAGTTGCTCAACGAACTGCAGGAATACATCGGCCCCATACAAGCCAATGCGCAGGCCATGGCCGTGCTGGACTGCCTCAGCACATTTGCCGAAAACGCCCTGCGCTTCCGTTACACCAAACCCCGCCTACACGAAGGAACCGAATTGCAACTAACCGAAGCGCGCCACCCGGTAATTGAACGGCAACTGCCCGCCGGCGAACCCTATATTGCCAATGATATACTGCTGAATCAGGAAACGCAGCAAATCATCATTCTTACCGGCCCCAATATGAGTGGTAAAAGCGCCCTGCTGCGCCAAACCGGCCTGGCGGTACTGATGGCCCACATGGGCAGTTTTGTTGCGGCCGATGCGGCACTGATACCCATTACCGACAAAATTTTTACCCGTGTTGGCGCCAGCGATAACCTCAGTGGCGGCGAAAGTACCTTTATGGTAGAGATGAACGAAACGGCCAGCATCATCAACAACCTGAGCGAACGCAGTTTGATTTTGCTTGATGAAATTGGCAGAGGCACCTCCACCTACGATGGTATTTCCATTGCCTGGAGCATTGCCGAATACCTACACCAGTGTACCCAAAAACCCAAAACGCTGTTTGCCACCCACTACCATGAACTGAACGAGCTGGAAGAAAAATTTCACCGCATTCGCAACTATCACATCACCAACCAGGAGGTAGGCAATAAAGTGGTGTTTTTACGCAAACTGGCGCCGGGTGGCAGCGTGCACAGCTTTGGTATTCATGTTGCCCGGATGGCAGGCATGCCGCCCGAAATTATACAACGTGCCAATGAGGTGTTGGAACAATTGGAAGCACTGCGCTCGAAAGACCATACAAAAGAAAAACTGCGGCAGCTGCCTACGCAAAAATTACAGTTGAGCATCTTTGACGTGCACAGCCAAACCTTTGAAGCAATTCGCAACCTGCTAGAGGGAATTGATATCAACCGGCTGACGCCGGTAGAGGCGTTATTGAAATTGCAGGAAATTAAACAGAAGCTCCAGTAGCGTACTTACTTTTAACGGTACACTGTTGCACGCCAAAAGTAAATCCGTACGAGAAAAAACGCCGGCACATAGAGTGCCGTGGCAAATTCGTAACCACCATTATGTCGTTTCAAACGGGAAACAACATTTTCCGTTTGGCCAACAAATACCGATTATAACCCGGTGAATAAAAAATGTAAACGAAAAAAGGCATGGCCATAAAAAAACCACCAGAATTTCTGATGGTTTTAATGATGGGAGATTGAGGGGATTCGAATGCCGACGCGCCACAAGGACGGTCGGCACCGAGACCGGCAAAGCCGCGTCTCGGCCCCCGGCCCGGCTAACAATTTCCTACTCCATATTTTGCAATAAATCGTTCTAGTTTCAGCCGGTTCAGGTTTTTCAACTTGCGTTCCAATATCATGGCTTCTCCCCGTGTTTCCTTTTCAATGCAACATACAAGTTTCCACGGCACATAGGGGGCCGTGGCAAACTCGTAACCCTCATTATGCCGTTCCAATCGTGAAGCAGGATTTTCTGTTTGACCAATATAATAGCGGTCGTGACCCGATGAATATAGGATGTAAACGAAAAAAGGCATAGCCATAAAAAAACCATCAGAAATCCTGATGGTTTTAATGCGGGGAGATTGAGGGGATTCGAATGCCGACGCGCCACAAGGACGGTCGGCACCGAGACCGGCAAAGCCGCGTCTCGGCCCCCGGCCCGGCTAACAATTTCCTACTCCATATTTTGCAATAAATCGTTCTAGTTTCAGCCGGTTCAGGTTTTTCAACTTGCGTTCCAATATCATGGCTTCTCCCCGTGTTTCCTTTTCAATGCAACATACAAGTTTCCACGGCACATAGGGGGCCGTGGCAAACTCGTAACCCTCATTATGCCGTTCCAATCGTGAAGCAGGATTTTCTGTTTGACCAATATAATAGCGGTCGTGACCCGATGAATATAGGATGTAAACGAAAAAAGGCATAGCCATAAAAAAACCATCAGAAATCCTGATGGTTTTAATGCGGGGAGATTGAGGGGATTCGAACCCCCGGCCTTCAGAGCCACAATCTGACGCTCTAACCAACTGAGCTACAACCTCCGTATTGAGGGCTGCAAAAATAACACAAAAACCGAAACCTGCATCAATCAACTTACGGGTTGTGTAAAAATCCGAACTTTGCGCCCAATTTTAATCACATATGAACTATTGGCTGCTGCTGATTCCTTTGATTTCCGGGTTCATCGGATGGATTACCAACTGGGTTGCCATTAAAATGCTGTTTCACCCCAAAGAGCCGGTAAACATACTGGGCTACCGCCTGCAGGGAATCTTTCCGAAGCGGCAGGAACAATTTGCGGTGAAGCTCGGAAAACTGGTGAGTGACGAACTGCTTTCGTTTACGGATATTGAAACCAAAATTACCGACCCGGCAAACCTGCAGAAAATTTTGCCCCAACTGGAAGGGCATATTGATCACTTTTTGCGGGTAAAGCTGTCCGACAGCATGCCCGTCATCAGCATGTTCATTGGCGATAAAACCATCGAAAAAATAAAAGCCGTATTTCTGGAAGAACTGCAGGCTATCTTTCCCACCCTCATAAAAAAATATATGGGCCAACTGCAGGCCGAACTGGACCTGGAGCAGATTGTAACCGAAAAAGTACGCAACTTCTCGAGCGACAAACTGGAAGAAATTCTGTATCAGGTAATGGCCCGTGAATTTCGGTTTGTGGAACTGCTGGGCGCCGTGCTGGGCTTTATCATTGGCCTGCTGCAAATCGGCATCACTTTTTGGGCACAGTAATACCGTTCATCCAATTGCGCCCGCCGCAGCGAACAAAAAGTCCTGCAACAAAGTTTTAACATACCGTTCATCCCATTTCTGACAAAACCATGACAGAACGGGAAGAATTTTGCGTCCGTTTAATCATAATCAATTTTATGCGACTCTTTTATCTCGCTTTTCTACTGTTGGTAAACACCACCTTATTCGCACAATTTCCCATGGCACCGGGTACCGGTGGCCGGGGCGGCCAGCAAATGAATATGGGCCGTCTGTATGGAAAAATTGTAGATGCCACCACCGGAAAACCCATTGACGCGGCTTCGGTACAATTGTATCAAAACAAATTCGATAGCGTAAGCCGCACCCGTAAAGACGTGTTGGTAGATGGCCAGCTTACCAAAGCCAACGGCGACTTTGAATTAACCGGCCTGAATGTTGCCGTATCGTACAAATTGAAAGTTACCGCCATCGGCTACAAAGCCATTGAGCAAAAGGTTGGCTTCGACCTGCGGGGCGGCGATATGAGCCAGATGTTGAATAAAATTGACAAAGACCTGGGCAATATTAAACTCGAAAGTGAAGTAAAGCAGTTGGGCGAGGTAGTCATTACCGGAGAAAAACCGCAACTGCAACTGGGCATCGACCGAAAAGTTTTTAATGTTGATAAAAACATAGTATCCGAAGGCGGTAATGCTGTGGATGTAATGCGCAACGTACCCACGGTTACGGTGGATGTGGATGGCAACGTTACCCTGCGCAATAACGCCCCCGAAATTTTTGTGGATGGGCGCCCCACCGTTTTAACGCTGGAACAAATACCGGCCGATGCTATTCAAAGCATTGAACTCATTACCAACCCCTCGGCCAAGTTTGACGCCAGTGGCGGACAGTCGGCCATCATCAATATTGTTTTGAAGAAAAACCGCCGCGTTGGTTATAGCGGCAACCTGCGGGCGGGTGTTGACATGCGTGCCCGCTATAACCTGGGTGGCGACATTAACGTGCGTCAGGGTAAGCTGAACTTTTTTGCCAACGCCGCATACAACCAGCGCAAATCGCTCAGCTGGGGCGAAACCTTCCGCAACAATCTCATCCCCGCCAACAACCTTTCTACACTGGAATTAATAAACGACAATACCAATACCGGGTACTTCGCATTTGGACGTGCCGGTGTGGATTATTTTATTGACAACCGCAATACCCTCTCTTTCTCGGGCAACTTTTCACGGGGCAATTTTGATAACGTAGATGAGAACGACATCCGGTTCAACTGGTTGAATACGTCGTTTTTGGATTCAACCGAAATGCGGATTGCCAACTCCATCAACCAGTTCCGTAACCTGGGCGGACAAATCAGCTACAAGAAGCTTTTCACCCGGCCCGGCCGCGAACTCACCGCCGATGTAAACTACAACCAAAGCCGCAGCGCCAACGACCAAAACATCAGCATTACCACCCGCAAGTTCAGCAGTCCCACAACCTGGGTTGACCGCAACTTTGTGCAAGGTGTGGATGCCGGTGGCGGCAGCCGGCTTTTTGTAGGGCAGGTAGATTATGTGAACCCCATCAACGACGATATAAAATGGGAAAGCGGCTTGCGTTCGCAAATACGCTGGTTCGAAAGTTTTCAGCTCAACTCGCTCAACGGCATAGCCCTGCCCAACATCAGTAACGAGTTTTCGTTTATTGATTATGTGCATGCAGGGTATATTTCGTACTCGCAACGTGTAAAAAAATACAACTTCAACTACCAGGTAGGTTTGCGTGCCGAAAGCTCGATGTACGAAGGCCGGCAGGTAGGTAAAACCGAGCCGTTCCGCAACCAGTTTCCGCTGGCTTTGTTTCCCAGCGCATTCTTATCAAAAACGCTCAACAACAAGCAAGACCTGCAACTGAACTATACCCGCAGGGTGCGCCGTCCCTCGTTCTTCCAGTTGCTGCCCAATACCGACTTTACCGATGTGCTGAACTACCAAACCGGTAACCCCGATCTGATTCCGGAGTTCACCAACTCGCTGGAGTTGAGCTACCAAAAAACATACGGAAAGAAGAACAATGTATTTCTGGCAACGCTTTTTGGCAAGCAAACCAATAACCTGATTGCCCGTTATCAGGAGCCCCGCAAGCTGGGCAACTCCGATTCAACAGGCTTTGTAACCACCTGGGTAAACGCCACCACGGCCTATGCTGCCGGTTTGGAACTGGTATTCCGCAACACCTTTACCAAATGGTGGGAAATCAACTACAACGGTAACTTCTACTACTCTAAAATTAATGGCACGAGAGAGCTGCCCGCTCTTGAAAATGAAGCCTCCAGCTTTATTCTGAAGTTCAATAATACCTTCCGCATTGGTAATGGCTGGACGGCCCAGTTGAGCGGCGAGTACCGCTCCCGCTCCATATTGCCCGTATCCAGCGGCGGCGGCGGTGGCCGTGGTGGCGGATTCATGGGCGGCGGCGGTGGCGGCGGCTGGATGGGTGGTGGCCAAATATCCACCACGCAAGGCTATATTGATGCCAACTGGTTTGCCGACCTGGGTATTCGCAAGGAGTTCAAAATTAAAAACAATACGGCCGTCATTTCTGCCAACTGGAGCGATATTTTTTATACCCGTCAAAATATCGTTTACGCCGTGGGGCAAGGCTTCAATCAAAACAGCTGGCGCCGCCGCGACCCGATGTTCTTCCGCATCAACTTCAATTACCGTTTCGGCAAGTTCGATGCATCGTTGTTCAAGCGCAAGAACAACCGCATGGAAATGGGAGAAGACATGATGCAATAATAAAAAAGCCGGATCGCTGATCCGGTTTTTTTTATGGGTTGCTCTGCTTACCGTCGAGCATGGGCACAAATGAAAACGACGAAAATACCTCTTCGTTATACCCGCCTTCGGGCAGGCGGGTGAGGCGCTTCATGCGTTGCGCTTCTCCTTCGGTAACGGGTATTACCATAATGCCGCCCGGCTTCAGTTGTTCCAGCAGTTTGGGCGGAATGTAGGGCGCTGCAGCCGTAACGATGATTTTATCGAAGGGAGCAAACGTGGGCAGGCCCAGATACCCATCGCCAAAGAAACGCTTGATGCGTACATATTTTTGCAGCAGCTTAAAATCTTTTAACTCTTCGTACAGTTCTTTTTGCCGTTCAATGGTAAAAACGTAGGCCTTTAATTCTGCCAGTACACAGGCCTGGTAACCGCTGCCCGTACCAATTTCCAGTACTTTTTCAAAAGGTTTTACCTGCAGCAGTTGCGTCATGTACGCCACCGTATAGGGATGCGAAATGGTTTGACCGCTGGAGATGGGAAAGGCCCGGTCTTCGTACGCAATTTTTTCAAAAGCCGTATCCAAAAAAAAGTGACGGGGTATTTTATCAATTGCAGCCAGTACCTGTTCGTCCTGTATCCCTTTCTGACGCAAGGTTTCCACCAGTTGCCTGCGCAGGCCTTTGTGTAAATATGTATCTACCGTTCCCTTCATGAGCGCTGCAAAATAAAAAAGCCGCAGCAATCTTCCGCTGCGGCTTTGTAATAAAACTTGCTTGTGTTGTTTACTTTAGTTGCATATCGGCAATAATGCCTTCAATGCGCTGTTGCAATGCGGCATGTACTTCGTCGTACGCACGGGCAGCGGGCAGCGGCGCATGTACGCTGAAGTAAAACTTGATTTTGGGTTCGGTACCGCTGGGACGGGCCGAAATTTTACTTCCATCGGCCAGTACAAACTGCAACACGTTCGACTTAGGCAGTGTAATGGGCCAGGTGGCTCCGGTTTGCAGGTTGCGGCCCTGCTGCAGCTGGTAATCGAGTAGTTCCACTACCGGCGACCCGTTGATGGCTGTAGGAGTATTTTTCCGGTACCCTTCCATCATGGCCGCAATTTCGGCCTGCCCGTTCATGCCTTTTTTGGTGATGGAAATCAAATGCTCTTTGTAGCAGCCGTATTGCACATACAAATCGAGCAACTTATCAAAAAGGCTGCGGCCTTTGCTGCGTTCATAAGCCGTCATTTCACAAATCAGAGCCACGGCGCTGATGGCGTCTTTGTCGCGGATTTGATCGCCGATCATCAATCCGTAACTTTCTTCGCCGCCGATAATATAATGCTCCTTGCCTTCTTTTTCCCGAATCAGTTCGGCAATCCACTTAAACCCGGTTAATACGTTGTAGCAGTTGATGCCGTTTGCCCGGGCAATGGTATCAATCATATCGGTGGTAACGATTGTTTTTACCACCATATCGTTGGGTTGTGCAAGGCCTTTTTGCTTTCGTGCCTCAATCATGTAATTGAATGCCAGCACGGCCGTTTGGTTGCCATTCAGCAATACCCAGTTGCCATGATGATCTTTTACGCCAATACCCACCCGGTCGCTGTCGGGGTCGGTGCCCAGCAAAATATCGGCATCCAGCTCCTGCGCCATTTTCAGGCCTATGCTCATGGCTTCCGCTTCTTCCGGATTGGGATATACCACCGTGGGAAAGTTGCCATCGGGCTCCTGTTGCGCCTCCACAATGTGCACATTGGTAAATCCGAAGCGTTTCAAAATTTCAGGCACCAGCGTAATGCCGGTACCGTGTATGGATGTATAAACAATTTTTAAATCGTGCTGCTCTTTGCACACGTTGGGGTACACGCTCAGCCCCTGTATCATTTGCAAATAAGCCTCGTCTATTTCTTTACCAATAAGGGTAATATTGTGCTCGCCCCCACTCCATTTGACATCGTCAACCGACTGAATTTTTTCTACCTCGGCAATCACGTTTTTGTCGTGCGGAGGTACCAGCTGCGATCCATCATTCCAGTACGCCTTATAGCCATTGTATTCCTTGGGGTTGTGCGATGCGGTGCAAACCACGCCTCCCTGGCATTTCAAATAACGAATGGCGAAACTGAGTTCGGGTGTGGGCCGTAAGGCTTCAAACAAATACACCTGTATGCCATTGGCCGCCATAACGTTTGCTGTAATTTCCGCAAAACGCCGGCTGTTGTTGCGGCTGTCGTGCCCCACTACCACCTTTACGTTACCGGCGCCGAAACATTTGATAAGATAATTGGCATAACCCTGTGTGGCCATACCCACCGTGTACTGGTTCATGCGGTTGGTGCCAATGCCCATAATGCCCCGCAAGCCGCCGGTACCAAATTCGAGGTTGCGGTAAAAAGCATCAGCCAGTTCATCGGGCTGCTCTTGCTGCATGCGGCGGATTTCTTGTTTCACCGCTTCATCAAAATTCCCTTCGAGCCATTTCTGCACGTTTGCTTGTATCGTTTCCTGCATAGTGGTTTAATTTATTGCCAAATGTAATAATTGCGCAGCAAGTACCGGTAGTTGCGCCGAATTTACAGGCAGGAAACGTATTTTGCAGCGGGCATGAAAACAAGAAGCACGCATCGTTTCACTGTTTTACTGTTGCTGCTGAGTTGTTGCCTGCACAACCTGCGGGCACAGCCTGCTTTTTTGCCTCCTTCCGATCAATACCGGCCCGACCGCCTGCGAAAAGTGGTGCTGGCCGAAACCGCGCTGTTTGCGGTTACATCCATTGGCTTGTACGCGTTGTGGTACAAAAAATTTCCCCGTAGCCGCTTTCATTTGCACAACGATAACCGGGAGTGGTTGCAGGTAGATAAAATTGGCCATGCCACAACGGCCTACTCCATTGCGGCCATGCAACACGACCTGATGCGGTGGAGCGGTGTAAAACCGGCACCTGCCGTTACCACAGCCGCACTCACCTCGCTGGCTTATTTGAGCATTATTGAAGTGATGGACGGTTTTTCGAGAGACTGGGGCTTTTCAACCGGCGACATGCTGGCTAATATTTCCGGAGCCGCCTTATTTGCTGCACAACAGTATGCCTGGGGCGAGCAGCGGATGGGGCTGAAAATTTCGGCCCGCTTTACGCCCTATGCGGCTTACAATCCAGCCCTGCTGGGAAAACACTGGGCATCGCGCCTCATGAAAGATTACAACGGCCAAACCTACTGGCTTTCGTTGAACCTCCGCTCCTTTCTGCCCAACCATTCCGGCATACCCATGTGGGCCAATGTGGCCCTGGGCTATGGGGCCGATGGCATGACCGGCGC
Organism: Lacibacter sp.; assembly: GCA_046297415.1. Taxonomy (GTDB): domain Bacteria; phylum Bacteroidota; class Bacteroidia; order Chitinophagales; family Chitinophagaceae; genus Lacibacter. The sequence continues at coordinate 58,522 of JBKBIL010000006.1, forward strand.
AAAAAACAACCCCACTGCCATTAACGGAAAAGCCATACCCTCCTTTCAGCGTACCCGCCAATGGTACCTTGCTGCCGATGCCGACCTGTTTCGCATACCCACGGCTCCGGCAGTACAGTCGCCGCTGTACCTGCTGCAATTTTTGAAGATACCGGCTCCGGCACTTGAGTTCAATTCCAAAAGAAAATTTATCTTTCACCCGCTGCATTACTAAAACGAACCGCTTCACATATGATGCAATACTTGCTTTATGGAATGCTTGCTTGTTTTGTGGCCACCTACCTGCTGCGAAACTGCTACTGGTAGGCTATAACCATCTGAAATATAAAGCGGGCAAAGAAAAATCGCGGCTGCTGTTACGCGATTTCATCCGCAAGGCCCTGCAACTGCGGCCGTTAACGCAAATAAAGCTGGAACCGAAAGGATACGATTTTAAAATTTATCAACGCTTTCAGCGCAAATTCGGCTTTTATTACGCCGTACTGTGGTTTTGTTTGTTCGGCATACTGTTTTTAGCGGCCCGCATTTACCTGCATGCGTTTTAGCATCTTACACTTACCAGCGAAACTGCTGCGTATCATCGGGGTTGGCCAGGCGGTAACTCTGTCGCTTACCCTGGTTCACAAAATGCAGAATATTCACCTGATCTTTACGAACGGAAAACAGTACATCATTCACTACCGTTGCCTGCTGAAACGGGGGCACATCGCCGGCCAGCAGATAACACCAAATGGCATCGGCATTAATTTCAGACCCCACAAATCTCCAGCGGCGCTCTACCCCATCGGTACGAATTTTCAAATGCGCAGCCAGGTAGGTTGCTATGAGTTGTTCATTTTCGGCCTGCCGCGCCTTATTCAGCAAATCCACTTTTTTACCCGTTTCGTGCAGCAGGGCATCTTCCAAATCATCGGTAAAAATCTTGCAGGCAATTTCTATTTGGCGGGTAGCCGGCTTGTATTCCAGCTCGGTTACGCTCAAATAGTACGGGTGCAATACAAACCCCGTTAGCCAAACAAACACAACCGGCAGCATAACTGCTGTAAACCGGCATACACGGCACCGCTTGTACTTTTTTACTGCCACTTTCACTTTTAATTTTTGCAGGCCAAAATTCTGATTTATTTTTCACGCCCCTGCACCCGTTTGTCATTTTATGAACGATTTTGCGTTTTACTTCCGCGAAGGGCTGTTGCATATTGCCGACTGGAAAGGATACGACCACATCCTGTTCATTGCCGCCTTATGCCTGCCCTATTTGTTAACCGAATGGAAGCGGGTGCTGATACTGGTAACCGCCTTTACCCTGGGCCACTCGGTTACGCTTGCGCTGAGCGTGTTTGACCGCATTTGGGTTTCCAGCAACTGGATTGAATTTCTGATACCGGTAACCATTGTAATTACCGCATTGGAAAACTTGTGGCGCAACAGTACCGACCGTACCCACTCCCGCTGGCGCTACCTTACCGCATTGGTATTTGGCCTCATTCATGGCCTGGGCTTCAGTAATTACTTAAAAAGCATGTTGGGCAAATCGGCCAATATTACTGCCGAACTGCTGGCGTTTAACCTGGGGTTAGAAGCCGGCCAGTTGTTGATTGTTGGCATGGTGATGCTGCTGGGCTTTGTGTTTGTACAGGTATTACAAACCAACCGTCGCGACTGGTCTTTATTTATCAGTGGCGGCATTTTTGGATTGGCTTTTGTTATGGCATTGGAACGATCTCCTTTTTAAAACCTGCAAGTATATGCATATGCGTCTCACAATTCTTCTTTTGTTGCTGGCCACGGCTGTGGCAGCGCAACCCCCACTCAGCAACCCGGGCAGCAACCACGGCAACCGGTTTGAGCAGCTGGGGTATTTGCTTCAAAGTCCGAACGAATACCGTACCGCCAGCGGCGCCCCCGGCCCCAAATACTGGCAGCAGCGGGCCGATTACGACATCAGTGCCGAACTGGATGAGGCCAATTTGAAGCTTACCGGTACCGAAACCATTACGTACTACAACAATTCGCCCGACCCGCTCAGCTACCTGTGGCTGCAACTGGACGGTAACATTCACGACCCCAACAGCGATAACCTGCGCAACAACCGCAGCCGTATGGATGCCCAAATGAGCAACAACCAGTTGGACCGCCTTGAACTGTGGCGCAAGGCAAAAGAACAAGGCCTGGGCGTTAACATTACCAGCCTTACCGATGCAGCCGGCAAACCCCTCCGTTACACCATCAACAAAACCATGATGCGGGTTGACCTGCCGGTTCCCCTCAAACCCGGACAGCGCTTTGTGTTTAAAGTAGATTGGAATTACAAAATTCCCGACCGGGGCTTCTGGGGCAGCCGGGGCGGCTACGAATACTTTCCCGAAGACGGCAACCACGTGTTTACCATGAGCCAGTGGTTCCCCCGCATGGCCGTGTACAGCGATTTTCAGGGCTGGCAAAACACCCAGTTCAGCGGCGGTGCCGAATTTGCCCTCACCTTTGGTAATTACAAAGTGAAATTAACCGTACCAGGCGATTTTGTAATTGCCGCCACCGGCGAGTGCCAAAACTACCGGCAGGTGTTAAGCCCCGCACAGTTTCAGCGCTGGACACAGGCGCAAACCGCCAAAGACGTGGTGGAAGTGGTAACGCTGGAGGAAGCCAGGCAAATGGAGAAGAGCAAGGCTACCGCAAAAAAAACCTGGATATACGAAGCCGAAAATGTACGCGACTTTGCCTGGGGCGCCAGCCGCAAATTCATTTGGGATGCCATGCCCACGTACATCGAAGGTAAAAAAGTTATGTGCATGAGCTACTACCCCAAAGAAGCGTACAACCTGTATCGCAAATACAGCACCAAGGTAGTGGCCCACACGCTGAAAGTGTATTCCAAGCACACCATACCGTATCCCTATCCGGTAGCCATATCGGTAGAAGCCTCGCAGGGTATGGAATACCCCATGATTTCGTTTAACTTTGGCCGTACCGAAAAAGACGGCACCTACAGCGAAGCCACCAAGTATGGCATGATTGGAGTGATCATCCACGAAGTAGGCCACAACTTTTTCCCGATGATTATCAACAGCGATGAACGCCAGTACTGGTGGATGGACGAAGGCCTGAACACCTTTACGCAGTTTTTGGCCGAAGAAGAGTTTGACAACAAATACCCGAGCAGACGGGGCCCGGCACATTTGATTACCGACTACATGAAGCTGCCCAAAGACCAACTGGAGCCCATTATGACCATGGGCGACAATGTGGTAAACGTAGGCGCCAATGCCTACAGCAAAGCCGCTACCGGCCTCAACATCCTTCGCGAAACCATTATGGGCCGCGAACTGTTCGACTTCGCCTTCCGCGAATATGCCCGCCGCTGGGCCTTTAAGCACCCCACCCCGGCCGATTTGTTCCGTACCATGGAAGATGCCAGCGGCGTGGATCTGGACTGGTTCTGGCGGGGATGGTACTTCGGCACCGAACCGGTGGATATTTCGCTCGACAGTGTAAAATGGTACCGCATGAACGATCCGGCCAACGCTGGGGCCTTTGCGCAACAAGAATTTGAACCCATCAATAAAATCCGCAATCGGGAAGATAAAAGCATCGTATTTGCCACCGATGCCGATACATCACTCCGCGACTTTTATTACTACAACCGCAACGCCGACGCGTTGTATGCCCAGCAGCAACGCGAAGCCGCCCTTCGTACCGATAAAGAAAACCGCGACAAATGGGTAAACAAACATTTCTATGAACTTACCTTCTCCAACAAGGGAGGCATGGTAATGCCCATCATTATTGAATGGACGTATAAAGACGGCACCAAAGAAGTGGACCGTGTACCCGTAACCATTTGGCGGCTGAACGAGTACAAGGTTACCAAAGTGTTTGTGAAAGATAAAGAAGTAGCCTCCATCCGCCTCGACCCCATGCGGGAAACTGCCGATATTGACGAAAGCAACAACATGTGGCCGGTTAAGGAAATGCCCTCCCGCTTTACCTTGTTTATGCAAAGTCAGGGCGGCAACCCCCGCGGACAAAGCGGTGGCGGCAACTCCATGCAACGAGCCCAGCAACAAAAGCAATAACAATTCGCAATTAAAAAGGCATCTCTCCACGGGATGCCTTTTTTGTTTGTAATTTTCGCACCGAATGTGAATCCAATTATTAAATTATTTTAATAAGTTTGCTTAACTTTTTTACATTTTTATGGCACCACGACCCTCCATGAATCTCTCCGACTCGTTTGAACGCATTCCTACCCGCATTTTTGAAACCCCGGCTGCCGGATCGCAATGGACGGCCCGGGAAATAGCATCGCTGATTCGCGAAAAACAGGCCGCCGGAAAAATGTGTGTATTGGGACTGGCCACCGGCTCAACCCCCAAAACCCTGTATGCCGAGCTGGTACGTATGCACCGCGAAGAGGGGCTGAGCTTTCGCAACGTAATTGCGTTTAACCTGGATGAATATTACCCCATGGAGCGCACGGCCCGCCAGAGTTACTACCGCTTTATGCGGCAACAACTCTTTGATAAGGTAGATATTGACCCGGCCAACTGCCATATACCCGACGGCACCATCAGCAAAGACCAGATTAAACAGCATTGCCGCGAATACGAACAAAAAATTGAAGCCGCCGGCGGTATTGATTTGCAAATATTGGGCATCGGCATCAACGGGCACATCGGCTTTAACGAACCCGGCTCTTCGCTTTACACCAAAACCCGGCTGATAGCCCTCACCAACTCAACCCGCCTGGCCAACGCGTATGAGTTTGCCAACATCAGCGAAGTGCCCCGCCTGGCCATTACCATGGGCATCAGCACCATATTAAAAGCCCGCCGCATTATTTTGATGGCATGGGGCTCCGCCAAGGCCCCCGTTGTGCAAAAAGCAGTAGAGGGCGATGATACCGAACAGGTACCCGCCTCGCTTTTGCAAAACCACGACGATGTAACCTTTGTGCTGGATGAAGGCGCCGCCGCCGAACTTACCCGCTTTAAAAGTCCCTGGCTTACCGGCGAATGTGAGTGGACGCCCAAAATGATTAAAAAAGCCGTGGTAAACATGGCGTTGAAGCTGGGCAAACCCGTGCTCAGTTTAACCAGCAACGACTACAACGAGTTTGGCCTGAGCGATTTGCTGGTTGAAAAAGGCGACCATTACGAAATCAACCTGCAGGTGTTTTACATGTTGCGTGATACCATTACCGGATGGCCGGGCGGCAAACCCAACGCCGTTATTCCTAACCACCCCGAACGCAGCGAACCCTATCCCAAACGGGTATTGATTTTTTCGCCCCACCCCGATGACGACATCATTTCCATGGGCGGCACTTTTCAGCGCCTGCACGATCAGGGGCACGAAGTGCATGTTGCCTATCAAACCAGCGGCAACATTGCCGTAACCGATGAGTTTGTTACCCGCTTTATGGAGTTTGCCGTGGGCTTTGAAGAACTGTTTGGAATAGACAGCAGCAAATCGACCGCCATTTTACAGGAAGCCCGCCAATACCTCAATCAAAAGCGGCCGCAGGAAGCCGACTCGCCGCAAATACGGGCCGTTAAAGGCCTCATCCGGCGCTGCGAAGCGGCTGCTACCTGTCGGTACGTTGGCCTGAAAGAAGGGCAGTGGCACTTTCAAAATCTTCCGTTTTACGAAACCGGCACCATCGAAAAAAATCCCATGGGCGAAGAAGACATAGCCCTTACCATGGAACTGCTGCGCAAAATAAAACCGCACCAGGTGTATTGTGCCGGCGATTTTGCCGATCCGCACGGCACCCACATTGTGTGCTTTAACGTGGTACTCGAAGCCCTGAAGCGAATAAAGGCGGCAGGCGATGCATGGGTGCAAGACTGCTGGCTGTGGCTGTACAAAGGCGCCTGGCAGGAATGGAATATTGAAGAAATTGAAATGGCGGTACCCATGAGTCCCGACCAGGTACTGCGCAAACGCTTTGGCATTTTCATTCACCAGTCGCAAAAAGATATGGTTCCCTTCCAGGGAAGTGACAGCCGCGAATTTTGGCAGCGTGCCGAAGACCGCAACCGGCAAACCGCCGAACGCTATGCCCAACTGGGCCTTACCCAGTACGCCGCCATGGAAGCCTTTGTGCGCTGGCACTATTAACGCATGAACGTGGCCGTTGAAATTGCGGCCACTTTTTTTTCATACAGCCTTACAAATCGCTTACTTCTACAACCAGCAACCAACGCGGTTGTACGGTACCGTTACGAATGTATTGCATCCATGCTTCCTGTACACTCCGCTCCCGCAGGCCATTATCGCCCCACCATTCGGGGCTGCAAAGGCAACCCAGTGAGGGTGTGTGCGGCCAATACGGCTGTCCTTTGTAAAAAGCCGGATCAATGGTGGTGCCGTGTGCAATAATTTCGGTACGTCCTATCCGCCCGGCTTCAAAACTTTCCCACAAATCTGTGTATCCGGAAAAAGGACCAAGCAACTGCCGGTACTGCGCCTCTGCATCGGTGCCTGCTTCGAAAAAAGGAAGATCCGCCTTTTCAAAAGGGAGTACCAGTTACAGGTTAGTAGTAGGCCCAATCCAAAGGTTGGTTGAAGTATCGAATCCGATTATACGATATAAACCTTGTGGTGTATTACCATTTGTAAGATAATAAGGCAAATTGGTAATGGAGCGGGCCAGTTGTGGAAACTGCAAATCTTCACCGCTACTATCCTTCAACCAACTACCGCCAGCCATGCGTATTTGTAAATAACCCGGATAGTTGCGATTGCGGTGCTGAAAAGAAACAATTACGTCTTCTCCTTTCAAAAAATCTGCATGCAAGAAGGCATCTTTAGTAAGTTGTGGCTGCTGTGTCTTAGCATGAAACTGCTTATGAAGCCGGTAAAAATCGGAATGCAGAAAAGCACTATCCAGTAATAGCGGCGCCGAGTATCCGGCCTGCTGCAGGTATTCTAATGCCAGAGCCTTGTTTTTGTTTCCTTGCAATCGGGGCAGCAAAGCTGCTACTGCCTTTACGAACATACCCGGATACAAGGTGTAAAGCATTTGCAGGTAAGCCCGTTGCATACCCATTCCCAACAGGGGCAAAACTTGCAGGTGCACGGGTATGCATTTTTCAAAATCCGGAGGCCGATATAATTGTATTTCCATTGCCCAAAGTGCCCCCAACCATTGTGGAACGGTTGCTTCTTGTAAGGGCAATCGCATGGTTTCATGAATTTGCTTCCGCAATGATTGTGTAACAGAGTCGCGTGCCGAACGAGAGGCAAAGGGGAAATATACGTGTTGTGCCTGCAAGCGGCAGTATGCAAAAAGAAACAACAAAATATATAGGAACCTTTTCACCTTCTTTTAATCAACACGGCGCTCATTACCGCCCGTTCTACCCCATTGCCACCGGCACGCACGGTTGCCGTATTGTTAACCACCAGGGCAGTTGAGCCACCGCCATCCAAATTGATGGCCCCCTGGCACCCAAGTGCCTGCAGCAAAGCGGCCAGCGTAGCCAAATTTACACCCGGATAATTCGGCGGATTATCGCCCTCAACCGCCAGCAACAACACAATGCCGGAGCCGTTAAAACCTATAGCCGAACGGGGCCGGGCGGAATTGTTGTTGATATCAATCAGCTCTTCCGCATCGGTAATCTGAATAACGCCGTTTCGGATCAGCAGGGGCGAACCGCCGATAGCGGCCGTGGTATTCCACAAAACACCTCCGGCCGGAAAAAATGCCGTAGGCTGCGGCTGCGGTGCCGAACCCAACGCGTTGGGACTGGGAGCCGGATAGCTGTAAATAACATCATTACCCGAACCTACATGATAAATCCAACCCACCTGCGGGGTTCCGGCCGCAGTAATGCCAAAAGCCGCCCGGGTAGGATAATAGGACACATTATTACCGTTATAACTGCGGGTTACCGATTTTATGTTGGGCGATAATACCGTACCGTTGTACTGCACCAGACTAAACGATTGGTTGGGCGACCCGAAGAAACCTCCGTTAATGGCAGCATATACGGTGCCCTGCTCGTCACGCACAAATGCCGAAACCGTTTTTGCTGCGGTTGCCAATACGGGTTTGAACTCGAAAGTGGTATTGCGACTATCATACGCCAAACAAAACGCCCGAATGGTTTGGCCGTTAAACACACTATCGAACTGATACAGTTGAATGCCTTGCGGAAAGGTGGCGGTATAAGCCGTTGCCAGCTTCCAGCCGGCCGGCAGGGATATTAAGGCCGTATTTGCGGGAGGCTGCGGCGGTTGTGCGTTATTGTTACCAGCAGGGCCGTTTGAAGTTTTGGTACAAGCTGCCAGTTGCAGCCACAGCAGCAAAACAGATAAAAGGCGAATCATGGCTCATAAATTTTATAGGGTTCACGCAGGGTTTCAAAATAAAAAAAGCACTCGCCGGCAAAGCCGTATTTGCGGTTGAGCGCAATCATCTGTTGTAATAATTCGGGCTTCACCCGGTAGCCATCGCCCAACGATGCGAGCACTCCCGGCACAACCCGCTTTTTTTGCTCGGGCCGCAGCTGGCTGCTTAATTCCTGCAGCAGTTTTTCGTACGCCTCACTATTGTACCGATACAGTTGCGGCAACACCACATCGGCATAGCCGCCGTTCAGCCAGGCCGGCCAGTCTTGCAGGTACTGCTCTTTACTCCAGGGATAAATGCTGGGCGCCCACGATACAATGCAACCGGGCCGGGTTTGCTTTACCGCTTCGTACAATCGTTTTCCGAATGCGCTCAGCCGGTCGGCTTTCCATTGCAAAAAGGCGGGTTCGTTGTAGGCAGCCGGCACTTCCTTGCCGGTGGTTTTTCGATACAGTTCACGGGTATAGCTGTCGTATCCCCCCTCGGCCGGCATGGCCGGCAAGCGGTCATCGCCCTGCACGCCATCCACATCATACGTACGTACCACTTCCAGCACCAGTTCCTGCATAAACTGCTGCACCTCGGGGTGCAGGGCATTCCACCAGAAAAATCCGTTCTTCTGCAACAGGTTGCCCCGGGCATCTCTTCCCGCCCAATGCGGATAGCGTTGCATCCAAAGGCCGGTACTGTCTTTATAATCGTACGAAAAACCAAATTCAAACCAGGCATGCACCGCCAGCCCCTGCCGGTGGCCTTCTTCCACGATGGCTTTTATGGGATCAAAACTTCCATACACGCTATCCTGCCGCACGCCGATGTAGCGCTGTACCACATTGCTGGGATACATGGTATACCCCTTGTTCCAAACCACCACATAAATGGTATTGATGCCTTTTTGCCGGCACAGTGTTACGGTTTCTTTTACTTTGTCGGCACTGCGCAAGGCATCACTGGCTACATTGGTAACCCATACGCCCCGTATGGGCGTTTGCCGGGTGGTACTTCCGCAGGCGGCAACCAGCAATACCAATGCTATCAATGAAATCCACTTCATAAGGCTGCTTTATATTCCATATATCGGTTGTACAAATGCCGGGCCGATGGGTACATTGATTGCGGACTCATGAAATGCGAAAACTCAAACGTAATGGCCTTGTCGTAACCGGCACGGCGGGCGGCTTCGAGTTTCAGCCGAAGTTTTTCCCATTTGATGGGGAGAAATTTTATGGGCATATCGCGGTCAAAACTTTCGGCATTGGTCCAGCATTGCATGCCATACCGGTCGGCCAGCTGTTTGTTGATCCGGAAAAAATCATCCAGTTCATGATAATCAATATGCCCATCCTGAAACGCAACCGCATCTACCGCGCCCTGTATGCCGTCAAATATTTCGTTCCATTCCTGCTCATGTTCCTGCAAACTAACGGCATCGGATTTGCTGATCTGGTCCGATGCTGCAAGTACCGCTTTTTTGCCATCCATCCACGGCGATATAAATGTGGGCAATCCCCCGCTTATCTGTTTGCATTGCATGCCCAGTGTACGAAAAGCCTCCACGGCGCCTTTGGTTTTACGGCTGATTTCCATGCTGAGGTACCAGCCGCCAAACGAAGCATGGTGGCCGTAGCGTTGCCACACTTCATCAATAACATAGCGGTTGTGGTCAATTTCGTACTGCATGTTGCCGGTATCCCAATAAAGGCCGCTGTCGTACAGGCCAAAATAAAACCGCATGCCGTATTGGGTTGCCAATCGCAAAAACAGTTCCACCAGGTCAACCGGCGGCTGGTAACAACCCTGTTGTTGCAAGTATGCCGAAGGATACGTTATGAACCGCCGGTAGCCGCAGCGTATCAGAATTACCGTATCAATGCCCATGGCCTGCATGTAACGAAAGTCTTGTTCCCACTCTTTCTCGCTCCAGTTCTGGTGCGGAATATCGTGACTGATTTCATCTAAAAAGGTACCGGTTATCAGCATGGCTGTTATTGTTAATCAGGTTTATTAAATCGGCAAGCACGCGTTTAATCTTTCAATGCGGTAATTACTTCTTTCCAGCGTACATATCCCGCTCCGGTTAAATGAAGCCCGTCATTGGTATAACGCACATCCAGCTTGCCCGTTTCGTCTGCAAACGCAGTAAATAAATCAACATACGTCAGCTGCAGTTCGTTGCAAAGCGCTTTCAGTCCGTTATTAATAGCCATTACCTGCTCCAATTTGTTTTGGTGGTTGGGAAACTGTGTAAAGCTGTTGTTTGTAGGCAGCAAACTTTGCACGTAAATGCGTGTGCCGGCGCAATGACTCCGCAACGTTTCAACAATACGGCGGTAATTGCGCAGCGTAACGGCAACCGGAAAATTGCGGGCCACATCATTAATGCCAATGAGCAGATACAATTTCGCCGGCTGGTGGCGCACCACTTCGGGCAGGCGGTTCAGCAATCCAAACGTATTGTCGGCGCTGATTCCGCGGTTGAGGTTGCACTGGTTGGGAAACAGTTCATTCCATTCGCCGCCGTCGGTTATGCTATCGCCCAGCCACAGCACACATCCTTTTTGCGGAGGCATCTGTTCAAAAAAACTCAACTTCTGATCGTAGTAATAATAGCGATAGGATGAATCGTATTGCTGTGCGGCAACCCATCCTGTTAGCAGCAGGAGCCATAGCGATAATGATAGTGGCTTCGTCATACTTCCGTTGCAGATTCGGTTACCGTTTGCGCCACCGGCTTCAGCGGCACCAGCCAGGTTACCACAAATGCGGGAATAGTGGCAAACAGCACCCATAGAAAAAAAGTTTGGTAGCCCATGGCGTCGCTCAACACACCGCTAATCATGCTGGCCAGCGTATAACCCAAATACGTAATGGCACTGCCAAATGCGTAGTGCGCCATTTGATATTTACCCGGGGCTATTTGTTGCATGATAAACAAAATGATACCAATAAAACCAAAACCATAACCGAAATGCTCCACCGTTATGGCGGTGCCGATCACCCACAAGTTTTCGGTTTGCGTATAGGCCAGGTACGCATACGCGGCAAAAGGCAAATTAAAAAATGCGCACAGCAACAACAGGGTACGCCGGTTCAATCCCTTTTTTGCCACATAGTAACCGGCCAGCAACGATCCCAAAACAAAAGCAATGGTACCGTATATACCGGTAAGCAGGCCCAGGGTTGATTCCGGCAGGCCCAGTCCGCCGGCCTCCCGCCCTGCCTTCATAAAGAGGGGCATAATTTTAATAGCCTGCCCTTCGGCAAAGCGGTAAAGAATAATGAAAAGCAATCCCGCCCAAATGTGTTTTTTCTGAAAAAAACTAACCAAAACATCTTTCAGGGTTTCCCAAACCTCAGCTGCCGAGTGTACCTTATTACGTTCGGGATCGGCCGGCAACATGCGGCTGCTGTACAACCCGGTGAGCAACAGTACCGCTGCGTAAACCGCCAGCACCAGGGCCCAGGCGTTACGGTCGCCCCACACCGGTATCAATGCACCGGCCAAAAACACCATACCGCCGTTGGAAAACAATTTGGCAAAATTGTAAAAGGTACCCTGCCACCCAACGTACCGGGCCTGCTGTTGGGCCGTGAGTTGCTGCAGGTACATGCCATCGGCCGCAATATCCTGCGTGGCCCCAAAAAAGGCGATTAAAAAAAACAATACCACCGATATACTGAAAAACGCTTTGCTGTATAACGATAGCAGGGCCAGCGCAAACAATATGCCGCAGGCCAATTGCGATACGTAAATGTAAAACCGCTTCGAGCGGTACAGTTCCATAAAAGGCCCCCACAGGGGCTTAAAACTCCAGGGCAAAATCAATATGCCGGTCCAAAAGGCAATTTGCGCATCGCTCATACCCTGGCTTTTGTACAAGAGCGCTACCACCGTGCCGCCCAATGCCAAATTGGGCAAGCCCATGGCAAACCAGGTAGTGGGTATCCAAAACAGCGGCGATCGGGATGTTGATGAAGTGAAGTTTTGTGCCAAGCAGCAGTTGGGTTTAGGCGTCCAAGTTAATTAATTTTTTTAAAAACTTTCACAAAAACAAAATATTTTTTACTAAGTTTGTTGCAAAGCTTTACTTATGCGCTTCGCTCTTGCCATTACCTGCCTGCTGGCCGCATTGCTTACAGCCGGCTGTTCCAAAAAAAGCAATCCCGCTCCCGGAGGCAATAACAACACGGGCCCCGCAACACCCGTTTGGGATCCCAACGCCATGCGGGGTATTTGGATTACCACCACCGGAAGTACGGTGCTCGACAGCCGCGAAAACATCCGCAGCGCCATGCAGGCCTGCAAGGCAGCCAACATCAACCACGTGTTTGTAGTGGTGTACAACAATGCCCGCACCACTTACCCCAGCCAGGTAATGCAAAACCTCATTGGCATTCCCATTCTGGAGCGCTTTGCCGGTCGCGATCCCCTACGTGAAATTGTGGACGAAGGCCATGCAGCCGGCTTAAAGGTACATGCCTGGTTCGAATATGGCTTCTCTTCATCGTATTCGGCCGGTGGCGGCCCCATCGTAGCCGCACGCCCCCACTGGGCGGCCCGCGATGCAGGCGGCAATCTTGCCGTTAAAAATGGGTTCGACTGGCTCAATGCCTTTCACCCCGAGGTGCAGCAGTTTCTGATTGACCTGTTTAAAGAAGTAACCACCAACTATAATATCGATGGCGTACAGGGCGATGACCGCCTGCCGGCCCTCCCCTCCAGTGCCGGATACGACACCTATACCGTTGGCCTGTACCGTGCCGAAAACGGAGGCGCCGATCCGCCGGGCAACATAACGGACCCCGCTTGGCTGCAATGGCGCGCCCGCAAACTCAACGCATTTTGCAAGCGCCTGCGCAACGAAGTAAAAGCCATCAAGCCCAACATTCTATTCACGATAAGCCCCAGCCCCTATCCGTGGGGCCTCAACGAGTACCTGCAAGACTGGCCCACCTGGGTCGATAGTGGCTGGGTAGATGCCATCATCCCCCAATGTTACCGCTACGATATTGCCGCTTACAGCGCCACCATCAACCAACAAAAATCGTATTACCGCAACACGGCAGTGCCCTTCTACCCGGGGGTATTGCTGCGCTCGGGCAGCTATATTGCAACTGACGGGTTTCTTACACAAATGATTACCGAGAACCGCCGGGCAGGTTTTAAAGGCGAAGTGTATTTCTTTTACGAAGGACTGCCGGCAAGAAGCAGCTGGTTTCAGGGGCAGTATCCGTTTATACGATAGATATTGTGGGGCTATCGGCTGCAGTGCGCTGTGCAACTTTTGTTCGGGCTGCCGCGGGGTTCCGTGCAGGCACCGCGCCGGTACCGCCGGCGCGCCCGCCGCATCCCGCAGCCCTTCAACTAAAAATGCCCTAATCGGCATAAATACCCATACGTTACTCCTATGCGTTACCGTTATATTGTAACCCCAACCGCATTGCTGTTACTACTGGCCGCAGCCTGCAAACCGCCGCAGCGCAAATTAACCTCCCTGGTCGATCCGTTTCTCGGCACCGGCGGCCATGGCCACGTGTACCCCGGCGCCACCGTACCCTTTGGCATGGTGCAGCTGAGTCCCGATAACGGTGATGAAGGCTGGGACTGGTGCAGCGGCTATCATTACAGCAGCCATACCATTGCCGGCTTCAGCCACATGCACCTCAGCGGCACGGGTATTGGCGACTGGTGCGATATTTCGGTACTACCCCTCACCGATACCCAGCACCTGCGTGAAGAAAAAATTAAAATCCCCTTCTCTCACCAAAACGAAAACGCGGCGCCCGGTTATTACACCGTTACGCTCCATAACGGCATCCGCGCCGAATTAACCGCCACCGACCGCACCGGTTACCACCGTTACCATTTTCCCAACGGTAACGGCTGGCTGCGCTTCGATATGGGCTTCCGCATCAACTGGGATGCCCCTACCGCCGGCATGCTGCAATTGGTTAACGACACCACGCTTATTGGCTATCGGTTTAGCACCGGTTGGGCAAAGGGGCAAAAGGTGTACTTTGCCGCCCGGTTCAGTAAGCCGGTACAACAACTGGTTTATATTAACGATTCCGCCCGTTCGGGCAACCGGGCCGAGGGCCGCCTGTTGAAAGCCGCGCTGCAGTTCACCAATACCCCTGCGTTACAGGTTCAGGTAGCGCTCAGTACCGTAAGTACCGACAAGGCATTATCTGAACTCGCTACCCACCGGGGCCGCACGTTCGATGCGGTGTGGCACGAAGCCGACGCCCGCTGGGAAGCCGAACTGCAAAAAATACAGGTACGACATGCCGAGCCCCACCGCGACACCCTGTTTTACACCTCGCTGTACCGAACCTGCCTGGCACCTGTAATCAGCAGCGATGCCGATGGCGAATACCAAACCCACGATAATAAAATCCGTCGCTTTACCGCCGGCACGCACAAATACACCATCTTCAGCCAGTGGGATGTATTCCGCGCCGCATTTCCGCTTTTTACACTTACACAGCCCAAACGCCTGCCCGATATGCTCAACAGCATGCTGCAGTTTTACGACGATAACGGCCTGCTGCCCGTTTGGGACATCAGCACCTGGGAAGCCAACACCATGACCGGCTACCACAGCATACCCATCCTTGCCGATGCCATGCTCAAAGGCATCAAAGGCTTTGACTACAACAAAGCCTACGAAGCCATGAAAAAAAGCGCCTTTCAAAACCAGCGTGGCACACCCGATTATATCCGTTACGGATATGTACCGCAAGACAAACATGGCTGGAGCGTAACCATTACCCTCGAATATGCGTACGACGACTGGTGTATTGCACAGGTAGCGAAACTATTGGGTAAAACAGACGACTACAATCTGTTTATGCAGCGCGCCAACTTTTACAAAAACCTCTTCGACCCCGCCACCGGCTTCTTCCGGGGTAAAAACAGCAAGGGAGCATTTATTGAACCCTTCGATCCGCTGCACAGCGAACATGGCTTTGAAGGCCAGTACATTGAAGGTACCGCCTGGCAACACAGTTTTTTTGTACCGCACGACCTGCCCGGCTTTGCCGCCCTGCATGGCGGAGCCCCACAACTGGTTGCCAAACTCGACGCGTTGTTTACCGCCCCCTCTGAACTGCGGGGCGAAAATGTTTCGGCCGATGTTACCGGCCTCATCGGGCAATATGCGCATGGCAACGAACCCAGTCACCACATTATCTACATGTACACCCTGCTGGGCCATCCCGAAAAAGCGGCTCACTGGCTGCGGGTAGTAGCCGACAGCATGTACAAAACCGGACCGGATGGATTAATTGGCAACGACGACTGCGGACAAATGAGCGCCTGGTACATCTGGACCTCATTGGGGATGTACCCCATGAACCCCGCCGGTGGCGAATATGTGTTTGGCTATCCGCTGCTCGAAGCGGCCCGGCTACAATTGCCCAACGGAAACGTATTACATATAGAGGTGAATAAGAAAAAAAAGCAACCTACCCGTATTGCTGCGGTGCAATTCAATGGTACTACCCTGCCGGTGCACAGCATCAACCACCAACAGTTGTTACAAGGAGGTACGCTCACCTATTTTGTAGAGTGAGTTATATGTTTACCTGAATGGTGTTGCACCGCATGAATGCACCGGCAAGCGATTGATTACTGCGTTTGTTAAAGACCCTAATTCAACAACCATGCATTACCTGCTTACACTTTTACTTGTTTTATTGCAGCTTACAACATCGGCACAAACCCAAAGCCGTTTGCTTCCCAAAAAGGGATTGTATGTAACTACATCCGGCATCACCTGGGCCTCGGGTTCTGAATTCAACGTGTTTACTGCCGACAGAAAGCACCACCACTACTATTTTACGTGGTGGGAGCAGGATGCCGATTCCACCATCAAAGGCAAGGATGTGCTGTATATAGGCAGTACCAATACGGCAGTACATGGTACTTACAGCCTGCAACAAACCGCAACACAAACGCAGGTAGCTATTACCGGCCAGTGGAACCGAACCGACAGCGGCCTGGCCGATGTGGTACATGCCCGCTTGTGGCTTCCTTATTTTCACGAAGCCCGCTGGCTGGTGCAAAACAAACCCATTCCATTAACCGAACTGGAACAATTTTATGGAACCGCATTGGAGGTGCAAACACCCTTCGGTTATTTTAAGTTGGAAGCCTCCCACCCGTTCCGCATCCTCCGCAACGATGCTCCCAACCCCGGTGCAAACGATTATGAAAAACGTTCGCAATACCTGCTGTTGTACGAGCAAAATATTCCGCTGCATCCCAACGGCACAATTACAAGAAACTTTACCATTACCGAAGTTGCCGCCTCTCCAAATCCAACCATAAACGACAGCTTGCTTGTTGCAACAGGGGTGCCGGTGCAGCAGGCCTGGCTTCCCGATTTACCCGTGCAAGAACTACTGCCACGTCCTCAGCGCATGGTGCCCGGAAATGGATATTATATCATTCCGCCGCATGCCGCACAACCCATGCAAGCGGTAACCCAACAGTTTCACGATATGCTGCGCCTACATTGGCAAATTGGCAATCAGTACTATCCCAACATTACTGCTCAAATCAACAACCGGCTTCCGGAAGAAGGCTATACCATTGATGTTGATACCAATCGCATTTCCATTTCCTATAAAACTCCGCAAGGCTTGCAACATGCACTTTACACACTGGTGCAATTGGTGCAAAACCAAAACGGCAAGTTGGTGGTACCTGCCTGCCACATTACTGATGCCCCGGCCATCGGCTGGCGGGGCATTCACATGTTTACAGGGCCAACATCGTGGCCGTTGCACCGCCGCATGTACGAACGGGTGCTGTTGCCGTTGAAGATGAATCATGTGGTGCTGCAATGCGAGCAGGCAGCATGGAAAAGTTTTCCAAACATCCACAACAACATATCGGTACCCCTGGCCGATTTAAAAGCAGAGTTTGCCTATCTCCGAAGCAAACAGGTGCAGCCCATTCCGCTCATACAAAGCCTGGGGCATATGGAGTGGTTTTTCAAGCCCGTCGAAAACCGAAAATGGGCAGTTAATCCGCTGTATCCCTACACGCTAAACGCCGCTTTACCCGAAGCACGTAAAGCCGTAAAAAAACTTTGGGACGAAGCCTTTCGGCTGTTGCAGCCCAACATCATGCACATAGGATTTGACGAAATTGGCATGATAGGCTTTCACCTGCCCCGCGAAACGGAAGTGGATTTATGGAAAACCCAAATCAACTTCCTGCACCGGTATGCGCAGCGCAAAAAAGCCACCCTTATGCTGTGGGGCGATATGGCCCTGGCTCCCGGCGAAGGACCCGATGCCACACTGGCACCTACCAAAGAGCGGGCTGCCCTGCTGCGCAGTACCATACCCAGGGGCAGTTACATAGGCGACTGGCATTACATCAACAATCCCAATCCCGATATTTACAAACCCAACCTGCGCATCTGGAAAGAAAACGGCAACATTCCGATTGCCGCACCCTGGCTGCGTCCCAATAACGTAAGGGGATTTGTGCTGGCAGCCAAAGAAGAAGGCGCCGGCGTGTTACAAACCACCTGGGCCGATTTTGAAAGCAGCGAGGCCAACATGCTCAGTAACATCGAACAATTCGGAGCATACATTCTGGCCCTTGATTACGCCTGGAGCGGCCGTACGGAACTACCCGAAAAATTACCCTATAAGCACATCGAAGAATGGAACCAGCGCTTTTACAGTCAGCCCAAGCCTGTGCATGCCAAAAACGGCTGGCAAGTATCCATACCCGTAGCCTTTCGTGATTACACAACTACTCAAAATGCAAAAGCCCCGGCCACAGTTGTTATCCCCTTCGATGCAAAAACCATTTCGGGCATACAGCTGCAGGCTGCCACACAACAAATATTGCCGGAAGGCATGCCGGTTGTACAAATTGAGGGAACCAGAAACGGATTGACAGTTTTTAAAACAATCCTTCGCTACGGAGCCGAACTACGCGGCAAACACGATACACGCCCGGTTTTTACCCGCATACCCGGAAAAGACGCAAAAACATTTTATCATTTTTTTGAACAACCGATTGAAATTGATACCATCCACATCCGTTTATTACATAACGGCAGCGGTCTGGAGGTAGCAAACATGATTCTTATCGAGTAAGATTATTTTCTGCGCCACCATCTTGCGTTATGTGCTTACCATGGAAGCAGCAGCCTGTCAAAAGGCTTTTGCCGTATTTTATTTGATGAAGCTCGATGGAGTCTGCAGTTAGGAAGTGCTGTAACTGTAATTTTTATTTTCAAACGAAATTATGTTTTCCAAAACCAGTTGCGCTTGACAAAAAGTATTGTTATCAGCGAAACGATGCCGGTAAAGATGATACCCCGCAGAAAGCCCGTCCATGCACTGCCATTGAGCATATCAAGATAGGCTTTTGTACCGGTAAGCTGTAGCAAGGGCAACAGCAACAAATTACCGGCCACATAGGCCACCATGGGATTTTTTCCGTTTAATGCGAAGTAACGGCTTATGCCAGCCAGGTATTTGCGCCGGGCCATAACAGTAAAAAGAATGAGCATAAAAAAAGCCAAGCCGCCGGTAACAAAATAATAACTATACGTAGAAGGATCTTTTTTTATCCCTCCTTCATATGCTTCAAAAAACAATCCCAGCAGCAAACAATAGGTACCTGCTTCGGTTAAACGTCGGTACAAGTGATGTGCGTGCAAATTTCGTACCCAGTACAATCCCAAACCGCAAAGTAAAGCGGTAGCAAACAAATTTAACACCAACAAACGGCTGAACAATCCGTACAGGTTCAGCAACACCAAACCTGCTGCAAGCACTGCCAGCAAACTTTCGTAATTAGGTTGAAGCCTGGTTTTTTGCTCGCTATTTTTCATTTCCTGCAACATCCATTCTCCGGCCAGGGTACCGGGTATAATCAGAAACAAATATTTGAGAAAGTAAAACTTGTACAACCAGTCTATTTGCACGCTGCCAATGGCCTTCCACTCAAACAATACCTTGGCCCAACCGCCGTTGGGTTCTTTGGCGGCCAAAAATACCGCCATCACAAAGGGCAGCAGGCCGAACCGCAAAAGCGGTTTATTACGGGTAAAATAATAGATGAGTGTACCAAAAAACGCCATGTTGGCCAAAACGAGAATGATGACATCGCTCTTGTAAAAATCAAAGCCTTCTCCCTTCCAAAAGGGCAGCTTCCACAACAAATAAACTGCCAACACAAACGACAGTACCCTTGCGGCGAAGAATACCTTTCGATAACGGTTTTCTTTGTTTTCGTAAAACTGAAAGAAGAGCAACACAAAAGCCAGTAACGATAACAGATGTTCACGAGCGCCGGGCTGCGGTGCAATAACCCAGGCCTTCATGTGCTGCGTAAACAGTGCAAAAAAAGCCAGCAGCACAAAACGTTTACCGGCCAGTTGCAGCACATAAGCGCCTCCTTTTCCACGTTCAATATGCTTTTGCAACGCCAAAGGAATTGCAGCACCCATGCTAAACAGAAAGAAGGGAAAAACCAAATCCACCCAGGTGATGCCGGGTATGGAGGGGTCGAACTTGTGAAGCGGAGGCGGTACCTGTGCATGATACATCCATGCCGGCAATACACCGCCATAGGCGATGGCGCCACTCAGTACCATGGTTAATATGGCAAACCCCCGCAGGGCATCTAAGCTTTCGTTGCGTTGCTGCATAGTGATAAATTTAAAAAAAGGGCGGCGTAGAAACGCCACCCTTCAACTATTGATTATGACCGTCTGAGAAAACTTGCACAATAATTACCATCCGGGATTTTGCGTAATGTTGGGGTTGGCGTCAATTTCAAAGGTTGGGATGGGCCACAACTTGTACCGGTTATTGGTATTGTTGCGAACCTGGTTGCGGAAACGAATACGATCGTTCACGCTGGCCGAATAGTTGGGCACATTGTCGGCATCAAAAGTGGGTGTGGCCGGCGGTACTGCCGGATTTAATGCGGCACCTACAACCGGGAAGCTGTTAGCCTTGCCGTAAATATCCCAACGGCGCAAATCAAACAAGCGCAATCCCTCTCCCGCAAATTCAACGGCCCGTTCACGCCGGATGATGGTACGCAATTGTGCCTGATTGGTGGTGGTAACACTGGGTTGTCCGGCCCGGTTGCGCACGGCATTCAGCGCTGCCAGCACCGTACCGTCAATTTCGTTCAGTTCCACTTTTGCTTCGGCGTACATCAGTAAAATATCGGCGTAGCGCATCAAAATGTAGCCTACCTTGGTTTCCCATGAATATTGCGTACTATCTACATATTTACGCCATGCATAACCCACCCCGCCAATATTACCGGTAGTACTAACCTGCCATTGAATGCCGGCGGCCTGTGCGCCAATCCAGTCGTTGTTGCCGCCATTAATGGTGTCAAAGCGGTTGGTAGTCCAGTTAAACCGTATGCGCTGGTTGGTATAAATGTTATAGATGGTTCGTTCGTTGGGATTCACATACGGAAGAATGTTGGTATTGTGCCTCCAGTTTGCTGTATCTCCCGGCATTAACACCGTCCAGCGCAGGCGGCGGTCGCGGTTTTCACGGGGAGCCGCCGGATTGTAAACAGTGGATTGATCTATACGCAACCCATCACGTCCTTCATACAAATCAACCAAAACCTGCGAGGGGAAATGACTGCTTTGCGAGTTGGTTACCTGGCGGGGAATGATGATAACGCCCAGCCAGTTTTGCGGGTTCAACTGATCGGTTGGATAGGTTTGATTGAATAGAATTTCGCGGTTTGCATTTGCCGCTTGCCCCGCCAGCATAAACAAGGCAGGGTAGCTGGGGTTAAGGCCATACAGGTTGCTGTCCATAATGGCTTTGGTGGCAACGGCAGCCGTGCGGTAGTCTTTAATCAGCAATGCCAGTTTGGCTTTAATGCCCAAAGCAACAGCTTTGTTTACCCGGCCATTGGCAATGATGGGAGGGGTATTGGACGCATCAAAGCGGGCTACCGCCGTGTCCAGGTCTTTATACAATTCCTGTACAATTGTGTTAACCGGTGTGCGGGTAGCGCTCAGCACCTCACCAACGGTGGGTGGCTTGGTGTAAAAGGGAACGTCGCCAAACATGTACAGCAAATGAAAGTAACCCCAGGCACGCAGCGTTAAGGTTTCGGCCATTATACGGCTGTAAGCGGCTGCCGGCGTATTGGCCTGGCCATAAGGCATTTGATTCAGTTGCTGATTGGCACGCTGTATTAGCCGATACGCCTGATTCCAGCAACGGTTTACCAAATCGTTATTCAGCAAAAAAGGACCGTTTTCGCCCATGGCCACCTGATCTTCGGCATTACCACCCCGTTTGATGGCAAGGTCGGTAGAGGCTTCTACCGCAAATAACAAGGGGGTATTGTTGGGAAAAATCCACATGGCTGCCGCGTAAACGCCCACCAGCCCCTGCTGCATTTCCACTTCATTGGAAAGGAAGTTGGTAGCCGAAGACGCGTCTAATGGTTTGCGATCCAGAAATTTTTTACAACCGCCTGCCCCAATCAATACAAGCAGCAGCGGTAACAGATATATCTTTTTCATTGTTGTGTGCATTTGAGGTTCATTAGAATGTTACGTTAACACCTGCTGTGAAAGTGCGCATGAGCGGATAAAATTCAGCATTTGCATTGTTGATTTCCGGATCAAAGCCACGCCACGCCGAGGTAAAAGTGAGCAGGTTTTGACCACTTACAAACACACGCAAGTTGGCAATCTTCAGTTTTTGCAAGGCCGCTTGCGGCAATGTATAACCTAAGTTGATGTTTTTGATGCGGAAGTAAGCGGCACTGCGGATCCACCAATCGCTCAAAAGATAGTTGTTGCCGCCAAACCCTGAAGGAAGCAGGCGGGGGAACGTGGCATTGGGGTTATCGGGCCGCCAGTAATCTTTGTGATGATCCAGCAGGGATGCAGCAAAATCGTTGCTGGCAAAAGGTATTGCGCCTGTTCCGCTCAAATAATTTTCGCGTTTGCCCACACCCTGGCCAAATATGTTCAAATCAAAATTGCCATATCCGATGTTCACGTTAATACTGTATTCATACCGCGGAAAGGCGTTGCCCAAAAACTCGCGGTCAAATGCATCCACAATACCATCGGGTTTGCCATTGGGGCCGCTGATATCGGCATACTTCATATCGCCGGGTTTAGGCCCTTGTGCCGGATTGGGGTTCCAGGCCTGGCCAAACTGGATGGGCGAGTTTTTGATATCGTTCGAATCGCGGAAGAAGCCCAGCGCCCGATAACCAAAATAGGAATTCAGGGCATAACCCACAGCGGTACGTATCCCATCGCCAATGAACGGCAGGCCGGGTACCAACCCGGTTACTTTGTTCTTAACATCCGACACCATCAGTGTGGCATCTACCCGCCACTTCTGGAAACTTTGTTTGTAGTTGAGCGTAAACTCCCAACCGCGGTTTTCCATGGTACCGGCATTTACAAAGGGGTTGGCCAGGCCACCGGCCGACTGAGGCAGTGTGCGCTGCAGTATCATGTCTTTCAACGAACGTACAAAGTAGTCGGCCGTTACGGTAAAATGCTTCAGGAAGCTGACATCCAAACCCACGTTCCATTGCTGCGAGCGTTCCCATTGCAGTTCCGGATTGGGAAACTGCAGCAGCGCTACACCAAAGGTGGTTTGGTTGTTGAAATAGGCATTGGTGCCATTAAGGGGATTGCTGTAAAGCGAATTTTGATAAAACGCGTCAAACACGTAGTTGTTGGAGCCAATGTTTTGGTTACCGTTTACGCCCACCGAAGCCCGCAGTTTACCAAAACTGATTACATCGGTTAAGTTGCCAAAGAATTTTTCACGAGAAAACACCCAGCCGGCAGAGGCCGAACCAAAGGTACCCCATTGTTTATTGAGTGCCTGCGAGAAGCGACTGGAAGCATCGCGGCGTCCGTTCAGTTCCAGCAGGTACCGATCGTCGTAGCTGTAGTTAATTCGGCTGAAAAAGCCAACCAATGCCAGCTCGCTGATGCCGGAATTATTGGTTTGTGCGCCCGTGCCCACATTCAAATAAGGCTGGTTGGGGTTCGTAAAGCCCAAACGCGTTGCGCCAAAGAAAAAGTTGCGGTAATATTCGCTTTGGCCGCCTGCCATAATTTTAAAGTTGTGCACATCTTTAATGCGTTTGCCGTAGGTGGCCTGTCCCAGCCAGGTGCGGTACAAATCGTCGCGCCAGGTTTCGGTAAGTTGCGTGGTACCGGGCCATTGGCTGATTAAATCGTACGAACGTGTTGTTAAATTGGGTTGATAAATATCTACGTTCCGTATAAACGATTTGGTGTACGGGTTGCGGGTTTCCCGTCCCCAGTAACCTTCAATTTCCAAACCTTTAATGGGATGGAAATTGAAGCCAAAACGGGTTAGCAGGTTGTTGCCTTCCGTTTCGGAAGTACCGGCTGCCTCGGCCATGGCAATGGGGTTGCGGTTATTGCTTTGAGCGGCCGTACCATACATACCCGGACCGTATTTACCGCCACCAATGGCAGGCAGGCCTATTGCCTGACGAATGATAAACTCGGGACTTCCGGTTGAAGGCACTACGTTGAAGTTATTGGTAAGCGCTACGTTACCCAACAACGTCAACTTATCACTTACCTTAAATTCGGGGTTCATCCGCAAATCGTAACGTTTGAAATTGGTGTTTTGCGTAAGCCCCCGCTGATCAAAGAAGGTAAACGAAGTAAAGAGATTGATGCGGTCGCCGCCGGCCGTTAACTGCACATTATGGTTGTGCATCAGGCCGCTGTTGGTAAGCACTTCTTTCAGCCAGTCGGTATCAATAATTTCAAGGTTGTCAACCGGCTTGGTGCGGTACGCATCAATAAGCGACTGCGGAAATACCGTGGCGTTGGGGTTACCGGTACGGTTTTGCTCGGCCACATTGCTGAGCAACATATGATCAAGAGCACTCACACGTTGAGGAATCGCTGTAAAATCCTGCTTGCTTATAAAGTTATTGTAACTTATTTGCAATCCTTTCTTCTGCGCCCGCTTGGTTTTTACCAAAATAACGCCGGCAGAGGCCCGGTTACCGTAAATGGCAGTTGAAGCGGCATCTTTTAAGATGGTTACACTTTCAATAGCATTGGGGTCAAGCTGGTTCAGTGCATCCAGGCCGGTGCCGGTAGGAAGTTGTAATCCATCTATAACCACCAACGGAGTGCTGTTGCCGAGAATGGAACTTTCGCCCCGTACACGGATGCTGGCACCGTCGGCACCGGGACGGCCCGACTGCTGCTGCACGGTTACACCCGGCGCAAGGCCCTGGAGTACCTGACTGGAGCTGGAAACCTGACGCTTGGTTAACGCGGCATTGTTTAGCTGAACCAGTGAGCCGGTAAGGTTGGTACGGCGCTGCGTGCCATAACCCACAACCACCACCTCGCCCAGGTCGCCTGCAGTGGTACCCAACACCACATCCAGGGTAGTGCCGGTAACGGTAACCTCTTTACGTTCAAAACCAATTCCGGAGAACACCAGTACATCACCAGTTTTGGCATCAATGGCAAAAGTGCCGTTTGCAAGCGTAACGGTTCCTTTGTTGGAGCCTTTAATCATTACCGTTACGCCTTCGGCCGCATTTCCGGAACCGGCACTGGTAACCCTGCCGGTTACCCGCACCTGTTGGGCCCACAAAATGCTGGCTGCAACAAGCGTCATCAGCAGCAAGAGCATTCGCTTTTTCATAATCATAGTTTTGAGTGTTAGAATAAATAGTTGGTTTTGGTATTTGTTAAAGCAATTCTCCTTTATGATTCACCCCCCTCAGGTTGAAGGGATCAACGGTTTTATCCAATAACACAGCCAATTCTACTCTTGTAATGGGGCGCGCCGGATTGTAGTTGCGTAACCCCCAACCGGCCCACAATTCGGCAACAGCCTGTAAAAATTCAGCCTTGGTGGTATTGCCCGGCTTTGCAACTATACCGTATTGCTGTTGCATGCTCCATACAGCGTCTAATGCATCTCCCACGGTAAGCAATCCGTTTTGGGAGAGACGCAACTGATAGTAAGGCGCCAGGTGTTTTACAAAATCGGCCGCAACGATTGTTGAATCGGGAACAAACCAGGTACGGTTAGCCCAGTGATACGGCTCGCCCCTGCCCCGCAGTATGCCGGTTGCACCAATTTTTTGTATGGATACAAAGTGGGGGTGGTGGGGCTTTACGTCGTAATACGGCATAATGTATGCGCCGCTTTTGAGCAACTCGCTTTGCACGTTTCGTACCGGCACTTCGGCCGCCTGTTTGTTTTGTTTTACGGCAAGCGCTGCAAGTACGCCGGCTGCCTGCCCGGTAAGCATTACACAAGGCTGCAGGCGGGTGGTACCGTTTACTATGTTGCTTACACTGGTACTTTTTTCAGCAACAATCAAACCGGCAAAATCTTTGGGTATGAGTGCCCCCAGCGGCATGTTAAAGCTGGGTACCGGATAAAAGTTGAGGTGTTGCGGAGCCCTGGGATTTTCCCGATGGTGGTGATCAATCGGATAATCGCCCACGGCGATGCCGGTACGGTACAAGGCTTCGGGAGTATCAAAAGGCGTGGCAATGTGCTGTACTTTAAAACGAATCAATCCCTGTACCCTTCGCGATTCGCGGTGATAGGGAATCAGTGGCAGGCGGTCGGCCGTTGGAAATTCATCATCGGCCAATCCCAGATGTTTGAAGCCAAACTGCGTTTGCAGAAAATAGATGAAGCGTAAGGTCTTGGCCTTAGCTTCGGCAATGGCCTGTTGGCGTTGTTCATGATTCATGGGAATCATGTTGATGTAAATATCATTGCCCTTGCCCGGCCAGTTGATCATGTATTTGCCGTTGGGCAGCTTGCCATAATCAAGCATTTTGCGGGCATCCACATTTGACGTGAGTTTGGACGGCTCGCTGCAGAACTCGTTGCAGCAACCGTCAAACTCCATGGGATTGTAGTTGGCGGGTTGGGCAAGGGTACAATCGGCTTTGGGCCCATAATCCTTCAAAATGGCTGCATACGTTATGTCCTGAATAATGTCGTTGCTTTCCGGTACCCCAATATTTTCGCCGGTGATGCTGTCGGCTTCCATTCCCATATCATAAGGTACGCCGGCACTGGCCAGTGCGTCGCCCAACTCGGTTGCATCTATCACCTGCTTTGCGTTAATAATAACCGTAGCGCCGGTTGCCTCGTTCGTAAATACCGCTCCGGTAACTTGCTTGTTTTTTACCAGTGTTTTTTCAAACCGGTGCCGGTACAGCACTTTCAGGTTGGGTAGCGCCGCGGCCATGTGTTTCACAATGCTGTCGCCCACGTGGGGTTCAAACAAGGTGTTGCTTACCCAGCCCGTAGCCACTTGTTGCGGGCCGCCGTACACTTTGTACAACTGCTCCCGAAACTCGCCAAACAAACCCGAGGGCATGTTATGGTTGCCGTCGAATGCCGCTACGCCCGCGGCCGAAAACATTCCGCCCAGCCACACGGTGGGTTCGGCAATTATGGTACTGACGCCCATGCGGGCTGCCTGAATACCGGCGGCCGAGCCGCCGGTTCCTCCACCAATTACCAGTACATCGGTTTGGTGCAACTCCTTGCCTGCACCGCAAGCCTGCAGTAAAACAACAAGCAGAACGTATGCGTATTTACGTACTTTCATTTGTATCATCATCTAAGCATTCTTTGTTTCCGTAGTTTTCCATACCTGATATAAGGCGCGTGGAATATGAAAGCACCCTTTCCATTTGCCACCCTTCAGCGGCAGCAGCACTTCGCCACGCCGATTGAGGTAACCAAACCATTCGCCGTACTCCGGGTCGCGAAAATGTTTCCAGGTATAATCATGCACTTTTTTAAACCAGGCAACGCAGCGCTCATCGCCGGTTAACGCGTACCCCTTGGCTAAGGCTACCAGTGCTTCCACATGCACCCACCACAGTTTTTGATCCCACTCGAGCTGCTGGGTAGGATGGCCTTTAATGTCGAGGAAATAAAATATTCCTTCATACACCGGATCCCATCCATACTCCAGCGTATGCAGCATGATGTCGGTGGCTTTTCGTATCAGGGCGGTATCGTTGGTGCGCACCCCCAAATCCATGATAAACCACATGGCTTCAATTGCATGACCAGGGTTGAGCAGGCGCCCGTCGAAGCTGTCGCTAAAACTTCCGTCGGGCTGCACATTCTCCAGTATCAAACCCGATTCGGGCTGATAAAAAACTTCCATTACCTCGTGCACCACTTCGGGCAGCAGGCGGTTCACTTCGGTACTGCCAATCACATGTTCCAGCTCCAGCGCTAGGTTGCAGAGAATCATAGGCAGGCTGAAATTCTTAAGCGGCCGGGTACCCGGAACGGCTTTATTGTATTTGCCTTTCCAATTGTGGCGCCGGCGCAAAATATTGTGATAGGTATCCACCGCAATCTGCTTCCAGGTGTCGGAAGGTTGTATGCGATCGAGGGCTGCGAAGGCCATGGTGGCAAAACAATCGCTGAAAATATTGTAGGGCTGCACCAAAGGCCGGCCATCCGCCGTTAGCGAAAAGTACCAGTTACCCTCGGCATCGCGGCCATGCTGTTGCATAAACAGGGCACCGTGCAGGGCCATTTCCATCCATTCGGGCCGCTGCTCCACATGATGGTACATATGACTGAAGCACCATACCTGGCGGCCCTGAAGCCACATGAATTTGTCGGTATCAAAAACATTTCCGGCCCGGTCGAGACAGGTATAATACCCCCCGTTTACGGCATCCTTGCTGTGCTGCAACCAAAAAGGCAGGATGTTTTGCAACAACTCATCGCGGTATAGCGTGCTGTAGGCAGCCAGCTGGTTGCGGGAAGCAGTTGTTTGGTGGACAATGGAAGGAATTTCCATAGAAAATTTTATTAATAAGAAGATAAAGTTATTTTAAAATATCCCAAACTTCAAAAAACTTTTTAAAATTTTTTATTTTATCGGGCAGTTAGGGCCCTTATTTTTATTTAGTTATTGCCGCCTCCAACCTTTTTAAATATTTTCGTAACATGAGCACGGCTTCAAGTTTGATGGAGGTGTTTTCGGACGAAACGGTGGGCGGCGGTGTGGCCTACAAGAACAAAACCCTCAAAAAAGAAATCATTAATCTGCTCGACCGGCAGGGCGATTTAACCATTGCCGATTTAGCCAAAGAACTGAGCATCAGCACTCCCAAAATAACCAGCCTGGTAAATGAGTTGATACAGGACGGATTGTTGCAGGATTTGGGTAAGATGAACTCCACCGGTGGAAGGCGTGCCAGCATTTACGGACTGGGCAGCGATGCCTGTTATTTTATTGGCGTAGATGTAAAACGATATTACCTCAACATTGGGCTACTCGACTTTAAAAAGCACCTTGTAAACATCAAAGAAAAAATTCCTTACCCGCTTGAAAACACGCAGGAAGCTCTTTCAACCCTCATAAAAAGCATCAAAAAATTCATTACCGAATCCAAAGTACCCAAAGAAAAAATATTGGGCATTGGCATCAACCTGTCGGGCCGCGTCAACAACATCACCGGTTACAGCTACAGTTACTTTCATTTTCAGGAAGAGCCCCTGGCCGACATTATTCAAAAAGAGCTGGGCATACGCACCTTTTTGGAAAACGACTCCAACGCCATGGCCTACGGCGAATTGCATTACGGCGTTGTTACTACCGAAAAAAATGTACTGTTCATCAACCTCGATTACGGTACCGGATGCGGCATCATCATTAACGGCGAACTCTACTATGGCAAAAGCGGTTTCAGCGGCGAGTTTGGCCACATACCATTTTACAATAATGAAATCATTTGCGGATGCGGTAAAAAAGGCTGCCTGGAAACGGAAGTGTCCGGTCAGGCCCTGTTGCGCCAGGTACGGGAACGGATAGCGGCGGGCTCAAACTCCATATTATCAAAGAAGCTGAAAAAAAATGAAGAATTGAAGCTGGAAGACCTGATTGAGGCCGCCAAAAATGAGGATGTATTGATGATTGAATTACTGGCCGAGATGGGCGAAAAACTGGGTAAGGCACTGGCCGTATTGATTAACCTGTTTAACCCCGAACTGGTAATATTGGGAGGTACGCTGGCCGAAACCGGCGATTACCTGCGCCTGCCCGCCCGCAGCGCCCTCAACAAATATTCGCTGAGTTTGGTGCACAGCGATACCCAGGTAAAACTTTCGAAACTGGGCGAAAAAGCCGGCGTAATGGGCGGTTGCCTTATTGCCCGCAGCAAAGTGCTTTCGCTGTAACGCAAATACTACACCGTTTCCACATCATCCTTCCAGCAGCTGCTCCAGCCGCTGCCGTACCTTTTCGGCCGAGGGCAGCATGGCGGCTTCCAAACCCGTATTCAGCGGAACGGCGGGCAGGTTGAGCGCACCCATCACTTCCACCGGCGCATCCAGCCAACGGAAACAATGGTAGCTGATGCGATGCGCCAGCGCTTCGGCAAATGAATTGTTCTGCTGTTCTTCGGTAAGTACCAGGCAGCGCCCATGCAGCTGTACCCGCTGAAATACCAACTCCTCATCCAACGGAAACAAGGTACGCAGGTCTACCACTTCTACCCGGCCCTGCAACAAACGGGCCGCAGCCTTGGCCCAGTAAACGCCCATACCGTAGGTTATCACCACACAACTTTCGCCATTAATAATGGCATCTTCATCGGCTTTGTGCACCAGGGCGGCTTTGCCTAGTGGAATGATGTAGTCGGTATCTGGCTCGGGTGTACGGGCTTCTTCGGTGCCCGGCACCTTACTCCAGTATAAGCCTTTGTGCTCCAGCATTAGCACCGGGTTGGGGTCATAAAAAGCGGCCTTCAGCAACCCTTTCATATCGGCTGCGTTGGAAGGATATACTACTTTAATGCCTTTGATGGTAAGCAGCGTACTTTCTATACTGCCGCTGTGGTATGGCCCCCCGCCGCCATAGGCCCCTATGGGTACCCGTATGAGTGTTTGCACCGGATAACGACCACAGCTGAGATAACAACTTTTTGATATTTCGGTTACCAGCTGGTTAAAGCCGGGATAAATGTAATCGGCAAACTGCACCTCCACAATGGGCTTTACCCCAACGGCACTCATGCCTACCGTAGACCCGATGATATAAGCTTCCTGTATGGCGGTGTTAAAAACGCGGTGGTCGCCAAACTGTTCGGCAAGGGTAGCCGCCTCGCGGAATACGCCGCCCAGCCGCCTGCCTACATCCTGTCCATACAGTACCACTTCGGGATGTGCCTGCATCAGTTCCCGTATGGCAAACAAGGCGGCATCTACCATGGGTATGCGGGCCGCCCCCTCCGGTGCCCGCCGGCCCCGCTCTTCGGTAATGGGTGTTGGGGCAAACACGTGGGTTTCCACTTGTGCCGGGTCGGGTTCCGGGGCGTTCTTGGCCCGTTCAAAATCGGCAGCAATTTGTTGTGCAACGGCAGCTTCTGTTTCCTGCAGCTCCGATAAGGGAATGCCGGCTTCCAGACATTGGCGCTGCAGTAGGGGGAAGGGATCGTTTTGGGCATGCTGCGCCAGGTCTTCGGCACTGCGGTAAAATTCTTTCCGCACACCACTGGTATGGTGGTTCAACAAGGGCACATAAGCCTGCACCAGGTAAGGCTGGCGCCGGTTGCGCACAAAAGCGGTAACATGCTCCATGGTACGCAGGCTTTCTGCAAAGTTGGCTCCGTTGCATCGGATACGGTGCAGGCCCGGAAAACCGGCTGCATATTCATACGCATCCATGGCTCGGGCTTCCTGCGCACTAACACTAATACCCCAATTATTATCCTGAACCAGATAAATGATGGGCAGTTGGTTCAATACGGCAAACTGCAGTGCCTCGCTTACCTCTCCTTCCGTCATGCTGGCATCGCCCAGCGAGCATACTACCACGGGCAGGCTGCCATCGGGGTTTTTTATCAGTATATCCGATGCAATTTGCTGCAGGTACTGAATACCCTGGGCTATACCCGTTGTGGGTATAACCTGCATGCCGGTGGCACTGCTTTGGTGAATGATGTTGGGCTTGTCGGTTCCGCGGTAGTTGGGATGCGAATAATATTCACGCCCGCCGGTAAACGGGTCGTCGGCCTTTGCCAACAGTTGCAGCATCAGTTCATAGGGTGTAAAACCCAGGCCCAACAGCAGGCTTTCATCGCGGTAATACGGGCTTACCCAGTCGGCCGGTTTCAGTTGAAAAGCCGTTGCCAGTTGAATGGCTTCATGGCCCCGTGAAGTGGAATGTACATAGGTACAAACAGAACGGTTTTCTTCATACACCTGTGCCATGTGGCGGGCACAGCACATCAGCCTGTACGCCTTACGCAACAACGCAACATCGTTCATATACAAACAATTGTTCGCAAGATAAAGGATGCTGCATAAAAAAAGCCACTTGCAGGGGCAAATGACTTTAATGTACGTTTGATGGGAGTTATTATTTCACTTCCATTTCCAGAAGGCTGTCATCTTCGATAAACCCTTCCAATACATCGCCCACTACACATTCGCCTACACCCGCGGGGGTACCCGTAAAAATCAGGTCGCCGATGTTAAGTGAGAAGTATTGCGAAATATTGGAAATAATTTGGTTGAAGCTGAAGATCATTTGCCCGCTGTTTCCCTGCTGTACCAGTTCTTTGTTTTTATACAGGCAAAAGTTTACATCTTCCGGATCAAAGTTGGCAGGTATGTCAATAAACTTTCCTACCACAGCCGAGTTGTCCCAGGCCTTGGCTTTTTCCCAGGGCAACCGCTTTTCCTGCAGTTGCCGTTGCACATCACGCGCCGTAAAATCAATGCCAATGGTAATGGCATTATAGTAATTGGAGGCATGGCGTTCCTGTATGTATTTGCCGTTTTTGGATACCCGCAACACCAGTTCGGCCTCGTAGTGCAGTTCATTGGTAAACTCGGGGTAATAAAAAGGCATGTGCGGCTGTAACAGGGCGCTTTTCGGCTTCAGGAAAATCACAGGCTCATCCGGTACTTCATTCCCCAGCTCTTTCGCATGGTCGAGGTAATTGCGTCCTACACAAAAGATTTTCATTTGGTTCAGGTTTTGGTGAATATTTGGAAATAGGTTTTTGATGGACTGTGGATTTCAAAGCAGAATACAGTAACAATCCGCTTGTAAAGCTAAGCGAAATTAATGTTTACACACGAATTCGAATTATGGAAGGGTTATTTCTGTGTTATTTACTTTGTTCATGGCCCTTTCAATGCCCTGTAACACAAAATCCTCAATAGCCGTAACCGCATGGTTGATTTTCAGTTGTACCAGGGGTTCCTCTTCGGGTTTCCAGCGGCTGAGCACAAAATCGGCCTGCCGGCCTTTCGGATAATCGTTGCCGATACCAAAACGCAACCGCGGGTATTGGTTGGTATGCAAGTGCTCTTCTATGCTGCGCAATCCGTTATGCCCGGCATGGCTCCCTCCCGGCCGCAGCCGCAGTTTGGTGAGGGGTAGGGCCAAATCGTCGAGTACCACCAGCAGGTGCTGCAGGGCTATGCCTTCCTTATCAAGCCAATACTTCACGGCTTTTCCGCTGAGGTTCATGTACGTATCGGGCTGTAAACAAATAAGATGCCGCCCTTTTAGGGTAATATGTGCCAGGGCTCCCAGTCGCTGCCGGCTGAAGGATCCGCCGTGTTTTTGAACCAGCGCCTCCACCACATCAAAACCAATATTGTGGCGTGTGTGGGCATATTCGGCACCTATATTTCCTAAGCCAACGATCAGGTATTTCATAACCGGTTTTCACTAAACGAAAATCCCCCCTGTCCGAAGGGGGGATTTAAATAATGGGAGTGTTTTTACTTTTTCTTTTCTTCCTTGGCCTCCTCCTGGCGCAACTGGCGGGTCATAACCACCGATGCGATGGGAATGCGGGGAGAATTGAGGATTTCGTAGTTTTCTACCTTAACATCCTCAACACGAATGTTGCCATTCAGTTCCAGCGGGGTAAGGTCCACTTCAATAGACTCCTGCAAATAGCGGGGGTAGGTTTTAACCTTCAGCGCCTTCATTTTCAGCACCAGTTTACCACCTGCCTTTACGCCGGCAGCCGTGCCGGTAAAATTCAGCGGAATGGTGGCAATCACTTTGCGGTCTTCTACCAGTTCCAGCAGATCAACGTGCGTGAGGTAGTCTTTTACCTTGTCAAACTGCAGGTCTTTCAAAATGCATTTGTAGGTTTTTCCATCCACCTTTACTTCGGCCAACTGGAAATCTTTGGTGTACACCAATGGTTTAAAAGCACTGGCCGGAGCGTAAAAATTCACTTCGGAAGCCCCTCCGTAAATTACACCAGGCACCATGCCCTGAGAGCGAAGTTGGCGGGCGGCTTTCTTCCCGCTTTCGGTCCTCAGGTGACCCTCAATTGTAATTGTTTTCATGTTTATGTTTGATTTTTAATGACTCATTTGTCGCGCCGCTGCGAGTGCATGAACAGGCTGGTAATGCTCTTGTTTTCGTAAGCGTTACGTATGGCCACGGCAAACAGTTCCGATACACTCAGCACCTTAATTTTTTCCGACTCCCGCCGCAAGGGTATCGTATCGCATACCACCAGTTCTTCCAGCACGCTGTTTTCAATATTTTCGTAGGCTTTGCCGCTGAGCACGGGGTGCGTAATCAGCGCCCGAACGCTGCGTGCGCCTTTTTCTTTTAAAAGAGCTGCCGATTTGGCCAGGGTACCGCCGGTATCACAAATGTCATCAATCAAAACCACGTCCCGGTCGGTTACATCCCCAATTACCACCATGCTGGCAATTTCGTTGGCCCGCTTGCGGTGCTTATCGCAAATAACCATATCCACCTCAAAATAGCTGGCAATTTCACGGATGCGATTGGCACTGCCTACGTCGGGGGCCGCAAAGGTAAGGTTTTCCAGCTTCAAACTGTCAATGTAGGGGATAAAAATGGAGGAAGATTCGAGGTGATCTACCGGAATATCAAAATAGCCCTGAATTTGCGGAGCATGCAGGTCCATGGTAATGATGCGGTCGGCACCGGCCGCCTCCAGCATATTGGCAACCAGTTTGGAGCCGATGGCTACACGCGGCTTGTCTTTACGGTCTTGCCGGGCAAAGCCATAATACGGTATTACCGCAACCACCTTATACGCCGAAGCCCGTTTGGCGGCATCAATCATCAGCAACAATTCAAACAAATTATCCGTGGGAGCAAATGTGCTTTGGATTAAAAAAACCATGTCGCCACGAATACTTTCCTGGAACACCGGCTGAAACTCGCCATCGCTAAACCGCTGGGTAACGCTTTTGCCTAACGGAGCACCAAATTTTTTTGCGATTTTCTCGGCAAGGTAACGGCTGCCTGTGCCGGAAAACAGCTTCGGCATGGGATTCATCATGTAACAGTTGTTTGGGGGGACATAAAAAACAGCGGCACGAAGATACAGCCTTCGCACAAGTGGGAAAAAAGAATTGCCGGCTGCATGGCGGAAACGCATTTTTGGTACGAAACAAGAGTGCTGCCGCCATCTGCTTTTTTCATTTTCATGCTATTTTTAACCTATGCACGAAAAACACAAAAGCATCAAGCACTGGGCACCCGACGACCGCCCCCGTGAAAAACTGCTGCACAAAGGCCCCGATGCGCTCAGCAACTCCGAACTGCTGGCCATTTTGCTGGGCTCGGGTACCCGTACCCGCTCGGCCCTGGAGGTGGCCAAAGATATTTTGGAGCGGGCGGGCAACAACCTGGATACGCTGGGCAAACTTACCGTTGCCGAACTGATGCGGGCCAATGGCGTGGGCGAAGCCCGTGCCATTACCATTTGTGCCGCGCTGGAACTGGGCCGCCGGCGGCAAAGCGTGCAGGCGCAAAAAATAGTAGTACGTAGCAGCGGCGATATTGCCCGCTACCTGCAAAGCCGGTTGCAGGATAAAACCATCGAAGTTTTTGCGGTTGCTTTTTTAAACCGGGCCAATAAAATCAACCACCTTGAAATCATCAGCACCGGCGGCATTACCGGCACCGTTGCCGACCCCCGGGTAATTTTGAAAAAAGCCCTTGAATACAACGCCGTAAGTATTGTATTATGCCACAACCACCCATCGGGCAGCCTGCGACCCAGCCAGGCCGATACCCAGCTTACCCAAAAAATAAGAGAAGCAGCCGCCTTTCTTGACATTCAGCTACTCGACCACATTATTGTGAGTGAGGAAGGCTATTACAGCTTTGCCGATGAAGGTATTCTGTAACAATACATACCGGCAAAAAAGGGCTGCCCCAATTTGAGGCAGCCCTTTCATTTTTCGGCAGTAGAGGGTTAGAAAGGCAAATCATCGTTAACATCCATACCCCCCATGGCAGGCGCTTCGGGCAGGGTACCTGCCGGTGCCGAATAGGCAGGTGCAGGAGTACTACCCGCTTCAGCCACACGGCTGCCAAGCAATTGAATATTCATAACCCGCAACGTAAGCGATGCGCCGGTTTTGCCATCCTGGGTTTGATACGTACGCACATCGGGGGTACCTTCTACATATACCTGTGTTCCTTTCTTTAAGTAAGGAGCTACACCGGTACGATCGCTCCAGTACGCACATTCCACCCAAATGGTTTTTTCGCGCTGGGCACCGGTGCCATCTTTATAGCGCTCAGTGTGTGCCACCGTAAAGTTCATCACCGTTTTTCCGTTTACCGTGTTCACCACACAGTCCTTACCCAAGTTTCCGATTACCTGAAGTTTAATCATAGCTTTCTGTTTTGTTGAGATGTTCGATATCGAAACTTCTAAATTACAAGGTTTCCGCAGATTTCAGGGCATGTTTGTTGAAATAAATTGCCGGCTGCCTGCACAAGATTGGGAAAGGCCTGAAAAAGTTTACAACTTTGAGTTATGCCCCCCACCATGTACAGTAATAATCTGGCCGATTATGGACCTGTTGTGGATGCCGAAATTTTTCCGGATGTGAATGCCTTTCTCAAAATGAAAAATTTTGGCACGCCCGAAACCTTTGCACCGGTGAAATTACTGGTAGATACCGGCTCGAATATTTCGGGGCTCGACTTTAACATTATCTCCGCATTGCAACTCCCCTCCTACTCCGATACGGAAGAATGGGTGCAGGGCCAGGGAGGTACCTGGCAGGTAAAGCGGTTTGGCTGTGTGCTGTACCTTCCCATTTTCGGAAAAAAAGCGCTGAAGATTGAAGTATTGGGCGGCAACTACAAAGAAGCTTCCATTGACGGCGTTATGGGCCGCGATGTGCTCCGCTTTTGCGAATTACGTTACAATGGTGTAAAAAATGCCTTTTCGCTGGTGGCAAAAGGCTTCTAAACAAGGGGTTGTTCGTAACTTTGCACCCGCTTTTGAACCGGCAAGGCCGATTTTTGTTTCACAAGCAGCAATACAACCATGAGCAAGCAAGGAAAAGTGCTGGTAGCCATGAGCGGCGGTATCGACAGTACCGT
The DNA here is from genome assembly GCA_046297415.1 of Lacibacter sp. GTDB lineage: Bacteria > Bacteroidota > Bacteroidia > Chitinophagales > Chitinophagaceae > Lacibacter. The sequence goes on from JBKBIL010000006.1 coordinate 95,328, forward strand.
TACCGCTCTCATGCTCCACCATCAGGGGTACGAAGTGGTGGGTATAACCATGAAAACCTGGGATTATGCCGGCAGCGGTACCGGCGCGAAAGGAAAAAAAGAAACCGGCTGCTGCAACCTCGACAGTTTTAACGATGCCCGTGCCGCCGCCGTGCAACACGGTTTTCCGCATTACATACTGGATATCCGCGAAGAGTTTGGCGACTTTGTCATTAACGACTTTGTTGACGAATACCTGGCCGGGCGCACCCCCAACCCCTGTGTGCTTTGCAACACCCACATTAAATGGCGCGCCCTGCTGAAACGGGCCGATGCCCTCAATTGCGATTATATTGCCACCGGGCACTATGCCAACGTGCGGCTGCACAGCAACGGGCGCTACGTCATCAGTAAAGGCGTTGACGAAACCAAAGACCAAAGCTATGTGTTGTGGGGGCTGCAGCAGGATTTGCTCAGCCGCACCCTGCTGCCCCTGGGCGGCTACCGCAAAACCGAAATCCGGCAAATGGCGCTCGATTTTGGCTACCCCGAGCTGGCAAAAAAAGCCGAGAGCTACGAAATATGCTTTGTACCCGATAACGATTACCGCGGCTTTCTGAAGCGCAGGGTTGAAAACCTGGAAGAACGGGTGGCCGGCGGAAATTTTATAGACAAGCACGGCAACATTTTGGGCAAACACAAAGGGTATCCCTTTTACACCATTGGCCAGCGAAAAGGGCTGGACATTACGTTTGGCAAACCGGTGTACGTTACCCACATCGACCCCGAAAACAATACCGTTATGCTGGGCGACGAAGCGGATTTGAATAAAAGCGAAATGCACGTGGGCCGCATCAACCTCATCAAGTACGCCTCCATTACACCCGGCATGGAGGCGGTTACCAAAATTCGCTATAAAGACAAAGGCACACTCAGCAACCTGTATCCCGAAGCCGATGGCACCGTACGGGTACAGTTTTATGAAGATGCCAAGGGTGTGGCCCCCGGTCAAAGCGCCGTTTTTTACGAAGGCGATGATGTAATTGGAGGCGGCAACATCATGTGGGCACCTTTGCCCGGCGCAATGAAATAACTGTTTTTGCGTTTGAAGGGATATGGTGGGGGCAGGGCTGTTGCCCAAAACCTCAAAACACAGTAATTTAGATGCAATGAAACCCATGAAGCGTACATCCCATATCCTGAAATACATGTTGGTGCTGGCCCTAAGTGCCGGTCTTTCTTCCTGCAAACAAAGCATCGAACCATTTGACACCCTGCAAGTGAGCGACCTGCTTCCGCTGCAGCCGGGCAAATACATTACCTACCGGGTTGACTCGCTGGTTTTTGTAAATGCGGGTAAGCTGGCACAAATCAACCGCTACCAAATGCGGCATGTGGTGGACGGACAGGTGCGGGATAACCTGAACCGCCTGAGCTGGCGGGTGAACACCTTTATCAACGACTCGCTGGCATCGGGCCCCTGGGTACCCAGCGGTTTTTACATTGTTACCCCGCTCGATAAAAGCGTGGAAGTGATTGAAAACAATCTACGGGTCATCCGCATCCACCTGCCCGTTCGCGAACGCTTTACCTGGCGGGGCAATAGTTACCTGCCCGACAGGCCCTACGCTGCCGTGTATGCCACCAGCGTGGATGAGAACATGGATCTTTGGGATTTTACCTACACTTCCGTAAATCAAACCGAACGCATCGGCAACCGCGATATACCCAATGTAACCACCATATTACACATTGATGAAGCACGCAACGTGCCCATGGTAACCGATACCATCTACGCCTCACGGGAATACTCACTGGATAAATTTGCCAAAAACATCGGCTTGGTTTATCGCGAACATGTACTTTGGGAAAACCAGCCACGCCCCCGCACGGTTGGTACGCCTCCTAACCTGGTAACCACGTACGACCCCGTTCGGGCGGGCTTTGGGGTGAAGATGTGGATGATTGACCGCAACTGAATCCTTTTCAATGAGCCGATGTACACTTTGCCCGGTAATATTCCTGCTTATCATCTTACCTGCCGAGTTGCATCCGGCTGCAGCACAAACCTTTACCCGCCACATTGTTTATCTGAAAAACAAAGCGAATACGCCCTACAGTTTCAGTAACCCGCAAGCATTTTTAAGCCAGCGGGCCCTTGAACGGCGGCAACGCTATCAAATACCGCTCGACAGTACCGACCTGCCGGTAAATCCGCACTATATAACCACAATTGCCCAATCAGGCAATGTAACCGTTTTGGGAGCCTCGCGTTGGAGCAATGCCGTGCTGGTGCAATGCAGCGATGCCACGCTGCCAACCATTAACGCCCTGGCCTTTGTGCAAAGTACGCAGTCTGTTGCCCTGCGACAGGCAGCGGGCCGCAAAAGGCCGGATTTGCCTGTACCCTATCGAACTGATCAGGTCAACAGCGCCTCTTCGCTCAACTACGGCGCCGGCACCGCCCAGTTACAACTGCACCACGGCACCTGGTTGCACCAATTAGGTGCCACCGGCCACAATGTACACATTGCCGTTATTGATGCCGGCTTTGCCAGCTTTAATGCCAACCCACTTTTAGACAGTGTATTGCTGCAAAACCGTATTGCCGGCACCTGGGATTTTGTATCCGGCCATGCGCAGGTGGCCGACGACCATCCGCACGGGCTGAACTGTTTTACCATACTGGCTGCCAACAGCCCCGGCACCCTGGTGGGGGCGGCACCGCATGCCACCTACCACCTGCTGCGCAGCGAAGATGCTGCCACGGAGTATCCCATTGAAGAATTTTACTGGGGCCTGGCAGCAGAATATGCCGATAGTGCGGGCGTGGATGTAATTTCTTCCTCCCTTGGGTATTACGATTTTGACAATCCGGTATTCAACTACACTTACGCCCAAATGAATGGCCGTACCACGCTCATCAGCCGCTTTGCAGCTCTTGCCGCCCGCAAAGGCATGCTGGTAGTAACCAGTGCCGGCAATGAAGGCAACAACAGTTGGAAATACATTGTTGCGCCTGCCGATGCCGATAGCGTGCTGAGTGTGGGCGCCGTAAATGCGAGCGGGGTTATCGCTCCGTTTTCGAGCTACGGCCCTACGGCCGATGGCCGCATCAAACCCGATGCCGTTGCCCTGGGCTGGGGAACCGCCGCCGGTACCACCACGGGTACCGTGGCATTTGTAAGCGGCACTTCGTTTGCCGCACCGGTGCTGGCCGGCATAGCAGCCTGCCTGTGGCAATTGTTTCCTGAAAACAATAATGTTGCGGTGTTGCAGGCCCTGCGCAAAGCCGGCAACCGCTACGCGACCCCCGATGCGCAATATGGTTTTGGGTTGCCCGATATGCGGGCTGCCATGGCAATACTGTTGCAACAGCAGGCACAATTGCAAGCAAGTATTGTTAGCTGCAACCTGCAATTAAGCTGGCGCAGCAAAGATGCCGCCGGTATGCAATATTTATTGCAAAGCAGAAATGCTTCCACCGAAAACTGGAACACCATTGCTACCCTGCCGGTTGCTACACCCGATTTTCAGCTACGAACGTACAGCCAAACAACACCGCTGCCCGGCAACACGGGCGGAGCGCTGCACGTGCGCCTGGTGCAGGTGCTCGACAGCAACCAAAGTAGTTATTTTGCCCTTCCGCTCGATTCGCTCACCCTATCCATACCCGCCGGCTGCACGCCAACAGCCCTGTCCTATAACTTGGGAGGAATGCCTGAGAACATGAAAGTCATTCCCAACCCCGGAACAACGTTGGCGCTGCAATTTTCAACACCCCAAAACGGCATACTGCAGGTACAGGTACTTGATGTAAACGGAAGAATATTGTTGCAGCAGGTACAACAGGTGCGAGATTCGCGGTTGCTGCAAATACCTACACCCCAACTGGCACCCGGCCATTACCGGGTGCAGGTATTCCGAAACAATCGTTTGCTGGCCCGGGCTTCGTGGATGAAACTGTGAAACCGCTCTTTTTACTTGTTGAGTGGCAAGCCGGGTATGTACCCTTTTTATTACTTTACGGTTCGCAATCAAAACCGCTTATGAACCGTAGAAAATTCCTCCGCAACAGTTCGCTTGCCGGCCTTACGATAGTGGGTGCCGGCGTGGCCACTTCCTCCTGCAACACAAGCTCCACCGAAAAACAGGCTGCCGCTTCCGATGCTTTTACGTGGAACGAAACCACCATTGCGGAAGTACAAAAACAAATGCAACAGGGTACACTCAGCAGTAAAGCACTTACACAGGCCTACCTCGACCGTATAAAAGCCATTGATCAAAACGGGCCCACCCTGCGCTCGGTAATTGAAGTGAATCCCGACGCCCTGCGTGATGCCGAAACCCTCGACCGGGAACGGAAAGCAGGAACCCTGCGGGGCCCGCTGCACGGCATACCGATACTAATAAAAGATAATATTGATACGGCCGACCGGATGCACACCACTGCCGGCTCACTGGCACTCAAAGATCATATTGCGAAAAAAGATGCCTTTGTAGTACAACAACTTCGTAAAGCGGGTGCCGTTATTTTGGGCAAAACCAACCTGAGCGAATGGGCCAATTTCCGCAGCACCCGCAGCTCCAGCGGATGGAGCAGCCGGGGCGGGCAAACGAAAAACCCCTACTGCCTCGACCGTTCGCCCTGCGGCTCCAGCTCGGGCTCGGGCGCGGCAGTGGCGGCCAACCTTTGCGTGGTAGCCGTAGGTACCGAAACCGACGGCTCGGTTATTGCACCGGCATCGTTTTGCGGCATTGTGGGCCTAAAGCCTACCATTGGTCTTGTAAGCCGCTCGGGTATTATACCCATATCGGCCACGCAAGACACGGCCGGGCCCATGGCCCGCACCGTAACCGACGCGGCGCTGCTGTTGCAGGCAATGGCCGGCGCCGACAAAGACGACCCCGTTACCACCAACCCCAACCGGCCTGCCGAAACCAACTATACCGCCCTGTTGAAAAAAGATGCCTTGCAGGGAAAACGGCTGGGTGTTGAAAAATCGTTTCGCAACGGGCGGCATGAAGCCGTTAATGCCCTGTATCGCAATGCCCTGCAGGTACTGGAACAACAGGGTGCCACCCTGGTAGAAGTGGAACTGCTGAAAGAAACCGCCCCCCTGAGCGCAGCGGAGCTCACCGTGTTGCTGTACGAGTTTAAAGACGGGCTGAACAAATACCTTTCGCAGGTACAAAACGGCGTAAAAAGCCTGGAGGAATTGATTGCCTTTAATAAACAAAATGCGGCAGCAACCATGCCCTGGTTTCAGCAGGAATTACTGGAAATGAGCCGGGAAAAAGGAACATTGGCTGATCCCGAATACAAAAAAGCCCTGGCACACAGTACCGGTGCCGCACACATCATTGACCGCCTGCTGCAACAACACCGGCTTGATGCCATTGTGGGCACCAGCTTTGGACCGGCCCATTGCATTGACCTGGTGAATGGCGACTACGACCCCGGATACTACTTCTGTCCGCCTGCTGCCATGGCCGGCTATCCGCACTTAACCGTACCCATGGGTGCGGTGCAGGGCTTGCCCGTTGGCCTGTCGTTCATAGGCAGCGCCTGGCAGGAGGCACAACTGTTAGCGATGGGATATGCGTACGAGCAGGCCACCCTTCACCGCAAGGCACCGGGCTTTTTACCCACCCTGGTCTAAGCCCAACCAACCACTCGTGTAAAACGTAGCTGACAGTACGCAATATGTAATAACTTCAAAAAAAATCTGTTATGGACCAGCGCATCATTGACCTGTATGATGAATACACGCACAAGCCCCTTGCCCGCACGGAGTTTTTGCGCCGCCTGGCATTACTTACCGGCAGCACGGCAGCAGCCTTGGCTATTTTGCCTCTTATTGAAGTTAATCAGGCCAAAGCCATGATTACTTCGGCCAACGGGCTTTTTACCGAACGCATCAGCTATGATGGAGTAAATGGTACCATGCAGGCATATGTGGCACGGCCTGAAAAACTACAAAAATACCCCACCGTTATTGTGATTCATGAAAACCGCGGTTTGAACGCCCATATTGAAGATGTAACCCGCAGGGTTGCGCAGGCAGGCTTTTTGGCCGTTTCGCCCAACGCACTTTCGCCTTTAGGCGAACAACCTGCAAACGAGGATGAAGCCCGTCAAAAATTTCAAACCCTAAAGGCGGAAGACAACCAGCAAAACTTCATTCGTGCCGTTGCCTATGCACGCAGTCGTACCGATTGTAACGGCAATATCGGATGCGTTGGCTTTTGCTGGGGCGGGGGTATGGCCAACTACCTGGCTGTAGAGGTGCCCGAGTTGAAAGCGGCGGTAGCATTTTACGGCATGCAACCCAAACTGAGTGAGGTACCCCGCATGAAAGCAGCGGTGCAATTGCATTATGCCGCACTGGACCAGCGCATCAATGCCGGTATGGAAGCGTATGAACAGGCGTTAAAACAAAATGGAATTCGGTACGAGCAGTATGTGTATGAAAATGTAAACCATGCCTTTCATAACGATACGGCTCCGGCACGCTACGATGCCGCGGCAGCCAAACTGGCCTGGGAGCGCACCATCCGATTTTTAAAACAGTATGTGGGTACTGTTTAGTTTTTCAATCAAATGGAATTGGCAGTAGGTATTATTACCAATAATTCCCTGAAGGAGGAAAGAAAAAATATATCTTCATTTTTGTAACACGTTTTATCGGCGCACATTTTTAATCGCAACACCATGAAATGGAAAGCATTAATAACCGTGAGTTTTGTTAGCAGTTTATTCATTACAATTACGGGGGCTTACCTAAAAATTACACATACAAACGGAGCAGATGCAGTACTGGGTATCGGCCTTTTGGCAACCCTGATTTTTGTAATGGCCGGCCTATACGAAGTATGGTCTTCGTCGCGTATTCAACATGCCGAGAAAGTGATGTGGACATTCGGATTTTTGTTCATGAGCAGTATCACAGGCTTCATTTATTTGCTATATGGCCGTAAACGAATTGCTGCAATACAGTAATGCAGTTTGATCATGCATTTTTGCAAAACAGTATTCTTGCACCTTGCATAAAGTTTGTTGTCATTTTCTTTTGTTGATGCAACATCCCGCAATTATTTGATTGCTTTCAAAGAATGAATAATATTCATCGGCCGTTTGGGAAAATACTCACTTCAATGTCTCGTTCCGTTTAACGGAACCGCATGCGCACTTCATCGTCTTTTTTCAGTAACAATGTGTTGTCCTTTGTTTCAAAGCGGCTGATCAGCTCTAAAGCCTGCAGAAATTGCTGCTCCAAAGCCATATCAGGACAAGCCATGAGTGTGGTACCCGCTTTGCCGAAGGTAATTTTGTCTTTACCCTCAATTTTATAGCCCCCCATGATGCGGTTACATCCTGCCGATCCTGAAAAACGTTGCGTTGCCGGATTGAATTGCAAATGGGCATCCTGCCCGGTACCGCGGGTTGGTACGGGCACTCCATTCAACTCATATAATACCCAGGTTTTGTTGGCCCAGTTTTGATCGGGCGCCAGGCTCGGGCTGCAGGATGCGAGGGCGAAAGACGCTATTACTGTTGCAACTTTCATGGTGTTTATCTTTATAAAATGAAATTATGAGTGGATAAGATACTACTTTCAACACGGATTTCCTATATTTACACAAATCGCTTTTATGAATTTATTTGTAGCCGGTTTACCCTATGATGTAGATGACGCAGAACTCGAAGAAATTTTCGAAAAATTCGGCCCTGTTAAATCTGCCAAGGTAGCCATTGATAAAGCCACCGGTAAAAGTCGTGGCTTTGGGTTTGTTGACATGGAAAATGAAGAAGACGGTCAGCAAGCCATTGAATTGTTAAACGATATTCAGTTGGGACGCAGCAAAAAACCCTTAGTGGTAAAGGCGGCCGAAGACCGCTCGCAAGGCGGTGGTGGCGGATTCAACCGCGGACCACGCACGGGAGGTGGCAGCGGCGGCCCGCACCGGGGAAGCAATGGTTTTAACAGAGGGGGCCATGGCGGTAGCTTCAACCGCAGTGGCGGCAAACGCGACGGCGGCTACGAAAAACGCTGGTAACAACAAAACAATACAATTCAAGAGCGGAGCCTTTGCTCCGCTTTTTGTTTTGCCGCAAATGGACTATCTTATACAACGTATTGTTCACCCCTAAAATTGTTGTTATGCCCATCGTAAAAGTTATTGAGGTAATTGCCTCCTCCGAAAAAGGAATTGACGATGCCATTCGTACTGCCGTTGCCGAAGCCTCCAAAACCGTACGTAATATTGACTCGGTGTACGTGCAGGACATCAAGGCGCATGTAAAAGACGGAAAAGTAACCACCTTTGGGTGTATTTGCAAAATATCGTTCCGTATAGAATAAAGCAGGCAATATCAAAGCCTTGTGCATTCCGATGTAACAGATAATGCATCTGTTGCTTTTCGTTTGCACAAGGCTTTTTCATGCAACCTGCCGGCCGGTTGTTATTTGTATTCCATCAGGCAGGTATCAGGTCTTCTTTGTTGTTTTTGGCATATTCATCTACCAGGCGCCGTTGCAAATCAAACGGCACGGGTGCGTATTCCAAAAACGAGCTTCTGAACTTGGCCCGCCCCTGGGTTATGGAGCGCAGTGCCGATGAATAACCCTCCATTTCGGCAAGCGGCACCCGGGCTACAATTTTTCGGAAGCTACCCTCCGACTCGATGCCTTCCACAATGGCCCGGCGGGTTTGCAAATCGCCCATAATGGCACCCGTAAGCTCATCGGGACATAGTACTTCCACATGCTGAATGGGTTCAAGCAATTGCGGATCGGCCTGTTGAAATGCATGCCGAAAGGCCTGCAAGCCGGCAATCTTGAACGATATGTCGTTGCTGTCAACCGGGTGCATTTTTCCATCGTACACGCATACCCGCACATCCCGCACATACGATCCGGTAAGGGGGCCTTCCTGCATTTTTTCCATTACGCCTTTCAGGATGGAGGGAAGGAAGCGCTGGTCAATGGCACCGCCCACAATGCAGTTGTAAAACAGCAATTTGCCGCCCCACTCCAGGTCGTGTTCTTCACGCCCCCGTACGGTAAGCCCTTCCGGCTCGGGCATGCCCTCGTACCAGGGTTCAATGCGCATAAACACTTCGGCAAACTGTCCGGCACCGCCGCTTTGTTTTTTGTGGCGATAGCTGGCTTCGGCCATGCGCCGTATGGTTTCGCGGTACGCGATACGGGGCTTGGTAAATTTTACATCCAGCTTAAAAATGTGTTCAATCTTCCATTTGGCAACCGCCAGGTGCATGTCGCCCTGGCAATGAATAAGGGTTTGTTTCAGTTCGGGACTCACTTCCACCAGCAGCGTTGGATCTTCTTCCTGTAATTGATGGAGCGCCTGCGATAGTTTTTCTTCATCGCCTTTTTTGGCCGACTCTATTGCCACCGTCATATTCGGAGGCGGAAAAACAATGGGCGGCAACTCATACCGGGTACCCTTTGCGTGCAGGGTGTTGTTGGTATGCGTGTTTTTTAATTTGAGGGTTGCACCTATATCGCCTGCAGCCAACTCATTTACGGCAATGCGCTTACTGCCTTCTACCAAAAACAACTGGTTGATTTTTTCAACCACGCCCGTGGTTTCGTTTTCCAGTTCCATGCCCGCCTTAATGGTACCCGAATACACTTTGAAGAACGACAAATCGCCCACATGCTGTTCGTTTACCGTTTTGTATATAAAAATGCAGGCCGGCCCGCCGGCATCGCAGGGGATGGGCTCGCCCGTTTTGGTTTTTTGCGGAGGCATTTCGTTGGCACTGGGGCAAACATTGTCAATAAAACCCATCAGGCGTCCGCTACCCATGTCTTTTGCAGCCGAAACACAGAATACGGGGAAGATATCGTGATGAATCAACGACTGCTTCAGCCCCTGCCGCATTTCATCTTCATCCAGCTCCCCTTTATCAAGATAATGCTCCATTAGGGTTTCGTCGTTTACGGCAACGGCTTCCACCAGTTCGCGATGCAGGCGGTCGGCCTTTTCCCGTTCGGCTTCGGGTATGGGAAGCTTTTCGGGCTTTCCGCCTTGCGGAGGAAATTGATACAGCGTCATCTTCAGTACATCCACAATGGCATTAAACCCGGGCCCTGTTTGCAGGGGATATTGCACCACGGTTACTTTGTTGCCGAAATGTGCTTTTGCCTGAGCCACGGTTTTATCAAAATCGGCATTTTCATCATCCAGCTTGTTTACGGCAAAAAGCATGGGCGTTTTAAATTCTTCTGTGTACTGCCAAATGATGTCGGTGGATACTTCCACGCCGGCCACTGCATTGAGCAACATTACACCGGTATCGGCTACCCGAAGTGCCGAAATCACTTCGCCGGTAAAATCGTCGTAACCCGGCGTATCAATAATATTGATTTTATACCCTCTCCAGCGGGCATGCAACAACTTGGAAAAAATGGAGTTACCGCGTTCCTGCTCCAGTTCATGATAATCGGCCACCGTGTTGCGTTCGGCCACGGTTCCGCGGCGGGTGATAACCCCCGCTTCAAATAGCATGCATTCCGCTAAGGAGGTCTTGCCCGAGCCGGCATGGCCCAGCAAGACGATGTTTTTTACATGTGCGGTATCAAATTCAGCCATAACTATAGTTTTAAAGGTAAAAGAATCATGTTCGGTTGCGTTGTTACAACGCGGCCGGTACTATAAGGCAACAACATGTTCAGGCGCGGATCAGGCTGGTTTCCGTGTAAGTGTGGCAGATGGATGTACGTTAGGCCTTTGCGGTAAAGAGGCTGAAATCGTGTACCAGTTGCTTGATGGTTTGCTCGAGAAATTCAAACTGTTCGTGCAGCAACTCGTGCTCTTTTACGGCCGTATTCACTTCGGGGTTATCTCCCGAACCATTGGCGAGTAAAACGCGACGCTCGTGTAGTTTGATGGACTGTTTGAGGTCGTGAATGTTGATTTGCTGGATGTAGAACTGATTGTAAAAATGCTCTACTTCGGTGAGAACTTCTTTATCGCTTTGATCGCGGGCAAATTGCTGCAATTCATGTTGCAACCGGCCCATTGCTTCGCGGTAGGAACGCAACTGTTCTCTCCAGGCATTGCATTCCCGGTTCAGGTGGGTGGTATCTGTTGTTACCATGGCACACAGATTTAAAGGTGAGGAAAAGGGTTACATCAAAGAGCTGATTAAATTTACAAAACATTCGCCAAAACTGCCATAGTTTTTTTCCGCTTGTTGCAGCCCCAATTTCGGCCCGCTATAGGAAATCCGTACCACGCATTGTATATTAGCGCATTACAATGTTACTATGAAAGTATCCAACCTGCTGCTGGCGCTGTTTTTCACGGGCAGTTGCCTGGCACAATCGCCGCAACCGGGTAAAAAACCGGCCTTCTTCAGTTTTCAACTGTCGCTTACAGATTATCAGTTTCCGGCAACGGTTAAAGCAACATCGCTCAACGAAGCATTGCAGGCGGGCAACTGGTACCGGCCCGGCAACCACTCGTTTGGCTTTGGGGCCGCTTGGTGGAAGCCCCTGCAGCGGCATATTGACTTTTCGGCCGGCCTTACCGGCACGTTTGCCAACTTTCCGGCGCTGTTTGTAAAAGACGACAGTATTGGACAGGCCGGCTTTAGCATAGCAGCCGATGCCCTGCTGCACCTGAAGGCGCTTGCAGGCGACAGAACCATCAATCCCTTTCTTACGGCAGGCCTGGGCTTTGGCTCTTTTCGCAACCGGTTTGCCGCCTATGCCCCTCTCGGTGCCGGACTGCAGTTTCGGTTTAACGAAGGGGCCTTGCTGTTATTGCAGGCACAGTGGCGCAAACGGCTGACCGACGGCATTCAAAACGATTACCTGCATTACAGCCTGGGCTTTGCGCAGTTGCTGGGCCGTAAAAAGAAAGCAGCCGCGCCTCCCGTACCAACCCGCCCTGCCCTGCCACCCGACAGCGATGGCGATGGCATAGAAGATGCAAAGGATGAATGCCCCAACCAGGCGGGCACCGTAAAGGGCTGCCCGGATAGGGATGGCGATGGCGTGCCCGACAAAGACGACCGATGCCCCAACGAAAAAGGGACTGTAAAGGGATGCCCCGACAGGGACGGCGACGGTATTGCCGATAAAGAGGATCGTTGCCCCGATGTGGCAGGCCTTGAGCGGTACAGCGGCTGCCCCATACCCGATACCGATGGCGATGGCATTAATGATGAGGAAGATGCCTGTCCTACCCAGGCCGGCCTTGCAGCCAACAAAGGATGCCCCGAAATAAAAGAAGAAGTAAAGCAAAAACTGAACCTTGCGGCCCGTAACATTCAGTTCCGCTTTGCCAGCGATGAATTGCTGCCGGCTTCGTTTGGCCCGCTGAACGAGGTAGTAAAGCTGCTGCAGGATAATCCGGAGCTGAAGTTGCGTATTGAAGCGCATGCCGACAACCGTGGCCTGCCCGAACGCAATATGATGTGGAGCGAGCGCCGTGCCAAGGCCGTAGCCAACTATTTCATTGGAAAAGGCATTGCCCCGGAACGCATCAGCTACCAGGGCTTTGGCGATACCCGCCCCATTGCCGACAACCGAACCGAGCAAGGAAGGGCACAAAACCGCAGAGTGGAAATGAAGCTTTCTTACTAACCCTGTCGTATAACTGAAAAAAGCCTGTTACCACAATTTGTAACAGGCTTTTTTATGCATGTTTTTTTACCGTTGCCGAAACACCCGGCCCGGGCGGCGTCCGCGGGGCGCCGTGCCAAAATTGTGCGCCGCCGGCGAAGCGGCTACCACGGGGGGCTTGCTGTGCATGGCCGCATTGTCAAACGGATGGCCCGTTACAACCGGTATCGTTTTTTTGATCAGTTTCTGAATGTCGTTGAGGTACGCCTTTTCACTCCAGTCGCAAAACGAAAGGGCGGTGCCCGCTGCGCCGGCGCGGCCCGTTCGGCCAATACGGTGCACATAGGTTTCGGGGCTGGGTGGCAGTTCGTAGTTAATTACATGCGTAAGGTCATCAATATCAATGCCCCGGGCGGCAATGTCGGTTGCCACTAATACACGGGTTTTATACTGCCTGAACTGCTCCAGCGCTTTTTGGCGGGCTCCTTGTGTTTTGTTGCCATGCAACGCCACTGCCGGCACACCGGCCTTGTTGAGCTGTTGCGCCAGGCGGTCGGCGGCATGCTTCATTTGCGTAAATACCAGTACCCGCTTCATACTACTATCCTGCAGCAAATGCAGCAACAGCGCACGTTTGTTGTGCTTCTCGGTAAAATAAAGCTTCTGATCAATCAACTCTACGGTTGACGACTGGGGCGTTACCTCCACTTTTACGGGGTTCGAAAGCAACATGTGCGACAATTGCTGTATTTCAGGAGGCATGGTTGCCGAAAAAAACAGGGTTTGCCGCCGCGCCGGCAATTGTTCAATGATGCGACGCACTTCCTGAATAAATCCCATGTCCAGCATGCGATCGGCCTCGTCCAACACAAAAAAGCGGATATGCGCCAGCGTAAGTATGCGCTGCTGCAGCAAATCGAGCAGGCGGCCGGGTGTAGCCACCAGTATATCCACCCCGGCACGCAAGGCTTGCACCTGGCTGCGCTGGTTTACACCGCCAAAAATAACCGTATGCTTTAGGGGCAGGTAACGCCCGTACGAGCGGATGCTGTCATCAATCTGAATGGCCAGTTCACGGGTGGGCGTTAATATGAGTGCCTGAATGTGGCGGGGTGCATCGGGTTGCTGCTGTCTGTGCCGGAACAAGAGCTGTAAGATAGGTAGCGTAAAAGCTGCTGTTTTGCCGGTACCGGTTTGGGCGCAACCCAGCAAATCGCGATTTTCTAAAATGGGGGGAATAGCTGCCTGCTGAATGGGGGTGGGCTGTACATAGCCTTCTTTTTGCAACGCCTGTAAAAGCGGCGCTATGAGCTGTAACTGCTGAAATGACACGTAGTTCTATTTTAAATTTTGATTGAAATGTGATAAGGCTACCAGCCGCTTGCCGGCACTTATCCGCCTTAAATTATACCATCGCAGTAGGTGAAAACAAGGCACGTACAGAGAAAGAAATAACTTAAAGAATGGCAAAGGTACGGCATTTGAGCGATATGGCCGAAAAGCGGCAAAAACACGGTTTGTAACGGGCAATTGCGCTGACCATCATCATTGCCTGCAAGGAGCCGCTCGCGGTAACTTAATGCGCATAAACATCATTGTATGCGTACCATCATCCGTTGCTGCGTGTTGCTGTTTTTGTTGGCTGCCTGCAGCCCCACCCGCCTCACTTCCGTTTGGAAAGACCCGGCATACAATCCGGAACCGTTTCAAAACATCATGGTTGTGGGCCTGCTCGATGGTGTCAAAAACAGGGCCCTTCGTGCGTGCTTTGAAAATCATATGGCCGAAGATTTTCAAAAAATGGGCTATAACGCCATGGGTGCAACCGCAAAGTACGGCCCCCGCCGTTTTTGAAGGAAAAAACGAAGAGGAAGTGATTGCTTTGCTGCGCAACGAGGGTTATGATGCCGTTATTACCATTACGGTATTGGATGTAAAGAAAGAAGCAACCTATGTACGCGGCCAGGTAGATTACTGGCCGGGCGGCATTTACTACAGCCGCTTCGGGCGGTATTACTTTTACTGGTACGACCGTGTATATACCCCCGGCTATTACGTTACCAGCACCCGCTATATAGTGGAGGGGAACCTGTTTGACATAAAGGCCGACCGGCTGGTATTTTCGGCGCAAACCGAAACCATTGACCCCGGCACACTCGATAACCTGGGACACCGTTTCAGCATGCGTCTGCTGAAAGCCATGCAGGAAAAAGGCGTATTGCGCTAAGCAGAACCATCCTGCAATTGGCGGTGTGCCTTAATAAAATCGCTTACCAGGTAACTGAGCAGTTTACCGGTTAATTCGGCTTTTCTTCCATCCTGCAACGCGGCTGCTGCTTCGCATAAATGCACGTAGGCAACTTTGCAATCGGTAGCCGCAAAATTGAGGTATTGCCGGGCCTGCAAAGGTGTTATGCCGCAAGGGGTTGCCGCACTGCTGAGCACGCCTTCCACACTATCCAAATCCAGTTCAATACCCGTGTAACCATCGTAGGCGAAGCCTGTTGCGTCGGCTACCGCCTGTATGAAGTTGCGCTTTTCGTGCAAAAAAATATCCTCATAGGTAATGAGGTCAAAAAACGGATTGTTGACAAAATCGGTCCACACGTTTTGCGGAATGTAGTTTTCATGCACCCCTACAACGAAGTATTTCTGCAGGTATCCGTCTTCTTCGGCATAACGGAAGGCATTGCCGCTGTGGCGGCCTTCCAACGGGCGGTAATCGGTATGGGCATCCACATTAATGCAGTTGATTTGCGTCAGCGGAATGCGGCCGGCCTTGTGTAAGCCTTTTGCCGCCCCTTTTATCAGCGGATAGGCATTGTTATGCCCGCCTCCAATAACAATCGGAATTTTGCCTGCTGTTGTAATGATGCGAATCACCTCCTCCACGGCATCGTCTATACGCAATACGGCATGGCGGTAGGCTTCGGTTTTTTCATCGGCCGAATGTGCATGCGCTTCAATGAGGCCCTGCAGTGCTGAAAAGTCGAAATGCCCCAGCACCAGCACCTCGTTTCCCGAAAAAAAATCATTGCTCTGCAGGTTTAAAAACGCCTGCAAAAACGCAAGCCAGGCCGTATGGGTGCCGCCCAGGCCGCCGTTGGCCCGCACGCCAATGTCTTCGGCAATGCCCAGCACCACATACGGTGCGGGGCTTTGTGCCAGTTCGGTTTCGGGCGCCTGCTTGCCCGGCAAGATGAGGAGGCATTCGCCCAATTTGGTTTCGAACCGCCGTATGCGGGTATGCGCAAGAAGATGGCTTTTTGTGTAAACCCGAAAAAAACTGTTCATATGGCAATTGTTTGTGGTGCGGGCTGCAATTGGCCGCGGATATACACCTGTTCTATCAGGTTGCTGCCAAATGCATAAGGCAGGTAAGCCAAAGAGGGCACCGGCCGGGTAACGATAAAGTTGGCGTGTTTACCGGTTGTAATGCTGCCGGCTACATCGGCTGCCTGCATGGCATAGGCGCCGTTAAGTGTGGCCGCATTGATGGCTTCTTCCGGCAGCATGCGCATGCCTATGCAGGCCATGGCCACTACCAGGTTCATGTTTAGGGAGGGTGATGAGCCCGGGTTACAATCCGAAGCCAGGGCCACAGCCGCGCCGGCATCAAGCAACTGCCGCGCCGGCTGAAAGGGCATGCGTAAGAAAAATGCAGCCGTAGGCAATAAGGTTGCGATGGTGTTACTGGCCGCAATGTCGGCAACATCGTGCGGGGTCATAACCTCCAGGTGGTCGGCACTGAGGGCCGGCAGTTGCAATGCGGCCTGCAAACCACCCATGCTGCTGAGCTGATTGACGTGCACTTTGGGTTGCAGGCCATAGGCCATAGCCGCCCGGCAAATGCGCTGCAGGTCATCGGGGGTAAAAAAACCGTTTTCACAAAACACATCAATAAAATCGGCCAGGCCTTCGGCAGCAATAGGCGGCAACATCTCCTCAATAATTTGCCGCACGTACCCTTCCTTGTTGTTGCGGAAGGGCTCGGGAACGGCATGGGCTCCCAAAAAAGTGCTTTTAATGGTGAGGGCCGAACGTTGTTGCAGGCGCCGGATGACACGCAGCATGCGGATTTCCGATTCGGGTGTAAGTCCGTATCCGCTTTTGATTTCAATAGCCCCGGTACCCAACGCTGCCGCTTCCTGCAGGCGGCTCCATGCCCGGTTGAAAAGCTGGTCGTCTGTCAGTTGCTGTAATGCCCGTGCCGAGTTCAATATGCCGCCGCCCTTTGCCGCAATTTCGGCATAGGTAGCCCCTTTAATTTTTTCGATGAACTCCATTTCGCGGCTGTGCGCAAATACCAGATGCGTATGGCTGTCGCACCAGGCCGGCAACACCAGCCGCTCCGAAGCATCGAGCCGGTTGCGAATGGTGGCATATGCCGGAGGCAGGTGGTGCATGGAGCCGTAAGCGGCGATGCACCCCTCTTCTACCAACAACCAGGCATTATCCATATGCGGCAAAACAGCCATTTCGGCCCCCCGCTTCAAAACCGGTGCATCCGCAACACCATACAACCCTTTTATGTGCGTAACCAGCAACTGCATGCTTGTAAATGTAGCAATTCCGAAGGTTCCGAAACTTTTGATTTCCACATTTTGCCTTACGGACAAAAGTGGCCCATTTGCTGATTTTTTTGTTGAACCCTTCCATCGTCGTTTCATAACAGCGGGCTGAAAACCAGCAGATTTTACTTCGGCTATTCGTGCTTCTTACACGAATGAAGGGTTCAATCCATACGTGTTTCAGATTTTTTATTCACACTTCACAGCCTTAAAAGCAGAAATAACAAAGCCCGCTGCGGGCCGTAAATGGGTTACCTTTGCCGCAACCGGGTATTAACCAGCGTGTTGCATGCAATTTTGCAACCCAACGGGTATGAGCTTTACTTGACCCTAACTAGCTAATCGGTTCTTGCTGCAATTTTTTAAAACAGAAAAACATGATTCAAAAAACCTACTACAAAACCAAAGACTACTGCAAAGTGAAGTTTTCGATTGCAGCTGAAAATGCCGACAGTGTGGAAATTCTGGGCCTGAACGGCGACTGGAATACACCTGTTGTAATGAAAAAACGTAAAGACGGTGTGTTTACCGTTGAAGTAAACCTCCCCAAGGATTCCAAGCACGAATTCAAGTACCTGGTAAATGGTTCCGAATGGATGAATGACCCCGAAGCCGATACCGAAGCCCCCAACAGTTTTGGCACCAGCAATAGCGTTTTAACGCTGTAATGCAAGGACACAGTTGTGGAAGCGTTTACCACACATTACGCGGACAGGTATCTGTGGAATAGCGGTTGCCGATAATAAAGCCGAGTATCACTTCGTGGGTTCCTCTGCTGACGGTATTGAGCAAAGTAGTGGAGTAATCGTATGCGTACGACAGGTGAAACTTATTGAGTACATTAATGCCCGCCATGGCGGCAAATCCGTAACGTACCCGATAGCTGGCGCCGCCCCATAACAAATCGCGGTACTGCAGTTTCACATTCACATCGGCCTGTATCGGAACCGCATTCACGTATTTCAGCATTACGGAAGGAATCATGTTAATGTCTTCTGTGAGCAAAAAGCGATAACCGGCCGTTGCAAACCAATGAGGCACCTTTTTCCCTTCCGTAAGGCGGAAAGTATTATCGGCAAACTCAATGCGTTGCGGAATAATCTGATGCAGGGCAACACCTGCAAAATAATCGGCCGAGTAGAGCCAGACGCCGGCATTCATGTCAAAACGGGTGCGCCCCAGTTCGCCGCTGCCGGCAATGGCAGGGTCCACGGGAAAATCAGCTCCAAAAAACAACTTGTTGGTATTGAGGGTTAACTGGCTTATTCCGGCACCGAACCCTGCCGAAAGATTGGTACGTTCGTTGATACCTATATGATACGCGTACGTACCATATGCCGAAAAGTTACGAAAGGGACCAGCCTGGTCGTTAATTATCTGCAAGCCAATACCGTGGTGCGGCTCCGATGCCTGGTATTCCTGCCAGTATTGTTTGCCCCTCGGGTTTTCGCCCTGTATGGCAAACGAAGTGGCTGTAGTTTTATAATCCTTTTTTCCGATGGGAGCATGCAAGCTGATGTATGAAGTTACCGGCGCATCGGCCAACCCTACCCATTGATGCCGGTGGCTGATGCGGATATCGGTATAATTTTCGATGCCACTTAAAGCAGGGTTCAATATATAATTGTTCAGCACATATTGGGTATAATGCGGTTTTTGCTGCGCCCATATTGTAAGGCCGGCACACGTACCTGCTGCCAACAGTAATACAACTTTAAATTTTTGCTTCACAATCATGGTAATTTTTTTCGGGGTTAACGGATGATGGAAACACTGCCCCGCAGCGGCTCCTGCCCTTCCTGCGTTTGAATGATGTAGTAGTAGGCCCCTACCGGCAAGGGCTTACCCTTGTGCGTGCCATCCCAGGCATTGCTGCTGCTGTAGCCTCTGGTTTCAAAAAGCAACTGTCCGTAGCGGTTGAAAATCTGTACCCGGTTATTGGGGTATTGCTCAATGAATTTGATAATCCACTGATCGTTGATATTATCTCCATTGGGAGAAAATACATTCGGTACAATCAAATCCTGCAGTACGGTTACCCGCACCTCATCGCGGGCCACACAGCCATTAGCCGAAGTAACGTTGAGGGTGTACCTAATACTGCTCGGCGGATTTACCAAAGGCGTTAATGCTGTTGGATTGTTGATGTATTGCTGCGGTGTCCACAAAATGGTAATGTTATTACCGCTTGCCGAACCGTCGAGTTGTACCGACTGCCCCGCCCGCACTTGCTTATCGGGGCCGGCATTGGCAAGCGGTAAGGGATGAATTACCACTTCAATCAAGGCACGGGGGCTTTCGCAACCGTTTACGGTTTGCGACACATAATACGACTGGTTTCCCGGCGTTGCGCTGGGTGGCCGGGGTGCCGTTGCCGTGCCGGTTCCACCGCCGGCCGTTGCATACCACAGCAATCCCGAACCCGTTGCCGAAAGCGGCACGGTTGCCGCATTTTGACAGTACATTACCGGTGTTTGCACGGTGGGTGCAGCCGGAACTGGCCGTAACACTATTGTTGCTGTGGAACTTGCACCTACCCGGCAGTTTGCAGCCGGAACGGTATAGGTAACCGTGTGAGTGCCCGGCTGGCTGTTGGCCAGGTCAATAACACCCGTTGTTGCATTCACCGAAAGGCCCGGACTACCTGAAAAGGTGCCTCCCGTAACAAAACCCGCTGCCGGCAACGGTACTGGGTTGGTGCTATTAAGGCATACCGGGGAATTGTAGCTGAACGCAGTAACCGGAACGGTGGCCGCATTAATGGTAATAGAGGCACTGCTGCTGGCGGCCGGGTTACATCCGCTTGCGGCTATAGCGTACGTAACCATATAAGTTCCCGGCGTGCTGGCGGCAACATTAATAACACCGCTGGAAGGATTGAGCGACAACCCGGGGGTAGAACTAAAAGTACCTCCGGGTGTAAAGCCCGATACTACCACCGGCGCCGGATTCGGATCGTTGGTACATACGGGCGATGGATATGCGAAACCGGTAACGGGTGTAACCGATGGTGTAATGGTTATACTGGCCGCACTGCTGCCCATGGGATTGCATCCGGTAGCGGGTACCGTGTAAATAATGGTATATGTACCGGGGGTGCTTGCAGCCAGATTGATTACTCCGGTTGCGGAATTAATTGCAACACCTGCGGGAGCGGTATAAACGCCTCCGGTGGTAAAACCCGGAACCGTAATGGGAACGGGATTGGTTCCGTTTACACAAACAGGTGTGGCATAGCTGAAACCCGTAACGGGGGCCACCACCGGTGTTATGGTAATGCTGGCCGTACTGCTGCCCGCCGGATTACAACCGGCGGCTGCAATGGTGTAGGTAACCGTATAGGTACCCGGAGTAGATGCAGCCAGATTGATAACCCCGGTTGAAGGATTAATGGATAACCCGGGGGTACTGCTGAAAACGCCTCCGGTGGTAAAGCCTGCTGCGGTTACCGGCACCGGATTGGTGGCATTGCTGCAAACCGGACCGGCATAACTGAATCCGGTAACTGGTACAACTACCGGATTAATGGTAACAGTTGCCGTGCTGCCGGCTGCCGGGTTGCAGGCAGTTGCCGGCACGTTGTAACTAACAGTGTAGGTACCGGGTGTGCTGGCAGCCAAATCAATAACACCCGTTGATGGGTTGATGGCAAGCCCGGGTGTACTGCTAAAAGTACCACCCGTAGTAAAGCCGGGCACGGTATTGGGTGTTGCGTTGGAACCACCGGCGCAATACGGCCCACTGTAACTGAAAGAGGTTACCGGTGTAACCGCTCCGGTAATGCTAATGGTCGTATTTCCGGTAGCTGCCGGATTGCATCCGCTTGCGGCCAGGGTGTACGTAATGGTATAAGTACCGGGTGCGCTTGCTGCCAGGTTGATGGCACCGGTTGCAGGGTTGATGGAAACACCGGGCGGTGCACTAAACACTCCGCCGGTGGTAAAGTTGCCGGGCAGTACCGGATTCACAATGCCCCCATTGGTACAAAGCGGTAGCGGATAACTAAAGGCGGTTACGGGTGTAATGATGTTTGTTATGGTGAACACAAAACTGCTGCTGCCTCCCGTGTTACAACCCGATGGACTTACGGTGTACGTAATGGTGTAGGTGCCCGGCGTGCTGGCGGCAACATTTATTTCGCCGGTTGCGGCATTGATGACCAAACCGGCAGGTACGGCACTAAAGGCACCACCCGTAG
This sequence comes from Lacibacter sp., assembly GCA_046297415.1. Taxonomy (GTDB): domain Bacteria; phylum Bacteroidota; class Bacteroidia; order Chitinophagales; family Chitinophagaceae; genus Lacibacter. The sequence goes on from JBKBIL010000006.1 coordinate 116,678, forward strand.
TAAAGCCCGAAACCGTTGTGGGCAACAAATTGCCCGTACCGGCACAAACCGGCGTAGGATATGAAAAGCCGGTTACCGCAGCGGAGCCGCTTACGGTTACGGTTGCCTGCGCCGTTAACGTACAGGTACTTGTGGTTGTAAAGCTGATATCGTCCAGTGCAAAATCATTACCGCCGCTTGCCGTGGTGCGGTTGTAAATACAAATAGTTGCGGTGGTAGCCGTTCCGGCATTCCAGGTATAAGTGCGTTGTTCCCACGTACAAACCGTGGGCGGTGCAAACACGGCCGCACCCAGGGCAACACCGTTAATGGTTACTGCTATTTCGGCCAGGTTGTTTGCCGTTAACGACTGTATCCAGTATGCGAAATTGTATGTGGCTCCGGGCTGCACCGGTACCGTTTGGCACCAAACCCGGTCGTTACCACCGTTAAACGTACTGCCATCCACTACCATCATGTTTCCGCTGCCACCGCGGCCGGTGCAGGGCGCAAACGTATTCCACCAGCTTTGCGCATTGGCAACAATACCATAGGCCCGCTGCGCCCCCGTGGGATTGGTAGGATGGTAATATTGATAATCGGTAGAAAAGCCTACGTTGCCAAGAGAAAAATCGCCGTTGTAAATTAAGTTCAGATTTTGTGTTTGGGTGGATGTTGCAGTATAAACGGTTGTTTGCATAGGCGCTACTGTAATACTTTGCGCATTAGGAGTAGTAAGTGAAGGGTCAGCAGGGTTGGCCGTCCAGTTACTTACCGGCGGGCCGGATGCCGTGATGGTAATGTTATCACCCGGACAAATGGATACGGCAGCAGGCGATACGGTAAGGTTGGGCGGTTGTGTTACAACAATATTGGTTACAACAACGGTGTTGGCAACAGGTGTTGCGGCATCGGTAACCGAAAGGCTGTACGTACCCGGAGGTAAATTCGTAAACACACCGGTGGTATTGGTGGCATTAACCGGTCCATTGAGCGTATAACTTTGATAGGGTGTTATACCTCCGGAAGCATACCCCGCAATGGCTCCGTTAGCGGCCCCCAAACAGGTTACCGGAGTAATCGAATAGGTAAGCGCCAGGGGCTGGGGTGGCGGCAACAGTTCAATATCATCGATGGCAAAATCGTTGCCGGCCAGGCTGCCATTCAGGTCAAACATTTCAATACGCACACAGGCATTGGTGGGAACAATTGTGTAGGTTACCAAGGCCCAGTCGGCACCGGGCGGCGGCGCCGTGGTTGTTCCCGTGGTAGGCAGCAGGCTCCAGCCGTTGCCTCCCTGCCCCACCACATTGTTCCACCGTATGCGTACATCGGCCACCGTTGCTCCCGGAATACCGGTTTGAAAAATGGATTTAATCCAGTACCGAAACGTATAGGTTTGTCCAACCGTAAGTCCGCAAATTTCGCCGCCGGTACCTACTCTCCAGAAAACGGGTTCGGGGTTGCCGCTGTTATTGGTACCATCCACAATCAGCATGTTTCCGGTTCCCGAAGTATGATCGCCCGTGCTGATGAAACTGGCCGTATTATAAGGTTGTGGGTTGGTACCCACCCCGTATTGACCCGCATTGGTTGTACCCGTGGGTACGGGAATAAAAGTGTATAAGCTCGAAAAGCCTACTCCGTTGCCCAGTTCAAAATTTCCGTTATTCAGTAAATTTTGAGCGTATGGCTTCTGTGTAACTAAAAGAAAGAGCACAGCAGCAAGCCGGTAAAGTGGCTTTATGCCCCTTACAGTACGGGTGAGCGTCATAATAATCAATAGTTAAGCAGCCTCAAAATAAGAAGTTTCAGGCTTACTGCAAGCTTTAGTATGCGCATGCTTAAGGAAACAAACACTCGTAAGTGTGTTGGCAAGTTATACAAACCAAGGTGCATCGTGCTGGTATTGCAGTGAAATGATTTGACCCACTGCTGGAGGTTTGTCCAGATATACTATTTGCACCCACTGATTACCGATTGTTGCATCCAACAGGTAATAATTACCGTAATACGAAATGTTTTGCACCACTGCTGCCGGGTTTCCAGCCTGTTGTTGTACGTGCAGATAACCGGGGCGCACCAGCAGTTGTTTTCCCGGGGGCTGTAATTCCCGCAAAGAAGCCCATCCGTTAATTGCATGCAAATCGAGCAACGTGTAAGAACCCAGCAAGCCGGCACAATAAGGGTTTACGGGTGCGTGAAACAACTTTTGCGGGCTTCCCTGCTGCACCACCTGTCCATTTTGCAGCACAATCAGCTCAGTAGCCCAGGGCAACACATCGGCCGGATCGTGTGTTACCCAAACCATGGTAATTTGCATTTCCGCTTCTACGCGTGCCAGCACCGCTTTCATGTGCGCTTTATGAATGGGGTCGGCATTCGAAAAAGGTTCATCCAGTAGTAACAAGCGGGGCCGGTACAGCAGTACAGCAGCAAGGGCCACCCGTTGTTTTTCGCCGCCCGAAAGTTCATGGCTACATCGTTGCAACAAATCGTCCACTTCACACATGCGGATGATGTTATCGGCAACTTCAGTTGCAAGCAAATTGGCCATATCCAGTAGTTCCCATACCCGGTAATGATTGCGCAACTCAAAATACTGGCTCAAATAACCAATTCCTTTACATCCCGGAATTAAAACTTCCTGCGGGCCCAACACCCTTTTCCCTTCAAAATATACAGCTCCTGAATGCGGCTGTTCCAAACCGGCAATCATGCGTAACAGCGAACTTTTACCGCTGCCCGTTTCGCCGGCAATGGCCAGGCGGGTTTGCGGTGCCAGCGAAAAATGGATCTCCCGCACGGCATACCGGCCGTTACGCAACAGGCTTACTCCCTGTACCTCCAGAAATTGCATGCCCGAAAATACTAACTCCTGCTTACGCACATTGTGCTGCCGCAGGATAAATAAACGGACTTTATCTTTTTTATTAACAGTATAACCGCTGCCTGGGTCCTAACTTTGCGCTACGCTCAAACAAATGCTTATGACACCGTACGATGCTTTACTACTTGGCCTATACATCATCGCCGGATGGCTGCTGGGATGGAGCAGTAACCGCTGGCTCATGCCGGCGCTGGTAAAGGTTAGTTCAAAAACCGAAACAGAGGTAGATGATCTTGTAATCAGTAGCATACGTAAGTGGACGATACCATGGCTAACCGCCACCGGTTTGTTTATTGGCCTGCGGCGCATCTCCATGGATCAGAAGTATCACGACTGGCTGGAGCATGGCCTCATGATTTTCTTTATTTTCTCGGTTACACTCATTGCGGGCAAAGTGGTTGCCGGGCTGGTACGTATCAAAGCGAAAGGTACGGATACGGTCATTCCCTCATCGTCCATCATCAGCAACATCATCCGTACCATTATATTCATACTGGGCCTGTTACTCATACTGCAATCGCTGGGCATATCGGTAACTCCGTTGTTAACCGCACTGGGCGTAGGTGGCCTGGCCGTTGCCCTGGCTTTGCAGGACACGCTTTCAAACTTATTCGCCGGCGTTCAAATTATTGCGTCGGGAAAAATTAACCCCGGCGACTTTGTGAAGCTTGATAACGGCGCCGAAGGTTTTGTGGAAGACATTACCTGGCGCACCACCACCATACGTGCCGTAGCTGACCATATAATTGTGGTACCCAATTCCAAACTCAGCAACATGATTGTAACCAACTTTAACTTACCAAAGCGTGAAATTGCCTTTGCGGTGGAACTGGGGGTAAGTTATGGCAGCAATCTGGAAAAAGTGGAAGCCGTTACCAAAGAAGTGATATACGAAACACTGCAGGAATCGGAAGGGGCCGTTAAAGACTTTGAACCCATTGTTCGCTTTTTCGCCTTTGGCGAAAGCAGCATTAACTTACGCGCCATATTTCGGGTAGAAGAGTACACGCAGCAGCATGCCGTACGCCATCTTTTCATCAAAAAACTGCAGGATCGTTACCGGAAAGAAGGCATTGAAATCCCCTTCCCCATGCGTACGGTTATCCTCAAAAACGAAACCGGTGCCGCAACCTAAGCGTTGCTGTATTTGCGAAAGAGTTGCAAAATGCGAAGCGTTACGGCCAGCAGGTCGCGGCTTTGCAACAATATGGTGGTTTCCAGTACACCCTGCCGGGTTGGTGGTTGCTTACCGTGAATACGATTGAGGCGCGCTTCCAATGTATCGTTAATAAAGTTGCGCACATCATCGCGGCAGGTTTTTACGTCGTGCATATGGCTGTAATCTTCCGCCTGAATGCTGTGTATCATTTGCCGAAAATAGGTAAGCATTCGGTACGAAAGCCCCTCGGTTATGCGTAAAAAATCAGCATCGGGTTCATCATGCAAATTATGGATGTAATGCCGGCATTCTTCCGCCATCTGCAACAGGCTCGAAAACAGGTCTTCCAGCAAATCGCTGCTGTACAGTAAAATGCCGGTGGTGCGCTTATCGGCCTGTTTCAGGCTTTTGATGGAACGAATGGCATGCGCTCGTAATTTATAGCCGTACTGCTGCAATTCCTGCACCTGCTGATACACTTCATCCGAAGCGGCCGCATCGTATTGTTGCAGGGCCTTTAATGCCGCTTCGTACAGCGATGCCACTTCTTGCAGCTGGGCTACTACTTTTTTGCGGTTAGCCTGAAAAATATCAACATCAACACTATCGGCCAGTTGCAGCCGTGCCGCTTCTTTCTTCTTACGCTGCAACCTGCGTGCAAACCAGATGTGCGACGCAATAATATACAACACAACCACCGCCGGCAGCATAAATGTAGCAACAATACCCCCCGTAATAAGAATAAACGCAAAGAATGCCGATGCCGTAATTGCGATAACGGCTGTGATGAGCCAGCCGCCCAATACACTCAGCACACCTGCCACCCGATATACGGCCGTATCGCGGCCCCAGGCTTTATCGGCCAGCGAGCTACCCATTGCCACCATAAACGAAACATAGGTAGTGGACAGGGGCAACTTGTACGATGTAGCCACCGCAATAATGCTGCTGGCCAATACCAGATTTACGGCAGCACGCACCAGGTCAAATGCCGGTTTATTGTGTACAATGGTGGCTTGCCGCATGCGGCTTTTTTCAAAGCTGATGTTGTAACTGCGGCGCACATTTTTCGGTACCAGCACTCTCAGCAGTGAAGCCAGCAACATGGATGTTTTTACAATGCTGCGGCTTACCGCATTGGGCTGAAAACGTTCCTCACCCTCCTGCTGGCTGCCCAGTTTAACTTCGGTTTCCGTTACATTACGCGCCTTTGAACTGAACCATAAGGTTAAGGCCATAATAAGGCCTGCAAGCAACAGCATGTAATTGGGCACCACAACATCAGCACCGGCCAGGTAGTCCATGTAATAAGCCGTGGCCGGTACACCCGATTGCTGCCAGTTTGCGAAAGCAAGGTAGCCCGTAATAGGCACGCCAATAAAGTTTACCAAATCGTTACCGGCAAATGCCATAGCCAGGGCAAACGTACCCAGCAGCACCACTACCTTTAACGGATTAACAAGGAACAAACGTTGCAACAACAGCGTTACAATAAAGCCTGCCGCAAACAAAGCCAGTAATAGAATCAGTGTGTGTTGCTGTACCCACTGCACCTGCTGCGCCGTAACCAATGTAGTGCCCCGCAAACCTTTGATAAGCAGAAAATACACAATGGCCGTTATTCCCAGTCCGGCAAACAAAGCACCAAAACGCCGCAAGCGCTCTTCGTACCGGAAGGTGAACAGCAGCCGGCAGACATATTGCACTATCGTGCCGGTAACAAAGGCAATGAAAACAGACAGAAAAATACCGGCAATGATGGTTACCACGCTGGACGCGTTGATAAACTGCAACATGTTGCCGGCCGGCTGGTTTTGCTGAAAGGTAATCAGTATGCCCGTCATCATGGCCGCACCCAGCAATTCAAAGATTACCGAAACGGTGGTTGAAGTTGGCAGTCCGAGGGTGTTGAATACATCCAGCAGCACCACATCGGTAAGCATAACCGCCAGAAAAACCAGCAAAATTTTATCCAGTGTAAAAAACTGCGGATAAAAAATGCCCGTACGGGCCACTTCCATTATACCGCTCGAAAAAACAGCACCTGCTATAACCCCTGCGCTTGCAATAAGAATAATGGTACGGAAAGAAGCTGCCTGACTGCCGATTGCCGAATTCAGAAAGTTTACCGCATCGTTACTCACTCCAACGATTAAATCGGTAACGGCCAGCACAAAAAGTACGGCTACAATAAAAATCAGAAACCACATACGTTTTGATTCCACTCCAAAGTAAGGAATACACCGGCAGTTGGCTGTATTAAATAATTGTTGTGTTTGCGGTCCGGTACTTGCAGGTACGCGGCACCTGTACTAATTTCATCACAGACATTTGGTTACATGCATACCAAACACTTCCGCAAGATTTTGCAGAAGCGTGTTTTGTAACAATCACTAACATGCAACCTGCATCCCTGCAACTGTTGGAACTGTTGGCTGCTGTTTTATTTTTTGTTGCAGTAGCTGTTTTGATTGTATTTCTTGTACGCCGCAACCTCAGCGATAAGCGTGCCTTAGAAGAACAACTCAACCGCACCTACCGGGGAGCCGAAAAAGGCCCGGACGATGTTGAAACGGATGAAGTGATGAAATAACCCGGTTATTCTCAAAAATAGTTTTGCTGCCTCTTTTCATCTATTGCACCTTTGCCCAATGCAGGCAGGTACCGGACTCATAAAACAAACATTGCATACCCGGCGGCGCAGCATCGAGTATTTTGTTCCCGATCCTGTACAAATACACCGCCAATGGCAGCGCCGGCATGGTGCAGAAATACCCTACTGGTCGCAGGTATGGCCTGCCGCTACCGCCCTGAGTTTGCATATTGATGCCCATTCACAACTCGTAACCAACCAATCGGTTTTGGAACTGGGCGCCGGCATTGGGCTTCCCGCGCTCACTGCCGCAGCCTATGCAAAACAAACCTGCTGCAGCGATGCAGCGGCCGATGCCCTGCCCTATATGGAGTTAAACGCCCTGCACAATAACTGCTTGCAGTTTAGTGCCTGCCACATCAACTGGAACAATGCTGCCGAGCTGCCGGCCTGCGATGTATTGCTGCTGAGCGATGTGGCATACGATCCGCAGCAGTTTGTACCCCTGCAAAAAATGCTGCGCAAATATTTGCACAAAAAAACACGCATCCTGCTTTCCATACCGCAGCGCCGCGTATCGGCCGGTTTTTTGGATGTGTTGCCCGCAACTCCAGTTTCTACCACTACGTACAGCATTCCGCATTGCGAAACACAGGTACAGGTGCAGGTGTTGTTGCTGCAATAAAACATAAAAAAAGCCGGCACTGTTGTGTACCGGCTGTGAGTAAAGCAGCAAGCAATAAAGCTCATGTGTTCCCCTCTTTGGGCGCCGCTTCTTTGGCCGCGGCCTGCAGAAAGGGACGTAACAAATCTACCGGAACGGGGAAGATGGTGGTAGAATTATTTTCGGTAGCAATTTCCCGCAGGGTTTGCAGGTAGCGCAGCGTGATGGCGCTGGGCTGATCGGATAGGATTTTTGCGGCTTCCGACAAGCGCTGTGAGGCCTGGTACTCGCCTTCGGCGGCAATAACTTTGGAACGACGCTCCCGCTCGGCTTCGGCCTGTTTGGCCATGGCGCGTTGCATTTCCTGCGGCAGGTCAATCTGCTTTACTTCCACATTGCTTACTTTAATACCCCAGGGTTCGGTTTGCGCATCAATAATTTGTTGCAGTTTATGATTGATTTTCTCCCGTTGCGATAACAAATCGTCCAGTTCCGACTGGCCGCATACACTCCGCAACGTAGTTTGGGAAATTTGCGAGGTGGCTGCCAGAAAATTCTCTACTTGCACAATAGCTTTTTCGGGCTCCAGCACCCGAAAGTACACCACCGCATTTACTTTAACCGAAACATTGTCGTTGGTAATAATATCCTGCGGGGGTACATCCAATACTACGGTGCGCAGGCTCACTTTTACCATTTTATCAATTACCGGAATCAGCAAAATCAGTCCGGGGCCTTTGGCTCCAATTAAGCGGCCCAGCCGGAAAACAACGCCTCTTTCGTATTCCCGCAGCACCTTAATGGCACTGGATAAAAAAGAAACGACAAGAAAAATAATGACAAACAAACCAATGGGTAACTGTTCCATGCTATATAGTTTAAGTGAACAATCAGCTTTGCTGCGGCGCCACCAGCAGCGTAAACCCCCTGCGCCCCACTACCCGAACCGCGGCACCCTTTTCAATGGGCAATCCGGTAGTTTCGGCTTTCCACAACTCGCCCTGCACCAATACCATACCGGTATGCGTAAACGATTCCTGCGCCACACCGGTGCTGCCGGGCAGCGCTTCGGCGCCGGTAACCTGCTGCCGCCGCTGGGCGCGTAGCCCCAGGCCTACAAGCAGCAAAAAGAATGCGGCAGTAGCAAGAACGGTTGGTATAATCACGGCTTTCGAAATTTTAACAACTTCCAGCGGCGATTCGTTGCGCAGCAGCATGAAAGATCCTAATAAAAGCGCAATAACCCCGCCAACAGACAAAATACCATTACTTACTGTTTGCACCTCTAAAATAAACAGAATGATGGCAAAAATGATGAGCGCCAACCCGGCATAATTTATGGGCAGCGTGTGCATGGCATAAAATGCCAATATGATGGATATGCCGCCAATAACACCGGGAAAAATGGCGCCCGGGCTGTACAACTCCAGTATAATGCCCAAAAAGCCCACCGTCATTAAAATGTAGGCAATGTTGGGGTCAACAATAATGTTGAGCAATTTTTCCACCCAGTTCATGTTTTCCTGAACAGGCGTAGCATTTTTTGTTTGCAGCACCACTTCCCGGTCGCCCACCTTCAAACTGCGGCCATCAATTTTTTCAAGCAGTTCCTTCATGTCGGCCGCAATCAAATCAATCACATTTTTTTGCAATGCCTCCCGGGCGGTAATGGAAACGCTTTTCCGAACGGCCATTTCGGCCCATGCGGTATCACGGGCGCGGCTTTGCGCAATGGTTCGGATGAATGCGGCCGCATCATTGGTAACTTTTTCGCTCATTACCGAATCCATTTGCTGGCCGCCGCCGGCCACCGGGTGTGCCGCGCCAATATTGCTACCGGGTGCCATGGCGGCAATATGGCCGGCCATGGTAATAAACACCCCTGCCGAACCCGCATGGGCGCCGTTGGGCGCCACATATACCACCACGGGAAGCGGCGCCTCCAGTATGGCACTTACGATTACACGGGTTGACTTTAATAATCCGCCGGGCGTATTTAGCTTCAGTACAACGCACTGGGCTTTTTGCTCAACAGCCAGCCGAATGCCGCGTTCAATATAACCGGCGGTTACCGGATTTATGGAACCGTCCACTTCCAGCACCACCACTTTTTCAGCGACGCTGAGCAGCGGCAACAAAAAGAAAACGATATGGAGCAGGAGTTGCTTCATGGAGGAGAAAATAGCTGCATACCAACCGTTTGATGCCAACGATTTCCGCACATCGAATATAGTAAAAACCGGGAGTGCCGCAATGTTAATTCGGCATGGGCCTGTTACTACTGATGTGCTACAAACAAGGGTGTATCCACAACCCGCATCAACACATCGGCCATGCTGGCCCTGAAAAAGCGCGACAGTTCGGTACGGCGGTAAGCGCCCAACACCACCAGTTCATTTTCTTCGTGTTCCTGCAGGTGGCGCAGAATGCGGTCTTCCGCCTCTCCCTTCACTACCTTAAAGCGGGCATCGGGAAAATGTTGCCGGATAAATTCCCGGAACAGTTCGGTTTCTACATTGCGGAGCGACACATGGCGATCTATGACCGTAAACACCTCTACCGGCATATTACCCATGGTTCCAAACAAGTAGCTGAACATTTTTACGGCATAAACGGCCGATGGGCTGCCATCGTACAACAGGGTAATGGTATCAATTTTCTTATACGATTCGGGCACCAGCAACACCGGACATTGAACATCGGTGAGCAGTTCGCGGATGAAGCGAGTGGGCGGTTTCTGACGGTATCGGCTAAACGCTTCTCCCTTAAAAACAATCAGCAAATCGGCAAACATACTCTCCTGCTTCAGTTCTGGCAAGGCAAAGCCCTTATCGCGCCGAACGGAAAAAGAGATGTCGGCAGCCTTTCCCATTTGTTTTATCTGGCGGATGGAACGCTCCATCCGCAGGCGGTCCTTTTCATCGAGGCGTTGCAACTCTTCTTCGGGGCGCTCAAATTTTTTATACACCTGCGCAATATTGTACGTGCGGTTCACCGGATCGTCGGGGAAAACCGCAACCAAATGCGCCCCGGCTGCGGCTGCCAGTTCCACCGCGTATTGCGCCGTGCTTTTGGTTAAGCGGTATCCATCAAAAACGGCCAAAAATTTTTTCATAACAAAGCGTTTTCAATTGAATGCATTTACTCAGCGGCCCGGGCCGGAATGCTCAGCAGCGGTATGGTGCTGTGGTACGCCATTCGGCGGGTGGCGCTGCGGCCCAGCAGGCGGTCGAGAAAGTTTTTCTGATACGGTATCATGGCCACCATATCAATCTCTTCGCGATGGATATACGCTTCCACGGTTTCCTCAAAATCTTTCCCTTCCAATACCGTTCCTTTGATGCTGATATCGGGATGCTCTTTTTGCAACTGTTTTACATAAGCCTCCAGCTTTCGGCCGCTGTTGATGTAATCAACCACTTCGGCATCATCCGTATCAAGAAATACAGCAATGTGCAACTGCAGTTGCAGCAATCGAACCAGCTCCAACAGCGGTTCTAAAATATGCGCTTCCTGCTCAAAGCGGTTAGTGGCCAGCAGCAAACGATCGGGATCTTCCACTTCATATACGGCAGGTATGGCCAGTACCGGAATACCCGCCCTGCTGATAACTTTTGCCGCCACGCTGCCCACCATCACCTGCTTCATGCCGGTGGCGCCGGTAGTGCCCATGATAATGAGGCCGGCCTGTTGCGCCGCGGCGTAGTCCAGTATGGCATCGGCCACCAAACCATGCGCCAGTTCGGTTACCACCGTAACATTGGGGTATTGCTGCAGCATCAGCTTCCACGTGGCATCGAGGCGCGAAAGGCGCTCCCGGGTTACGGCGGCAACATAATCATCTTCCTGCACATGCGGCCGCCACACCCGGTTTTCATCAGGCTCCAGCACATGCAGCAGGTGCACCACAGCACCCGATCGTTGCGCAATTTCACCGGCATACAGCAGGGCCTTCAGCGCCGTATCCGAAAAGTCGGTTGGAACGATTATGGTTTTCATGATGCAAAAATTTTGCGCTCAAAAGGTACACCGATGCCGCATGCCCGCCGCTGACACCGGTCATGGGCAGGCATGATTCAACAAAAGAAACCCCAACCACCGTTCTGCGCAACTAATAAGCAAACTTCTGCGAAAGCGAATGGCTTACCACACGGAAGCGTCCATCCTTCTTTACCAGGTGGTAGCTATTATTCAAAGCCTGAATGTTGGGGTTTGAGAGATGCTTCTCGTTGTAATAAGGCAGCAAATCGTTTTCTTCAACTACGGTTCCGTTATCATCGGTAACCTGCTCAAATACCCGGTATTCGAAGTGCCAGGGATTGAGTGGCGATGCACCTTCGGGGTTGTACGAATCGTTAAAGCCTTCAAAAATAAGTTCATTGGTATGATGGGCATGCGCTTCCAGGTAAGGAGTAATGTCTACCAACACATCCATGTCGGGGTCGTTGTGCACAATGCCGCTGTCGTAAACGGTTTCGCCATTCAAATAAATTACAAGGCGGTTGTCAACATGGTTAATACGGATAAAATAGCTTCTGGTCATAATTGAAAGTTTTCAGGTAATCGAATGCAGGTACGAAATTCCTGCCCGGCTGTGTTTTGTACCATGACCTTGGTTACCATGCCGGCTGATGGTAATAAGCCGCCATACCGGGTGCAGCAGGCCTTGCGGCGGAGATGTGTATTTTTGCAATCATGCAAACGCTTGAATTTGATTTGATTATTGTGGGCAGTGGCCCTATCGGGCTGGCATGTGCCATAGCCGCACAGGAAGCCGGCTTGCACTATGTAGTGCTGGAAAAAGGTTGCCTTACGAATGCGATTTACAACTATCCGCAAAACATGACTTTCTTTTCCACCTCCGAACGGCTGGAAATTGGCAATATTCCGTTTGTAAGCGTACAACCCAAACCCACACGCGCCGAAGCGCTGGAGTATTACCGCAGGGTGGCACAGCATTTTCAGCTGAACATCCGGCTTTTTGAGGCCGTTGAAGCTATTACGCCCCAACAGAACGGCTTTACCGTTTCCTCGACCCAACAAACATACAAAGCCCGCTACGTGGTACTGGCTACCGGGTTTTACGATATACCCAACCTGTTACAGGTGCCGGGCGAAGACCTGCCCAAGGTTACCCATTATTACCGCGACCCGCATTATTATGCCCTGCAAGACGTACTGGTAGTGGGCGCCAACAACTCGGCTGTGGATGCGGCACTCGAAACCTGGCGCAAAGGGGCACGGGTTACCATGGTAATACGCGGCGATGCTATTGGTAAACGGGTGAAATACTGGGTGCGCCCCGATATTGAAAACCGCATAGCCGAAGGCTCTATTAAAGCCTATTTTCATTCGCAGGTAACCGCCATTCGCGAAAAAGAGGTGGATCTTATAACGCCCGATGGCCCCCTTACGCTGCCCAACGATTTTGTATTGGCCATGACGGGCTACCGCCCCAATCTGGAATTTTTAACGAAAGTGGGCGTACAGCTATCGAACGATGCCACGCGGGAGCCGGTTTACAACTCCGAAACCTTTGAAACCAATGTAAGAGGCCTTTACCTGGCCGGTGTTGTATGCGGCGGTATGAACACCCACCGGTTGTTTATTGAAAACTCTAGAGAGCATGCCCTTCGCATTATTGGGCATATTGCGGCAAGACAGGCAGGTTCAGCAGTTTAGAGGTTTAGGAGTTTAGGGGGGTATGGACATGACAACAGGAGGCCGGTGAAGGCTTAGGCCCCAGCGTGCACATAAGAATTTGCATCCTGAGCTAAAAAAGCTGCTCCAATTTTGCGCTTTTACTGAAATACGATTTTACGCCAAGGTCAACCGCAGCGAAAAGAGAAACAGAGCCGGCGCAGCGTTGATGTATCCCCCAAAATTTCGAAAGCTGGAAGGCGCGCATGCAAATTCGAGCTCAATGGCATTGTTACCGTATCAATACCACCGTACCTTTTTGTTCGTATAATTTTTCATCTACGCCCATCCCTTTAAAATACCACACATAAGCCCCCGGTTCGGCGGGCATGCTGCGGTAGGTTCCATTCCAGCCCCGGCTGCCCGGCTGCCAGGTGTACACTTCGCGGCCCCAGCGGTCGAATATGCGAAACTGTTGTATTTCGGCAATACCCTCCGTTACGGGCAACAACACGTCGTTCAGTCCATCGCCATTGGGCGTAAAGGCATTGGGGATGAATATTTTCACACCCCGCAGCACTTTTACCTGCTGGGTATCCACCGCGGCACAGCCGGTTTCGGTAAGATGATGAATGGTGTATTCGATGGTACCCTCTGCAGGGCTGGTAAAAACGGGATTGCGTACCACCGGGTTGTTGAGGTATTGCGATGGTTTCCACATTATTTCCGACCCCAGCGGACGAGCCTGTAATTGCATGGGTACATCAATAAAAGCATAACGCAACGGATAGCGAATGCCGGGCGTTGGCTGCTCGATTAATACGTTTACCTGCCGCGTGCTAAGGCGGCAGCCCAGGTTGTTGCTGACCACGGCATGGTAGGTACCCGACTGCTGCACCCGCAAACGCGAACGGGTTGCGCCGGGAATGGGAATACCGTTGCGGTACCATTGCACCTGATTGGTATCGGTGGCAATGAGCACGGCGCTATCGCCGGTGCTGACGCAATAAGCCAGTTTGCCTTCGTAGCGCAAACTGGTATCGGGCAAGGCAGCTGTTACGGTAACCGTGTCGGTAATAAAACAACCGCCTCCCACACTGCTTACCCGCAGTACATAGCGGGTGGTAACGAGAGGCGATGCAAAGGGGTTGGCAATATTGGGATCGGATAAGCCGGCCGTGGGCGACCACCGATACACCAGTCCGGACCTGGGATTTTCGCCCAGCATTACTGGCTGCAGGCCGCAATACAGCTGATCGGCGCCGGCATTGGCACGCAGCGTAAGCGTATCGAGCAGGTTGGCAAACAAGGTATCCTTACACCCGAAACCACTGTAAGGAGTAACTTCTACTGCCAGGGTGGTACCCGAGGGGGGTGGCGGACTTAGCGTCAACACCTGCTCGTTGCCCAGCTGTTGCGAAAAATTGCTGGTAAACCAGCGATAGCTTTGAAAACCGAAGGGAGCCGTTACGGTAACAACCGAATCGCCGGGGCAGTACGAAGCGCCGGTAAATTCGTTGATGCACTCCGAATTCACGTCGATATACGCATAGCCAAAGTGGCGAACAAACACACAATCGGCCGTGCGGAAAAAAAGGCGAATGCGCTTGCCGGCCATGCCATTGAGGTTTACGGTTACGGCCGTCCAGTTTTTGCAAAACACCGGTGTATTAGGCGCCTGTTGTATGGGCGATTCAAAAAAGCCCGGCAGTTCGGTACCAAATGGAATAAAGGTGAACGAACTGCAATCAATCCGTTGGTTGTCGGTAACGTTTATCACCTCCATTTCAAGGCGGGGTTGTTGAAACGCATTGTGATTGGGCCCCTCAAAAACCACGGCGTAATGGTAGGTGATGGAATACTTATCGCGGTTGGCAGGTATCACAAATTCGTACGACAGCCCCTCCGCCTGCGCACCTCCAAAATTGTTACCCAGCTTAACGGAATACCCGCTGCCGTTGGGACACACGACCGGGAAGCCCCCAAAGGGATCGGTTTCGCCGGCATTGGTAATACGGTTAAAGATTTCGTGGCGGCCGGGCTGCGGCGGACCCGGATTCAGCAGCATCACGTTGGTGCCACTGGCAGCATATACCGAACCGGTGTACGTAACCCAGTTTTCGAACGTACCCCGCTCAAAGTCGAGGTTGGGCGGACATTCTTGCGCAGCAGCCTGCAGGGTAAACACACTACACCACACTACGCAATAGCGCCACCAGCGTAACCCCCGTATCAGTTGTGCAGGCACCATCCAAACCGGTACTTAAGAACCCAACCTGTAAGTTACGCCAATTTATCGGCAAATACCGGTATGTTGAATAAACTGCAGCAACCGCCCCAACAGGGTACAACAAATTTTTGGAAGGTGTACTTACAATTCCAACTGCTCCAAGGGTTTGCCCGGTTTGGCATAGCTGTAACGGGCCAAAAAGCGGTTACTGTAATAAGCATCGAGGCCGCTGCTGTTGACCGATTCGGCAGCATCAATGCGCAAAAAACCATCGGGCTGCAATATGGGTTGCTCTAGAATTACATGCTCTACCCGGCCAATCACCAAAAAGGTACTGTTGAGGTGTATGGGTATTACATCCTGCAGGGTAAGTGAAAACTTCACCAGGCTTTCTTTCACAAAAGGGGCTGCAATACCCGCAACAAACTGCGGCGTAAGGCCTACTTCATCAAACTCGCTTACCCCATCGGGGTATTTGGCACTTGCCTGATGGGCTTTTGCCAGAAACGACGGATGAATGTGGTTGATGGTGTACACGCCCACCGACTCGATGTTTGAGAGCGTATGCGGTGCAGCTGCCCGCGGCCGGTTGATATACCCCACCAGGGCGGGATCAGAGCCCACATGCACAATGTTGCTGAATACGCCCAGGTTGGTAACGCCTTTGCGGTTAATGGTTCCTATAAGGCTTACCGGCTTAAATCCGCTGAGGCAATTGATGAAATTGGCCCGGTAAAAACGGTCCCACGATTGTATGTCGGAAGCGGTAAACTGCAGCATAATCCCGATTTTTTTGCGCTTAAAGGTACAACATGAAAACAGGGCGTTGCAATGAAAAGTGCAAGGAACGCCATGACTGAAACGGGCAGGCTGTGTGATGCAGGTCACCCCCGGTGCGCAGAAGCAGGTTTAGCTTTGCAACCATAATTCAAGATTATGGCAACAATTAAGTTAACCACCGAAGACTTTGTGAACAACATCTTCGATTACCGTACCGAAAGGGAATGGAAATACAAAGGCAGACGCCCTGCTATTATTGACTTTTACGCCGACTGGTGTGGCCCCTGCCGCATGGTGGCACCCATACTGGAGCAATTGTCTGAAGAGTACAAGGGCCTGATTGATATTTATAAAGTGGATACCGAAGTGGAACAGGAACTGGCAGCAGTTTTTGGAATTCAAAGTATTCCTTCGTTTTTGTTCATCCCTATGAACGAGCTGCCCATGCTGCAACCGGGCGCTTTCCCCAAAAACGTTTTCAAACAGGTAATTGATGAGCATTTGCTGAAAACAACCGCAGCAGAAACAGAAGCGTAAATCCGATACGCATGAAAAAATTGAGGCAGCCCGTATGGCTGCCTTTTTTTATTCGCCCATCATGCGGCGCAGCAGCGAGCGGGCAATTGCCGGATTCCATTTGTCAAACCGTCCGCGTTGTACCACCAGTTTGTTATCGTGCGGATGGCTGATGAAAAAGTGAAACACAAAATGTTCGCAGCGGTTGTGCCAACCGATTACCTGTCCGAAACGCAGGTCGTTGAACACCAGCGTATCGCCCCAGTATTCAACGGTATAGTATTGCTGTGAAAAGCGGATGAGCTTTTGCAGGTTTTCGTGATCGCTTACCGTATCTAACAAATGGGTGTTGCGGGGAAAATATTCCCAACGGATACCGGGACTTTGATCAAACAACGAACGAAATCCGGTAAAATAGCCCTTGTCGTTGCCTGCCACTACAAACCACAACCAGTTTTGCAGCGGAGCGGGTGTGGTAAAGTAGCGCTCATGCGGAATATTTTGTGCGGCAAACGAGCGGCGTACCTGCTGATCAATGGCATACTTATTAATGCCGCAGTACCCCAGGTAAAGGGTAGCCGCTACCAGGCCGCTTTTCCACCACCAGGCGCGCCGGGGATGCTGCCGGGGCAGCAACAGCAAGGCAGCGCAGGCAATACCGGGCCATACCGAAAAGAAGGGATCGGCCACATAAATGGTATGCAGGGTAACACGATGGTGGCTGAAGGGTTCCCACCAGCCTACGCCATAGTTGTTGAGCGCATCAAGCAACACATGCGCCAGTATGGCTATCAGAAAAAAGAAAAACCAGCGCCGCAGCGTAATATCGTGCGGCCGGTGCCAGCGTTCGGCCGCCAGCGCCAGCACAAAGGCGGCCAGCACGGTAAACAGAAAGGAATGTGTAAAACCCCGGTGGGCCAGTAGGGCCGAGGGGGTATCCATCCAAAAAGAGGTTACAACGTCAATATCGGGCAGGCTGTGTGCCAGGGCTCCCCAAAGCAACGCTTTTTTACCCAGTTTTTTTCCGGCAAAGGCTTCGCCCATGCAGGCGCCTAAAGCTATGTGGGTAATACTGTCCATATCCGAATGTACAAAACTGCTTTCAGGGAATAAACACTTCATTGATAAACAGGTCCGTTGGCCGATTGCCGGGTTCCGTCAGCCGCCCATACCAGCGTACATTAGCGTTCTTTACTTACGAGGTTCCTTAAAGTAGCCCTGGGGAAGCGTAAAAAACAACTCCTAATATCCCCCCTGCGCCACCACTGACGCTAATGATCAGGGCCAAAGGCTCCTCCGTTATTGAATCAATTAACCAACAAATTAAAGCACGTTCATTATTACCGGGATCCCTTACAGGAGACCCCGGTTGGACGGAAAAAATGCAAATCAGAAAGGCTCCTCCGTTATTGAATCAACTAACCAACAAATTACAGCACGTTCATTATTACCGGGGTCCCTTACAGGAGACCCCGGTTAGAAGGCAAAACCGGCTTTAGCGAATGATTACTTCATCAATAAACAAATGTGAGGGTGCACCGGCACTTTCGTGCCCTGCCGGCAACGCCCCGCCATTACGGGCCCGTATGCGGATAAAGCGTACCCGGGCATTGACCGGTGCACCCAGCTCCTGCACCATTGGCGTTTTTTCATCACGAGCAACGGTGTTGGTAACGGTAGCAAGCGTACGGTAATGCACCCCATCGGCACTTCCTTCAAAAGTTACCGCTTGCGGAAACAAAATCCACGGCGAAATATCCTGCAATACATGCACGCCCACGTAACGAACGGTACGCAGTTTATTCAGCGTTAGCACCGCCTCAAAATCGCGGTTGAAATAACTCTGCCATTCGCCTGTCTTCCAGTTGGTGGTGCCGGTAATGCCATCTACCAACGCCTGCGGGCCTCCGGCCGTGTACATGGGATGTACCTCCGACAGTACGGTGATACTCCGGCCGCCGGGCAGGCGGTGCAGCCGCTGCTCCACCACCGGCGAAGCAATCCCCGCATCAACTGCATACAGTTGCAATGTGCCACTGCGCTTTAACGTAAAGGGCCTGGTGTAGCGACGGAACGCTTCTGATGTACCAGACAAACGGTAGTAGATAGCGGCCGTGTTGCTGATATGCCCCAGTTTCACCTCCAGCTGCTTTTCAAACGTATAGTCGGACATATCAAAAAAGGGAACGGCCGTAAATCCAACTACGGGCGATTCCTGTAGCGGTAGCGCATTGGCGCCGCTGCCCCATGACTGCGGCTGGTTAAACAATTCCATTTCCAGCACACCGCCATCGGCAATAGCCGTATGCAACAAATAAGAAGCGTTATGGGGCCCGCCATTGAGCGTAACCTTTCCCACGTAAAAAGCACCGGGCGCAGCCCTTTTGGCTTTGATGGTAAACTGCTTTCCGTTTTCGAGGTGCAGCACTGCTTCGTTAAACAAAGGCGTACCAATTTCGTAACGTCCGCTGCCCGGCGTTACCGGATAAAACCCCAATGCGCTGAACACGTACCAGGCGCTCATCTGTCCGCAATCTTCGTTACCAATTAACCCGTCGGGCTTGCTGCTGTAAAATTCGGAGCGGATGCGGTGTACCAGTTCCTGCGTACGTCCGGGTTGTCCCACGTGGTTGAACAGGTAGGCGGCATGATGGCTGGGTTCATTGCCATGCGCATATTGCCCGATGAGGCCGGTAACATCGGCCTGGTCGCGGCCACTCAGTGGTTCGCTGGTAGTAAAAAAATCCTGCAGTTTGGCGGCAAAGGCTTTCTGCCCGCCCAGCAGTTGCTGCATGCCCGCCACATCGTGCTGGGCCGCAAACAAATATTGCCAGGCATTGCCTTCGGTATAAAAATTATTGACTTCGCCGGGCACAAAGGGATGGTGCCAGAAGCCCTCCACTTTGCCGCGGAGAAAACCTGTGGAGGGATCAAAAAGATGGCGGTACCCGGCGGCCCGCTTGTAGTACGTGGCTGCCACATCGGTTTGTCCCAATGCCTCCGCAAAGCGGGCAATGCACCAGTCGTCGTAACTGTATTCCACGGTTTTGGAAACGCTTTCGGCTTCTTCGCGGTTGGATAGAAAACCCTTGCGCCGGTAGTGCGCCAGGCCAAAGCGCTCGCCTTCGGCATACGAACGCATGGCCGCAAGCGCCAGCAGGCTGTCGAACCCACGAATGCCCTTGCTCCAGGCATCATAGATTACCGGAACGGAGTGGTAACCAATCATGCAAAACGTTTCATTGGCGCTCAGTTCCCATACGGGCAGCATGCCGCCGTGTTGGTACTGGTGCAAAAAGGTTTGTATCCAATCGCGGGTACGCTCCCGATTCAAAATGGTCATCAGCGGGTGCAATGCCCGGTAAGTATCCCACAACGAAAACACGGTATAGTTCGTAAAGCCACGGGCGTTATGCACCCGGCCATCGGTGCCGCGGTAGGCTCCGTTTACATCGGTATAAAGGTTGGGCGCCAGGCTGGCATGGTACAGGGCCGTGTAAAACGTTATCCGTTCTTCGGGCGTGCCACCCTTCACTTCAATTTTACCCAACTCTTTGTTCCAGGCCGCTTCGCTGGCCTGTACCAGGCCGTCAAAATCCCAACCGGTAATTTCTGCATCCAGATTTTGTTGGGCATTTTCCATGCTAACGGCCGAGATGCCAATCTTCAGTTGCAAAGTGGCCGCAGCCGGCAACTGAAACCCAAGCCAGGCTTTTATATGCTTGCCCTGCAGTGCGGCAGCGTTGTGCTGGGCCACGTCGTTTGCTGCCAGTTCGTAGCGGATGACCGGCTGTTCAAAGCGGATGTAAAAGAAGAGTTGCTGATCGGCCGCCCAGGAGCGGCTGCGGCGCCAGCCCCGCACTTCGTAAGCGTTCACCACTTCCAATGCGGCATCGAGCACTTCGTCGCGATGCACCAGGTCAATCAGCAAACGCCCCTCCGTTGTACCCGGCTGAAACCGGTAGCGATGCATGCCGCTGCGGTCGGCGGTAGTCAGTTCAGCCTTGATAGCATGCTTGTCCAGCTGCACCGCATAATAGCCGGCATGCGCCTGTTCGGTTCCATGCGAAAAAGGCGTGCGGTACTCCGTGTTTTTCCACTGTACGGAGCCGGTAAAGGGCAGCAGCAACACATCGCAGTAATCGGCCACGCCGGTGCCGCTGAGGTGAGTGTGCGAAAAGCCATACAGCAGCGTATCGGAATAATGGTACCCGCTGCAACCGTCCCAGCCCTCAAGGCGGGTATCGGGACTCAGCTGCATCATACCAAAGGGGCGGCTGGGACCGGGAAAGGTATGCCCATGCCCATCGGTACCGATAAACGGATTGACCAGGCGGGCATAGTTCACCGGCTGGGTATGGGCTGTTAACGAAAAAAACGTAAAGCAAAGCAGCAGCAATCGGTTCATGCACACAAGTTACGGGAAAACGGATGTGTACGCTTGCTGAAAACTGAAAGCGGTATTAAGCAAGGGGGCTGTGGAGGACAGTTGCTAACCTGCAGCAGGTTTCAATGAAAAGCCAATTTGTTTACGCCTGACGGTACGCTGCATAAACTGCACAATATGGGAAACGTATTATGCTGTTGAATTACCTAAATCATAAAAAGGAAGCTTTGTATTTTGAGTTAAAAATGAACTTGTACCTTTTTGCTTGCCCAAAAAGGGCACCCGAGATCGATTACACCCCGATCTCGGGGGGAGCCCTGATTAAGCTTCAGTACTACTGTAGTGTCCAACTTTTAGGCCTTGATAGTATTATTACTTATCGGCTAGCTCGAATTTATTTACACTATTGGCACAACACGTAATACGAAATAATTTTGTCGGCCGCACTTCATCTTACTTCCCGTGCAACACATCGTATAAACTCATCACCTGCAGCCGTTTCCATTCATTTTTCTTCCACGAACGATTTGCAGGCTGCAGCCTGCGCCGTTCACCGGCCTTCAGGTAAAAAAAGTTTTCCTCCAGTTCCAGTTCTTCGCCGCCCTTGTGCACATATACATACGCCGCATCGTTTTCGGCAGTAATCAACACTTCTTTATTCTTTTGCAGGAGGCGGATTTTGGGTGGCTGCAGGTTCCAGGCTTTTGGGGGCAGGCTGTCGCTACGCGGCAACACCGCATCGCGGTAAGCATCTTTCACCGCGTAGTAACCTGCTTTGCGCCGGCCGTAGTAGTCCACAATGCTCCAGCTGGCCACCGGCCAGCAATCGTTCAGCTGCCACAGCAACGTACCCCTGTTGACGGGATACTTAGACCGATGCCACGCAATGCTGTTATGCAGCACATAATGCTGCAGGCATTGGGTAAGGTAGGTGTACTGCTGCAGCGATAGCTGTGCCTGCCGGGCCGAGTCAATAAAGTACCGGTGCAGGTAATGCCGCAGGTTTTCAAAGCCAGTGGGATGTTTTTGATGCTGCCGCAGTACCGCTGAAAACAGGTAACGGTCTTGCGGTTTTGTAAACGAATACACGGTGGGCAGTGTAGGCATGGCCTGCATGCCGTACTCGCTTACAAAGCGGCCGGTTTTATGCGCAAATACCTCCACATCCTGCAAGCCCCACCACAGGCCCCAGTAGTGGCTGTCGCCCTCGGTAATGCTTTCGGGCCGGCCCCATCCATGTACCGGCGAGCTGGGCAGGTAGGGCCGTGTGCCATCCCACTGCTGCAGCCAAACTGGAATGCTGTCGCGGAACAGCCGCCGGTAGGCCTGCCAAACCGCCGCCGAATCGGCGTCGTGTAAATTGAATTGTTTTTGCCAGCCCCAGTTGTGCCAGGCTTCTTCCACCTCGTTATTTCCGCACCACAGCACAATGCAGTTGTATTTACGCAGGCGTTTCACCTGGTATTCCAGTTCGGCCTTTACGTTGCGGAAAAACGAATCCTCCAACGGTATCATGCCGCCGGCAAACATCAAATCCTGCCACACGTAAATACCCTCCCGTTCGCAGGCTTCGTAAAAGGCATCGTGTTCATAAATGCCGCCGCCCCAAACCCGCAGCATGTTCATGTTGGCCGCTTTGGCCATGTGCACCAGGCGCCGGTAATCGGCGGGCTGCAGCCGGGGCAGAAACACATCGGCGGGCACCCAGTTGGCGCCTTTCATGTAAACATCCTGGCCGTTAATGCGAAACAGAAAACTGCGGCCCACGGAATCGGGCTCCTGCAGCAGCTCCACCCGGTTTTTCGTTGCTGCCGGTGCCGGTTCGGGGATTTGCAGCAGGGTATCGAGGTACACCGGTTTCCAGATGCCGCAGGTGGTGAGGTGGGGGGCCCAGTCCCACCCGAACTGATAAGGCGCTTTCCGCACAAATACCCGGGGGTGGTCGGGTATGGCGGGGGGCTGCTGTACAGCCGCCAGCGAATCGGCCAAGCGCCGTGCCGAACGGAATACGATGCGTAATTCATTGTCGGTCGCCACCCTTCCGGCAAGAGGCACGCGCCACATGCGGTACATATTATCGGTTTGCAGCAATACCCTGCCGTTAAGATAAATCGTTGCATAGGTATCCAGCCCTTCAAACACCATACACAGCTGCGGATGCCGTTGCAGGGCCGCCGGTACCCGAAAGCGGGTGCGGTACTCCCAATCGGCTTCGCTGATCCACTGCAGGCTTTGTTCGTTGCTGCCAAAAAACGGATTGGGAATTTTGTTGTGCCGCAGCAGGTCGGTATGCACCGTGCCGGGCACTTGTGCGGACAGCCAGTTGCCGGTGCCAGATTGACGGAACTGCCAGTTACCTTGCAACGGCAAGGCCTGCGGACACGCAAGCGCAGGCATCAATGCAAGCAACAACAGTAGGAAGCAGGTTGTACGCATGGTATCCGAAGGTAGTAAAGAACAGGATCAGACCATAGAGAAATGAACCCGGATATCATATAACTCGATAGCCAAAATTCTTGCTCATAAAAAAAGCCGGCTGCTCACGCAGCCGGCTTTGTGGTTATAAGGGCGTTGTTGTTAGTTGAGTTTTACCAGGCGCAGCACTTTGCGTTCGGTGCCCTGAATGGCTTCGGCAAAGTACACACCGGGTGCATAGTTGCCGCCCAGTTGCAGCAGCTGGCCGCTGTACAGGTTCTGTTGCACTTCCACTACCCTTCCGTTTACATCGGTAATGCGTACGGTAATCTTGCTGTTTACATCGGAGCTGATGACCCGCAGGCCAAACTGGTGTTGCGTGGGGTTGCCCAGCACCTGTACATCAAAGCAATTGGCGTTGAAGGCTGGCATATGGGCCGCAGGATCGGCCTCCCGGGCACCGGCCGTAGAACCAAAGTTGGCGCTGTTGATGTAAATATTGCCACCGCCGAGTACCGTACGAACGGTTGCGGTTGTGCTCCAGTTGCTGGAGAAGAGCAGGGTGCCGCTGTTGTTCATGAGCGTTACGCCGATTTCATCGTTCACGCCCGGCTCGCCGCGGTCACGCAGACTCACCCGCAGGTCGAGGTTACCACCCAGCGATACCGGCGCCAGCGGATTAGTTACATCCGTTAGGTTGGCCTTGGAGAGGAACTGAGCGATGCGGTCGTTAGTAGTACCACTCACACCCAACGAAGTCATGGAGTTGGATCGGATCTGGTAGGTGCGGATGGTACCGTTTACATTGCGGCGGAAGATCATGTTCACACCACCCTGCAGGTTGGTACCCTTCTTGTTGAACTTGACGTTGAGGCCAAAGTTCATCTTGGTACCGCCGGTGGCCGCAAGGCTGCCCGCCGAATTGGTTACACGTATGTAACCACCGCCGGCAACAAAGTCGCCGATGGGCTTGTACACGGTAATCACCACGTTGTCTTCCGCATCATTCCTGGTGTAATAACCCTCCACTTCAATGCCTACGGTGAAACTTTGTGCATCGGATGAGCCGATGTTTACCGGCCATGCAAAATTCACCACTCCTACTTTGGTATCACCGTTGATGAGTGAAGGTGTGAGCCAGCCGCTGATGGCACTGTTGTTGTCGCGGTTTACAAAACGTACCCTTGCATTGCGGATATCACCAGCAAACGCATCGAAGGCCGGATCACCGGTAATGGCCGTAATATCGGCCACGGTGGCGGTAAGCTGCACGGTTGCTGTGCTGCTGCTTACGCTGGGCGTAGCCTGCGATTCCATGCCAATGTATTCCACACGGGCATCTTCCTGCGTAATGACAAGGGTCGCCGCTGCGGGATTGTTAACGATGTAATTGGGGTTGGTTCCGGCAAAGGTTGCAGTAACCTGGCGGTTACCTGGTGCCAGCTGACCGGCAGGAGCAGTTTCCAGCAGGGCCACATTGGCCAGCGTGGCAGTACCGTTGATCACCGGTGCCGTACCCATTACCTGTGTACCAATGCGGAAGGTTACCGTACCGCCTACGGCGCCGGCACCGCTTACGTTAAACGGACTCACCGTTGCGGTAAAGCTTACCCGGTCGCTGTACTGTGCAGTTACCGGACTTACAGAAACGGTGGTTTCGGTAGTTACCTGATCCACGCTGATGGTTTGGGTGCAGGAGGTGCTGTTGCCCGCTGCATCGGTGGCCGTCCACGTGATGGTGGTGGTGCCAAAATTGAACGGAGCGGTGAGGCTGGCAGCGCCATCGCTGCGGCTCCAGCTGAAGGTTGCACCGCAATTGTCGTTTACAGTGGGTGTACCAATCTGAGCCGCCGTAAGCGTTTTGGTTTCGGTACCCGCATCGGATGCAAAGGTTTGGGAAGGCGGACAGGTGATGCTGGGCGGGGTTACATCCTTGGCCGTCAGCACCACAGTCTTAACATCCGTATTACCGGCCGCATCGGTGGCGGTTACGGTTACGTTGATGGTACCGTTGTGAGCTGCAGATACGATCGTTCCTGCTACAGGATTTTGCGTGATGGTAAATCCGCAGTTATCGGTGGCGGATGAACCGGCTACCAGATCGGGGATGGTAATCTTACAATCCACTCCCAGGTTTACATTCTGGCCGGAGGGAACCGTAAGCACAGGAGCCGTAACATCCTTCGCCGTTAGCACCACGGTCTTCTCATCTTTATTTCCTGCCGCATCGGTAGCAGTTACGGTTACGTTGATAGTACCGTTGTGTGCTGCAGATACGATCGTTCCTGCTACAGGACTTTGCGTGATTGTAAAGCCGCAGTTATCGGTGGCGGATGAAGCGGCTACCAGATCGGGGATGGTAATCTTACAATCCGCACCCAGGTTTACATTCTGGCCGGAGGGAACCGTAAGCACAGGAGCCGTAACATCCTTCGCCGTCAGCACTACTGTCTTCTCATCTTTATTACCGGCCGCATCGGTAGCCGTTACGGTTACGCTGATGGTGCCGTTGTGCGCTGCAGGCACTTTCGATCCCGCTGCGGGCAACTGTGTAATAACAGTTCCGGCGCAGTTATCGGTAGCTGTGCCGCGTACATCCGGTACGGTGATTTCGCAACCGGCATCCAGATTTACATTCTGATTATTTGCAGGCGTCAGTACAGGCGCTGTTACATCCTTCACTGTTACCGTAGCCACACAGCTGGCAGTCTTTCCGCCGGCGTCTTTAACGGTAAAGGTTACCTGCTGCGGACCCAGATCGGCGCAGGTGAAGGTGGTTTTGCTGAGGGAGTATTCTACAATACCGCAGTTATCGCTCGAACCATTATCCACCATTGCAGGCGTGATGGTGGCCGTACCACTGGCATCCAGTTCCACTTCAATGTTTTTGCAAACAGCCGTGGGCGCAAAGGGATCGTTTTGGTTTACGGTTACACTGGTACTTGCCTGGCAGCCGTTGGCATCCGTAACAGTTACGCTGTAGGTGCCGGCGGCAACATTGTTCAGGTCTTTGGTGGTGGCACCATTGCTCCACTGGTAGCGGTAATCCGTTTCGTCATAAGCCATGGTAAGACTGAAATCATCTACGGCCAAACCGTCATCAGCACCAGTTGCATCAAAATCATTCCAGCGAA
Organism: Lacibacter sp.; assembly: GCA_046297415.1. Classification (GTDB taxonomy): domain Bacteria; phylum Bacteroidota; class Bacteroidia; order Chitinophagales; family Chitinophagaceae; genus Lacibacter. The sequence continues at coordinate 143,065 of JBKBIL010000006.1, forward strand.
TCCAGAATTTGGCATTGGGCGCCAGATTAAGGCCTGTAATGGTATAAGAAATTGCGGTACGGTTGGCGCTTGCATTTCCATCAAGAGGTCGAGCAGATCCTGTTGTAACAGGCGCAATAAAATCAAGTTGGTTAACATCCGTCCAGCTACCTGTGGTAAGACTGGTTGCATTGGTGCTATACTGGAAATCAAGCCTGTCCTCACGACCAGTATTTCCAAGCCTCCACTGTTCACCGGTATAGCTGATGGTAATTTGCTTCACCGTTTTTCCGGTGGTATTGGTGAATTCGGCACCGATTGTTGGCACTACTGCGCCGGAACGTAAACCACCCAATGCACGATCAGTGCTGCCATCTGCACCAAAGCTATAAGTATCACCTGCATTATTACTACCTGTGCCAGTATTATACAAAGTATTAGCGCCTGTTCCTGTTTCTGTAAAGAACCAACCGGCAGGTAGAATACTTGATGTTCCGCTGCTGGCAAGTGTATTAAAATCCTGAGTAATGGCAGGCGCATTAACAAGTGTGGTTGCCAGCGTTCCCCCATTCACATTCAATACCACTTTGCCATCGGTACCTTCCGGACAGGTTACATCGGTAACGGTGGTACTGAGTGATAAGGCAGGCGGAGCCGTGATGGTTACGGAGCCGGCATTGAACTCACAGCCGTTGGCATCTTTCACCCGCACCAGGTAGGTATTGGCTGCCAGGTTGCTGAATACATTAGCGGTTTGATAGCTGCTGCCGCCGTTGATGGAGTATTGCAGCGTACCGGTTCCGCCGCTGGCGGTTACGGTAATTTGTCCGTCGGTTGCCGTAGCACAGCTCAGCTGGGCGCCGTTGTAATTCGAACTTACCGCCGCACTGCCGCTGATGGCTGCCGGTGCGGAAAGGGTTACACTGCCGGCGTTGAATACACAGCCGTTGGCATCTTTCACCCGCACTTCGTAAGTACCCGCACCCAGGCTGCTGAACACATTACCGCTCTGGTAGCTGCTGCCGCCGTTGATGGAATACTGCAGCGCACCGGTTCCGCCACTGGCAGTAACCGTAATTTGTCCGTCACTTGCTGTAGCGCAGCTCAACTGCGAACCGTTGTAATTGGAGGTTACTGCAGCAGAACCCGTGATGGGGGCCGGACTGCCCACAGTGGCACTGGTGGTTGCCTGGCAACCTTTACTGTCGGTTACGGTTACGTTGTAGATGCCAGCGGCAACATTGTTCAGGTCTTTGGTGGTGGCACCATTGCTCCACTGGTAGCGGTAATCCGTTTCGTCATAAGCCATGGTAAGACTGAAATCATCTACGGCCAAACCGTCATCAGCACCAGTTGCATCAAAATCATTCCAGCGAATCCAGAATTTGGCATTGGGCGCCAGATTAAGGCCTGTAATGGTATAAGAAATTGCGGTACGGTTGGCGCTTGCATTTCCATCAAGAGGTCGAGCAGATCCTGTTGTAACAGGCGCAATAAAATCAAGTTGGTTAACATCCGTCCAGCTACCTGTGGTAAGACTGGTTGCATTGGTGCTATACTGGAAATCAAGCCTGTCCTCACGACCAGTATTTCCAAGCCTCCACTGTTCACCGGTATAGCTGATGGTAATTTGCTTCACCGTTTTTCCGGTGGTATTGGTGAATTCGGCACCGATTGTTGGCACTACTGCGCCGGAACGTAAACCACCCAATGCACGATCAGTGCTGCCATCTGCACCAAAGCTATAAGTATCACCTGCATTATTACTACCTGTGCCAGTATTATACAAAGTATTAGCGCCTGCTCCTGTTTCTGTAAAGAACCAACCGGCAGGTAGAATACTCGATGTTCCGCTGCTGGCAAGTGTATTAAAATCCTGAGTAATGGCAGGCGCATTAACAAGTGTGGTTGCCAGCGTTCCCCCACTCACATTCAACACCACTTTGCCATCGGTACCACCCACACAACTCACATCCGTTACCTGCGTTGTAAGTGTTATGGCAGGATTCACGGTTACCACAAAGTTTTGAGTTGTAGTGCCGCAACTGTTGGTTACGGCGTAGCTGATGGTGGATGTACCGGCGGCAAGGCCTGTTACCAGTCCGCCGGCGTTTACCGATGCAACGGGATTGCTGCTGCTCCAGATACCGCCGGGAGTGGCATTGCTCAGCTGCAGCGTGGTATTGGCACAAACCTCGTTGGTAGCTGCCGTAATGGGCGCCACCACAGGCAGGGCGTGTACGGTGGCATCGTTATCGTTGCAATCGGGACCGTTGGTGGTTTCCTTAAATCCGGCAGGAATACTGGCACCGTAACATACCACCTGCTGTCCGGCATCGTAGCCATCGCCGTCGTTATCAATGTACAGGTTGGCGCTGCGCCACTTCGTTGCATCAGCCGGTGCACAATCGGTATTGTTGGTGCTGTACCCGGCAGGTACGGTTTCGCTGCCGTAGCATACAGTTTCAAGGCTACCGGCTCCAAAACCATCACCATCGGCATCGGGATAGAAATTACCCGTGCGCCATACATTGGCATTGGTATCATCGCAATCATTGCCTTTCTGCACCGTTGCATAACCCGCAGGCGTGTTGGCACCGTAGCAAAGTTCAACGCCGCTACCAACGGTGTAAGTATCGCCATCGGCATCTACATAGAAGGTGCCCGTGCGCCAAACACTATCATTCGTATCGTCGCAGTCATTACCATTCTGCACCGTTGCGTAACCCGCAGGCGTGTTGGCGCCATAACAAAGTTCAACACCACTGCCAACGGTATAGCCATCGCCATCGGCATCTACATAGAAGGTGCCGGTACGCCAAACATTGGCATTGGTATCATCGCAATCATTGCCCTTCTGTACTGATGCATAGCCGGCAGGTGTGTTGGCGCCATAACAAAGCTCAACACCACTGCCAACGGTATAAGTATCGCCATCCGCATCTACATAGAAGGTGCCGGTACGCCAAACATTGGCATTGGTATCATCGCAATCATTGCCCTTCTGTACTGATGCATAACCGGCAGGTGTGTTGGCGCCATAGCAAAGTTCAACGCCACTACCAACGGTGTAAGTATCGCCATCGGCATCTACATAGAAAGTGCCCGTGCGCCAAACATTGGCATTGTTATCATCACAATCCGTGTTGTTGGAAACATACCCGGCAGGTGCGGTACAGGCCTGTATGGTTACAGCGGGGTTACCGAAGCCATCGCCATCGGCATCGCGGTAGAAGGTGGAGGGTGCCGCAACTGAAAAAGTAGCAATATAATTATTGCCTTCGTTATTGGAAAAGTGGGTACCGCTGATGCAGCTGGTATACTGGGCATCCGTGTAAACCTCAAGCGTATAATTACCGGGCGCCAGTCCCTGAATCAGATTTGCAGTATTATTTAATGTTTCCCAGGTTTGATTTTGTCCGCCTGCACACAAAGCACCAGGATCATTACTCTTGAACCCAAGTGAAACCTGTGTGAAGCTTCCGGAAGCTGATCCGGAATAAACTCGGTAATACAAACGCCCGTTTAAAATATCATCATTGGGGCATTTGAAAGTTTTGTTTTGTCCGCCTGCCAGCACCAGTGTTTCATTGGTACAGAAAGTGCCGAGATTGGCTCCATTAAAATCGGGATTTGATGTAGCCGCAGCAAGATCAAAGAAAGTATTACCAGCATTTTTGCTGTTCAGAACAACATAACTTTCGAATATGCCTGATTTGGGGTTGTTATCAACCGTAAAAGTCGCCTTGTAGTTAGCTCCGTTATTGGTATAAAATTTATTTCCTCCGCAATTGTTGGTAAACCCTTCATTGTAAACTTCTCTAAGTTCAAGTAACAAGTGCAATTTTTTCTTGTAGCAATTGGTTAGGAGTTTTATAATTAAATTTTCTTACCGGTCTATTGTTCAACAGCTGCTCAACACGCTTTATTTCTCGATTAC
>JBKBIL010000007.1:0-124572 GCA_046297415.1 Lacibacter sp.
TGTCCGTAAATGGAAATGCGGTCGGAGGGGTTTAAAGAAATTTTTTTACCGTTATTCTTCTTGTAATAATCCTGGTGGGCTTTTATAAACTTCTCACTTTGCACAAACATGCCCCCGCTGCCGCAGCAGGGGTCGAACACCCTGCCCTCGTATGGTTCGAGCATTTCTACCAAAAGTTTTACCACACTTTCGGGGGTATAGAACTGTCCGCCTTTTTTGCCTTCGGCAAGGGCAAACTGTCCCAGAAAATATTCATACACCCGGCCCAGCAAATCTTTGGCTTGTGCTTCTTTGGTGCCGAGGGTGGCGGTGCTGATAAGGTCAATGAGTCCGCCCAGCGAGGTTTTGTCGAGTTTTTCCTGTGCATATACTTTGGGGAGTACGCCTTTCAGGGAGGGGTTGTCTCTTTCAATGGCATCCATGGCATCGTCAAGGTCTTTGCCAATGGAAGGAAGTTTGGCTCTGCTCTGCAGATAGTTCCAGCGGGCCTTCTCCGGAACAAAGAAGACCTTTTCGGCCAGGTATTCATTTTTGTCTTCGGGGTCGGCACCTTCGTATTCGCCTTTGCCTTCTTTGAGCTTTTGGTATAGATCTTCAAACGCATCGGAGATGTATTTGAGGAAAATCAATCCGAGCACTACGTGTTTGTATTCGGCCGCATCCATGTTTTTACGGAGCTTGTCGGCCGCTTTCCAGAGGGATGCTTCGAGTTTTTCGAGCGAATGATTTTCGGTTTTTTCCGGTGAAGTTTGCTGCGCTTTTCGAGGGGTTATTTTTTTTGCCATTTTGTTGAAGCTCTTTTGTGGTACAATGATTTGCTAAGTTAAGTTTTATGGCGGCTTGCAGCAGGCAGTAACACGCAATCGGGTTGCTTCAAAAAATTTCCCTCGCATAAACTCCTCCCCAATAAGAGGCTGTTTATTGCCCACCTGGTATCAAAGGCAATGCAGCGCAACGGTGCAGCACGGGATCGTGGAAATAGCGTGCGAAAAAATTCAGGCCGCTTGCCCCCTTAACTAAACAAATACTCCACATCCTCCCGGGTGAGTGATTTTACAAAGCCGGTATCGTCGGTAATCAGGTCTTTGGCCAGGGCCCGCTTGCGCTCTTGCAGTACCAGAATTTTGTCTTCAATGGTATCCTTACAAATCATGCGGTAGGCAAAAATGTTGTTGGTTTGGCCAATGCGGTGGGTACGGTCAATGGCCTGCTGCTCTACGGCGGGGTTCCACCAGGGGTCCACAATATACACGTAGCTGGCGGCGGTGAGGTTTAAACCAACGCCCCCGGCTTTGAGCGAAATGAGAAATACCCGTACCTGATCGTTGGTTTGAAATTCCCGAACGGCCCGCTCCCGCTCGGCAGCCGGGGTGCTGCCATCGAAATACACGTAGGGTATTTGCAGTTCTTCGAGCTTTTGCCGCACCAGGGCCAGCATGCCCAAAAACTGCGAAAATACCAGGGCCTTGTGTTCGCCCATGTTTTCCTGCAGCTCCCGGGCCAGTTCTTCCAGCTTAATGGAATCGTTGGGCAGCTTTTCGGTTTCGTTGAGGATGGCCGGCGAGTCGCAGATCTGGCGCAGTTTCATGAGCCCCTGCAAAATGGTGAGCTGCGAGCCGGCAATGCCCACTTCATCAATGGTGCCCAGTATTTTGCTGCGGTATTCGTTGCGGTAGGCGTCGTACACGCGGCGTTGGGCCGCTTCCATTTCGCAGTACAAAATGGTTTCGGTTTTTTCGGGCAGGTCGCGGGCAACCTGTTCTTTGGTGCGGCGCAAAATAAAGGGGTACAGCAGGCGGCGCAGGTGTTCTTTTTGTTCTTTTTCGCCAAACTTGTCAATAGGCGTGGCAAACTCGTTGCGGAAATGCTCTACCGAGCCCAGCATGCCGGGGTTGAGGAAGTTCATTTGCGCATATACGTCGAAGGTATTGTTTTGCAGTGGGGTACCGCTCATGCACAGGCGGTGTTTGCTGCGCAGCAGGCAGGCGGCTTTGGCCACTTTGCTCTGCGGGTTTTTGATGGCCTGGCTTTCGTCGAGCACCACCATGTCAAACTCCACATCGCTCAGCAGCTTGATATCGCTGCGCAGCGTACCGTAGGTGGTAATGATGATGTGGTAGTTATCGAACACCTTTTTGTCGCGGGTGCGCTGCGGGCCGTGGTGGATGTGGTAGTGCAGCCCGGGGGTAAACTTTTTGATTTCGCTTTCCCAGTTGTACATAAGCGTGGTGGGGCAGGCAACCAGCGCTTTGAGGTGGCCCTGCCGGTTGTACAAATGTTGTAAAAACGAAAGGGCCTGCAGGGTTTTGCCCAAACCCATATCGTCGGCCAAAATGCCGCCCCAGCCTACTTCGCTTAAAAAGTTGAGCCAGTGAAAGCCGCTTTCCTGATAGGGGCGCAATATGGGCTGCAGGTTGGCGGGCGGCGCCACTTTGCGGATGCGCTTAAACTCCCGCAGGCGCTCGTATTTTTCTTCCAGCTCAATTTGCAGTTCTGTTTCATCGCGGTGCTCGTATAGCTCGTCAATAACGCTGATGTGGTACTTCGACAGCCGCAACTGATTCTGCCGGTTTTCGCCCATTCGAAACAGCAGGGCATATTTCCTGATCCACTCGTCGGGCAGTACCCCCAGGGTGCCATCGGGCAGGGGCACAAAGCTCTGTTTGTTTTGCAGGGCCTTTTTTACTTCGGCTATGCTTACCTGTTGGTCGCCAAACAGCACCTGCACTTTGGCATCGAACCAGTCGACCCCGCTGCTGATGTAAATCTGCGTTTTGGGCTTGGCGGTGTTGAAGCGGAAGTTGCGCAACACCTCCCAGCCTTCTACCGGCACCTTCAGCTCCTTCATGGCATCTACAAACAAAAAGAACCAGTTGTTGCGCAAAACTTCGGAGCCTTTTAAGGCCAGCTGGGTACCGCCTTCGGGCCGTATAAACTGCGAGTGCAGGCTTTCGATGCGCTGCATAAATTCCTGTTCTTTGGGGCGGTTGCGGCGCACCAGTACCAGCCCGGCTTCGTGCGGCAGTATGATTTCATCTTTATCCTGCGGCCGTACCACATAGCCCTTGTAGCTGAAGCGGGGCTGCAATACCAGGTAATCGCCCCGCTCCTGTAATTGCAGGCTGATGTCGGGCTCGCCGGCTTTTACTTCTTTAATAAGCGAGGGGTCAAAGTCCACCGCATAATCGCGGGCCCGGGGCAGGGCTTCTTTTTCCAGAAACTCGGGCAGTTCGTGGGCAGCAATCCACGTATTACCGCGGCTGCCAAAACGGTCGGCCAGCAGGGCATCTTCGTGCTTTTGCCAGGTGCGCAGTTCGTGGTTGTATAAAAACAGCAGCGGACAGTTCCATTCGTTGTCTTTTACTTCGATGCCCGTACCATTCATTTTTACCTGGTAGCTCCACTCCCATCCGTTTTTGTGGGGCCGCAGGGCAAACTGCGGGTGCAGCAATACCGGCACGGCCGTAACAGGCACCAGGTTGTGGGTTTTAAAAGCTTTGCCCCGCGGTAACACAAACAGGGGTGCGTTGCTTTCGGTAAGCAGTTTTTGCAGGCGGGGCAGCATGTATTCGGTTATCAGTGCCCGGGTATCTTCGGGCAATTCTTCGGCTTCGTTGTGGATGATATTTTCCCAAATGCCGGCAAAGGGCGAGTTGCGGTTGACGTACCTGCTTATTTCAGCGGGCTGCAGGCGGCGCAGCAGGGTAAGGAGTTGGCGGTCGTCTTCGAAAAGGGCATCGGTGTCTATATACTTGTTTACGTCCAGCTTTTCTACGGTACCGAGCAGCCCTTCGCCTTCGGTATCGGATTCGCCCAGCACCACATCTACCGTAATATAGGGAAACTGTTTGCTGTTGTTGTTGAGCACCACACCCAGCCGCCGGTTGCTGAGGGTTTCCACAGCCGACGCATGCACGGCGGGCGCCGCAACGGGCTCTGGTTTTCGAATGGAGTTGGGTTCGAGCCGCTTCACCTGCGGGTCCAGCACGCGTAAATAAGGTTTGCCTTCTTTGTAAATGAATTCAAACTTATCCTGCCAGTTATCGGTAAGGCTGTAGCCGTAAATGGCAAGCAGCTTGGCTTTTTCTTTATCAAGATTGCGGATGCTGTCGAAATACTGCGGACCGTAGGCGTTCAGCAGTTGCAGCAGCACAATGGACTTGTGTTCGCACAGGGGATGGCTGCTTTCGGCACAGGTGCAGGAGGTATCGAAATTCTTTTCTTCGTTTTTCTGAATTACCACGGGCCAGGTGGTGCCGTGCAGGGTTACTTCGGCCCGCACACAATCGTCTTTGGCCGAAAGAATGGAGGCCTTGTTGGTGCGTAAAAACCGCTCGGCGGCTTCCAGTGCCTCGGGGGCTGTAAAGGTGCGCAGCAGTTTCAGGTCTATCCGCTTCATTTTTACCACGGTGTGGCGCTGGTCGTACACCTGCTGCTGCAGGCCCAGTATGTTGCGGTCGAGCAGATCTTGCAGTTGAAACAGGGCGGCCACTTCGTGGCGGCAGATATCGCCCAGGTTGTAGGGGCACGTGCAGCGGAGGTTCAGGCTTTTTTCGTCTTTATATTTTTGGATGTACACCTTGTAGAAGGTGGCGTAGGAATCGTCTCGCACCCGAAACACCACGGAGCCCATGAGGTCGTCGTGTTCTACCAATTCTACATATCCGATAGCGTGAATTTTTTTGCCGCGGCGTACTACTTCTTCGGTGCCGTGGTTATACGCAAATTTGAGCAGGTGCGGTAATGCCATTCTGTTGTACTGGTTTATGAGGCATACCCGGTTGCAAGGTTGTAAAAGGCAAATGCAACAAGGGCAATCTGCAAAAGTAAAGGCATTTTAAGGAGATTTTTGCAAATGATGCGAAAAAAGCCCGGTGCATTAGTGCCGGGAGCCTGCCTGCAGTGGGTGGGTTGCAGGATGCCATTGCAGGGGTTTTACAACAAGGGGCGCAAATTGCGGCAGCGCCGGTTCAAATGATACGGCGGCACCCCATTTTTCGTGCAGGTAGGTTGCAAGAACCGCTTTGTGTTGCCGGGCCGAAGCACTGTCGTTCATACAAACCCGCAGGCGGGGGTGGTGCCACAGGCTGTCGGGTACCAGGTGATGCCGTTTGAAAAACGCGTTGGATTGGCCGTTTATAAAGTGCGCCTGTGTAAGCACATGCGGCAGCGGATAAGCGGCAGGTGCCCGGCGGGCCGGAAAATCGGAAACGGAAATGTTGCGGTCCAATAACAAGAAAATAGACTGGGTATCGGCAGCCAAAGCTTGCAGGTGGGTTTCGAAGGCGGCGGCTCGGTATCGTAACTGCTTTGCCGCTCGTAACTGACTGATGCTACTGCCGGCCACCACCACTGCCAGCAGCAGGTACATCCATTGCCGTGCCTGTTTGCCGCTTTGCCGCGGCAGTTGCAGCAGCAATACCAGGATGGCCATGCCCAGGAGGCTCAGCAGGAGATAAGGTGGTAGTTTAAGTGCAAATCGCAACACTACAAGTAAAAGCAGCGTAACGGCAATTGTGCTAACCGCAATCCATCGTTGCCGGCTTGTTCCGGCACCCGCTATCCAAAACCACAGCAGCACAAGCAGCAGCACGGGCCATTTGTTTTCGGTAGCCATCCAGTACAAAATGGAGGCTGTGGTTTTCCATTGCATGGGAAGCTGCAGGCTGCGGTTGGTTGCCAGTTGCTGCAATACCTGCCGGTTGGTAACCGAAAAGTCGATGAAGAATTGCCGGGCGGCCAATTGCACGGCGGCCGGTTGTTGCGCCAACAGGCTGTGGTTGTACTGCCGGCCGCTGTTAACGGCGGCAAACAACGCTTCCCGGTACGCATTTTCATGTTGCCAGCCGGGAATGTGCTGTTGGTAGTACCGTACCTGCCACAGGTGCAGCGCAACGGCCAGCACGGCGGCGGTACCCAGTGCCGGAATAACTTGCTGCAGCAGTTGCCGCAAGGGCACGGCCAGCCAAAGCGGTGCTGTTGCCACCCCTACCAATGCAACCGTATGCATGCGCAGCAACGAGGCCAGCACCAGCAATAAAACCACGGGCCAATAGTGCCACCAACGGCCATGCCTTGCTGTTTGTACATACAGCAGGGCTACGGCTGCCATACTGAGTAACAATGAGGCGCCCGAAAAATTGATGCGCAGCAGCAACCAGCAGCTGATCGTGGCAAAAAAAGCGCCGTATAACAGCAGACCTTTTTTTATCCCTTGCTGCAGCAGCAGTACACCTGCCAGCACCACGCCGCTGCTGTACATACATGCCAGCAGCAGCCCGGTGTACCAGTTAAAGTGGGGCGCAGCAGTAAACAGCAGGGCCAGCGGTTTGGTAAGCAACGGGCTTAATCCGTATTTATAATGCAACAGTTCGGTGGGTGCATTGCCCCAGCCGCCGCTCAGCAGGTATAACAGAAAAAAATCGTCTCGGGAATCAAGTATCGGCTCGGCCAGCAGCCATACCGCACCCAGCAGCAGGTTAACGGCAACCGACAGAAGCCAGGCAGTACGTTGCGGCAGTGCATTCATAACCTGTAAAATACGAAATGGGCGCCAAGCAAAAGGGAGTGCAATTAATGGGCGATGAGTTTCCCGTCCTGGTACAGCGGCAGTACCGGTGCTGCATCTGGCGTAAGGCAGAAGCGGATGTCTTCAATCAGCCCAAAGCGCTCTACCAGTCGGTGGTAGTGGGTGAAATGTGGGGCATGGCCTACCAAATCGTGTTTCATTTGGTTGTACAGGCTCAGTGCCGTAAACGAACTGTCGCAGTGAATGGTAAAGGCTTCCTGCACCTGAGCTATTACCGCGCCGGCAAACAGCGTGTCTTCGAGGTTGAAGCGGTCTTTCCAGCCGCTGCAGCCCAGCACTACGTTTTTATTTTGCTGCAGCAGAAAATCGCAAACAGCCGAGAGGTTGGGAAAGGAGCCGGTGATGATGGTATCGGCCCCTCTTTCCAGCGCCATGTGCAGCAGGCGGGTACCGTTGGTGGTGGTCAGTACCAGCACCCGGTCTTTAATGAAATCGGCACTGTATTCCAGCGGCGAGTTGCCGTGCTGCAGCCCGTCGGCAATTTTTCCGTCGCGTTCGCCGGCGGCAATGCCGTTGAGTTCGCGACCCAGGGCTATGGCTTTGGCCACCGTATCAACCGGTACCACAAAGCGGGCTCCGTTGTGCAGGGCGGCGGCAATGGTGCTGGTGGCCCGAAACACGTCAATAATTACCACTACGGCATTGCTGAGGTCGTACAAATGCAGCAGGGCGGGCGAAAGTGCGGTGAAAAGGGTGGGCTTTTGCTTTGCCATAAGCCGCAAAAATAAGCAGTGGCGGCGCAAAACCCGTTATGGGTCGGGCAGGGTGTTCCATTTCTTCGCCATAGCCTTGCAGGACAAGCCGGTGTGGTGGTTGCGGTACAACACCACCTGCGGCAGCGCGGCAATGAAACCAATAAGCTGCAGGCCGGGCAGCCACGCTTACAGGAAGGGCAATTTGGTAACCACGGCCTTTACCGCCTGATTGCGGATTTGGATGTAGATTTCACTGCCAAACGCGGCGTGTGCGGTTTGCACATAACCCAGCCCGATGGCCTGTTGCAGTGAGGGCGATTGCGTACCGCTGGTAACGGTGCCGATGCTGTTGCCGGCGGCATCGGCAATGGTATAGCCGTGGCGGGGGATGCCCCGCTCCTGCATTACAAAGCCCACCAGCTTGCGGCTAACGCCGGTGGCTTTCTGCTGCTCCAGTATAGCGCGGCCGATGAAATCTTTGGTAAACTTGGTTATCCAGCCCAAGCCGGCTTCCAGCGGCGAGGTGGTATCGTCAATATCATTCCCGTACAGGCAAAAGCCTTTTTCCATGCGCAGGGTATCGCGGGCGCCGAGGCCAATGGGCTTCAAGCCGGCCGGCGTACCCACTTCAAAAATGGCATCCCAAATGCGGTCGGCCGCACCGTTGCTGTCTTCAAAATATATTTCCACCCCGCCGGCGCCGGTGTAACCCGTGGCGCTGATGAGCACGTTATCTACCCCGGCAAAGCGGCCTTTAACAAACTGGTAGTACGGCAGGTTAATGATGTCCATTTCGGTAAGGGGCTGCAGTATTTTGGTGGCGTTGGGCCCCTGTACGGCCAGCAGGCAGGTTTTGGCGCTAATGTTGTGCAGCTCCACCCCGCCGGTGTTGTGCTGCACAATCCAGTTCCAGTCTTTTTCAATATTACCGGCGTTTACCACCAGCATGTACACCCGGTTTTCTTCAATGCAGTACACCAGCAGGTCGTCAATAATGCCGCCCTGGTAGTTGGGCATGCAACTGTACTGGGCCTTGCCGGTGGTAAGTTTGGAGGCATCGTTGCTGGTTATGCGTTGAATGAGGTCGAGTGCGCCGGCGCCTTTCAGGATAAACTCGCCCATGTGGCTCACATCAAATACACCGGCGTTGTTGCGCACGGTTGCATGCTCGTCGTTAATACCGGTGTACGAAATGGGCATGTGAAAGCCCGCAAATGCGGCCATTTTGGCCCCCAGGGCCATGTGTTTGTGGGTAAAGGGAGTTGTTTTCATTATATAAGTAAGATGAACGTGAAAGGTGCAACGACTTGCGTTGCCCTGTATGGGCAGTACTGCAATCGTTGTGGCTGCAAAAGTAGTTGAAACCCGGCAGGGTCTGAAACCTTTCCAAGGGGAAGGGTAAAAGAAGATATGCACGGCTTACCTTCGGCATATTGTTTTTGATGCGCCGGCCGCAACGACTGCCTCACAAGCAGGAATCATGCTGCCATTTATCCCTGCAGAAACAAAAGAATTGCGCTACCTTTCCCTAACCAAAACCTACAGCATGAAATCGTTTGTACTGCTTATGCTGGCCTTGATGGGCATTACCGCACCCGGGCTTACGCAAACCCAATCAACGGCTGCTACCCGAACCGCCGCAGCACCTCCGGCCGACGACTGGAACCGGGTGTTTGCACCGCTTAAGTGGCGCAGTATCGGGCCCTTCCGCGGCGGCCGCTCCGTTTGTGCCACCGGTGTACCCGGCGATATCAATACGTACTATATGGGTACAACGGGAGGGGGTTTGTGGAAAACGGTTGATATGGGCCTTTCGTGGTTCAACGTATCCGACGGATATTTCAAAACCGGATCGGTAGGCGCCGTGGCCGTTGCCGAAAGCGACCCCAACGTGGTATATGTAGGTATGGGCGAGCATGCCCCCCGCGGGGTGATGACCCACCACGGTGATGGCGTATATAAAAGCACCGATGCCGGCAAAACCTGGAAACACATGGGCCTAACCCCCACGCAACACATTGCCCGCATTGTTATTGACCCCCGCAACCCCGATGTAGTGCTGGTGGCGGCACAAGGTGCTCTCTACAGCCCCTCGAAAGAGCGGGGCATTTATAAAAGCACTGATGGCGGTGCCACCTGGAGGCAGGTACTATACGTAAACGAAAACACCGGTTGCGCCGAGCTGAGTATGGATGCCACCAACCCCCGCATTTTATACGCTGCCATGTGGGAGCATGGCCGCAAACCCTGGCAGGTCATCAGCGGCGGGCCGGGCAGCGGCTTATACAAAAGCGTGGATGGCGGCGAAACCTGGACCCGCCTGGAAAAAGGCCTGCCCAAAGAAATGGGCAAGATGGCCATTGCCGTTAGCCGCTCCAACCCCGAAAAAGTATATGCCCTTATTGAAAGCGACTCCCAACAGGAAAAAGGCGGCCTGTTTGAATCGAACGATGCCGCGGCCAGCTGGAGCCGCGTTACCAACGACCACCGGCTGGTGCAGCGGGCCTGGTACTATATTGAACTGTTTGTTGACCCGCAAAACGAGGAAACTCTTTACGTACTCAGTGCCCCGGCCCTGCGCAGTACCGACGGTGGACGCACCTGGGAACAACTCAGCGGCACCCATGGCGATTACCACGATTTGTGGATCAACCCCCGCAACCCCGATAACCTCATTATTGCCAACGACGGCGGCGCCGCCATCAGCTTCAACAAGGGGCGCAGCTGGAGCACCCAAAGCAATATGCCCACGGCGCAGATTTACCGCATTAATGTGGACAATCGCTTTCCTTATCACATCTACGGCGGCCAGCAAGATAATACCTCGGTTTGCATTCCGCACCGTTCGCTGGGCGGCTATGGCATTACAGCCACCGACTGGACGGCATCGGCCGGCGGCGAAAGCGCTTTCCTGGCCTTCGATCCCAACAATCCCACCCGCGTGCTGGGCGGCAGCTACCAGGGTACCATTGAGGTGCTCGATACCAAAGCCAACGCCAGCACCCACATTATGGCGGCGCCCAACCAGTACCTGGGCATGGACGCCAAAGACATGCAATACCGCTACAACTGGAACGCCCCCATCATTTGGAGCCGGCACGAGCCCAACACCTTTTACCATGCCGCCCAGGTGCTCTTGAAAACGAGCGACTGGGGCAATAGCTGGACGGAAGTATCGCCCGACCTTACCCGCAACGACAAATCGAAACAAGGCAAAGGCGGCGTGCCCTACACCAACGAAGCCGTAGGCGCCGAAAATTATGGCACCATTGCCTATGTGGCCGAATCGCCGCACGAAAAAGGCGTACTGTGGACCGGCAGCGACGACGGGCTGGTGTACCTCACCCGCGACGGGGGAAAAACCTGGAACAACGTAACCCCACCCGGGTTGGCCGAATGCCTGGTAAATGCCATTGAAATTTCGCCTCACGATAAAGCCACCGCCTATATTGCCACCACCCGCTTTAAGTTTAACGATCATACCCCCGGGCTGTACAAAACCACCGACTACGGCAAAACCTGGACCCGCATTGACAACGGCATTCCCCGCAACGCCTTTACCCGGGTGGTGCGGGAAGATGAGGTGCGGAAAGACCTGTTATTTGCCGGAACCGAACTGGGCGTGTTTGTAAGCTGGGATGGCGGGAAAAACTGGAGTTCGTTGCAGCTGAATTTGCCCATTACGCCCATTACCGACCTGCGGGTGCATCAGGGCGACCTGATTGCCGCCACCAGCGGCCGCAGTTTTTGGATTTTGGACGATTTGGGACTGCTGCGCCAGTATAAAAAAGAAAGTACCGGCCTGCAACTGTATGCACCCGAGCCCGCCTATCTGATGCACGGCGGCAGCGAACTGGATGGCAACAATCCCGCGTTTAACGGAACCCACCCTTTCCGTGGCGTAAACCCGGCAACGGGGGTGGTATTGTACTATCAACTGCCCAAAGAACTGACGGCTGAAAAATTACAACTCGAAGTACGCGATGCGGCCGGCAACCTCCTGCGCCGCTTCAGTTCCGAAGCCGCAACTGCGCCCCGCTACGATGGTGCCCCTCCGGCCGACCCGGTACTTACCCGCAACGAAGGGCTGAACCGTGTGGTGTGGAATATGCGTACGGCCACCATGCCCGGCGTACCCGGTGTGTACATTGAAAGCCGGTTCACCGGCCATAAGGTGCCGCCCGGCACCTATCAGGTGCTGCTTACTGCAGGAAATGCTACCGTAAAAACCGAGGCCATTATTTTGCCCAATCCCCTCTATCCCACCGATGCCGCCACCTACAACGAATACCACCGCTTTATGACCGAAATGGAGCAGCAACTCACCCAAATGCACAACCAGGTAAACAGCCTGTTTGCCAAAGCCAATCAGTTGGAAGCCCTGCTGCAAACCCTGGCAAAAGAAGCGTCGCTGCAGTCCCTGCATCAAAAAGGCAGTGACCTGTTGCAGCAGTTGCGTGCCTGGGATGGCGATATGGTACAGCGCCTTTCAAAAGCGTACGACGATGTGGAGAACTTCCCCAACAAGTTTACTGCCAACTACCTGTTCCTCATCAACCAAACCGAAAGCGAAATACCGCGGATAAACCAGGGCAGCCGCAACCGCCGTGCTGAATTGGATGCGCAATGGCAACAGTTGCAACAACGGGCCATTACACTGCAGCAACAACTGGCGGCTTATAATAAAGAACTGTGCAACAGGGGTATTGGCGCTGTGTGGACGGATTGAGGGCTTCATTAGGTTTTCGAATAACAAAGCAAAGCGGTGGCAACTTGGTATGGCAGGAGAAGCTTCGGTTTCTAATTCCCTACGGGTTTGCAACAGTACACCGGATTTTTTAGCAAGCTACACAAAAATGCATACCGCTTGAGAAAAACTGTAGTCCGGCCAAAAAATAATCCAATTGTCCTTGCCTGTTTATTGCATTTTTTACAGGCCTGCTGCTGCAGGCGCAACACCAGCGAGTCGGCCGGTTGCGGCAATTGCTTGGCGCTGGGCATCACCACCAGCAGCCAACTGTTCGCAACCCGGTTACCGCAGCGGAATGATGATGAAACGGAAGAACTGTTGTAAACAGTAAACCACCGTATGGGCGTGCCATTGGTACGTTCGAGCTGCAGGTGCTGTCGTTCCCGCATACTTAGAGGTCGGCGCAGCCATACAATACCATCTTCTGACACCGTTACGGTAGTACGCATCTACAGCAGGTTCCGGTGGGGGTTGAGCGCCCCGGTTCGGGTTTCGGCCACCAACACATATACCACACCCGGAGGCAGGCGAAAGATGGTGCGGTGCAAAAAAATTTTAGCACCCAGGTACAAAAAAGGCAGCGCCATTGCTACTTGCACCGTCCACAGCACAATGGGTCGGTGTTGCCATAGCCGGCGGCTAAGGGCATCGGCCAGTATTTCGGCTAGCAACACCACCACCATCCAGGGCAGCAACAACAACCCTATCAGGGCTTCCGGGTTTTTGCTGATGCCGATTGCCAGTATAACCAGGTACAGCAGGCAGGCCAGCAGGGTAGCCGCTGTTAGCCACGAAAGGAAGCTGGGTTGCTGCCAAAGGAATTTTTTTACCAGGCGCATCATGCGCCGAAGTTGGCGCCGTTTTGGTGTAGTTTGCAATGATGGATGCACCGTTGAACAATGATTTCAATTATTGATAAAGTTGTAAGGTACAATTGCTTTGTTCAGTAAAAGAAATCACAGCAATCCCTTTTCTGCAGCAACCGGTTGCAATGCGGAACTTTTTTTACCGCTCCACAAGATCAGGGGAGAGATATAAAAATCCCGCCGTTCAGCGGCGGGAGTTTTATGTGGCATTCAGTAATTTTTTCTGCTTCCGTTTTCATGGATACTGATGCCGTTCGGTTTTTCGGGCGCTGCCCTTTTTTAGGATATTGGATCAAGTCGTTTTTTGCTTAGGATTGGATTTACGTTTGACAATACAAGGTTACAACGTTTTTGAAGTAATCACAAACAATCGGGCAGTGTACTTTCAAATTTGAGAGAACGCATAGAGGCTGCTTTAGGGGAAACGCTTAGCCTGTTGCATTTCCATTGAAGATAGGAACGATTCCGGTATGCCGGGCTGCACCGGCAGGCAACTCATGGAAGCTAATCGGCGGCGAAAAAAGACCGTTAAGAAGAATCCTTGTTGAACCAATAATTTACTGCAAATCTTTGTTCGCCAGCCTGTAGGTTTGCAGGGAGCAGTAAAGCCTGAACAACGGAATTGGTTGCCCATAAATTTCAAAGAAAGACCGTTTAGCTGTTTGTCCAAAATGTATTACAGCTCACGCAGTAATTTTTGGGCCGCTTTGTAATACGGACTGGTTGGGGGCACTTTTTTAATGGCCGCTTCTGCCCGGGCCTTATCGCCGGTTTTTTGGGCACAAAGCGCTACAAAAAACTGTGCATCTTCGCGGTAGGCCGATGTTCCGTTGGCCACACGTTCCATCAGCGGGCAGCTTTGGCGGTAATCGCCCACTTTTAAATAACAAATGCCCAAGTAATACGCATACACCGCATTGGCGCTATCCTGCCGGTACAATTTCTGAAATGCGGGCAACGCTTGCGCATACGCCCCTTCATTAAAGTGCTGTGCAGCAACCATAAAATCCGAGGTGTTTCCCCGCACAATGGCGCCGGGTATGGGTTGAATGGTAAAGCCCTCATCGGCATTATAAAACACTGTTAACCAAAGTAACAGTACTACCGAGGCCGCGGCTGCCATGTAATAGGAAAGCGTACGCAGGCGTACCACTTTTGCTGTTGCCCCGGCACTTCCAAAATGCTCCCGGCTAAGTTGGGTAAGCTTTTCTTTTAAAGCTGCTGTTTCGTTGCCAAGGGCAGCTTCTTTTTGCAGCACATCCCGGGTAAACATATACGCCTCCAATTGCTCTTTCAGCTCGGCTTCCCGTTCACAGGCTGCCTCAAAGGCCTGTGCCTCTTGCGGGGTCATGTGTCCCTCCACATATTTTTCGATATCGGCAAACGTATAGTTCATGTTTTCAACTCTTTATACCGGGGATGCACCCGAATTTTATCAATGAGGGTTTGCATACAATGGGTTTTCCGCTTCCGAAAGTAGGCATGGCTCATGCCCAACGCTTCGGCAATGGCGGCCTGCGGCAGCTCCGTTAAACTTTTCAGAATAATTTCCTTACAGTTACCCATGCCTTCCAGTATCGTCATTACCAATTCCTGACGGTCTAAAAATTGCATCTCCCGTCCATACGATTCGTGTAAGGAGCTTTCTTCCTTAGTATATACACTGTTGTTTTCAATTGTTACCGTGGAAGCGCCGGATTTTTTTTTGCTGTTCAAAAATTTGCGTTTGCAAATAAGCAGTAAGAAAGCTTCAAACGGACAGGTGAGTACAAATTCGGAAGAACGGGCTAATTTGAAAATATCAATCAGGGCTTCCTGAAAAATGTCGGCTGCTTCGTTTTCTTCACATCCTTTTGAAAGTAAATAAGCCTTTATGGGAGAGGTGTATCGTTCGTAAATTTCTTTAAGTACCCTGCTGTCGTTTTGGAGCAACCCATCTATATATTTCTGATCGGGGTGTTGGCGCATGCGAACAAATGTATTAAAAATTTATAGCTAATTTAGCTGTTCAACCTGCAAGCAACATGAACCGAAAATGACAAGAATTTTCCTTGTATTACTCTTATTGGGATTGGTTGTTTCTGCAAACGCCCAAAGCGACACCGGAATCGTTATCACGCAACAGGGAAACAAATTTGTGTTTCAGGCCAAGTTGCCGCCGCTGCAGCAAATTCCCGGTGCCCCCAAACCGTTTTATTCGTATTTATGGGATTTTGGCGATGGCCATTTCAGTACCGAGGCCAATCCGGCGCATGTTTATGAAAACCCCGGCACCTATGAAGCTACCCTTTATGCCGTAAATAATTACGACGATGGCAAAAAGCCCGGCAAGCATACCCAAAAAGTACCGGTGCTGCTTGCGGCAGATACAAAGGGCACTCCCAGCCCTGCTGAAGCCGGCTTTTTTAAAGCCAACGGTGTGTTTGAATTGAAATACGATTGTATGGCCCGGCCGGGCGATACGATGGTAGTAATAGCCGGTATCAAAAGTTCCGGCAGCGTTCGGGGAAACCTGTTGCTGTTTTTGAATGAAAAATATTTTGGCAGAAACTGCTTCGATACTGCCGGCTTCCGCTGGTATCATCCGGCAGAAGTAATGCAGGGAAAAGAACTGCTTGCCGCTCTTCGTTCGCCCGAAAAAATTTTGTTTACCAGCAGTGGCAGTCCGGCTAGCAACACCAAAGAAATCCGCACGTTTACGGGTACCGATGGAAAAGCTTTCCTTACCTCACTGCAAAAGGGTTACGACATGCTTTGGGGAATGCGCATCAACTCCGATGCGCCGGCATCGAATTTCATTTTTTCGGAATTGCGGGTAACCCCTGAAATGCTGCAAGACACGGGAGCGACCATTACCATAACCGGCCTTTTTGTGCCCGATACGGGTATGGTTTATTTACACCAGTTGCAAATACCCATCGTTACCTCGCACGACCCGAACAAAATGACCATTCAAAGCAGTCCGCTGAACTACCGCCTGCTCAGTAAACAAAAAAAACTGAGTTATAAAATTCGCTTTCAGAACGATGGCGATGGCCCGGCCCGCCGCATACGCCTGGCCATTGATTTACCCGAAGAGGCCAACCGGAATACCATTACTATAAAAGACATGAAGCCGCAGTGCCCTCCGTGCGACAGTCTTGCGGTGAAAAGAGGTTGTTGGGAGTTGGTACCAGATTCGGTCAACCCGCATAAAGTATATTTTGATTTTAACGGTATTTATGTGGCAGGTACCAACCAGCGGGGGGTTGCCGATATGGACAGCACAAAGGGATTTTTACAGTTTGAGGTAAGTACAAAAAAGAAACTGAACAATGCCCCCTTCCGCGGCCGAACCGCCATTTACTTTGACAACAACCCGCCGGTGATAACCAACTTTGCAACCGGTAGGTTTAAGCCCTCTTTGTCGCCTATTGTATTTGCCGGCTGGTATCATCAAATTCAGAAGCCTGTAAGTAACGGGGTAAATGTGGGTGTGGGTATTTCAAAACTGGCTCCGCATAAGCCCTACCTGCAGTTTGAGTTTTGGGGAAGTGTAACGCAAACCCGTTTTCAGAAAGATACCTTTCCACAGCAGGGGAGAATTGTAATCGAGAATACCCAGTATGAGTACAGAGGGTTTAGTCAAATACGCTCTCAAAAAATTATACAGGCAGGGGTGGTGCCTGTACATTTGCGTCACAACATCAACAACTGGCTTTCTGCCGGTGCCGGGGCACGCGTAGATGCGGTTATCCAACAACGCGATTACGACGAAACAACCTACCGCCTGCTGTTTTTTGGGGGGCAACAAAATGTACCCTACACCATAAAAACCAATATGGTGCAAAAAAATGCCCTGCAAATGCAGGTGTTGCCTTTTGTAGATGTGCAGGCAGGAAAGGTGAAATTAGGCCCCCAGCTTGGCGCCCGTTACTACCTGCATACCGCTGGCCGCTCTTTTATATTCCTGTATGCCTCTGTGCGGCTGTAAATTTGCCCCATGCGGCCCCGGTACCTGATTGTTATCTTCTCGTGTTTTCTGATTTGGCTGGTGTTTACCGGTCAAAAGCAACAATCAGATGCCCTTGCCGTTGGCCTGCAGCAGCCTGCCAAGGATACGCTGCGCCGGTACCTCGACAATTTGTACGATCTTTTGGACAATCAACCCGCAATCTATGCCACCCGCACCGATTCCCTGCAAAAAACCATCTGGCGCAAACCCGTAACGGAAGCTGAAAAAACGGCCTGGCTCGACTTTGTGCTGCTTTCGGGATATTATTTGTTGCAGCAGGGGCACATCCTGGCCAGTACAGAATGTTATGAAAAGGCCCTACGCTTTTGCGATGAAAACAACGTGGCCTATGATAAAATTGAATACATCATCAAACCGCTGGGCAACAATTATGTGCGCCTGGGCGATTACGACAAGGCCCTTGCGTTACAACAAGCTGCCATTGATACAGCCATAGCCGCAAAAAACCACAACATACTTGCCTCGTTATACGGTACCCTCGCAATTACACATTACTGGATGCGTAATTACAGTAGTGCCATTCAGCTGGCCGGACAGGGCCTTTTGTATGTGCCGGCAGCTCCCGAATATCAGCCCTTTTTATGCAACATATTAAGCGAAGCCTACATCAGCGCCGAACAATACGACAGCGCACGATACTACAACCGGGTCGCATTGCATTATTTTAAAAGCAATCGCATTGCGGTTGATCATGCCCTGTGGTATGTTGCATCGCTGCAAATTGCGGCAACGTTGCAGCAAAAGCAACAGCAGTACCGGCAGGCATTAACCGATTTAACACGAGCCTATGAAATTGTAGCAAAATATTTTCCCGCCAGCCGCTACCGCGAAAAAGCGAAACTGCTGCTTGAAATGGGTAAAATTCAGGTTCAACTTCATGCCATACCCCAGGCAAAACAACAGCTAAAAAAGGCGCTGACTTTTATGGTGCCCCGGGGCGCAGGGCTTTATCCCGATCCGCTGGTTACCGGAATTTACTACAACCTGGCCCGTTGTTACAAAACAACAACTCCTAATGACAGCAGCACCTATTATTACAAAACGGCAGTTACCAATGAAGCGTACACCCGTCAGCTGATTGTGCACTCGCCCATCAGCAGCGGCTTTGAGGCCGATGCGGAACGAAGATTGCTGTACGAAGAAGCCGTTTCGTATTTCTGGAACCTTTATGAAAATAACCGGAACCCCACCGTATTGCGGGAACTGCTATGGATTGTAGAACTGTCAAAAGCCAGAAATTTAATCAGCACACAGGTGCGTAACGCACGTATTAATGAGCAGCAGCTTGCGGCCAACGCCTTAAAAATTGAACAATTACGAAACTATTACCTTCAAATTGCACAGGCAACCGACAGCACCGAGGCGTTAAAAATAGAGCAACACATCCGCTACCTTGAAATGCAGCTGGGCATTGAAGAAAACCGGATGAAGCGGCTGCTCACCCCGCCCGATTATGAATATTTCTGGAAGAATTTAACGTCCGTATTAACGCGAAACGACGTGTACGCTTTTTTTTGCAGCAGCAATCATACCTATATCATACGAGCCGGAAGCGATACCATCGCGGCATTTAAATATGCCGCCGCCATACAGGATTCGGTACAAAAATTTGTAAACACCTATTTTGAGCAATGGAACTTTGCGTTTGATAACAATCCCGCTTTGTATTACACAACCGCAGGCCATCTCTACAACCTGTTGTTGCCATTGCCCCGCATGAACAAGCCCCTGCTTATTTCGGCCGATGGTGTATTGCACCGGTTGCCTTTTGAAGCGCTTTGGAACAGCAGTAAAACTATTTTTCTTGCGCAGGAGAAGCCTGTTTCATACGTTTATAGCCTGGTGCAGTATAAAAACATGCAGCAGGCTTCCTCCCAAAAATTTGCGATTACCGCTTATAACTGCAACCAGCCCTATGCCAACCTGCCGGCATTACCTTTCAGCAAGGAAGAAACGGCGTGGCTGCGCAAACATTTTGCTACCCGCACCTCCGATGCCACAAAAACGGAGCCCTCGCTTTTCATAAATGCATTGGAAAAGCGCAATGTGTTACACATTGCCACGCATGCCGTTGCTTCCGATTCCGGCAAGCAGCCCTGGCTGCTTTTTAAAGAGCCCGTGTATTTGGGCCAGTTGCAATTTATACAGGCCCGCACGCCGCTGGTTGTGCTTACGGCCTGCCATTCGGCCGATGGCGAAAATCAAAACGGCGAAGGCCTGGCCAGTATCGGTAGGGCATTTATTGCGCTGGGCGTACCCGGTGTTGTTGCCAGCCGCTGGTTGCTGGATGATGCGTATGCGGCCGCCATCATTCCCGAATTTTACAAAGGCCTGCAAGCCGGGTTATCTACCGATAGCGCCTTATGGAAGGCACGCTACCAATACTTTAGCCAGATACAACACCCCTCGCAGTTAAACCCGGTTTTATGGGCGGGTTTTATGCATATTGGATTTCCGCAGCAAATACCGCTGAAGCCCGCCACTCCATTCATACCGGTGTGGGTAATTGCTGTGTCGGTTATGGTTTTTCTGATACTTGCTTACTATCGGTACCATAACCGAAAAAGCATCGGTAAGTAAAAATTACAAAGGCAAACAGGTTTTAATATTTAATCCTGGTCCAGTTCTGTATACTGTATTGCAGTTACGTACGGCACCCGTGCTTTTGATGAATATCCTGCAAACTCATCACATGTATCCGGCTTGCTTAAGCCGGGGGGATTTGTAGTGTAATACTTACATAATAAGCAACTATAACGTATCCCATCGGCCAAATGAATGGGCATCGTTTCTATCAATTTACAAACCTGTTCTTGTGCGGGTGCATAATCCGCTGTTTTAAAAAAGCAGGGTTTGGGGTTTTCGGCTGTCCGCTGCTTCGCTAGGCGCAGGAAGGTGTAAAAAATTTTTTTAAAAAAATTGCGCCGCCAGGGTAACAAACGAAGTACAGTGCTGATATACTCATAAAACAACCGAAAACCTTTAAAATTTACAGCTATGAAATCGAATGTTATTGTTACCGCACTACTGTTTTCAGTTTTAAGCACTGCCTGCCGTAAAAACCAGGATTCAGATATGGGTGGCAACGATCGCGACATCCGCAAATTGTCGGAGTTTTTTGCCGCACATGAAGTAAAAAATGAAACCTTTACCATTAATGCCGCAACCGGAGGTACGGTTACCACCCGTAAAGGAACCGTCATCACCTTCCCGGCCAATGCTTTTAAAAATGCCAGCAACCAAATTGTAACCGGTAACGTTACCGTACATGTTCGGGATCTTTTTCAGCCTGCCGACATGATTCTTTCGAACCGCCCCACCAATGCCGATCATGGAATGCTGATTTCTTATGGCGAAATTAATGTGCAGGCCGAGCAAAACGGGGCCCGCCTGCAGTTATCCGATTCGGTAACCCGGGTGCGTGTACCGGCAGCTCCTAACCCAACTACCGGTGGTCAAATCCGAGAAATTCCCATGTGGCGGGGCGATACTACATTATACACCACATTATCGGGCCATAACCATGAAAACCAGCCTACTACTGTAAACATGGCCATTCCTTATTCGCGGGGCATTAACTGGTCGCAAATTCCGGGCCGCTTTGCAACCAACAACATGAACGGAACCTCATCGTTTGTTTTGGACAGCCTGGGTGCCTGGCGCAATGTGGATGTGTTTTACGCAGACCCGCGCCCCAAAACAACCGTGCTGGGTTACTTCTCAAACCAATGGAACAGTTCAACCGCTACCGGTCATATGTACCACGAGCCCAACATGCTATACTTTAAAGTGCGCAACCAGAATATTCTTGTAAAGCTTACCTCTAAAATCCTGAATGCCCCCAACGACAAACGCGGATTCTTAAGCTATCAGAATGTGATGCCCATTGGATTGGAAGGTACGTTTTTGGCTGTATCCTTTAACAATAATAAGATCTATGCCGAAATGAAGGATGTAACCATCGGCAGCCCTGACCCCGGAAAGAATTACGTACCTGTAACATTTGTTCTGTCTGAGGTAACCGAAAGTCAACTGCTCAGCATGATTCAACAAATGAACAATCGCTAACGGCCGTTTTAACCTGTACACCTTATGGTTAACCTATGCACCTTTTCTTTTAAAACACCTAAACAACTTGCCGGCGTGCTACCTACGTCGGCAAGCTTGTTTTATACCGATTGCTTCAGTTGAATAGTTATAAACCGGTTGGGGTTAGCCGGTATTTCGGGCCCTGCAATGCCGCTCTCAGTTTTTCAATATAGCATGCATTAGTTGCTCGGCTGCCTCGCTTACCAGTACACCGGCCCGGGCCATGCACCCGGCAACCGTTCGGCCCGGCTGCAGCAATTGCACCATGCTGCAAATGCCTGCCTGCTGCAGCACTGCTGTATCAACGGCAGCAACGCCACACACGGCAGCAACCGGAACATTGTATTGCCTGCTCCGTGCGGCAACAACACCTACTACTTTACCCTGCAGGCTTTGACTGTCGAGCCGGCCTTCACCGGTAATCAGCAAATCGGCGCCGGGCAGGGCCGCCTCCATACCGCTTGCCTGCAACAGTAATTCTATACCGCTGCAGATTTGGGGCTGCAACCAGGGCAGCAATCCGGCCACCACGCCGCCGGCAGCTCCAGTGCCGGGTATCTGTGCTACCGGCTCGTTCGTGTAACGGTTCAAAATCGTTTCCAAGTGGCGTAGTCCTTCATCGAGCTGCTGTACCATGGCGGCATCGGCACCCTTTTGCGGTGCATATACAAAGGCCGCACCGTTGGGCCCGTACAAGGGATTGTTTACATCGCAGGCAACGGTAAGGCGTACCCGCGGCAGCGTTGCAGGAGGTTCTACAAATGCCACACGGGCCAGATTTTCGCCGCAGGGCTTCAGTTCGTGGTGGTGGGCATCCAGCCAGCGGAAGCCCAGGGCGGCCAGCAGGCCCGTACCCGCATCGTTGGTGGCGCTTCCTCCCAGGCCCAGCAGTATGTGCCGGGCGCCCCGTTCCAGGGCATCTTTGATTTGCAGGCCGGTGCCATAGGTAGATGTATGCAGCGGGTTGCGCTCCTGCGGCTGCAGCAGCACCAGGCCCGATGCGGCGGCCAGCTCAATGATGGCAGTGCCGGTTGTGGCATCCCATTCATATGTAGCCCGGATGTTTCTGCCCAGCGGGTCTACGGTAGTAACTGCAATCGTATGGGTATGCCAATAATGCTGCAGCGTTGCGGCAAACCCATCGCCCCCATCGGCCAGTGGAAACGAACGCACCGCTGCCTGCGGCAACACCTTGCGAATGCCCGCTTCAAGATGCCGGCATACTTCAAAGGCCGTAAGGCTGCCTTTGAATTTATCGGGAGCAAGAAGGATGGTCATGCTGCAGATAAAAGTTATTGACGGTTAACACTATCTGGTTGGCAGCGCCTTTAGTATTTCGGCAATAAATTCATTCAAATACCGGCTGTCAATCCACCGCACCACCACTACCAGGTCGTGTACAGGGTCTACATAAATTACGTTGGCGCCGTTGCCCAGGTGGTAATACGCTTCGGGCGGCGCCGCAGGCAGCAGTTTGCGATTGGTGTTCAAAAACCAGTTCATATAGCCATAGGTAGGCTCGGCTTCGGTGGGCGTTAGCGATTGCCGGATCCATTGCTCCGACAGCAGTTGCCGCCCGTTCCACTGCCCGCGGCGCAGGCACAGCAGGCCAAAGCGGGCCATATCATAGGCATTGATGAACATGCCGCCGCCCCAATGGCCGCCGCCGCTCACGCTTTGTACGGGCTGGCCGTCCAGCACAATCCAGGAGTTTCGGTAGCCCGTCCACCGCCAGGTATTCGAGGCACCGATGGGATCCATGATGTGTTGCTTCAGCACCTGCGGCAGAGGCTGCCTCCATACCGAGGTGGCTGCCAGGGCCAGCACATTTACCCGCACGTCGTTGTATTCGTAGGCCGAACCAGCGGGTTTGCGGGGCCGGTTGAGCCATTGGCCGGCATCGGCATCGGGGCGGTCGGCCCACTCGGGTTTGTCCCACAGGGTGCCTTCCCAATCGCTGGTTTGGCGCAGCAGGTGGTCCCAGGTAATGGTTTGATTATGCGGGGTACGAAAGGGATGCAGCAGTTGCGGCTGGCCCAGCCGGTCGGCAGGGCGGTACACTTCGCCGGGGCGGTACGGCTCAATGGGAGGTATGTAGGGCGCCACGCAGTCGTGTACTGAGGCAATCAAACCGCGGTCTACCGCCAGGCCCACGGTGGCCGACAAAAAACTTTTGGTAACGCTGTGCGTCATATCGCAGCGCAGCGGTTCGCCCCATTGGGCAACGAGGTAGCCTTTGTGTACCACCAGGCCGGTGGGTGCGCCCCGCTCTTCAAATGGGCCTATGGCATCGCCAAAGGGTTCTTTGCCAAACGTGCGGTAGTGATTGATTTCCATATTCCGCGGCGCCTGGGTTTCGTGCTGTACGGCAAAGGCAATGGCTTTGGCCAGCTGCAGGCTGTCGAGCTGCAGGGCTGCCGGCGGGCGTTGCTCCCAGCTGCCGGCGGGCGGATAATAAAGGGCGGGTGTTACCGATTTTTTCTGTGCAGGTACGCTAAAGACAATCACGCATCCCAGCACAAACAGCGGTATGAAGCGGCTGTACAACATGAAAAACGTTTTGCGTAAAGGTAGTGGGTTGCTGCGAGGGCTGAAAAGGAAAGGGCGTGTTGGTACCTCCTCCTGCGGTTTTATATCCGCCGGCGTTTGGCCCTATTGAAACGATATTTGTTTTTTGGAACAGCGTTTTCTTTGTGCCATCGCAGACTGTAACCGGTAGCGTACCCTTGGGCACTTGGTGCATTTTCCTGGTGTTCCTTGTGGTTTATCTGAATTTTACCACAATGGACACAGGGTGTACACAAAGCACACAAAGAGAACTACGTTATTCGTAAAGAGCGTTTTAAGTTGGCAGACTCAACGTTGACCTGGGTTGAAAGGTGTTGGGCTTTGAGCCAACCGCAAAGAAGGGAGTAAAAGAGAATACGCAGAGAGAACTTAAAACTAATATGCCAAGCTGCTTCCTTTGACAGCCCCGTAATCAATAATTAATAATCAGTCATCAATCATCTAACCGGGCCTACCCTCTCACCGCCGCTGCAAATACTGCCGGCTTATTTCATCGTACAGCAACAGGAGGTGGTTGGAGGTACCGTCATCGTTAAAAAACTTTTCCCAGGTGTTCAGCGGTTCCCAAATGAAGGTACCCTTGCCGCGGCCGTTGGGCAGGTTGAAAACAATCTTATTCACTTCCTGCTTGCGGGCCGAATATTCCACCACAATTACATCTTTGTTGTAGCGGCGTATCAGGTCGTTCAGGTTGTACTCCAGCTCATCGAGCGTACCGTGCCATTTGGGATAGTACGACAGGCCAATTACATCAAAATGCACGCCGCGGGTCAGCATGTTGTCAATAAAGAAAACCGATTCGTGGTTTTGACCGCCCAGCGCCACGTGCAGCATCATTTGTATGGTGGGGTCCACGGCTTTAACCGCCGCGGTACCGGCACACAGCAGCTGCGCCAGCTGGTTCATGTTCATCACGTTGCCGTCGGGCCACACAATGCCGTGATTGATTTCGTTGCCCACCTGCACCATATCGGGCAGGGTGCCCTGTGCCTGCAGTTGTTCCAGCACGTTTTTGGTGTAGTTGTACAGGGCCAGTTTCAGTTCTTCAAACGAAAGGCCTTTCCAGGCAGCAGGTTTGTATTGCTTGCCCGGGTCGGCCCAGTAATCGCTGTAATGAAAATCGAGCAGCAGTTTAAGGCCGGCGGCTTTCACCCGCTTTGCCATTTTGAGTGTGTTTTCGAGGTTGCAAAACCCTTTGCCGGGCGAATACCCGCTGTCCTGCGCCGGATCATGAAAAATGCGCAGGCGCACGTAGTTAAAGCCGTGGTCTTTGAGGATTTCAATGGCATCCTTCACCACGCCTTTATCGGAAAAGCGCATGCCCTGTGCTTCCAGTTCGGGTAAAAACGATATGTCGGCGCCCAGCGCAGCATCTACGGTACGCGGCCGGGCTGCCTCGCCTTTCAGCCGGAATCGTTCATCTATCGTAATGGTATTTACGTTTTCGGGCGCCACCTGTATTACTTCGGTAGATGCGCTGTATAGGTTGTTAGCGCTGGCTTCCACCTTAAACAGGCCCGGTGTGGTGCCCGCCTGTATAATTACCTGGCATTTGCCGTTGAAGAGGCTGCGCTGCCACATGCCGTCGGCACACTTGTCGGGCTCATGGCTGCTGGGGTCGCCGTTACCTACGCCAATAATTTTGGCATCGCCGGTTACTTTAAAATAAATCATGTTGTTGGCATCGGGTACTTCGCGGCCTTCGCGGTCCACCACGGTTACATTCATTACGGTGGCATCGCGGCCATCGGCCAGCAGGGTTGTTTTGTATGGGGTAAGCACCACTTCAACCGGCACGCCCGTGGTTTCAACTTTTGCGGTGAGCCGCCGGCCTTTTTTGTAGGCCACGGCTTCCAGTTTGCCCGGCTCAAATTCCACCTGCCAACGCAGGTGGCCGTTCCGCGGCATGATTTTTTTGCCGAGGCTTTTGCCGTTGAGAAAAAGCTCCACATCATCGGCATTGCTGTTTACCCACACGTCGATTTGTTTTTTGGGTTGCCCCCATTCGTTGCGGTGGTTCCAGTGGGGCGAAATGTGCAGCACGTCTTTATCCGTCCACCAGCTTTGATAGTAGTAATACAGGTTTTTGGGAAAGCCGCACACGTCCATTACGCCGAAGTGCGAGCTGATATTAGGCCATTGAAAGGGGGTGGGTTCGCCGCGGTAGTCGAAGCCGGTCCATATAAAGCCGCCCAGCCAGTAGTCGTGAGTGGCGGCCAGTGTCCACCAGGCTTCGGCGGTGCTGGCCCACCAGGGAGCGTTCAGGTCCTGATCGGGCAGGTAGCCGCGAACGGAATCCACCGCCCATTGCCCGCGTGTGGTAACGGTGCTGCCCATTTCGGTGCCCAGGATGGGCTGGTTGGGATGGCTGCGGTGGTAATCGGCCACGGCAAACTGCCGGTAGTTGAAGCTGCGTACAGGTATTACTTCGTTGATGCCTTCAAACACGTTGCCCAGGTCGGCGGCATAGGTACAGGTGCGGGTGGGATCGAGCTGGCGCAGCTTTTGCACAAAGGTGGCGGCAATGCGTTTGCCGTACGAATTGGTTTGTATCCATCCCTCTTCGTTACCGATGCTCCACATGAAAACGGAGGTACGGCTGCGGTCGCGTTTTACCAGCCGTTCAAATTGTTGCATGTATTCGGGGCCGCTGTTGAGCAGGCGTTGCTCACTCATCACCAGCATGCCCAGGCTGTCGCAGGCATCGAGCAGTTCGGGCGTGGGCGCATAATGGCTGGAGCGATAGGCGTTGGCGCCCATGGCTTTGAGCAAGCCGATGCGGTAGTAGTGCAGGTAATCGGGCAGGGCGGTTCCCACACCGGCGTGGTTTTGGTGGTTGTTGGTGCCCAGTATTTTGATGTGTTTGCCGTTCAGAAAAACGCCGTTGGGTTTTACTTCAATGGTGCGGAAGCCAAAGCGCAATTGTTGCCGGTCCAGTACCCTGCCGTTCTGCTTCAGTTCCACTACCACGCGGTAGAGGTACGGATTTTCGAGCGACCACAGGGTGGGGTTGCTGACGGTAAGGGTTTGCCGGATCGTTTTTTCTTCGAGTACGGCCAGGGCCACGGGTTGTTCTTTAGCGGCGGAAATGCGGTTGCCCGCCCGGTCGGTAAGGTAGGCGGCTACCGTGTAGTTGCCGGAGCTGTCGTATTCATTTACAATTTCGGTTGCTACGTGCAGGGTGGCGCGGCTGCCGTTGATAACGGAATACGCAAATACCCCATCGTTAGCAATATGCGTGTGCGGGTAGCTGTTGAGCCACACGTGCCGGTAAATACCAGCGCCTTCGTAAAACCAGCCTTCGTACTGCGTGGCATCTACCCGCACCACCACCACGTTGGCCTTGTTGAAGTGGATGAAGTCGGTTATATCGTACCGCACGCCCACATAGCCGCTTTTATTATTGCCGAGGTAAAAGCCGTTCACCCAAACCTGTGCCTCGCGGAAAATGCCATCGAACTGCAGCTGAAAGCGGCGGCCCGAATCGGCAGCCGGCACGGTAAAGCGCTTGCGGTACCAGCCGATGCTGGTTGCCGGAAACAGTCCGCCCACGGGTTTGTAGCCGTGGCTTTGCACGTCAAAATTATCCACGTGTACAAAGGGCAGTTCCACGGCCCAGTCGTGCGGCAGGTTGAGGCTGCGCCAGCTGCTGTCGTTAAACGCGGGGTCAATAGCCGTACCGGCGGCCCCGCCCGATTTGGCAAAGACGGTTTTGATGCCGTAGTTAAAATCTTTTTCGGGGAGGGCGGCGTGGCCGAAGCTGAACTTCCAGTCAGCATCCAGCAATACCTGTTGGCGTTGGGCAAGTGTGTAAAAAGCCGGCATAACGGCCAGGCAGAACAGCAGCATTTTTTTCAACTGCGGAGTAAAGCAAATCATACCTAAAGGTAGCCTTTGTGCCGGAAATGCTGTTGCTGCAATCAAGCAGGTGCAGTAGCTGCAGGGGGCTGTTATACAGCTGTTATACAAAAGAAAAATGCCGGGCTGCATGAAAATGAAGCCCGGCATCGATAAAATGTGTACTGGTGTTTATATAAGCAACAAGGCTGCTTTATACCGCATCAGTAATCGTACTGTACTTCCTTGCCATCGGCGGTAAAGAAGAGGAAGCGGATCTGCCCGTCCGGTGTGCGGGTTTTCACCCGAAAAATATCGCCCAGCTGCCGGGGCCGTTCAATTTTAATTACGTCTTCCACCTGTGTGCGGGGCTGCTTTTTAAAAATATCGTCAATACGCACCGGTACCTCCCGCCGTTCAATGGGGGTGCGGGTGTCGCGCCGTTCGCCGTTGGCATGGTACACCGCGGTAGAGGTAAACGGGCCGTTGCGGAAGGTGGCCGTCCAGTCGCCCCGGTACTTACTCCATTGCACGTTGGTGGCGTTGGGATAGTCGCGGGCAAAAGCTTTGCGTACGGGCGCCGGCTGGTTTTTAGAAGGCTGCGGCATACCGCCGGTGCCGTCCCATACGCTACGGTCGTGCTTGTCTTTTTTCGATTGACCGGCCTCGTTGTTGCGATCTTTATTTTCCTTGTCTTTATCTTTTTTGTCGTTGTCGGTGCGTTCCTGTTTTTCCTTCACCTGCTTTTGTTGAGCGGCAGGGGGTTGCGCCTCCAGGCTTGGGGTAAACATTGAGAGGGCTGCTGCCAAAAAGAGGTATTTCATGTTGTAAGTTTTCATTGCTTTAAAGTTAAGAGCAGAAAGCGTGCCGAAAGGTTGCAAAGGGTCTTCAGCGGATGCTGATGAGGTAATCAAACAGTCCTGTTTCGGACGGTATCATCAGTTTTTTCCGCAACCGGTAGCGGCCGATTTCAACGCCGCGTACGGAGATGTTCAACAGTTGGGCTATTTCTTTGGTGCTGAGGTTCATGCGCAGGTAGGTGCAGAGTTTCAGTTCGTTACCGGTTAAATTGGGGTGTACTTCTTTCAGCCGTACCACAAAATCGCTATGTACTTTATCAAAATGTTTGCTAAAGCTTTGCCACTCCTTGTCAATATTTTCTTCTTCGTTCAGCGAGCGGATCATTTTACGTATTTCGGCAATGGCCTGCTCATTATCTATGCGTTTGCTCAATTGCGTCAGTTCGTTTTTGATTTTGTTCAACAGCTCTCCTTTTTTCAGCAGGTGCATGGCCGAAGAGGCCATCTCTGAATTTTTGAAGTTGATTTCGGCTTCCAGTTTGGCATTACGCAGGGCCACCAGTTCGCTTTCGGTTTTGCTGCGTTCCAGCTCGTGTATGTAGGTGAGTCGCTTGCGTTCTTCTTCCATTTGCGCCATCTGTTGCTGGAAGCGTCCTTCCTGCCAGCGGTAGAGTAGGTAAAGGAGGGCCAAAAACAGCACCGCCACCGTAACTTTTACCCAAGGCGCTTCATACCAAGGCGGCAGCACAATAAAGCTGAAGGTTGCCGGAGCCGATTCGTTGCCGAGGTTGTTGCGAACTTTCACCTCAAAGGTGTAGGTGCCGGGGGAAAGATTCGTGTATTCCTTATTGGTGCGTTTGCTCCACTCGCTCCACTGTTGGTCAAAACCCTTGAGACGGTAGCTGTATTCTACGTTCGACTGGTAACCGTACAGCGATGCGGCAAACTCGAGCACAATCGATTTCCAAGGGCCGCTGATGCGGGGCGTTTGAGCCGGTTCTGCCGCCCCGGTTTCAGATGGGGTGCTGCGAAAACCGCCATACAGCAGGCTGTCGCGGGTGTAACGCAATAATACCTGGCGTATTTCAACCTGCAGTGCCGGAACATTTTTTTTATACTTGGCGAAGTTGATGTGGTAAAATCCTTTTTCGCCTCCCAAAAACAGGTTGTGTTCATCAACCGGGTACAGAAATTCAAAGCCGCTGAGTATTTTATTGTTGAGTTCCGGCAAAAAAATAACACGGGGTATTTTTTCCGTCAGGTCAATTACGCCCACCGATTTTTCATGTATAAACCAGATGTTGCCTTCCTGGTCTTCGCGGAGGTAGCGGATACTTTTGTTGCCTAGCAAATCGCGGTAAAAGGGTGCCGTTTCAAAACGGTTGGCGGCGGGGTTGAAGCGGTAAACACCGTTTTCAGTGGCGGCCACTATTTCGTTGCGGATGTAAAAGATATGGTTGTTCAGGTTGCCGGGCAAGCCTTTGGTGCTGTCGTAGCTGATTGTTTGGTACCTGCCGCCGGCAAGGGTATCAATCCGGTACACTCCGTGGTAGGGGTGCGAAACCCAGAGGCGGCCTGCTTCGTCGATGGTGAGATAACGTGATGATTCGGTGAAGCCGGGTATAGAGCCGGCCGGTACAAAACTGCCTCCGGTAAATTTCAGAAAGCGGATGCCGTTATAGCTGCCGGCTGCCACACGCGGTGTGGGAAAAACCGAAAGCAGGGGTACAAAGTTCCAGTAGCCGGGCGCGGTACTGATTTTGCGGCTGTTGGCGCCTTCAATTACAAAAGCCCCTTCGTGATGGCCCAGCAGCACCAGGTTGTTAATGGTGGCCAGCGACCAGGTTTGCCCTTTGGTACCGGCCACCAGTTCAAAATTTCCCTTGCTGAAGCTGAGGTCGGTTCTCGGCTCCAGTACCACGCGATACAGCCCGCCGGAGGTACCTGCATACAGCTGGTTGTTGTGGATGAGGGCGGTGTAGCCCGACCCGTCCTGCAGCATGGGTATGATTTGCTTGATGGCGCTGTTGTAGGCAATAAAGTCGATACCGTTGTCGAGGCCCAGCCACAGGTTTTTCTGCCGGTCGAGGAAGATGCTGAGCACGTTGTTGTTTTGCAGGTGCTCGGTTTTGGTAAACTGCTGTATAATGGCGCCCTGCCGGTCGATGATGTACACACCGCGGTTATTGGTGGCCAGCGCCAGCCAGTTTTCATCAATGGCAGTGCCGGCATATATGCGGTCTTCGGCAAACAGGGAGTTGTTGGGCGAGGGGTGGCACATTATGCCCCTGTTTGTAAGCACAAAAAGCCCGTTTTTAAGCGTGGCAATTAATAATTGGTTTTCGTTTCCGGTAAAAAGAGCGGTTACCGGGTCGTTGGTGGGCAGGGTATTTTGGTCGGCTACCGGTTGCCAGATTTTGTTTTCGTAACGCAGCAGTCCGCTCTGAAAATCGTGTGCGAACAAGCGACCGCCGCATAAGCCCAAAAAACTCCATTCGTAAGGGGCGGTGTAGGTACGAAAACTGTTGTTATCGAACCGGAAAATGCGGTAGTTGGTGCGGAAAAACACCTCCTTATTATATAAAACTATATCCCACACGTCGCCAAACGACCGCTCCTGTTGCGGCAACAGTGCTGTCAGTGATACGTACCGGAGGCTGCCATTGGAACCGGGCGTAAAATAGCCCAGTTCATCCTGTCCACCCACATAAATGCGGCCCTTTCCATCGGTAGCCACAGACCGTACAATGGTTTTGTTTGGCAGCGGAAACAGGTGCCAGTATCTACCATCAAAACTGAGCAGCCCCTCGTTGTTGGCAATATAGATGATGCCATTAGAGTCTTGTTGAATGTCCCAGTTCTGCAAGCCGCCCAGGTACATCTGCCGGGTGTAATTGGTTACCTCCGGAAAGGCAATGGTGTTCTGTGCCTGCAGGTAAAAAGGCAGCAGCAAAAAAGCAGGCAGTAATTTCCACATTTGTTTTACGATGGGTTTGTGAAAATAAACAAAAATTGACTTGATGTAGTAATGAAGTAGTGTTTTTATGGTAGAAATCAGGCATTTAGAAGGGCTGATGTAGTGTTGAAGAGGCAAAAAATTTTAACGCTGTAGGGGTGCTGAATAGTTTTACAAAATCGATTTGCTCAATTTATTGAACTCCAAAACTATTGATTTATGAAGCGATTCATTTTGGCTACGCTCGTCACCCTGTGTACGGCGGCGTTTCCCCAACTGCTGCAGGCACAAACCTTATCAGTAACCGGCAGGGTACTGAGTAAAAGTGGTAACGAACCGCTGGTGGGCGCCACGGTTCAGCTCGCCGGTAAAGAAACGGCGGCCCTTACCAACGCCTCCGGCGTTTTCACCATTTCGGCCGAAAGAGGGGCTACCCTGTTAATCAGCTATGCGGGCATGAAAACCCTGCAGGTAACGGTAACCGGCCCCAGCCTCGATGATATATTGCTCGAAGAGCAGGTACAAGGTATGAATGAAGTGGTGGTAATTGGTTATGGTGCCCGCAAGCGGCGCGACCTTTCCACCTCCATTTCATCGGTAGGCTCCAAAGAAATTACGGCAACTCCGGTAGCCGATGCCGCCCAGGCCCTGCAGGGCCGCGTGGCCGGGGTTACCATTATCCAAAACAGCGGTGCCCCGGGGGGTACCGGTGGTACCAGCATCCGCATCCGCGGTATTTCATCGCTTACCGGCACCAACAACCCGCTGATTGTGGTGGATGGCTACCCGCTGCCCGATCAGCAGGCCGATAATGTGCTTAACTCCTTCGGCGTAGGCGATATCGAATCCATTGACGTTCTGAAAGATGCTGCCGCCGCCTCTATTTACGGGGTGCGGGCCTCCAACGGGGTAATTATGATTACCACCAAGCGGGGTAAGGCCGGTAAAACCACCATGAACGTGGATGTGTACCGCGGCATTCAGGAGGCCTGGCGCCTGCCCACCATGATGAACGCCCGCCAGTATGCCATTGCCAACACCGAAGCCCGGGTGGCCAGTGGCTTGCCCCCCATTCCCAAATTGCTGGATTTAAACGCCATTGAACAAGAGTATGGCCAGGGTACTAACTGGCTGGATGAATTGTTTCGCCAGGCAGCCATGCAAAATGTAACCGTAACCGCCAGCGGTGGTTCCGAAAAATCGCAGTTCATGATTTCGGGCGGTTACTTTAAGCAGGATGGTATTATATATAAAACCGACTTTGAACGCTATAACCTGCGCTTTAACGGAGATATTAAAGTAACCAACCGCATAAAAATCGGCAACTCGCTCTCGCTCAACAAGTTTCGTGAGCGTGCTGCCAATACCTTCGACCCCTTTAACAGCGTGGTGCTGCTGGCCCTTACAGCGCCGCCCACGGTGCGGGTTCGAAATGCCGACGGTTCGTACGCCGGCGGCAACGGCTCTATCGATGGTTTCAACGAGCCGAACCCTATTTACAACCTCGAAGTGCCGCAAAACACTAATGACAAGTATCGCATTACCGGCAATATCTACGCCGAACTGGAACTCCTGAAAGACCTCAAGTTCAAGATACTGGCCGGCGGCGATTTCAACTACCAGGATATCCGAAATTTCAGTCCGGCCACCCCCTCCACCGGCGGGCGCCCCATCATCCTTTCGGGCTTTTTTAACCAGAAAGGGTTTTATACTGATTACCTGACGGAGTCCACCCTCAGTTACGACCGCCTCTTTGCATCGCGTCATAAAGTGAATGCGGTAGCCGGTTACACCTTCCAGGAAAACCGCTACTCGTTTCTGAACGCGGCCCGCAGCGGCGATTTTAACCTGCCTATTCCTGCCCTTAACAACGTGGTGTTTACTCCCACAGATATTGCACAAATCAGCAATGGCGGCGAAGCGGGAATTAATTCCCGCCTTCTTTCCTACTTTACCCGGGTAAACTACGATTTTGACGGCCGCTTTTATGCCGGTATCTCTGTACGTCGCGATGGCAGTTCCAACTTCGCACCCCGCAACCGCTTTGCCATCTTCCCTTCCTTTTCAGCCGCCTGGCGCCTGTCGCAGGAGCAGTTTCTGCGGGAGGTGAGCTGGATTGACGAACTGAAGCTGCGGGCCAGCTTTGGCTACACCGGTAACCCCAACGTGGTGGCCAATGCCTTCATTCAGAGCGTGAACCAAAACCTGCAATACACTTTCGGCAACTCTTCGGGTTCGGGAGGTATTGTACCGGCCGTGGCGCCCACCCGCTCTTTCAACCCCGATATCCGCTGGGAAAAGAACGAACAGCTGAATATTGGTGTGGATGGCAGCTTCTTTAGCAACAAGTTGGGCGTGGCGTTGGATGTGTACCGCCGCCGCTCAATTGACCTGATTTTGTTTGTGGCGCCGCCTTTCCTCTCCGGTGCCTTTGAATCGGTTCCCTTTAATACCGGTACCCTGCAAAACCAGGGTATTGACCTGACGCTGACCGCCCGCCCTATTTCGGGTAAAAAAGTAAACTGGAACAGCACGCTGGTACTGGGCACTTACCAGAACAATGTGGTTTCGCTGGGCCTTTCCGCTCCGCTGGATGCAGGCTTTGCCCGTATTAACGGTGGCAGCCTGCGCACCATACAGGGCATGCCCGCCAACTTCTTCTTTGGCTTTGTTACCGATGGTATTTTCCAGACGTGGGATGAGGTTCGCAGCCACGCTGTACAGGTGGCCGGCAGTGACCCTGCCACCAGCACCGCCCCCGGCGACATCCGCTTCAAAGACCTGAACCGCGATGGTATTATCAACGACCAGGATCGTACCAACATCGGCAACGCCAACCCCACGTTCACCTACGGCTTTACCAACGTGGTAACGTATAAAAACTTCGAACTTTCGGTATTCATCCAGGGTTCGCAGGGCAACCGGGTGCTCAACTTCACCCGCTGGTATACCGAAGGCGGTGTGAGCAATGGTAATTACAGCAACAGTGTAATTGGCCGCTGGACCGGTCCCGGCACCAGCACCACCATGCCCCGCCTTACATTAAACGATCCCAACGGCAACAACCGGGTATCGGATCGTTTTGTGGAAGACGCTTCATTTATGCGTATCAAAAACGTGCGCCTTTCGTACAACTTGCCCGAAGCATGGACCAAGCGCCTGAACCTGAGCCGCACTCTGTTTTATGTAAGTGCCCAAAACCTGCTGACGCTCACCAACTATACCGGCCTTGACCCCGAAGTGGGCGGGGGTGTGGATATTGGTTTCTATCCGCAGGCACGTGTGTTTCTGGCCGGTTTCACTCTTGATTTTTAATCTATAAAAACTATTGATGTATGAATATGCGATTGCTCACTCCCCTGGTACTCATCCTGCTGCTGGCAGGGGTACTGGCCGGATGTAAAAAGAATATCCTGCAGGTTGATCCTACCATTCCCGTGGTTTCGGTTGATAATTTTTACCGTACCGAAGCCGACATTATCAATGCCACTAATGCGGTGTATACACCGCTCTCGGCAATCTACAATGGGGCTGCCTGGCATATCGGCGACATTATGAGCGATGATACCGACTTGGGCGGCGGCGGTGGTGGTGATGGTTTGGAAACCGCCGAACTCGATAACTTCACCGTTACCAGCTTCAATCCTATCATCAACCTCATGTGGGCGCAGTGCTATTTTGGGATATTTCGCGCCAACATTGTATTAGAAAAAGCACCGGGTGTGGCTGTGATGAGCGAAGCCATCCGCAGAAGAAGTTTGGGCGAGGCCCGTTTCTTGCGGGCACTCTACTACTTTCACCTGGTGCGGGTGTTTGGCGACGTACCGCTGTACACCAATATTATCAGTGCCGATGAAGCGCTGAAGATCGGCCGCTCGCCCATCAGCCAAGTGTATAATCAAATCATCACCGATCTGCAACAGGCCGAAACCCTGCTGCCCAACACCTACGGCCCCAATGATAAAGGCCGTGCCACTGCAGGTGCCGCTAAGGGTTTGCTGGCCAAAGTGTACCTCACCCGCGGTGAAAAAACCCTGGCAGCGCAAAAAGCGAAAGAAGTGATTGATAACCGGGCGTTGTACGGCTACGATCTGTGGCCCGATTACGCCGACAACTTTAAACTCGAAAACGAAAACGGCCGCGAATCGCTGTTTGAAGTACAGTACCGCAGTGGCGGCGGCCAGTGGAGCGATTTTGGCGCCGGCCAAAAACTCAACACCTTTTTTGCACCCCGTGCGCAGGACATTGTACAATCTTCGGGATACGGCTGGAATGTACCCACCCTTGACTTTGTGAACAGCTACGAGCGCACCGGTCCGGGCCTGAACACCATCATCGACCGCCGCCGGCAGCCCAGCATGTGGATGCCCGGCGACCAGTTTGGCAGCTATACGCAACCGGCACAGCTGGTTGGCTCGCCCAACGGCTTTAACGTACGCAAGTACTTTGTGCCCATAACCAATGTTGCCGGCGATAACGGTGGCTGGACCTGCGCCCTGAATGTACCCATTATGCGGTATTCGGAAGTGCTGTTGATTTATGCCGAAGCAGCCGGCCCCTCTTTGGGCAAGCCTTATGCCGACCAGGTGCGTGCCCGTGCCGGACTGCCCCCACTGCCCGCCGGTTTAACCGATGCACAGTGGCTGGAGGCCATTTATAAAGAAAGGCGTGTTGAATTTGCATTTGAAATGCAGCGCTGGTACGATTTGTTGCGCCACCCCGATCCGAACTATTTTTTGAACGTAATGCGGGCGCACGGCAAAACCAACATTCAGCCCAAGCACCGCTATATGCCCATACCTCAGGGCGAACGCGATAAGAATCCCAATCTCACACAAAACGAAGGGTACTAAACTCATTAAAAGCTTGTAACATGAAAGCAACTCATTTCCCCAAACTGCTGCTGGCAACCCTTATAGTGCTTTTGCTTGCGGCCTGTAAGAAAAACCTGCTGGAGTTCAGCGGCTCGGCTTCCGAAGCCGGTTTCACCTTTGAGCAAATTGCCCCGGGCGATACGCTGCCTTTTGCGGTACGGGTACGCTTTACGAATCAGAGTAAAGATGCGTTTTTGTACCAATGGAATTTTGGCGACAACTCGGCACTGAGTACCGAACAAAACCCTGTGCATACATACCGCATCGGCGGCACTTACACGGTAAGCCTGCGTTCGGTAGGTACCAATGGCAGTAGCGAAGTATCGCAAACCGTAACTACGGTTGATGCGTGCAGTAACGATTTCTTCAGCAAATTAACCACCTGCAATTTTGCCGACTGGACCTGGAGCAACGACGGTGATGCCATACGGGTGCTTTCGCCCGATGCCAGCCAGGTGTATTTTTCCGGCGCCCCGGCCGGCTGCCAGGCCGATGACGTGTTTCGCTTCAGCCGCGATGGTTCGTTTGCTTATGATGCCAACGGACAAACCTTTTCGGTACAGGCCGGCTATAACTGCGTAGGCGCTGCTCCTAACGCCACCTCTTTCCGCGTGGTGGCCCGCACCGGACAGCAACCGAAGATTTTGTTGCGTGCACCGGCCGGTGTGCTGCCCTTTATCGGTACCACCGATCCGATTGAAGGCGCGGCTTACACCGTGGTGAATTATACCGAAAACACCATGACCCTCCGCGGCGTAATTGAAGGCACCGGCGGAGTGTTGATGGAAATCAAACTGCGCAAACTGGTGGCGCTTACCATTGACGATATCAAAAACCTGTTAACCGGTGGCAGCAGCAAGGGGTGGCGGTTAGATAATACACCCGGCGCCAACCCCATTATTGTGGGTACCGAAAACAATCCCGGCGAATATTTCGGCGGTGGTCCGCTGGCCGATTGCCAGGAAGATGATGTGTACACGTTCACCGCATCGAACATCATTAATTACAATGCCAATGGTTCCACCTTTAACGGCGGAAACATTGCGCTCAATTTTAATTGCGGCGATGATCGTTCGTACAACAACGTGAGTTTTACCTTAGGCCCAACTACCGGCGGCCTGGCTGGTTTAGCCACCATTCAGTTGCCCGGTACACCCCCGAGCAGGTTTATTGGTGTTACCGATGTGCCGGCCGAAAACATGTACCGCATTATTGAAATCACACCCACCCGCATGGTATTACGTGCCGGCAACGGTAGCGGGGTTGTGTTTCAGTTCAAATTTATAGCGAACTAATAAAAGAGGCCTGTTATGAATGTACTGATACAGGGCTTTGTATCGCTGCTGGCCCTTTGGATGGTAGGCTGCACCGAAAAAAAGGAGGCGCCCACCACCACCCGGCAGCCGGTAATTGACCGTAACTGGCAATTTGAAACCACCCCCGTTTGGGCCGATGAATTTAACAGCGGCACACAGCCCGATCTCACCAAATGGTCGTTCGACACCGGTGGCGGCGGATGGGGTAATAACGAACTGCAGTATTATACCAATGGCGCCAATGCCACCGTTACGGGCGGCAACCTGGTACTTACCGCCCGGCGCGAAACGGTGGGCAGCAATCAGTACACCTCGGCCCGGCTGGTATCAAGGGGTAAGGGCGACTGGCTTTATGGCAAGTTCGAAATCAGGGCCCGCCTGCCCCGCGGCAGGGGTACCTGGCCTGCTATCTGGATGCTACCCACCGATAACCACTACGGCAACTGGCCGGCATCGGGCGAAATTGATATTATGGAGCATGTGGGGTACGACCCCAACCGCATTCACTTCAGCGTGCATACTGCTGCCTTCAACCATTTGCAGAACACACAACGTTCGGCATCGGTGGTGCAGGCCAATGCAACGGATGATTTCAATGTTTACAGTTGCGAGTGGACACCCTTTGCCGTCCGCGGCTTTATCAATGGGGTGAAGTATTTTGAATTCACCAATGCCAATACCGGCTTTGCGGCCTGGCCGTTCGACCGGCGCTTTCATATCATACTCAATATTGCCGTTGGCGGCAACTGGGGTGGCGTACAGGGTGTAGATGATACAGCTTTCCCCACCACCATGCTCATTGATTATGTTCGGGTGTACCGCATGATCAATCAATAAAAGTTATTAGCATAATCAATAGTTACTGGCGGACCGTGTTTTTTTCTTTAATGAAACACCCTCCGCCTTTTTTTAAACTTGTAATATGATGTTTCAACGCAGTTCAATTACCAATTGGTTACAGCAGATACAGCATTTTGTACAGTCGCGATTCTTGGCAGTACTGACACTGCTTCTATTCATCGCCATGCCTGAGGCGTTAGCACAACGCTCCCGTAACAAACAGCCCGACTCCATTGAACGGCGGGTGGACTCGCTGCTGCGCTTGATGACGCTCGAAGAAAAAGTGGGGCAACTTAACCAGTATACCAGCGATTGGAAATTTACCGGCCCCATCCGGCAGGATAACAATAAGGTGGAACAGATCCGCTCTGGCCGTGTGGGTTCTATGCTGAATGTTACCGGCGTGGAACATACCCGTTTGCTGCAGGAGCATGCGTTGCAGTCGCGCCTCAAAATTCCCCTGCTTTTCGGGCACGATGTCATCCATGGTTTCCGTACCACGTTTCCGCTGCCGTTGGCCGAAGCGGCCAGCTGGGACCTGGAAGCTATTGAACGGTCCGCCCGCATAGCCGCTGTTGAAGCAGCATCGGCCGGTATTCACTGGACCTTTGCGCCGATGGTGGACATAAGCCGCGACCCCCGCTGGGGACGGGTAATGGAGGGCGCCGGCGAAGACCCCTACCTCGGCTCACTTATTGCCCGTGCCCGGGTAAAAGGGTTCCAGGGTAACGGCCTGGGCAATACCGATGCCGTTATGGCCTGTGCCAAGCACTTTGCCGCCTACGGCGCCGCCATCGGGGGCCGCGATTATAACAGCGTAGATATGAGTTTACGCACCCTCTGGGAAACCTACCTGCCTCCTTTCAAAGCGGCTGTTGAAGCCGGAGCGGCCACCCTCATGAACGCCTTTAACGATTTAAACGGTATTCCGGCAACGGGCAGCCGCTACCTGCAACGCGATATTCTGAAGCGGCAATGGAATTTCAAAGGCTTTGTAGTGAGCGACTGGGGCAGTGTGGCCGAAATGGTGGAGCATGGCTACGCTGCCGATTCAAGCGAGGCCGCATACCATGCCATACTTGCCGGCAGCGATATGGATATGGAAGGCCGCTGCTACCACCTGCACCTGGCCGACTTGGTGCGGCAGGGCCGGGTACCTATGGCACTGGTGGATGATGCCGTACGCCGCATTTTGCACAAGAAATTTGAGCTGGGCCTGTTTGACGATCCCTTCCGCTTCAGCAACCCCGAACGGCAGCAACAATACTGGAACCACAGGGGCCATTTACAAGCTGCCCGTGATATTGCCCGCAAAAGCATGGTGCTGCTCAAAAACGAGCAGCAGGTGTTACCCTTGCCGAAAGCGGGAAAGAAAATTGCACTCATTGGTCCCTTTGTACATGCGCAGAAAGACCACCTGGGTTTTTGGAGCATTGAGTGGCCCGATGATACCAGCCGCATTGTTTCGCTGTGGCAGGGCGTAACCACCCGGCCCGGCAACCAGTATGTATATGCCCGCGGCTGCAATACGAATGATACCGACACCTCGGGTTTTGCCGCCGCCTATGCGGCTGCCCTGCAGTCGGATATTGTGGTGCTAACCCTGGGTGAGGAACGCGATATGAGCGGCGAATCAAAAAGCCGCAGCAGCCTGCGCCTGCCGGGGGTACAGGAGCAGCTGATTGAAGCGCTGGCCGCCTCCGGAAAGCCCATTGTGCTGCTGGTGCATGCCGGCCGCCCCCTGGTAATGCCCAAAGCGGTGGAGCGCGCCACCGCCGTACTGTACGCCTGGTGGCTGGGTACCGAGGCGGGGAATGCCATGGCCGATGTGCTTTTTGGCGATTACAATCCTTCGGGCCGTTTGCCCATGACGTTTCCGCGGCACGAGGGACAGGTGCCCATCTACTACAACCATTTCAATACCGGCCGGCCGCCGCATAACGATACCATGAATCTGTATGTTACGTCA
This sequence comes from Lacibacter sp., assembly GCA_046297415.1. Taxonomy (GTDB): domain Bacteria; phylum Bacteroidota; class Bacteroidia; order Chitinophagales; family Chitinophagaceae; genus Lacibacter. Next base: position 40,165 of record JBKBIL010000007.1, read on the forward strand.
TATATCGATTTACCGAACAGTCCGTTTTATCATTTCGGGTACGGGTTAAGCTATACCTCCTTTGCCTATTCCGATTTCCGCCTCAGCGATACGGAGCTGCGGGGCAACAATGCCGTGCTGCAGGCATCGGTAACCATCACCAACACAGGGGCGTATGCCGGCAAGGAAACCGTACAGCTGTACCTGCGGGATGTTACCGCATCGGTAGTGCGCCCGGTAATGGAACTGAAAGGATTTGAACAGGTGGAGCTGCGCCCCGGCGAAAGCAAAACCGTAACCTTCCGCATTACTACCGAGCAGCTGAAGTTTTACAACAACGATCTCGTGTTCGACTGGGAGCCGGGTGATTTCGAGGTGATGATTGGCCGCCATGCCGGCGATGTGCAGCGCAAGCGCATACACTGGGGGCGGTAGGTGCAACCGGTGAAGTTGATTGAATCAATTCATTATTCTTGCGATTATAAAAACCCCGCTATGCAGCGGGGTTTTTAACGCAGGGGTATTGCTGTTTATTTGATTACCAGCACGCCGGAGGCGATGAACTGGGTTTCGTTTTTGGGCTGGGTTATTTTTTCAATTTCTTCCTTGCTTTTACCGGCATCTTCGGCAAAGTGGCGTTGCTGGGCCACGCTCACTTCTTTTTGTTTGGCTTCGCCTTCCAGCACCACGGTGTGGCCTACAATGTTTTTTGGCATAAAAAAGCCGTAGTCTTTAAAGCGAACGATCATGGTTTCGCCGTTGCCTTTTTCCACCCGCATCCAGCAGCCTTTTTCGAGGCATACTTCGGTTACCTTGGCGGTTATTTTACCGGTAAACTGTCCGGTTGTTTGTACGGTTTGCTCCATTTTAGCCACGGTGGTTGCACCTTTTTTGGTAGTGCCGGCACCGTAGGTTACACCTTTGGCTGCGGGGGTAATGGCATCCTGCGCCTGCAGGGTAAACGGAAGGCTGCAAATGGCAAGTACAAAAGCTATTTGTTTCATGTTTCAGGTATTTGAACAGCAAAGGTAGCCGGTTTGGCAACTGGTAGCAGCTGATTTTGGTTAAGGCGTTGGAAAACTCTCATCACCCCCCAACCGCATTTTTTTGCTAAAATATTTGGTATCTAAAGTTTTTAGCCGTAATCTTGCTAAACTATTTAGTGTGAACAAACAAAACAAACCCGTTATGGAAGAGGCAGTAATTTTGGAGCAACCAAAAAAAGAAAAAATGAGTAAGGAACTGAGCAAGGAAGCCAGTGAAAAACTGAAAGCGCTCAAACTCACCATTGATAAGATTGACAAAGACTTTGGCAAGGGCAGCGTAATGATGATGAACGAAAAAGCCGTGCACGAGCCGGAGGTGGTGTCAACCGGATCCATTGGTTTGGATGCAGCGCTGGGGGTGGGCGGCGTGCCCAAAGGCCGTATTATTGAAATTTATGGCCCTGAAAGCAGCGGTAAAACCACCATTGCCACCCACATTATAGCCGAGGCGCAAAAGAAAGGGGGCATTTGCGCCATTATTGACGCCGAGCATGCATTTGACAGTGCCTATGCCCAAAAACTGGGCGTGGATGTAGATAACCTGCTGATTTCGCAGCCCGACTACGGCGAGCAGGCCCTTGAAATTGCCGACCGCCTTATCTTATCCGGCGCACTGGATGTGGTAGTGATTGACTCCGTAGCAGCCCTAGTGCCCAAGGGCGAGCTGGAAGGCGAAATGGGCGACAGCAAAATGGGCCTGCAGGCCCGCCTCATGAGCCAGGCCCTGCGTAAACTTACCGCCACCATTAGCAAAACCAATACTATCTGTATTTTCATTAACCAGCTTCGCGAAAAAATCGGTGTTATGTTCGGCAACCCCGAAACCACCACCGGCGGTAATGCGTTGAAGTTTTATGCCTCCATCCGCCTCGATATCCGCCGCATCAGTCAGATTAAAGACGGCGATGAAGCCATCGGCAACCGCGTAAAAGTGAAGGTGGTAAAGAACAAAGTGGCGCCGCCCTTCCGTTCGGCCGAGTTCGACATCATTTTTGGCGAAGGCATCAGCAAAACCGGCGAAATCATTGATATGGGGGTTGACCTGGGTATTGTGCAGAAAAGCGGCAGCTGGTACAGCTACAATGGCGATAAACTGGGTCAGGGCCGCGACGCGGTAAAGCAATTGCTGCTCGATAACCCCGAACTGTCTGCCGAAATTGAAGCGAAGATTCGGGAAAAAATAAAAGAAATTCAGACCGGAGCTGTTTCGGCTTCTTAAACTTCGGGTTTGTTTGTAAGTACAACCTCCTGGCGCCACGCTGCCCGGGAGGTTTTTTTTATGGCCGCAGGACCGGGCGCTTGCCCGTTGATTTTATGTGTTGATGTTCTTGCAAAGCGAACAGTAAGCAAAGCCCACATTGATGATTGATTATTGCAGATTGATTATTGGGAATCGGCTTGTTTCCCAGCAACGTCTCGCCACGAGCCTGTGCGGTGGCCGGGATGTTGCGAGGCATTTGACGAACTAATGTATCGGTAGGTAATGAAAACGCAACGTCCCTTTCAGGAGACCTTGTTACGAAGTAACCAACCAGCATGTAACCAACTGGCTGCTGGCAGAGTACAATACCGCCGTAGGCAGCGCACAAATGGCACGCAAGTGGGTAGATATTCAGCGCAACAAGGCCAGCATGCCCCTGCTGCAGTTCGATGCCATTATTGACAGCCAAACCAGCGATACCTGCCGCCCCCTCGATGGCGTTATTAAGCCCGCCGATGACCCGTTTTGGGATTTGTACTACCCGCCCAACCATTTTAACTGCCGCAGCACCGTACGGCAGCTGGCCGGTGGCCGCATTACACCCGATGCCGATATTGTGCACCCGCAACGCGGAATACCGCCCCTGTTTAAAACCAATTTGGCCAAAACAGGAATGATTTTCCCGGAAGGGCACCCGTATTATATTGGCATTCCTAACAATGTATTGAGTTATGGAAATCCTTCGTACAAACTCAATGAAACACGTGTCAATCGTAAAGGCAATGTGTATGAAAGCGGAATGGCTTTCGACATATCTAAATCAACAGACCAGCGGTACTACCAGGAATACAACATGCGCCTAATAGTTGCTGATGCAATTGCACATGAATTGAACAGTGATGTTTTCATTTGCCCCGATTTTTCATACCCAAGTAAAGACTTGCGTTATGATTTCTTTTTTAAGGGTGTTGAAAAATATAAGCAACCTGATTTGTATTTCAATAACCGATTTTGGGAAATCAAAAGTTATGATGGCTCTTTTCATATCAAAAAAATAACAAACATGCTGCGCAGGGCAGCAATCCAAAAAAACACGCATGTTATTATCAAGCTCAAGAACAATGCAAACATGGATAGGGTTAGGCAGAAGGCTATCAACTTCATCAATGAAAGCAAGTATGGAGGCATGTTAGAAAAAATAATGGTAGTGAATGCTCAAAATGAAGTGCACATGATAAAATAAAAAGCCCGGCATTGCTGCCGGGGACGTCCGCCTACGTAGGGCAGACTGTAAACAAAGTTACATAAACTTTTCAAATGGCCCAATCCTTTAACCTCCGCCGCACCGAAGCACATTTGAAGCGGGTACTCATGTATGCGCCCGGCATGCTGGGTAACGAAGCGGTAAACTTTTGTTTCTCAGCAACCTCTCTCCAGGAGCCCGTGTGGTAACCGGAGCGATGCGTGGCATTTGACGAACTTATGTTTATGAAAGGAATTTTACTTTGCATTCCTTTCAACGGAAGGCTTCTGTAACCGGGCGCTCAACGTTTTTGCTGCTGCAACAACATGCACTTCGTATGCTGTTTCATGGCATGGCGGTGTGGTTCTGATACTTTTATCGGCGGTTGGGTTGCTGTCCATTGCAATGCACCGCCGTCAAGGGAAAAAAATACTTCTTAAACGCAATTGCTACCGCCGCCGCTGCAACAATAATTGCAGCAACCACAGCAGCAATGAAGTGCTGAAAAACAAAATCGTCAGCCGTTTACAGATAAGAAACGCATGCAGGTTGGCGGTGCCAAACCAAAAATAACAGGTGGCAATAAAAGCCAGTATGCCCAGCAGCCGGCAGGTGTTGCCAACAAAAAAAATGGTTCGGTGCAGCATATAAGAAAGTCCCGCGGGTAGCGGGACTGATTTCTTTTTTTAAACAGGATTTTTGCACCTGGGTTGCAGTGAGCGGCAAAAACCCACAATTGAAAACAAGGGGTGCAACGGATTATTAACCGTTCATGCTCGACAGAAACTCCCAGTTATCTTTCGTGCCCTTCATGTGTTGCAGCAGCGTGGTCATGGCTTCTTCGGTATTCATGTCGGCCATGTGCTTGCGCAAAATCCACATGCGTTGCGCCACTTCTTTATCGAGCAGCAGGTCGTCGCGGCGGGTGCTGGAGGCCACAATATCAATGGCGGGGAAAATGCGCTTGTTGGCCAGGCGGCGGTCGAGCGCCAGTTCCATATTACCGGTTCCCTTGAACTCTTCAAAGATTACTTCATCCATTTTGCTGCCGGTATCAATCAACGCGGTGGCCAGTATGGTAAGCGAACCGCCGTTTTCGATTTTGCGGGCAGCGCCAAAGAATTGTTTGGGTTTTTGCATGGCGTTGGCTTCCACACCACCGCTGAGCACTTTACCGCTGGCAGGCGCCACGGTATTGTGGGCACGGGCCAGGCGGGTGATGGAGTCGAGCAGAATTACCACATCGTGGCCGCATTCTACCAGGCGTTTGGCTTTTTGCAGTACGATGCTCGAAACTTTTACGTGCTTTTCGGCCGGCTCGTCAAAAGTAGAAGCCACCACTTCGGCTTTTACGCTGCGTTCCATATCGGTAACCTCTTCGGGCCGCTCATCTATCAGCAGCACAATCAGGTACACCTCAGGGTGGTTGGCTGCAATGGCATTGGCCACTTCTTTCAGCAGCACGGTTTTACCCACTTTGGGTTGGGCTACAATCAGTCCGCGTTGGCCCTTACCAATGGGGGTAAACAGGTCCATAATGCGGGTGCTGTAAATATTGGGATCGGTCGAAAGGTTCAGTTTTTCGTAGGGGAACAGCGGCGTAAGGTAATCGAAGGGAACACGGTCACGTACCTCTTCGGGCCGCTTGCCATTGATGGTATCCACCTTCAGCAGGGCAAAATATTTTTCGCCTTCTTTGGGTGGACGTACGGCACCGTTTACCGTATCGCCGGTTTTAAGGCCAAAGAGTTTGATTTGCGAGGGCGATACGTAAACATCATCGGGGCTCGAGAGGTAATTGTAGTCGCTGCTGCGCAAAAAGCCATAGCCGTCGGGCATCATTTCCAGTACGCCTTCGGTCAAAATAACACCGTCAAATTCCACATTAAAGGCCGGTTCACGCCGTTGCGGATAGCTCCGCTGCGGCTGCGGGGTTACTTCGGGGGCGGCAGGTGTTTCTTCGGCAGCCTCCGCTATTTCCAGGCCTTCTTCCACGATGGGTTCGGCCACAAAATCATCAACGCCCGGCAGGGTTATATTGGCCAGCAAATCAAGGCTGGCAGGGTCTAAACCGCCGGCTTGGGCTGCGTCCGGGGCAGGCGCCGGCTGCTCTTCGGTTTTACGGCTCCGGGTTTTCTTTTCGGGAGCTTCCGATTTTGCCTTTTTGGGGCGTCCGCGGGAGGGGGTAACTTCTTCTTTATCGCCGCTTTCTACCACGGCTTCTTCGGTACCGGTGGCTGTAGAAGCTTTGACGATGCGCTTGCGGCGGGGTTTTTCGTCTCCTTCGGCCTTGGCCTCACTGGCCATAACTGCCTGGCGGTCAAGAATTTTGTAAATAAGCTCCTGCTTGTCCATCTTCTTGGCGCCCGGAATCTTCAATTGCTCGGCAATATCGAGCAACTCGGGAACGAGCATGTCGTTCAGTTGTAAAATGTCGTACATAAAAATTGCGTCGTTAACACGGATTCAAAAAATCTCAGAATTGTAATTGATTCAGATCTGAAAACGGGTGAAAAATTCGCGGATGGAAAGGAACAGATTTCGTTACAATGGTGGAGCTCCGGATCGGAAGAAATGGCCCCTTTCCGCTGCAATATTACAGCAATGTTATCAATTGCAAAAAAATATTCAACCTGTTTGCAGGGGCCGATGCGCCCCGATACGCCCCCGGAGGGTTATCTTTGCCGGCACTTAACACAGCCTTATGTTTAACAAACGTGTGAAGATCAGCGAACTGCTTACCTACGAGCCCCAGGGCCAGCAGGTAACGGTAATGGGATGGGTGCGCACTTTCCGCAACAACCAGTTTGTAGCCCTGAACGATGGCAGCACCAACAGCAACCTGCAGATTGTGCTGGAACTGGGCCGGTTTGACGAAGCCCTGCTGCGCCGCATTACCACCTCCGCCTCGCTGAAGGTTACGGGCCAGCTGGTTCCCTCGCTGGGCAAGGGCCAAGCCATGGAACTCAAAGCCGAAACGGTAGAAATTTTAGGCGACAGCGATCCCGAAAAATATCCCCTGCAACCCAAAAAGCACAGCCTGGAGTTTTTACGGGAAATTGCCCACCTGCGTTTCCGCACCAATACCTTCGGCTCGGTGTTTCGGGTGCGCCACGCGCTGGCTTTTGCCATCCATAAATTTTTTAACGACAAGGGGTTTTTGTACCTGCATACCCCCATCATTACGGCCAGCGATGCGGAAGGCGCCGGCGAAATGTTTCGGGTTACCACCCTTCCCTTCGACAATACCCCCCGTGACGAAAACGGACAGGTGAACTTCAAGGAAGATTTTTTTGGCCGTTCTACCAACCTTACCGTAAGCGGACAGCTGGAAGGCGAACTGGGTGCCACCGCCTTTGGCGAGATTTACACGTTTGGCCCCACCTTTCGTGCCGAAAACAGCAACACCGCCCGCCACCTGGCCGAATTTTGGATGGTAGAGCCCGAAATGGCGTTTTACGATTTGGAAGACAATATGAACCTGGCCGAGGAATTCATCCAATACATCATCCGCTATGCCATGGAGCATAACGCCAACGACCTGGCGTTTTTAAACCAGCGCCTGGCCGACGAAGAAAAGCAACTGCCGCAGGAAAAACGCAGCGAAATGGGATTGCTGCAAAAACTGGAATTTGTGCTCAATAACCGCTTTGAACGCATTACCTACACCGAGGCCATTGATATTTTACTGCAATCGCCCGCCTATAAAAAGAAGAAGTTTCAGTACGACGTGAAATGGGGTATGGATTTGCAGAGCGAACACGAACGCTACCTGGTGGAAAAGCATTTCAAAAAACCCGTAATCGTTACCAACTACCCCGCCGCCATTAAAGCCTTTTACATGCGGCAGGATGATGCTTGTGCGCCCGGCCGCGAAACGGTAGCCGCCATGGACATTTTGGCCCCCGGCATCGGCGAAATTGTGGGCGGCTCGCAACGGGAAGAACGTTTGGACAAACTGGTGCAGCGCATGCAGGCCATGAATGTACCAACCGATGAGTTATGGTGGTACCTCGATACCCGCCGCTTTGGTACGGTACCCCACTCGGGCTTTGGCCTGGGCTTTGAGCGCATGGTGCAGTTTGTTACGGGCATGACCAACATACGCGACGTGATTGCCTTTGCCCGCACGCCCGGTAACTGCGAGTTTTAAGCCCTGCAGGTACTAAAGCGCTGTTCTGTACGTTATGTTAGCACAAAACCTTATGCTATGCGCAACAACCCGGCCATTTCCTTTGTGCTGCTGCTGTTGGCAGCGGGCATGTTTGCTTGCAAAAAAGACACTGCCAAAGAGCCCACCGGCAGTTTTCAGCCCACCGGCAGCGGCAGTACCTGGAACTACAGCGTTACCGGTACCAGCAGCGGAACCTTTACCCTAACCGCCACCAGTCGCGATACCACCATCAATGGCCGCCCGTACCGGGTGTTTACCAACAGCGCCGGACCTAACGAATATTACCTGCAATCGGGTTCCGATTATTTCCGCTTTTCCAGCCTGGCCGAACTGAACAATCAGGTGGTGGAACTACTGTATCTGAAAACCAATTTATCGGTAGGGCAAACCTGGGTGGAGGTGAAAACGGTAAATGCCACCATTACCGGCCTCGGTACCCAGCCCGTTACCGCCACGCTTACGTTTACCGTGGCTGAAAAAGGCATCCGCCATACAGTAAACGGCGTAACCTACAACGATGTGATACGTATTGATGTAACACCCAGCTTTTCATTAATGGCATCGGCCATTCCGGTAAACAGTTCCAACATTCGCTATTACTATGCCCGCAATGTGGGCATGATACAAAGTTTTAATGCCCTGCGCATAGATGTGGCCGGCATTAACACCAATACTGAAACCAGGCTAACGTCTTACACCATTCGTTAAAAATTCAGGGAATCGAAAACAGACACTACTCAGATCCATCGGTGTTGTTGGGGGCATCCGCATTTTTCAGTGCCTCATTGCGCAGCAGCTCGGTAATGGTTTGCTCCAGTTTTCGCAGTTTGGTATAAAGTTTCAGCAACACAAACCATACCAGTACTACCCAGGTGTACAAAACCAGATCGGCCCCGCGGCCCACACCCAGCTTTTGTGCCAGTAGCGTGGTATAATTGGGTGCGAGAATGAATACCGCCGCCACGGCCACCAGCGCCAGCAGCAACAGTACATCGGCAATGCGGTTGCGCAGCCGTACCACGGCATACACCCCCACAAACAATACAGCAGTTAGCAATAGTAGTTGAATGCCGCTCATGAAAAGAGTTTGTGTAAAAGTACATCGAAAAAAATGCGGATGCTGTTGAAAGCCGACTGCCCTTTTTGCCGGGCATAAGGGGTATAGGCTATGTGCACCGGCACTTCTTTCCAGCGCAGTTGCCGCCGGCGTATTTCAAACAACAGTTCGGTGGCATGGGCCATGCGGTTTTCGGTGAGGCGGATGGCTGCGGCGGCCTTGCGGTTCATTGCCCGCAGCCCGTTATGCGCATCGCTCAGCAGCAGGCCGGTAAACATCCAGTTCAAATAACGGGCGGCCTGCAGCAGCAGGCGCTTCGCCAAGGGGACATAGTTATTTTCTCGTTCTAAAAAACGCGATCCCAGCGCCACATCGCATGCGCCGTTTTGCAGGGGCTGCAACAATGCTTGCAGGTCGGCAACGGTGTGCTGTCCGTCGGCATCAAAGTGTACAATCAAATCCGCTCCTTGTTGCAGGGCATAGCGGGTGCCGGTTTGCAGGGCGGCACCCTGCCCCAGGTTGCAGCGGTGGCGCAGGTAATGCACGGGCAGGTGCCGTACAACGGGTTGCAGGTGCCAATGGGAGCCATCATCCACCAATACCACCCCGTGGCCGGTGGCAACCAGTGCGGCCAGCACGGTTTGCAACACATCGGCCCGCTCGTTGTAGGCAGGTACTACTATAAAAACCCGAGGGGTGGCCATAAGCGAATTTACGGGTTGCGATAGATGCGGCAACGGCCCGGCACCACTTCGTGCAGTTGCAGCTGCAAACGTTGTATGAGAAGGCTGTCGCGCCGTTCGGGTACATCGCGGGTTAACAGCAACAGCCAAACCGGTTGTGCCGCCTGCAATGCCGGTTGTTGCAACAGGGCTTCGGGTGCCACGGTAGCGTACGCACCACCCGGCCAGTTGTACTGGGCCATATCGGCATCGTAGCAGCTCAGAACCAACGGCCGCTTTTGGAGCTGCTGCAGGCTGTCTGCCGCGGCAGCAATGCGCTCTTTGGGCAGCACCCGCATCAGGTAGGGCTGCGGCAGTTCGTTTTTAATGCAAGTTTTATAGAGCCGATAGCTTAGGGGGCCTGCCCCCAGCAGCAGTAACAGCAGGGCGCTTGCATACCACCAGCGCCGCAACCGGGGTTGTTGCTGCAACCAGCTGAACAGCAAGAGGGGCAACAACACCAACGCTACCGCCCAGTAGCGGGTATCCTGCACGTAGGTAAAGGTAGTAGTGCCATGTACCTGCTGGCGGAAGCTGATGGAAAGTGCCGATAAAAAGAGCAACAGCACACCCACCCAAACCAGTGCGGCGCTGCGGAACAAAGCATGTCGGCTATTGGCTGGGGGCTGCTTTAGTAGCCACAGCATACCCGTAAACAGCAGCAAGCTGGTGCCGCCGGCCAGGCTGTACAACAACCGAGCCGTTTCGGCATCGCTGCCCGCCCAGAGGTTAAGGTAGAGGTAAACGGGCGCCAGTGCAAACAGAAAGAAGGGACTCATGCGCACCAGGTTGTGCGGACTAAACCCGGGAATATCGGGCAAATGGGCGGGCGAGCCCGCAACGCTGCGCAGCACGAAGGCCTGGAGGCCCAGCAACAGTACCAATAATAGCAATACGGTGCCGTTAAACCGCACCGCCGCTTTGTTGCCCTGGCGGTAACTGCTCCAAAGCATCCAAGCCGGAAAAACAAAAATGAGCGGATAGTATTGATAGCGAAAGGCCGCCGGTAAAAAACTGAGTACCACCAGCAGCGCCACCTGCCAACCGCTGTGCTGTTGCAATTCCTGCAACCGCAGGTGCAGGGCCAGTGCAGCGAGCGAAAAACCGGCTGCCAGCAGGTCGGAGGTAGAGAGCAAATCGGTAAGCACCGGATTACAGGCCAGCAGCAGCCATACGCCCCATTGCAGTACCGGTTGCAGTTGCAGGTACAGCACCAGGCTGCGTACGGCGCCCAGCAACAGCAATAAAGCCAGTGCATCGGTAACAAACGTAGCATTGTTCACCGAACCGGCCAGCGGTGCCAGCGTGGCCAGCAGTGCCGCCAACAGCGGCGGCCAGCGGTAGGGCGCTTCGGTACTCCAGCTTGCCAGGTTGGCCGGGTTGGCATGCAGGTAGGCCAGCGGATACCCGTGCACGTAATTAGTGGCCAGTTGTTGCTGGTGCCAAAGGTCTTCAATCGGAAATTTAAACTGCCACAGCAGCCATAGTTTCCAGGCAAACAACAGCAGCAGCGGCCACTGAAAGGGGTGTGTTATGGAGGCAGGAAGTTTCAAAACCCGTGTTGCAACTGCCAAATTAGGGCAATGTGGGCAGATTGTTTTGCTCAACGGCCGGCCAATTGCGTATTGCTGCCGGCCAGCACATGAAACACCCGGGTGCGTTTGCCACTATATACCTGCACGGCTTGCTTGTCGTACACAAACTTTAATTCTTCGTCAGACATTTGTTTGCCGGTGATCAGTACTAATTGTACCGGACTGTTGGTGCGGATACCCCCGGAAAGCAGGTCGCGGTAGTTTTGTAACGCACCGGTTGTACTGCCTAAGGGCTGAAAGTTGAAGTATTTGTGGGCGGCTGCCACTACCACAGGCAGGTCGTATTTGTTTTGCAGGTTTTTAATTACTTCTTCCACCTCATTGCGTTCGGGCTTCCAGTTGGCCTGAAAACCGCTTGTGGGGTGTGCCGATGCATTTACCAGAAACTTTCCAAACAAGCTCAGGTTGATTACCAGCAAACCTGCCAGGGCCCAGCGGTAGGTACGTGGCAGGCGCGGTAACGACCATTCCGGCAGGCGCAGCTGGGGAAGCGACCGTTGCTGCAGCAGCTGTGCGGCCAACAGCAGTATTAACAGGCAGGCTGCCGTAAAGTAACGGCCTTCTTTTACGTACGTAAATCCATAGGGTGCGGCCGGATTGCGTTGCTGATCGTATAGCAACGAAAGCCCGCTCAGCAGTAACACAATTGCAAAGGAGGTACCCAGCAATACCAGCTGGGAGGTATGGTGTACAACGGCTTCACTATTTTTTGCGTTTGCAGCTGACCGCATGCGGCGCACGATGTGCAGCAACAACTGCGTGCATAAAAACATGCTCATGAAATACACAAGGGCAAAATATACCAGCAACAGCCAGCCGCCCACGTGTGTTACCAGTTGATTTTCGAAGTAACTCACATTTACAAAGGCTTTCAGCAGGAAGGGGTATGCCAGTACCAGATTTTCAGGATAAAAGCCCCGGGCATCGGGCGCGATATAAGCAGGCGAACCGGCCTGCTGCATCAAAAAGGCAACCTGGGCAACGAGTAAGAAAAATACAACGGAGGCGGTTAGCCAGGCCTGGCGCACGTGCAGGCGGTTTTGCTGCAACCGGGCCGCTACCAGCAAAAACAGCGGAAACAGCAATACCAGGGGGTAGTATTGATAGCGGAAAGCTGCCGGAAGAAAAAAGAAAATTCCGGATACTACCAGCTGCCGGTTGCGCAGTGCGGGGGCCTGTAGCATGCGGATGCACAGCAAAACGGCCCACAACAAAAACAGGCTGCCATACAAATCGGTAATGCCCAGGTTGCGAAAGGGTTCGGGGTTGCTGAGAAGAATCAGCCAAATAATCGCCTGCGCATGCGGCTTCAGTTGCAGTGCCTGCATCAGACTGCGCAGCACCACCAGCAACAAAAATGTACCCAGCCCCATCAACAGCATGTCGGCAGCGTAGCCGCTGCCCGTCATGGCCTTGGCAACCGACAGCATCCAGGCTGCCAGCGGGGGCCACTCGTTCATGTAGCGAAAATGGATATCGGAAAGGTTGGCGGGGTTTGAAACAAAAAAGCCCAGTCCGTTACCGCTCAGCAAATTTTGCACCGCGGCATGCAGCATTTCATGATCCGTACCGTGCGGCGGATAAAAGAACCAGTAAGTAATCCTGAAAATAACGGTAAGCACAAACAGTGCACCCGTGGCTTTTCTGGGAGACATGGACATTGGATTTACCCCACTAAAGTAGGGAATGTGGCACAATAATCCAAATAAAACAGCCGTAAACCGTAATAATACGTACCACAAGCGGGATTATGAAAACCGGGCAAGGCAAAAACGCTATGGCATACCGCTCCGTTCCGGCTCAAGCCGGTGCCGCATCAGCAAATCCGTTTGCAGGTCGTTGCCCAGCCGAAATGGGTGGCTACCAAACACCGTAAAACCCTGTTTGCGGTAAAAAGCGATGGCTCTTTGGTTGTGCTCCCATACGCCCAGCCAAACAAAAGGCGCTTTGCGTTGCCGGGCATTCGAAAGGGCGCTGTGCAGCAGCATATGGCCCACCCCCCTGCCCCGATGTGCCTGCCGCACATAAATCCGTTCCACTTCCATCGCCATCGCATCCAACGGTTCGGTTTGCGCAGGTCCGAAGTTGATTTTGAGGTAGCCGATGGGTATGCCGTCCTCCACGGCATAATTAAAGGCGCTGTTGGGATTGTTGAGTTCCTGTGCCAGTTGCGTTGGGTTAAAAGCGCTGTTACAGTACGCTTCCATATCGGCTGCGGTGTTGTAAGGTGCGAAGGTTTCCGTAAAGGTTTGCCGGCTGATGGCTACCAGGGAGGGTAAATCGGAAGCAGTTAGTTGATGGAGTGTAAGGTTTGCTATACGGTAACAGGTCCGCTGGCGCTTGGGTGCCGGGCTGTGTAAAGCTAAACGCGTTGTGCTATTAAACAAGTAAAAATAAATTCAGGTTTCCAAATCGGGAAAATACTAACAGGGCCAAAAAGTTGGGCACTACAGTAGTACTACAGCTTAATCAGGGCTGCCCCCGAGATCGGGGTTGCCTGTCCGCCGGAAATTTATGAAGGCGGATAATCGATCTCGGGTGCCCTTTTTGGGCACGCAAAAAGGTACAAAAACTTTTTTCATTCTAATTTCAAAGATTCCATTCTTTGATTTTGGTAATTCAATAGCACAACGCGTTAATTGAAAAATAAAACACCGGGCAAAAAGGAAGGTATTACAGCTGGTTATTAGCAAGAAATTCGTTGGCGCTATTCTATTTCAAGAAACCGCACTGCTTGGGATCAGTTTCGCTCGGCCGGCGTTCTGAAAACAATTCAATCAAACTATCAACTCTAACAGAACATTAATAAAATTCTAATGGATTTCTAATGCACGGTTTCTATAAAACAGAATACGTTTGCACAACCGTCAAAGATGGATATATGGACCTTCAAGCGTATTATTTAACCCTGTCTGCATAGTCCTTTCGGTTGTTGCATGTTTCGTTTGCGGCAGCCGCTGGATGTGCGGGTGCAAAACGAAACGATATGACTTTACATGAATTTATCGTAAGATTAGGAGTAGCCTTAGGATTGGGCATTGCTATAGGAATGGAACGGCAATGGCGCCAAAAAAGTGCGGGTTTACGCACCAATACCCTTGTTGCGCTGGGGGCGGCGGCCTTTACCCTCATTTCATTTTCACTAACAGCCACGGAGCCCGGTGTGTACCGCGGCGATGCCACCCGTATTATTGGTCAAATTATTACAGGAATTGGATTTTTAGGTGCTGGTGTAATTATGCGGGACGGCTTTAATGTACAGGGGCTGAATACCGCTGCAACTATTTGGTGCTCGGCTGCTGTGGGAGCATTGGCCGGTGTGGGATTGCTGATTGAAGCTGCCATAGTTGCTGTTGCAGTTATGCTGACACATATTTTACTGCGGCCACTGGGCATGCGCTTGTCGAACCTGCCGTTTTACAAAGAAGAAAACAGCACGTATGTTTATTGCATTACCATACGTTGCCGTGAACAGGTAGAGAATCACTTGCGCATTTTGGTACTGAACGCAATCAAAAAAGATGCGCATTTGCAATTGCGCTCGCTGAAAAGTTCCGATAATGGCAACCCTGCCTACACATACATCGAAGCAACCATTACCGCACGAGGCAAGCACGATGCAGCAATGGAGCAACTGGCTGCACGTATTACCATGGAGTATGGTGTTACTCAGGTAAGTTGGGAGGTGCAAGAACAGCAAACCGATTAAAATCTATTTTATGCAGGATATAAAACAATTATTGCCCAATACATACTCGGCAGAAAACTTACGGGCATGGATACCTGCCATGAAAAAAATGCCGGTTGTTGAAGTGAGTGAGGTACTGCAACAACTGGATGAAGCTGAGCTGTTGAGCCTGTTAGACAGCTTTACGGCCGAACAGCAGGGCCTTATTGTTGCCGATTTTCCGCTTATACGGCAACTGCAGTTATTTAAAGTGCTTTCCAAAAAACGATTTGCTCAGTTATTTGAGCACATGCCATCGGGAAGCCGTGCCGACTTTTTTCAGCACCTTACCCAGCATGAACAGTCGGCCTTACTGCCGTATTTGTCGAAAAAAAGTCGTGAAGATGTATTGCAGCTCAGTGCCTATCCGCCCGAAACGGCCGGCGGTATCATGAATACCGATTATGCAACCGTTTTTCCTGAAATGACCTGTGCGGCCGCCATTGAAAAAGTACGCAGCGATGCCCCGTCCAAAAAAACCATTTATTACGTATATGTGGTGGATAGCCACCATACCATGCTGGGTTTCATTACACTAAAAGATTTGATACTGGCAAGTCCTGATACAAAGGTTGCCGATGCATTGCATGCCGATTTTGTGTTTTCTTATGTGGATGAAGACCGTGAAGAAGTTGCACGCAAAATTGAAAAGTATGATTTGGTTGCCATACCCGTGCTTAACCGGGCTGGTCAACTGGTTGGCATTATTACTCACGATGCGGCGATTGATGTAATACGTGCCGAACACTCAGAAGACATGCAAAAGTTTATGGGCATAGTTCAAGCCAACGAGGCGTTTGACTATATGGGAACTACCAGTTTCCGGCATTTTAAGAAGCGGGTGGTTTGGATTATATCACTGGCGGCGGTGGGTATTATATCGGGCCTCATCATTCATCGGTATGAACATGCTTTGGAAAAGCTCCTAATTTTAGCGTTGTACATGCCTATGGTGGCCGATACCGGAGGTAATTCGGGCAGCCAGTCGGCCACCGTTGTGGTACGTGCACTGGCGTTAGGCCAGGTAACCTTGAAAAACTGGTTGCAAATACTGTGGAAAGAAATGAAGATATCGTTGCTGCTGGCGGTTTGTTTGGGCATACTGGCCTTTGGTAAGGTAATGTTCCTCAGTTGGGAAACTGAAATTCCTGCAACTTATTCGTTACCGGTAATTGCGTTCATGATTTCGCTTGCTTTATCGTTACAAGTAGTTAGCGCCACTGTAATTGGAGCAGGGCTTCCGTTATTGGTAAAACGCTTTGGCGGCGACCCGGCCGTAGCGGCAAGTCCGGCTATTACAACCATTGTTGACATAACCGGCCTGCTCATTTATTTTGGAATGGCAACCTGGTTTTTTTCAATTTAAGCTCCGTTTGTTCTTGATGCTCATAAGAACGCCTTTGTCCATATAGTATTTTGAATATTGAAATGGGCCTGCGATTACTCCCGACCCTGTTCCATAGCGGCACTCCTGCCTACGGGCTGCGGCGGGTGGAGTGCCGCGCCCCAAGGCACGAGGGGCGCGGGCATTGCCGCAGCGCAGCGGAGCACGTAACACGCCGTACAGCAGCGGATGGGGTTGTTATAGGCGAAAGCCCCCGGCTATCTTATGCATACCCTCATTTCCTAAAGGGGAGAGGCAGCGCGGCTACGCTCCGTAGGAAACTATCGGCTCAGCGAAAACCTGCTCTGTGCCTCCGTGTCTCTGTGGTTGCATAACCCTCGCACGCCCCAGCTCCTATGGAAAGTTCCAGCGCAGCTACGCTCCGCTGATAACTTTCGATTCAGAAAAACCTCCTCTGTGTCGCTGTGCCGCTGTGTTTCCATAAGTGCCGCAGGCACAACCCGGCAAAGTGGCCAACATTCACGATTCATTAAATCTTCCGCTGTAGCGCCCCAACGGTTTGTTGCACGCGGTGCCCTACCTTTGTGCCCACATGGTTACCAAGCGATTATCGGAACTGGAGCCGGGCAGCCGGGGCATTATACGCTCGTTTGAAAGCGATGAAATTTACCTGAAGCTTATGGAAATGGGCTGCATACCGGGCGAAGAGGTGGTGGTGGACACGGTTGCGCCCCTGGGCGACCCCATTAGCATACGGGTTGCCGGCTACCAACTGAGCATGCGCCGCGATGAAGCCGCCAATATTTGGGTGGAACTGCCCAACCCCGCATAAACCTGTTGCATGAACATTGGCTTGTATTTTGGTTCGTTCAACCCCGTGCACAACGGCCACCTGATTATTGCCCAGCACCTGCTGAACGAAACCGCTTTGCAACAGGTGTGGATGGTAGTATCGCCGCAAAACCCCTTTAAGCCGCAAAAGCAACTGCTGAACGAGTACCAGCGCCTGCACCTGCTGCAACTGGCCGTGCAGGGCAACGACGCCATTAAGGCCGTAGATATTGAATTTCGGCTGCCGCGGCCCTCTTATACCATTGACACCCTTACGTACCTGCACGAAAAATATCCCAACCACGGCTTCAGCATTATTATGGGAAGCGACAGCCTGCAAAACTTAGACAAGTGGAAACAGGGCGCCCTGATTATGGAACGCTACCCCATTTACGTGTACCAACGGCCCGGCTTTGCGGTGGAGCGCCACAACTGTAGCCACCTGCATGTGGTGCAGGCGCCGTTGCTGGAGGTATCGGCCACGCACATACGCCAACTCATACGCCGCGGTAAATCCATACGCTACCTGGTGCCCGACGCCGTGCTGGCCGAAATTGAAAAGGCAGGCTACTACCGCTCACAGGATCCAGCCGAGTAACAGGCAAATGGCCACAATAAAGGGCGGATAAAAGCGGGTGTAATTGAGCAACAAAAACGTACTGGCAATAACCAGCAGGTTTACCTGGCTGATGGCATCGAAGTGAAACAGCGATAAATCTTTTCCGAGATACAGCACCGATGCGGCCATAAGGCCCACCACGGCGGCATGGATGCCCTCGAGCGAGCGGTAAATGACGGCGTATTTTTTAATGTTTTCCCATATGGGAAAAAAGAAAAACACCAGCAGGGCACTGGGCAAAAAAATGGCCACGGTGCCAATAATACAACCCAGCAGCTGCATGGTGGTACCTTCGTTGCGCAGGGCCATACCGCCGGCATAGGCAGCCAGCGAAAAATTGGGCCCGGGTATGCCCTGCACAAAGCCGGCTCCGGTAAGCAACTCTTCGGCCTTCATGTATTGCGTTTTTTCACGCACCACAAACTGCTCGTACATCATGGGTACCAGCACCTGTCCGCCCCCGAACACCAGGCTGCCGAAGCGGTAAAAATTTTCGAACAGGTTGAAGGCCCGGCGGTGTTCCCACTGTTGCTTGCGGGCGGTTTCGGACAAAAAGCCGGCCACGGCAAATACGGCTACAAACAGCCAGATGTTGGTCCACCGCACCGGCCGGCGGGCATGCGGCTGTTGCGGAATACGCTTTTTGCTGAAGTTGGTAGCAATGCCGGCGGCAATGATGATGAGCGGAAAGGTCCAGGGTGTTTTAAAAAACACATACGTAGCGGCAAAAGATACCACCATAATAACCCGGGTGATGAGGTTGGGCAGGGCTACCCGTGCCGTTTGCCAGGCGGCGTAAAACAGAAAGCCGATGGCCATGGGCTGCAGAAACTTAAAAATGTCGGTATGCAGGGCCCGCTTGTCGAAGTAATGCACCAGAAACGATAGGCTGGACATGATGATACTGGCGGGCAAAATCCAGATAATCAGCGTAATAATGGCCAGCGGCAGCCCGCCTCGTTTATATCCTAATATGCTAATGGTTTGTGTAGATGTGGCACCGGGCAGCAGTTGGCAAAAGGCCACAATATCCATCAGTTCCTTTTCGCTAACAATGCGCCGCTTTTTTACAAACATGCGCAGCATAAGGCCCAGGTGCCCCTGCGGGCCGCCAAAGGCAGTAAGCGAGTAAATGAGCACCGCTTTCAGAAAAGGAATATGGCGGATAAACGGCTGCGTACGCGTTGGTTTGTGGGTTTGACGAACAAAAGCGGCGCCGGTGCCGCGGCTTTGCTGCGCTAAAGTAAAAAACAATGCAATGGCTTGCGGCAGTTGGAGCGATACTTTTTACCGTTGTAAGCTTTACCGAAGGCACTGCACGGCACAAGTTGCTGTAATGCTGTTAAAGGCCGCAGGTTAAAATTTTTTTATTGTGGCACCGGAAACTCCGTTAACCCCAAATAACCGGTTTGCGGCCGATACGGCAACACCCCCGTTGGGTGAAACAAGGTACCTTTGGTGCATGCGAGGTTTGTTTACAGTTTCGATTGTTTTGCCGCTGTTTCTTGCGTTTGCCGGGTGCCGCCCTTCGTATCTGTCGCGGGTAGATGCCTATCGCATACATGCCGATGCAACACCGGTTGAAAAGTATGCCCGTTTGGAAAACTGGGCGGCCCACCCTGCAAAACACGACCCGTCTGACAGTGTACCCCGGCCTTTGCGCAACCGCCCGGCCGATACGCTGGCAGATGTGTTTTTTGTACACCCCACCACGTTTACCAATCCGCAATACCAGGGCGTTGTATGGAATGCCGAACTTACCGACCCCGAAATCAACGCCAAAACCGATTACACCAGCATTTTATACCAGGCCAGCGTGTTTAATGCGGTGGCACGTGTGTTTGCGCCCCGCTACCGCCAGGCGCATATTTATGCCTTTTACACTTCCGATTCGGCTGCGGCCCGGGCCGCATTCGATACGGCCTATGCCGATATAAAGGAAGCCTTTTTGTATTACCTGCAGCACGAAAACCGGGGCCGCCCCTTTATTATTGCTGCCCACAGCCAGGGCATGCTGCACGCCGCACGGCTCATAAAGGAACTGATACAAGGCCGGCCGCTGCAACAACAACTGGTAGTTGCCTACCTGCTGGGCCTGCCTCTGCCCGAGGGGTATTTTACAACGCTGGGACCCTGCAGTAATGCTGCTGCCACCGGTTGTTATGTAAGCTGGCGCACGTTTCGTGCCGGCTACCTGCCTGCATACGTCAAACGCGAAAAGCTGCCGGCGGTGGTGGTAAATCCGCTGAGCTGGACCACCGATACCCTGCCCGTAAACCGCACTGCACATGAAGGCGCCGTATTGTTTAACTTCAACAAAGTATATCCCCGCACCAACGGAGCGCAAATACGCCGGGGCGTGTTGTGGATTGACAAACCCCGCTTTCCTTTTAGTTTTCTCAGCACCCGCAAAAACTATCATGCCGGCGACATCAACCTGTTTTACATAAACATCCGCAACAACCTGCAACAGCGGGTACTTGCATGGCAGCAACAGCAAAAAGGCGTTGAGTAATGGCACACCCTGCCCGGCTGTGCACGTACAGCACAAGCAGTAACTTGTTTGCAAGAAAGCGTGCGTTCAACCTGTTGCCTCAAAACGTATGGTTGTATGCAATGAGGTATCTAACAGCGATTTATTCCTTACGGGTGTAGTATTTCAAAATGCAGCAGGGCCTTCGGTTGTGCACAGCTGTTTTCCGTAACTTTCGCATGATTTGTTTGTTACAAACGTGTTCTGTGCTTAATACACAAGCCGGCCAGGCCGCCTGCGTACTATTAACCACTCCTGCCATGAAATACCGGTTGCACCTGAAATTTAGAATGCCGAAACACAGGTACCTGCTGTGGTTGGTACACCTGCTGCCGGCCTGTGTACTGCTGCCGTTACTGGTACCGGCACAAAACAAACTGAAGCCTTCTTTGGGCCTGCATGCCTCCCTCAATTCTTCCTTCGATTTTGTGGGCCCTTCTTTGCAGGCAGGTGCCGATTATCCGTTGGGCCGGGGTACGGCGCTGTCGGCCTACCTGCATTATTTTGGCGACCGCTTTTCCAGGAATGAAAATGGTTTTTCCATGCGGGGGCGTTACCGAAACGTAACGGCCGCCTTTATGCTGGATCAAAATTTTTCCCGCCGGCCGGTAAATACCCTGTATATGGGCGTGGGGGTTGCGTTGCAGCAGTACAAGGGCGTTTATACATACAGCGCGGGAACGTGGGAAGAAAACTTTCGGGGTGTAGTGCCGGCCGTACGTTTGGGGTATGTGTTTCCGGTGGCCGATAAACAGTTATTGCTCGAGGCAAACGTTACCGGGCCTATTGTTGAACCGGATGCCTATATGGAATTAATATCGCTTCTGTCGCTGGGGCTGCGTTTGCGATTTTGATGCCGGCTTGCCGGGGCCGGAAAAAAAGAACTTCGTTTTAGCAAACTGTGGTGAAACAAAAGGCGGCCCCAGCGGGGCCGCCTTTGCTATTGTTATTGCACTGCGTATTAATGGTGCAGGTCAAACCGGTCGAGGTTCATTACCTTGTTCCAGGCGGCCACAAAGTCGTTTACAAACTTGGTGTGTCCGTCGGCGCAGGCATATACTTCGGCAATGGCCCGCAGCTCGGTATTGCTGCCGAAGATCAGGTCGGCACGGGTGCCGGTCCATTTTACTTCGCCGGTTTTGCGGTCGCGACCTTCAAACAGGTCTTCCATTTCCGAAGTGGGCCTCCAGGTGGTATTCAAATCCAGCACGTTCACAAAAAAGTCGTTGCTCAACACACCGGGGCGGTGGGTAAACACGCCGTGCTTCGAACCATCCCAGTTGGCATCCAGCACCCGCATACCGCCTACCAGCACCGTCATTTCAGGAGCGGTAAGGGTAAGCAGTTGCGCTTTGTCAACCAGCATGTCTTCGGCCATGGCGGCGCAACG
The DNA here is from genome assembly GCA_046297415.1 of Lacibacter sp. Taxonomy (GTDB): domain Bacteria; phylum Bacteroidota; class Bacteroidia; order Chitinophagales; family Chitinophagaceae; genus Lacibacter. The sequence continues at coordinate 61,627 of JBKBIL010000007.1, forward strand.
GTGGCCATTGGCGTAGTTGCGGAAACCATCGGCCTGGGGCTCCAGTACGGCAAAGCTTTCCACATCGGTTTGCTCCTGTCCCGCATCGTTGCGGCCGGGGGTAAAGGGCACGGTAATGGCCACACCGGCATCGTGGGCGGCTTTTTCCACGGCAGCGCAGCCGCCCAGTACAATCAGGTCGGCCAGCGATACTTTTTTGTTGCCGCTCTGCGCAGCGTTAAACTCTTGCTGAATGCCTTCCAGCACGCCCAGCACCTTCGCCAGGCGGGTGGGGTTGTTTACCGCCCAGAATTTCTGAGGCGCCAGCCGAATACGGGCACCGTTGGCGCCGCCCCGCTTATCGCTGTTGCGATAGGTTGAGGCCGAAGCCCAGGCGGTGGTAACCAACTCGGCAATGCTCAGCCCGCTGCCAAGGATTTTGTTCTTCAGCGCGGCAATATCGTCGGCATTAATCAGTTCGTAATCCACAGCCGGTATGGGATCCTGCCAAATCAGTTCTTCGGCCGGAACCTCGGGGCCCAGGTAGCGGGCACGGGGGCCCATATCGCGGTGGGTAAGTTTAAACCAGGCACGGGCAAACGCATCTTCAAAAGCGTCCGGGTTTTCGTAGAAGCGGCGCGAAATTTTTTCGTACACCGGGTCAAAACGTAACGACAGGTCGGTGGTAAGCATAAACGGCTTGTGAAACTTGCCGGGTATGTGCGCATCGGGTATAATGGCTTCGGCGTTTTTGGCCACCCATTGCCAGGCGCCGGCGGGGCTTTTGGTGAGCTCCCATTCGTACTCAAACAGGTTTTTGAAGTACTCGTGGCTCCATTTGGCGGGGGTGCTGGTCCAGGCGCCTTCCAGGCCGCTGGTAATGGTGTCTTCGGCGTTACCCTTGCCAAAGCTGTTTTTCCAGCCCATGCTCATTTCCTGCAGCGGAGCGCCGGCCGGTTCGCGGCCCACGTACTTCGAGGGGTCGGCAGCGCCGTGGCATTTACCAAACGTGTGGCCGCCGGCAATCAGGGCCACGGTTTCTTCATCGTTCATGGCCATGCGGGCAAAGGTTTCCCGAATGTCGCGGGCTGCTGCCACGGGGTCGGGGTTGCCGTTGGGCCCTTCAGGGTTAACGTAAATCAAACCCATTTGTACGGCGGCCAGCGGGTTTTCCAGTTCGCGGTCGCCGCTGTAGCGCTTATCGCCCAGCCATTCGGTTTCCGAGCCCCAGTAAATGTCTTCTTCAGGCTCCCATACATCTTCGCGTCCGCCGGCAAAACCAAAGGTTTTAAAGCCCATGCTTTCCAGGGCCACGTTGCCCGCCAGTATCATCAGGTCGGCCCAGCTGATTTTTTTGCCGTATTTCTGCTTAATGGGCCACAACAGCAGGCGGGCCTTGTCCAGGTTGGCGTTGTCGGGCCAGCTGTTCAGCGGGGCAAACCGCTGCGTGCCGGTACCGGCGCCACCGCGTCCGTCGGCAATGCGGTAGGTACCGGCGCTGTGCCATGCCATGCGAATCATAAAGGGCCCGTAGTGGCCAAAATCGGCCGGCCACCAGTCTTGTGAGGTGGTCATCAGTTCTGCCAGGTCTTTCTTTACGGCTGCCAGGTCCAGGCTTTGAAATTCCTTGGCATAGTTAAAGCCGGGGTCCATGGGGTTGCTCAGGTTCGAGTGCTGGCGCAAAATGTGCAGCTTCAGCTGGTTGGGCCACCAGTCGCGATTGGTGGGTGCCGAACCGGCCGTTCCTTTTTTCATGCTTCCGTTGTGGAAGGGGCACTTGCTGATGTCGTTTACGTTGTACGACACCGTGCCTGCGTTTGTGTTATGTTCCATAATGTATGCTTTTTCATGTGATGTAATGGCGCAGTTATTTATTAAAGATACAACCCGCATTCCGCCTGCTTCACCGTTTCGGTTCGTTTATTTATCCGAAACGAGACCCAATTAAAAATTCCACAATGCCAAAGTTACCCGTAGCTTTCGATAGTTAAAATTGATTGTTTTTATCTTTACATAGATTTTTGTTATGACACTCACACAACTGGAATATATTGTTGCGGTTGACAACCACCGGCATTTTGCCGAAGCTGCCGCTGCCTGCTTTGTAACGCAACCCACCCTCAGCATGCAAATCGGTAAGCTCGAAGCCGAGTTGGGGGTTACCATTTTCGACCGCAGCAAAAAACCCGTCATTCCCACCGAAATCGGCAGCGCCATTTTGGCCCGTGCCCGCGTCATTCTGCGGGAGGCCGAGCGCCTGAAGCAGGAAATTAGCGATAGCAAGGGCAGCATGAGCGGCGAGCTACGCATGGGCATCATTCCCACCCTGGCTCCCTACCTGCTGCCGCCCCTGTTTCGCCGCCTGCGTCATAAATATCCGCAGCTGCAACTCAGCATCCGCGAAACCATTACCCGTGAGCTGGTTGCCGAGCTTAAGCACGACCGGCTCGACTGCGCCCTGGTGGTAACCCCGCTCAAAGACGCCAGCCTCAATGAAGAGCCGCTGTTTTACGAAGAGCTACTGGTGTACGTATCGCCGCAAAACGCTCTGCACGATAAGCAATACCTGCTGCCCCGCGATATTGACCCCGCCCAACTGTGGCTGCTCGAAGAGGGGCACTGCTTCCGCTCACAAATTCTCAACCTCTGCGAGTTGCAAAAAAGCAGCGACCCGCATTTTCGTTACGAAACCGGCAACATCGAGTCGCTCCGCCGCATGGTCGATCAAAGCGATGGCATTACCATCCTGCCCGAGCTGGCCATTCAGGATTTTGGCCCGGAACAACTCAAACGGGTAAAGCGGCTGGCAGCTCCAAGTCCGGTACGTGAGGTAAGCCTGGTTACCCACCGCAACCACATCAAAACCCGCCTCATCCGCAGCCTGCGCAACGAAATCCGTAGCATCATCCCCCCGCAAATGCAGGAACTGAAGGAGAAAAAAATTGTGGAAATTTAATGGTAAGGTATAAGGCTAAAGGCGTAAGGTGCGAGGCGATGGGGGTAAAAGAGTTGGGGCTGTGGGCGGCAGTACAACGGTCGGCAACGGTTCCGGCTTTTCGCTGTACCTGGCCCGGCGGGGCCGGGCTGCGGTGCCGCTGCAATCCGGCAGCCCGTGGGCGTTAGTGTTTCAATGGGGCGCGGTTGCACAAGCAGCACACTGGCACCGGTTGCGGAAAAAAAAGAAGGCAAGCCGGTAAACTTGCCTTTGGGCACAGTCACCTCTCGACAACTGTACTTTAAATAAATAAAACTTTTTATGAACCCGCAAACGGGTACCGGCAACCGAAATGTTCAAATTTAGTCTGAGCAAATACCCATAAGGCAATTTCACGGGTTCCTTCATAAAAGGAGCAAACTTTTTTAACTACCTTCCGTAAGGGTATATCACTGTAAATGCGTTGCTGTTTATGGACAATCAAATTCAAAACTATCGCCAGCCCATGGTAACCGCCACCGGCATTTTGCTGGGCTTTATCTTAAACTTTGCCGTTTTATGGGTACAATACCCCTCTACATTCAACCGCCTGCGGGATGTGGTGGCGTTGATTACCCTTACCACCAGTGTCATTTTGCTGCTGATTGTAATGTTTCGCATCTTAAATATGCGCTACCCGCGGCACAAAACCGAAGCGTATTATCAGAAAACCCTGTGGATTTTTATTTCCGGCTTATGCACCATTTTCCTGGGCATTTTTATTGTAATGATTCACAGTTTCCTGTAAACGCCCCCGGTTGGTACAGCCCGGGCTTGTACCTCCTGTTTCCCCGGTGTGCCGCGCCGCCATCCGCAGGCATGTTACCGCCCATCCGCAGCTTGTTGCCGGCAAAGCAAAAAGCCCTTACCTTACAGCTAATAAATACACTGCGTATGCGCCGTTTTCTGCTTTTGCTTTGCCTGCTTTCTGTTTATACATCGCTTATTGCCCAGCGCACCCTGCTGCATTGCGGCCGCCTGATTGATACCCGTAACGGGGTGCAACGTACCGGTGTTACGGTAATTGTTGAAGGAAATACCATTCGGGATGTGGTGAACGGGTATGTTGCCGGCACCGGGCAAGACCGGGTGATTGATTTAAAAAATCAAACCGTACTGCCGGGGCTGATGGATATGCACGTACACCTCGAAAACGAAACCCGGCGGGGCAATGCCATCGACCGGTTTGTATTAAACGCATCGGATGTGGCTTTTCAAAGCGCCGTGTTTGCCCGTACTACCCTGTTGGCCGGCTTTACCACGGTACGCGACCTGGGCGGTACGGGTGTAAACATATCGCTACGTAATGCCATTAACCGCGGACTGGTACCCGGGCCTCGGGTGTACACGGCCGGCAAATCCATTGCCACCACGGGCGGCCATGCCGACCCTACCAACGGCTATCGTAAAGACCTGATGGGTAATCCCGGTCCCAATGAAGGGGTCATTAACGGTCCGCATGATGCCTGGCAGGCCGTACGCCAGCGGTATAAAGACGGCAGCGACTGTATCAAAATCACCGCCACCGGCGGTGTGCTGAGCCAGGCTAAAGACGGTTCGGGTCCGCAGTTTACCGAAGAAGAAGTGCGGGCCATTGTTACCGCCGCCAAAGACTACGGTTACCATGTGGCAGCCCATGCCCACGGCAGTGAAGGTATTAAGCGGGCTATCCGCGGCGGCGTTACCAGTATTGAGCATGGTACGTATATGGATGATGAAGCCATTGCGCTTGCCCTGCAATACGGCACCTGGCTGGTGCCTACCATTACGGCAGGTAAGTCAACGGCCGACAGTGCAAAAATTCCCGGCTATTATACCGACATCGTAACGCCGAAAGCGTTGGTGGTGGGCCCGCAAATACAGGCCACCTTTGCCAAAGCCTGGAAAGCAGGTGTGAAAATTGCTTTTGGAACCGATGCCGGCGTGTTTATGCACGGTAAAAACTGGCTGGAGTTTGTGTACATGACCGAGGTGGGCATGCCCCCCATGGAAGCCCTGCAAACGGCCACCCGTAACGCGGCGCAACTGCTGGGGGTGTGGGACCGGCTGGGCAGCATTGAACCCGGTAAATTAGCCGATATTATTTCTGTTGACGGCGACCCGCTCCGCGACATACGGGTTATGGAAAAAGTGAGCATGGTAATGAAAGACGGGAAATTGTATAAGCTTAACGGTACCCCGTTGCCGTAAAAAATCAATTCACATTTCAAGCCGCAGCAGGGTCTGGCCCAAGCCGACCCTGCGTTGTTAAAGCGCATAAGTTTATCGCTTTATAAACTGTTTGTAATTGCTGCATTATGCAGCAATCTTACTCTGTGTAACACTGAGTAAAACTCTTTTGCCGCTATGGTTTTGTAAATCTGCTGGCAGGGGAGGTGTCCAATTCCTCCAATGGCGTAAGCGGCTCGCTTGCGCACCGGCATTCATTGATAATGCGACCAATTTACTGCCTCTAAAAAAATGCAAGCAAGCAATCAGTTGGTTTGATCTTTACGATTACGTATAGATAAATTGATTGATGCGCAGCGCACGAAAATGAAATTGTTACGTAAAACTACCTGCTTTAAAACCTATGGCTATATTTTTGAAATTGTATTGAATTGTAAAATATTTGTTTTTAATTTTAGTTAAGTTGATCAACTGCTTTACCCGCTAACAAACTCATTGAAAGTAATGAGTTTAATTTTAAAATTTAAAACACTTTGATCATGCGCCTAACTACATCTAACAGTGCTAAGTCGAGCACTTTCACCCGCCCCCCCCCCCATTCAAGTTTATCTTAAAGAGTGTAAACAGAATTTTGCTCTTTTTGCTTTTTTCATTCATTCTTTATGCGTGTAAAAAGAATGACTTTGAAAAGAAAGAACTAAAACCTGAATCTATTTCCGGCAAATCAGATTTACAGAAAATTCTTGCCAGTGAATTTTTTGTGCAAGATCGAAAAGTGGCGGATATGGCTAACACCCGCAATTCCGGATTTTCTACCGGTGATCTTGCGGTTGAAATGAGTGGCCAATCTGAGCCGGAATTTACCGATGAAGTACCTATGATATTGGGTGAGATATTGCCCAATCCATACTCAATATCAAACATGGTGGCAACCTACAATATTTATTACGCCGCAAACTTGTTAACAGTACCTGTTACACACTACTATGTTCGGTTTAGTCCTGCCAACGAAGCACAGTTAGCTTTATTGGAAGACTCACTCGAAGTAGAAATCTTTGATTATCCGCTTAACTATGAAGTTATTCAGGATGGAGATTATTACCAGCAGCCTGGTAAAGGTGTGGAAGATATGCCTGATTTTTTTGCAGTTGTGCCTAACACTTTTCAATTTCCGGCAGGAGTACCGCATGTGATATTAGAAGAACTGCATTTTCCACATGACGATCCTATTTTAGAAGCCCTTGCGGAAAGTATTGCGGCAGGAGGTCATTACAATAGTTATCAAATTAATAGTGGTGAACCAGATATTATGATGATACGGCTTGAAAATAATGCTCGGTTAATAAATGAAAATAATTGTGAGTGTTTCCCAAACCCTGAAAATTTAGCTTGTATTCCTCCCGAACCTAATTGTTACATCCCGCAACCTCCAACACCTCCCGGCGGCTGGCAGCCACCCACTCCCGGGCCTGCTCCTGCAAATACACCGAGTGGCTATATACGTTACCAGGATAATACTGCCAACATTGACAGACCCTTACGAGGTGTGGAAGTAATTGCCAAAAGGGGGAGAAAAAGCGCAAAAGCATATACGGACAATAACGGCTTTTTTGTCATGGGAAGGAATTTCCCGGGGCCGGTAAAAATTATAATCAAGTATAGAACCTCAGCTACAGTTAATGTAAAACCATTGAGATTGCAAAGCAGAGTAAGACTTTCTCTACTAACAGCAAGGCAACGCTATGGTGGCACTTATGGCGTAGGTGTAATGAATAATTTAAATATCCGTATTGTTGCAGCAGGCAATATTGGCACAAGGCAGCACATGTACTGGCTGGCAGCACATGCCGTAAATGCCCGATATCAACATGAGCTTGTTGCATCAGTAACACAAGAAGTTAAACACTTTTCTGGTCATAGATTAGTTCTTTATCTTGAAAGGCATGGTCGTGAATTAGGAAGAGAACCCATGACAGATTTAGTTCTTGCTAATTACATTGCAAAAAACAGATCTGGAGCTGATTATCTAATTATTGCTGGTAAAATTGTAAAATATACTGCCATGCAAAAAATTGGCTCACTAGCCTTTACCCTTATTGGCTTGGTATTTGATGGTCAGCGGCCTGATATAATATATAACTATAATACGAATTGGGTGAATCAAAGTTCAAATATTACGCATCAAAAATTATTTGAAGTTTATACTGAATGCGGCTTATTAAAATCGACAAATTCAAATTTGAAGTGGAAGCACTACTTCAAGGCAAAAGAAAAATGGATAGATGTTTCAATTGGGTTCATAGGCCTACAATTGATGTATAATCTTAATTATTATCTAAAAGAAGGACAGCTACCCGAATCATCAGCTTCTCCTGATTGGCAGGCTTTTACAACTTTAGCAACAAATATAGGCCTCGGGATATACTACAGCCTAACTGAGCCGGAACGAAGTTTCTTTCAAATGACTAAAGGATTCTCAATTTATTACAGCCACATTCTTTGTGATAGATGGTATTCGGGTACAAATAATTCTGTAAGGGATCAATATGGCAAATGGATCTTATCAAATCCAACCACTACTAGCCATAAATTTTACATAGAAAATTGGAGACCAAATGTAGCAGTTGATATTTTCAAGTATGAAAGAGTTGGACTTTTTAATGACTTAAATGATGCAGATTCAGACCCAATTCCAGGTGTTATACCTATTGTATTTGATTTGGCTGAAAATACAAAAATTAATGATATGTTTAAGTCAATAGCTGCACCAAACGAATTACCACCTTACACAGCCACTGAAACCTGGCCCGAACTAAGAAGTAAAATTATTTTTTATAACCCCTCATTTCAGGCCCAAATAATTTCGCTTTTCTCCGCCTATCAAATCCAATAGCATGCCTCATAAATTTACATGGGCACTTTTTCTTGTACCCTGCATACTTGCAGGGTGCAAGAAAACTTGTTTTACAAATTATAGGGTTATCAACAGTTATCTTTTTGTTTATCCAGATAAAAAAGTGTTTAATATAGGAGATACAATTTGTTTTTCAATCACTTCATCTTTTGAAACTACAGACGAACGAAATGGACAAAATGTGAATATAAAAAATACGAAAAAAATTAAAGAGTTTGATTTAAATATCGGAAAGGTGGATTCAATTACTCGTCCTCCGGGCGGTTATGATAATGGTTTAAATTTTATGGATATTATTCCGATAATTTCAAGAAGTTATAGAATTGAAAATATAAATGGTGAAAAGGGAAATATTAAAGTTTCATTTTCCAGACAAACGGAAAAATTTGAAGTAAAGTTATTGGCAGTTTTGAGAAAGAAAGGTGTTTTTATGCTTGAACATGGGCCAACCAGTGGAGAAGATCGCAGTAATTGTGTTTTAATAGATTTTGCTCCAACTTTAAAAAACAATTCACAAAATGAAGAATTGTTTAGAGAATTTCCATTTAACACAACGCTTAGTATAAGACCAACTCATTATTTTTTTAAAGTTCAATAATGAAAAAATTTAAATTTCTCTTGCTTCTTTTCGTATTGTGTCTGCAAATAAAATGTATTTCGCAAGATAAAAATGACTACGATACAATTTATATCATGGACTACTTTTACAAAGGCCCGCCTGGTATTGATTACAGGGGCTCAACAACTGTTTTTATTCCCAATAGAGACAGCGTTGTTTTACAAACAAAGCCCGTACAAATAATGCCTGTAGACTTTGAACAATACGCAATGCTTAGGCTCATAATTCCCAAAGATTCTTCTGTTACACTTAAGATTCTTTTTAACGCAAAAAAACGAAAAATGAATTTTGAAAGAACAGAGAAAATAATTTTGAAAAGAACATCAAAAGCGCCTACAATCTACTACGGCAGATTATTAATAGAAAACTGCAGAAAAGGTAATACCTATAATTGCCCTTTAAGAATTCGCAACTCTGATAATCTTTCAAATGCTTTTATAAAAAACATACTTAATAGAAATATTGAAAAAGGAGTAACACATATCTATAACGCAGTTACAGGTGAGCTTATAGAAAATCCTGTTTTTTTTAATTGATTGTAGTTAATTGAAAGCTGTGTTCAACTGAAAACTATAATCTATCAAATCCAATAGCATGCCTCATAAATTTTCATGGGCACTTTTTCTTGTACCCTGCATACTTGCAGGGTGCAGGAAAAATTGTGCTACAAATTACAGGGTTGTAAATAGTTATTTCTCCATCCTTCCGGAAAAAAATACGTTCAAAGTTGGGGATACTGTCTATTTTTTAATAACGGCCCCGTTTGAAACTGTGAATCAAAGAAACGGAGAAAAAATTAACATTAAACGAACAAAAGATATCTATGAGTTTTGGATAAACGCTGCAAAAGTTGATTCGATAACCAGACCACCGGGTGGATTTGACGGTGGTTTTGATTATATGGATGTTTCTCCGGTAGCTGCAAAAAGATTTAGAATTGATACGCAAAATGGAATGAAAGGAAATATTTATGTTTCGTTTGCCAAACTGAGCCAAAGCTTTGAAGTAAAATTGAGGGTTATTTTACGAAAAAAGGGAGTGTTCATGATTGAGCATGGCCCTACCAGTGGTTATGATGCAGGTTGTATGCTTACAGATTTTGCTCCGGCTTTGAACACTGTTTCACAAAATGAAGAATTATTTCGAGCATTTTCATTCAACACAAATTTTACTTTACGTCCAACGCAATACTTCTTTAAAGTAGAATAATGTACCGGTCTAAAACCATTATACTTTTTGTTTTGTTAACTTTTGCAACAAAATGTATAGCACAGAAATTACCGCAACCTGTGCTTGATACCATATATCTGTGTGATTACTTTTATGCCGATGTGGGTTTCAATTACAGAGGGTCAACAACAGTTTTTTTTCCAAACGGCGACAGTGTTTTACTACAAACCAAAGCTGTTCAGATTATGCCGGTTGATTTTGACCAATATGCCATGCTCAGAATCATCCTCCCCAAAGATTCATCAATAACATTATTGGTTCGCTTTACAGCAAAGAAACGGCGCATGTTGTTTGAACATACCGAACAAATTACGCTACGGCAAACAAAGCAAAAGCCGGCTTTTTGGTTTGGCCGCGTTTTAATAGAAAACTGTGGAAAAAGAAGAATCAACAACTGTCCGTTTAAGCTCATGAATTCAGATAATTTCACAAGGGCATTTATCCGAACAATCCTTGAACGAAATGTTGAAAAAGGTGTAACACATATCTATAACGCAGCTACAGGTGAGCTCATAGAAAATCCTGTTTTCTATAATTGATTGCCACAATGTGAAAAAATTTTTATAGCCGCAGCAGGGTGTAGCCAGCGCCGACCCTGCCTTGTTACAGCAGTCATTTTCTGTTTTATACAACCGTTGCAGTTCCGGCGGGTTCTTTCGCTGCCAGTGCCTTCTTCACCCTTGGTACAATTTCGTTTCCGAACAGTTCAATCGATTGCATCAGGTCGGCATGGGCCGGGCCGCCCACATCCATGTGTGCCGCAAAACGGTCGAACCCTAACAGTTCGTGCAGGTACAGAATTTTCTCCACCGCTTCGTTTACATCGCCAATTACCAGGGCGCCGTTTTTGCCCCGGCCGTATTCAAACTGGTTGCGTTGGTAAGGCGGCCAGCCGCGGGTACTGCCCACCCGGTTCATTTGTGCTGCATATAGGGGATAGTAATTGTTGGCCGTTGCCGTACCATCTTTACCAAAAAAGCAGTGCATGTGTACGCCCGTTTGTGCTTGTTCGGGGGTATGGCCAAAATGCGCCCACGCCTTGTGGTAATAATCGAACAGCGGCTTGAACTGCGCCGGGTTGCCGCCTATAATGGCAAAATATACCGGCAGGCCATGCCTTGCCGCCCGCACTACCGATTCGGGGGTGCCGCCTACGGCCACCCAAATGTTCAAGCGGTCGTTTACGGCGCGGGGTAATATAAGCTGGTTGTTGAGTGCGGGGCGGTGTTTGCCTTTCCAGGTGATGGGGTTTTGTTGATTGATGCGTACCAGCAGGTCGAGTTTTTCTTCAAACAGTTCTTCATAATCGTTCAGGTTGTATCCGTACAGCGGAAACGATTCAATAAAACTGCCCCTGCCGGCGGTCAGTTCGGCCCGGCCGTTCGAGAGCTGATCAATAGTGGCAAACTGCTGGTACAGTCGCACCGGGTCGGAGGAGCTGAGTACCGAAACAGCACTTCCCAGTTTGATGTTTTTAGTGATGGAGGCAGCCGCTGCCAGTATGATTTCGGGAGTAGAAACCGCATAATCGGGGCGGTGGTGTTCGCCGATACCGAAAAAGTCGATTCCCAGCTCATCCATCAGTTTTACCTCTGCCATTAATTCCCGCAGGCGTTCGCCGGTGGGGGCCACGGTGCCGTTGGGCAGGTAATGATTGTCGCCGAACATACTGATTCCAAACTCCATAACTACGTTTTTTGAGGGCTGTAAAGGTAATTAGATACAACTACCGGCCCGGTTTTGTTGCAAGCAGGGCAAGGCGTAGCTGGCAGGTGCATGCTGTTGCGGTGGAAGCCGGGGGGTGTTCATATAACCTACCAGGCAAAAAAAAGCCGCTGCAAATTTGCAACGGCTTGGTATTGTTGTAGATAGTGAATTACAGTCTGTAACCGGCGGATATTCCAAAACCGGTGTTGCGGAAATTATTATTGGTGCCTGAAAGGCCCGTAACCGCAGGCGCTATATTAACCATACCCAGCTGGGCATTAAACTGCAGGCGGATGCGGCTGCTGGTTTCCACACCAAACAGCAGGTTGCCGCCGGCATCGAACGGCCGGTAATAGCGGCCCGATGCAAATTGTACCAGGTTAATTTCGCGTTGAAACACAACCGATGTAGAAGAGCCGTTTTGAGGCGTAATGCTGCCGCCTACACCAAAGGCCATGTAGGGGCCAAAGCCCAGCAACAGGCGGCTGCTGCCCAGTGCGGGTTTGTACAGCAGGTGCACCGGTACTTCAATGTACGAAAGGCTGAGGTTGGCGTTGTTGCCTTCAAATTTGGTTCCCTTGGTGGCAAACAATACACCCGGCTGCAGGTAAAAATCGTCGGCCAGGGGCACATCGGCATTTACACCGGCCTGAAAGCGGGGCACCAGTTGGTTTTCGAGTTTGTTGCCGCCGGCATCCTGGCCGTTAATGTTCTGAAAGTTTACGCCGGCGGTAATGCCCAGGCGCAATTTGTTGTCGGTTTGTTGGGTTTGTGCCTGTGTGTGTAGCAGCAACAGGCAGGTTGCAACAGTTAAGATCCAATGTTTCATATAGTGATTGTTGATGGGTTTACAGGTTAACGATTGTTGTTACCACTGGCTTCTTTTTCGGCATCGGAGCGCATTTTTTCGTTTGCCGTAATCAAAAACTCTACCCTCCGGTTTTGGGCTCTTCCTTCTTCCGTATCGTTGCTGTACTTGGGAAAGTTTTTACCCATACCCTTCACCGTCATGCGGCTGGCGGCAACGCCCTGTTGCACCAAGAAATCACGTACGGCGGTGGCCCGGCGCAGCGAAATGCGGTCGTTGGCCGCAGCGGATCCGATGTTATCGGTATGGCCCTGAATTTCGATATTGGTATCGGGATATTTGTTAAGAATGCTGGCCAGGTCGGTGAGGCTTCTGCGGGAGGCTTCTTTCAAATCCCAGCGGTTGAAGTCGAACAGCACTTTGCTCTCAAATTCAATATCAATTCCTTCGCCTACACGTTCCACTTTGGCATTGGGTACCGTACGCCTGATTTCTTCGGCCTGCTTATCCATTTGGCGGCCAATGATAACACCTGCGGTACCGCCCACAGCTGCGCCTATGATGGTTCCCATGGCTGTATTGCCCGCAGCACGGCCCACCACGGCCCCCATGGCAGCACCTCCGGCTGTTCCGATAACGGCGCCTTTTTGGGTTTTGTTCATGTTTTTGCAAGAGGTCAACAACAAGGCGGCAAATGTTACAATCATCCAAATGCGTGTCATAAATTCAATTTTTTCGTGTACAACCAATTTTCAAATACCATGCCAACAGCAGCAGTTCGTTACAATGTGGCACATAAAAGCAGTTGGAGAACAGCCACTTGTATAGCAAAGACCGTAGGGGGTGCGAAATTGCGGAATGGAATTTTGGGGAATTGCTTACAACTATCTTTAACGCGTTGTGCTATTGAATTACCAAAATCAAAGAATGGAATCTTTGAAATTTGAGTGAAAAAGATTTTGTACCTTTTTGCTTGCCCAAAAAGGGCACCCGAGATCGATTATCCGCCTTCATAAATTTCCGGCGGACAGGCAACCCCGATCTCGGGGGCAGCCCTGATTAAGCTGTAGTACTACTGTAGTGCCCAACTTTTTGGCCCTGTTAGTATTTTCCCGATTTGGAAACCTGAATTTATTTTTACTTGTTTAATAGCACAACGCGTTATCTTTAATAAAATTTCAAAAACGAAAAACGCCGCTCTGTAAGGAGCGGCGTTTGAATTATGGGTAACGAGTTTTTATTTGCGCCCGCCGCCAATATTCACACCTATTTTAATGCCCAGGTAATTGTTTTTAACACCACCGGCACTTTGGGGAATGATGTTGTATTCCACGCCCAGGCGGAAGTGACCGGCTTCAAAACCGCCGCGTGTCATAAAGCCAAACTTCGACTCGGAGGGAATGTTATCGGGTGCATTGGGATTGTTGGAATCAATTTCTACGTTTGCCAGGGTGAATATACCGGCGCCGGCCCCGAGGAACGGACGGAAACCTTTATTGCTGAAGTAATAATCGCCGGTGGCCACATACGATAAGTTGGCTGAGGCAGAACCGCTGAACTCCTGTCCGCCACTGCCTACTACCCCGCGGGCCATAACAGCCGCTTCGAGACGCAGGCCCAAAGCCAGCTGATCCATTACGGCATATTTGGGTTCCAGGGCAAACAATGCACCGCCCTTGGTTCCGCTGCCCGAGGGCATGGCAAAGCCCAGGCTGAGATTTACCTTAAACGGCTTAAAGACGCGTTCTTTGGCGCCACCTTGATCCTGCGCATGGGCGCCCTGCAGGAATATCAGCACCAGGGCTGACAATAATAGCTTTCTCATGTTTGATTGTTTTTATCGAAAGTACAAGCCCCCTGAACGTACTGCAATACCATGCACGGGGTATTTTTATGTGTTTCAGATTCGTTATAATAGGTGTATGCGCTAAAAAGCGCCTCTGGCAACGCCGCCTTACAGTTTCATTAACCGCTCTACTGCCTGTTGCAGCGTGCGGCTTTGTTTGGCAAAGCAAAAACGCAGTACTTTATCGTCGTGCTGGTTGTGGTAAAAAGCCGAAACCGGTATGGTGGCCACCCCCGCTTCTTTGGTGAGGCGTATGGCCAGTTCGTAAGCGCTTTCGTTGCTGATGCGGCCGTATGTGGCGCATATGAAATAACTGCCGTGGCTGGGCAACAAATCAAACCGCGTTTGCTTCATTAGCTCTATAAAGTAGTCGCGCTTTTGCTGCATAAAGCGGGGCAACGATTCGTAAGCTTCCCGGTTCTTCAGGTAAGCGGCCAAAGCTACCTGCGTGGGTGTAAAACTGCTGAAGGCGTTAAACTGGTGTACTTTTCGAAATGCTGTAGTAAAAGCGGGCGGAGCTATGCAATAGCCCAGTTTCCAACCGGTGCAGTGGTAGGTTTTACCAAACGAAAAGCAAACGAAACTGCGTTGGCGCAGTTCGGGATACCGCAGGATGCTTTCATGGGGCCTGCCGTCATAAATCAGGTGTTCGTACACCTCGTCGCTAACAATAATGATGTTGGTATTGCGGGTAATGGCCTGAAGCTCTTCCATGTCCGAACGGCTCAGTACACTGCCGGTGGGGTTGTGCGGCGAGTTGATGATGATGCCGCGGGTGCGGGGAGTAAGGGCGTTGCGTACCAAATCCCAGTCGATACGGTAGTCCGGAAACTGCAGAGGCAACGGTATGGCCTTTGCGCCATTGATTTCAATGTTGGGGATGTAGCTGTCGTAAGCGGGCTCAAATACCAGTACTTCATCGCCCGGCTGCAGAAAAGCCGTAAACGAAGTGTAAATGGCATACGTGCCTCCCGGTGTGATGGTAATTTCCGTGCCGGGGTTTACATCGGCCTGATACAGATAAAACACTTTTTCGGCTATGGCTTCCCGTAATGCAGGCAAACCGGGCATGGGGGCGTATTGGTTGTGTCCGGCCTGCATGGCTTCCTGCACTTTTGCTACCAGTTCTTCATTCATGGGAAAGTCGGGAAAACCCTGGCCCAGGTTTACGGCATCATGTTCGGCGGCCAGGGCACTCATAACCGTAAAAATGGTAGTGCCTACACGGGGCAGTTTGCTGTTGAAGGTGGGTGTCATGTACGGCTCAAACTTACGAGTTTCATGAATATGGATGTACGTATGTAGCCGGGCCACCTGTGCTTCCTCTCCAAAATTTGTAACTTGCCGCAAGTATGGAATTGCTTCGCATAGTAGATTTTTCATTACCGCTCAAAAATCCGGTGCTGATTTTTTCGCTTATTCTGTTTATCATACTTTTTGCACCGCTGTTGCTGAATAAATTACGAATTCCCCATCTGATTGGATTGATCGTTGCCGGAACCATTATTGGTCCGCACGGGTTGAATTTGATGCTCCGCGACAGCAGTATTGTGCTGTTTGGCACTGTAGGCTTGTTGTATATCATGTTTTTGGCCGGAATTGAAATTGACCTGCAGCAGTTTCGGCGCAACAGCGGACGCAGCCTGGTATTTGGCCTGTACACCTTTTTAACGCCCATGGTATTGGGTACGCTAACCGGTGTGTATGTATTGCAGTTTTCGCTCATGAGTTCGGTGTTGCTGGCCAGCATGTTTGCATCACATACGTTGCTGGCGTATCCCATTGTAAACAAGTTGGGCATTGTAAAAAACCGCGCCGTAACAGTAACCATTGGCGGTACCATGATTACCGATACCCTTGCACTGCTGGTACTGGCTGTTATAGCCGATATGGCAACGGGCAAAATGAACGATCAGTTTTGGTGGCGCCTTGGTATCTCTTTTGTTTTATTTGCCGGTGTCATCATGCTCCTGTTTCCGGTAATGGCCCGCTGGTTTTTGAAGCGGTACGACGATAAAATTCTCCAATACATTTTTGTATTGGCCATGGTGTTTTTGGGCGCTTTTTTGGCCGAAGCCGCCGGCTTTGAATCCATTATTGGTGCTTTTTTGGCCGGACTGGCCCTAAACCGGTTGGTGCCGCACAGTTCGCCCCTCATGAACCGAATTGAGTTTGTGGGGAATGCGCTGTTTATTCCCTTTTTTCTGATTGGCGTGGGCATGCTGGTTGATTTGCGGGTTTTTGTAACCAATCTGGAAACCATTAAAGTGGCCGTTTCCATGATTGTGGTGGCCACGCTCTCCAAGTACATTGCCGCCTGGCTCACCCAAAAAACATTTTCGTTTACGGCTGATGAGCGCCGTGTAATTTTTGGCTTAAGCAACGCCCAGGCGGCCGCAACGCTGGCGGCTGTTTTGGTAGGCTACAACATCATTTTGAACAAAGAAGAAATAGAGGCTGCCGCCGCGCTGGGTCAGGCAGTAGCTCCGGTACGCCTGCTGAACGATGCGGTACTGAACGGAACCATTTTGATGATTTTGGTAACCTGCACTATCGCCTCTTTTGCCACACAAAAAGGTGCTCGCCAAATTGCCCTGGCCGAAAACAGCAATACCGAGCCCGAAGAGCCCTTGTACGAAGAAAAGTTTCTCATTGCGGTAAACAGCCCCGATACGGCAGAACGGCTGGTGCAGTTGAGTTTATTATTGAAATCAGGCAGCAATACCTCCGGCTTGTATGCGTTGCATGTAATGGAAGAAGCGGGCAGTACTCTTAGCGAGCAGGCGGGTCAAAAACTGCTCGATCGGGCTGCCAGTACAGCGGCGGCAGCCGATAACCGCATGCACACCCTGTTGCGTTACGATATTAACACCGTGAACGCCATCGTAAATGTGGTACGTGAACATAAAATTACCGATTTGATACTGGGCCTGCACCTGCAAAAGGGCATTACCGACCGCTTTTTGGGAAATTTAACCGAGGGTATTCTGTCCAAATCAAACCCCACCACTTTCATTTATAAACCCGTACAGCCGTTAAACACCATCAACCGCCACCTGATTGTGGTACCCGAGCGGGCCGAGCGGGAGATTGGCTTCCCCTTTTGGCTGGTAAAGCTTTGGAACCTGAGTCGAAATACCGGAGCCGAACTAATATTTTATGCGTCCGGAACTACGCTTACTTATTTGCAGCAAACCCATCAAAAGCATAAGGTGACAGCCCAGTTTAAAGAATTTGCGGGCTGGGAAGATTTTTTGATACTGCGCAGCGAACTACGCACCAACGACAACCTGGTGGTAATCATGAGCCGCAAGTACATGCTTTCGCATGATGCGGGCATGGCCAAAGTTCCGGCACTTTTGAATAAGTATTTTAGCGATTACAACTATTTGCTTATTTATCCTGTTCAGGCCGGCGCTACCGAAAATCAAAACATGGATTTTAAAGATTCGGCCGTACTGAAACCCATCCAAACCCTGGACGAAATCGGTAACATGATCGGGCGTTTGTTCCGGCGGAAGTAACAGGCAGCGTTGTTACAACAGTTGCGCAAGCGCCTGTTGCAGCCTGCCCAAAAATGCCGGTATGTCTTCTTTACGGCAGGTACCCACGCTCAAGCGGTACCAGGGCGCTTCGGCATCGGCACCAAAGGCCGAAAAAGGCACAAGGGCCAGCTGGGCGGCTTCCAGCAGGTACTGCGTTACATCGGCTTGCTTTTCCAGCAATGTGCCATCGGGTTTGCGCTTGCCTTTCAAATCAAATTTTACCGTAAGGTAAATGGCGCCTTGCGGTTCTATTACATCTACCGCATAGCCGGCAGCCTTCAATTGCTGAAATCCTGCCGAAATAGTGGTAAGCCGGTAGTAGATGGCTTCGCGGAAGCTGTTGAGATACGCATCAATTGCTTCTTTTTTGCGCAGAAATGCGGCCGTGGCTTTTTGTTCGGCCATCGGGGCCCAGGCGCCTACGTGCGACAAGATGGCTTTCATGCGGCTGATGATAAGAGCCGGACCCAGTGCCCAACCCACCCGTACGCCGGTGGCGGCAAAAACTTTGCTGATGCCATCAATAAACACGGTGTAGGGTTTCAGTTGCGAGTATAACGCTATGGGGTTTACGTGCTCATTATTGCCATACGTAAGCGTCCAGTACATTTGGTCGAACAGTAAAAACAAAGGTTTTTCATCCGGCCGGCGGCGTTGGTTTTCGGCAAGTATCAGTTGGCAAATGGCATCCAGCTCGGTACGGCTCAGCATGGTACCGGTAGGGTTTTGCGGGGTGCACAGGCACAGCAGGGTGGCACCGGGCAACAGCGGTGCCAGCGCTTCGGCCGTAGGCATAAAGTTGGTGGCGGGGGTTGTGGCCACTACCACGTGTTCGGCGCCGGTAAAGTGTACATAGTGGTTGTTGTTCCAGCTGGGTACGGCATATATCACCCGGTCGCCCGCATCTACCAGTGCCCGGAAGGCGGCGTAAATAAGGGGGCGCCCGCCCGATGCGATCTGAATTTCATCAACACCGTAACTGATTCCTTCGCGTTCGCGTATGAAATCCGACACACTTTGCCGCAGTTCCAAAATGCCTTCAGCTGCGGGGTAGGTGGTATGCCGTTGCCGGTAGGCTTCTACAATGGCATCTTCCAGCTCCTGCGGTATGGGAAACACGCTGCTGTCGAAATCGCCAATGGTAAAGTTGTAGATGTGCTCGCCCAGGCGGATGCGTTCTTTGATTTGGTTGCCCAGTTTTACAATTTCAGACCCAATGAGGGTTTCGGCGAGATGCGACAGTTTCATGATGCGGTTCGTGTAGTTGAACGGCAAAAGTAACCGAAACCTTCGTTACACCGTGCTTCCGTTTTGCAACATGCTTGCCAGCGGCCTGCGTTGCGATGCCGGCAATACTTTTTTCGGATAACCGATGCGCAGCAGCAGCAGTGGCTCGCCGTTCAGTTGCAGTGTTGCTTTGAGGTGTTTGCGCACTTCGGGTACTTCGCAGGCCATGTTCAAATGGGCATGTGCCAAATCGTAACGGGTGGTGCAAAGGCTCAGGCGTTCAAAACTGCGGCCCAGTTTCACCCAGCCTTCGGGCGTGTTGTTGGTGGTGGAAAGCACGGCCAGCACGGGACCGGCTTCAGCCAATTCGGCCGCTTTAATGGCTTCCGAAACCGCATGCGTGCAATAACGGAAAACGAAACGGCCCACCGCTGCCCCCACGGCCGGAGCCCCCAATGATGCCACCGCTATGCCATCGCCGGTTTGCAGGGCTTCCTTTTCACTGAAACGCACCCACCGGCCCAGTTCCTCCCGAAACGCGGGGTTGCGAAACTGCATGCGACAGGCTACGGCCGTAAGCCGCCCCAGTTTTTCGCGGGTGGCGGCATCGGTAACGATATACACATCGGCTTCCTCGGGCCGAACCGATTGTTGCAGCAGGTGCAGCAACTCAAAGGGCAGCGGTTCGTTTAGGTATTCGCTGCGGTTTACATGGCGCCGGCCGATACTGGCAGCCAGCGGATCGGGCCTGATGTCGGCATTTTCGTACAAATGCACAATTACGCCGGGTTGGGTGGGGTGTTGCAAATCGTACATCACATTGCTGCCAAAGCCTGCGGCTCCGGCGGCCAGTACCAGGTTTTCCAGCGCGGCTCCCAGGCTGATGTACAACTCATGGTCATCGGCATCTGCCACGGGCAGCCGGCGTTGCAAATCGGCCGAAATACGGATGTAATGCCCTTCAACGGCAAACTTCCAGGGTTGTGTATTGTGTGAGGAAGGGGCTGCTGCAGCGGCTTCTAATAGCGCGTGGAATTGAGGTAACATGATGGACGTTTTCTTCCTCAAAGTTCAGGGGCAGGGCGGCGCCCGGGAAATGATTTCGGTCAATGCAAGGGATGAGAGCCGGACGGTAACCCCGGCCGGCGGTAGATAACGTTTAACCCAAATTGTGCCAAAGCAAAATTTGCCTTCGGCTAAAGTAAACTCGAAGAATTTTGGTTAGGCCTGATGACACAGACGTGTATGGGAACCTGTCAGCGGGTATGCCTGACAAAGCCAATTTTTGGCTTTCGTCGGCTCATGACGCATATTAACGGTCAGAGTCCGGCCTGCTTGCTGACTCGGACTCTTCGGGTCGATGACCCCGACCCATAGCGTCGGGGCAGATTTTGCATCGGAACTGCAAAATCTGGGTTTAAGCCTTATCTTGCAGCCCAATCAGCTAAATTGATTACTTTCCCACATCAATCAAGTTCTGGATTATGAAGTTTATTGTTTCTTCATCGGCCCTGCTTAAGCAATTGCAGCAGATCAACGGGGTGATCAATGCCAATACCGTGTTGCCCATACTCGAAGACTTTTTGTTCGAGATCAATAAAAACAAGCTTACGGTGGTGGCCACCGACCTGGAAACGGTGATGAAAATTCACATGGAGATTGAGGCAAAAGACAGTGGGCGTGTATGTATTCCCGCAAAAATTTTGATGGACACGCTCAAAAACCTGCCCGACCAGCCGCTCACCTTCAACATCGATAAAAACTTCGCCATTGAAATTACCAGCGATAACGGGAAATACAAGGTAATGGGCGAAAATCCCGATAACTTCCCCAAAGAACCCGTATCGGACGACACGACTTCTTTTACCACCACTTCGGCCGCACTGGTTACGGCCATCAACAAAACGTTGTTTGCCGTAAGCAACGACGATTTGCGGCCGGCCATGACAGGCGTGTTTTTTGAGTTGGATAAAAAGGGCCTCACGTTTGTAGCCACCGATGCGCACCGGCTCGTACGTTACAAACGTACCGATGTAAGCTGCCCCAAAACCGAAAGCTTTATTGTTCCCAAAAAACCGCTGAACCTGCTGAAAACCGCCTTGCCGGCGAACGATGATGAAATAACCCTTTCGTACAACAGCAACCACCTGTTTGTGGTGCACGGAACCACCGAACTGGTGTGCCGGCTGATTGATGCCCGTTTCCCCGACTACAAGGTGGTGATTCCGGCCGATAACCCGTACAGCATGGTGGTAAACCGCAACGACTTTCAAAGCGCCCTGCGCCGGGTGAGCGTGTTCAGTAACAAAAGCACCAACCAGGTGGTGTTGACGATTACCGGCAGCGAACTGCACCTGGCCGCCCAGGACGTAGATTTTAGTTTTGAAGGCAATGAACGCATGAAATGCCAGTACGATGGCGAAGACATGCAAATAGCCTTTAACGCCCGCTTTTTGATTGAAATGCTGGGTGCCCTGGAAACCGATGAAGTACGCATGGAGCTGAGCACACCTACCAAGGCCGGCCTGCTGAAACCCAGCGAACAAAACGACGGCGAAGATGTGCTGATGCTGGTTATGCCGCTGATGCTGAACCAATAATTTCAGCAACCAAAACTATAACTGCAAAAAAGTCCCGCCCCAAACGGCGGGATTTTTTATTTTCATGGGTGCATTTTCTGTTGTTTTTTGCAGAACACATTACCACCCTGCTTTTCATGTCCATGAACTGCTGCCTCATCCGCTGCCTGTGAACCGCACCGTCACTTGAACCTTACTGTAAGCATGCGTTACGTTGTACTTTGTTCGTTCGACAATTACATTGATGCCAACCTGCTGCTGGGCCGCCTGCAGGAAGAAGGCATCAACTGCTGGTTGCAGGATGAGCATACCGTAACCATCGACCCCATTGTTAGCAACGCCATCGGCGGCATTAAACTGATGGTTTATTTTTCGCAGGCCGAACGGGCCCGCGACCTGATAGAAAGCTGGAAGCCCCGGCCGGCAACACAGTGCCCGGCTTGCGGTGCCGTTCAGGCGGCAATGCCCGCCAATACCGATGGGCCACCCGGGTGGCTGAACAGGCTTTTGCACTTTGTTACGGGAAAGCAACACGAGCCGCCCGCTACCGGCCGCGTATGCAGCCACTGTGGGGCAACGATTACTATCGGCGATAATGAATAATAAAAGGAGGGAGAGCCCAATAGGCATTTTATGGTTACTTGTGCAGCATCGGTAGTTTGCAGTGTTCAGATTTAAGGTTTGTTGAACCGTTGTGGCCCGTAATTACAGCAGCGGTTGCCGCCCGCCGGCAAATTCAAACTGAAAAATTGTAATTTGCTTTTTTTCAAAATTGCCTGCCATATGCTGGAACGTTTTATTGACTTCTGGAACAACATTACCACCGTACAGCGCCTGGTTACCGTATTGGCGCCGCTCATTTTCTTTTGGCTGCTCGAGTACATCATACCCCTGTTTCACTTCGATAAGAGATACAAAAAAATACGGCATACCGGCGTAAATCTGGTATTTCTGGGCACCTCATTCATTGTAAATCTGCTGCTGGGCATTGCTACGGTTGCGGTAAGCACCTGGGTTACGCGGGCGGGTATTGGCTTGTTTAACTGGGTGGTGTTGCCGTTATGGGCGCAGGTGGTGCTTACCCTGTTTGTGATGGATTTATTTGCCCAGTACATTCCGCATTACCTTATGCACAAGGTAAAGCCCCTGTGGCGCTTTCATGTGGTGCACCACAGCGATACGCATGTAGATGTAAGCACCGGCACCCGCCACCATCCCGGCGAATGGATCATCCGCGAAAGTTTTACCATTATCGGCATCATTGTCATGGGCATCCCGGTAGGCCTGTATTTTATGCACCGCAGTTTTCAGGCACTGTTTACCTACTTTAACCATGCCAATATTCAACTGCCCAAGTGGCTCGACCGTGCCATTGGTTTGGTATTTGTGTCGCCCGACATGCATAAGTTTCACCACCATTATAAGCGGCCGTGGACGGATATGAACTTTGCCAACAGTTTTTCATTGTGGGACCGGTTGTTTGGTACGCTGGTGTACGACGATACCCAAAAAATTCGCTACGGCATTGATACCCTGGATGATGCGCTGGATGAAAACATTGCTTTTCAACTCAAGGTTCCCTTTGATTACCGTGTAGAAGTAACCCGCCCCGAAGAAGAAGCCTAAAAAAGGCGCACGGGTTCACTTATTGCTGCTGTATCCGTTGCAGGTAAGTGGCCGCCAGTTGTGCGCCAAAAGCGGCGTTGTGCTGTATAAGGGCAATATTGGCTTCCAGGCTTTCGCCGTTGGTGTGTGTGGCAATGTATTGCAGCAAAAACGGTGTTACGTCTTTCCCCCGAACGCCGGCAACTTCCGCCGCCTGCAACGCGTTGGCGATGTACTGCTCCATTTCGGCAGCATCCAGAGCCAGTGCTGCCGGCAGGGGGTTGGCCACCAGCACACCGCCCGGTAACTGCAACTGCCAATGGGCATGCAACAGGGCGGCAATTGCTTCGATGGTATTGAGCCGTAACGGCGACCGATAAGCGCTTTGGCTGGAATAAAAACTGGGAAAAGCATCCTGCCCGTACGTTACCACCGGTACGCCCAGGGTTTCAAGATATTCGAGCGTACGGCCAATATCGAGAATCGACTTTACGCCGGCCGACACAACGGCTACCGGTGTGCGGGAAAGTTCGGTCAGGTCGGCCGAAATGTCCATGCTGCTTTCGGCACCCCGGTGTACGCCGCCAATACCCCCCGTTACAAAAACGCGGATGCCCGCCATGGCGGCAATGCGCATGGTGGCGGCCACGGTGGTGGCGCCGTAAGCCCCGGTACTGAGTACATAACCCATATCCCGCAGGCTTACCTTCCACACACCGGAGGCTTTGCCCAGTTGCTCAATTTCAGTTGGGCTGAGGCCTACACGGCAGCGGCCTGCGCTTAGGGCAATGGTGGCGGGTATGGCACCCTGCCGGCGTACGGTGGCTTCCACTGCCAGAGCGGTTTCTACATTTTGGGGCCAGGGCATGCCGTGTGAAATGATGGTTGACTCCAGCGCCACAACGGGCTGGCCTTGCTGTAATGCTTCAGCAACTTCGGGTGCAATTGTCAGCAGCGGATTCATGATGCCGGGTAATAGGTGTGTACGAGCTGCAGCAGTTGCTGCTGGTTGAGGTGGCGGGCTATGGCGCCGTTTACCTGCAAAATTTCGGCCGAAAGGGTGTGGGCAATGCGCAGGCATTCGGCATCGCTTTTGCCCAGGTATTTGCCCAGTA
Source organism: Lacibacter sp. (assembly GCA_046297415.1). Classification (GTDB taxonomy): domain Bacteria; phylum Bacteroidota; class Bacteroidia; order Chitinophagales; family Chitinophagaceae; genus Lacibacter. The sequence continues at coordinate 85,944 of JBKBIL010000007.1, forward strand.
AAAAGCCCGTGAGCGAGCCATCGCCGGCCCCGGTGCAGTCCACCACATCAATTTCAGGGGCGTGCAAGGTAACGGCTCCGGCCTTACTGTACAGTGCCGAGCCATGCTTGCCGTTGTGCAGCCATACATATTGTACGCCCCGGTTCAGCAATTCTTCTACCTGCATTTGCGCAAAAAACGACTTTTCGGAACACATTACCGGCAACTCATCTTCGTTGGGGGTTACCAAAAAAAGGCCGTTCAGGTTCATGTCTTTTAACTTGCGGGCCGGCGGAACCGATACCGGTTCAATAATAAAGGGAATGCCGGTGCGCAGGCTGAACTGCAGCAACCAGTTCATGCTTTCGGTACTAACGTTGGCATCGGCCAGCAGGTACGATGCGGTTTGCAGCAGGTCGGTGCGGCTGGCTAAAAACTCGGGCGTTATAAGGTGGGTGGCGGCATTGGTAAGAAAGGCGGTGTACAACAACCCATCGGCATCCAGTATGCCCGTGTACTTGCCGGTTAACCCTTCGCGGGTGAGCGACCCATCCACTTCTACCCCCGCAGCGGTGCATATTTGCTTCAGCCAATCGCCTTCGCTATCGTTTCCAAACACACTAATCAAATGCACTGGTACGCCCAATAATCCCAGGTGATGGGCAATATTGCGGCTTACACCGCCGGCGGTTTTGGTTACAGTTGCAGGGTTGGTGGTGGCGTGCAGTATGCCTTCGTGGGCATGAAACAGCTCATCCACAAAAGCGGCTCCAATGCAAATGATGGGTTTGGGCATGGGGCAAAAATAGATAAATGCGCCGAACCCCCCGGTACTAATGACAGGCATCAGCCTTCATTCCGCCCCGCCTCATTGCGGGTTAAACCCTGTACAACGACCTTGCAACCAACCGAACACATTTTTTATGAAACCGAACCGGTACCTGCAAGTTCCGGCACTGCTGCTTACCGTGGTGCTGTTGTTGTGGTTGCTCAAAGCCGGGCAGTTGCTGTTTATTCCGTTATCGTATGCACTGTTTATTGCCATTGTGCTGTACCCCATCACCCGTTGGCTGGAGCAGCAGCGTGTGCCGCGTTCACTGGCCATAACGGCGGGCTTGTTGCTGGTAACCTTGCTGTTTGGTTTGTTGTTGTGGCTGTTTGCGCTGCAGCTGCGGGCCTTTTGGACCGACTTACCGCTGCTGCGAAACAAATTGCTGCCCCTGTTTGCGCAAATACAACAATGGTTGCAGGTACATTGGGGTATTACGCTTACCGAGCAGCACAACTGGCTGCTGCAGCTGGGCGAACGGGCACCGGCTCTGGCCGGAAACCTGCTGGCCGGCACCATGCAACGCACCGGTACGGCCTTATTCATGCTGTTTTTAATACCGGTATTTGCTGCACTGTTTTTGTACAACCGCGGTGCCTTTGTGCTGTTTTTGGAAAAACTGGCCGGGCCTGCTTACCACAGCCGGTTGCAGCAGTTATTGCGCCAGGTAATTGATACCTACTTTCACTTCATACGCGGCATGTTGCTGGTGTACCTGATTGTGGGCATTCTCAACAGCCTGGGTTTGCTGGCGTTGGGCATCCGGCATGCCGTGTTATTTGGCTTTCTTACAGCCATCATGACCATCATTCCGTATTTCGGTATTGTAGTAAGCGCCCTGTTGCCCATTACCATGGCATGGGTTACCAAAGACAGTATTTGGTACCCGCTGGGCGTAATTGGCGTGTTTGCCTTTGTGCAGTACCTCGAAGCCAATGTAATTTTTCCGAAGGTGGTGGCAGCCCAGCTGAATGTTAGCACCTGGGCCACACTGGTTGCCTTTGTTGCCGGCGGCCTTGTGTGGGGTGTGCACGGCATGATTTTATTCATACCCTTTGTAGCGATTTTGAAGATGGTGTGCAATGTTGTACCCGAATGGGAAGCCCTGCTGGTATTGCTGCAGCGCCATGCAGCACACCGTTGAAGCCAACCCTTTCGAATATCTTTGTGGTATGAATGCACAAACGATTGCGGCGCTGCGCAAAGAATATACCCGCCAGTCCCTGAATGAAGAAGATGTGGCAGCCACCCCCATTGAGCAGTTTGACGTATGGTGGAAAGAAGCCATGGCTTCTGAAATTGAAGAAGTAAATGCCATGACCCTTGCAACTGCGGCCGCCGATGGCATGGTGGATGCCCGTACTGTTTTACTCAAAGGTTTTGATGCGGCCGGCTTTGTGTTTTTCACTAATTACAACAGCGTAAAAAGTAGGCAGCTTGCCGAAAATCCCAACTGTTGCCTTTTGTTTCATTGGAAAGAGCTGGAACGACAAGTACGTATTAACGGCGTTGCCGAACGGATTTCAACCGAAGAAAGCATTGCTTATTTCAACAGCCGCCCCGATGGCAGTAAAATAGGCGCCTGGGCATCGCCACAAAGTATGGTGGTGGCCGGTAAAGCCTGGCTAACCGAAACCTTTCACTATTACGCCGAGCGTTTTAAACACGGCCACATACCCAAGCCGCCGCATTGGGGAGGCTTTCGGGTGAAACCGTTGCGCATGGAGTTTTGGCAGGGGCGCCCCAACCGGATGCACGACCGTATCTTGTACACGCCCGATGGCAATGGAGGTTGGAAGCGGGAACGGCTGGCACCGTAAAAAACGGCACTCAAGTTGCGCTTTGTATTGGCAAGGTAACCGGTTTCGTGGTCCAGCCAGTCTTTCTTATTCGGCGCATTTGCCGCAAGTGCAGGCGAATGCGCTCCTGTACATCCAGTACGATAAAAAATGCAATCAGCGCTGCATTAGCCCACGCAACAGCAGTAAGGAACCCCAACATAGCGTTACTGTTTTATAAACTGCGTAAGGATGTGGCTTCCATCATCGGCCACAACTTGCAATGTGTAAACCCCGCCGGCCAACGTATGCGTAAACGGTACCCCCAGTGTATTCACCCCTCGTTCCAATTGTACAGCCTGCACGCTTACAACAGTTCCTTTTGCATCTATTATACGTAAGGTAGCATGTGTGCGCCGGGATACGGAAAACTGTACAAATAGTTGCTGCTGCTGTTGTATGGGGTTGGGCCACAGGCGTACGGTTTTGTCTTCGGCCAACCGGTCGAAAACACTGGTGGGGAAATTAATGTCGGTTAACGTCCAGTATCGGGTAATGGAGGGAATATTATTGAGCTGTACAAAATTGGCTGTTGCATCGCGGCTTGTAAAGCCGGTACCCGTCCAGTTTGTGAAATCACTGCTCCGCCAAAGACTCAGCTGGCTTTCGGTACGACCATTCAGTTCGGCATCAAAGTACTGTATGCGTATGTTGGCATTGAGGTTGGTATTATTGGCCGGAACAATATCAAAGTACCGTAATATGGAGGGCCGGCTAACCGTAGGCAAACTAATAGCGCCATGTCCGCGGGCAATGGTTACGCTGCCTAAATTTTGCGTACTGGTAAGCAATAGTCCCAGGTTGCCCGGGTTGGTATTGTTCGGCGCATTCAGGTTGGTTGTAATACGTACAGTGCCGGTACCGGTTGTAAATATGCGGCTGTTTTCACTTTCGCCCTGCAGTTGGGCACCCGGTTCTAACAGCAAATGACTATTGCCCAGGTTCAGCAGCCCCGAAGTGAAGTTTACCGTTGTTGCTATTTGCACCGATTGTTGCAGGCTGAGTTGGCCGTTTCCGGTTTTGGCCACTTGTAGCTCATTTATTAGTGGTATGTTGGTGCCGCTGATGCTGTTGACGGTACTTCCGGTAAAGCGAAAGCCTCCCTCTCCCGCTTGCTGGTTGATGGTACCATTGTTAACCAGGTCTATATCCTGCAGAGTTATAATGGCCCCTCCGGTGGTTTTTACAATGGATCCATTGGATACGAAAAACTGTGCATGCACCGGTTGTAAAAGGCCCAAAAGCCACCATAAATGTATGAGAGCAATTTTTTTCATAAACATTGCGACATGCGAAAATTGGCAAAAAAGAGGAAGATGCGCAATCCCCTTTTTGGGGAAGGCTTTGTTTTCATTGTACTGTTGAAAACAGCTTATCAATCCATTGCGGATCTTGCTACTGGATAAAATGGATCAAGAAATTGATTGCAACAGCGCACGTATGCGGCTCAAGTAATGCCCTCCAAACAACACCGCATGCACCAGCAGGGGGTACAGCTGTGTAAGCCAAACCCGCTCTTTCCAGTCGGGCGCTAACGGATAGGCTTCCGTATAAGCCGCATAAAACCGGGCGTCAAAGCCACCAAAAAGTAACGTCATGCCCAGGTCCATTTCGCGGTGGCCGTAATACACGGCCGGGTCAATCAATACCGGTTGGCTATTATTGGTGCATAGAATGTTTCCACTCCACAAATCGCCGTGCAGCAGGGCCGGGGGCTCGGGTGGAAATGCGTGCTGCAACCGGTTGCAGCAATTTTCTGCTACGGTTATGTACTTCTTTTCCAGCACCCCGTCATCTGCAAGCTGGCGAACCAGTGGCAGAATACGGTAATGCGTATAAAAATCCTCCCAACTGGTGCAGGAGGTATTGTTTTGGGGCAGGCTGCCTATGTAATTCGGCTCCCTATTGCCAAAAACCGGAGCCGTACAACGATGCAGGGCTGCCAGGCTCTGTCCCAGGCGTTCCCAAAAAAGCGGTGTAGGCGCAGCGGGTTGCAGCCATTCGAGCATCAAAAACTGGTACGGCCCTGCAATGCCGGTTTGCACCACCGCGGGCACCCGAACGGTTTGGGTTTGCTGTAGCAGTTGCAATGCGGCCGCCTCCTGTAGCAGCATACCGGGATACTGCCGGGCGTTATTGTATTTCAGAAAAAACAACCCGCTACCGGTGGTAAGTCGGCAGGCATGGTTAATGTCGCCACCATGCACGGGCTGGCAGGCGGTTATGTTTTTACCCAATACGTTCCGTATAACGTCGGGAAGCATACGTAAAAATAAAGGAGGCTATGCATGGTTGCAAAACAAAACCGGCTGCTTTACATTTGGTTGAAAATGCTGCCCATGTTGCTACGTAAATGGTTAACCGCAATAACTGTTCTGTTGGTGGGGATGGGCGCCTGTACGCCGGCAAAAACAACAACTGCCACAACAGACGCTTCGGAGATAACGAATGCCCTGGATAAGCGGCAATGGATCTTCAGGCCGCAACTCATGTTTCCGCAACGGGGCCGCAGTGTACCCGTTGATGCGTTGTATAATGTGCAGATGGACTCAATGCGCCTGTTGGTACGGTTGCCGTATGCAGGACGGGTGTATGGTACGGCTACGCTGCCGGAAACCCGCAGTCCGCTTGATTTTGAAAGCAAACGTTTTGAAGCCACTATTCAAACAAACAAAAAGGGCGCCCGTGTAATAACGATAACGCCGCAGGATGTACCGGAAGTTACCAACATGATATTTACCGTTTTTACCAATGGAAGCGCACAGTTACAGGTACAACTACGTAACCGCACCCCCGTTAGTTTCAGCGGAACGGTGTTGCCCAAACAATAAAAAAGGCTGTGCATGCACAGCCTTAAAATCCGTTGGGAAAAGTGGTTTTACTTCAGGTGCTTGCCCAAAGCGCTGGCCACTTCAAACATCGAAACTTGCGCTTTACCGCCGAAGATTGCTTTCAGCTTGTCATCGGTGTTGATCATGCGCTTGTTGTTGCTGTCTTGCAGCTTGTTCTTTTTGATGTGATCCCAAATTTTCTTTACCGCATCGGTGCGGGGCAACGCTTTACTGCCAACTATAGCAGCCAGTTCGGCGCTGGGCGTAAGCGGGCGCATGAAAGCGGCGTTGGGTTTGCGAGCCGATTTTTTCTTGGCAGCTTTTTTGGGAGCGGCTTTTTTGGGAGCAGCCTTCTTTACGGCTTTTTTGGGAGCAGCTTTTTTAGCGGCTTTTTTGGGAGCAGCTTTTTTAGCAGCCTTTTTAGGAGCGGCCTTTTTTGCAGCTTTTTTAGGAGCCGCTTTCTTTGCTTTTTTTGTTGCCATGATGTTTGAGGTTTAGAATGTTAATGGGTTAATTTGAAAAATTCCTGTCTCAAATATAAACGATTTTGGAATTGACCAATTTTTTTTGCGCTTTTTTCTGTTCACATTTCATAGGGAAAACAAGGCTTTGTCCGGTATCGTTTTCTGCAGCTGCCATTCATCAGCCCATCCCATGCCCTGCCTCATTGTAACCGGATTGTACCCGGCGGAATTTTGCACCCAAACACCGTGCTATGAAATGGATAGGCATTTTAACACTGCTTGCTGCCGGTTTATGGCTGGTTGCAGAGGGTATAGTACTGGCCCTGCGCCGCTGGCTGAATGCACCCGGAATGGATTGCAACAATACCTACGATGCCACTATGCTGTAAGCCTGCGGCGCTTTTTTTCGAAGGCAATAAGGGTGCCGCTTCCAATAATGCAGGCAATACCCAGCCAGGTTAGCGCAGCGGGCAGCGCATCGCCCAGCAACATGCCAATGGCAATACTGAACAAAATATTGGCATAGCCGATTACCGATACAATGCCCGCTCTGTCCGATCCATAGGCCCGGGTTACAAAATATTGGCCCAACAAAGCGGCTACGCCCAATAGCAAAAGCGGGAAAAACGTTTTTGCATCCGGCCACTTCCAGGCAATAAACAACAATTCGTCGGGCGGCAAATGCAGCAAGCGCCCCACACCCCACAGTAGTACGGGTACAGTAATGCCGGTTGCAACAAACGAAAGCACAATTACCCTCGGATCGTAGTAGGTGGCCAGTCGCCCCACCGTAAGGTAAGCCAGCGCCGAGGTAATGCCACTAATGAGGCCCGCCACGTGATATTGCCAATGAATATTCATTTGCGGCTGATAAATCAGCAACATGCCGCCAAAGCCTAGCAGTAGTGCCAGCAACACCCGCCGGCCCTCGTATTCGCGATACAGCAGTAATGAAAAAAGCGCAATGAACAAAGTAGAGCTGAGGTTGTAGCTCATGGCCGTACCCAGCGGCATGTGTAAAATGCAATACAGCAATGTGTACAGGGCGGCGGTACCCATGAGCCCCCGAAACAACAACCGCAGGGGTTGTCCTCCTTTTTGTACAGGCTTACGGTACCACAAACCCGGCGCCAAAAACAGCAAGCCAATCAGGTTGCGCCAAAAAACCAGTTGCCCGGCAGAAAAACTGCCTTTCAAACTCTTGGCGGCTCCGCCCATTACCGAAAAAAACAAGGCTGCCAGCAGCATAAAGCCAATGCCGCGGTATGTTGCCTGTGGCGGTGTGGTGCGCATGTTGCAAAGATTGCGGAAAGCGGGAGTTTGTTAGCAAAAAATCAGGCAAATGTTAGCACAATGTAAAGTTTCAAGGGTTGCGCTGCGGGGTACAAAAACTTGGCTGTCATACCATCTGCTTTCCGAAACCGCTGATAGTCAAGTGTTTCTGTGCTTGCGTGGCGGGTTTACCATAAAAAATCGGGCGCTTACTTGATTTGCAGACCGGCAGCGGCCATTCTACTTTTGCATCATCAAACGGTGCCAACAGTTCTGAAACCAACCCTTGCACCCACCTTAGTACGCATAACCTGATCAGGTACTACGCTTTCGATTTCTTGCCGTACGAAAATCAAATTTTTAACACAAAAAAATTGAGATATGAAAAAAATGGTATTGTCATTTATTGCCGTGCTAACCCTGTTGTTTACCGCAACTGCTGCACCTGTAGGTGGCGGCGAAAACGGACCCGTTGTTGAATTAACGCCTGCCGGACGCATCAATAAGCAGCCGGTGTATCAACTGCGCCTTAACTATGAGCAGCCCGGCCGTTTTTACATTGTGGTAAAAGACGATCACAATGAAGTTCTGCACGAAGAGTTCGTTACCGGTAAAAACATCACTCGTTTGTTCCAGATAAACACCTTGGAACTGGGTAATACCTCCTTAGTGTTTGAGGTGTATAACGCGTATGGAATGCTTACCGGTGCGTTTCGGGTAAACCCCAACCGCGGGGCAGAAACGGCCGTGTTGTACAGTGCGGTACGTTAAGTGTTCCGCAACCAAATTTGGCATCGCAGTTTTAATAATCAATAGTTGGAAACGGGTTGCTTTTCCAGGCAACCCTCTTTTTTTGCGTTAGTTACCGATTTGGGGTGCTGGCCGCGGGATAAGGTGTATTTTTCGTTGCCGGCCATTGATGTAACGAAAACCGTTTGCATCGTAATAGCCATCTTCTTCCAGCATGATGCGGATGGTTTTCTTCCACTCGGGAATGTAGCTCGCTGCATTCAGTTCAATTGAATAAGCGGTGCGTTCGTACAACGGATAATCGCCGCTGCCGGGTACGCCGCCCTGCTGGTCCCACAGCCCAATGGTGGGGCCGGCGGCATGGCCGTGGTATCCCAGCGGGTGGGTGTAAATAACGGCATCAATTCCTTCGGCCTTTGCCTGCTGCAAGGCGGCTGTCAGTATTTGGTTACCGGTACGGCCGGTACGAAACTGCCCGGTAAGAACATCCTGCAACCGGTTGGCCTTGTCGAAGGCCAGACGTATGCTTTCGGGCACATCGGTTTCGCCGGGGCGCAGTACATACGCATGCTGTTGCACATCGGTATGCAGGCGCAGGTACGAAATACCAATGTCCACATGCAACAAGTCGCCGGGTACAATCACTTCGTCCTTGGGGCGGTTGCTGAAGTTGCGCAGGTGCTCAAAGTTCAGTGAATCGCTGCGTTGTACCGATACCGAAGGATGAAACCAGGTATCGAAACCCAGGTTGCGTATTTTTTGCCGGAACCACCACACCACATCATCGGTAGTGGTAATGCCGGGCGTAATTACCTGTTCCGAAAAGCCTTCGGCTATAATGCGGTGGGTGGTTTGTACCAGCATGGGGTAATACTGCATTTCGCGTTCGGTACGGGTTTCCAGCCAGGCTACGGCCAATGCCTCAGCGCTAACCACGCGGTTTTTCAGTGCGGCAGGCAGCTTTTGCATCAGTTCCTTGTACTCGGTATGCACCATGCCATCGGCGTGCGCAAAATGGGTGGAGGTATTAATACCAATGGTTTTGGGATTGCGCTGCCGGATGTGTTCTACCAGCTGGTCCCACTGATCAGGAAAACGCTGCATGTCCCATGCGGCTTGTATGTGTTCGCCCACATTGTACCGGGCGATGGCCAGTTTTTCAACGGTACTGTTGGCAGGGTTGCGGTAAAACACCAGCATGGTACGCCGGCGGGCCGAAAGCCAGGTGGCGGGCAGCATGGTTTTCAGTACGGGGTCTTCGTTATACTCCCGTGAAATGAGGATCCACATGTCAATACCCGTGCGTTGCATCAGTTGGGGCAACAGGTGGTTGAGGCGTTCGCCCAACAGTTCATCCATAACCCGGGCCTGTTCGCGAAGGGGCAGTATTTGGGCATTGGCAGCAAATTCAAGTGTAAGCAACAACAGCAGCAGCAAGCGTTTCATAAAACCGGCAATTAAGCCTCCGAAAATAACGTTTGTAACCGAATGGGGCGCTGCACCCCTGCCGAATTGTTCAAAACGGCAGAAAATAAAAACGGTCTGCTGTAGAAACAGCTGACCGTAATCGATTGCTTGCCATATGAAAAAGAAGTAATTTTGCGCAGATGAGAACCGGTTGCGGTTCTGTGTCAAACTCCTTCCTAACGATTGCCTGTTCTGTTGAATCCTTGCTTGTTTGACGATGTAAAAGTAATTCGGCGTTTGCGCCCGCAAAAACCAACTTCTGCGGATTTATATGATGTCAAACCAGTAATTGTTTGTTGAAACCCTTGTTTGTCAAGGGTTTTTGAAAAAATTTAATTTGATGGCAAACCGATATTCCGACACCTTGTTTCATTTGATTCATTCGCTGGAAAAAGCGGAAAAACGGCATTTTAAGCTGTACATCAAGCGCAGTTCGGCTAAGGAAGACCTGAAGGTGGTGCAGTTGTTTGACATACTGGACAAAATGGAGGAATACGACGAACGGGTATTATTCAAAAAAATGCCTTCCCTCACCAAATCGCAACTGGCCAACCTCAAAACACACTTGTACAAAGAGGTACTGGCCAGCTTACGCCTGCTGCGCACCGGCGATAATATTGACCTGCAGTTGAGTGAGCACCTCGATCATGCCCGGCTGTTGTACAACAAAGGGTTGAAACAACAGGCGCTGCGTATTCTGGAAAAAGCCAAAGAGCAGGCCCGTGCCAACCACAAGTTTAACACCCTGGTACAGTTGCTGAGCCTTGAGAAAAAGATCGAAATACTGCACATTACCCGCAGCTCTACCGAAAAAACGCAGGCGCTGGCCGATGAGGCAACGGCCATCAGCAACCATATTGACCGGGTAACCCGCCTTTCGAACCTGGCCCTGCTGTTGTACCGCTGGTACGTAATACACGGCCATGCCCGCAATGCCGAAGATGAAAAAGATGTGCGGGCCTACTTTAAAGCCAATTTGCCCAAAGACCTGGAGCAGGTCTCGGGCTTTTACGAGCAGCTGTATCTGTATCAGAGTTACTGCTGGTACGCGTTTATACGGCAGGACTTTTTGATGTATTACCGCTATGCCCAAAAGTGGGTGGATTTGTTTGAAGCCGATCCGGTACTGAAGGCGGTAGAAACCGGCCACTACATCAAGGGGATGCACACGTTGCTGAATGCGCATTTTGACCTGCGGAATTATGCGGCCTTTGATGCCACGCTGCAGGCCTTTGAAGCATTTTCGAAAACCGATACCGCCAACCGGTACGACAATTTTCGCACCCATACGGCCATTTACATCATCGGCGCCCGCATCAATGGTCATCTCATGAAAGGAACTTTCAGCGAGGGCGTAAAAATGGTGCCCGAAATTGAAGCCCGGCTGGCCGAATGTGCGCTGTTTGTAGATCAGCACCGCATTTTGGTATTCAACTACAAAATCGCATCGCTGTACTTCGGCAACCGCCAGTACGAAAAAGCGATTGATTACCTGCAGCAAATCATTAACGGACCCATTGATTTGCGGATTGACCTGCACAGCTATGCCCGCCTCATGCACCTCATTTGCCATTACGAACTGGGCAATTATGACATTCTTGACTCGCTGGCCAAGGCCGTGCACCGCTTTATGCTGCGCATGAAAAACCTTACCGTGGTGGAAGAAATCATGTTTCGCTTTTTGCGCAAGCAATACCACAGTCCGCAGGAAATACGCGATGCGCTGAAAGAATTTTTGCAGCAAATCAAAGGCCTGGAGAAAAACCGCTACGAAACCCGCGCCTTTGCCTATTTGGATATTGTAAGCTGGGTGGAAAGCAAGGTGTACAACAAAACCATGAGCGAGGTAATTTACGGCAAGTACCTGCAAAGCAAACGCAGGTAAAGTGCAGCGCGCCTATCTGCGTTTGCTCAAAAATTCTTTGGCGGCGCCCTGTATGTACAGGTACAGCTCTATATCCAGCGCCTGTGTCAGCAATTCGTAATCGGGCCGGTACTCCTGCATAAAAGCGTCGAGCAGGGGGCCTTCTTCCAAATTGGTTAACTGCTTTACGATGCGCTTGTTGAAGCGGTAGTCAATGTAGCGGTCCTGCTCTTCCTTAATAAGCCGCTGCTGAAAGCGTGCCATGCTGCGGTTGTAGCGGAAACGGAATACGTTGATGAGTGCCTCCAGGTCGAGCCCGGCGCCCAACCCCGATTCTACAGGGTTGCTGCCGGTGCGCAGGCCACCTTTATCGAAGTTGAAAATACGTTCGTACTGGATGCGGTTGGCGATGGAATCCTGCCGGCGGTTGTTGCCGTAAACGATAATTTCCCGCAGTTGTTTGTAGCGGCCGGGAATGTACAGCGGCAGCGCAATTTCAAAGCTGTTCATGTCTTTTATCCGCTCTACCGGAAAAAACTGTGTGGGTTTGTTGTTGTACACAAAAAACACCGAATCTTTTTCGCCTACGTAAATGGTGTAGTTGCCCGTACTGTCGGTAAAGCTCATGGTACCACAGGTGCAAAGAACCTGCACTCCCTCTACCAGGTTGCGGCGGGTGCTGTCGTACACGGTTCCGCTCAGGGGCAGTTGCGCCGCGGCCTGCACAGCCGGCACCAAAAGCAATACATAAAACAGAATGCGCTTTACCACAAATGCAATGATACTTCGCGTAATTGAAATTTACGGGGTTGCGGTTGTATTTTAACGATTGGCGTTTTGGGTAGCAACCAACTGCTGCACCAGGCTTTCCACCACACGGGGGTAGTGTTGGTGCTCCAGTGCATGAATGCGGGCTGCCAGGGTTTCGGGCGTATCGCCGGGCAATACCGCACAGCGTGCCTGAAAAAGCGGCGTGCCATGGTCGTATTGCTCGTCCACCATATGAATGGTAATGCCGCTTTCGGTTTCGCCGGCGGCCAGTACGGCCGCATGCACGTGGTGGCCGTACATGCCTTTGCCGCCAAATTTGGGCAGCAGGGCCGGATGGATGTTGACCATGCGGCCGGCATAGGCGGTAACCAGCTTTTCCGGAATTTTCCATAAAAAGCCCGCCAGTACCACCAGTCCAATGCCGGCGCGCTCCAGTTCGGGCAGGTACGCATCGCCGCGGAAAAAACGCTCCCGCTCAAGCAACAGGGTAGGAATACCTGCTGCGGCTGCAATGCCAAGAACGCCGGCACCTGGTTTGTTGCACACAACCAGGCTTACCCGTGCCAGGGGATGGTTTTCAAAATGTTGCATCAGTTGCCGGGCATTGCTGCCGGCGCCCGAGGCAAAAATGGCTATGCGAAGGGGCAAAGCGTTCATGCGGTACCGGTTAATTTACTCCACATACGCCGGAGGTAATTTTTGAAAAAACGAAACTGGCCTAAAGGTATGCTGATGAGTACAACGCACAAAGGCCAAAGCAGGGTTATCAGGGGTACGTACAGCAGCCAGTAGATGAAGTTTTTTTCCTCCAAAAACAGTTGCAGTACCCAGCTTCCGGCACGGGCGCACAGGCTGCCACCAAGTGCAAATGTGGTAAAAATAAGGGTAAACTGCCACCAGCTTACATTCCATTTCTTTTTCAGGCGCTGTAACATGGCGGCAAAAGTCGTTCATTCGGTCGCTGCAAGCATCATGAAATTGTTAAAAAAACAAACTGTCACGGAATTGTTTGGATTCCAATTAGCTATAACGAAATATCTCCTCTACAACCCCTTGAAATGCAGTACATATAAGCCTAATTTTTTTTTGAGGGTGTGGATATTATGTCAGTATCGTCCTCTATATTTGCACCCTGAATTCGGGATATAGTTCCTCATCACTTTTCGCTTTGTGTACGTTATGAATCAACCAAAATCAATGATCCGCAGGGCATTTCTTTTTACTCTCCTCCTTATTTCGGTACTGGTTGCAAATGTGGCTTCGGCTCAGGACGGGAAGGCGTTGTTCCAGACCAACTGTGCATCCTGCCATGCATTGAACAAAAAATTAACGGGGCCCGCCCTTGCCGGCTTTGAAGAGCGCGGTTCGTGGAGCGACCGCAAAAAGTTGTACGAATGGATACGCAACCCGGCGGGTTTTGCCAAAGGCGATGCCTACGCTGCCGCCCTCATTAAGGAATACGGCGTACTGATGACGGCATTTCCCGCTTTAAGTGATGCAGAAATTGATGCCATTGTTGCATACATCAATACCCCGCCTCCTGCCGCTGCTGCGCCTGCCGGTGGCGGAACGGCTGCCGCACCTGCCGCTGCTTCCGACAACAACTTTTTGTTTGGAATACTGGCACTGGTGCTGGCTGTAGTTGCTCTGATTCTGCTGCAGATAAACAGCAATCTCCGCAAACTGGCCGATGAAAAGGAAGGCGTGGTTCGGGGCGAACCGGTCCCTTTCTGGAAAAATAAAGCCTACATTGCCACCGCCATCATCCTGTTGTTTTTGGTAGGCGGCTATCTTACCATTCAGGGCGCTATCGGACTGGGCCGCCAAACCAATTATCAGCCTGAGCAGCCCATTTATTATTCACATGCTGTGCATGCCGGCATCAACCAAATCAACTGTTTGTACTGCCACGGCGGTGCCATGGAAGGCAAGCATGCCAACATTCCCAGCGTGAACGTGTGCATGAACTGCCATATGGCCATAAATGAATACAAAGGTCCGGATCTTTTCCGTGAGGATGGTACGAAAGTGGATGGAACAGCCGAAATTCAAAAGCTGTATCAATACGCCGGCTGGGACCCCACACTTAACAAATACACCGGTGAAGGCAAACCCATCGAATGGGTGCGCATCCATAACCTGCCCGACCATGTTTACTTTAACCATGCCCAGCATACTGTTGCCGGCGGCGTACAGTGCCAAACCTGCCACGGCCCCATACAGGAAATGGGTGAAGTATATCAGTTCAGCAACCTGAGCATGGGCTGGTGCATCAACTGTCACCGCGAAAGCAAGGTGAAGTTTACCGAAAACGGCTTTTACAGCATGTACGAGAAATTCCACAACGATATCAAAAACGGCAAACTGGATAGCGTAACCGTGGAAAAAATCGGTGGCACCGAATGCCAAAAATGTCACTATTAATCGCAACAAAAGCAACCCGTGCCAAGCAGGTCGGCCGCCGGCCAATGATCCGCCGCACACAAAATAAATCAGCATATCAATTCTTATGAGTAAGAAAAAATACTGGCAGAGTTTCGGAGAGTTGCACAACAGCAAGGCTTACCAGGCCGATGCGGAAAATGAGTTCAAAGAAGAACTTCCTTTTGAATTAGGCGATGCGGAAGCCAAAACGCCCCGCCGCGACTTTTTGAAATACCTTGGTTTCAGTACGGCTGCTGCCACGCTGGCTGCCAGTTGCGAAATGCCGGTTAAAAAGTCGATTCCGTTTTTGAATAAGCCCCAGGACATTGTGCCGGGTGTGGCCAACTATTATGCTACCACCTACGTACAAAACGGCGATGTGGTGCCGGTGCTGGCCAAAGTACGCGACGGACGACCCATTAAAATTGAAGGAAACGAACTGGGCTTTACCGGCGGCGGTACCTCGCAGCAGGTACAGGCCTCGGTACTGAGCCTGTATGATACGGCCCGCCTGCGCTTCCCCATGGAAAAAACAGGCGATGGCTTTAAAGAAGCGCCCACCTACGAAGCAGTTGACAATAAAATTGCTGCCGCGCTGGGCGCCATCGGCGGCAAGCAAATCGTACTGCTTACGGCCACCATTAACTCTCCTACCGTACTGGCTGCCATTGACGCTTTCAAAGCCAAATATCCTACCGCAAGGCACGTTACCTACGATGCCGTATCGTACAGCGGTATGATAGAAGCCAACGAAGCCACCTTCGGCAAAAAAGGCATTCCTTCTTACCACTTTGATGCCGCCGATGTAATTGTAAGCTTTGGGGCCGACTTTTTAGGTACCTGGCTCAGCCCGGTGGAGTTTGCCAAGCAATATGCCACCAAGCGCCGCATTAACGAGGCCAACCCGGTAATGAGCCGCCATTTTCAGTTTGAAAGCATGTACAGCATGACCGGCGCCAACGCCGACGAGCGCTTTACCCATAAGCCCAGCGAACTGGGTGCCGTGCTGCTGAACCTGTATGCCAAGCTGGGCGGTGCCGTTAGTGCGCCCACCCTTAGCGATGAGCGCCTGATGAAGGGCATTGAAGCCGCCGCCAACGAACTGAAGACCGCCAACGGCAATGCGCTGGTTGTATGCGGCAGCAACGATGTAAACGCTCAAATTTTGGTTAACGCCATCAACGCCCAAATAGGAGCCGTTGGCAAAACCATCAACTTTGGCACCATGACCCATTTCCGCAAGGGCATTGATAAGGAAATGGAACAACTGGTGGCCGATATGAACGCCGGAAACGTGGGTGCCATACTGGTTTATGGCGCCAACCCGCTTTACACCTATGCCCGCCCCCAGCAATTTTTGGAAGGCTGGAAGAAAGTAGGCTTAACCGTTTCGTTCAACGAAATTGAAGACGAAACCACCAGCGAGTGCCAGTATGTGCTGCCGGCACACCACTACCTCGAAAGCTGGGGCGATGCCGAAGCCAAAACCGGATACATTTCCTTTATACAGCCCACCATTCATCCGCTGTTTAAAACCCGCGCTTTTGCCACTTCGCTGCTGAAGTGGAGCGGTAACGATACCGACTACGAAACCTATTTCAAGAACTACTGGACCTCCAAACTGGGCGGTGCACAGGCATTTGACAATGCCCTCCGCGATGGCGTAATAAACCCCGCCGCTCCGGTTGTTGCCGGTGCCGCCTTCAACAGCGGAGCCGTAGCCGGTGCTGCTGCCAAACTGGCTCAGGCACCCGCCGCCGGCGACCTGGAACTGGTTATTTATCAAAAAGTAAGCATGGGCGAAGGCAAGCAGGCCAACAACCCCTGGCTGCAGGAAATGCCCGACCCCATTACCCGTGCTACCTGGGATAACTACGCCATCATTTCCATGAAAACAGCCGAAACGCTGGGCTACAAGGCAGATGATGCGTACGAAGTGAACCCCGAAAAGCCGGTGCTGAAAATTAAAGTAGGCGAGCAGGAAGTGGAACTGCCCCTGCTCATCATTCCCGGCATGAACGCCAACACCATCGCCATTGCCGTGGGTTACGGCCGCAGCGAAAAAGTGGGCCTGGCTGCCAAAGGTGCCGGCAAAAACATCTATCCCTTTGTCAGCTACAACGGCAACAACTACATCTACACCGTTGGTAACGTATCGCTCGAAAAAACCAAAAAGCGGTATGTGGTTGCCCAAATGCAAACGCATGGCAACTATGGCAACCGCCACGAGGTGATTAAAGAAAACAGCATTGCCGCCTTTAAGCAGGATAAAGACATCTTCATCAAAGAACGCCTGGAAGAAATTAAAGATTACGGCGGACTGGATGAATTTGAAGCCAAAGGCACCTTGTACCCGGTGTACGACAAACCCGGTATTAAGTGGGGCATGAACATTGACCTCAACACCTGTAACGGTTGTGGCGCCTGCGTGGTTGCCTGCTCGGCCGAAAACAACGTATCGGTGGTGGGTAAAAACCAGGTGGCCAAGTTTCACGACATGCACTGGCTGCGTATTGACCGCTACTTCAGCGGCGATCCGGATAACCCCGATGTGGTATTCCAGCCCATGCTGTGCCAGCACTGCGATAACGCCCCCTGCGAAAACGTTTGTCCGGTTGCCGCCACCAACCACAGCAGCGAAGGTTTGAACCAAATGACCTATAACCGCTGCATTGGTACCCGCTACTGCGCCAACAACTGTCCGTATAAAGTGCGCCGCTTTAACTGGCACGACTGGAACGGTGCCGACAGCTTCAAAGACAATCAGCGCGGCATCATCGAAAGCGGCCGTTTGAATGAGGTAACCTTGCAAATGAACGACGACCTCACCCGCATGGTGCTGAACCCCGATGTTACCGTTCGCAGCCGCGGTGTAATTGAAAAATGCTCGTTCTGCGTACAGCGCCTGCAGGAAGCCAAGCTCAAGGCCAAAAAGGAAAGCCGTCCGCTGGTTGACAGCGACATCAAAACCGCCTGCCAGCAGGCTTGCCCCACCAACGCCATTGTGTTTGGTAACGTAAACGACAGCGAAAGCGCCATCCGCAAAGTACGTACGCAGGAAAACGCCAAGCGTACCTACTACGTACTGGAGCACATTCACGTGCTGCCCAACGTAAGCTACAGCGCCAAGGTGCGTAATACCGACCGCAGCGTGGGCAACCATGAAGAAGGACATGGCAACCATGCCGGCCATGACGAAAAGCATGCCGGCGAAAAAGAACCTGCAGCCGCTCATTAATACCGGGCTGGCTGCAGCAGGCAACACCGTGTTGAATCACCGGTAGAACGGGCAGTAACCCTTACCACCGGCAACAACCATAACAACCACCGGCAGCCCGGCTGCCGGCACAAAGCTTAAGAACGTATATGGCATTACTGAAGTACGAATCACAGGTCAGGGAACCCTTGGTGGATGGCAGCAAAACCTACCACCAGGTAACAGAAGACATTTGTAAGCCGGTGGAAGCCGCCCCCACCCGCATGTGGTGGATTGGTTTCATCATTTCCGTAGCCTTACTGCTTTTTGGAGTGGTGAGCTTGTATGTAGAAGTGGTGTACGGTACCGGTATGTGGAACCTGAACAAAACCATCGGATGGGGTTGGGATATTACCAACTTCGTATGGTGGGTAGGTATCGGTCACGCCGGTACGCTCATTTCCGCCATCCTGTTGCTGTTCCGCCAGGGCTGGCGTACGGGCGTTAACCGCGCTGCCGAAGCCATGACCATCTTTGCGGTAATGTGTGCCGGCCAGTTTCCGGTATGGCACATGGGCCGGGTGTGGATGGCTTTCTTTGTACTGCCTTATCCCAACACCCGCGGGCCGCTGTGGGTAAACTTCAACTCGCCGCTGTTGTGGGACGTATTTGCCATCTCAACCTACTTTACCGTATCGCTGCTGTTTTGGTACAGCGGCCTGATACCCGATATGGCCACCCTGCGTGACCGGGCCAAAAAGAAATGGGCCAAAATGTTTTATGGCGTGGCCGCGTTCGGCTGGACCGGCAGCACCAAGCACTGGCAGCGCCACGAAAGCCTTTCGCTGGTACTGGCCGGCCTCAGTACGCCGCTGGTTCTTTCGGTACACACCATCGTATCGTTCGACTTTGCCACCTCCGTTATACCTGGTTGGCATACCACCATCTTCCCGCCCTACTTTGTGGCCGGCGCCATCTTCTCGGGCTTTGCCATGGTGCAAACCCTCATGCTGGTAACCCGTAAGGTTATGCAGCTGGAAGATTACATTACCATCAGCCACATCGAAAACATGAACAAGGTAATTGTGCTTACCGGTTCCATAGTGGGCTGCGCCTACCTTACCGAATTGTTTATGGCCTGGTACAGCGCCGTGAAGTACGAATACGACGTGTTCTTCAAATACCGCATTGCGGGCCCCTACGGCTGGAGCTATTGGCTGATGATGACCTGTAACGTAATTACCCCCCAGTTGTTCTGGGTAAAGAAACTGCGCCGCAACATTGCCTTCACCTTTTTGATGAGTATTGTGGTGAACATCGGTATGTGGTTTGAGCGCTTTGTAATCATCGTTTCATCGCTCTACCGCGACTACCTGCCCTCCAGCTGGTCGGTGTACTACCGCCCCACCATTTGGGAAGTGGGCTTTTACCTGGGCTCGTTTGGCCTGTTCTTTACCTGCTACTTCCTCTTCTCCAAATACTTCCCGGTAATTGCCATTGCCGAAATTAAACACGTACTCAAGCGCAGCGGCGAAAGCTACAAGGAACAAATGGACGAACTGGAAAAGCAAAGCGTGGAAGAGTTTGCCCACCATGCACATGCCCACTAATTCACGAATCCGTAAAACAGAAATATGCCAGTAAAGAAATTCATAGTTGGTTGTTTCGATGATGAAAAAACGCTGTTTCCGGCCGTAAAAAACGCCCGCAGAAACGGTTACAAAATTCACGACGTGTACACGCCCTTTCCGGTACACGGCCTGGATAAAGCCATGGGCCTGCGGGATACCAGCCTGCATACCGCCGGTTTTATATACGGTATTACCGGTACTACCACGGCGCTGAGCTTTATGAGCTGGGTGTTTACCAAAGACTGGCCGCTGAACATTGGTGGTAAGCCCCATTTGCCCCTGCCCGCCTTTATTCCCATCATATTTGAATTAACCGTGCTGTGTGCCGCGGTGGGTATGGTACTTACCTTCTGCTACCTGTGCCAGCTGGCACCCTTTGTGAAGAAAGACCATTTTCACCCCCGTGCCACCGACGATTTGTTTGTAATGCCCATTGAAGTAACGGCCAAAACCAATGTGGAAGAAGTGAAGGCATTTTTCCAGCAGGCGGGCGCCGTTGAGGTGTTTGAAAAGGATGCGGAAACCGGCTGGTGGCTGGGTCGTTACGACAAAGAGCGCAAGATTTTTGAAAAAGAAACAACTGTTACAGCCTAAACTTATTGGAGCATATGCGAATGAAGATTTTAACAGCAAGCGTACTTGTGGCGGCAATGGCAGGCCTGCTGCCGGCGTGCCGGCAGGCCGGTGGCAACTACCCCGGTAAAATTTACATGCCCGATATGGCATACAGCCGGGCGCTGGAAACCTATGCCGACCACAGCTACCTGAACGAGCAGGGTATCAACTTTACAGGCGCACCCGTACCGGGCACCGTAAAACGTGAGGGCATGGCTGCTTTTCCGCTGCCGCAGGACAAGGGAGCCGATACGGCCAACTACTATGCCAGCCGCCAGATTCCCAATCCGTTGCCCCCGCTGAACGAGCAAGATATGGCTGAAGCCCGCCGCCTGTACAACGTGAATTGTGCCATTTGTCACGGAGAAAAACTCGACGGCAACGGTCCTTTGTACAAAGGTGGCGAAGGGCCCTACCCCGCCAAGCCTGCCACCCTGGTAGGCGATGCCAAATACGAAGCCATGCCTGCCGGACAAATGATGTACTCACTCACCTACGGCAAAAACCTGATGGGCAGCTATGCTGCGCAGCTGAATACCAAACAACGCTGGATGGTGATTCACTACATCAAATACATGCAGGCGGGCGGTAAAGCACCCGCTCCGGCAGCCGATGCTGCAGCCGCCGGCAACTGATGCACAAAAACCTGAACCAAATAACCACTACCAATAAACGAAATTCAATGGCACTGAAAGAACAATTTGAAATACCGGGTGGATTAAAAAAGTGGAGCTATGCACTCATGGGTGTAGGTGCCCTCACCCTTATTTTGGGTATTTTTTTCCTGCAACCGTTTTCGGGTGGCCATCATGGTGAAGCGCACGGCGCCGAAGCATACGGCGCTACCAAATTTTGGCTGGCGCTGATGCACAACGGTATTTACTGGCTGCTGGTAGTAGCCGCCGCCTTCTTTTTTGTTGCGGCCACAACCCTGGCACAGGGCGGCTGGCAAATCGCCTTCCGCCGCGTACCCGAAGCCATTTCGGGCAATCTCAACATTTTGGGCCCCATTGTGCTGGTGATTTTGCTGGCATACGTATGGCTTTCGCCCGACCACCACATCTACCACTGGAAAGATGTGGAGCATGTAAAAGCCGACCCCAAACTTTCGTGGAAAAGCGGGTTCTTAAATCCCACCTTCTACACCATACTTTCCATCGCATCCGTTGGCCTGTGGATTTGGTTCCGCAACTGGTACCGTAAAAATTCCATTGCCGAAGACCTGGGTGCGCAGGGCGATCATTCCTTCTACTGGAAATCCATCGCCATTTCGGCCGCGTTTCTGGTAACCTACGGCCTTACCGTTATGAGCACCCTGCCCTGGATGTGGCTCATGAGCATTGATGCCCACTGGTACAGCACCATGTACAGCTGGTACACCTTTGCCAGCAGCTGGGTGGCCGGCGTATCGCTGATGATGCTCTTTGTGATTTATTTAAAAAACCAGGGATATCTGGAGTTTGTTACCGAAGAGCACATACACGATATTGGTAAGTTCATGTTTGCTTTTTCGGTGTTTTGGACCTACCTGTGGTTTTCGCAGTACATGCTTATCTGGTACTCCAACCAACCCGAAGAAACCAAATACTTTGTAGAGCGCCTGGGCCCCGGTGCCAAAGGCGGCGCCTTCAAGGGTATCTTTTTGCTGAACCTGATTATCAACTTCCTGGCACCGCTGCTGATTTTGATGCGCCGCGGTTCCAAGCGTAACTACACCGTAGTAACGCTGATGGCAGTGGTAATCATTTTCGGCCACTGGCTCGACTTTTACCAGATGGTTACGCCTGGTCCGCTGAAGGAGCTGGGCCAGGAGGCAAACTCCTTCGGCCACTTCCTGTACAGCCTGGGCATTGGTGCCGGCTTCCTGGGACTGGTCATCTTCTTCACGGCCCGTTACCTCACCAAAGCAGGTATGCTGCCCAAAAATCACCCGCTGGTAAAAGAAAGTATCATTCATCACACGTAATAGTTTTAACAAAGAATACCTTGTTGACCCATTCAAAATAACTTGCAGTATATGACAACAACAATTTACCTGGTTCTTGCGGCGGTAGCTTTGGTGTTCATTATCATATTTCAGATTGCCAAGGCCAGCGAATATGTGAGTGTGCTGAAAGGTGAAGAAAAAGCCAATAAGCAAACCAATAAAATTAATGCGGCCATGTTGCTGGGATTCATGATCCTGGGCTTCATTGGCGTATGGTACTGCAACAAAGAGTTGTACGGCAGCACCTTGTTTCCGCAAGGTTCGGCTTCGGTAGAAGGTGAGAAAATTGACCAGATGTTCATGATTACCGTTGCCGTAACGGGCCTGGTATTCATCATTACACAGTTTTTGCTGTTTTTCTTTGCCTGGAAGTACCGCGAAAAAGAAGGACGCAAAGCATACTACTTCCCCCACAACAACAAGCTGGAATTGATATGGACAGTGGTGCCCGCTATCTTCCTTACCATACTGGTAGTATTTGGCCTGAAGTTTTGGTTCCGCATCACCTCCGATGCACCCAAAGACGCCCTGGTGGTTGAAATTGTGGGCAAGCAGTTTGGCTGGATCATGCGCTACCCCGGCGAAGACAATACGTTTGGCAAAACCTACTTTAAGGTTATCAGCGATGAGGGCAACAACCCCCTGGGCCAAATTTGGGAAGACAATACGGCCCTGCAGCTGAAGGCCGATCCTGCCAATTTTGACGATGTGGTTACCACACAAACCATGTACATTGTTAAAGATCGTCCGGTTAAGCTGGTTATCAGCAGCCGCGACGTGATTCACGATGTAGGCCTGCCCCATTTCCGCATGAAGATGGATGCCGTACCCGGCATTCCCACCACCATGTGGTTTACACCCAAGTACACCACCAAGGAAATGAAAGAGCGCACCGGAAATCCCGATTTCGTCTATGAGATTTCGTGCGATCAGATGTGCGGAAACGGCCACTACTCCATGAAAGGCATAATTGAAGTGGTTACCCAGGAAGAATTTGATGCCTGGATGGCCAAACAAAAACCCAACTATTACGTTGCTAATCCTGATAAAGACCCGGCGAACCAGCCTGCTGCCGCCAACAAAGATGGTATGGCTGTAGCAACCAAATTGCAACAATAATTTTTTATACCGGTAAATCAGAAAGCTATGAGTATCGAGCAAGCGCAGGTGCAACCGTTGAGCGTACCGCATGAGGTGCACGAGGAAACCCACCATGGTCATCACCACCACGAAACGTTCCTGACGAAGTACATCTTCAGCCAGGATCACAAAACCATTGCCAAGCAGTTTCTCATTACGGGTATGTTTTGGGCAGTGCTGGGCGGTTTGTTCAGCGTAATCTTCCGCTTACAACTGGGCTTTCCGGAATCGAAATTCCCCTGGATGGAAGACCTGCTGGGTGCCTGGGCCCGTGGCGGACAACTGCAGCCCGAGGCATACTATGCGCTGGTAACCATGCACGGTACCGTACTCATTTTCTTTGTACTTACCGCCGGTTTGAGCGGCACCTTCTCCAATTTTCTGATTCCGTTGCAAATTGGTGCCCGCGACATGGCTTCGCCGTTCATGAACATGCTCAGCTACTGGTTCTTCTTTGCAGCCAGCGTGGTAATGCTTTCTTCGGTATTTGTGCAAACCGGCCCCTTCAGCGGCGGTTGGACGGCCTATCCGCCCCTCAGCGCATTGGGTGAAGCTTCGCCCGGCTCAAAAGTGGGCATGGACCTGTGGCTGATATCCATGGCGCTGTTTGTAGTATCATCGCTGTTGGGCGGTTTGAATTACATTGCCACCGTGCTGAACATGCGTACCAAGGGCATGAGCATGACCCGCCTGCCCCTTACCATCTGGGCCTTCTTCTTTACGGCCGTATTGGGCGTATTGTCGTTCCCCGTTCTGCTTTCCGGTTTTATTCTGTTGATTTTCGACCGCAACTTCGGTACCAGCTTTTACCTGAGCGACATTTATATTAACGGACAGGCCCTTCCCAACGAAGGCGGTAGTGCCATTCTGTACCAGCACCTGTTCTGGTTCCTGGGCCACCCCGAAGTGTATATCATTCTGCTGCCGGCCATGGGTATGGTAAGCGAAATCCTTTCGGTACACAGCCGCAAGCCTATTTTCGGCTACATGGCCATGGTGGGTTCGATGTTTGGCATTGCCACACTGGCCTTCCTGGTGTGGGCACACCACATGTTTGTAACCGGTTTGAACCCCTTCCTGGGTGCCTTCTTCGTACTGTTGACACTGTTGATTGCCGTGCCCTCGGCCATTAAGGTGTTCAACTGGCTTACCACCATCTGGCGGGGTAACCTGCGTTTCCCGCCGGCCATGATGTTCTCGCTGGGTTTTGTAAGCCTGTTTATTTCCGGTGGCTTAACCGGTATTTTCCTGGGTAACTCGGCGTTGGACATTCACCTGCACGATACCTACTTCGTAATTGCACACTTCCATATTGTAATGGGTGTGGCATCCATGTTTGGCATGTTTGCCGGTATTTACCACTGGTATCCCAAAATGTTTGGCCGTTACATGAACAATACCCTGGGCTATGTGCATTTTTGGGTTACCATGATTGGGGCCTACCTTATCTTCTGGCCCATGCACTACACCGGCCTGGCCGGCATGCCGCGCCGCTACTACAGCTACGACATTTGGGAGTCGTTCAAGCAATTTGGTACGCTCAACCAGTTCATTTCCATCGTAGTAATCCTGGTATTCCTGGTGCAGTTCCTGTTCCTGTTCAACTTCTTCTACAGCATTTGGAAAGGACGGAAAGTAACCCAGCAAAACCCCTGGGGTGCTACAACCCTGGAATGGACTACCCCCATTAACCCCGGCCACGGTAACTGGGAGGGCGAAATTCCGGAAGTGCACCGCTGGGCATACGATTACGGCAAAGACGGTAAAGAATACATACTGCAAACCGAGCCGATCGGCGCCGACGAAAGCAAACATTAAAAACTGTGAAGTTGCTGCCGCCGCGGGCGGCAGCAACGCTATAACTGATAAACGGAATTGTACGGTGGCAGCATTGGAACAGGTGCGGGAAAAAGTTTCTTTGACATGGTTGGGCAAGCTGAAAGACTATGTGCAGCTGATTAAATTCACGCTCAGCTTTATGGTGGTGTTCAGCAGCGTAATTGCGTACATGCTGGCCCCCAGCGTGGTGGATTATGATTTTGGCAGCATTTTACTGTTGCTTACCGGCGGCCTGCTGGTAACCGGCAGTGCCAATGCCATCAATCAAATTGCCGAAAAAGATACCGATGCGGTAATGAAACGTACCGGTAAACGTCCCGTAGCCAGCGGTCGCATGAGCGTTCAGGAAGCGACGGTGTTTGCCGTAGTATCGGGCCTGGTGGGTACTTTGATATTAGGATGGTTTTTCAGCTGGCAGGCTGCCGCCCTGGGCCTGTTGAGCCTGTTTATTTACGGCTTTATATACACCCCGTTAAAAAAGGTAAACTCCACTGCCGTATTGGTGGGCGCCATACCGGGAGCGTTGCCCTGCCTCATTGGCTGGGCTGCTGCTTACAACGGCGAAGGTTTTTCATGGACCGGCGGCTGGATTTTGTTTGCCATGCAGTTTTTGTGGCAGTTCCCTCACTTTTGGGCAATTGCCTGGGTAGCACACGGCGATTACAGCAAGGCGGGCTTTAAACTGTTGCCATCGGAACAAGGGCCAACAAAGTTTACGGCCGTACAAACCATCATCTACTCATTGCTGATGGTGCCCGTAGGTATTTTGCCCTACGTATATCACATAAGCGGCATCGTGAGCATGTGGATTATACTGGCTGCCAACCTGTTTATGGTAGCCCAATGCGTGCGGCTGTATTTGGCCATGGATGTGAAAAGTGCCCGGCGGGTAATGTTCAGCAGCTATTTGTACCTGCCCGTTGTATTGCTGGCGCTGCTGGCCGATAAAACACAGTGAATTTGATTATGGAGAAGGTTATGAGCGAACGTACACAAAAAATGCACCCCCACAAGTTTACCTTGTGGGTAGCCATTGGCAGCATTACCATGATGTTTGCCGGCTTTACCAGTGCCTATATCGTAAAAAGCAATATGGCCGGCTGGCAGGCCGTACAGGTGCCGAAGATTTTTTATTTTTCAACGGCACTGATTCTGGCCAGCAGCCTTACCTTATATTTGGCCGGCGAGGCGTTTAAACAGCGGCTGATGAGCCGTTACCGTTCGTTGATTTCGATAACGGCTGTTTTGGGCCTGGCATTTGTAAGCACACAGTTCATGGGCTTTGCCGAACTTTGGGCGCAAAAGGTTACCCTGAAAGACAGTGTAGCCGGAGCGTTCTTTTACATCATAACAGGCGTACACGCCCTGCACGTGTTGGGCGGCGTTATTGCCTTGTTTGTGATATTTGCAAGAGCATTCAGCAGCAAAACCCGCTATTACAGTTCGGTTCCTGTTGAAGTGGTATCGGTTTACTGGCATTTTGTTGACATACTTTGGATATACCTGTTTGTGTTTTTTCTCCTGGTTTCGTGAGAAAGAATGCAAACCATTAAAACAATGATCAACC
Organism: Lacibacter sp.; assembly: GCA_046297415.1. Classification (GTDB taxonomy): domain Bacteria; phylum Bacteroidota; class Bacteroidia; order Chitinophagales; family Chitinophagaceae; genus Lacibacter. The sequence continues at coordinate 112,408 of JBKBIL010000007.1, forward strand.
AATAAAACAATTCGTACATGGCACAAGCAGTACCGGCAAACACAAAATGGTGGAGTGGGGGTAAGAGCCCCTTTAACGTGGAGTATGGCAAACTCATGATGTGGTATTTCCTCATGAGCGACGCCTTTACATTCGGAGCCCTTTTGATTGCTTACGGCACCGTTCGTTTTTCCAGCAACTCCTGGCCCGATCCCAACGAAGTATTTAATTCCTTCCCGTTTGCCGGCCATGCGCACCTGCCCCTGGTGTTTGTGAGCCTGATGACCTTCATACTTATTGTGAGTTCGGTAACCATGGTACTTGCGGTACACGAAGGGCACCACGGTAACAAAAAGGGTGTTATCAAATGGATGTTGTGGACGATTGGCGGCGGTATTGCCTTTTTGGCCTGCCAGGCCTGGGAATGGACGCACCTCTATCATCAGGGAGCCTGGTGGGGTCGCAACCCCTTCCCCAACATGGACGGTACCATTGGTAACGCCAATTTTACCAACTTCTTTTTCACCATCACCGGCTTTCACGGCTTTCACGTATTGTCCGGCGTGGTAATTAACATCATCATTACCATTATGGCATGGAAAGGTGTGTTTGAGCGCCGCGGCCATTACCTGATGATCGAAAAAGTAGGCTTGTACTGGCACTTTGTAGATTTGGTGTGGGTATTCGTCTTCCTGTTCTTCTATCTTGTATAACCCATCGTTTTTTTTAGTAACGTAAACATTCAAACGCATTCAGATATGGAACATCAAACTTTTGGAGGTGAAGTAAGTTTTCCGCACGAGCCCGCACCCGATAATGTAAAACGCATTATTCGTACCACCATTATTCTTTCGGTGGTAACCATTGTGGAGCTGGCTCTTGGCTACTACATTTATACGCTGCACAAAAACCCCGATTTTAACCACGGTTTTGTGCTGTTTCTGAAAGGCATCATCATTATTCTTTCTTTGGCAAAAGCCTTTTACATTGTTTCCATTTTCATGCACCTGGGCGATGAAATCCGGAACATGGTTATGACGATTGTGGTGCCCTTGCTGCTGTTTATTTGGTTTATTGCAGCCTTCCTGTGGGATGGCCATTCCTGGAAAAACTTAAAAAATGAGTATGCTCCTAAAGACCCCAGAAAAATGGAGCAGGTAGCAGAACCCGCGCCGGAAGGTGGATTGAAATAACCGAACCGGATTACGCAACTATTTCGTCCCCCGTTTTGCGGCAACAAGCGAAGCAGGGGACGAATTTTTATAAGCACGTGTTATTGAACATTGCTGTGGTATGAGTAAAAAAGCGTTTCTTGCCTTATTGTTGGTGGTGGGGTTGCCCCTAACCGCTTACTTTTTGGTGAAATACATGAGCGAAGATGCCGTAGTAATGCCCAAAAGGTATTTCTACGATTCTGTGGTAGAACGCACCCGCGATGGCAAACGCTATATTGACACCGTTTGGCATCGGGTGGCAAATTTCACGTTTACCAATCAGCTGGGGCAAACCGTTTCGGCCGATGATGTGAAAGGAAAAATTCTCATCGTGGATTTTTTCTTTACCCGTTGCCCCAACCCCTGTCCCACGCTTACCCGCAACATGAAGCGCATGCAGGATTCGTACCTGAAAACCGATACCCTCATTCACTTCATTTCATTTACGGTTGATCCCGAACGCGACAGTGTGGCCGCATTAAAGGCCTATGCCGATAAGTACCGTATTCGCCACCACAACTGGTGGATGCTAACCGGGGCCAAGAAAGATATTTACGATTTGGCATTTAATGAGTTTAAAGCGGCTGTGGTAGATGGAGGCAATGTAGATACGGCCTTTATTCATACCAGCAAGTTTTATCTGCTCGACCGCGACCGGGTAATCCGCGGCTGGTACGATGGTACCGATACGGCATCGCTTGCCAAAATGGCCCGCGACATTAGTTTACTGATACTGGAAAAAGATAAAAAGAAAAAACGCAATTTGTTTCGTAAATAAAACTGTTGTTTATGGCTGCATCTGCATCATCGCACCGGCACCACCGGCACAACCGTCGCATTTTGTTAAAGCCTGTTTTGAGGAAAAACGACCGGGCCGCCTATTTGCTGATTGGCATTGTTTCTGTTGTGGTGTTTGTTGCTGTTGTATTGTTGGGGCGCATTAAGCTGGAAGTAAATCTGGGTTTTGATAAACACATTTTTGCCCGCATCAACGCATTAATCAATACGTTTGTGGCGCTGTTGCTGTTGGGTGGTTTATGGGCGGCCAAAGACAAACGGTATGCTACCCACAAAAAACTGATGTTGTGGGCCATTGGTTTGTCGGTACTGTTTCTGGTATCATACATAGCGCACCACCTGCTTTCGGAATCAACACCCTATGGCGGTTCGGGCCTGATTAAACTGATTTATTATTTCATACTCATTACCCATATTTTTTTGGCGGGGGTAATGCTGCCGTTTATTTTATTTACCGCTTATCGGGCACTAACGGGGGAGTATGACCGCCACCGCAGGCTGGCACGCATCACCTGGCCGCTGTGGTTGTACATTACGGTTACGGGCGTGGTGGTGTATATGATGATTAGTCCGTACTACTCTTAATCACTGTTTTTATCTGACAGGTTCTCAATGTCGTTAAGGTCTTTATAACGACCGGCAGCCCTTTTGGCTTGCAGCAAATGTTGGATATGGATTACCCGAATGGGAACTTCGTCTAAAACTTCGATAGTTGCCTTTTCATACGTTTCTCTAAAATTTAAACCTTTTACTTCGGTCATAATTTCAATAGCAAAGGGTGGAACACCTATGGCAAAAACATCATAATCATCCGAAAAAAAAGCGTCATACGGCACTGCCTCAGCCGGAGCACCAAATAGTTGAAATGCTCGCAGTAGCTTTTTATAGTTTTCGGGAGTTTTTTCAATCCAAACATCTAAATCTCCGGTAGACCGGCTATAGCCCCTCAATATTACGGCGTAACCTCCCACTAAAATGTAGGCAACCTGTGCTTGGTTAAGGGCCTGCAAAAAATCACGGAAATCATTGTTTAAAAACATTTCAGCAATTATGTTTTCGAAATGAAAAAAAAGAGCGATTCACTTTTCCTTTAAAAAAATTACGCACCTTAAATGCTACTTCAATCATAATTGCTGCGGCCGCTAACCGTTCTTCTGGGGTACGACTTTGCCAATATTGAAAATCAATATTGCCATCCTTTTCCATTTTGTATGCTTTATAAATTTTTCGGTTGGATGGAGGCGGTTGGTGCTGCATACTTTAAGATACATTTTTTCTGTTACAAGCAATAATATTATGACGTTGCATTTGAGTTTAATAACACACCCTCAGTTTCAATTGCCGCCACCAAAAAGTTCACCAACGCTTCCGCATCGGAGCGCTTTAAAAAAGGAGCCGTCCATTTTTCGCCGGGCAGGTGCAACACCAGGTTGGCATAACCGTGGCGGCGTTGCCAAGGACTGCTGCGCAGGCTTACCGAAACAATGCGTTCGCACCGAACCAACAGTTGTTGCACGCCCCAAACCCCGCGGCGCATTTCAACAGCCCGACTGTTTACGTACAACCGGAATGTATGCTGCCATACCCACATATGGATAAGCGCATACACAAGTGGCAGCAATATCCAGGCCGCCTGCAGGCCGTACCACCAACCCAGCGGTACGGCTGCCACTATGCCGGCAGGCGCAACATACAGCAGCATACGCCGGTACACAAAAGCGGGCGCCACCCGAAAAACCGTTGCGCCCCCATCGGCAGCGGGTTGCGGTGCCACATAGCTGTGCAGCAGTTGGTGCAGCAGGGCGGCGTTGGGTACCGGCAACTCCATGCGGGTTTCTTCTTCAGTTTGCGATTCGGCAAGGGCGTGCAGCCGCAACAGGTACATGCGTAGTTGCAGCCGCAGCCAGTTGCTTTTCCAGGTAAGGTATTGCACTTTTTGAGCGGGCATGGACTTATGGATGGTGTGCAGCAGCCCCCGTGATAATACATAAACACCACCCCGTTGCTTCAATTCAAATGCAAAGAACTTTAAGAATACCCGAACAAACGAAAATGCAAGGGCAAGCAGCAGGCCGCCTGCGAGCAGCGTGGCAATGAATTGAGCGGTAGCTGCCAACCGGCTGCTCTGCTCCTGCACATAGCCCACCGAATCAAAGCCCAGGTATTCCTTCAAATCCTGCAGCCGGGCCAGTATAAAAAACACGATAATCAAAAACGATTGCAGGTGGTTTTCGGTGAGCGCCAGTTTTACTACATCGGAGGGCTGATAACGGAAAAGGGTATCGGCCCCGGCTTCGTTTTGCCGGGCGGTTCCTGCGGCAGTAGCCATTTGCCCGTGCAGCAATGCATCCAGGGCTTCCGCATCGGCCAGTGTAAGAGCGTCGGCTTCCCATTCGGTTTTATCGCTGCCGGCGGTTTCAACCCGCAGGCGGCAGGTATGGGTAATGCGGTGCAGCCATTGCTGCGAGCGGTGCAGGCCTGTAATTTGCGCTATGGGTATTTCGGTGCGTTTGCGGCTCCATAAGCCGCTGGTAACAATCAGATAAGGCCCTTCCACCCAAAACCGGGTAAAAAAATAGCTGATGATTTTGTTAATGCTGATAATGGTAACGCCCACGCCAACACCCACTAATGTGGCCACGCTGCGATTGAATTTTTTTTCAGGAGCATTTTGTCCGAAAAACAAAGAGGCCAGTAAAAGCAGCACCAGCGGCAGCGACTCCCGCAGGGCTTTCAGCAGCACAATCAACAGTGCTACGGCCGATTGGCGGCCCGGTTCATTCCAGTTCCGTTGCGGCATCGGTAGCAGGTTTTTCGTGGGGTTGCGGCAGGTGGTGTTTTTGCAGCAGCCAGTCTTTCAGTTGCAGCGCCTGAGAATCGGTAAGCCCTTCCAGTACCAAATCGGCGCCCGAAACACCGGCGGTATATACCCGCAATGTACTTAAGCCGTAGCGGCGCTCCAGCGGCCCTTTTTTTACCTGGCAGTGCTGCACTTTTACCAGCGGTACCACGTGCAGTTTTTCAAACAGCCATCCGTTGCGGTACACCAGGTCGTGGGTACGCAGGGCAAACCCCATGTTTTGGAACCGTTTGCGGCTCAAAAAAAGTCCAACCCCCAGTTGAACTGCAATACCCAATGCCATGCCGGCATAAAACAGCGGTTGTTGCAGTTGCGGCTCCCAAAAAAATACGCCTGTTGCAAGGGCAAGCAGCAACAGGGTCCATAAACCCCGCTGCAGGTACAATACGTTTAAAAACGAGGGCGCTACCGGCTGCAGTTGCAGGTTTTCGTGCCGGGGAAGATCGTGCCAGGAGAGGGGCAGGTTGCTGTACTGTAAAGGGGTTGGCTGCATGCGATATATAGCTCAAAAATAAGGAATGAAGGCTTGTGGGTTAGTGGTGGCTGCTTTGTATGAAACCACAAAGACACTAAGGAACGAAGCGGCACAAAGATGTGCGTAGCGGAATTTTTATCGAAGCTTCCAAATTTAGGAATGCCGGCTATTTACCAGCTTTCATGGCTTCCAGCTCTTTTTGCAGACGAAACATTTCATCCCGCAGGCGGGCGGCTTCCATAAAGTCGAGATCCCGGGCGGCTTTTTCCATGGCCTTTTTGGTTTGGGCGATGGCTTTTTCCATTTGCGGAATGGTTTGATATTGCTCCTGCTCTTCGGCCGCGGTTTGCACCAGCCCGGCATCGGGAGCCAGGGCATAGGGCTTACCGGTGTCGTAGCCTTTAATGTCGAGCACGGCGGTTTGCTGCAATACCTGCTCTACCGATTTCTTCACGGTTTTGGGGGTAATGCCGTGTTCAATGTTGTAAGCAATTTGTTTTTCGCGGCGGCGGTTGGTTTCTTCAATGGTACGGCGCATGCTTTCGGTTATCTTATCGGCATAAAAAATTACCAGTCCATCGGCGTTACGGGCGGCACGGCCTGCCGTTTGGGTAAGGCTTTTCTCGTTGCGTAAAAAGCCTTCCTTATCAGCATCCAGTATGGCTACCAGGCTAACCTCGGGCAGGTCAAGGCCTTCCCGCAGCAGGTTTACGCCCACCAGCACATCAATTTCGCCCAGGCGCAACTGCCGTAAAATTTCCACCCGCTCCAGCGTATCCACTTCGCTGTGGATGTATTTGGAGCGGATATCAATGCGCTTGAGGTACTTATCCATTTCTTCGGCCATGCGCTTGGTAAGGGTAGTAACCAGTACCCGGTCGCCTTTTTGCACCCGCTTGTCAATTTCATTCAGCAGGTCATCAATTTGGTTTACGCTGGGCCGCACTTCAATGGGCGGATCCAGCAGTCCGGTGGGCCGCACTACCTGTTCTACCACCACGCCTCCTGTTTTTTCCAGTTCGTAATCATCGGGGGTGGCGCTAACAAAAATCACCTGGTTCATGAGGCTTTCAAACTCGTGAAAGTTGAGCGGCCGGTTATCGAGGGCACTGGGCAGGCGAAAGCCGTAATCTACCAAAACCATCTTGCGGCTGCGGTCGCCGCCGTACATGCCACTCACCTGCGGAATGGTTTGGTGGCTTTCGTCAATAATCATCAGGTAATCTTTCGGAAAATAATCGAGCAGGCAAAAGGGCCGCGTGCCCGGCTGGCGGCGGTCGAAAAAGCGGGAGTAGTTTTCGATGCCGTTGCAGTAGCCCAGCTCACGAATCATTTCCAGGTCGTAGTTTACCCGCTCGGTAATGCGCTGTGCTTCAATGTACTTGCCCACGCTTTTGAAATATTCGGCCTGTGCGGCGGCCTCGTCCTGAATTTCGCAAATAATCTGCTGCAGCATGTCTTTGGGTGCCAGGTACAGGTTGGCAGGAAAAATGGCGGCATGATCCACGGTGCCGATGCGCTTACCGGTTTTGGTATCAATGGTTTCCAGTTCTTCAATTTCATCGCCAAAAAAGGTAATGCGGTACCCAAAGTCCACATAGGGCAGGTTAATGTCAACCGTATCGCCCTTTACCCGAAACGTGCCTCTTCCAAAATCGCCCTGGCTGCGGGTGTACAGGCTGTTGACCAGGCTGTGCAGGAAGCCCTGGCGGGAGATGGTTTGCCCCTGTGCAATGCGGATGATGCCGTTTTCATATTCGGTGGGGTTACCCATGCCGTAGATGCAACTAACGCTGGCCACCACCACAATATCGCGGCGGCCGCTCAGCAACTGGCTGGTAGCCTGCAGGCGCAGCTTGTCCAGCTCTTCGTTGATGCTCAGGTCTTTTTCAATGTAGGTATCGGTGGTGGGCAGGTAGGCTTCGGGCTGGTAATAATCGTAATAACTTACAAAGTAGCCCACCGCATTTTCCGGGAAAAACTGTTTGAACTCGCCGTACAACTGCGCCACCAGCGTTTTATTGTGGGTAAGTACCAGGGTTGGCCGTTGCACATTGGCAATTACATTGGCCATGGTAAAGGTTTTACCGCTGCCGGTTACGCCCAGCAGGGTTTGAAACTTTTCGCCACGCAAAATTCCCTCCGTCAGCTGGCGGATGGCCTCCGGCTGGTCACCGGCGGGCTGATAGGGGGAGTGAAGGTGAAAGGGCATACTTCAGTTCTGCTAAGTTAGAACGAAGCAGCCTATCCTGAAAAAAGCATTTCAGGCTCCCACACGTATGTTTTCGGTCAAAAACTCACTGGATTCAGGTATACCGTAGGCTGGTCCTGTAAACTATCTTGGGCGCAAATCTTCAACCGATTTAAACAAAACGTATGAAAGTAATAGTTACTTTTTTCTGCTGCCTCCTGTCCCTGGTGCTGGCAAACGCATCTTTTGCACAATCGAACTACAGCCAAACGAACTTCCGGTTGCTGCAGTCGACCTACAGCGATATAAGCACAACGGGTACTGCTATTTCCATGACCAATACGGAAAGCGGGGTCAGTAATACACCGCAGAACATCGGATTCAACTTTGTATTTAACGGTATCACCTTTACGCAGTTTATGATTCATGCTGACGGGATTCTCCGGTTGGGAACTGCTGCTCCCGGTGCAGCTACTGATATTACAGTGAGCCCGGCCAACAGTCATGCAGCCGTATTCACCAGTACGGCTGCAAACTTTCAGAATGTACTGCTCCCCTTCTTCACCAACCTGGTGAAAGGTGCTGCCGACCCCGAATTTCATATACTGGTGAGCGGAACTGCCCCTAACAGGGTTTGTACCATTCAATGGAAAAACCTAAGGGATGCTGATAATGCGTCCGGCGGTTCTCAACACCAATTTGCCAACCTGGAGTTCCAGGTGAAACTTCATGAAACCACGAATGATATTGAATTTGTGTATGGCGCCTGGGTAACCTCTGCCGGCTCCATACCGGCATTTCAGCGGAATGCTGCAAGCGGTATTAAGGCAAGCAGCAGTTCCTTTTTAGCACTTTACCGCCCCTCTTCCCTTACAAAATTCGAAAAGACTGAGCTGCTGACACAGCCCAACCATGCCCGCCTGGGGACGAATGGACAACCCTTTACCAAACTGAATGTGCCAACAGCCGGGCTTACGATCCGGTATTATGGGCGGGTAACGAATGATGTATCTGTTGCGAAACTGTACCTGGACCAAATTATCCCGGCCGGTAATACCAGTACAGGCACTTATGAAACACTTGTCCGGAATGAAGGCACGAATACGATGAACAACATTGCAATAACGCTGCAAATCAGCGGCGTGAACACGCACACTGCTACGGTGAATATTGCCACGCTTGCTGCAGGAGCCGAACAACTGGTTACCTTTCCTTCGGCAGGACTTCTTAATAAAGGACAACAAACTGTACAGGTTTCACTCACAGCTGATAACGACGAACGTTCGGCCAACAACAGCATCACCGAAACACAAACCATTTCCACCGGGAATGTACAGTTGTACGACTACGAAAAAAGAACATCCAGTGGTGTTGGCTTCACTAACGCAACCGGGTTTGTGGCGGTAAAGATCTTTGGTTCCGGCAGCCGCAAGGTGAGCCAGATTCGCATTCCGTTTATCACCTACCGCAACCTGGTAAGTGTACGTATCTATGAAGACGGAGGTGCCAGCGGCAGCCCTTCTTCATCACCCCTCTTCACCTCTTCTTCTTTTTTAACTACCAATGAACAAGATATCATTATACCTGTCAGCCCGGCTGTAACCGTGGAAGGCGATTACTATGTGGCTGTTCAGCAACAAACAACTGCCAATATGGGTTGGGTGTTTGGTATAAATACCCCACTCCGTTTAAGCCGGACCTATTCTTCTACATCGGGCACCACCTGGACACAACAGGTCGCCAATACCCCCTGGCAGAACCTGTTACGTGTATATGAAGAAACGGGCGGTCCCGATGTTGGCATAGAGTTGCTGAAGAGTCCGGGTTGTGACTACAACCCGGCCGCAGAAGTAAAAGTAAGTCTGCGGAATTTTTCCAATCAACCCATTGACTTTTCGGCAACCCCTACAACGATCACTGGCTTTGTGCAGCAACCGGTCACCAACAACCAGATTCCGTTCACAATCCAGAAGAACAGCGGCACACTGGCCGCAGGTGCTTCGGAGGATATAACCGTTCTCACCGGGTACAACTTTTCACTCCGGGGCCGTCATCTGTTCAATGCAAGAACCAACCTGCCTGGAGATGTGGAAACAGGGAACGACAGCCTTTCCTTTGTGATCAATAATAACATTAGTATAACCCGCAACATTACTACACCGGTTTGCCCCTTAACAGAAATCACACTCACGGGTCCTTCCACATTGGCTAATCTCCGCTGGACGGTCAACAGCTTTATTTCTTCCGGAACAACGCTGACGGTCAAACCAACAGAAACAACGACAGTGTACGTCAGCGGGTTGGATTACCGGGGCTGCCTGTTGCAGGACAGCTTGTTTGTGGAAGTCACCAATAGCAACCTGCCTCCCCGCCCGGTGCTACAGTTTGGTGATACAATCCTGAGTCACAGAAGAGGCTTTCGTGATACAATACGTGTCAGCAGCCTGCCCGGACATTCGGTACTTTGGCTGGGCGGAACAGGAACAACAGTTGCCGATACAGCCCTGGTGCTGAACCAGGTAGTGGGCTTAAATGGCGCCAGAATTGCAGCTGCCTACACCCGAACCTCCGATGGCTGCAGTAACATTTCCGATACGATTGTTTACAGTTACGGGCCGGGTGTGTTACATAACAGCAATACCCCATTGACCGTATGCGACACCTCTTTTTACGATGCAGGCGGACCCATCAACATTCACGCAGGCGGCACCTTTACCCGAACGTTTGCACCTGCAACAAGCGGCACTAAAATGAAATTCTCCTTGTACGGTTTGGATGTATCCGACTTTGCAATCCTGGAAGTGTTTGACGGAAACTCCACTTCTTCACCACGCATGGAAGCTGTAAGTGGTAATGAAAATGGAAACACAATACGTGAATTCATTGCCTCCAACGAAAGCGGCGTACTCACCATCCGCTTTACACCATCGGGTACCTCGTTGGGATGGTGGGGCGGGCTCACCTGTCATCAGCCGGAAATCTTCCGTACAACAGCGAATGGCAACTGGACCAATCCGGCCATCTGGGAAAAGAAGCTGCCCGGCGGTGCTTATGTTTCCTCCAACCGTATACCGCAGAAAGGCGACGATAGTATTTATGTGCGGCACAATGTGCTGCTGAACACCAGCATCTTAACGGACCAGGTGGTGGTGGAAAGCAATGGTCATCTGCGTATTGAAAGCCCCACCAGCAGCTTCATTTCTGTTCACAGCTATAAAACAAAAACCCAAGCTGAATTTCTTGTGCATGGAACGCTGACCACGAACAATTTTGTTCAGCTTTTTGGCGCAAACGGATTCATGGAGGTGAAGGGTGACCTGGCGAACGCAGGGAAAATTGAACTCGACTCCGTACTGTTCACCGGAAACAACCCGCAACTCCTGGGAGCACCCGGGACAAAGGGCATCCTCCGGCATATGCGACTCAGCAACCCAAGTGGGTTGACGCTGCAGGGGCACCAGGAAGTGAGCAGTATTATTTTCGACCAGGGTATGATTCAAACCACGAACCAGGCTGTGCTGACCTTGCTTGCCGAAGGTAGTTCGCATATCACCGGCGCCCGGAATGCAGCCCATATTAATGGCCCGGCAGGAGTTCGGATGTTTGGAACAGGCGAGCGGTTTTATCCCATCGGCAGAAACGGCGTATACCGGCCGGTAATACTTACAAATTCCAACACGTCCACGTTTGACAACGATGACGAACTGATTACCGAAGTGGTAGCCGGTTCACCCGTCAGCAGAACATTACCCACCGGTGTAAATGCTGTTTCCTCGGTTCGGCATTACCGGATCAGCCGTATCGGAAACATCAGCAGCGATTTTACCATCACGCTACCGTATGGTACCGACGATGGCGTATCAGATCCAGGCAACCTTACCCTCGTGAAAGACGATGGCGCCGGCGCCTGGATCAACCTCAACGGAACGGCCAGCGGCCCGTCTCCGGGAACAGTAGTAAGCGAAACCTTCAATGGTGTGGGCGATTTTGTACTGGCCAACAAAACCGGCGGCACGAACGGACTGGTGACATCACTGGTTGACAGGATGTACGAACATAGCAACTACGCACACCTGTTCCCCAATCCTGTTGCCAGCAACCTGACATTGGAAATCCGGCAGCCCCGGAGCGGACAAAAGCTGAACATCCGCCTGCTGGATATCCAGGGCCGTGAGTTGAAGAAATGGAGCTTTGCCAACCAGTCGACCCGCCGCACCCTCTTTCTTGGCGATTTACCGCCCGGGAACTACCTGCTGGAGATCACCAACGATCTGTTCCAGAAACAGATTACGCAGATTGTGAAGCAGTAAGAATACGACACACGAAGAGACCGGCCAAGTGCCGGTCTCCTTATTTCAGAACAAACATTCTCCGGTTTTCAATGAATTTCCGGTTGGCAGTCCCTTGTACAAAACGAATAGCATGCGAGTAAAATGAAGCAGCCCCTCCGTTTTGTTTCATTTTTATTCCAACAGTTCCACAAAGTTTGAACGGGTACACGTATGTCCGTAAAACTACTTACATTCAGGGGTAAGCTCCCCCAAAAACAGTACGGTTTAAAAGTAGACAAAAGTTTAACTTTAAACCATTAAAAGATGAAAAAGAGCACATTCAGTCCTGCCCAGATTGCAGGCATTCTCAAGGAGTT
>JBKBIL010000008.1:0-102362 GCA_046297415.1 Lacibacter sp.
CGTAAGGTATCGGTCGGTTTCGCCTTTTCCACCAACAGCACCGTTGCCTGTTCCAGTCCTTTTTGTCCGGTGCTATCGGTTACCCGGCCGGTAATACCGGTACTTTGCGCCATTACAAAAGCAGGAAAAAGAGTAAGCTTAAATACGATTAAGCGTGCACACATGCAGCAAGTGGTTTTTGAGCGTGTTTTCATAAAAGAAATGCCTGCAAATTTCACAATCAGACGCTTTGATGCGAAAAATGTTTCGGCCGGTTTTTAAATTTGGTACAAGTGGTAAAATTAGCAGACCAACGGATGCCGCACATACCCGTTGGTGGGTAGCGCTACCCACAGCTGCAGTTTTGGCAGTTGTTTAACAATTCTTAACCTGCGGCCACAATCTTTAGCCAACAGGAAATGGTTCACTCTTTGGTGCTTTCATTACCTTTGTTGCCTTTTGAATCAGGCGGTACCGCCATTGTGGCGGTTAAAAAATACCGCATCATTTTTGAAGCACAACGGGACAATTCCCGAAACACAACAACTATAACGTATGCTAGGAATCTTATCGAAGCTGTTTGGTGGCAGTAAAAGCGAAAAAGATATTAAGAAACTGACACCCATTGTTCAATCCATCAACCAATACTTTCAGCAATACCAATCGCTTACCAATGATGAGCTGCGGAATAAAACGCAGGAATTTCGTAGGCGCATCCACGAATACCTGCAACCCATCGACACAAAAATTTCGGAATTGCAACAACAGGCCGACAATCTGCCCGTTGAACAAATTGCTGAAAAAGACGAGTTGTACCAGCAAATAGACAAACTCCGTAAAGAACGCGACCAACAACTGGAGGTGGTATTGCAGGAATTGTTGCCCGAAGCCTTTGCCGTAGTGAAGGAAACCGCACGCCGCTTCACCGAAAATGAAGAACTGGAAGCCACTGCAACAGCGCTCGACCGCGATTTGACACCCCGCCGCCCGCACATGCGTATTGAAGGCGACAAGGTGTACTACAAAAAATCGTGGATGGCCGCCGGAAACATGGTTACCTGGAACATGGTGCACTACGACGTACAGCTGATAGGCGGCACGGTACTGCACCAGGGCAAAATTGCCGAAATGGCTACCGGTGAAGGTAAAACGCTGGTTTCTACCCTGCCTGCCTACCTCAACGCTTTGGCCGGCGAAGGCGTTCACCTGGTAACGGTAAACGATTACCTGGCTCGGCGCGACAGCGAGTGGAACGGGCCGATTTTTGAATTTTTGGGCCTTACGGTTGATTGCATTGATAAACACCAGCCCAACAGCGAAGAACGCCGCAAAGCCTACCTGGCCGATATTACCTACGGTACCAATAACGAGTTTGGCTTTGATTACCTGCGGGATAACATGGTGGTAAACGCCTCCGAAAAAGTACAGCGCAAACTGCACTACGCCGTGGTGGACGAAGTTGACAGCATTTTAATTGACGAAGCTCGTACGCCGCTGATTATTGCCGGCCCTGTAGGCACCGCCGCCACCGAACAACAATACCACCTGCTGAAACCCCGCATTGAAAAGCTGGTAGAACAACAGAAGAAGCTGGTACAGCAGTACCTGAACGAAGCGAAAAAACTGATCGCCGAAGGCAACGACGACCCCAAAACCGGAGGCCTGGCCCTGATGCGGGCTTACCGGGGGCTGCCCAAATATGGCCCGCTTATCAAATACCTGAGCGAGCCCGGCATAAAAGTAAAACTGCAAAAGGCCGAAAACTACTACCTGGCCGACCAGCAAAAAGAAATGCCCAAGGTAGATGAGGGCCTGTTGTTCCATATTGACGAAAAAAACAACGCGGTTGATTTAACCGACAAAGGCCTGGCCGTAATTACCAAAGAAAACGAAGACCCCAATTTTTTTGTACTGCCCGACATCAGTACCGAACTCAACGCAATTGAAACCGGCAGCGGCACCAAGGAAGAAAAGTTTCATAAAAAAGAACAGTTGCTGAGCGAATATGCCGCCAAAGCCGAACGCATACACACGGTATTGCAACTTTTAAAAGCCTATACGCTTTTTGAAAAAGACGTGGAATACGTGGTGCTGGACGGGCAGGTAAAAATTGTAGATGAACAAACCGGCCGTATTCTCGACGGACGCCGCTACAGCGACGGCCTGCATCAGGCCATTGAAGCCAAAGAAAACGTGAAAATTGAGGCCGCCACGCAAACCTACGCCACCATTACCCTGCAGAACTACTTCCGCATGTACCACAAACTGGCCGGCATGACCGGTACCGCCGAAACGGAAGCCGGCGAGTTTTGGGACATCTACAAGCTGGATGTGGTAACCATACCCACCAACTTGAAGATGATACGGGAAGACAAGCAGGACCTGGTGTTCAAAACCAAGCGGGAAAAATACAAAGCGGTTATTGATGAAATTGAAGCCCTGCGTGCCGCCGGCCGTCCGGTACTGGTGGGTACCACCAGTGTGGAAGTGAGTGAGCTGCTGAGCAAAATGCTGCAGGTGAAAAAAATTCCGCACAACGTACTCAACGCCAAGCAACATTCCCGCGAAGCGCAAATAGTGGCCGAAGCAGGTTTGGCCGGCAACGTTACCATTGCCACCAACATGGCCGGCCGCGGTACCGATATTAAACTGGGCCCCGGCGTTAAAGAAGCGGGTGGCTTAGCCATTTTGGGTACCGAGCGGCACGACAGCCGGCGGGTTGACCGCCAGTTGCGGGGCCGTGCCGGCCGCCAGGGCGATCCGGGAACATCGCAGTTTTATGTTTCGCTGGAAGATGACCTGATGCGCATGTTTGGCAGCGACCGTATTGCCGGCATGATGGACAAACTGGGTTACAAGGAGGGTGAGGTAATTCAACACCCCATGATTACCAAAAGCATTGAACGGGCGCAGAAGAAAGTAGAAGAAAACAACTTCGGCATCCGCAAACGCCTGCTGGAGTACGATGATGTAATGAACAAACAACGCACGGCCATTTACACCCGCCGCAACCATGCCCTCAGCGGCGAACGCCTGGCGCTGGATATTGACAACGCATTTTACACTGTGGCCGAAGGCCTGGTAGCCTCGTTTCAGGAGCAGGAAGACTACGAAGGATTCAAGCTGGCCTGCATCATGAATTTTGGCATCGACACCCAAATTACCCCCGACGAACTCAGCAAGGCCGATGCCGCTACCCTGAGCCAAAAACTGTACACCGAAGCCAAACAAGCTTACCTCCGCAAATGCGAAAACATGCGTAAAGAAGCCCTGCCGGTGTTTCAAAACATTCGCACTACGCAAGGCTCGCACATCGAAAACGTGTTTGTACCGTTTACCGATGGCAAACGGGGGCTGCAGGTACTTGTACCGCTGCAAAAAACGCTCGACACCCATGCTCAGGAACTGATTCATGCACTGGAACGTACGGCCACGCTGGCATTTATTGACGAGGCATGGAAAGAACACCTGCGTGCCATGGACGATTTGCGCACTTCGGTACAAAACGCTACCTACGAACAAAAAGACCCCCTCGTTATTTACAAGGTTGAGGCTTTTAACCTGTTTACCCAGCTGAACAACGAAATCAACAAAAACATCGTTTCATTCTTGTGCCATGCCGGCCTGCCGGTAGAACAAACCGGCCCCATACACATACGCGAAGGGCGCCAGCAAAAAACCGATATGAGCAAACTGCGGCAGCGCAAAGAAGAAATGATGGCCGCCGGCGGTAACACCATGGAGGCACCGGATTACTACAATCCTTCCGAGCCGGTAAAACAAGAACCCATCATTGCGGGTCCGAAAATAGGCCGTAACGATCCCTGCCCCTGCGGCAGCGGAAAAAAATACAAGCAATGCCATGGAAAAGATGCGTAACAGCATCTGCTAGCGGCTTTGCCGGTACAGGCACTAAGGCGGCGCCTCCGTAAGATGCGCCGCTTTTTTATTATGTTTGCCCTCTTCAAACCCAAACAATGATTGCAGAAAAATCTGCCCTACCCCTGCCCGACTTTTCGCAAAGCCCCCGCATTGATCAGGTGGGGGCCGATGAACGGGCGGCACGTTTTACCAAACGCAGCATCAAAAAGGAAAGCAAACGCCAAGCCCTGATGTTGGCGCTGAACATGATTGACCTTACCACCCTGGAAGGAAAAGATACCACCGGCAAGGTGCAACAACTGTGCTACAAAGCCCGGCACCTGCATGATGCCTACCCCGGCTTGCCTACCGTGGCAGCCGTATGCGTGTACCCCTCCATGGTGGCTGTGGCCCGCAAAGCCCTGGGCAATTCGGGTGTAAAAGTGGCGTCGGTTGCCACCGCATTTCCCAGCGGCCAGGCCCCGCTCGAAATAAAGCTCCGCGACACAAAATATGCCGTTGAACAAGGCGCCGATGAAGTGGATATGGTTATATCTCGCGGTAAGTTTTTGGAGGGAGAATACAATTACGTATTTGATGAAATTGCGGCCGTAAAAGAAGCCTGCGGCAATGCCCGGCTTAAAGTAATACTTGAAACCGGCGAACTGGGCACCTACGATAAGGTGCGCCGTGCCAGCGACATTGCCATGTATGCCGGTGCCGATTTCATCAAAACCTCAACGGGAAAAATCAGTCCGGCTGCCACCTTACCCGTAACGCTGGTAATGCTCGAAGCCATTCGCGATTTTTACTACAAACACGGTAAAATGGTGGGCATGAAACCTGCCGGAGGCATATCCAAATCCAAACTGGCACTCCATTACCTGGTTATGGTAAAGGAAGTGCTGGGTGAAGCCTGGCTGAATAACGAATGGTTCCGCTTCGGCGCCAGCAGCCTGGCCAACGATTTGTTGCTGCAGCTGCTAAAAGAAAAAACCGGCGTTTACCAAAGCAAAGATTACTTCTCTATTGACTAAGCCCGCTGCTGCCACAGCCGGCACTTGAAAACTTTAAAGAAAAAAGTATGGCCACCAAAAAAGCCGCCGCCACCGTAAAACTGCAATTTGAAACCAGCTGGAACTATGCACCGGCTCCCGAAAGTCGTTCCATTGCATCCATCAAAGACCGCTACGAACTTTTCATTAACGGCGCTTTTGTAAAACCTGCAAGCAAAAAATATTTTGCCACCATCAACCCGGCTACCGAAGAAAAACTGAGCATGGTGGCCGAAGCCGGCCCTGCCGATGTGGACGCAGCCGTACAGGCAGCCCGTACTGCCTACGACCGTTACTGGAAAAAAATGCCGCCCAAAGAGCGGGCCAAATACATCTACCGCATTGCCCGCATGATTCAGGAACGGGCCCGTGAATTTGCCGTGGTAGAAACCCTCGATGGCGGAAAACCCATCCGCGAAAGCCGCGATTTTGACGTTCCTACCGCTGCCAACCATTTCTTTTACTACGCCGGCTGGGCCGATAAACTCGAGTATGCATTCCCCAACCGCAAGACCACCCCGTTAGGCGTGGCTGCACAAATCATACCCTGGAACTTTCCGCTGCTGATGGCTGCTTGGAAAATTGCCCCGGCGCTGGCCACCGGAAATACCGTGGTGCTGAAGCCCGCCGAAACCACTCCCCTTACCGCCCTGAAACTGGCCGAACTGATTCAGGAAGCCGATTTACCCCCCGGCGTGGTAAACATCATCACCGGTGCCGGAGCCACCGGCGCCGCCCTGGTAAACCACCCGCATATCAACAAAGTGGCTTTTACCGGCTCAACCGAAGTGGGTAAAATCATTCAACGCGCCGTTGCCGGCACCTCCAAAAAGGTAACGCTGGAACTGGGCGGCAAGGCAGCCCATATCATTTTTGACGATGCCCCGCTCGACCAGGCAGTTGAAGGTGTAATCAACGGCATCTTCTTCAACCAGGGCCATGTTTGCTGTGCCGGCTCTCGCCTGTTTGTACAAGAATCGGTGTACAAAACCGTACTACAAAAACTGAAAGACCGCATGGCAACCCTCATCGTAGGCGACCCATTGGATAAAAATACCGACATCGGCGCTATCAACTCAAAGCAACAACTCGAAACCATTCACCACTACATCCAAATTGGGCAGCAAGAGGGTGCCGAAATGTACCAAAGCATTTGTGCCCTGCCGGCTAAAGGATTTTTTTGCCCGCCCACCCTGTTTACCAACGTGGCACAAAGCAACCGCATAGCGCAGGAAGAAATTTTTGGACCCGTACTGGCCATACAAACCTTCCGCACCGAAGACGAAGTGATAGAAAAAGCCAACAATACGCCTTATGGGTTGAGTGCAGGCGTATGGACCGACAAAGGCTCCAAAATTTTTAACCTCACCACCAAAATGCGGGCCGGAGTGGTTTGGGCCAACACGTACAATAAGTTCGACCCCACCGCACCCTTTGGCGGCTATAAAGAAAGCGGCTTTGGCCGCGAAGGTGGCCTGCACGGACTTTCCGCCTACGTACACCTTGTTTAACCAACAACCACCATACGCGGCCGTGCAAACGGCTTCATACAAACAACGCACTAACTATGGCAACCAATAAAAAAAATACAGCCCCCGTAACCGAAAGCCGGCTGGAAGTGCTGAAGACCTATAAAATTTTCGTGGGCGGGCAGTTTCCCCGTACCGAGTCGGGCCGGTACTATATTGCCGAAAATGCAAAAGGAAAAAAACTGGCCAACATGTGCCTTAGCTCTCGCAAAGATTTTCGGGATGCTGCCGAAGCGGCCCGCAACGCATTTGCCGGCTGGAGCGCAAGGGCAGCCTTTAACCGCGGCCAAATTTTGTACCGCATGGCCGAAATGCTGGAAGGACGCAAAGCCCAGTTTGTGGAAGAACTGATGTTGCAGGATGCCACACGTACCCAGGCCGAAAAAGAAGTGCACACCGCCATTGACCGCCTCATCTACTACTCGGGCTGGTGCGATAAATACCAGCAACTGTTCAGCACCGTTAACCCGGTAGCTTCGCCACACTTCAACTTTTCGGTTCCCGAACCCATGGGTGTGGTAGCGGCGGTTGCCCCCCAAAACAATGCACTCATAGGCCTGGTAAGCGTAATGGCGCCGCTGATTGCGGGCGGCAACACCTGTGTGCTGCTGGCTTCGTATCAAAAGCCGCTGTGCAGCATCACCTTTGCCGAAGTATTGGCTACTTCCGATCTGCCGGCCGGTGTGGTAAACATTTTAACCGGCAAAGCCGACGAGCTGCTGCCCTGGATGGCCGACCATATGGATGTGAATGCCCTGGTGTATTGCGGAACGGATGCCGCCACCCAAAAATTAATTCAGGAAAAAGCGGCCGGCAATGTGAAGCGGGTACTGCACTACCATCCTGCCAACTGGCTTGCCGATGAAGCGCAATCGCCTTACTTCATTTTGGATGCGCAGGAAATCAAAACCACCTGGCACCCCATTGAACTAACGGGCGGTGGCGGCGGCAAATATTAAAGCCAATTTCAGCCGGCCGGCAACCATTTTGCAGGCTTTTGCATCATCTTTGGCATAAATCGTGCATACACTGTGCTATGACCCTGTTGAAGCCATTAGCATTTCTCCTGATTGGAGTACTGGTTACCGACAAAACCCTTGCGCAAACCCGTGTGGATACGCTTGCCAACGGCATTCTTGTTGAAACCGATATGCGCTATGCCCTGCTGGCCGAAAAGCGCGCCGAAATTAACCGCAAGGCAGCAGCCATACGCAACCTGCCCAAAAGAGGTTTTCGCATTCAGGTGCTCAATACTACCAGCCGTACCGAAGCGCTCGACGCCAAGGCACGCCTGTTAACGCTTTATCCCGATCATAAAACCTACCTCATGTACCAGGCTCCTTACTTCAAACTTCGCATCGGCAACTTTGTGGAACGAAAGGATGCCGATGCCCTGCGTAAGGAGTTGTTGAAATTATTCCCCACCGGCGTTTTTGTAATTCCCAGCGAAATAGAACTGAAACCCGAAAAAGACCCGGTGCAGCAATAACCCCCCACCTGCCCGCTTTTGCCGTACCTTTGCGGGCATGTTAGCGCAGCATTATTCTGAAAAGGCAGCCGCGTATAAAGATTCGTTCATAGCCATCCGCAGGCACCTGCATGCCCATCCCGAACTGAGTTACGAAGAAGTACAAACCAGTGCTTTCATACAAAAGCACTTGCAGCAATGGGGCATACCCTTTCGTACCATGGCCCAAACAGGCGTGGTGGCAACTATTGAAGCACGTAACCCGGCCAGCCGTATTATTGCCCTGCGTGCCGATATGGATGCCCTGCCCATACAGGAAGAAAACGAAGTGCCGTACAAATCGCAACAAGCCGGCGTTATGCATGCCTGCGGCCACGATGTACATACCACCTGCCTGCTGGGCGCAGCGCGCCTGCTGCAGGAAACCAAAGACCAATGGGAAGGAACCGTGAAGCTGATTTTTCAGCCCGGTGAAGAGCGTAACCCCGGCGGCGCCAGTTTAATGATTGCCGAAGGAGTACTCGAAAACCCCAAACCCCAGGCCATTGTAGCCCTGCACGTGCATCCGGGCCTGGCCACCGGCAAAGTAAGTTTCAGAGCCGGTAAGGTTATGGCCAGTGCCGATGAACTATACATCACCATCAAAGGTAAGGGAGGCCATGCGGCTGCGCCCCATCTTACGGTTGACCCCATCGTTGTTGCAAGCCACCTGATACTGGCGTTACAACAACTGGTAAGCCGGTACAACAATCCGCACAACCCTACCGTATTGTCGATAACCTCCATACACGGCGGCACCACTACCAACGTTATTCCCAACGAGGTAAAACTCATGGGCACGTTCCGGGCCATGGATGAAGAATGGCGCTTTCAGGCACACGACCTGATACGCCGCATGGTACACCAACTGGCAGAGAGCATGGGAGCAACTGCCGATTTGCATATTGATATTGGCTATCCGGCCGTGCATAACGACCCCGAACTGCACCGGGCCGCCGTTGCCTGCGCTCAGCAAATGTTGCCGGCAACTGCCATTGAAGAAACCGAGTTGCGCATGGGGGCCGAAGACTTTGGATACTATACCCGGCACATACCGGGATGCTTTTTCCGCCTGGGTGTAATGAATAAAGAAAAAGGCATTACCAGCGGCGTGCATACGCCCACTTTTGATGTGGACGAAGACGCCATTGCAACCGGGGCCGCACTTATGGCCTGGATGGGTGCAGGGCTGCAAACAATTTAACCCTTCAACGCATCAAATAAAAAAGGCCTTGCACGCAAATTTAGATGTGTACAAGGCCTTTGTTTTGTAACCCCCTACTGTTTTTGCACTTGCATTACTGAACTGCTGCCGGTAAACGCGTCCACAACCCGAACCAAATAGTTACCAGACGCAAAGCGCTCTAACTGCTCCAAACGTATCACATTGCTTCCACGTTCAACACGTTGACTTTTTACAAAAACCGTACGGCCCATAAAATCTACCAGTTGTACTTCCACCGTGCTTCTTACGGTAGCTCGCAGCTGCACCGTAAGGTTACCCGTAAAGGGTACCGGGCCCAGTCGCATGGATTCAATTGTATGCTCATTGCGCACCTGAATGGTGTTACTGTAACGGGAGGTGCCATTTTGATCAACCAGCTTTAAGCGGTAATAGATTAGCGAAGAAGGTAAATCGGTATGCAGGAAGTTCCGTTCAACCAGGCCTTCGCTTCCGGAGATCTGCGTTAACTTGTAAAAATGGCGGTTATCCGTACTGTATTCCAGTTCAAAATGACTAAAGCTGCGTCCGCACTCCGCTTTCCAATGCAAAAAGTTGGCGCCAGATCGTGAAGTACCTGTAAATTCCAGCACATCGCAGGTAGAAAGTACAATAAAACCCGAAACATCATATGGCGAAAACTCGGAGGTACTGCCGTTTAGGGTAGCCGTTGCCGTTAACCGTACACCGGGAGCCGGAGGCCCCGATATCGGAAATACAAACCGGAACAGGTTATCATTATTGATTGAAATATTGCCATCAATATTATACGAACCGCTGCCGGTTGCCAGGTCGGCCGCACTGCCTTCCACACCACTTCCAATGAAGGTTTGTCCCTCGCCGTAGTTTAAAGTAAACCCGCCGTGATTATTGAAATCGCCATCGGAGTAAAAAAACTCCAGCGTAGCTCCGGGCGGAGCTTTTCCAAAAACATTTAAAAAAGTACCCGCCGGATTTACTTTAACCGAGTCAATTATGGGAAAATTTTGCAAGTTATTGACGCCCACATCCACATCGCCATTATCGTTGGGCGTTACCGAAACAGGTCCCGTAATTCCGTTAAATCCTAAATCAATGCCCAAACCATTATTGCGATAGATGCTGTTACGGGTAATGGTAATCTCCCTTGCATTTACTGCCGGCGAAGCCGGAGTGTAGGTACTAATAACAATACCAGACGATGCATTGTTGTGTATAACATTTTGAGCAATAAAATGGCGATTATTATCATAAACACTAATACCATTTCCGCCGGGTGCCGAAGACTGGTCAATCCAAATTCCGGCCATAAAGGCGGTTCCGTTATTATCATAAATTCGATTCTTTACAAGCGAATCGCCACGCGAGCTCAAAGCGGCACGTATGCCGCACTGCACAGGACCGGCATGTGTTTTTGTAAAGCCGGTAATGGAATTATTTTCCACATAATTAGAGTCTGCATTCCACCCCAAATCTATTCCTACCTGCTCTACATCTTCAATATAATTTCTACGAATGATGAAACGTTTACTGTTCATTGTGTTAATGGCATCGGAAACCAAACCGGTGGTGGATGTAACAAAATTGCCGGGGCCGCCAAAAGGATGGTTCCACGATATATCTATTAACTGATTATCCTCAATCAACCAGTTACGATTGGGCAGATTCGCACTTGAAGGTCCAACAGAAGCATGATCTACCGTTCCGTTAAAGTGGATACCGTAAGTACCCATATGCCGTATGTAATTGCGGGCTATGGTGCCATTGTAATTAAATCCGCCAATAACAATAGCTGCGCCAATGCTGCGGCGCGATGCCGGACTGGGTATGTTTCCGCGTGCATCGGTACCAATAAAACAGTCGGTAATAACGGTATTGGCGTTTCGCACGGAGGGAGATCGCATGATACAGATGTCGCCCGATAAACCTGCGGTTGCGGCAGATGAATTGGTGTTGCCAAAACCCGAAATGGCAATGCCGCGTATGGTTACATTAATCGCGTTGATGTTAATTCCATTACCAAACGCACGGGACGAGGTTGATGTATTGGTGGAGCGCTGATACCCTCCATCCACATCCGCAACTATATACACATCCGGATAATTGATATTCGGCTGCGTAACGTTATCAGCACCAACAACCTTACCGGGCAAAGCACCCAGGTTGGTATTCAATTGCGAAAAACCATCAATCAAAACCGGATCGGTAATGGTGGGTAAAGCCGATGTAATGCGGATAACCGCATACCGCTGCAGCGGTAGCCCTTCGAAATAGTTACCCGGAATATCTAAGATGTTGAACCGAATGGTATCGAGCCCGGGTGCACTGTTGGCACTCAATATCGCTTGCCGAAATGATCCCGTACCGGTATTATTGGTATTGGTTACCGTAAAAATGGCAGCGCCGGTAAATAAAGGCAAAAGCAACATGGCACCAATCAGTAATTTCGTTGCTGCAGTTTTCATATTGTACGTCGGTTTTATAGGTATTGTTCGTTTATTGTTTTACAAAGCGCTCCACGGTAAGCAGTTGCTGCGCTTCATTGCTAATTTTGAGGTAATAGGTACCGGCCGGTAAATCCGCAACGGATAAGTGCAGCAGTCCGTTACCGGAAGCAACCTGCTGCTGCAACATCCGCAGCAAACGTCCATAGTTATCAAACACCTCTGCCTGTAACAGACCGGCACGGGGAGCTGCCCACGAAACACGCAGCTGCGTTGTTGCAACAGTGGGATAAACCTTCACCTGCCACATTTTATCAGCCATGTTAATGGTAACCGTTTTGCTGAAACGGAAACTTCCGTTTTTATCTATTTGTTTGATTCGGTATTGATTGATACCAACGGCTGGATTGGCATCGGTAAAATGAAAGAATTTTCCTCCGCTTCGCACCACTCCTATGCGTTGAAATACACCGCCGCTTCCGGCTCGCTCCACTTCAAACATTTCGTGTTCATCATCCACAACCGCCTCCCAATCTATCCGCACTTTACCATCCGATAATTTTGCCGAAACAGTAACAAATTCTACCGGCAAAGTAGTAAGTGCGCTGCTGCTGGTAACAACGGCCACATCATCAATGAACACACCATCGTTTTGATTGCTGCCATTGGAAACAAATCGGAAACGAATTTGCACATTCGATTGGCCTGCAAAGGGTGTTAAATCAATTTGTTCCTGCACCCATACATCCTGTATGCCCGTATAAGAAGGAATACCCTGTAGGTTTTTTACATTTTCAACTATGGTTTTGCGCCCGGAAACTGCGTTCCATGTAGAACCATTGTTGGTTGAAACTTCTACCCTGAAGTAATCCTGTCCGTTTTCGGTGCGTGCCTTAAACCAAAACGAAAGATAACCCTGCGTTATTCCTGAAAAGTTAAAGACGCGGTTAATACGTGCCGTTAGATTGGCGTTGGCAGGGTACGTTGCATCTTGTGCGGGCGATTCGGCTAAGCTGCGGGTACCGCTGTATGCGCCGCTTCCTGCCATGGTAGCGGTACTATAATTCCATCCGCTGCTTACTACCCAATTAGTACTTATGGTACCACTTTCCATATTGTCAAAAAAGCCGGTTACGCCGGTAATGTTTCCGTTAAAATATCGTGTAACGGTGTCGGTTTGTGTAATGCCGCCGGTAACGGTGCGCCATACAAAGCGGATGCGTGCTCCGTTGGTAATGGCCGGATTCAGTACATACGATATACTTCCATCGGCAAACGACAAATATTGACTGAGTGAAGTAATGGTTACCGGACTGCCCACACTCTGAATATTTTCGAGCGGAATGATGGATACGGTAGTGGCTGAATCAACCAGGCCCATGCGATACACCCGAAACTGAAACGAACCAGTTGTTAAATTAATAGTATGCGGTGTGCGATTTTCAACACGGGTATATGCCCCTGCAGAAAGCACGGCTTGGTAATTGGTGTGAAAAATGGCTTTGGATAAAGGAATAATTTGACTCTGCACCGGCCAAAAGCTCGACCCGCCTATACCGCCAGCATCCGGCCCGATTTCCGGGGTAAACGAATAAATTTTCCCCCGATTGCTCAAATCGCCGGCATAATAATAATCGTCGAACGAACCCCGCGCCACCGCGCCAATGGCCGTAAAGGGATTACCCGGCACATAGGTATTGTATTTGGTCATTTGTGCCGAAAGGTTGCGGATGATTGCCGAATCGGCCGCAGAAATTACCACCGAAGGCACGCACGCAACATGTATGTGGGCTTCAGCATAAGAGTGGTGATTTAATGCCGCTTTTATACGACGCCCTCGTAAAAAGTTCCGAATGGCCTGCGATTCCAGCTCGCTCATGGCGCTGGGCCCGCGGTAGGTATCATTGGTGGGTGTGGTTGAAGAGCCGGGATTGGCACTGCTGCCACCTATACCAATTTCATCCCAGCCAACTTCAAAGTTGCGATTCAGGTCAACGCCAATGTTGTTCGTATTATTGGTGATATTGCGATTTTTACGGTGCATGCCCCCTCCGGACGGATTAGTTACCTGATTGTACACATATCCATCGGGGTTTACTACCGGTATGAAATACATTTGTCGGTTATCAACCAGTTCTTTTATGCGGGGATTGGTGGCATAATTTTCAGTGAGGTATTGCATGAAGAAGATGATGTTCATCATGCTCATCCCTTCCCGTGCGTGCGTAAGGCCGGTAATGAGCGATTCCGCTTCGGCGGGCTCATCCACATTTACGTTATCCGAAATTTTAACTACCCAAATGGGGCGCGGTGTTGCAGCACCGGTTCGGTTACCGCCAAATGTCCACCCGATGGTATCAATACGCACCAGGTTGGGGTAGTTGGTACGCAAATTGTTGATTTGGGTGTACACTTCGGCAAGCGTATAATAGCCCCCCATGGAGCCCGGCGGGTTTAAAAAAGCGGCAGGGGTTTGAATGATGTTGGCATGGGGCTGGTCCGGACTTTCGAAAAACAATCGTGCCCCTACCGGCTTCAACTGTTTACGATCGTCGTACATATACGGATCTTCCCGCCGGTTGCGGCGCAAAAAAGCGGCTACAGCATCTTTTTCAAGTACCTTGAACGACACGCCGGAGCGGCGCAAAATTTCCAGATCATCCTGGTTTACCGTTGCAAAAATCGACGTCCCTTTCTCGTCCCAACTGAAATGATCTACCGATAGCCCCATTTCAAAAAGGCGGCTTAATTGCTGGCGGGTGGTTCGTATCTGAACTTCGGAATAAAGCTGCTGCGAAAAAGAGGTGACTACCGACTGAAAAAAAACATAAACAAGCAGCAGACGCGATAAGCGTTTGGTTTTCATGGATTTTGGGTTTGTTGGTTCAACAGGGTTTGGAAAAAATTACATTGAAGCCTTTGCATCAATGTGAGCGGGCTTAGAATAAATTTTATGCAACCCTAAGCACTTACACTTAAACAAAAGTAAATGCAAGCCCAATACCAAAATACAGTACTACCACTAAATTTTTGCGAAGTATAAATACGGCACAAACACGTAAAACATCTTCGTAAGTTTACGATTGTAGGGTGGTTTGCTGTTGCCCACACCCCCAATTTTCGTACCTTGCCCGCCCATTGCACCTGTGGTGCTTGCTTGCTTAAAACAGATATCACATGAGTAAAGAACAATTACGGCGCCAGCAGGCGCTGGAATATCATGCCAAAGGCCGTCCCGGTAAAATTGAAGTAATCCCCACCAAAGAAGCCAAAACCCAACGTGATCTTTCACTTGCATACTCGCCCGGTGTGGCCGAACCCTGTAAAGAAATTGCCGCCAACCCCGAAGAGGTTTATAAATACACCGCCAAGGGCAACCTGGTGGCCGTTATCAGTAATGGCACTGCCGTGCTGGGCCTGGGCGATATTGGTCCTGAAGCGGGTAAACCGGTAATGGAAGGCAAGGGGGTGCTCTTTAAAATTTTCGCCGACATTGATGTGTACGACATAGAAATCAATGAAAAAGATCCGGAAAAGTTTGTGGAAATCGTAAAGGCGCTGGAGCCCACTTTTGGCGGTATCAACCTTGAAGACATCAAAGCCCCGGAATGCTTTTACATTGAACAGCGGCTGAAAAACGAAATGAACATTCCGCTGATGCACGACGACCAACACGGTACCGCCATCATCAGCGCCGCCGCGTTACTCAACGCCCTGGAATTGCAGAAAAAGAAAATTGAAAAAGTACGCTTTGTGGTAAACGGTGCCGGCGCCGCCGCCATTGCCTGCATGAAGCTGTACGAAGCCCTGGGGGCCCGCCACGAAAACTTTATGGTGTTCGACAGTAAGGGACTTATTCATGAAAGCCGTACCGACCTGGATGAACTGAAAAAAATGTACGTGAGCAAAGGCAAAAACCTTTCGCTCGAAGAAGCGCTCAAAGGTGCCGATGTGTTTATAGGCCTCAGTAAAGGAAACGTCATCAGCAAAGAAATGGTGAAAAGCATGGCCAAAAACCCTATCGTTTTTGCCATGGCCAATCCCGATCCTGAAATCAGCTGGGAAGATGCCACCAGCGTTCGGAAAGACATCATCATGGCTACAGGCCGCAGCGACTACCCCAACCAGGTGAACAACGTTTTGGGCTTTCCGTACATCTTCCGCGGTGCGCTGGATGTAAGGGCCCGGCAAATCAACGAAGCCATGAAACTGGCAGCCGTAAAAGCCCTGGCCGAACTGGCCAAATCGCCTGTGCCCGATATTGTAAACATGGCCTACAACGAAACCAACATTTCGTTTGGCCCCAACTACATCATACCCAAACCCCTCGACCCGCGCCTGCTCAGCACCGTGGCACCGGCCGTAGCCCGTGCCGCCATGGAAAGCGGTGTGGCCCGCAAACACATTACCAACTGGGAAGATTACAAACTGGAGCTGAACAAGCGGCTGGGCATTGACAACCAGCTGATGCGTGCCATTGGCAACAAAGCCCGCAAAGATCCCAAACGGGTGGTGTTTGCCGATGCCGAAAACATCAAAATCATCAAAGCAGCACAACTTGCCTTTGAAGAAGGTATTGCCTACCCCATTTTACTGGGCGATGTAAAAAACATTCACGAAATGGCCGCGGCCAACGGCATTGATTTGGATGGCATTCCGGTAATTGATCCTAAACATCCCGACCAGGCCCATCAGCGCGATGAATTCGGCCGGCGGTTTTTCCAGAAGCGGCAACGCAAAGGGCTCAACCGTTACGAAGCCATAAAGGCCATGAAAGAGCGCACCCACTTTGGCTGCATGATGGTGGAAACCGGTGAAGCCGATGCCATGATCAGCGGCCTGGTACGCAAATATTCCGACACCATACGCCCGGCGCTAGAAATTATCGGTACAGAGCCCAACGTGAAAAAAATTGCCGGCATGTACATCATGCTTACCAAAAAAGGACCGCTGTTTTTAGCAGATGCCACCATAAACTTTAATCCCACTGCCGAAGAACTGGCCGACATTACCCAACTGGTAGCACGTGAAGTACGCACTTACGGCATCACCCCGCGGGTAGCCATGCTCAGCTACTCCAACTTCGGCAGCAGCGATTCGCCCGAAGCCCGCCTGGTAGCCGAAGCCCGCAGTATCGTAAAACAACGGGAACCCAATCTCATTTGCGATGGCGAGGTACAGCCCATCGTTGCCTTTAACAAAGAAATTCTGAAAGATAACTATCCGTTTAGCGAACTGGTGCACGGCGAACCCAACATCCTCATCTTCCCCAACCTGGCCAGCAGCAATATTGCGTATAACCTGCTGCAAGAAGTGGGCGAAGCCGATGCCATAGGCCCCATTTTGATGGGCTTAAACAAGCCCGTTCATGTGTTGCAACTCGGCTCATCGGTGCGTGCCATCCTGAACATGGTGCTGATTGCAGTTGTAGATGCGCAAATGAAAAATAAGTCCAACACCAAAGAAGCGATTGAAAAGAGCAAGCTGTGGAAACGATTCCGGAAAGTGAGTCACAACCTGTAATGCGTTCCAAAACGTCTTATTTCTTTCAGGATTTGTAACTTCATCGCGTGGTTGAACCCCAATTATTGGCGCATGAACTTTTTCTATCATTTTGGTCGTTACCTGCTGATGCTCAAAGAAATGTTTTCGAAACCCGAAAACTACCGCCTCTACTGGAAAGAGTTGATGCACCAGTGCAATGAAATAGGCGTGCGCTCTATTGGTATTGTGGTCATCATCTCCATATTTCTGGGCGCAGTTACCACCGTGCAAACCGCTTACCAGCTGGTAACACCCCTGATACCCAAAACCGTAATTGCGGTTATTGTTCGCGATAACATCATACTGGAGCTGGCCCCCACCCTCATTTGTGTGGTGCTGGCCGGTGTGGTGGGCAGTCGCATTGCATCGGAATTGGGCAATATGCGCATATCCGAGCAAATTGATGCACTGAAAATTATGGGCATCAACACCAAAACCTATCTGATTTTACCCAAAATTATTGCCGCACTTATTGTAGTGCCCTGCCTGGTGGTGCTGGCAGCCGTATTGGGCATATGGGGCGGTAAGGTGGCCGGCGAAATTTCTGGCATCCTTCCGCCCGAAACCTACAACCAGGGCCTGCTGGAAGAATTTATACCTTACAACGTGGTATTTGCGTTAAGCAAAACCTACACGTATGCGTTCATTATTTCCAGTATTCCGGCCTACTACGGGTATCATGTTGAGGGGGGATCGCTTGAAATCGGCCGGGCCAGCACCAAATCGGTAATTGTGAGTTGTATTCTGATATTATTTGCCGATTACGCACTGGCTGCTATTTTGTTGTAATACCGCATGATTGAAATTTGCAACATACAAAAAAGTTTTGCCGATAAAGTTGTTATTGACGATGTATCGGCCACCTTTGAACCCGGCAAATGCAACCTCATTATTGGTGCTAGCGGCAGCGGTAAAACAGTGCTCATGAAATGCATCGTGGGCCTGTTTGAACCCAACAAAGGCGAGATATTGTACGAAGGCAAGAGCTTCACAAAAATGAGCGAAAGCGAACGAAAAGAACTGCGGCAGCAAATTGGCATGCTGTTTCAGGGTTCGGCTTTATTTGACTCGATGACGGTGGAACAAAACGTAATGTTTCCGCTGGACATGTTTACAAAGCTAACCGCCAAACAAAAGCTGGATCGGGTAAACGAAGTACTGGCCCGTGTAAACCTTACGGGCGCCAATAAAAAATATCCGGCCGAAATCAGCGGAGGCATGAAAAAACGGGTAGGCATTGCCCGGGCCATAGTGCTTACACCCAAATACCTGTTTTGCGATGAACCCAACTCCGGTCTCGACCCCAAAACCTCGCTGGTTATTGATAAACTAATTAAGGAAATAACGCTGGAGTACAACATGACCACCATCGTAAATACCCATGACATGAACAGTGTGATGGAAATAGGCGATTACATCTTATTCATGCACAAGGGTAAAAAAGAGTGGGAAGGAACCAACAAAGACATCATCTTCAGCAAAAACGAAGAATTGAATAACTTCATTTTTGCCTCCGAATTTTTGCAAGACGCCAAAGACATGCGGATGCTGGAAGCCAAAGGAAAAATTAAAGACGATCGCAACATGGATGACATGTTGCGTTAAACCGGCACACAATGAAAAAAGGGTACCGCAGCAGCAGATGGCCGTTACTGGCCGCACTTTTATTGCTACAGCCCGTTACGGCACACGAATTTTGGCTGCAGCCGCAGCAATACCATTTTAACCCGGGCGAATTGGCGAACATACGCTTTCGGGTAGGCGAACATTTTGAAGGTGAAAACTGGAGCGGCAACCGCAACCGCGTTCAGCAGCTCACCTTGTATTTGGGTGATGTGGAAGACGACCTCTCGACGCAAATGGGGATGCACGAAGGCGACTCGCTGCAATTCAGTTTATTTGAGGAAGGAACGGCTGTGGTAACATTTCAGTCAACCAATTCGTTTATAGAACTGGATGCCGAAAAGTTTAACGCGTATTTGAACGAAGATGGCCTGCAGCAGGCCCTGTCGTATCGAAGCGCCCATGGCGAAACCGATTCTTCCGGCCGCGAATACTACCAGCGCTCGGTAAAAACGCTCCTGCAATACGGTATGCGCACCACGCCCGTGTATCGCAAAAGCACCCGCTTGCCGCTGGACCTAATACCACTTTCGCACCCCTACGACCCTGCATCGGGCGACACCCTGCACCTGAAAGTACTTTTTCAGCAACATCCCCTCACCGGCGCAAAATTGCGTACCTGGCACCGGCTTGCCGGCAGGGTAACCGAAAACAGCTACTACACCAATGAGGCCGGCGAAGTGCGCTTCCCCATCAGCCGCAGCGGCGAATGGATGGCCAGTTGCGTACACATGGTGCGCCTTGCCAACGACCCACGGGCACAGTGGCAAAGCTACTGGGGTAGTATAACCTGGGGCTACACCGGAAAAATTACGCCCCGGCAAAACAGCCGGTAACAGCGTGCCCCCATTTCAGGCAAACGCCCTGTTAATACCTGTTTTTAAGGCCCGAAAACTGAAGCGCTACCCCTATCTTTGCGCCACATTCCAAAATTTGAAATCCCGCGTAATATGAGCATACTGGTAAATCAGGCATCGAAAGTGCTGGTACAGGGCTTCACCGGAAGCGAAGGTACGTTTCATGCCTCACAAATGATTGAATACGGAACCCATGTTGTTGGCGGCGTAACTCCGGGTAAGGGTGGCAGCACCCACCTCGACCGTCCGGTATTTAATACAGTGGAAGATGCCGTAAAAGCTACCGGCGCCAACGTAAGCATTATTTTCGTTCCCCCGGCCTTTGCAGCCGATGCCATAATGGAAGCTGCCAGCGCCGGCATTGAACTGGTAGTTTGTATTACCGAGGGTATTCCGGTACAGGATATGGTAAAAGCCAAGCATTACCTGCAGGGAACACAAACACGCCTTATAGGGCCCAACTGTCCCGGTGTTATTACCGCAGGTGAATGCAAGGTGGGCATCATGCCCGGCTTCGTATTCAAGCCCGGACGGGTGGGTATTGTATCCAAAAGCGGTACCCTTACCTATGAGGCTGCTGACCAAATTGCGAAAGCCGGCCTGGGTGTAAGCACGGCCGTGGGTATTGGCGGCGACCCGATTATTGGCACCACAACCCGTGAGGTGCTGGAACTGTTTATGAACGATCCCGAAACCGATGCCGTGGTAATGATTGGTGAAATTGGTGGCGGTATGGAAGCCGAAGCGGCACGCTGGTATAAAGAAAACGGCAAAAAGCCCGTGGTAGGTTTTATAGCCGGACAAACAGCGCCTCCCGGCCGCCGCATGGGCCATGCTGGCGCCATCATTGGCGGGGCGGAAGATACGGCTGCCGCCAAAATGAAGATTATGAGCGAATGCGGCATTCATGTAGTGGCCAGCCCGGCCGATATCGGAAAAACAATGGCGCAGGTGCTGGGCAAATAATACCGGGTTCAATACAACCTAAAAAAGCGGCTTCATGAAGCCGCTTTTTTATTGCCGTGTGCAGAACGAAAAAATTGGGCATTCAAATCGGACTTAATCTCTGTAATTATTGATAAACCGGTTCAGTTCCTGCCGGCTCGAAGGGAGGGTAAGCGCTTCCTGCACCACAAAATAATTTCCCCGGTCTACCGTATAACGGTAAGCAAACTTGCCCAGTTCCACACGGTTCGATTCAAAACTGAGCAACCGCATCAACTCCAGTACCTGTACACTCGTGGGCGGATTGTTGGGTAGCACATTGCGCAGCAAGCCGAGGCGGTTATCATCGAAGTTTTCCTGGCGAACGGTTTGCACAAGCCGTTGAAACATGTCGGGTTGCATACCGTTGTTCCACGCAGGGGAGTTGTTCCAACCGCCACCCGTATTCCAACCGCCGCCATTATTCCATCCGCCGCCGTTCCCCCAACCGGTGTTGCCCCACTGTGCATCAAAACGCGGATCGTAAGGCCGCTCATCGCGATACACACGGCCAAAGCGGTTAATCACAAAATCAACATGCATACCCGGGCGCAACTGAAAGTTGTTGTTATACACCATGCGGCCCCGGATGTTGCCCCGGCCGTTACGATTATCGGTCAAAAAAACCTGAATGCGATGCGTACCGGGGCCTAAATCGGCAATGCGCAAAAATCCCTGCGGTGCATGCACCCACTGCCCGTTGATTTGTACCTGCACCGGCTGCGCCGAAGCATTGGTTAGCGTAAGCAGCGCTTGCTGGCCGGTAGCAGCAAAAGGAAGAAGCAGCAATAAAAGAAACCGTGTAAAAATGTATTTCATAAAAACCTCCGCTTTTTACGAAGATGTCCAAAGCATATGCCATGGGTTGCAGCAGATGCTTAAACATTCGTTAAAGCAGAAATCTGCAAGCAGAATCCAGAAGCTTCCGTTGTGTAAAAAACTTCAATTTGCATCTGATTCAAAAAATGATTTTTACCTTACAACAAACCCGCCAACATGCAAAAACTTGTTCTGCTTGCAGCAGCTTTTTTAATAGTAAAATACACCCCCTTAGTTGCACAACCTGCTTTTGATTACGATGCTGCCTGGAAAAAAGTGGAGCACCTGCAGCAAAAAGAAGGCCTGAGCCGTACGGCAGAAAGTGAATTATTGCAAATTTATCAGGCGGCCAAAAGAGAGAAGAATGCACCCCAAATGATTAAGGCACTGGTTTACAGGGCCAACTTGTGGCAGCAACGCGAAGAAGATGCCTTAATAAAAGCAATACTGGAACTCGAAAAGGAACTCACTTTTGCCACCGGTGCCACACAGGCAATTTTGCAAAGCATTTTGGCCGAAGCTTATTGGCAATACCTGCAACAAAACCGCTGGCGCTTGTACGACCGCACGCATACGGTACAATCTGTTCAAAACGATATCCGCACCTGGAGTCTTCGCGACCTGCATCAAAAAATTGCGGCACTCTACAAAGCATCCATCCAAAACAAAGTTCTGCTTCAGCAAACCCGCCTTGACTCTTATGAAGTGTTGCTCCAAAAAGGAAATACCCGAACATTGCGCCCCACGTTGTACGATTTGCTGGCACACCGGGCGCTCGATTATTTTGAGAATGACGAGCGTACCGTAACCGAACCGGCTTATGCCTTTCGCATCAGCGACGGCAAAGCGTTTGACCCGGTAAACGATTTTATTCACCACCGCTTTGTCTCTCCCGATACCAACTCGTTGCACTATCGGGCACTGGAAGTGTACCGGCAGTTACTTCATTTTCGTGTGCAGCAGGCAAACACGGAAGCGCTGATAGATGCCGATTTGCGACGCATCGCATTCGTGTACCAACACAGTACCTATCCGCAAAAAATCAAAGCTTACCGTGCGGTACTGAATCATCTTTTACAGCAGTATCATTTTCAGCCCGTTGTTTCTAACGCCGCATACCTGCTGGCCCGCAGCTATGCCGACGAAGCTGCCACGTACAATCCGCAACAACACAAAGCCAATGATTCTTTAAATCCACGCTACCTGTATCAAAAAGCCGCCGCTCTTTGCAGGCAGGTCTTACAACAAGATGTATTAACCGAAGGAAAAGTAAACTGCCAGTTATTACTCCGGCAAATTGAACAAAAGGAAATCAGCATTACGGGCGAAGCGGTTGTGGTTCCTGAACAGCCCTTCCGCATACTGCTCAGCTACCGCAATATGCCGCAGGTTTGGATTCGCATTATAGCGGCTCCAGCCACCTGGAAAGATGCGTCGCAGGATACCTCTTTTTGGCAGTTGCTCATAAATGCACAACCGCTTGCAACAACAAACTTTTCGTTGCCCGCTGCCGATGATCACCAGCCTCACAAAACAGAGTTACCACTACCTTCACTCAAAGCAGGCAGGTATGTAATTCTTGCCAGCGCCACGCCCAATTTTGAACGTACCAATAACCTGTTGGCCGCATTTTACATGCATTGCAGCAACATTGCCTGGATGCAACAACAGCAACACTTGTTTGTGGTGCACCGCGAAACCGGACAACCCCTGCCGCAAACCCGGGTGAACTTATGGAAAAAATATTATGACTATGGTACCAGAAGCTATCAGGAAAAAATGATTGCCGGTTGGGTAACCGATGCAAAAGGTTATTGCCGCCTGCCCGCAACAAAAGAAGAAGATAACTATTACTCCCTTCAAGTCATTTACAAAAACGACACGCTTCACCTCAATCAACCAACGAGTGCAGCAGTTTACCATAGCGCCAATAACAATAAATCGGATGAAAACAGGCGCAGCTTTTTATTTACCGACCGTTCTATTTACCGGCCGGGGCAAACCCTTTATTTCAAGGGCATCATTACCCGGCAAACAGGCAAGAATAAGTATGAAACCGTTGCCGGAAAAAAAGTGATGCTAGTATTGTATGATGCCAACAGTCAGCCGGTTGATTCGCTTTTGGTTACCAGTAATGGCTTTGGTTCATACGCCGGCAATTTTACCCTGCCAACAGGCTTACTGAACGGACATTTTTACCTACAGGAAAATGATACGTACCAGCGCCATTACTTTACGGTGGAAGCCTACAAACGACCCCAATTTTATGTGCAGTTCGAACCAACAAAAGGCAGTTTTCGGATACACGATACCGTAACCGTTACCGGCCTTGCACAGGCTTATGCCGGTTTTGGAATAGATGGCGCACAGGTACGCTATCGGGTTACCCGTGAAACACGCCTGCCTTTTCCGTGGTTGTGTTACCGCTGGGGCTGGCCCCGGCTGCAAACACAGGAAGTGGCACAAGGCGAAACCGGTACGGATGTATCGGGAAAATTTACCCTTCAGTTTCCTGCCTTGCCCAACCCCGATGTACGCAGCGAACTGCTGCCGGTTTATTCCTACACCGTAACAGCGGATGTAACCGACCGGAACGGCGAAACCCGAAGCCAAACTTCGTATGTACAGGTAGGCAGCACATCGGTACTGGTTTCAATTGAACTTCCACAAGGCGCTTCCGTTGCAGCCGACCGGTTACGGAACATAGAAGTGAAAGTAACCAATCAAATGGATGTTTGGGTGAGCACTCCGGTAACCGTTACCGTACACCGATTGCAGGCGCCCGAACGACTAATTCGCAATCGGTATTGGGATGTTCCTGACCAGTTTGTAATTAGTGAAAGCGAATTCCGAAAACGCTTTCCGTATGATCCGTATCACGAAGAAGCAGAGAAAGAAAACTGGCCACGTGGTACCGAAGTATTTCGGCAAAACTATACTACCAGTGACACTAACAAGTTAATAGTACAACTGCAGCAACCCCTGCGTACAAAGTGGCAGCCCGGATGGTATGTTATTGAAGCAACGGTAACCGACGAAAAGGGGGTTGCAATAAAAAACCAGGCTTTTCTCGAGCTAACCCATCCGGTATCCGGAGCGCCAGGCCATCCGCAATATGTATGGTATGCGGAAAATAACAACGCAACCGCTCAACCCGGCGATACGGTTCGGCTGCGTACGGGCAGCAGTGCCGATAATGTTTGGATGATTGAAATTCCGCAAAACGACAGCAGTGCTCCCGTTCAATACCATATGCTTTCTAACAACAGCAAAACCATACCGTTGTACATCACCGAAGCCGACCGCGGCGGTACAGGTCGCAGTTTTGCTTTTGTACGGCACAATCGGTTTTATGCCTTTGATAAGCACATAGCCGTACCGTGGAGCAATAAAGAACTGGATATTTCCCTTACAACCTGGAGAAATACACTTACGCCCGGCAGTAAAGAAACCTGGACAGTAACCATTAAAGGCCCCAAAGGCGACAAAATTGCAGCAGAACTGCTCACTACCTTATACGATGCATCGCTGGATGCTTTTCAAATGCACAACTGGCAAAAACCCAACTTATACCCAACACGTTACTGGTACGGATTTTGGAACAGCAGCGGCTTTCACAGCTCCGGGAGCATCGGGCAAAGTTGGATAGCGTTTCAACAGCTGTCGTATAACAAAATCTACGACCGGCTTTACACGCTGCAACCCCATGGCATGTATATGACGCTGCGTGGTAACGTACTCCAGGAAGCCATGGCCGTTGCGGATAACACGGCCGCAAAAACCGGTATGCCGCCAACTGCATCGCAACCCGATACCAGCAATAAAAGCACAGAAGAAACCACAATCGTGAACCAGCAAATGCCTGCGAACGCCTCCCCCGCAGGAACACGTACCGATTTTCGTGAAACTGCATTTTTCTTTCCGCAACTGCAAACCGATTCATCCGGTAATATTCGCTTCAGCTTTTCCATGCCCGAAGCGCTTACCCGTTGGAATTGGATGCTGCTGGCGCACACTACCAATTTGTCGTTTGGTTTGCTGCAACAGCAGGTACTTACCCAAAAAGAAATTATGGTGCAACCCTTTGCGCCGCGCTTTTTGCGGGAAGGCGACCGTTTCGCATTTACCGCAAAAATTATCAACCAAACAGATGAAGAACAAACCGGCATTGCCCGACTGCAGTTATTGAATGCAGCAACCTTGCAGCCGGTTGACGGCTGGTTTCAAAATGCCTTTCCGGAACAATACTTTACAGTTGGGCCCCGGCAAAGTACGGTAGTGCAGTTTCGTACGGAAGTGCCGTACAATTTCAATGAAGCACTCACCTATCGCATAACCGCTACCGCAGGAAAGCACTCCGATGGTGAAGAACGTACCCTGCCTGTTCTAACGAATCGTGCGTTGGTTACCGAAAGCCTACCGTTGAGCCTGCAGGGAAGCAGTACCCGTAATTTCAAAATGGAATCCTTGTTGCAATCGGCCAAAAGCCAAACCCTTACGCACCACCGCTTTACCGTAGAGTTTACAAGTAACCCGGTTTGGTACGCGGTACAGGCATTGCCGTACCTGATGGAGCAGCCCGATGAAAATGCAGTGCAACTATGGAACCGCTTTTACGCCAATGCCTTAGCCTTGCACATCGTAGAAAAGCTCCCCCGCATTCGAAGCATTTTTGAACGCTGGCAAACCACCGATACTACAGCCTTGCTGAGCAACCTGCAAAAAAACGAATCCTTAAAAAATGCTTTGCTGCAAGAAACTCCCTGGGTATTGCAGGCCCGCAGCGAATCGGAGCAAAAGAAACAAGTAGCCCTGTTGTTTAACCTGGTACGCATGGCTGCTGAGCTGCAACGCAGCCTGCAACTATTGCAGCAATATCAAACGGCAAACGGCGGATTCATGTGGCTGAAAGGAGGACCCGATGACCGGTATGTTACGCAATACATTCTGAGTGGCATCGGGCATTTGAAGCATTTGAACGCCCTGCCCAACAATGAGCAGCACTTGCTGCATACCATCACTCAAAAAGCCATGGCATATCTCGACTTACGTATAAAAGATGATTATGCGCAACTGCTGCAGTCAAAAATCAAATTGCAGCAACCGCATATCAACAACCTGCAAATACAGTATTTGTACCTGCGCAGTTTCTTTAACACTATACCGGTAACAAAAGGATGCGAAACAGCCTTTCGTTTTTATCTGCAACAGGGGCGCACCTATTGGCTGCAGCAGCCCCGCTACCTGCAGGGTATGCTGGCGCTTGCATTACACCGCAGCGGAAATAAAACAACCGCAACGGCCATTGTGCGTTCGCTAGAAGAAAATGCAATCCATCATGCCGAAATGGGCATGTATTGGAAAGAATGGAATGCCGGTTATTACTGGTACCAGGCTCCCATTGAAGCACAGGCGCTCATGATAGAGGTGTTTCATGAAGTGGCAAAAGACCAACAATCGGTAAACGCATTAAAAACCTGGCTGCTGCGCCAAAAGCAGGTACAACACTGGCGCAGCTCACGTGCCACTGCAGAAGCCTGTTATGCACTTTTACTGCAAGGCACGCAATGGATGGATGCGGATGCAGAAGTAACAATAAAGGCAGGGAATCAAATATTTCAATCCCTCTCGGAAAAAACCGAAACGGGTACCGGCTATTTTCAACGTTCGCTGCCGGGGCATCAGGTTGTACCGGAGCTGGGCAATATTCAGGTTACGGTACGGCATAGTACAGCGCAACCCGGCTGGGGTGCGGCTTATTGGCAATATTTTGAAAACCTCGACCAAATTCAAAACGCACATACATCACTGCAACTTGAGAAAAAATATTTCGTAAAACAAAATACCCCTAACGGCCCGGTATTGATGCCGTATGAAGATGGCGACGTGCTGCAAGTAGGCGATCGAATTGTGGTGCGCCTGGTTTTACGTACCGATCGTAATTTGGAATATGTGCATTTGAAAGATATGCGACCCTCCTGCCTGGAGCCGGTGGACGTTATCAGTGGGTATCGCTGGCAAAACGCGTTGGGCTATTACCAAAGCGTAAACGATGCCAGCACCAACTTTTATATCGGTTGGATGCCACGGGGTACGTATGTATGGGAGTACGAA
Source organism: Lacibacter sp. (assembly GCA_046297415.1). Taxonomy (GTDB): domain Bacteria; phylum Bacteroidota; class Bacteroidia; order Chitinophagales; family Chitinophagaceae; genus Lacibacter. The sequence goes on from JBKBIL010000008.1 coordinate 27,518, forward strand.
CTTACTGCCACGCATGCGGGCAATTACAGCAGCGGCATAGCTACCCTGCAATGCCTGTATGCACCCGAATTCAGCAGTCATTCAGAAGGAATTCGCATGAAGGTTGAACCCCGATAAGGTAAAGCGGGGCATATGGACGATGTTTATGCAGCCGGTAAGTTTATTGCAGTTTGCGTATATGAAAGATTCGTTTTGTTGCAATGCACAGGTTGCAAACAATATAATTATCTGTCCCCCGTAAGCACTTCTTGCTTTTCCGGCTTACGCTTTTTGCGCAGCGCCGGTTTTCTTTTGGGCGGTTCATATACATCTTTCGCACGGTAGGCCAGCGCCTGCAGTTCGGTTTGCAGCCGGTCGTTGGTTTGAACGGTAATAACCAGCAGCCGCAGCAAATCGTTCCACCCGACCTGATTCAGGTACGGCGATTGCCGCAGCAGCATGCCGAAGAAAGCAACTGCCGCTGCCAGTCGGGCACTGCTATCGGCCTGTACCAGCGGCTGATAACGTGGGCTAAAGGCAAAATTTTGTTGTTTGCGTTGTTCGGAGCCGGGTAACAGGTAGCTGATGGTGGCTGTTACCTGCAACCCGGCCGAATCGGCAAAGGCAGCAGCGGGCTCAATTTCGAAAAGTGCGGTTGCCACATGGCCGCTTCCTATTTCTCCCCCTTCCAGCAGCATTGCGGTATCGGTAGTGGAACCGGCATGGTTTTCAAAGCCGATCAGGCGGTAGCGGCGCACGGTTGCCGTATCAAATTGCACCTGCATATACGCATCATCGGCCACGGCATACAGGGTTGCCGCAAATTCCTGTATCAACACTTTTTCTGCTTCGCCAATACGGTCGAGATATGCAAAGTTGCCATTTCCTTTTTTGGCCAGCACTTCCAGCCGCGAGTCTTTATAATTTCCCATGCCCACACCCAAACAGGTGAGGTAAATACCCCGCTGCCGGTTTTGCGCAATCAGTTCCATCAGGGCTTCTTCACTCGACTCGCCCACATTAAAATCGCCGTCAGTGGCAAGAATTACACGATTGTTTCCTCCTTTAATAAACGTATTACGGGCAAGCGCATACGCCTGGCGTATGGCCGACTCGCCGGGCGTATCGCCTCCGGCTTCCAGAGAATCAATCACATTCAAAATTCGTTGTTGGCAGGCGCCCGAGGTGGGCGGCAAAACCACGCCTACCGCCCCGCCATATACCATGATGGATATCGTATCAACCGGCCGCAGGTGCTGCACCAGCATGCGAAAGGCGGCTTTCAGCAAGGGGAGCCGGTTAGGCGGCTCCATGGAACCGCTCACATCAATCAAAAAAACCAGGTTGGCCGGCGGCAACGCATCCGCTGCAATACGTTTGGCATGTGTCCGCAGCAACAACAATTTTCGCCCGGCATTCCAGGGGCAATCGGTTAGTTGTGTTTGCAATTGAAATACTTGTCCCGAATCGGGCGCATGCCAGTTTGCCGGAAAATAATTCAACATTTCTTCAATACGTACGGCATCGGGCGGAACCCGCATACCCTGCTGCAACATGCGGCGTATGTTACTATAGGCTGCCTTATCTATATTGAGCGCAAAAGAAGTTGCAGGAAAGTCGCGGGTGTTTACGGGCGCATGCTCCAACAGTTGCGAATAGGTTTCACCTGCTTTTTGCCACCAGTGCCCTTGCACCGTTTGTCGTGCCAGCATCAAAGAGCGTAACTGCGATGATTGCCGCACGGTTTTTACGAGTGTGGGTTTAAGTTGAAGCACCTGGTAACTGCCTGCCGTTAGTAATGCGGTGCGTGATTCATAACCGGCTAATGTAATGGTAACCGAATCGGTTGCATATGCGCTCGGCAATCCGTAAACGCCGCTGGAACCCGTAAAATAGTAGGCGTTGTTTTTATGCAGGTACAAATTCACGAAAGGCAATACCTGTCCGTTGATATCTTTTATTTCGCCCGTAAAGTAATACTGGCCCAGCACTGCCGGAAAGGGCAAACAACCGATTAAAAAGCAAATGCAGCGTTGCATAAGCAAATTTCAGCCCGGAGGCCGGCGCCTGTTCCTGTTACGGATGGGCAACTTCGGTGAGTTGATAAATATCCCGCAGGTTGCGGCCCAGTCCGTCATAATCCAGTCCATACCCCAGTAAAAACTTATCGGGCACCGAAAACCCCAGGTAATCTATTTTAACGGGGTACACGGTTGCCTCCGGCTTGTGTAGCAGTGCAGCCATGGCTAAAGAAGCCGGTTGCTGGTTTTGCAGCTGGGGCAAAAACTCGCTCATGGTTTTACCGGTATCAATGATATCTTCCAGCACAACCACATGCCGCCCCACAACATCGGTATCGAGCCCGATGGCGGTTATTACCTGTCCGGTTGATTTGGTACCCTTGTACGATGCCAGTTTGATAAAACAGATTTCAGCTTCAATGGTCAACGCCTTAAACAGGTCGGAAGCAAACATGAACGAACCATTCAGTATGGCTATGAACAGCGGCCGTTTATCCTTGTAATCCGCATCCATTTGCGCAGCCAGCGCCGCAATTCGTTTCAGAATGATGGTTTCATCCATGTAGGGGATGAAGTATTTATCGTGTACCTTGATGGCCGACATATTGCGCTTTATTAATGATGAGTTCCATGCCTTGGGCCAGGTCTGTACCGCTCAGGCGGTTCCATTGCTGCAACGCGGTTACCGAAACATCGTACCGCCGGGCAATACCGTACAGGGTTTCGCCGGGTTGTACAATGTGTATTACAATTTCATCTGTTGCGGAAGCAAATCGCTTTTCAACCTTACCCTGCGGCTGCCCCGTTACCGGAGTGGTATTGCTGAGGCGCGGTGCGGCAGGTGCCGGCGCCTGCAAATACAACTGCTCGCCCACTGCCGGCTGTTGTTTGGCATTTAACTGATTCAGTTGCAACAGCGCCTCCAAACGAATGCCTTGCTCCTGTGCAATATCGTAAAGTGTTTCGCCGGGCTTTACGATGTGATACGCGTTGGCGCCGGTACGCCGCTTGCGCTGCAGGTAAATCAACTGGTCTTCCCGCAATTGTTCTATTTCCGGCAGGTCGTTAAAATCGAGCAGGTATTTGAGCGGTACATTGTATTGTTGTGCCAGTGCCAGCAAGGGAGTTCCGGCTTTGGCAAAAACCACACGGGTTTCGTTGATACGAAACTCTCCTTCGGGATAATTGCGAACCGGTTTTTGCACCACGGGTTGCTGCACTACGGGTTCTTTTGCTGTTGCAACGGCAGGTGTTACCGCCGTGTTGGCCGAAGGTTGTTCGGGAGCAGCCGCAACCGTTTGTTTGTTGCCCGCAGCTTCTTTCTTTACCGGCGGCTGTGCGCTAACTGCTTCGGGCTGGGGCAATGCAACTTTGCTTTCGCTTTTTGCATAAGCCGCGCCGGCTCCGTTAGCAGGCATGCGCTGCAGGGCCAGCAACGAGTATTGATTGAGGTTGTAGGTTTCGATGTACTTAATCAACATCTCCGGATACCTGGGGTTGGTGGCGTAGCCGGCCTTTTTTAAACCATAGGCCCAGGCCTTATAGTCGGTTGGATCGAGGCTGAACAAAAAATTGTAGTGCTTACGGGTACGCAAAAAATTGGAATGATCAATGTACGATTCAATGGCATCGTTGTATTTCCGGAAGCATTCCTTGGGCGCATCATCATCGTGGCTTACCCAGGGACCGGTCCAGGTTTCTTTGCATTTGATGCCGAAATGATTGTTCGATTTTTTTACAAGGGGGCTGTTGCCGCTTTCCGTTTCTACGATTCCCTGGGCCAGCTTTATGGCGGCCGGCACACCGGTACGTACCATTTCATCCATGGCAATATCCTTGTACTGGGCAATGTACTCTTCCACGGTTATGCGCTGGGCGGTGCTGCCTAAAGCGGCAATCCAAAACAACAGAAAAACTGCGGTTCGCTTCATTTTTTAATCATTTTTTTCGGATGAGCATGAGCCCATCGCGTACGGTTAACATAACACATTCCACATCCGGATCGGCAGCCACCCGTTGATTGAACGCATGTATGGCACGGGCATTTTTGCCTTTCAGCTCCGGCTGTAACACATGTCCGTGAAACAACACGTTGTCGGCTATCAGCAGGCCGCCTTTGCGTAAACGCGGTTTCACCAATTCGTAATATATTTCATAATGCACTTTATCGGCATCCAGGAACACCAGATCCCAGGTTTCGTGCAGGGTTGGAATAATTTGCACCGCATCGCCTGTATGTTGTACGATGCAATGCGCAAAACCCGCTGCAGCAAAATTCCCTGCGGCAATGGCGGCATCGGCTTCCCGCAACTCGATGGTATGCAGGCGGCCATCGGGTGCCAGCCCTTTGGCCAGGCAAAGCGTACTGTATCCGTGCATGGTGCCCACTTCCAGTATGCGTTGCGGACGCATCAGTTGGACAACTATTTCAAGGAACTTTCCTTGTACGGCCCCGCTAAGCATGTGGGGCTGCGGATGTTCGAGCTGCGCCCGTTCGGCTATGCCCGCCAAAACCGCATCTTCCGGTGTGGTGAAACGGGTGGCGTAGGCTTCGGCGAGCGGGTGTACCAGATCCAAACTTTCGGGTTTTTACAAAGATATACGACTCTGCCCAACAGGCAAAGGCCGGCGCCGATATGTAAGAACATGGCAACCGTGCTTCGATTACACTGCTGCCCCTTATGCCGCTGCGGGCGCTGCACCATCTTTATTAGCCGCCGGCTTTGAAATCAGCCAAAGTCCGGCAAAGGTGAGCAGGCCGTTAATAATCAGCAACTCAATGCCAATACGAAAACCATTAAAAACAGAATCGGAAAACCATTTCAACTGCTCGGTAGCGCCGGCGCCCAGTTTCAGTTTGGCGGCAAACCACTCCGCATTGTTAACCATGTCAATGCCAATCACCAACAGGGGCGCCAGCAGGCAAACCCATATGCTGAGCTTGTCGTTCAGTTGCCGCCTGGTTAAAATACCAAAAGCAAACAAGCCCAGCAGGGGGCCATACGTGTAACCGGCCACTTTAAGAATAACATCAATAATGGATTTGTCGTCAATCCACTTAAATACCATCACACAAATGAAAAACACAACGGTAAGGGTCAGGTGCACGGTAAGGCGTATGCGCTTTTTTTCCCGTTCGTTCAGGCGGGTATTGCGCTTGAGCCCTAAAATGTCAATACAAAACGATGAGGTTAATGCGGTTAAAGCCCCATCGGCGCTGGGAAATAATGCCGATATAAGGCCAATAATGAAGATGACGCCAATGGCGGCCGATAAATAGCCCCCCAGGGCAATAGTGGGAAATAAATCATCGCCTTTCACCTGCAACTGATGGGCATCGGCGTATAAATACAACAAACCACCCATCAACAAAAACAGGAAGTTTACGAAAAGCAAAATCACACTCAGCGTTAGTACATTTTTTTGCGAACCGGCCAGCGTACGAACACTGATGTTTTTTTGCATCATTTCCTGATCCAGTCCGGTCATGGCAATGGTTATGAAAGCGCCGCCCAGTATTTGCTTTACAAAGAAGGCCGAAGAATTTACATCGGTATTAAAAATGCGGGTCATGCCTTTTGCCCGCATGGCTTCGAGGGTTTGCGCAAAACCCAAATCCATCTGATTCATAATGGCAACAATGCATACCACCAAACCAATAAGCATACACGAAGTTTGCAGTGTATCGGTATAAACAATGGTTTTTACCCCGCCTTCAAACGTATAAAGCAAAATCAGCAGCAGTATGACAACCGTGGTGAGCCAAAAGGGAACCCCCATGGAATCGAGTATAAACAACTGCAAAATGTTTACCACCAAATACAAGCGTGCCGTAGCGCCCAGCGTACGCGACAAAATAAAAAAGGTAGCCCCCGTTTTATAGCTCATGCGCCCAAAGCGATGCTCGAGGTAGTTGTAGATGGAAGTGAGGTTCATGCGGTAATACAGGGGCAGCAGTACAAATGCGATGACCAGATAGCCTAAAAAGTAACCAATCACCACCTGAAAGTACTGCATGGCACCCGAGCCTACCGTACCGGGCACGCTTACAAACGTAACACCGCTGAGCGAGGTACCAATCATGCCAAATGCCACCAGCATCCAGTTGCTGCTGCGGTTACCGATAAAAAACGAGTCGTTATTGGCATTGCGGCTGGTGTACCAGGCTACTACCAGCAGTAGTAAAAAATAACCGATGACAAATGAAAACAAGAAAAGCGGCGACATAGCGGTTGGGTTCAAGGGGGGAAGATAGAGAAAAATCCACTCTCCCATGCGTATGGTACCAAAATTCGATTGCCGGCAACAGAAAGAACCAGGCAACCAAAAAAGCTTATTCAGGCACGTGCATTTTTATCATTTTTCGACCGGTAACAAGCGCTCTACTGCTTTCGCCTGAGCAAAAACCGTTTCTTTGCAGCGTTACTGTAATGATTTCAGACTTCTAACTAAAGTTTTCTAAGATGCACCCCATTCAATCGCTGGCAGTTTTTTGCGGCTCGCGGCCCGGCAACAATCCGCTGTATGAGCAACAAGCCCAACAATTGGGCCGGCTCATGGCAGCACATGGTATTACGCTGGTGTACGGCGGCGGCAGCAAAGGACTTATGGGAGCCGTAGCCAATTCCGTATTGGAGCAAGGGGGCACGGTGGTTGGCATTATTCCGGAAATGCTGGTACAATGGGAGCAGCAGCATGAAGGCATTAGCGAACTGATTGTGGTACCCGACATGCACACCCGAAAAAAAATGATGTACGAGCGTTGTGACGCGGCTGTGATATTACCGGGCGGCTACGGTACCCTGGACGAACTGTTTGAAATGCTTACCTGGAATACGCTGCACATACACAGTAAAGACATTTACCTGCTCAACACCAACGGCTTTTACAACCACCTGGTACAGCATGTTGAACTGCTGCACAGCCAGGAGTTTTTATACGAAGCTCCCTGGCAACGCATTCACGTAGTTGACACGCCCGAAGCCATATTCAGCGGCGGGGTGCCTTTGGTTGCCTGAGGTAAAATGTAAAAGCCGTACGAAATACCGGTTGTGCCCGCCCCAGTCCATCGGTGTACGGCGAACGGTCGTTGCCCAACACATCTACCATAATACTGGTGTAAAACTGCTGCTGACCAATAAGGCGGGTGCCATAGCCGGCCCCTACCAACAGGCTGGGCGCCGTAAAATGGCTGCGGTTAAACACCTGACCGTTCATTTTGGTACTGAAGCTAACCGAGTTAAACTCAAACTGACTGCCTACAAAAAACTGTTGGATGGGCCAGATGCGGACAAACGGACCGCCTCCGGCAATAAGCATGCGGTCGGTAGCAGGCACACTGCTGTAACGCTGGGTTATATAGGTTACGTTGGCGGCCAGCCCTACGTCGAGAATTTTTCCTACGGAGTAGCCCACTTCGGGATTGAGGCCAATAATAAAGCCATTGAAAAAGGCAAAATTGATACCGGAGCCCACAAATACCCGCTCCCGCTTCAAGCCGCTTCCTTCCTGGGCCCAAACGGCAAGGCTGCTAAAGCAGAAAATAAGTACTGCAACGATGTGTTTCATATAACGAAGTTATTGTTTTTGGCATGCGAAAGTTATAACATCCTGTCAAAACCCGTAACGGGCATCTTCGACCAAAGCCACTATTGCATATCGAAAATTTTGCCGGGATTGAGAATGAGGTTGGGGTCAAAACTGCGTTTGATACTGCGCATCAAATTCAGGTTGGCTTCGTGCATCACAATATCCATGTATTCTTTTTGAATGAGGCCAATGCCATGTTCGCCGCTGATGGTGCCTCCCAGCCGGTGTACCAACTCAAACATTTTTCGAAGAATCGCGTTCATTTCAGGATGGCGGTAGCTGTTAGGCACCCCTTCTTTTCGGATGCGGATGTGCAGGTTACCATCGCCGGCATGGCCGTAACATACCACATCAAAATCGAATTGTTCGCCCAGCGCTTTTACGCCCTTAATCAGGGCCGGCAATTCGGCACGGGGCACAACGGTATCTTCTTCAATGGTGTACCCCACCAGTTTCACCGCTTCGGCAACCCGGCGCCGCAGTTTCCATAATTCGGCTTTCTGCTGCGCATCGTCGGCAAAATAAATGTCGCCAATGTCGTATTGGGTTAACAGTTCACCTATCGCTTCCATGTCTTTCATCAGCAAGTTCATATCGTTACCATCCACTTCAATAATCAGGTGGGCCGCGGTATCGTCGGTAACCGGCACCACGCTGCTATCCACCATTTTACTTACAATTTGAAGGGCATTAATTTCCATCAACTCCAAAGCGCTGGGCACAAACCCCGCCCGAAATATTTCACTTACGGCTTCGCCGGCCTGCTCCAGGTTGCGGAAAGGTACCAGCATCAGCAAATCGTATTTGGGCAATGGTATCAGGCGTAGTACAATTTTGGTTACAATACCCAGGGTGCCTTCGCTACCCACCATCAGTTGGGTAAGATTGTAACCGGTAGAATTTTTTAGGGTGTTGGCGCCGGTCCATATAATTTCGCCGGTAGGCAAAACCACTTCCAGGTTCAGCACATAATCTTTTACCACACCGTACTTAACGGCTTTGGGGCCACCGCTGTTTTCGGCCACATTACCCCCTATAAACGAGCTGCCCCTGCTACTGGGATCGGGCGGATAAAAAAGCCCTTTTTCCTTTACGGCATCCATCAGTACTTCGGTAATAACGCCCGGCTCGGTGGTTACCTGCAGGTTGCGCTCGTCAATATGCAAAATTTGATTCAGCCGCTCGGTACTCAGCAAAATGCCTCCTTTATGCGCCAGGGCGCCGCCACTAAGGCCGGTGCCTGCACCCCGGGGCGTTACCGGTATACGGTGCGTGTTGCAATAACGCATGATGGCTGCTATTTCTTCGGCTGTGCGTGGCTTTACCACCACTTCGGGAGGGAAATGCAGATTTTCGGTTTCATCTCTTGCGTAGCGGTTGCGGTTTTCGTCATCTACACATACATATTGTTTTCCCAACAGATCCTCTAACCATTGAACGGTTGCCGCCGTAACAGCCGAATACGTTTTTTGCTGCTCCATGCATTTGAATTTGGCGTAAAATTCGGCAATTGAAAGCAGGTTTAAAAAATTAATCGGCTTACAAGTGTTTGTTGAACAAATGGAATGATAGAATAGTGAAGCGTTTCCATCGAAAACAAAATATCATCAAAAGTGCGCATGCGGTTTTCATCCATGCGTTATTGCGAAGCCGCACAGAAGCATAAGAAAGATACCTCAGCTGCAAAACTCAAACAATGCAAGTACTAGAAACGTCCGAGGATCGTATGATGCAAAAAGCAGGTTTGCCCTTATAACGTTTGCCATTAGAACTTGGGACACAAGCTTTGGCGCCGCATGTTTTTATCGGCAAAACCTTCCTGATAAAATCCGTTACGAATTAATGAAAACTCCCAGGCGCCCTGCGAGTTGTTGAAGGTGCGCAGGGGGCTCATGGTAGCATCGTAGGTAAAGGTGAAGCGCAGGTTGTTCATTTCCAAACCCACCATGGCTATGCCGGCATCGGCCCAGCGGTAATAGGCTCCGCCAAATACCACCACCCGCCCGTCGCCGGTAAGGTTGTAGGCGGCATTGGCCCCCAGTACAAATTCGTTGGCACGCGCCTGTGAGGAGAAGTAGGTGTTGGGGTTTAAAATCCAGTCATCATTCAGCTTGAAGCTGCCGTTTAAAAAGCCGATGTAGCGGCGCGGCACCTGATTATCGCTGTTGGTAAAAAAAGTTTCACGGGGCTGGTTGATGTGGTGCACCGATGCGCCGGCATTGATGTAAACATCTTCGGTTGGAAAGTAGGCATAATTCATGCCCACCTGCAAATCAAAGTAAGTGGTGTTGGGGTTTGTCAGCAAGGCCTCTCCGTTGGGAGCTCCGGCGTCAAAAAACTTACCGTTCCACTGGTTGTCAAACGTAAACTTGGTAATATCAATACGCTTGTTGGCAAAGCCCACATTAAAGCCGGCCGACAGTAAGCTGCTAAGCCCCAGCATTTGGTGATAGGCTACCGAGCCATATACTTTATTACTGCGCAAGTTACCCCTGCCGGCCACATCGTTCAAAATCACAAACCCCAGCCCCATCCAGCCATTTTCAATACGGTTGCGAAACACCTGAAAGTCGCCAAACACACTGGCCGTTTTAAAAGGCACGGGTACCGATGTCCATTGGCTGCGGTAATGAATCCCCAGCCGGTAATCGGCTTCGGGTATAAAACCTGTATTGGCCGGATTGGTAGTAAGCGGCGAATTCATGAACTGCGAGAAGTGCAGATCCTGTGCAGTTATTGTGCCGCACCCGGCAGTAAGTATTAGTACTGCCCCAATCAAGCCTTTCGTTATATGTGCAATTCGTAGCATGCTCTTCCGTTTACCGCGGCGCTATTGCGCTTTGTTGCTTACATATGGTTTTATCGAATAAGAGTAACATCACCTTTTTTGCGAACCCGCTCGCCGGTAAAGTATTCCAAGTCCAGTGTCCACGCATAAGCATCCATAGGCTGGGGAACGCCCTTATAAGTGCCATCCCACCCGATGTTGGGACTCCGGCTTTCAAATACCATCACGCCCTGCCGGTTGTACACCCGCAACGTCATTTTGGTAATGCCAAAACCGCGTACCCGAAATACATCGTTTATGCCATCGCCATTGGGTGTAAAGGCCGAAGGCAATTCATTAACCGTGTTAATGATAGACTCAACCGGCAGGCACAACGTATCGGAACAACCGGCACTGTTAAATACCACCTGACACACATTAAAGGTACCGGCACTTGTAAACTGATGTGTGGGGTTGGGCAAGGTGGAAGAATCGCCGTCGCCAAAATTCCAGAGCCAACGTACCACATCGGCCGAAGCGGTACTGGTAAAGCGGGTGGGCGTATTTTCTTCGGAGGGATTGGGACTAAACGTAAAGCCGGCCCGTGGCGGAGCGGTTACGGTAAAGGTACGCTCCGTACTGTCAACCAAATTGCAACTGTTGTTATTGAAGATGTATTGTTTTATGGTATAGGTACCCGGCGTGCTATACACAAAGTTGGGTAAAGTATTGGTTGAGGTTTGCCCGTCGCTGCTTACCCATAAATAAGTTACGGCGCCAAACGAAGTATCGGTAACATTTACGGCATACGGCACACATCCGCTTTGAACCCTGAAACCGGCGCGGATGGTAGAAGCTACCTGAAAATTAACAACCCCAAACACCTCACCCAGGTTACAGAAGTTGGAGTCAATCAGTGCCAGGCGCACATTATAGGTACCCGGCCCGGGGAAGGTATGCAGCACAGGGTTGGGCGCAAAGCCCGGTACTGTATCGTTGCGGGTGCCATCGCCCCAAATCCAAACAAAGGAGCGATTGGTAAACGGCGGGTTGGAGCTAAGCCGGTCGGTGGTATTGGTAAATGAAAACGTCAACCCCTCGCAGGGCGGCAGCCGGGTGGCAGTAAAGCCCAACGCTACCGAATCGGTGGTTACCCGTATGCGAAGCGTGGCCGAGTCTTTTACGTTACAAGAGTTGCTGTCGATACCAATAACTTTCACGTCAAAAAATCCGGCGCTGGTGAATGTATGGCGGCGTGGGTTGGCGGTGGTAGTATCGTTCGGGCTGCCATCGCCCCAAATCCAAATGTATTGCTTGGCCATACGCAAGGTATCTACAAATTCTACGGTGGCCGGCAAGCAGAAGTTTAACTGCCGGGCGCCAACGGCCTGCAGCCCCACACTAATGCCGGCTAAATCAAACCGTATTTTGGTAAGCGCCAAATTGCAGCCGCCAATGGATTCGCCCGGATTGGTAGGTCCGAACACACCGGCCGTTACCGGAAAGGGAGCCAGGGCCGGCAAGCCACTGTCAACAAACTTGCAGTTGGCACAGGCAGCCTGATAAATAACCCCCTGCGCATCAAAACGACTGGTACCGCCGTCCACATGATCCAGTCCGCCAAACCCACCCCGTTGGCCAAAGAAGCTACCGTACAACTGGCTGGCCGCATTTTTTTGGAGTACAAAAAAGTAAAAGTCGCTTCCATCGGTTTGGGCTTGCTGCGCATCGGGTGTTACCGGCAAGCCCGAAGTGCCGGCACTGGGAAATGAGGGGTTCGACAGGTTGTTAGCACCTCCCCCCCAGCCCGAAACATACACGTTTTCGCAATTATCCACCAGAAAAGCAACCGGCGAAATATTGGGAGCCGAAGCATTAGCGGTACCAAAGCGGGTAGAATACACATAGCCGCTCAGATCGGGTCGCAGTTTGGCAATAAACTGCCGGCCGGTTGCAACGGAATAAGCTGCATTTAAAATCGGCCAGTCGCCCATGGTGGTACCCATTACATAAGGGAAGCCCTGGCGGTCGAACTGTATTCCGAAAACCACATCAACTGCATTGGTGCCCAAGTAGGTGGAACGCACCAGTGTGGGCGATGCTCCATTATCGCGTATATGTGTTACAAAGCCGTCTGCAATACCACCCATGTAATTGGGGTGTAATACCCCTGCCGTGGTGCCGGGCAGGCCGGCAGCGGTGGAACCGCCGGCTACGTAAATGTCGCCGTTTTGGGGATTGATGGCCAGTACAAATGCCGCATCATCACCATCGCCCCCCAACAGCGTACTCCAAATAACGGAGGTACAGGTGGGATTGATTTTGATGACCACACCATCCTGTTCGCCACGCAAGGTGGTTTGGAAGGGATTGCCCTGCGTGGGAAAGTTGGAACTGCGGGTGCAGGATGCCAGCAGAATATTGTTTTGGGCATCGAGAATTACTTCACTGCGGCCGTCATCGCCATAACTGCGCATGAGAGAGCGGGCACCCGAGCTGCGGTTGCTGGTAATATTTACCCCGTCATCGCCACTGCCGCCAATTTTAAGCGAGCCGATGATGGCCGTGCCCGTTGCATTGAGTTTGGTAACAAAAATGTCGTAATCGCCGCTGCCAACCGGCCCAATGGTGGTGCCGGGGAACGTGTTTTTGGAATTGGTACGTCCGGCAATCACCAAATTGCCATTTGCATCGGCAACCAGGCTATGCGGTTGTTCCAAGCCGGTGCCCCCCAGGTAGGTGGCATACAGGCGGGTACGCCCATCGGGCGAAAGGCGAATGATGCCCACATCGGCAGGAACCCCCGGATTGGCCGGTCCGCCATAGGTGGTTTGAAAGGCGCCCGCTGAAGTGGGCCAGCCGCCCGTGGCCGAAGGCGATACAATACCTCCGCCAAACATGCTGCCATCGGGCCCCGGTGTTGCCGTAAAGCCCCAGTTGGCGCCGCGGGAATTGGCGAAGGTTGAAAACACAAGCGTAGGATCAATGATTAACGTGCTGCGGGTATCGTAGCTGCCCACGTCAAAGCTTACGGTAGCTCCGCTTACTTTGTATTTGCAACTAACGGTTTTGCGCTCGCCCTCCACAAACTGATAGGTATAGGGCCGCAACTCACGGGCATCGCCAACCGAAGTGCTTACAACCAGTTCCTGGTTGCGGAGGCGCAGTGCGGCGCCTTCGTACTGCATTTTTATGTCGCTGACACGGGCGCCGGGATAAAGAATCAAATCATACTTCAACTTATCGTCCTGCACGTAGTACCGCAAATCAATGTTGGGATAAATGTTTTTGTAGGTAATGGCCTGGTACGAGCGGCAACCGGTGGCCCATGCCGCGGGGTCGTTACCCAAAAAATAACTTTCTACGCCCGGCAGGGGCTTTTCCGCAATAACTTGTCCGCTGAAATCGGCACCCACGAATCTAACGCGGTAGGCATGGCTGCGAATGCGAACGGGGCCAACCGGCATTTTATAGGCACGTGCTCCCGTGGTATCGTGGCTGTGGCCGTGCATCACTTCTTCAAAGCGGTTAAAGTCTTCATCGCTGCGCATTACAATGGTGTAGCCATCGCCGCTTAAAAAGAATGATCCCGTACCAGCATCGGTTTTATATTGCACCTGTTTGTTCCATTGCCCTTTGTTTTCCGTAAACGCCAGTTGTGCATGGGAGGAAAACGCTATCCCCAACATCCATCCGGTTCCAATCAGTATTTTTTGCATGACACTCATAGTTACTGCGCTTAGCTGCTTACAGGCTTTGAAACTCTTTCGCTAATTAATGTACAACAATTCAACGAAAAAACGGCCATTCTCTTGTATCAGGCCACTTTGCTCCACTCCGTTTTTCCTTTTTGCGATTGCAGATACAATTTTACCCGCAAATTCTCTGCCGAATTCAAATCCGGATCCTGTTCCAGCAAGGTTCGCACGGCATCGGCGGCCACATCCAGCAAGGCTTTATCCTGCACAATACTTGCCAGTTTAAAGTTCAATGCACCACTTTGGCGGGTTCCTTCAATATCGCCGGGCCCTCTTAGTTCCAAATCTTTTTCCGCAATTACAAATCCATCGTTTGTAGCGCACATGATGTTTAACCGCTCACGGCTCTCCCGGTTCAAATTGCGCCCTGTTAAAAGAATGCAAAAACTTTGTTCGTTGCCCCGGCCCACACGCCCCCGCAACTGGTGCAACTGCGATAAGCCAAAACGTTCGGCACTTTCAATAACCATAACCGATGCGTTAGGCACATCCACTCCCACTTCAATTACGGTAGTTGCCACCATTATCTGGGTATCGTTAGCCTTAAAGCGTTGCATATTGGTTTCTTTTACATCGGGCGGTTGCTTTCCATGCACCATGCTGATGTAATAACGGGGCTCCGGAAAAAAAGCCTTCACTTCCTGATACCCTTTTTCCAGATTTTCATAATCCATTTTGGCGCTTTCTTCAATGAGCGGGTAAATAAAATACGCCTGCCGGCCTTTGTCAATTTCTTTGCGTACAAAATCCATTACGGCAGGCCGTGCCGATTCATACCGGTGTACGGTGGTAACGGGTTTGCGCCCGGGCGGCAGTTCATCCATCACACTGTAATCCAAATCGCCATAAGCCGTCATGGCCATGGTACGGGGTATGGGAGTTGCCGTCATTACCAATACATGCGGTGGTATGGCACTCTTGTATTTTAATTCGGCCCGCTGGGCCACGCCAAAGCGGTGTTGTTCATCAATAACGGCAAGGCCTAGGTTGTGAAACTGAACCGTTTCTTCTATTAACGCATGCGTACCAATTAAAACGGCAACGCTACCGTCTTTAACGGCAGGTAAAATTTCGTTGCGCTCGGCTTTGCGGGTTGAGCCCGTCAGCAGGCGCACCTGCACCGGTAACGGTGCCAACAACCGACTGATGGTTTGATAATGTTGCTGCGCCAATATTTCGGTAGGCGCCATTAAACAGCTTTGGTAACCGTTATCGGCAGCAAGCAGCATTGAAAGCAGTGCCACCATGGTTTTACCGCTACCCACATCGCCCTGCAGCAGGCGGTTCATTTGATGGCCACGGGCTGTATCCTGCCGTATTTCACGCAACACCCGTTTTTGGGCGCCGGTAAGCGCAAAGGGAAGGTGTTGGTTATAGAAGGTGTGAAACAAATCGCCCACCTTATGAAATACCACTCCCTTCGAAAACCGATGCCGGCTGCTTTTGATTAAGCCCAAACGCAACTGTGCAAAAAACAATTCCTCAAACTTTAAACGGCGCAGCGCCGCCTCATAAGCGGCAACACTTTCCGGAAAATGAATGTGACGCCAGGCGTCGTAGCGGGCAGGCAACTTCAGTTGTTGCAGCAGTGTTTCGGGCAGGTTTTCAGGAAGATCGGCCGGGGCAATTTGCGGCAACAACGCTGCAGTAAGCTTACCTATGGCACGTCCGTTTAAGCCTTTTGCTTTCAGTTTTTCGGTGGTTGGATAGATGGGATCCAACACGGGCTTTCCCTGTTGCACTTCGGCCGTATAGGGTTCTACCTCGGGGTGCACCAGCTGCGGCTTTCCCATAAAAAAACCCAGCTTGCCAAAAATCAGGTAATCGGCACCCACCTGCAGCCGCTTTTGCACCCAGTTAATGCCCTGAAACCAGGTGAGCTCCATGCTTCCGCTTGCATCCTGCACCACAGCCTGCAGCCGCTTGCTGCGCTGCTGCCCCACTACTTCCAGCGAAAGCAGGCGCCCCCGCACCTGCACATAATCCATACCGGCATGCAACCTGCCGATGGGCGTAACGGTGGTCTTGTCGAGGTGGCGGTACGGTATGTGCTGCAGTAAATCGCCAAACGTAAAAATGTTCAGCTCTTTTTTCAACAAGTCGGCTTTCAGGGGCCCCACCCCTTTCAGGTATTCGATGGAACTGGATAATATGGACGAAGGTGCTGCGATGATTTTTTTGTACGAAGTTATAACAGCATTTATTCCCTGCTGCCGCGCCGAAGGGCTTTTTGCCAAAGAGCGGTTTGCTTACCGGTAAGCAGACGCCACAACCCTACCGGCAGGGCGCCATGCATCATTACAAAGTAAAATGGCAACTGCGTTACCGGTGTGGGCGTTTTTCGGGTAAGATAGCCCAGGCCCGCCAACAGATAAAAACCGGCCTGCAACACAAAAAGGGTTTCATAAAAAACGTTATTGCCCTGCAGCAATAGGTACAGGTTTGTGGCAAAAAGCGCCAGCAGGGCCGGTACCGTTGCCGTCCAGCGCAGCAAGCGGTGTGAAAAAAACTGAAAGGCCAAAGCAGGGTAACGCAACGGGTTTAATGCCTGTGTAAAATAACGCAACGATTGAAAACCGCCGGCAGCAATCCGTACTTTGCGCTTCCATTCATCGTGCAACGAAAGCGAGGGCGGCTCCATACTAACTGCACCGGGGGCATACGCAATGCGATACCGCTGCAGGTTTATGCAAAGCGAAATATAAAAATCATCCGTAATTACCTGCTCCGGTATGGTTTGATACAATGCTCTTTTAAACGCAAACAATTCGCCGGCCGCCCCTACGACGGTGTAAAAGTCGGATTCCAGTTGCTTTAAGGCCGACTCGTATTTCCAATACCAGCCTTCGGCCGAAGCATCAGACTGCGCATCCTGTACTTTTTTGGCACCGGCCACTCCTCCTACCGTTGCATTAATAAATGGAGCCACCAGGTGTAATAACGCTCCGGCATTTAAGGTGGTGTTGGCATCGGTAATTACTACAATGCCCTCTTGTATGTGCTCCATTGCACGGTTTAACGCGGCCGCCTTTCCTTTCCGTTGGGGCTTATGTAATACTTCCACCCGGGCAAACTGCTGCGCCTGTTGCACGGTTGTGTCGGTAGAGCCATCGGCCACAACCATAATCCGCAAGCGCTCGTGCGGATACTGTAGCGCCAGCGTGTTCCGCAGTTTTGCCGTAATTACCGCCTCCTCGTTGTACGCGGCAATTACTACGGTAACAAAAGGCAATAACGTATGCTCTTCGGTTACTGCCTGCTGTGTACGCCTGCGCAAAAGAGCAAGCACCAGCGGATACCCGGCATAGGTATAAAAAAGTAATAAAAGCGCCAGCCAAAATACGAGTTCCGCCATGAGCGGCCAAGTTACTTCAAATCACCGACTGCCCGGTGCAAATCCTCCATACCCATCAAAAAACTACGGGGGCAAAATACCCCCCATTGGGTATATGTAAAGCAACAGAAGCAGAATAGTATTGTGGTACCAATCAACTGTATTTCGAAAACACGTATGCGCATTATCATCATCTTGCTGGCCGTTTGTTTGATGTTGCAGGCTACCGCCCGGCAGCAGCCCAATAAGCTGGCACTGATTGTGGCCATTTCGAAATACAAACCCGGCACCGGCTGGAACGATTTGGCCTCTGAAAAAGATGTGCCGCTCATTAAAGAAGCCCTTCGGAAACAGGGCTTCCGTGAAGAAAACATCATGGTCCTACGCGATCAGCAAGCCACCAAAGAAGGCATTCTCAACGGCATTCAAAAGCATCTGATTGACAAAGCCCGGCCCGGTGATATATGCGTGTTTCATTTCAGCGGGCATGGCCAGCAGGTATATGACGATAACGGCGATGAACCCGATGGATACGATGAAGCGTTGGTAACCTATGATGCCCCCATGGACTATATACCGGGCGTAGAACGCCACCTGCGGGACGATGCCCTGGGGTTAAAACTGGAAGAACTGCGGTTGAAACTGGGCGAAAATGGGGAGCTGGTGGTATTGATTGATGCCTGCCACTCCGGTACGGCTACCCGCGGCAGAACAGCCGGCTTCAGAGGAACCGAAAAAAAATATCAACCCAAAAACTACAAAGCCACTACCACCGCACAAACCACTAAAATAAATGAGCAACTGTTTGGGCTGGGCGACCGTAAAACCGGCCTTGCACCCATGGTGGCATTTTTTGCATCCGCCGCATCCGAACTCAACTCGCAGGTAACCATACAAGGCGAAGATTACGGCAGCCTGTCAATGGCATTTTTTAAAGTAGTTACCAATGCGCCCGGCCAAATGTCGTATAAAACCATTGCCGACCAAATACGTATTCATATGCGCCGCTGGGGCCTGAGCCAGCAACCCGGTGCGGAAGGCGAGTTGGATAAAGAAATATTTGGCGGCAACCTGCTGCTGAAAAGCAATTACTTTTTGCCGGCGGCTGTAAAAGATAAGCAGTTCAGCATTGCAACAGGTAAAGCGTACAACGTATGGGAAGGAACAACGGTACGCATTTTTCCACCCGAAACAAGAGATACTACCGGCATCCAACCCATAGCCACCGGCAAGATTATACAGGCCGATGCTTTCAGCGCCACCGTTGCCGTACAGGAAACAATCAGCGAAGAAGCCTTGCAGCAGGCATGGGTGTATCTGGACGATATCAACTTTGGCGCACTCGTTACCGCACTGCACGTTAAAAACTTCAGTGGCGAAGCATGGGAGAAATTCAACCGCATTGTAAGCCGTGTGAAGGAAGTAAAACCCACTTCTGCTGCAGCCGATTTAAGTGTTGAACTTACCGGTAGCGAAGGGAATCCAACCTACAGCTTCCGGCACCAAAATGAAATTTTTTTACAACTGCCGGCCACCCTGGACGAGCAGCAACTGGCCGACACATTGCAATACCGGCTGAAGCATTATGCCTGGAGCCGGTATTTTATGCAACTGCATAAGGTGGATACCAATATTCGCATCACCTTTCGTATGATACCGGTTCAAGTAGTGCGCCGCAACGACCGGGGGGTAATTACCGAAACGCAGGAACTGCCGCAAAGTACCATTGCAGACAAAAACGGAGCCATCACCTTTGCCGTTGGCGATTACTACAACTTTGAAATGACCAACACCGGTCAGGAACGGGCCTACTACACGTTGCTCGAAATTCAGCCCAATCATATGGTAGGATGCCTGATGCCGGGTTTCCGGCTCAATGATGAGCCCAAAAGTTACTTTATGGAACCCGATCAAACGCTGCGTAACCCCCGGGTATTTCGTATCAGTCCGCCTTATGGAAAAAACCGCCTGCTGCTCATTTCCAGCCGCGAACCGCTCGACTTTCGCCCCTTTCTCAGCAAGCCCGAACGGAATCAGCCCAAAACAAGAGGATCCGGTGATGAGGGAGGCGTGGAAATGGATGTGATGCATACCTTTTATGTAGATTACACCATCGTTGCAACAAAACAATAAGCACATGCATAAGTCAACTTTTAAAACCATCCATTTTTTAACCATTAAAATCAAACAACATGAAAAAAATGCTCTTCATGACCCTGACCGTAATTGGTTTGACCCTTGCTTTCGGCAACACCGTACAAGCGCAGGATAAGCAACCTGCCCCCGGAAAAGAAGTAAAGGTGGTAGGCCAAAAAGTAACCGAGAAAAAAAATCTGCCGGGTGCCGATGACAACCCCCGCGAAAAGAAAACCCGCGGCTATTGCTACGTGTATTTCAATAACCCAACGGGCTATTACGTTGACATTTGGGTTGAAAACATTTATCAGGGCCGGCTTTCGCCTTACGCCAAATCGGTACGTATTGACGTATGGGTGCCGGGCAACTGGACCAAATGGTATGCTCAAACCGCCGGAGGTACCTACTACTGGAGCAACAGCAGCTATTGCAACGACAGCCGGGTATTTACCATTTCACTCAACTAATCACAACACAACATGGGTAAAGGGTATAAACGGTTGTTTATACCCTTTTTTAATTCAAAGCAACATGAAGGCGCTTCAACGATTTTTTACCGAATACCTGCTGCTGAACATTTTTGTTTTCACATCAATGGGGCTGCTTTCACTAGTGGTAGTGAATATCAGCTTCTTCGACCCGTTTACGCTGGCTTTTGAGGATTTCAGCCTTACCGATTTGTACTATGCGAAGATCAAAAACCGAGACAGTATTTATAACGGACCGCTGGTATTGGTGAATATAGAACAGAAAGACCGCTATGAACTGAGCCATTTGTTTGAGCGCATCCAAACAGGAAAACCCGCCGTGGTTGCCCTTGATGTGATATTCAGCAACCGCAAAGATTCCATTGCCGATACACAGTTGCAAAAAACATTTCGGCAACACAACAACTATGTGTTCAGCTACATTGCCGCATTCGAAAAGTCCGATACGCCTGTTTTCACCCACTCATTCTTTACTGCCCGGCCCGCCGGCTATGCCAACCTGGTGGGCGAAGACCCCGAAACAAGCACCATACGGTATTATTATCCGGGTTTTGCCGGTCAGTGGTCGTTTACCAGTCGCATCATGGGCGCATACAATGCTGCGCTGCTACCCAAGGCGCAAAACAAGCCGGTAGAAATTCACTACTGGGGTAATCTTGGCAATTTTCGGTTTTACGATGCAACCGAAATTGAAGATCCCGATTTTGATTGTTCCGTATTCCGGGGAAAAATTGTACTGGCCGGTTACCTCGGCCCCGCCGCGGCATCCGAAAAGTTGCGTATTGATGAAGACAAATTTTTTACGCCCCTGAACGATCGAATGTCGGGTCGCAGTTACCCCGACATGTACGGCACCGTTATACATGACAATATTCTTCGAATGCTGTTGGATAAAGATTTGATACACGTTGTACCATTATGGCTGGTGCTGCTGCTCACCTGGATTATCATCTGGCTGCTGCTGCCATTTATGACCGCCCTGTTTCTGAAAGGCGATGTATGGTTTAACGCCGTGGGTACGCTGGTACAATTATTCGGCAGCATTTTGGCGGTATTTTTTTCCATTATGCTGTACCGCTTTGCAAAAATCAAATTTGATCCGGCTTTGCTTACCGCCTGCCTTGTATTATTACCAACTTTCATAAATTTATATGAGGCGTTGCTGAAATTTTTGCGGCTCAAGCTGAAGATAAAGTTCCATTCGCTTTTTTTACAAAACACTACCTGATATGTGGCCCATTTTGTTCGCATATTTGTTACTTCGGCTATGCGGTACCGCAAACGTAGCGGACCAGTATCTGGTATATCATGTAAGCAACAGTGTTACCTGGCTGCACGATGGCGTTAAAGAACCGGCCAAAAGAGGGATATTCGTAAAAGCCGGCCATGTGTTGGTTGTGGCCAACCATGCCGAAGCCATGCTGGTAGGTGCCGACGGACGTTGCATGCTCATCAACACACCCGGCCGCTTCACCTTTGCCCAACTGAAGCAACGGTATTTGGCGCAACACAATCAAAATGCAGTTTCGGCTTTTTTTGCATACCTGTTTGAAAAATTTCTTTCAGGAGAAGAGGCCGCAACTAGCCAACAAAAAGTTGCAGCAACGGTATTTCGGGGCCAATCTATTTTAGTACACCCGGCCGACAGCAGTATTGTAACCCGCCTGCCGGTGTTGCTGCGCTGGAAAGGAAATGCCGCCCTTTCATACAAACTTTCCATACGTGCGGGAAACTCGCAAAAAGACACGATTCTTTTTAAAAGCAACACATTTACGGCAACAGCCGCCTGGCTGGAAGCAGCCGATAAGCCGCTTTTGGTACACTGGAAGGTAGTTCCGGCCGACAGTAAACAGCCGGAGGCATACGGTTGGTCTGTGTTTTTGATACCCGCCGCTACCGACTGCAGTTTTGTAGAACAGGAACTGATGGAATTACGCAAACTATATGCCCACAAACCCGAATTGTTGCACTTGCTGGAAAAAGATTTAAGGCGGATGGAATTAGTTCAATTGTAAAGTTGGAGTATTTACTGCTGTTGCAACTGTTGAAATTTTGACCATTTAGGAAAGCCTCGTAAAATATTTTGTACCGCAAAGGATACACGGGGTACAAATAGGGTACAAATTTTACGGAATAACGGTTATGAAATGAAAACAAACTGCAAGTTTCAAAAATAAAAACCCATCATCTTCAAGGCTTTATGCCGATTTCGGCAGTTGACGGATTGTTGTTTTGGGGCTGTTACTTTCCGATACAAAACTTGCTAAAGATATAATCCAACCGGTCTTCATTGGTAATCTCCCCGGTTATCTCGCCCAGGTAATGCAGGCAACGCCGAATGTCCAACGCCAGTAAATCGCCGGGGATTTGCTGATCCAAACCGGCACGAATGTCTTGCAGGGCAGCGGCCACCTGTTGCAACGCTTCGTAGTGGCGGGTGTTGGTAACGATGGTGCTTTCTGCCTGTATATGCCCCTGCAACACTTTATCGGCCAGGCGCTGCCGCAGCATTTGTATGTGCTGCCCGTTTTTCGCAGAAATAAACAGCACATCATCGCCTGCAAATTTTTCGGCAAGGGTTTCTTCGGGCAGCAAATCGCATTTATTGCCAACAGCCAGATAATTTTTATTGTACTCCGAAACCTGTAACAGCGCCGCCTCCAGTTGTTCGCGGCTTTCTGCAGCCACATCAAAAAGGTACAGTACCAAATCGGCGGCTTTCATTTTTTCGATACTCTTTTCCACGCCAATGGTTTCAATAACATCGGCGCTGTCGCGTATGCCCGCCGTATCAATCAGCCGAAACAAAATGCCGTTGATGTTCAACACCTCTTCAATTGTATCGCGGGTGGTGCCGGCAATATCACTTACAATGGCCCTGTTTTCATTCAGCAGGGTATTGAGCAGGGTTGATTTTCCTGCGTTGGGCTTACCAATAATGGCAACGCTTACGCCGTTTTTAATCACGTTGCCCAGTTGAAACGATTGCAGCAATGCGTTTACCGTTGCCTGCGCTTCCTGAACAAGGGCATATAGCCGGCTGCGGTCGGCAAATTCCACATCTTCCTGCGAAAAATCCAGCTCCAGTTCAATTAAGGCCGAAAACTGGATTAACTGTTCCCGCAGTTGCTGCAGCACCTTCGAAAAACCACCCCGCATGCTGTGCAGGGCTGTGTTGCGACTGGCTTCGGTATTACTGGCTATTAAATCGGCAACCGCCTCGGCTTGTGTAAGGTCCAGTTTCCCTTTCAGAAAAGCACGTTGCGTAAATTCGCCGGGGCGGGCCAGCCGTGCGCCGCAGGCAATAAGGGCATTCAGCACCTGCTCTAAGATAAAGGGCGAACCATGACAGCTGATTTCCACCACATCTTCGCCGGTATAACTGCGGGGAGCTTTATACAGCGCCACTACAACCTCATCCAGTATTTTGCCGTTATGGCGCAAATAACCCACGTGCAGGGTGTGCGATGGCTGACCGCTTAATTGTTTTGCGGTAAATAACCGGTCAACAATCTCAATTGCTTTAGCTCCGCTTATGCGAATAACGCCAATGGCGCCCACTCCGTGAGGGGTTGCCAAAGCGGCAATCGTGTCGTTCCATCCGGCTAACTTTCCTAACATGGCCCAAAAGTACAACTTAATAAAGCGGCCCGCGGTAGGATAGTTGCAGGATAACAGTAAAAAAATCCCCACCGAAATACCGATGGGGATTGGTTGCTTGTATGTTCCTTCTTGATAAAGGTATTATTCGTCGGGCAGGCGGAAGGTTACCTTTTGGCGGCGGTACGCTTTTACCTGACGGCCATTTTGGATGGCAGGTATCCATTTCGGACCCTTCTTAATGGCGTCGGTAGCAATACGGGCCAGTACCGAACCCTTCATGTTCAGGGCTTCTACGTTACTTACGTTCCCCTCACGGTCAACGATAAACTGTACTTCAACCGTACCGGCCTGACCGTCTTCAATCAGGTCGTCAATACGTTTCATAATTTCATTGTAAACGTAACGGTTCCACTTTTCTTCACCTCCGGGGAACTGGGCTTCCACTTCCACTTTGGTAAATACCTGGTTAGGATCTTCCCTGGGAGCTTCCACCACCTTGGTTTCCTGCTCCACTTTGGGCGGGTTTACCACTTCGGGGTCTTTAATACCTTCCTGGTCAATTTTACCCACGTTGGTAATTTGCTCCTGCTCTTTTACCTCGTTTTTCTCCTGAAACTTTTCGTCTTCTACAATTTTAGGAGGCGTAAACTTGGTAATTTCAATTTTGGGAGGCTCCGGAGCCGGAGGTGGAGGCGGCGGTGGGGGCTCCACTTTCATTTCTTCCTCCTGCTTAATATCGGTCAGCTCCACGTCCTGCACCTTCACTTTTGTTTTCGTTTTACCAGCTTGCTGGCTTACGAAAGCCATGGTAAAAACGATCAAAGCGAAGGCGGTAGTGATAGCCAGCGCTATTCTTAGACGGCGGCTGTAATTCCGACGCAACTCGTAAGCGCCGTACTCTTTATTACGGTCATCAAACAAGAGGTCGAGAAAATCCGACTTCAGAATTTTGTTTACATCCATAAGTCTGTTTTTTTATAAGATGCCGCAACAGCGACTTTCCATAATCTTAGTTTCCGGCTGCGCCTTCGGTTACACGTATAAGGTCTTTTTCGCCCTGCGTGATATCAACCATAGCATAGCGTTTGATTTCGCAGATGGTCATTTCATCCAACACGTCCACTACATTTTTGTAGTTGGCATCGTCGGTAGGCTTAATAATCACCACCAGGTCTTTTTCGGGCGTGCGGGCTTTTTTATCCAGCAAAATCGAGCGCAGCTCCTTAAAAGTGGTAGTTTTAAAGTTGGACCCATCCGCCTGAAGCTGTCCTTCGTAGTAAAAAATGTTGTTATTCTTACTCAGAAGTACAGTAAATGCGCCGGATGCTTTCGCCTCCGTTTGTTCATTTTCTTTCGCGGTATCGTCCGGCACTTTCAGGTTAAAGGCCTTGGGCGAACTCATGGTGGTTGTAAAAATGAAGAAGGTAATCAGCAGAAATCCAAGGTCCACCATCGGGGTCATATCAACCCGGGCAACAACCTTTTTCTGTTTTTTGACGCCTGGGCCCTTCTTACCATGGTCCTGTGAACCGCTATCAACATCAGCTCCCATAGTTCTTTTTTTGGGGGTTAGAAATTTAGTTTACCGTTTGCTGTTTCTGCAGCGACTGATACAGCGGCGTTCCGGCCGGTACGGCTTCCATTGCCGTTATTAGCTTGAACGAAAACACGCCGTTCTTTTTAAATGCGGCCAAAATATTCTTGAACTCGGGATACTTGGCAGCATTATCGCCATTGAGCATAATATTGGCAGGCCGGCGGCCACCGCTGCCGGTGAGCAGCGCATTAATCCAGCCATCTAACTGGTTGTTGGCCGAATCAATGGGAATACCCGGCTGCTTAAACGACTTATACTCATCATCCGACAGTGCCAAAAGCGACTTCAACTGCGTAAACGGAACGCCAATACCCGACACGCCAAAACGCAGGAAAGTGGCACGCTCTTCTTTACTGAGTACAATACCCTTTTGAGTTTCAAGTACATCCAGCATTTTCAAGATCCGCTCTCTCGCCTCTTCATCGGTGCTAAAGCTGATGAAGGTGCGTCCCTGGTTGTCGAACGTTATTTTAAATACATCCTTTTCTGCCACGCTTTCGGAAGACACCGACTTGGGGTTTTGGATATTTACCAACTCCGGCGGCTTAAACTTGGTTGCCAGCATGAAAAAGGAAAGTATCAGGAAGGCTACGTCCACAAACGCGGTCATATCCACCCAGGTACTCTTTTTCTGAACTTTTAGTTTCGGCATTTGAACAATTATTTATGATCTAAGATGCAAGAACAAAGTGTTTCCACAAATTGCCCGCTTATTTGTAGAGCGAAGCAAAGCTTTGCGTAAGCGTAAAGCTCGACTCATCAATACCATAAGTGATGGAGTCGATTTTGGTAGTGTACACGTTGTACATGATCAGCGCAAAGGAAGAAGTGGCAATACCCAAAGCGGTGTTGTAAAGCGCTTCAGAAATACCAATGGCCAGCTGCGATGCATCGCCACCGGCACCTTCTTCACCCAGTGCGGCAAACGAACGAATCATACCCATTACCGTACCCAGCAGGGCTACCAGTGTACCCAGCGATGTAATGGTAGAAAGAAATACCATGTTTTGTTGCAGCATGGGTAACTCCAGCGCGGTTGCTTCTTCTACCTCTTTCTGAATGGCCAGCACTTTCTGGTCGGTATCCAAACCGGTTTCTTCCGTCATTGCTTTGTATTTGCGCAAGCCTGCTTTCATAACATTGGCTACCGAGCCCTTTTGCTTATCGCAGGCTGCCAGTGCGGCATCAATGTTTTTGTTAGCCAGGTGGAATTGCACGTTGCGTACAAAATCGGAAGTGCTACCGGTACCCAGGGCTTTGCGGATGGTGAGGTAGCGCTCAATGGAAAATGCCAGTACCATCAGGAACAAACCAATGAGGAAGGGTACCACAATACCACCTTCATAAACGCGGTTTAAGGCAGTGATGGGCTTTTTGTGTGAGGGCCAAAACCAGGCACCGGAGGTATCGGGTTCTTTAAAACCGGAGGGGTTACCCAGTACAAAGCGCCAGATGATGTAACCAATAAGAATACACACAATGGGTGCAAGCCAGGAAATAATGTTGCTGTTCTTTTTAGGTTGAACGGAAGTTGCTGCTTTAGCCGCAGTTGGTTTTGTTTCAGCCATGACAGTTGATTTTTTGTTTGTTAATTGTTATTTGAAAGTTGATTTTACTGCTGCAATTCTAATGATATTTTTTTGAAATCAAACACCTCTTTCTTTTGCTGAAGGTGGCACAAGTTAGGGAAATATTAAAATTGAGCAAGTTACCGGCATTTTATTTTTTTGCTTCTGAAACACGGCACTTTTTTAGGCCGTTCATCAATAAAATAGAGGGGTTCCGCACTTTTTTATTTGCCGCGTGTTAGTTTTACTTTTCTTGTTTTTTTCACCAAAAAAAGATTCCCGATTCATGAAACGAACATTTCATCGGATGGCACTTGCCCTGCTGCTGGCGCAAATGCCCCTTACTGCTTTTCTTCAGAACAGGCCCGCGCCAACGCCCCCTCCGGCTGCCAATGGCAGTTCAAACGGCACCCCCGGCGCATCCTCCACGCCTTCACAGCCCCGTAGCGGCCCGCGCCCGTACAAGGATGTAATTACCGACAAAGCCCGTACCGATGCCGGCCTGTTTACCGTACACCAGGTGGAGGACAAATGGTATTTTGAAATACCCGATTCGCTAATGAATCGCGACATTTTGGTGGTAAGCCGCATTTCACGTTCCGCCGCAGGCCTCAGCAACGGATTTTCGGGATATGCCGGAGATATCATCAACAACAATGTTATCCGCTTTACCAAAGGGCCCAACAACAAGGTGTTTTTGCACCGGGTTTCGTACGACCAGCGTGCTTCCGACGAGAACGGCATGTACACGGCGGTGGCCAATTCAACCCTGCCACCCATTATGCAGGCGTTTGACGTGCGAGCTTATGGCATAGACTCGGTAACCCGTACACGGTCAACCGTTATTGAATTGACGGATTATTTGGCCGGCGACAATGATGTGTTGTTTTTTAACCCCCGCACCAAAACCAGCCTGCAACTGGGCGCACAACAAACTGATAAATCTTACATCAGCTCGGTACGCTCTTACCCCATAAACATTGAAATTAAAACGGTAAAAACCTACGGCCGCAGCAGCACCCCTGCCACCCCCGGCAGCAACCCGTTTGCCAACGCACCTTCGGGCGGAAACTTTACGCTTGAGTTGAACAGCTCGCTGTTGCTGCTGCCCAAAGAACCCGCCAAGCCCCGTTATTTTGACCCCCGCGTGGGTTACTTTACCCGCAGTTATACCGATTTTGATGCCAACCCGCAGGGTGTAAAGGAAATACAAATGGCCGTGCGCTGGAAACTGGAACCCAAGCCCGAAGACGTACAGAAATACCTTCGGGGCGAACTGGTTGAACCCAAAGAACCCATCATTTTTTACATTGACCCTGCCACGCCCAAAAAATGGGTACCCTACCTGATTCAGGGGGTGAACGACTGGCAGGTAGCTTTTGAAAAGGCAGGCTTTAAAAACGCCATTATGGGTAAAGTGGCGCCCACACCCCAGGAAGACAGTACCTGGAGCCTGGAAGATGCCCGTTTCAGCGCCATCGTTTATAAACCTTCATCAACACAAAACGCCAGCGGCCCCAACGTGCACGACCCCCGCAGCGGACAAATTCTGGAAAGCCATATCAACTGGTATCACAACGTAATGCAACTGCTGCGCAACTGGTATTTCATTCAAACGGCAGCCGTTGATACCGGTGCCCGCAAAATGCAGTTCGACGACCGTTTGATGGGCGAACTGATTCGTTTTGTTTCTTCGCACGAAGTTGGGCATACGCTGGGCTTGCGTCACAACTTTGGTTCTTCATCTACCGTACCGGTTGACAGCCTGCGGAACAAGAAGTGGGTAGAAGCCAACGGACACACGCCTTCCATTATGGACTATGCCCGCTTTAACTATGTGGCCCAGCCCGAAGACAACATCTCCCGCAGCGGCCTCTTCCCCCGCATTGGCGATTATGACAAATGGGCCATTGAATGGGGCTATCGCTGGTTGCCCCAGTTTAAAACCGCTGAGGAAGAAGTACCCTACCTACAGCAGCTAACCACCGAGCGGCTGAAAAACAAACGCCTGTGGTTTGGCACCGAAACCAACCCCGATGACCCCCGCAGCCAAAATGAAGACCTGGGCAATGATGCCATGAAAGCCAGTATGTATGGCATTAAAAACCTGCAACGCATCGTTCCCAACCTTATACAATGGACCAAAGAACCCAATACCGGCTACGAAGGACTTTCTGAAATGTATAACCAGGTGGTGGGCCAGTTTGGACGCTATATGGGGCATGTGGCTAAAAACATCGGCGGCATTTATGAAACGCCCAAGATGAACGATCAACCCGGCGCTGTTTATGAATATACGCCGCGTAGCATCCAAAAAGAGGCGATGAACTTTTTGCAACAACAACTCTTCACTACCCCTACATGGTTGCTGAATGCCGACATTTTCAGCCGTACCGGCGAAAATCCGTTGTTGGTTATCAGCAGCCGGCAAGAACCCATCATCAACCGCCTGGTAAGCACCAATACACTCAACAAACTGTTTGCCATGGAAGCGGCCAACCCGGCAACGGCGTATAAGGCAATTGAAATGATGGACGACATGCGCCGCGGCATCTTCAGCGAATTGTATAACCGCCGGGCAACCGATATGTACCGCCGGAATTTGCAGAAGATGTTTACCGAGCGCATGATTGCACTGCTGCCCAACCAGGCACCAACTACCAGCGGAAGCGGCGGTATTACAATAAACGTTACGCCCAGCCTGAATCCCAAAAACACCGATGCCTACTCGGTGCTGCGAGGCACGTTGCGTACCCTGCGTAACGATATCCGCACGGCACTGCCCCTGATTACCGACAATGCCACCCGCCTGCACCTGCAGGATCTGGCCGATCGCATCAGCACCGCCCTTGATGTAAAATAAAATTAGCAGCTCAAAAACAAATGCCACACCGTTGGGTGTGGCATTTGTTTTTTTTGAAAGTCGCATTGCTGCTATTCATAGCGCAAGGCCGCAATGGGGTCGAGCTTAGCCGCCTTCATTGCCGGATACAAGCCGGCAACCAGTCCCGTTACAAAACAAATAAACACGCCAATGCCCACCCACAACCAGGGTACCACAAATCCGGTTTTCAGGTAAATGGAAAAAAGATTGCCTACCAGAATACCGAGAGCGATACCGAAACCGGCACCCAATAAACTGATGAGAATGCTTTCCCACAAAAACTGGGAACGGATGGTTGCTCCCTTTGCCCCAATAGATTTTGCCAAACCAATTTCCCTTGTACGCTCACTTACCGCTACCAGCATAATGTTGGTAAGCCCAATGGCTGCGCCCAACAGGGTAATAACGCCAATTACTATGGCCGCATACCGCACATACCGTAAGGTGTTTTTTAATGTTTCCACAATCGAATCGCTGCGGTCGATGTAAAAGTTATCGGCATCCTTAAAATGCAACTTCCGTACCAGGCGAAAAACACCGGTAGCTTCGCCCACCGCCGCCTCCATTTGCTGAAAATCATTGGCACGCACCGTAATGTTGTAACTGCCCTCGGAACTGAAAACACGGCGCACATTGTTATAGGTGGTAATGACAATATTATCGAGCGATAAAAACGAACTGGCCCCACGGGGTTTCAGGGTGCCGATTACACGGTACTTAACCGAACCGATACGCACCATTTTCCCAATGGCATATTCATCCTTACCGCGAAAAAGTTTGCTAACAAGGTCGCTGCCAATAATTACTACGTTTCGGCCGCTTTGAATATCGAGCGGATTAAAATCGCGGCCGGCCAGCAATTGATAACCGCTGTTCAGCAGGTAATGCTCATCGCCGCCAATCATGCGTACGTTGGGATTGGTTTTTACCTCATTGAAAAAAACGGTGGCATTACCGGTTGCAAACTTGGATATACTAACCGTTGCCGGAAACTTGTATTGCTGCTTAAACTGACGGGCCTGATCAAACGTAATGACACGGCCCAAATTGGAATTACGTTGCCGCGTACCACCCCGGCGCTCTTTGGTTAAATCGCTGCGGCGTGGCCCACCAAAGCGAATAGTCATTTCCCGGTAACGGATACTAAACGAGTTAGCGCCTAAAATGGAGAAATTTTCATACAAGCTTTGGTTCATGGCTTCAATGGCCGTTATAATGCCAATGAGGGCCATAATGCCAAATGCAATAATAGCTACGGTAATACCCGTACGCAGCTTATTGGAACGTACCGTGCGCCACGATAGGGAAAGTATATCGGATAGTGTCATGCTGTATTAGTACCCCGAAATTAAGAAAGAGGAACCGATAAATGACACCCACCCCATCATCAGTATAAAGTAAGCCAGTTGAGCAACAACTGATACGGGAAAATACCCAGCAGTATGATTACCAGGGCGGCAAACAGCAGCACGCCTTTGAACCCTGCCGGAGCGGCAATTAACTGACCCTCTCCGCTGCGGAAATACATGGCCTGAATGAGGCGGAAGTAATAATACACACTTACAGCGGCCATGATAACCGCAAATACAACCAGCCACAAATAGGCACCCGTTTTCACGGCTGCCGCCAGCATGTAATATTTGGCGAAGAAGCCGGCCGTAAGCGGTATGCCCGTAAGTGAGAGCATGAATACCGTAATGGCAAACGCTACCACAGGCTCGCGGCTTGCAAGCCCGTTAAATCCATCAAAGGTGTAATCGTTCATTCGCGTTAAAACGGCAAACATGCCAATGGTAGCCACACAATAAGCCACGGTATATAACAGCATGCCCTTATAGGCCATATCGTTCATGGCAAATACGGCAAACAACATAAAGCCCGCCTGGGCAATACTGGAATAGGCCAGCATGCGCTTTACACTTTGCTGATATACCGCGGTAACATTGCCTATTAAAAGTGTAAGAGCGATCATAATAGCAATGGGCAGCCTCCAGTTGTTTACTTCCTGATAAAAGCCATTGGCAAAAAGATTTAAGAAAGCAACAAAGCCCGCCAGTTTTACGAGTGAAGCCATGAACGATGTAAATACGGTGGGAGCCCCGTCGTACACATCGGGTGTCCAGAAATGAAAAGGCGCTGCCGACACTTTAAAGCCCATGGCAACCAAAACCAGTATCAATCCAATGGTATGCAGTTCTTTGAAGGAGGTATTGCCGTATAAGGGCAGGCGATCCATCATAAACGAACCGGTAGCCCCGTACAAAAAAGCAATACCCATGAGCATAATACCCGTTGAAAACGCTCCCATGAGAAAGTATTTCAGGGCTGCCTCGTTGCTTTTGAGGTTGCGCTTATCGCTACCCGTAAGTATGTAGAGTGGTATGGATATGATTTCAATTCCCAAAAACAAAATCAGCAGGTTGTTGAAAAAAGTTACCAGTCCAACCCCGCACAAAATGAAAAACATGAGTATGTAATACTCATACGGATGACTGCCAACCGATGTGATGGCCTTGCCGCCGGCGATAATATATAACAGAAATGCCCCTGTGATGAGGGTTAAAAAGATGTAGCCAAATTTTCCGTACGACAGCATACCGCCAAATTCGGAAGGGAAAATGGCATAGCCCCACAGTTCAAGCAGGTTGGCAACCAGCAACAGCAGCGTACCGGCCAACGCAAGCGGCGTTGCCAGGCGGGCCTGCTTTAAAAATACACTGCTGAACATCATTACAACACCCCAGATAGCTGAAAGAAAAATCAGGTTCATGTTGACTGTATCATTTAATTGCAACCGGTTGTATAAACCGGATCGCTTAACAAATCATTTCATTATCCATTCCACGCTGCAAGCAGCATTTGTACCGTATCGTTTACCAGCGTAAATACCGGCCGGGGATATACTCCCATCACAAAAATGGCCGCCGCTATCACCACCAAACTCAAGCGTATGGCCCAATTAATATCTTCTGCCTTTTCGGTACGCTCGTTGGTGGCGCCAAAGAACACCTTCTGTATCATGCGCAAGGTATATACCGCACTGAGTATGATGCTGAGGCCCGCCACAAGGGCATACCAGGTATTAAACTGAAACAGGCCATTGAACATGAGAAATTCACCGATGAAAGCGTTGGTGAGCGGAAGCGCCACATTGGCCAAAGCCACCACTACCAGCAAAATGGCAAGCGCCGGGGCTTTTTGTGCCAGGCCGCCCAACTCGCTCATGCGGCGGGTGCCCATGCGTTGTTCAATAAAATCAATCACAATCCACAGGCCCAGCACGTTTACACCGTGGCTGAAAAACTGAATGATTGCGCCCTGTAAGCCGCTGGTGTTATTCACAAACAAGGCAGCGCTCATCAGGCCAATATGCGCTATGGATGAATAAGCTACCAGGCGCTTCAAATCATCCTGTTGCAAAGCCAGTAAACTGGCATAAATCATACCCACTACGCTTAAACCAATAACCACATTATTGTATTGCGATGCCGCTTCGGGAAACAGGGGAATCAACCAACGTACCACGGCAAACAACCCCATCTTAACCATAAGGGCGCTTAACACCATGGTTACCGTAGTGGGTGCCTGCTCGTACGTATCGGGCTGCCAAGTATGGAAAGGAAATACCGGCATTTTAATGGCAAACGCAACAAAAAACATCCAGAATAACCATGCCTGCTGGGCTTCCGAAAGTGGTACGGCAATTAAATCGCGTAAGGCAAAACTGCCGCCCGGCGTTTGATAGTACAAATACACCAAACCAACCAGCATCAGCAGCGAACCCATAAAGGTGTAAAGAAAGAATTTGAATGTAGCAGCAATGCGGCGCTCCCCCCCCCAGCGGGAGCAAAGGAAGTAAACAGGTATGAGTGCCAGCTCCCAGAAGAAATAAAACAGCAACCCATCGGCAGCCAGAAATACGCCCAAAATACCGGCTTGTGCCAGCAGCAGCAAGGCAAAAAACTGGTTGGGTTGCTCGTACCGGTTGTTCCAGGTAGCCAGCAAAATAAGCGGATACGCCAGCACCGTAAGCAGAGCCAGCACTTTAGATGCGCCATCCATTTCAAGGGCAAACTGCGCCCCCAGTTGCGGCAGCCATGCAGCGGTGTAGCTGAAACCGCCGGTACCGGCCGTAGTCAGTGCTACCACCAATATAGCCAGGCTGGCAATACTGGCAACCATCGCAGTAAGGCGGGCCTGCTGCGCTTCTTTCAGAAAAAAGGTGAGCACACCAGCCACAACAGGTATCAGTATCAATAACAATGCAGTCATATACGCGTTTCTACGGTTATTTAACAGAAATTGAAACTACCAACAACACCAGCATACCCAGCACCATCCACAACACGTAACCGCCTACCTGGCCACTTTGCAGCAGGCGCAACTGGCGTCCGCCCCACAGCACCAGTTTACCGGTGCCGTTTACTACAGCGTCGATACCACTGCGTTCAACAAAGCGGTTGCAAAAAGCAGCCAGTTTTTGCATGGGTGTCGCAATTACGGCATCGTACAACTCATCTACATACCATTTGTTTGCCAACACTTTTCCAAAGCCCGCAGGTTCGCCTGTTTCGGGTTGTGTGCTGAAGCGCTTCCAGGCATAGGCTACCACGGCAACTATCAGCGTAACACTAATGCCCAGCATCAGGTATTCGGTGCTGTGGGCAATGTTATGCGCCGGCAGTAAGCGGGCCGATTCGGCAAATACAGGTTCGAGGTAGTGATGCAACCAATGCGCATTGGCGGCAAACAGTTCCGGAATACCCATAAAGCCGGCAATGGCAGCCAACACAGCAAGAATGATGAGGGGCACCGTCATGCTTGAAGGGCTTTCGTGCAGGTGTGCTTCCTGCCCGGCAGTTCCGCGAAAACTACCACGGAAAGTGGTAGCGTACAGGCGGAACATGTAAAACGCGGTCATCAAAGCGCCAATCAGTCCCAATACATAGTAAACGGGGTTGGCTGCGAATGCATGTACCAGAATTTCATCTTTTGAGAAGAAGCCGCTAAAAGGCGGAATGCCGGCTATGGCAATACAGCCCACCAAAAAGGTTAGATGTGTTACCGGGAGTTTTTTTGCAAGTCCGCCCATACGCC
Organism: Lacibacter sp.; assembly: GCA_046297415.1. Taxonomy (GTDB): domain Bacteria; phylum Bacteroidota; class Bacteroidia; order Chitinophagales; family Chitinophagaceae; genus Lacibacter. The sequence goes on from JBKBIL010000008.1 coordinate 62,339, forward strand.
GGATATCCTGCTCGTGGTGCAGGGCATGAATAACCGAACCGGCACCCAGGAACAACAAGGCTTTGAAAAATGCGTGTGTAATAACGTGAAACACCGCGCCGGTAAATGCACCTACACCCAGGCCCAAAAACATGTAACCCAGCTGGCTTACCGTTGAATAGGCCAATACTTTCTTAATGTCGTTTTGCTTGATGGCAATGGTTGCGGCCAATAATGCCGTAGCTAAACCGGTAATGGCAACCACCGTAAGCGAGGTGGGCGCCAGCGCATACAACACGTTGCTGCGAGCAATCATGTAAATACCGGCGGTAACCATGGTAGCGGCATGGATGAGGGCCGATACCGGTGTGGGACCGGCCATGGCATCGGGTAACCACGTGTACAAGGGTATTTGAGCGCTTTTTCCGGTTGCACCAATAAACAGTAATAAAGTAATGGCGGTAAGCACTCCGGTGCCGGCAGCGCCTGCCTGCGGGAACACTACATCAAAACTGAGCGAACCAAATTGCTGAATGATGAGAAACAGCCCCAATAAAAAGCCCAGGTCGCCAATACGGTTCATCACAAATGCCTTGCGGGCCGCTTTTCCATACGCGGTATTCTTAAACCAATAACCAATAAGCAGGTACGAACACAAACCCACGCCTTCCCATCCAATAAACATGATGAGGTAGTTGGCGCCCAGTACCAGCAGCAACATGCTGAACACAAACAGGTTGAGGTACGCAAAATACCGGGCGAAATGGTCGGGTGTTTCTTCATGCATGTAGGCGGTAGAGTACACGTGAATCAGAAATCCTACCCCGGTAATCACCAGCAGAAACAGGGCCGACAGCCGGTCGAGCTGCAGCGCAAACGGAATGCTCAGATCGGAAATTTGTATAAAATCAAAAAGGATGGCTACCACAGGAGCGCTTTCGCTGCGGGTGTAATTGAACAATACCACACTAACGATAAAAGAAGCCAATACGGTAGCGCTACCGATGATGCCGGTCAACGTTTTGGAAAGCACATTACGACCCAGGCCGTTGAGTAAGAAACCAATCAGCGGAAACAGGGGTACCAGGTAAATCAGATTGTTCATAGTATGCGTTTCAAAATACGGCTACCGCATCAAAGCGGTTGGGCGTATTAATGTTTTAATCGGTTCAGGAAATTGATATCCACACTGTGTATGTTTCGGTACATCATCACAATTATCGCCAGCCCCACGCTCACTTCAGCAGCAGCAACAATCATGATGAAAAAAACAAAAATCTGTGCCTCAGCGCCTGTGGCAACATCGGCCGGATTAATAGCCAGCATATTGGCGTAGTGCATTTTACTAAAGGCCACCAGCAAAAGGTTAACGGCATTCAGCATCAACTCAATGCACATGAATATGATAATGGCATTGCGGCGGGTAAGCACTCCGGCCACGCCGATACTGAAGAGGGCAACTGCCAAAACGATGTAATAATTGATGGGCATAGCTGTTAATTCGTTTTTATGCTGCTGCCGCACCGGCGGGTAGGCGGCAACGTTATACCTTAATCGCCTTTTTTACCAATTACCACGGCTCCTACCATGGCGCTCAAAAACAACACACTGCTGATTTCAAACGGCAACACATATTCGCGGTACAAAACCGAACCCAGGGTTTTAATGAGGCCGGCTGCTCCTGTTTCAACCGTTGTTTGCTTCATGATGGTTTCGCTTTGCCGCAAGGCAGCCACGATTACCAGCAGCAGGGTGCCGCCCGAAATGGCGCCGGCAAACTGCAACCATTTGTTCTTCTGCGGCTCGGTATCGGCATTCAGGTTCATGAGCATGATCACAAACAGGAACAATACCATGATGGCGCCCGCATACACGATAATGTTTACGATTGCCAGAAACTGCGCATTCAGCAAAATGTAGTGCCCGCTGATGGCAAAAAACACTACAATCAGCCACAGTACACTGTACACCGGGTTGCGATTGAATACCATCATCAACGCACTACCGATTGCCAGGGCGCTTAAAAACCAGAATAATATTTCGCTGATAGTCATATTATGCTTGCTGTTGTTGTTGGGCTTTTTGTTTGCGCTCGTCCACCAGCCCCTTTGCTTTTTTGTACGCTTCGGGGTTTTCTTTGGGATGCGGTATCAAAAGATTTTCCTTGCCGTAAATAAAACTTTTGCGGCTATAGTTGGCGGGCGCAAATGTTTCGGTAAGGTAAATGGCATCTTTGGGGCAAGCCTCTTCGCACAAGCCGCAGAAGATACAGCGCAGCATGTTAATCTCGTACTTGGCGGCATACTTCTCTTCGCGGTACAAATGCTCTTCGCCCGGCAGGCGTTCGGCTGCTTCCATGGTTATGGCCTCAGCCGGACAAGCCACGGCGCACAAGCCGCAAGCCGTGCAATTCTCACGCCCTTCTTCATCGCGGTTGAGAATGTGCAAACCCCGAAACACCGGACTGAACGGGCGGGTTTCTTCCGGAAAGTTGATGGTAACTTTTTTCTTGAAGATATGACTGAACGTGATGCCCATTCCTTTGAGGATGGCCGGCATGTATAATTTTTCCATCAGGCTTAAAGGCCTGCGGTCCACCGGTTTCGCTCTGTTTGTTAATTGCATCGTCGTTGTTTAAAAGAGTTCGCAAATATATTCTTTAAAGTTCCAACATGATATAGATGCCTGCTTAACGGCTGGTAAACAGTATCACCGCGCCGGTAACCAGCATGTTGAACAGTGCCAGGGGTATCAAACTCTTCCAGCCCAGGTTCATCAGCTGATCGTAACGGAAGCGGGGAATCGTCCACCGCACCCACATGAACAGGAACAGAAAGAATGCGATTTTTATCATTAACACGCCGGCACCAATCAGTGCCATTACGTTGGCCGATAAGCCCCAGCCGGCTTCGTTAACAAACGGTATATCGTATCCGCCAAAATACAGGCTGGCCATTACCGCACTGCTAATGAACATGTGAATGTACTCGGCAAACAAAAAGAAACCGAGCTTCATGCTGGAGTACTCCGAGTGGTAACCACCAATCAGTTCATTTTCGGCTTCGGGCAAATCGAAGGGCGTACGGTTACATTCGGCAAATGCGCAAACCAGGAAAATAAAGAAGCCCAGCGGCTGATAAATGATATTCCAGTAGCCGTTGATTTGCTGCTGCACCATTTCACGCATGCTCAGCGTACCGGTAACCATCAGCAGGGCGATTAGCGAAATGCCCATGGCCAGTTCGTAAGAAATGATCTGCGATGCCGCACGCAGTCCGCCCATGAGTGAATACTTGTTGTTACTGGCCCAGGCACCAATCATAATGCCGTACACGCTCAGGCTTACAACGCCAAAAATGTACAGCACGCCAATATTGATGTCGGCAATTTGTAATTCAACGGTACGGCCAAACAGTTCCATTTTGTCGCCCCAGGGAATTACGGCGCCGGAAAGCATGGCTGTAATCATGGCAAGCGAGGGGCCCAGCACAAACAACAACTTATTGGCATGCGTGGGGGTAAGTTCTTCCTTAAAAAACAACTTTACGCCATCGGCCACGGGCTGCAAAATGCCAAAGGGGCCCGCCCGGTTGGGTCCGCGGCGATCCTGAATAACGGCAGCCACTTTACGTTCGGCATAGGTGGTGTACATAGCCACCAGCAGCGAAATGGTAATTACCGCTGCAATGAACAGAAACTTTTCAAGCACCAACAGCCAGTCAATTGCTAACAAGAACGGTTCCATTAATTTTCTTTCTTGATTTGTTTGAATACCTGCGAAGTGGCGGGGCCTTTGATTTCACTCAGCTCCACCTGGTTTACTTCGCTAATATCTTTGATGTTCATCAGTAACTTGGGATTGCGGCCGCCCAGTACTTTGGGAAGGGTTTCGGCAGGCTTCTTTAAGCCTACGTAATGCCCCTGCGAAATTACCGAGTGGCGGTTTACCTGGCTGGGCCCTTCAACCACCCAGTCGGATAGTTTCTTGCGCTCAAAACGGCATTTGTTGCAGATCCAACCCGGGGTGCCTTTGCTGCTGGTTTTTACTTCGCCCCACTCATCTTTACGGGCTGTTACCCGCAGCACTTCGTCGCCCCGCAGCCACAACTGCACTTCGCCGCAGCAGGTATCGCAATTGCAATGCGCATCAACCGGTTTGGTAAACCAAACCCGGTTTTTAAAGCGGAAGGTTTTATCGGTAAGGGCGCCAACGGGGCACACGTCAATAACGTTGCCTATAAAATCGTTGTTGAGGTTTTGCTCAATAAAGGTGGCAATTTCGGCATGGTCGCCCCGCATCAGCACGCCGTGCTTGCGCTCGGTACTTACCTGGTCGGCCACATAAACGCATCGGTAGCAAAGTATGCAGCGGGTCATGTGCAACTGTATGTAATCGCCCAGGTTGTGTTTTTCGAACGTACGGCGCTTAAACTCGTAGCGGCTGGCGCTTACGCCATGTTCGTAGCTCAGATCCTGCAAATGGCATTCGCCGGCCTGATCGCAAATGGGGCAGTCGAGCGGGTGGTTGATCAACAAAAACTCCACCACGCCTTTGCGTGCATCGAGCACCCGTTCGCTGGTAATGTTTTTCACTACCATGCCATCCATTACATTGGTACGGCAGCTGGCTACCAGTTTGGGCATGGGCCGCGGATCGGCGGCAGAGCCCTGGGCCACTTCTACCAAACAGGTGCGGCACTTGCCCCCACTGTCTTTTAGGCTGGAGTAATAGCACATGGCCGGCGGCACCACTTCGCCCCCAATTTTACGGGCAGCCTGTAAAATGGTAGTTCCCGGCTCTACCTCAATGGTAATATTATCAATGGTTACCTTGAAGAGTTGTTTTTGATCAGACATAATCGGCGATACTTACTGTTTACGATACAGATGTTTCGGTTTGCAACGGTAAAGGATTGGCGTAATGCGCCAGCCCGTAGTTACGCTTTTGCGCTTCATCGGGGTGGGTAACGTGCCATTCAAATTCATCGCGGAAGTGGCGAATGGCAGCGGCAACCGGCCAGGCGGCTGCGTCGCCCAGGGGGCAAATGGTATTGCCTTCGATTTTCCGCTGTATATCCCACAACAAATCAATGTCGCTCATTTTGCCTTTTCCGGTTTCGATGTTGAGCAAAATTTTCTCCATCCATCCGGTTCCTTCGCGGCAAGGCGAACATTGGCCGCAGCTTTCGTGCCGGTAAAAGCGGGCCAGCGTGTAGGTATGTTTTACCACACACTGGTCTTCGTCCAGCACAATAAAACCACCGCTTCCCATCATGCTGCCGGTGGCAAAACCACCGTCGGCAAGACTTTCATACGTCATCATGCGGGTTTCGCCTTTAGCTGTTTTCAGCAACAGGTTGGCCGGAAGAATGGGAACGGATGAACCACCCGGTATGCAGGCTTTCAGGCGTTTGCCGTTGGCAATGCCGCCGCAATATTCATCGCTGTAAATAAACTCTTCTACCGAAATGTTCATCTCAATTTCGTACACGCCGGGTTTGGCAACGTTGCCGCAGGCCGAAATGAGTTTGGTGCCGGTACTTTTTCCGATGCCGATGGAGGCATAGGCTTCGCCGCCTTCGTTAACAATGGGCACCACGGCAGCAATGGTTTCAACATTATTTACCACGGTGGGGCAACCGTACAAGCCTTTAACCGCCGGGAACGGAGGCTTGATGCGGGGGTTGCCGCGTTTCCCTTCGAGCGACTCCAGCAACGCCGTTTCTTCGCCGCAGATATAAGCGCCGGCACCGGGATGCACATAGATATCGCAATCAAAACCACTGCCCAAAATATTTTTACCCAGCCAGCCGGCATTGCGTGCTTCGTGTATGGCCTGTTCCAGAATTTCTTTTACCCACCAGTATTCGCCACGGATGTAAATGTAAGAGCGGTTACTACCCAACGCGTACGAGGCTACAATAATGCCTTCAATCAGTAAATGCGGGATGTGCTCCATCAGGTAGCGGTCTTTAAACGTACCGGGTTCGCTTTCATCGGCATTTACCACCAGGTAACGGGGTACCCCTTCGGGCTTGGCTAAAAAGCTCCATTTCATGCCGGTAGGAAAACCGGCTCCGCCCCGGCCCCGCAGGCCGCTTTTCTTCACTTCTTCCACCACGGCATCCGGACTCATGGTTTTGAGCGCCTTTTCCACGCTGCGATATCCTCCCTCGCGGCGGTACACATCGTAGTAACGGATGCCTTCCACATGTGCTTTTTCCAATAATAATTTTCTTGCCATAGTTGCGTTGCTGTTTTAGGCGCTTTATTTCTTTTCGCTTTTTTCAAACCATTCGGGCTTCAGCCGGGCCGACCAGCGCAGCACCATCGAAGCCACCATCAACCCCAACCCGCTTGCTCCCAGCAGCGATTGTACCGCTTCGGTTTGGGCCAGGTATTTAGACAAAAAGATGATTAACCCCAGCACCGAAAGGCCGAAGCTGACCATCACAATTTTTTTATATCGTTCGCGGTTCATCACTGCTCTTTCACCAAAATATATTTCTCCGCCAGGTCTCCTTCAATACGCTTCCCCTCCGCATCTAACTGAAACAATTTGTTTTCGCCAACATGGTATTTTGAGGGGGCGTTTTTGATGCCCAGCAACTCTATGGTATTGCCGTCAACCCAAACCCAGTTGCCATCGGTATTTACCACAGGCGCAGCTGCCTTGCCCAAATAGGTTTGGCGCAGCATATAGGTTGAGTCTTTGTGCAACATCAGTTCGGTTTCAATACCTTCACAATCGGCACAGGGCAATACGCCTTTATACGTGCCTGCCCAGTCTATAGCGGTTTGCGCCGTATGCATATCGGGCACTGTGGCCTCCGAACCGTTGGTAGCGGCGCCGTTGTTTGCCGCATTTTCACTTTGACAAGACAGCAGGAAAATTGCCGCCGCAACGAACGCCATAAATTGTTTCATGCTATTTGATTTTGTTACCGGCATTTGCTTACAGCATTACTGCAACGCAACCGGTATTTGTTTTTCTTTTCCCGCTCACTGCTTACGCCACACCATCATTTGCATAACCTCCGCAAGTGCACCATCCGGTGCCGTGGAAGGGCCGCAATGCTTATGCACCCATCTGCCATCGCAAAGCGGCGAACCGGAAACTGTACGAAAGCAGGCAGCGATTGTGCACCAACCCTTCGCCTGCATTACCGGTTTTATTCCAAAGCATTACACCGCTTCTCCCCTCCTTGCTTTTTCAATCATCATGTCCACCTTTTCTTTGGTCAGGTGTTCGCGGTAGCTGGGCCCAATTTGCATCATGGGCGCATAGCCGCAGGCACCCAGGCATTCTACTGCCTTCAGGGTAAACATGCCATCGGGCGTGGTTTCACCGGGCCGAATACCCAAACGGTCATAAATATGCGCAATTATTTCATCGCTGCCCCGCAGCATGCACGGGCCGGTTTGGCACACCTCAAATACGGTTTTGCCTACTGGCTGCAGGTTGTACATGCTGTAAAAGGTGGTCACTTCGTACACCTCTATGGGTTTTATTTGCAGCAGTTCGGCTGCATAATCCATTGCTTCGGTGCTGAGCCAGCCTCCGTTTTCTTTCTGAATCAGGTGCAACAGGGGCAATAACGCACTCTTCTGCCTGCCTTCGGGGTACTGAGCAATTAATTGCTCAACCTGTTTCAATTTTTCGTCTGACAACCTCATGTTGGTGTATCGTTATTGGTTTGTGTTTTATTTTCTGTTCTACACCTATCAGGCATCCAGTTCGCCGGCAATCAGGTTCAGGCTGCTCATCACCACAATGGCATCGCTCAGCATGGCGCCTTTAATCAATTCGGGATAGGCCTGGTAGTAAATGAAGCAGGGCCGGCGGAAGTGCAGGCGGTACGGCGTACGGCCTCCGTCGCTAATGAGGTAAAAGCCCAGTTCGCCGTTGGCACCTTCTACCGGGAAGTACACTTCGCCCTTGGGCATATCAATTTCGCCCATGATGATTTTGAAGTGCCAGATGAGCGCTTCCATGCTGGTGTACACGGCCTGCTTTTCGGGCAAATAGTACTGCGGTACATCGGCATGATATACCTCGGCCTCAGCGCCTTTCATATCCTGGATTTTGCGATACGCCTGCTCAATGATGCTGAGGCTTTGCCACATTTCTTCGTTGCGTACCAAAAAGCGATCGTAGGTATCGCCGGTGGAGCCTACCGGTATGATGAAGTCAAAATCTTCGTACGAGCTGTAAGGGTTGTGCACCCGCACATCGTAATCTACCCCTGCGGCACGCAGGTTGGGCCCGGTAAAGCCGTAGTTGAGTGCCCGCTCGGCGCTGATGGGCCCGCAGCCAATGGTGCGCTCCATAAAAATGCGGTTGCGGGTAAAGAGGGCTTCAAATTCTTTAAGCGCTTTGGGGTATTCTTTTAAAAACCGGTCGAGTTTTTGCCAGGCTGCAGGGGTAAAGTTGCGTTCAAAACCGCCAATGCGGCCAATGTTGGTCGTTAGGCGGCTGCCGCAGATTTCTTCATAAATTTCGTAAATGAGTTCGCGGTACTCCATCAAATACACAAAGCCGGTAAAGGCACCGGTGTCAACGCCAATAATGGAGTTGCAAATGAGGTGGTCGGCAATACGGGCCAGTTCCATAATAATTACCCGCAGGTAATCTACCCGCTTAGGGGTTTTTACGCCCAGCAACTTTTCGCAGGTCATGTGCCAGCCCATGTTGTTAATGGGGCTGCTGCAGTAGTTGAGGCGGTCGGTGATGGGGGTAATTTGATACAGTGGACGGCGTTCGGCCAGTTTTTCGAAAGCGCGGTGAATGTACCCAACGGTAGATTCGGCGCTCAGCACCCGCTCGCCATCCATTTCCAAAATATTCTGAAACACACCGTGTGTGGCCGGGTGCGTAGGACCCAGGTTGAGGGTAGTGGTTGTTTTTTCAATGGAACCCTCGGGTAACAATATGTTATGTGCGTCGGTCATGGTTTCTTTTTCGGTTTTGTTGGTGCAACGGAGTTGCTATGGGCAGTGCGGTACCGCATTAAAAGATGCTGCCGCCGCGGCCAAACATTTCGTCGTCTTTGTCAGTACGGGTTTGATCTTCCAGCGGATATTCTTTGCGCATGGGAAAGTAATCCATCTCATCCACATTCAAAATGCGCTTCAGGTTGGGGTGGCCCACAAAGTTCAACCCAAAGAAATCGTAGGTTTCCCGCTCCATCCAGTTGGCTGCCGCAAACAGTTGGGTGGCGGTAAATACATCGGGCTGGTTGATGTCGGTAAAAATTTTAAAGCGGATGCGCACATTGTCAACCAGGTTATGCAGATGATACACAACACACAACTCCCGCCCCTTGTCGTTGGGATAATGTACGGCCTGCAAGTCGGTTAAAAACCGGAATTGCAGCACCTCATCATCGTACAAAAACTGCAGCACTTTCAGGTTCAGTTCTTTGGGTGCCTCAAACGTAAGCATGCCAAAGGGTTCCGAAAAGCCGGTAACCTGGTCGCCAAATTTTTCGATGAGGCGGTTTTTTATGTATTCGTTGGTTAAACTCATGGTAGTTTGGTTTGTTGGCGCTGTCGTTATTCAATTCCGTAGCTGTTCAGTAATTTTTTATAGTGCTCGCTGTTACGGCGCCGCAGGCTTTCTTTGCCTACCAGTTCCTGCACCTTCATCAGGCCATCCAAAATGGCTTCGGGGCGGGGCGGACAGCCGGGCACGTACACATCAACCGGTACTACCTGGTCAATACCCTGCAACACACTGTAGGTATCAAAAATACCGCCGCTGCTGGCACAGGCGCCTACAGCCATCACCCAGCGGGGTTCGGCCATTTGCAGGTACACCTGTTTTACTACAGGCGCCATTTTTTTGGAAATGGTGCCCATTACCATCATCAGGTCGCACTGGCGGGGTGTAAACGCCATACGTTCCGAGCCAAAGCGACCCAAATCGTAGTGAGCGGCAGCGGTTGCCATGAACTCAATGCCGCAGCACGATGTGGCAAAAGGCAGGGGCCAAATGGAGTTTTTGCGGGCAAGGCCTACCACTTCACTGAGTTTGGTGGCAAAAAAGCCTTCGCCCATGTGGCCGTCGGGCATGGTATCTACCATGCTGATGTGCCCCTTATAATCAACAGGCTTGGGATTGATATTGAATTGAACAGGACGTGCCATGGTTTTATTTTTGTTTGTTGTTATAACAACGGTACCCCAACAAAGTTGCAGGTTTGGTGTCCGGTAAAACGAATTTTAATCTTCCCAGGTTAGCGCTCCTTTTTTGATGATGTAGGTAAACCCACACACAAAAAAGCCCACAAATAGCAACACGGCCAAAAACCCATGCCACCCCAATTCCCGAAAGTTTACGGCATAGGGGTAAAAAAAGATGACTTCCACATCAAACAGCACAAACAGGATGGCCACCAAAAAATACTTAACCGCCATGGGCTGACGGGCATTTCCGCGTATTTCAATACCACTTTCAAAGTTTTCCAGCTTGTCGGCCGTGGGGCGCTTGGGGCCCAGCCAGTGGGTAAGCACCATAATTAAAGCCACCAGGCCTACAGCAAAAAGCAACTGCAATCCAACCGGAAAGTAACTGGAGGGGTCATCTTTTTGCATGGCGGAGGTAGTGGCAGGCGCTGCCTGTAAAAGTGTCATCCACATGTTCATACGCGGGCTATTATGGGCGCAAAAATAAGGCAGCCATAGCAGATAATGCGAAAGGGGCAGAAATAAAAAATCCCCTTATGCAGGGGATTTTCAGCAATTTATAACTACAGGTTGTTAACGGGGTGCGCTTGCTCCCGAAGGACGGTTGCCTGCCGGCTTGGTGCCGGGCGCAGGGGTTTGCTGTTGCTGCGACTTGGTATTGGTGAGTTGCCGCTTGTATTCGGTTGCCTCGCGGTCGTTGGGATCTATCATCAAAATTTTGTCGCAATAGTCAATGGCCGTTTTGTAATCTTTTTTAACAAAAATGTTGTAACCGATAAAGTACTTGTAGGCCACTTTCACCTGCGGACGGAAGCTCAACGAATCGGCAGAAGCATTGGCCACTTCGACAAATTTTTCGAAATGGGGATTGGCCATACCCATTGCCATATTGGTATCGATGCTCCAGTTGCTGCGGCCACGCCAGTAATAGCCATAAGGTTGCGTGGGGTATCGATCAGTGTAAATGGCGAAAATGCTGTCGGCCTTGCTGTAATACGTTCTTTCGTCTTCACCGGCATCAAAATAAGCCCGTCCCAAATTGTATAAATCTACATTGTTGGGATTTTTCTTGGCATTGAATTGTTTGGTGAGCCAGTAAGCCATACCCACTTTATCTTTTTGCGCTTTCGCCAGGTCAGCTGCCTTTTGCAGGTAGGCGGTTTTGTTTTCTTCAGACGTATCGGCATTCATGGCTTTTTCGTACCACGCATAGGCCTTGGTTTCCGAACCGGGTATGCCGGCCAGTATGTCGCCATACAGCTCATAATCTTTGGGCACTATATCTTCCGGCTTGGCCCGACGGAAAAACTCATCGGCGCTTTTTTGTGCGTTCGAAAAATCGCTTAACGCCTTGTAGCTGTATGCTTTGAGGCGGTAAATCCGCGGCTTTATCACATCGGCACCCACTTTTGCAATCAGGGCATTGGATTCCTGAATGGCTTCATCAAACTTACGAGCGGCATATTTCAGGTCAATACGGTAATAATCATTTTGCGCATCGGCATCAATGGATGCAATATGCTTGTTCAAATACTCTTCGGCTTTTGTCACATCGCGGTAATACCAGTAGGCGTAAAGCGAGTACCAGGCAGGCCCGTAATTCGGATCCATCTCTACCGCTTCTTCAAACGCGGGCAAAAAGTATTCGCGGTTCTTTTGTGTTTCGTAAATCAAACCTTCTTTATGGCGGGCAGCAGCCAGTTTGGGATTGAGGTTAAGTGCATTTTTATACGATACTACGGCATTGCCGCCATCTACCAGTTTACGATAGGCATCGCCCATGGTTACGTAAACCGACGCATCTTTAAAACCCTTTAGGGCAGTGGCCAGGTTCAGTTTGCTGATGGCATAGTTGGCATCGCCGGCCTTGGTGTAGGTATTCGCCCGGCCAATGGCATGCAGTACTTCCAGATCTTTAGACTTGGTAAGGCTCAATGCGGTTTCAAAACGGTTGCGGGCATCGGCTGTTTTGTCTTCGAGCAACTCAATGTGCCCAATGCCCACCAGCAACAGCGGGTCGTTGGGTTTGTTTTGCAAGGCCTGCTGGTACACTTCTTTAGCTTTGGCAACATCACCTAAAGCAATATAGGCCTGACCCAGCCAGTATTGGGCTGTGGCATCTGAAGGTTTGGCAGCAACCAACTTGCCGAATTCTTCTTTTGCACTGGCGTAGCGCTCATAATACATGAACTTTTTGCCTTCGTCAAGCGATTGCGCCTGCAAATTCAGTACCCAGGTGAGGGCTGCAACTGCTAAGAAAAAAGTACGTTTCATCAAAATTCCTCGTTTTTGTGGGGCGTAAAAATATTAATTTATTGTTGCAATGGCTGCACTAATTTGATTTCGGTGTCGCGTACAATGAAGAGCCGTCTTGCGGGCACCAAGTAGGCGCGCCTGAAAATCAGCTGTCCCCTGTCGCTTTTCATAAAGTTTACAAATGCCCTGCCCAGGCCTGTATGTTTTTCTTTCAAGACGTAGTAGATACCCCTTGTAAATGGATAACGATTTGTTAATATCTCTTCCTGTACCGGTTTGCTGTACAGCCCCGGGGTATCGCAACTGCGGCAGCTTACCCAGGCAATGCGCACCTGTTTCAGGCGGCGCAACTGGGCTGTGTCTTCGGGGTTCGCTACCCAGCTCATACCCGTAAACCCGATGTAGCCGGGGTTGCGGGCAATATACTCTATCACTTCGGTGCTGCTGCGGGCCGCCGTTACCCGTTTTGCATCGAGGGGTTTACCCTTCAATATACTGTCGATGGCATAGCGTACCGTGCTGGTAGCCCTTACCCCATCAAATACCGGCTTGTAAGGCAGGGTGCCTGTTCCGGCCAACAATGCTGCTATTTGTTGTACGCTGAAAACCGAATCGGGTACCTGCCGGTTTACTACCAAGGCAACGGCATCGTAAGCCAGTAATCCGTCTTCGGGGTACAACTGTAAGGAGTCGGCGTAAAAAAGTTTTTCTTCCTGTGTTAAATTTCGGGTAACAATTACCAGCCGGGTCGAATCGTTGAACAAATCGTACCAGCAGGCCGCTTCCGGTTTGTATTGGGCAACAATACGGGTTTTGGGGTGCGATGCCTGGTACACCCGAATGAGTTCTTCCACAACCGGGCGAAAACTTTCGTCCACACTTATGAAAATGGTACCCTCACTTGCCGAATCGAGTCTGCGCCGCTCGTCCAGGTTACAAGAGGCCAGCCAAAAAGTTGCCACACCCATCCACCACAACAAACGTTTCATATTACAACGGCTGTTTCCAGGTTTTAACGCCACGGTACACCCTGAATCCACCATACAGGATGCAGCAAATTCCAAATATTACCACAAATGCAGGTTCAATAAATGCCAATTTTATGTTCAGCATTTTGGAAAGGGCCAGCACGCTGCCCACACCGGCATATATGAAGCCCATGATTACATCAAAAACTGCCCGAATGTTAATGGGCGCTTTGTTCTTTTGCCCGGATGGTTGCTTGGTATTCATAGCACCGTATGCGTTGGCAAGATAGGCATTTTTCCTACCCGCACCGGCCGGGTGCAAATGCCGCCCCAAAAACAGGATGTACTTGTTGCTGAAAACAATGCCCGCAATCACGCTATCTTTGCCGCCATGCGTATTTTGATGGTTTGTTTGGGCAACATTTGCCGCAGCCCCCTGGCCGAAGGCATTTTGCAACACATGGCCGACCGGGCAGGGCTGAACTGGACGGTGGAAAGTGCCGGCACCAGCAACTGGCATGCCGGCGAAGCCCCCCACCCCCTGAGTCAAAAAGTGGCGCGGCTGAATGGCATTGACATCAGCCGGCAAAAAGCCCGGCAGTTTCGCAAAGAAGATATGGAGCGGTACGACCGGATTTATGTTATGGACCGCAGCAACTATGCCGACGTACGGCACATGGCGGGCGATGCCTGGAACGAACATAAAGTGGAACTGCTGTTAAATGAACTGTACCCCGGCGAAAACCGCGAAGTGCCCGACCCCTGGTATGGCGAAGAAGACGGGTACCACCACGTATTTGAACTCATCAGCCGGGCTTGTGCCCAAATCATTGAAAAATACAGCAACATACCCCGGCCCCAGGCCGGCACACTGGCTCAGAACTGAAACGCATGGCAAAAACAACTGCATCCATTCCGCAAGGCACCCGCGACTTTAGCGCAACCGTAGTTCGCAAGCGTACCTATATTTTCGAAACCATCCGCCGCACCTTTGCCCTGTACGGCTTTGAACCCCTGGAAACCCCCGCCCTGGAAAATCTGGAAACCCTGATGGGCAAGTACGGCGAAGAAGGCGACAAACTCATTTTTAAAATACTCAATAACGGACTGGAGCGGCCCGAAAAGCACGCCGCTGCCCGGCAAGCCTTTGAAGCGGTGCTGCAAGGTAAAAACGTACCTGCCCTAACCGAACGGGCCCTGCGGTACGACCTTACCATACCCTTTGCCCGCTATGTGGCCATGCACCACCAGCAACTGACCCTGCCGTTTCGCAGGTATCAGATACAACCCGTGTGGCGGGCCGACCGGCCCCAAAAAGGCCGCTACCGCGAATTTTACCAGTGCGATGCCGACATTGTTGGCAGCACCTCACTGTTGAATGAAGTGGAGCTGGCATCGCTGTACGCGGCTGTATTTGAACAACTGGGCATTGCCGTGGCATTACGCATCAACAGCCGCAAAATACTGGCTGCACTTGCCGCAGCCTGCGGTGGCGAAAACCTGCTGACCGCCATTACGGTTGCCATTGACAAACTTGAGAAAATTGGCCTCGAAAAAGTAAAAGAAGAACTGGCACAAAAAGGGCTTGGCGCCGCTCAAATACAACTGATTGAGTCTTACCTGGGCTGCACCGGCACCAATGCAGAAAAATTAGAACAGGTACGCCAACTGCTGGGTACGCATACCGGCGCTGCTGCCGGCCTGCAGGAACTGGAAACAATTTTGGAACTGGCAGAAACCGGCACCCACTGCCAACTTGTGGTAGATCTTACGCTGGCACGCGGGCTTAACTATTATACGGGCGCCATCTTTGAAGTAAAAGCCAAGGGGGTACAAATGGGCAGCATTGGCGGCGGCGGCCGCTACGATAACCTTACCGGCCTGTTTGGCGTACCGGGCATTGCCGGGGTGGGTATATCTTTTGGGGTAGACCGAATTTACGACGTAATGGAAGAACTGCGGTTGTTTCCCGAAACCGTACAGGAAGGTACCCGGGTACTTTTTTTCAATTTAGGTAACAATGCGGCCCGGCAGGCATTTCAATTAACGCAACAGTTGCGCCGGCAGCAAATTGCAACCGAAATGTACCACGAACCCGCCAAAATGGACAAGCAGTTCAAGTATGCCGAACGGAAAAACATTCCTTATGTCGTCATCATTGGCGAAAATGAACTGGCCTCCGGCACCTGCAACGTGAAACACCTGCCCAGCGGTAAGCAGCAGCAGGTGGCAATTACGGCCATTGCGGCATTTGACTTCAAAAACTAAAGGCGCCGCAATTTGCAACAGGCAATTTTAGTTATCCAAAAATCCTCCTGTGCGGCAAATTAACGATGCAGGTAGCAGAAAAAATGTAAATTACATGCTGCGCAAAAGGCGTCTGGCACTATGAATCGAATATTATTACTGCAAACCGCAGCACTCCTGCTGCTCTGTTCCTGCATGTGGAAGAACGATAAGCAAACGCTTTCGCCCAAAACCCAAATAGAGCAAAAACTGTTGGCCGCACATGAAGCGGAAGAAGATGCTGCGGCAGAATAGGAAAATAACTGGAAACGCCGGCAGTACGAATGGAAGTTGCTGCACAGCCCCCGTACCGGCCTAATACCCGCCGATGCCCGCAAAAAAGACATGCAACTGTTGCGGCGCATTGAAGAACGGCAAAACAGAGCCGGCTTTCGTACCACCATCAATAATACGTACATCAGCGCCGGGCCTTCGCAGCAAGGCGGGCGGGGCCGCGGCATGGCGTTTGACATGCGCAATAACGGAGTAGTGTTGGCGGCCGGTATTTCGGGAGGCATTTTCCGTTCTGCCGACGGCGGTGCTACCTGGAGTTTTGTACATCCTGCTAACATGGTGCGCAATGTAAGTTGCCTGGCACAAGACCCCCGGCCGGGCTTTCAGGATACCTGGTATGCCGGTACCGGCGAATTGTGGGGGGCCTCGCCATCGTACCCCAATGCATTTGTGCCCGGTTATGGCATTTTTAAATCAACCGATAACGGACTCACCTGGAGCAAACTGCAATCCACCATTGCCTTCAGTGATCAACATACGTTGGATGATATTTTTGATATTGTATTCAACATACAGGTGGATAATAACGGGCGGGTATATGCTGCCGTATTAAATTACATCCTACGGAGCGATGATGGTGGCAACAACTGGGGCTTTGTTTTAGGCTCCAATAACTTCCCTCCCACCATTGACCGCATGGCTACCGACATTCTCATTGCCCGCAGCGGCACTTCGCAGCGGTATTATGCAGCCGTAACCGGCCGTAACAATTCCCGGGGGCTGGTAGGGGTATGGACCTCTACCAACGGCACCAACTTTACCCGCATTGCCGGCGGTACCACCCTGGGGGTAGATTCGGTAGCAGGATGGCGCGCCTATGATAACCGCATCAGTAACGGCTCGTACACGGCCGGCTGGGGGCGCATTGTTATGGCCGCCGCACCCAGCAACAACAACATTTTGTACGTGATGGTGGCTAATGCCCTATCGGCGGCCGACAATAATTCGGAAGCCGATTTGTTCCGGGCCGACCTCAGCACCTCGCCCATCACCTGGAGTGCCAACCGGGGCCCCAACCTGCGGGCCACTCGCATATTCCAAAGCAGCACCACTACGGAGTTTTTGGAAACCCAGGATGAGTACAACATGATGCTGGCCGTGCACCCCACCAATCCCAACCTGGTGTTGGCCGGCGGGGTTAATTTGTTTCGCTCAACCGATGGCTTCAGCACCACTTCCAACAACCGCTTCATCGGAGGCGACCCGTCCACTACCTACTCGGACCCGAATTTCTTCAGCCATGTTGATTTTCACAGCTTTGCTTTTGACCCGGCCAATCCCAACCGGCTGGTAGTGCTGAACGATGGCGGCATGCAGGTAACCAACGATATAACGGCCACCAGCGTGGCGTGGAACAACTTCAACAACCGTTTTCAAACACTGCAATACTACCACGTTAGCATTGACCCGGCCAACGGTTCGCTGGTATTTGCCGGCGGTGCACAGGACAACAGTACCAGCTACCGCGACGCAAAAGGCCTGCTGGCCCCACCCCTTCCCGACCCCGATGATCATTACACCTTAATTGGCGGCGATGGCGGCGCCACCGGCCTGAGCGCCAGCAGCAGCACCCAGCAGTTTTTGTACGGCAGTGTTCAGGAGGGCGATGTGTACCGGCTAAACATCAATCGAACCAACCCCGGCATCACCCTAATCTCTCCGGCCGGTGCCGCCGGCAGTGAGTTTATTACCTATTTCAAACTTGACCCGTATAATACCGAAACCCTGTACTACGCAAGCTTCAATACCATTTGGCGCACCAACAATGCCAGTACCTGCGATCCCAACAACGGATGGACCAACCTTACCGGCATTCAAAACAGTGTAACGGGCAGTATTTTTTCAATCGGGTTATCGCACGGCACCTATTCGGCTGCCAACAGCTATCTGTATTTTGGAACAGATAACGGCAAAATTTACCGCCTCCAAAATCCACGCAATACCGCAGCATCCACGGCGCCGGTTGACATATCGCCGGTGAATGGCATGACCAGCGAATCGCTGGTACGGGCCATTGCGGTGAACCCCCGCAATCCCGATACGGTGCTGGCCGTTGTTCCGAACTACGACGCCGTAAGCGCATTTTGGACCGGCAATGCCACCTCTACGGCTCCGGTTTGGCATGTGGTGGAAGGCAATATTGCCGAAGCTTCGTTTCGCAGTTGCGCCATTGTAACCACCACCAACGGCGTGGAATATTATGTGGGAACCTCAATCGGATTATTCAGCACAACCAATATACAAGGCAACAACACCGTGTGGAATTTGGAAGGCCCGGCCGCCATGCGGGGTGCCCTAATTAACGACCTTGACTTGCGCACTACCGACAATACCCTGCTGGTGGGCACGCACGGCAACGGCATGTTTTATGCCAATATCGGCAATGTTCCCACCTCGGTACGTAATGTGGAGCTGAATAACCGCAACTTCATTACATCTGTTTTCCCCACGGTGGCCACCACCGAACTAAAATACCAAACCGGGTCACTTACCGGTATTGGTGCTATTGATATTACCATACGCGGCATGAACGGACAAGCTGTATGGCAGGGCACCCGCCCCTACAGTACCGGCAGCATACCTCTTGACCGATTGGCCAACGGAACGTATGTACTGGAAATTGTAAGTAAAAACCGCAAGTACAAGCATGTGCTGCAATTTGTAAAAACCCGTTAAACAATTGTATGTGCCGCTTTTTTAAAAGCCTGCTCTTATTGATTGCACTGGGCACCTCCGTAACAGCAGCAAGCCAGGGGCGTTATCCGGTGCGGAAGGTGTACGCCTACCTGCAACCCGTAAAGCAGGGCGCCGGTGGAAGGTACGATGCGCCCCGGCAACAAGAGAGTCGTAAGTACCTGTATCTGGCCCTTTGGCCGGGCCGTAGTGTTGAGGTAGTACAACTTTGGCTGGATGGAGCCGCTACCGCCTTTACCGTTGCAAGTACATCAGCACCGGTGACCATCAGCACGACCCCCGCCTTGTTGAAAGGGCAGCGCACCCTGCAAACGCTGGTGCCGGAAGGACCGCACACGGTTTTGCAACTACTTGCACAAAACGCTGCTGAGGTATCGGCACCCTATCCGCGTGGAATCCGGAATTATCCTGTTTTAATTGCATATCGTGCTGCAGGAAAGTTATTTTATGTAGGGGCCCACTGGCGTATCTTAAACGCAGAGGTAAAAGAATAATACCGCAGTATGAAGGTTCCGCCCCGATTAAGGGAAGTAATGGTATGCCAACGTCTAACAACAGCACAAAAACCATCACCGTTATGCACCCTAAAAGCTGCAATAAATGCCAGCATTTTTACTGCTGCAATTGAGCCCGTTTACTACGGGCAACCGTTGTATTAAGTTGCCATACAAAAAGGGCGCTCCGGTGGAGCGCCCCTCGTTTTTTCTTGTGGATAATTTGCTACAGACCTTTGAGGGTTTGCAGCCGGTGCCATTTGTTGGCACGCATTTCTTCGGCGGCTTGCAAAAACTGTTCGGCCAGTACCGGATCTTTCGCCTTAATTACATTAAAGCGGTTTTCGTGGTACATGAATTCGCTGAGCGGTACGGTAGGCTCTTTGGAATCAATTACAAAGCGTTCGCCTTTGGGCTTGAGCGGGTTGTAATGGAACAAGGGCCAGTAGCCGCTTTTTACGGCAAAGTCTTGTTCTTCGGCACCCTTCGACATATCAATACCGTGGGCAATGCAATGGCTGTACGCAATAATCAAAGAAGGGCCGGGGAAGGCCTCCGCTTCCAGCAACGTGCGTACGGTATGCATATCGTTACCGCCCATGGCAATGGTTGCTACATAGGCCGTGCCGTGTGCAATGGCCTGCATGGCAAGGTCTTTTTTACCGGCGGTACGCCCGTTAACGCTAAACTTGGCGCTGGCACCTAACGGAGTGGCCTTGGAGGTTTGGCCACCCGTATTGCTGTACACTTCCGTATCAAGCACCAGAATATTTACTTTTTCGCCGGTGCTAAGCACGTGGTCCAGTCCGCCGTAACCAATATCATACGCCCAGCCGTCGCCGCCGATAATCCAAACCGATTTTTCTTCCAAAAAGTCGGCCAGGTGGTACAAATTCAGGGCCGCCATCGAACGTTGGCCGCTGAGGCGCCGTTTCAACTCCAGCACCAGTTCGTGTTTTTCCTGTATTTCCTGCTCGGTGCTGTCTTTAGCGTGGATTATTTTATCAACCAGGTCTTCGCCAATTACGGGGCGCAACTCATCGAGCAACTGGTAGGCCATTTCTTTTTTCTTGGCACTTGCCAGGCGCAGGCCTAAGCCAAACTCGGCATTATCCTCAAACAGGCTGTTGGCCCAGGCCGGTCCTCTGCCGTCTTTGTTGGTGCTCCACGGCGTAGTAGGCAGGTTGCCGCCAAAAATGGAAGAGCAACCCGTGGCGTTGGCCACAATCATGCGTTCGCCAAAAAGCTGGGTCAGTAGTTTCAGGTAAGGCGTTTCGCCACAGCCTGCACAGGCGCCGCTGAACTCGAATAAGGGTTGTAAAAACTGGGAGCCTTTAACGGTACTTTTCGAAACCCGGGTACGATCCACTTCGGGCAACTGCAGAAAGAAGTTCCAGTTTTCAATTTCTGCTTCCTGAATGGGAAGTTTGTCCACCATGTTGATGGCCTTGTGGCCGGGGTCGGTTTTGCTGGTAATGGGGCAATACTCCACACACAGCGTACAGCCGGTACAATCTTCGGTAGAAACCTGCAAGGTATATGCTTCGGTTTCCTTATTCCACTCTTTACCAATGGGAGCAACATGCTTAAAGGTGGGTGGCGCATCGGCCAACAGCGCCTTGTCGTATACTTTGGGGCGTATGGCCGCATGCGGACAAATAAGTACACATTTGTTGCACTGGGTGCACAACGATGCATCCCATACAGGCACGGCATCGGCAATGTTGCGTTTTTCCCACTTGGTGGTTCCGGTAGGATAGGTACCATCGGCCGGAAATGCACTTACCGGCAATTCATCGCCTTCGCCGGCAATGATTTTGCCCAGCACATTTTTCACAAAACCGGGCGCATCGTCGGGTATGGGTTCGCCAATTTCTTTATTGCCCAGCGTGTAGCGGGAATAATCAATTTCATACAAATTATCCAGGGCCATATCAACGGCGGCGTAATTTTTCTGCACTACCGATTCGCCTTTTTTCCAATAGGTTTCGTAAATCGCCTCTTTGATTTTGGCAATGGCTTCCTCGCGGGGTAAAATGTTGCTGATGGCAAAAAAGCAGGTTTGCAAAATGGTGTTAATGCGGTTGCCCATGCCGGCTTCTTTTGCAACGGTATAGGCATTGGTTACGTAAAACTTCAGTTTTTTCTGTACAATCTCTTCCTGAATCTTCCGCGGCAGCATGCTCCAAACCTGGTCGCGGTCGTACGGAGCATTCAGCAGAAATACGGCGCCAGGCTCGGCATCTTTCAAAATATCATACTTGGTAAGATAGTTGAAGTGATGACAGGCAATGAAGTTGGCCGACTGAATCAGGTAGCTGCTGTGTATGGGATTTTCGCCAAAACGCAAATGCGAAACCGTTAGCGAACCCGATTTTTTGGAGTCGTACACAAAATACCCCTGCACATGATAATCGGTTTTATCGCCAATGATTTTGATGGAGTTTTTGTTGGCGCTTACCGTACCATCGGCACCCAGGCCAAAAAACAGGCCGCGGAACTTATGCTGCTCTTCCAGATGGAACGACTTGTCGTATTCCAGACTGGTATGCGTAACATCATCGTCAATACCCACGGTAAAGTGGTTGCGGGGATGCGTTTTCTTCAACTCTTTAAACACCGCTTTGGCCATGGCCGGCGTAAATTCTTTTGATGAAAGTCCGTACCGGCCTCCAATTACATGGGCATGGTGGTTTTCCTGCGCTTCATTCAGGGCATTCACCACATTCATGTAAAGCGGTTCGCCAATACCGTTGGGTTCTTTACAACGGTCGAGCACGGCAATGCTTACCACCGATTTGGGGATGGCTTTTACAAACGCCTGCACATCCAGCGGGCGGAACAGCCGCACCACCAGCATGCCCACGTGCGAGCCGATGGCGTTTAAATAATCCACGGCTTCTTTAACGGCACCTGCGCCGGAGCCCATGATTACAATCAGCCGGTCGGGGTGTTCGTGTCCATAGTATTCATACAAATTGTACCGGCGGCCGGTAAGTTCGTAAAACTCATCCATGGTGGCCTGTACAATGGCCGGCACCTGCCGGTAGTAGGGATTGGCCGCTTCGCGGTTTTGGAAATATACGTCGGGGTTTTGCGCCGTGCCGCGTATAACAGGCTTGGCCGGATTAAGCGCCCGGTCGCGATGGGAATTGATGGCGTCACGATCCATCATTTTATCAATCACCTCGTCGGGTA
This sequence comes from Lacibacter sp., assembly GCA_046297415.1. GTDB lineage: Bacteria > Bacteroidota > Bacteroidia > Chitinophagales > Chitinophagaceae > Lacibacter. Next base: position 84,696 of record JBKBIL010000008.1, read on the forward strand.
TCACTTCCACTTCGTTCAGCTCGTGGCTGGTACGAAAGCCGTCGAATATGTTCAGGAACGGTACCCGGGCTTTCAGGGTGGCGCTATGGGCAATGAGGGCCATATCCATCACCTCCTGCGGGTTATTGCCAAACAACATGGCAAAGCCGGTGGAGCGAACGGCCATTACATCGCTGTGGTCGCCAAAAATCGAAAGCGCATGGGTAGCCAGACTGCGGGCCGCAATATGAAATACGGCGGGCGTAAGTTCGCCGGCAATTTTGTACATGTTGGGGATCATCAGCAACAAACCCTGCGACGCGGTAAAGGTGGAAGCCAGGGCCCCACCCTGCAGGGCGCCATGTATGGCACCGGCCGCACCGGCTTCGCTCTGCATTTCAACAATGCGGGGTACCGTGCCAAAAATGTTTTTCATGCCTTTGGCACTCCACTCATCGGCCCACTCGCCCATACTGGATGAGGGGGTGATGGGATAAATGGCACATACCTCACTGCATTTATAGGCAATATAGGCGGCGGCTTCGTTGCCATCCATTACATGATAGGGCGGCTTGGTGGGCGCAACCTGATCCGTTACAGCGGCATGGGTTTGCGTGGCGGGAGCAGACATAATTACAAGTTTTAACAAGCCGCTAAATTACCGGGGGGTACGGGGGTGAGAAATGACCCCTATCAGTTCATCGGCTAATCTGTGTGGGAACATGGAGCTTTTGTTCGCGAAATCAGCAAACGGGGTGATACAAATCACCATCAGCCAAGGAGTACAACCGTTATTTGCAACTTATTTTAATCCTTTAAAAACAGAACTCCGTAAATCTTAAAAACAATGAAAGAATTCTGGAACCAACGTTATTCCGAACCCGTATATGCTTACGGTACCGAACCCAATGCCTTTTTCCGCGAACAACTGCAACAACTTACACCCGGCAGCTTGCTGCTGCCCTGCGAGGGCGAAGGCCGCAATGCGGTGTATGCGGCAACTTGGGGCTGGCAGGTAGTAGCCTTTGATCAAAGCGAGGCCGGGCGCAACAAATGCCTGCAACTGGCCGCTGCCAGGCAGGTACAGGTACAGTACCTTATTGCCGATGCCGCACAATTCGACTACGGACAGAATCAATACGATGCCATTGCCTTAATATTTGCGCATTTTCCACCCGAATTGCGGCAACAGGTGCACCGCAGCTGCCTGCAGGCTCTGAAACCGAATGGTGTGTTGCTGATAGAAGCTTTTACGCCGGAACAACTGCAGTACCAAAGCGGGGGGCCCAAAGATGTTGCCATGCTTTACACAATAGATGATTTGCACAACGACTTTTCCGAGGCCCAACAACTACTCTTTGAAACAACCATTACCCAACTGCAGGAAGGGCCGTATCACCAGGGACCGGCTGCCGTAATACATGGCGTAGTTCGAAAATAAATGCAGCCACAAATTTCTTTTATCGTAATAAGGGTCAACGGGTATTTTCAGCATAACCGTTTATGCCGAAAAGCTGGCTATCAATAACCACTGCAAGCCCGGAGGGGGCTGCTGCTAAAAATACATGTGCTATGAGTGCCAACAACTGTGCCCCTGTACATCAACGCAGACAACTCGGTTTTTTGGACCGCTATCTGACGCTGTGGATTTTTTTGGCCATGGCTGCCGGTGTGGCCATGGGATATTTTTTTCCGCAAACGCCCGCCTTCATCAACCGCTTTTCATCGGGCACCACAAACATACCTCTGGCCATTGGCTTGATACTGATGATGTACCCGCCGCTGGCGAAAGTGCGTTACGAAAAAATTGGCGAAGTATTTCGCAACAAGCGGGTACTGATTGCATCGCTGTTGCTAAACTGGGTGGTTGGCCCGCTGGTGATGTTTGTACTGGCAATTACGCTTTTGCGGGATATGCCCGCCTACATGACCGGCGTAATTTTAATTGGCCTGGCCCGTTGCATTGCCATGGTGGTGGTATGGAACGATTTGGCCGAAGGCAACCGCGAGTACGCAGCCGGACTGGTAGCGCTGAACAGCATTTTTCAGGTACTGTTTTTTAGTGTGTATGCCTGGTTTTTTATTACCTATTTGCCGCCGGTATTTGGACTTACGGGTTTGGAAGTGCACATAACCATTGCCGAAGTGGCCCAATCGGTTGGCATTTACCTGGGCATTCCGTTTGCAGCGGGCATCATCAGCCGCTATGCCCTCCGCAAGTGGAAAGGTGAAACCTGGTTTCAAGAACGTTATGCACCTTTCATTTCGCCCATTACCCTCATTGCGCTGTTGTTTACCATTGTGGTAATGTTCAGCCTCAAAGGCGAATTGATTGTGCAAATTCCCCTGGATGTATTGCGCATTGCGCTTCCCTTAGTGCTATACTTTGCCGTGATGTTTGTTGCCAGCTTTTTCATTGGAAAAGCCTTTGGTGCCGATTACAGCAAAGCCACTTCCGTTGCCTTTACGGCCACGGGTAATAACTTTGAATTGGCCATCGCCGTTGCCATTGGCGTGTTTGGCATTAACAGCGGACAGGCTTTTGCCGGTGTTATTGGCCCGCTGGTAGAAGTACCGGCATTAATTGCATTGGTAAACCTGGCCTTCTGGTTTCGGAAAAAGTATTATGCAAACGATGTGTTAGCCGAAGGCTGAGCCGGCATGTGAAGCAGCTCAAACGGAAGTGCGGTTGCAACACAACCCTGTGTACACATTCCCACATGCTACTACCCGCAAATCATCAATCCAGCCCAGCAGGCAGCTGCCAGCAGCGCGCCCAGCAAGGGGCCCAGCACCGGAACCCAGGCATATTGCCAGTTACTATGGGCCTTTCGGGGTATGGGCAGCAGCGCATGCACGATGCGGGGCCCCAGGTCGCGGGCCGGGTTAATGGCATATCCCGTTGGGCCGCCCAGGCTTAAGCCGATGCCCAGCACCAGCAAAGCAACCGGCAGGGCATCGAGCGCACCCAGGCTTTGCTGCGGCGCCGCTATGAACAACACCCCCAACACCAGCGCGAAGGTGCCGATGATTTCTGTCAGCAGGTTAAAAAAACGGTGTGGTATTGCCGGAGCCGTACAAAACACGTCCCGCATGGCCGCGGCATCATTGTCCGGTTCGTCAAAATGTTTTTTATACGCCAGCCAGGCGGTAGCCGAACCGGCCATGGCGCCGGCAAACTGTGCGGCTATGTACACAGGCGCAAGGGCCGCATCAAGCTTACCCAACACCACCCATGCCAGTGTTATGGCGGGGTTGAGGTGGGCACCGCTGTAAGGCGCAGCGGCATATACGCCCACAAATACGCCAATGGCCCAGCCGAAGGCAATCACAATCCAACCGCCCTGTGCTCCTTTTGACCTGCCCAGCACCCCATTGGCCACCACGCCTGAGCCAAACAGTAATATGAAAAACGTGCCGATAAACTCAGCAAGAAAAACAGACATGCCAACAAGTTAGCGCCTTGACGGCAAGTTTCAAAAAAGCAGTTGAACCCATTAGGAAAGCGTTTGTGCAGCCGGGTTAGTTTATCATGTAGCCTTGCGCCAGCCGGGTAAATGCAGCAAGCTGTTCGGCTTTCCAGTTTTCATCTTTCCCCAGTTCTTTCATCATAATATCGGCCACCAGCGGCGCTGCCGCAAGAGCGGCTTTGGCATCGAGCACCAGGGCGCGGGTGCGGCGGCTGAGTACATCTTCCAGCGTCATGGCCATTTCATTGCCTACCGCCCATACCACTTCGGCGGTGGTGTAGGGCAATTCGGGGTGCAGCAGCCGGGCATAACCCTGGTGTTGCAGGTAGCGAATGGCGGCCGCATCGCTGCCGTAGTAATACAGCGGATCATCATAATCCACTTTTTTCATCCATCCGTGCAATTTCATGGTTTCGGTTTGGCAGGGGGTATAGGGCAGGCCGGCTTCGTAGTGGGCCCGTAAAATCAGTTCCTGCGCCATTTTGCGGTAGGTAGTCCATTTACCGCCGCTGATGTTCAGCATGCCGCCTTTGGATACCCAAATGGTATGGTCGCGGGGCAGCAGTGCGGTTTTCTTTTGGCCGGGCACTTTCAACAGGGGCCGCAGGCCGGCAAATACACTTTTTACATCGCTGCGTTGCAGGCCGGTATGTACGTAGCGGTTGAAGTGGTTAATCACAAAATCAATTTCTTCATCCAACGGCAGCGGTTCCAGCACCGGATGCTCAATGCCCGTGTCGGTAGTGCCAATAATTACCCGGTTGTGAAACGGTACGGCAAACAATACCCTGCCGTCGTCGGTACGGGGGATGAACAGGGCCTGTTCGCCCGGGAAGAAATGTTTATCTACCACAATGTGGATGCCTTGCGAGGGCGTTACGGTTTTGGGCAGCCCGTCTTCATCCATACGCAGCACCTCATCTACAAACACGCCGGTTGCATTTATAACAATGGTACCCCGGGCCTCGTATTGTGCGCCGCTCAGCACATCGGTTACCTGCACGCCTTTTACTTGGTCGTGTTCGCGTATGAGGCCGGTAACCTTGCAGTAATTGAGCACCGTACCGCCAATACCCGATGCGGTTAATGCCAGGGTAATGCACAGGCGGGCATCATCGAACTGCCCGTCGTAATAAGCCACACCGCCGCTGAGTTTTTTGCCATCGAGGCCTTTGATGTATTCCTGTGTTTTTTTAACCGATAAAATTTCGGTAGTACCCAGGCTGAGGTTGGCCGAGAGAAAGTTATACAACTTCAAGCCCAGGCCGTAGTACAGCTTTTCGTACCAGCGGTAGGCGGGCAGAATGAGTTTGAGGGGATGCGCAATGTGCGGGGCATTTTTCAGCAGCAGGCCCCGTTCGCGGAGGGCATCCCGCACCAGGCGGATGTTGCCCTGTTGCAGGTACCGCACGCCGCCGTGAATGAGTTTGGTAGAGCGGCTGGAGGTACCCTTTCCAAAATCGTGTTGCTCCAGCAGCAGGGTTTTGTAGCCCCGGGCAGCGGCATCCACGGCGGCGCCCAGGCCGGTGGCGCCCCCGCCGATGATAATTACATCCCAGTGCTTAACGGTTTGGAGTTGCTGCAGGTGTTGCGAACGGTTCACGATACAAATTTAGCGGTTCAGGGTTCAGGCAGCGGGGTGCCGAAAGCCAGCAAAGGTATTGATTCGGGGGCACATGGCCGGCTGCGGGGGTATCAGAAGGCCTGTGCGGCACGTATGGCCCGCGCCCAGCCTTCGAGTAAACTGTTACGGGTGGCGGCGTCCATGCTGGGTGCAAAGCGCCGTTCGGCCTGCCATTGTTGTTGCAGTTCGGCCGTGCTGTTCCAGTAGCCGGTTGCCAGGCCGGCTAAAAAAGCGGCGCCCAGCGCTGTGGTTTCAATAATGCGGGGCCGCACTACGGTAGTTTGCAGCAAATCGGCCTGAAACTGCAGCAGGGTGTTGTTAACGGTGGCTCCGCCATCTACCCGCAGTTCGCCAATGGCGATGCCGGCGTCGGCCTCCATGGCACGCAGCACATCGGCGGTTTGAAAGGCAATGCTGTCGAGCGCCGCACGGGCAATATGGGCGGCGGTGGTGCCACGCGTCATGCCCACAATGGTACCGCGGGCATGGGGGTTCCACCAGGGGGCTCCCAGCCCGGCAAAAGCGGGTACCAGGTACACCCCATCGCTGTGGGGCACCTGGGCCGCCAGGGTTTCCACCTCGGCCGCATGGCGAATGACCCCCAGCCCATCCCGCAGCCATTGCACCACAGCCCCCGCCACAAATACGCTGCCTTCGAGGGCATATTCGGTTACCCCGTTCAGCTGCCAGGCCACGGTGGTGAGCAACCGGTGATCTGATTGCACCGGTTGGGTGCCGGTATGCATCAGCATAAAACAACCGGTGCCGTACGTGTTTTTTACCATGCCCGGTCGGGTACATTGCTGGCCAAACAGTGCCGCCTGCTGATCGCCGGCAATACCGGCAATAGGGATGCTAACCCCCGATAAAATGTGCCGGGTGTTGCCATACACCTCACTGCTGCTGCGGATTTGCGGCAGCAGTGAGGCGGGAATATCAAAAATGCGCAGCAGGTCTTCATCCCAGCGGCAGGTTTGGAGGTTCATGAGCAGGGTGCGGCTGGCATTGCTTACATCGGTGGAATGCACCTGCCCCCGCGTAAGTTTCCAAAGCAGCCAGGTATCAACGGTGCCAAAGCACAGGTCGCCCTGTTCGGCTTTTTTACGGGCGCCTGCCACATGGTCGAGTATCCAGCGAATTTTTGTGGCGCTGAAGTAGGCGTCTGCAACAAGGCCCGTACGTTGGCGTAAAAGGTGGTGCAGGTTGTTGCGATGCAGTTGCTCGCAAAAGTCGGCCGTGCGGCGGTCTTGCCACACAATGGCGTTGTAAACGGGCTTACCGGTGTGGCGGTCCCACACCAGGGTGGTTTCGCGTTGGTTGGTAATGCCAATGGCATGAATTTGGTCGGCCGTTAATCCGGCTCGGCTTACGGCTTCGGCCGCCACGCCCAGCTGGGTGCTCCAGATTTCTTCGGGGTCGTGCTCTACCCAGCCCGGCTGCGGAAAAAGCTGGGTAAATTCTTTTTGGGCCATGGCCCGCACGTTGCCCGCCTGATCAAACACCAGCGCCCGGCTGCTGGTGGTACCCTGGTCAAAAGCAAGGATGAATTTTTCCATTGTTCCGATATTAGCCCTGCATCCGTTGCCAAACACGTAATTTTACCGCATCTAAGGCAGTACCGCATGCAATTGATTGAAGTTACAGATAAACAAACAGCCCGGGAATTTTTGCTGCTTCCGGTTCGGTTGTACCGCAACGACCCCAACTGGATTCGGCCGCTTGACAAAGATGTTGAACAGGTGTTTGACCCCGAAAAGAACAAAGCCTTCCGGCACGGCGAAGCCATCCGCTGGATTTTGAAGGATGATTCCGGAACTACCATTGGCCGGGTGGCGGCTTTTGTGAATAAAAAATACAAAACCAAAGGCGATGTGGTGCCCGTAGGCGGCATGGGATTTTTTGAGTGCATTAACGACCAGCAGGCTGCCAACATGTTATTCGATGCCTGCAAAAACTGGTTGCAACAGCGGGGCATGGGTGCCATGGATGGCCCCATCAACTTTGGCGAACGCGACCGCTGGTGGGGCCTGCAGGTAGATGGCTTTCAGGAGCCGCTGTACTGCATGAACTACAACTTTCCGTACTACCAGCAGTTGTTTGAAAACTACGGCTTCCGCAACTTTTTTAACCAATACTGCTACTCGCTGAAGGTGAAAGACCGGCTGCAGGAAAAATTTTACACCCGCCATGCCGAACTTGCCAAAGACCCCAACTACAAAGCGGTGCACATACGTGCCAACCAGCTCGAAAAATTTGCACGTGATTTTACCACCGTTTACAACAAAGCCTGGGCCGGCCACGGCGGATTGAAGCAGATGGAAGAACGTACCGTGCTGAAAATGTTTGAAGCCATGAAGCCGGTTATGGACGAACGCATCAGCTGGTTTACCTATTACAAAGATGAACCTATAGCCATGTGGCTCAACATCGTGGATTTAAACCAGTGGTTTAAGTACCTGAACGGACGATTCGACTGGTGGGGCAAACTGAAATTTTTGTGGATTAAGCTGACGAAGAAGAACAAAAAATTCAACGGCATCATATTTGGTATTGTACCCGAATTTCAGGGCAAGGGTGTAGATGCGTTTATGATTATGGAAGCGGCCAAGGTAATACAGGGGGGTATGCTGTACGAAGATTTTGAAATGCAATGGATTGGCGATTTTAATCCGATAATGATGAACATTGCGGCAAGCCTGGGCACCAAAGTGAGCCGCAAACTGATTACCTACCGGTACAACTTTGACCCCAACATGGAATTTAAACGGCACCCGATTTTGTAGTTTGCAGGAAGTTAAAATACTTGTAAGCAGCACTTCGGAAAGCAACTTAACTTTATCCTTAATAACTGATGAACTATGGGGATGGTGTATGCCGACATAGAATTAATTAACGCCGACGATCTTGCTCTTGCACGCAGAAATATTCTTAACAAGGATGAAGTTAAAAAAATGACAGTGAAGATGCTGGTTGACAGCGGGTCGTACATGATGGCCATTAACGAAACCATTCAGTAACAACTGCAACTTCCTGACAAAGAAAAGCGGAAAAGTGTAATGGCCTATGGTTCAATAGTTGAACACGATGTGGTGGGCCCCATTGAAGTACGTTTTAAAAACCGGAGTGCGGTATGCAACGCAGTAGTATTGCAAGGCGATACGGAACCTCTTTTAGGCGCCATACCCATGGAGGAGATGGATGTTTTAATTCACCCCCTTCGTCAGGAATTGATTGTAAACCCCAAACATCCTTATTTTGCACAACTCAAAATGAAATAACGCACTTCATTTTTGCATTTGTTTACTGCCATACTCCTCGCAAAAGGCATCGGCTCTGCACGCCTTTATTATTAAGGAGTGATTTTTTTACGTTTCCGCATTCGCTTTTTCAACGCACCGGCCTGAAACCTTTTCCTGCATCAACATTTCATTGAACAACGCGGCAGATGATTCGGCCGGGCCCTGCACCCCTGCCGAAGGGCTGCGGGGTAGCAGCGGCACCGGGCGCTCCACCGGCGCCCGGTACAGCGAATAACCCGAACGGCCGCCGGGTCCTGCACCGCACGCCCACAGCCCCCACCCCCAACCCTGCGCTGCCCCGATGGCCCCTTTTTGCTAACTTGCAGCCGCAGTTATGGAGAAATTCATTGTATCGGCCCGGAAGTACCGCCCCCAAACTTTTGATACCGTGGTGGGGCAGCAGCATATTACCACCACGCTCAAAAACGCCATTTTGCACAACCAGCTGGCACATGCGTTTTTATTTTGCGGCCCGCGGGGCGTGGGCAAAACCACCTGTGCCCGCATACTGGCCAAAACCATCAACTGCGAAAACCTGCAACCCAACGGCGAGGCCTGCGATACCTGTGTAAGCTGTCGCACCTTTAACGAAGGCACCAGCCTGAACATTCACGAACTGGACGCGGCCAGTAACAACTCGGTTGATGATATTCGCAACCTTACCGACCAGGTACGCTTTGCACCGCAAATGGGTAAATACAAGGTGTATATTGTAGACGAGGTGCACATGCTCAGCCCAGCAGCCTTCAACGCTTTTCTGAAAACCCTGGAAGAACCGCCCTCGTACGCCATTTTTATTTTGGCCACTACCGAAAAACACAAAATACTGCCCACCATACTCAGCCGCTGCCAGATTTTTGACTTTAAGCGCATAACCCTGCACGATACGGTAGCCCACCTGCGAAGCATTGCCGAAAAAGAACACATACAGGCCGAAGACGCTGCCCTGCAGGTGATTGCCCAAAAAAGCGAGGGCTGCATGCGGGATGCCCTGAGCATACTGGACAAAATCGTAAGCTTTACCAACGGCACGGTAACCTACGCAAACACCCTGGAACACCTGAACATTTTGGATGCCGACTACTTTTTTCAACTGCTTGCCTGCATGCAGCAGCAAGATGTGGCCGGTGCCATGCTGCTATACGATACAATAAACGCCAAAGGTTTTGAAGGCGACCTGGTGCTGAACAACTTTTCGGAATTTTTACGCAACCTGCTGGTTTGCAAAGACCCCAAAATGGTCCACCTGCTCGAAGCGGTTGAAAGCTTCCGCGACCGCTACGTGACCGCTGCCGCCCAAACCGGCGCTTCGTGGATTTTAAGCGCCCTTAATGTGCTCAATGAGGCCGAAATCAACTACAAACAGGCCCGTAACAAGCGCCTGCATGTTGAGCTGGCGCTCATAAAACTTACTTACCTGCAACAGGCGCTGGACCTGAGCACTGGTAAAAAAAAACTGAATGACGAGGGTAAAGTACTGCACTACCGTGCCCTGCGCCCCGTAAAAGTGCAGGAAGCCCCGCCCCCGCCGGCAGCAACCACCCCCGGCAACGGCGCCCGCCTGCTTATTGAAACCCCTGCACCGGAGCCGCCCCGTACGGCACCTGCTGCCCCGCCCGCAAAACCGGCTGCCGCTGCTGGTGCCGTAAAAACCGGCGTTGCCCTTACCAAACTCAGCCGCCTACGCGAACAGGTGGCCGCCGATGCCCGCCAGCAACAAGGCCCCAAACCCTGCACCGCCGAAACCCTGGCGGTGGCCTGGCAGGAGTTTTTGCTGAAACTGAAAACGGCACAAAAACACTCGGCCCTTACCAACTTTGAAATGATGCAGGCCGAACCCGATGCCGACGACCGGATACGCATTACCTGCACGTCCGATTTGCAACTGGGCTTCTTAAAGCAGGAACGCAGCCACCTGGTTGACCACCTGCAACAGTTTTTCAACAACAACAACCTTACCATACACCCCGTATTGCACGAATCGGTAGTGGAAGAACCGGCAGCCCCCCGCCCGCTTTCAACCCGGGAGCAATTCAGGGCCCTGGCGGCAAAATATCCGCAAATACAGGAACTGAAAGACCGGCTGGGACTGGAACTGGAATACTAAGGCCCGTCAGCCTGCCTGCACCCGTGTGTACCCACGGCTGTTTCACCGGGCATTCCCGCTTTTTTCCTTAATTTCACGCCCTCAAAACCGACCAAAAAGCAAACGATTATGGCAGAAGTGATACGCATGCCCCTGCTGAGCGATACCATGACCGAAGGAAAGATTGTTGCATGGAACAAAAAGGTGGGCGATACCGTAAAAAGTGATGATGTGCTGGCCGATGTGGAAACCGATAAGGCCACCATGGAAGTGGTGGGGTATGTGGATGGCACCTTATTATATGTAGGTGTTCCGGAAGGACAAGCCGCCAAAGTAAACGATATTATTGCCATAGTGGGCAAGCCCGGCGAAGACATCAGCGGTTTGCTGGAGCAAACTTCCGCTGCCGGTACTGCAGCGGCCGCCCCTGCCGCACCCGAGGCGAAGCCCACAACAGCGGCCCCCGCTGCTGCAAGCGCCGATGCCGATGCGCTGGCAAAACAACTGGGCGTTACCGTGATACGCATGCCCCTGCTGAGCGATACCATGACTGAAGGAAAGATTGTGGCCTGGAACAAGCAGGTAGGCGATACCGTAAAAAGCGATGACAACCTGGCCGATGTAGAAACCGATAAGGCCACCATGGAAGTGGTACCCTACGCTGAGGGCACCCTGCTGTACACCGGCGTGGAAGCCGGACAGGCAGCCAAGGTAAACGATGTGATTGCCATCATTGGCAAAAAGGGTACCGACATTAGTGCGCTGCTGGCCGCCTTAAAAAATCCCGCTGCTGCCGGCTCCGGAGCCGCCCCGCAGGCAAGCGCCGCCGCTGCAGCCGCCCCCACCCCCGCAGCAACCGCAGCGGCTGCTGCCACAAGCAGTACCACCGAAAACGGACGCATCAAAGCCTCGCCCCTTGCCCGGCGCATTGCTGCCGAAAAAGGCATTGACCTCAAAGCCATTAAGGGTACCGGCGATGGCGGCCGCATCATAAAAGCCGATGTGGACAACTACAAGCCTGCCGCAGCGCCTGCGCAGGCAGCCGCCGCAGCGGCCTCCACCGCTCCGGCCGTTCCGGCCTTTACACCGGGCGCCGGTGAGGGTTATGTGGATACCCCCACCACCAGCATGCGCAAAACCATTGCCCGCCGCCTGAGCGAAAGCATGTACACAGCCCCGCACTTCTATTTGTCCATGGAAATTAACATGGACAATGCCATTGCCGCCCGCAAGCAAATGAACGAAGTGAGCCCGGTGAAAATCAGCTTCCAGGACATGACCATTAAGGCCGCCGCCATGGCCCTGCGCCAACACCCGGCCGTTAACAGCAGCTGGATGGGCGATTTCATTCGCACCTACCAGCACATTCACATCGGCAGCGCCATTGCTTTGCCCGATGGTTTGATTGTGCCCGTAATACGCTTTGCCGACCAAAAGAGCCTGAGCCAAATTGCTGCCGAGGCAAAAGACCTGTACGATAAGGCCCGCAACAAAAAAATTCAGCCTGCCGAATTCAGTGGCAATACCTTCACCATATCCAACCTGGGCATGATGGATATTGATGAGTTTACCGCCATCATTAACCCGCCCGACAGCTGTATTTTGGCTGTAGGCCGCATTAAAGAAGTGGTGGTACGCAAAGGCGACGGATTTGGCGTAACCAATGTAATGAAGGTAACCCTCAGCTGCGACCACCGCAGTGTGGACGGAGCCGTAGGGGCCGCCTTTCTGCAAACCTTCAAAAGGTTTATGGAAAACCCAGTTACCATGCTGGTATAAACCGGCCGAAAATACAACCCAAGCCTGCCCTACCCGGCAGGCTTTTTTATTGCGCATGCACCGGTTTGTGCACTTCAAAAAAGTAAACCACAACGCACACAAAAACCTCAACGCACACATAGCATTCCTCCAACCGAAAACCTCCTTCGTGCTTCTTAGTGTCTTGGTGCCTTAGTGGTTAAAAAATAAAACCTCTGTGCCCCTCCGTGTCTCTGTGCCTCCGTGGTTCAAAAAAAAACCTCCGTGGTTCAAAAAAACAAAAAACTCTGCGCCCAACTCCTGCCCTCCCATTCTCCGCGGTTGGCCCCCACCCCTTGTACCTTAAACCTTACCCCCCACACCTTACACCTTAAACCTTACCCCTTACGCCTTCTACCCCACACCTCCTCTTTCAAAACTTTTTGAAAATACAAAACCCTGCACTAACTTAGGGCTTTTACCGGGGCATGAAACTTTCCGAAGCACAACAGCAGTTCATCAGCACCTGGGGTGCCATGGGCACCCACTGGGGCATTAACCGCACCATGGCACAAGTACATGCCCTGCTGCTTATTACCCCCCACCCCATTACGCAGGATGATATTATGAACCGCCTCAACATCAGCCGCGGTAATGTAAACATGAACATCCGCGATTTGATTGACTGGGGCCTGGTAGAACGGGTACTGCTACCCGGCGAACGCAAAGAATACTTCGTGGCCGAAAAAGACATTTTTAAAGTAGCCACCCAAATCATCAAAGAGCGTAAAAAGCGGGAGCTCGACCCCATGATGAAACTCATGGAGCAACTCAGCAAAGTGGAAGGCAATAAAAAAGACCCCGAAGTAAAAACCTTTCTCGAAACCGTAGAAGGCATCAAAAAATTCGGCGCTTACGCCAACAGCCTGCTCGATACCGTGGTAAAGAGCGACGAAAACTGGTTCCTCAGCACCTTCATGAAACTATTCCGCTAAACCATGGCAGCCACCACACTTGTACTCGGCGCATCGCCCCAACCCAACCGCTACAGCTACATAGCCATACAGCGCCTGCGGGGTGCCGGCATTCCGGTGGTGGGCATTGGCAAACGCCACGGCTTTGTTGCCGATGTGGAATTGCGAACCGACTATCCGCCCCTCACCGGTATTGACACCATCACCCTGTACCTCAATCCCTACCACCAGCGGCCCTTATACGATTATATATTATCCCTCCGGCCGCGCCGCATCATCTTCAACCCCGGTACCGAAAACGATGAACTGTACCAGCTGGTGCTGGAGCACAACATCCTTCCGGTGGAAGCCTGCACCCTCGTCATGCTTGCCACCAACCAGTACTGAAACCCACAGCCCGCAAGGCTTTCAGCCGGTGCAGTTATCCCCAACTGTTAATAAACTAGTAACCGTACAAACGCACCCGCAGTGCAGAAGAAACCGTAAATTCGGTAAAACCCATTACTATGCGTTGGAGACGTTTCAACGGCGAGCACATTCAGCTGCCCATCAAAGAAGAAGTGCAAGCTGCCATCATCCGCGAAACCCAAAAGGGGCATCGCCTCAAAGTGTGCATCGGTACCGATAGCCAGGTAAAAGGCGCCGAAACCGAATTTGCCACCGTAATTGTGTTTTTACGCGAAGGGCATGGCGGTTTCATGTTCATCCACAACGAAAAAACCCGGCAGCAGTACTCCATCAAAGAGCGCATGCTGGTAGAGGTGGCCAAGAGCATTGAAATAGCCTACGAGTTGTGCGACCTGTTTACGCAGTACGATGTGGATATGGAAGTGCATGCCGACATCAACACCAACCCGCATTTTAAAAGCAACGAAGCCCTGCGGGAAGCCATGGGCTACATACTGGGCATGGGCTTTGCCTTCAAAGCCAAGCCCGAAGCCTTCGCCAGCAGCAGCTGCGCCAACAAAATCGTCAATTAAAGACCGTTAGCAACACAAAAGCTGACGGTTTTTTGTTGGTGGGGCTTTCGGCAGCAGTACACCGGGCACCGGTAGTTCGGGCGCCTGTGGGGTACCGTGTCGCCCTACCCGCCCGCCCCCCTGCAAGGCGCCACCGCTGCCTAAGGGCAGCGCCCGCCGGCCCCCGCAGCCCGTGGGCAATCGTAGCTCACTCAACTAAACACAATACAAAAACTACGGAAAAAAACTTCTTCGATGCAACATCTACTGCAAGGGACATTTGGCAGCAACCAAATAAAACTCATTTCTAACCTTCATACGCATTAATTGCTATGGCAGTATCTTTAATAAAACACATTCTACTAAGTACCACGCAACGTCCCCATTTGGGCGTATGCATCATATCAAGTGTAATGCAAGGGGAGCCGTTACTGCTAAAAAGCATCTAAAAAACCCTACGCACAACTACACCCTACTACACACACAATAACGCCGCTCCCACCACACCGGCTGTTTCGGTGCGCAGGCGGGTAGTGCCGAATGATACGGGTTGGCAACCGGCTGCCAGGGCTGCTTCTGTATCAGCAGTAGTTAAGCCACCAATAAACACCAATCAGCTATAAAGCAACCAGCAGCATAGGGGTAAGTAGCGTATACTTTACTGCGGTGCACCGGCTTACTAAAGTACAAACAGGACGCTTGCACCTGGATGGGAAATGTAAAATTGCACAGTAGCTTACGAAGAAACAAGGCACCAGCATACTACTCTGCACTACTCAGCACCTCACTTCTGCCATATTTTAAACAATTAACTTCTTTTACTAATTACGCAAAACGCTTTCTAAATATTTCTGTAATGACGCCATACCTAAATTTTTTGCAATTATAGTACCCTTACTGTCAACAAGAAAATTTGTCGGGAATTGATTGATGAAAAATTCACTGGTTTTAATGCCATTTTTGTCCCAGTAATGGGGCCAATTTAATTTATATTGATTGATTAATTTTATCATACTGCCTCTCCTGGCTTCAACATCAGTGGAAATTTGTACAATGCCAAAACCTTTTGATTGATAGCGATCATATAACGAAAGTAATTCCGGAAATTGCTTAATACAGGGAGCGCAATTACTATACCAAATATCAACTAACGTATACCTGTTATTCTCAAACGAAACGCTAACAGATTTACCTGCGGTATCAGCCAAAATATTGTACGGAATTGTATGTCCCACTGATACCCGTTTCGATTGCATTAAAGCATACTGCAAGTAATTACCTGTTGTGGTACGCTTTATTTTTGGCGAAAGTATTTTTAATGCTTTTTCTAATTCAGCAGTGTACCCGCCAGAAGAAAAAGGTCAACCGCTATCCATACCGAAACATATGAATCCGGATTTGATTTTGCATACTTGTATAGATATTCGTGCTTTGATTGCCTGATTTCATTTCCATAAATTTCCATACGTAGCCGTGTGCTGTCCGGAATATTACCAGCGTAATCCTTGCTGAGCCGCTGAAATTCAGATAAATAATTATCATACTCATTTGTCAACCCGCTATAACCTTCCTTTAAAAACGATTTTAAAAATTCATTGTTGCTTGGCGAGTTGATAATTGCTGTAAGCTCCCCCAAAGTTCGGCCATTCAAGTTAGAGTTAGCAACAGTTTGATTTGTTAACTTTAAATTTTGAACACATGAGAAAACGATTTACAGAGAGCCAGATTGTATCTGCGTTAAAGAAGCAGGAGTCTGGTATTCCCACGAAAGAAGTATGTCGGGAATTGGGCATCAGCGAAGCCACCTTTTACAACTGGAAGGCAAAGTATGGCGGTATGGACGTAAGCGATGTAGCAAAGATGAAGACGCTTGAAGCAGAGCTGAGTGAGTACAAGAAGATGGTAGCGGAACTAAGCCTGGAGAACCGGGCTATGAAGAACTTCATTGAAAAAAAGTTATAACGCCCGAGGAGAAACGGGAGGCTGTTGACTACCTGGTTGAGGAGGAGCAGCTAAGTAACCGTAAGGCGTGTAAGCTGATGGGGATATCCCGAACCACCTGTCAGTATCAACACAAACAAAAGGATGATGCAGCACTGCAGGCTGCATTAACCCAATTAACCACCAAACATGTTGCGATTGGTTTTTGGCAATGCTGCTACCGGCTGTGCAACCGTGGGCATTGGTGGAATCACAAGCGCATTTACAGGGTATATACTGATATGAAACTGAACATCCGTCGCAGAGCCAAGCGCCGTTTACCAGAAAGAGTCAAACAGCCATTGCTACAGCCCTCGGCACCCAATCAGGTATGGAGTATTGATTTTATGAGCGACCGATTGGTTGACGGAAGAAAGTTCCGCCTGCTTAATGTTATTGATGATTTTAACCGGGAATCATTGGCTATTGAAGTGGATACATCTCTACCATCGCTGCGTGTAATAAGAGTACTGGAAAAGCTGATTGCTGAACGGGGATGCCCGGTCAACATCCGTTGCGACAATGGTCCTGAATTTATCAGCCATAAGCTTGAGGTGTGGTGTTGTCATGAGAGCCGCCGCATCAGTTTACAATTTATTCAACCAGGGAAACCCATGCAGAATGCCTATATCGAACGTAAAAACGGAAGCATGCGCCGGGAGTTACTCAATGCGTATTTGTTTTACAGTCTGGCCGAAGTAAGAGCGAGAAGCGAAGAATGGCGGCTGGATTACAATACAGAACGACCGCACAAGACCCTGGGGTATCTATCCCCGGTAAAGTACGCAGCGCTCAAACAGAGCGAGGCAGCTTTATCCACACCCGCCAGCGAAAATCCTTTAAAAATTGAAGCGCAGCGGGTCGTGGATAAAGCGGTAAAAGAAAATTAAGTATTTTTAAAAAGCTCTAATTGAAGATGGCACTAAAATAAGGGGAGCTTACATTGCAGGTGTAAGATTTTTTATTGAATCTGCAGATATAGCAAGGCGCTGCCGGCCCGGCGAAATCAAAACAATATCAGAGGGCAAAAAAACACTGTCATTTTCTAAAAAAATGTAAAATGCATGTGGGTAATCCATTTTGCCACTTATAACAAATCTTCCATTGCGGATGCTAAAACTACTTGAATCGAGTTTTACTTCTCTAAAACGATCATATATTCCAACCGGTAACAATTCCACCGTTCCATTATCTAAACCGCTAATACAACCATTAATAACAAACTCTTGTCTTTGTGCATTGCAATATTGAGCAATCATACAACAAATAAAAAGACAAAAAAAAGATTGAAGAAAACGCATATAAAAGATAATATAAGGCTGGGCAACATTGTAATGTAAATACAGTCATTTTTTAATCAAATACCGCAATGATTTGTTCCACTAGAGGTTGTGCATGTAAGACCTTCACAACAGAGATGGGTTGCATCGCAAACACAGGTAGTGTTGCATAAACTGTGTCAGTTTTGATTTTTGCACGCATCGTCAAATCATGTTTTTTCTGATGCGGCTGACCCGTATTACGGGCGATGCAAAAAATATGATTTGACGATGCGGGTC
>JBKBIL010000009.1:0-101819 GCA_046297415.1 Lacibacter sp.
GGATAAGGTGGTAAAGCAGGTATTTCTGCCCGTAGAAAAAGTATATAAGGTACAAAACGGTAAGAAAGTAGTACGGGAACGGAACTTCTACCCGGGTTATGTGATGATTGAAATTGAAGGAGGGCAGATGAGCGATGAAATTCGGGAGGCCATCAGCAACACCAGCAACGTAATTCACTTCCTTGGCAAAGATCATCCCATTGCCCTGCGTAAAGCCGAAGTAAACAAAATGCTCGGCAAAATGGACGAGATGGCCGATGCCTCCGGCATGACGATGAGCGAACCTTTTATTGTAGGCGAAACCATTAAAATAATTGACGGGCCCTTCAACGATTTCAACGGGGTGATTGAAGAAGTGAACGACGAAAAGAAAAAATTGCGGGTAAGCGTAAAAATCTTTGGCCGTGCAACACCTGTGGAACTGAATTACATGCAGGTAGAAAAACTTTCCTAATTATTAAACGCAGAAACCCGCCTCCGGCGGGTTTTTTTCTTGCAAAAAATTGGAGCTTTATTGCATAAATGTGTAAAAGCTTGTACCTTTGCGCTCCCCAAAGATCTTTGTAAGCCGTGTGCTGCAACAGTACCGGCAACAAAATGGGAGTTGGTTGTACAATGCAGCCAACGTTATCACCAAAAAATTTAAAAAAATGGCCAAAGAAATTTCAGGATTTGTGAAGTTGCAGGTAAAAGGCGGCCAAGCCAACCCTGCACCTCCCGTTGGTCCGGCCCTTGGTTCGAAGGGCGTCAACATCATGGAGTTCTGCAAGCAATTTAATGCCCGTACGCAGGACAAAATGGGGAAAGTGCTCCCCGTATTAATTACCGTTTACACCGACAAGTCGTTCGACTTTGTCATCAAAACTCCCCCCGCTTCGGTTCAGTTGCTGGAAGCTGCCAAATTGCAGAAAGGTTCCAAAGAGCCCAACCGTGCAAAAGTTGGCAAGGTAACCTGGGAACAGGTAGAAGCCATTGCAAAAGACAAAATGCCCGACCTCAACTGCTTTACCCTGCACAGCGCCATGCGCATGGTGGCAGGTACCGCACGCAGCATGGGCATTACTATTGAAGGTAAAGCTCCCTGGGAAAACTAATTTATTCACCTTTCTGCCGTAAGGCAGGTTAAAAAACTGTTTCAAACATGTCGCTCACGAAAAAAAGAAAAGCAGCTGAAGCTAAGGTGGATAAAAACAAAATTTATTCCCTGAAAGAAGCTGCCGCACTGGTAAAAGAAATCAACTGCACCAATTTTGATAGCTCGGTTGACGTACACGTACGCCTGGGTGTGGATCCCAAAAAGGCCGACCAGGCCATCCGTGGCACCGTAACGCTGCCGCACGGCACAGGTAAAACCAAGCGGGTACTGGTATTGTGTACGCCTGACAAAGAAGACGAAGCAAAAGCTGCCGGCGCCGATTATGTTGGCCTGGACGAGTACATCGCAAAAATTGAAGGTGGCTGGACGGATGTTGATGTAATTATTGCAACGCCCGCCGTAATGCCCAAAATTGGTAAACTGGGTAAAATACTTGGCCCCCGCAACCTGATGCCCAACCCCAAAACCGGTACCGTTACCAACGATGTAGCCGCTGCCGTTACCGAGGTAAAAGGCGGTAAAATTGCCTTTAAGGTTGACAAAGCCGGTATCGTACACGCATCTATTGGCCGTGTAAGTTTTGCCCCCGAAAAAATCGCCGAAAATACGCAGGAGTTCCTGTCGGCTCTCATTAAAGCCAAACCCGCAACGGCCAAAGGAACCTATCTGAAGAGCGTTTACATGGCAACCACCATGAGCCCGGGCATACCGGTTGATACCAAATCATTTGTGAACTAAACCTTTCAGGGTTCTAAATCCATACATCATGACCAAAGAACAAAAAAATGAAGTGATTGAAGTGCTGAAAGGCAAGTTCTCTCAGTACGACAATTTCTATATCACCGATACCGAGTCGCTTACAGTAGAGCAAATTGGCAAACTGCGCCGTGCCTGCTTTGATAAAAAAGTGGAAATGAAGGTGGCAAAAAACACCCTCATTCGTAAAGCCCTGGAAGCGCTGGATGCCGAGCGGTACAGCGGCGTATTTGACGCGTTGAACAATGTTACCGCACTCATGTTCTCTGAAAATCCCAAGGAACCTGCGCTAATCATCAGTTCGTTCCGCAAAGAGAGCAACAGCGAGCGCCCGGTACTGAAAGCTGCCTTCATCAATGGCGAAGTATTCAGCGGCGACAACCAGCTGAAAACGCTTACGCAAATCAAGACCAAAAACGAGCTTATTGGCGACGTTATTGGCCTGTTGCAATCGCCCGCCAAGCGTGTTATCGCAGCCTTGCTGCACAATGCCGAGCAAAAAGGCGAAACGGCAGCCGCTGCTGAATAAGACAGCGTAACAACCCTGCAAATTACCAACGCCTCTGAGGTGCAAACGGGGCATTATTTCATAACCATCCGCCGGAGCTGGTCGTAGGGCTATGAAGGCGGTTAAAAAGTAAAACAAATGGCAGACGTAAAAGCTTTAGCCGAACAACTGGTAGGCCTTACTGTAAAAGAAGTACAGGAACTGGCCGATGTACTGAAAAACGAGTATGGCATTGAGCCTGCAGCAGCAGCTGTAGTAGTAGCCGCCGGCGATGGTGGTGGCGCAGCCGCCGCTGAAGAGAAAACCTCTTTTGATGTAATTCTGAAGAGCGGTGGAGCTTCGAAACTGAACGTGGTGAAGATTGTGAAAGATCTCACCGGTTTGGGTCTGAAAGAAGCAAAAGACCTGGTTGACGGCGCACCCAAACCCGTTAAAGAAGGCGTATCGAAAGCCGAAGCTGAAGAAATTGCAGCTAAGCTGAAAGAAGCCGGTGCTGAAGTTGAAATTGCCTAAGCACCCTAAAAAATGAACGTTTCAAACCCCGGCACAACCGGGGTTTGTTTTTTCCGGGCAAGGGGCAAACCGCCGTATCAGGTTGCTTCCCACCGCCGTTCTACAGCGGCTTTCGGGCGGAACAGGCCGTGCAAAACAGGGCCAATCAAATTTTGTTCCAATGTGGATAAATGCTTACCTTTGCCCTCCCTAAATTTAGGCGGAATAGCTGTTGGCGCCCTCAATCAGTCATAAATAACTGAAAATCAATTTACCTGTCTTTGGAGAAAGACGGGCAGCTACCTCCGTGCACGAACTTTAAAAACCGGTTTAAAGCGTATGTCTTCAACACAAGCTGCAGCGAACAAACGAATTAACTTTGGTAAAGTAAAGCATCTGGCCGACATTCCTGACCTCCTGGGCATCCAAATCCAATCGTTTAAAGATTTTTTCCAGTTAGAAACCACGCCCGACAAGCGGAACAACGAGGGCCTCTTTAAGGTGTTTAAGGAAAACTTCCCGATTACAGACACTCGCAACATCTTCGTTCTCGAATTTCTCGATTACTTTATTGACCCGCCCCGCTACACCATTGAAGAGTGTATGGAGCGTGGCCTTACCTACGCCGTTCCGCTGAAAGCCAAACTGCGCCTCAGCTGTAACGATGAAGAGCACGTAGATTTCCAAACCATTGTACAGGACGTGTTTTTAGGAAACATTCCGTACATGACGCCCCGTGGCACCTTCGTAATTAACGGTGCCGAGCGGGTAGTGGTAAGTCAGCTTCACCGCTCGCCCGGCGTATTCTTTGGGCAAAGCATACACCCCAACGGTACCAAAATTTACAGCGCCCGTGTCATTCCTTTCAAAGGCGCCTGGATGGAATTTGCTACCGACATCAACAACGTAATGTATGCGTACATTGACCGCAAAAAGAAGTTCCCGGTAACCACGCTGCTGCGTGCAATAGGCTACGAAACCGATAAAGACATTCTGGAACTGTTTGGCATGGCCGATGAGGTGCCCGCCGATAAAAAGTCGCTGCAAAAGCACGAAGGCAAACGCCTGGCTGCCCGTGTACTGCGCAGCTGGGTAGAAGACTTTGTGGATGAAGATACCGGCGAGGTGGTTAGCATTGAGCGGAACGAAGTAGTGCTGGAACGCGACTCGATTTTGGATGCCGAAGCCATTGAGCTGATCAGCGAAATGGACGTAAAGAGCGTGTTCATTCAAAAAGAAGAAGTGAGCGGTGATTTTGCCATCATTTACAACACGCTTAACAAAGACACCTCCAACAGTGAGCTGGAAGCCGTACAGCACATTTACCGCCAGTTACGCGGAGCCGATGCTCCCGATAACGAAACCGCCCGTGGCATTATTGACAAGCTGTTCTTCAGCGACAAGCGTTACGATTTGGGCGAAGTGGGCCGTTACAAAATTAACCGCAAACTCAACCTCGACTTTCCGCTGGATAAGAAGGTGCTTACCAAAGATGATATTATTGCCATCATCAAATACCTGGTAAAACTCACCAACGGCAAGGCCGAAATTGATGATATTGACCACCTGAGCAACCGCCGGGTGCGTACCGTGGGCGAGCAGTTGTACGCCCAGTTTGGCGTGGGGCTGGCCCGTATGGCCCGTACCATACGCGAACGCATGAACGTACGCGACAACGAAGTGTTTACCCCGGTTGACCTGATTAACGCCCGTACGCTGTCGTCGGTAATCAATTCGTTCTTCGGTACCTCGCAGCTGTCGCAGTTTCTCGACCAAACCAACCCGCTTTCTGAAATCACCCATAAGCGGCGTATATCGGCACTGGGCCCCGGTGGCTTGAGCCGCGAACGTGCCGGCTTTGAAGTACGCGACGTACACTACAGTCACTATGGCCGCCTGTGTACCATTGAAACTCCGGAAGGTCCGAACATTGGTTTGATTTCGACCCTGTGCGTTCATGCCAAGGTGAACGAAATGGGCTTTATTGAAACGCCCTACCGCAAAGTGGAGAACGGAAAGGTTGATATGAAGCAACTCACCTACCTGAGCGCTGAAGAAGAGGATGAAGCACGTATTGCACAGGTAAACATTTCCATTGACGAAAACGGAAATATTGTTGAAGACCGTGTTCGTTCCCGTGAAAGCGGCGACTTCCCCATTCTGGAAAAATCGGAAGTACAGTACATGGACGTAGCCCCCAACCAAATTGTGGGCCTAAGCGCATCGCTGATTCCGTTCTTGGAACATGATGATGCCAACCGTGCGCTGATGGGAAGTAACATGCAACGCCAGGCTGTTCCGCTGTTGCGCCCCGAAGTACCCATTGTTGGTACCGGTCTGGAAGCCATGGCAGCACGAGATGCCCGCATTCAGTTAACGGCTGAAGGAACCGGCGTTGTGGAGTACGTAGATGCCAACGAAATTCATGTACGTTACGAGCGCAACGAAGAGCAAAAACTGGTAAGCTTTGAAGACGACCTGAAAGTTTATAAACTCACCAAGTTTGTAAAAACCAACCAGGGTACCTGCATTAACCTAAAGCCCTGCGTTACCAAAGGTCAGGCCGTTAAGGAAGGCGATTTCCTCACCGAAGGTTATGCTACCAAAGACGGTGAACTGGCACTGGGTAGAAACCTGAAAGTAGCCTTCATGCCCTGGAAGGGTTACAACTTTGAAGACGCTATCGTTATTAGTGAGCGCATCGTGCGGGAAGACCTCTTCACTTCCATACACGTTGAAGAATACGAACTGGAAGTGCGTGATACCAAGCTGGGCGAAGAGGAACTGACGCCCGATATTCCAAACGTAAGCGAAGAGGCAACGAAAGACCTTGATCAAAACGGTATCATCCGCATTGGCGCATCCATCAAAGAAGGCGATATACTAATTGGTAAGATTACCCCCAAAGGCGAAAGCGACCCCACTCCGGAAGAAAAGCTGTTGCGTGCCATCTTTGGCGATAAAGCAGGCGATGCAAAAGATGCTTCGCTGAAAGCACCCAGCGGAACCGAAGGTGTGGTAATTGATAAGAAGTTGTTCCAGCGTGCCAAAAAAGATAAGAATGCGAAGATTCGTGAAAAAGCCCTGCTGGAAAAAACCGAAAAGATTCACGAAAAAAACATTGCCGAGCTGCAAGAAATACTGCTGGGCAAGTTGCAAACCCTGCTGAAAGACAAAACATCGGCCGGTGTAAGCAACAACTTTGGCGAAGTAATTATTGGCAAAGGTGCCAAGTTCAACGCCAAAAATTTGGCCACCATCGACTATCAAAACGTAAACCCCCTGGGGTGGACAGGCGATGCGCATACCGATGAGCTGATTAACCAGTTGCTGCACAACTACAACATCAAATACAACGAAGAACTGGGCCGCTACAAGCGGGAAAAGTTCAACATCAGCATTGGTGATGAGTTGCCCGCCGGTGTATTGAAACTGGCGAAGGTGTACCTGGCCGTAAAGCGCAAACTGAAAGTGGGTGACAAGATGGCCGGCCGCCACGGTAACAAAGGTATTGTGGCAAAAATTGTACGGCAGGAAGACATGCCCTTCCTGGAAGACGGAACGCCGGTGGACATTGTGCTGAACCCGCTGGGCGTACCCAGCCGTATGAACCTGGGCCAGATTTACGAAACCGTACTGGGCTGGGCCGGTCAAAAACTGGGCGTAAAATTTGCCACTCCCATTTTTGACGGGGCAACTACCGAAGAAATAGCCGCCTACATCGAAAAGGCAGGCTTGCCCAAGTTTGGCCATACCCACCTGTACGATGGCGAAACCGGCGAACGCTTCCACCAAAAAGCAACCGTGGGCATCATTTACATGATTAAACTGCACCACATGGTGGACGACAAGATGCACGCCCGCTCGATTGGCCCCTACAGCCTTATTACGCAGCAGCCGCTGGGTGGTAAAGCACAGTTTGGTGGCCAGCGCTTTGGTGAGATGGAAGTGTGGGCGCTTGAAGCGTACGGCGCCGCCAACATTTTGCAGGAACTGTTAACCATCAAGAGCGATGACATTGTAGGTCGTGCCAAAACCTACGAAGCCATCGTAAAAGGGGATAACATTCCGCGTCCGGGTGTGCCCGAATCGTTCAATGTTTTGGTACACGAACTCCGTGGCCTTGGCCTTGACCTGAAATTTGAAGAGTAATACATTGCTGCAGCCGGTGTTGCGGCAAGGGCACCGGCTGATGAGCAAACAAGGCGCTGCAGTGTGCGATGCAACCAACGATGCACAGCGGCACCGGCGCCGGAAACATAACCAATACGGGTACGTTGCGCAAGCAACGGAGCCCTTCAAAAAAAACTGAAAACTTCGATATGGCAGCCAGAAAAGAAAACCGTCAACGATCTGTTTTCTCAAAAATCACCATCAGCCTCGCTTCGCCCGATACCATTTTGGAGCGCAGCTTTGGCGAAGTGCTGAAGCCCGAAACTATCAACTACCGTACGTACAAGCCCGAGCGGGACGGATTGTTCTGCGAACGCATTTTTGGTCCGGTAAAAGACTTTGAATGCGCCTGCGGCAAATACAAGCGTATCCGCTACAAAGGCATTGTGTGCGACCGTTGCGGTGTGGAAGTAACCGAAAAGAAAGTGCGCCGCGAACGCATGGGCCACATTAAGCTGGTGGTGCCCGTGGTACACATTTGGTACTTCAAATCGCTGCCCAACAAAATTGGTTACCTGCTGGGCATGAGTTCCAAAAAGCTGGAAACCATCATTTACTACGAACGTTACGTGGTAATTCAGCCCGGTGTGAAGGAAAACCTGAACGTGGGCGACTTGTTGACGGAAGAAGAGTATCTGGACCTGCTGGAAACGCTGCCGAAAGACAATCAGTATTTGCCCGATGAAGATCCGCAGAAGTTCATTGCCAAAATGGGCGCGGAAGCCATTCAAGACCTGCTGGCACGCATTGACCTGGATCAGCTGAGCTACGAACTGCGCAACGCCGCGGCTACCGAAACCTCGCAACAACGTAAAGCCGACGCGTTGAAGCGCCTGAGCGTGGTGGAAGCCTTCCGCGAAGCCAACGAACGCGTAGCCAACCGGCCCGAGTGGATGGTGATGCAATACATCCCCGTTATTCCGCCGGAACTGCGTCCGCTGGTGCCCCTGGATGGCGGCCGCTTTGCTTCTTCGGATTTGAACGACTTGTACCGCCGGGTAATCATCCGCAACAACCGTTTGAAGCGCCTGCTGGAAATTAAGGCGCCCGAAGTGATTTTGCGGAACGAAAAGCGGATGCTGCAGGAAGCGATTGACAGCCTGTTTGACAACTCACGTAAATCCAACGCCGTTAAGGCCGAAGGGGGCCGTGCGCTCAAATCGCTGAGCGATGTGCTGAAGGGTAAGCAGGGCCGCTTCCGCCAGAATCTGTTGGGTAAGCGGGTTGACTATTCGGGCCGTTCGGTAATTGTGGTTGGCCCCGAGCTGAAACTGCACGAGTGTGGCCTGCCGAAGGACATGGCTGCCGAACTGTTCAAGCCCTTTATCATTCGCAAGCTGATTGAGCGGGGTATTGTTAAAACCGTAAAATCGGCCCGCAAACTGGTTGATAAGAAAGAAGCCGTTATTTGGGACATTCTTGAAAATATTCTGAAGGGCCATCCGGTATTGTTAAACCGTGCCCCAACACTGCACCGCCTTTCTATTCAGGCCTTCCAGCCCAAACTGATTGAAGGAAAGGCCATACAGTTGCACCCGCTGGTAACCGCAGCGTTCAACGCCGACTTCGACGGTGACCAAATGGCCGTGCACGTGCCTTTGAGTAATGCCGCCATTTTGGAAGCGCAGTTGCTGATGCTGGCATCGCACAACATTTTGAACCCGCAAAACGGTACGCCCATTACCCTGCCTTCGCAGGACATGGTACTGGGCCTGTACTATATTTCCAAGGCGAAGAAATCTACCGAAACCGAAGTGGTGAAGGGTGAAGGGAAAACCTTCTATTCACCCGAGGAGGTATTGATTGCCTACAACGAAGGACGCGTTGACCTGCATGCCCCCATTAAAGTGCGTGCCAAGGTGCGTGAAAACGATACGCTGGTAACCCGCATTATTGATACCACTGTTGGGCGTGTTATTTTTAACCAGTACGTGCCCGCCGAAGTGGGATTTGTAAACGCATTGCTTACCAAAAAGAACCTGCGTGAAATTATTGGCGATATCATTGAAATTACCGACGTGCCGAAAACGGCCAAGTTCCTCGATGATATCAAGCAGTTAGGTTTCCGCATGGCCTTCCAGGGTGGCTTGTCGTTTAGCATTAACGACCTCATCATTCCCGAAATCAAACAGGAGATGATTGAAGCAGCCCAGGAAGAAGTAAATGAAGTGTGGGAAAACTACAACATGGGTTTGATTACCAACAACGAGCGCTACAACCAGATTATTGACATCTGGAGCCGTGTGGATACCCGTGTAACCGAAACCCTCATTCGCGAAATGGCGGCCGATAAGCAAGGCTTCAACTCGGTGTTTATGATGCTCGACTCCGGTGCACGGGGTAGCAAGCAGCAGGTGAAGCAGCTGGCCGGTATTCGTGGTTTGATGGCCAAGCCCCGTAAGAGCGGCTCTACCGGAAGCGAGATCATCGAAAACCCGGTACTTTCCAACTTTAAAGACGGCCTGAGCGTATTGGATTACTTTATTTCTACCCACGGTGCCCGTAAAGGTTTGGCCGATACGGCGTTGAAAACGGCCGACGCCGGTTATCTCACCCGTCGTTTGGTGGATGTGGCACAGGATGTGGTGATTACGGAAGAAGATTGCGGCACCCTGCGGGGCATTGCCACCACTGCGCTGAAGGATAATGAAGATATCATTGAGCCGCTGAGCGACCGTATTGAAGGCCGTACATCGCTGCACGATGTATATCATCCGCAAACCGATGAACTGATTATCAAGGCCGGTGAAGAAATTTCGGCTGCTGTTGCCCGTAAGATTGAAGACGCCGGTATTGAGATGGTGGAAATTCGTTCGGTACTTACCTGCGAAAGCAAGCGGGGTGTGTGCGTGAAGTGTTACGGCCGCAACCTGGCCACCGGCACCATGGCACAGAAAGGCGACGCCGTTGGTATCATTGCCGCCCAATCCATTGGTGAACCGGGTACCCAGCTTACCCTGCGCACCTTCCACGTGGGTGGTGTTGCCGGCTCGGCTTCGGTAGAATCAACCCTGCATGCCAAGTTTGATGGTACCATTCAGTTCGACGGCTTGCGTACCGTTACCACCACCAACAATGAAGGAGAAAAAGTGCAAATCGTTATCGGTCGTACCGGCGAAGTGCGTATCATGGATCTGAAGAACGACCGCCTGCTGATTACTAATAACATTCCTTACGGTTCAACCCTGTTGGTAAAAGAAGGCCAGCAGGTGAAAAAAGGCGACATCATCTGTTCATGGGATCCCTTCAACAACGTAGTGGTTGCCGAAGTACCGGGTACCGTGCGCTTCGAAAACATTATTGAAGGTGTAACCTACCGCGAAGAAGCCGACGAACAAACCGGCCACCGCGAAAAAGTGGTTATCGAAACCAAAGACAAGACCCGCATACCGGCCGTAGTGGTAGAAGGCAGCAAAGAAGTAAAATCGTACAACCTGCCCGTAGGTTCGCACCTGGTAGTGGAAGAAGGCGAAGAGGTGATAGCCGGCCAGGTGTTGGTTAAAATACCGCGTGTATTAAGCAAACTGCGTGACATTACGGGTGGTTTGCCCCGTGTTACCGAATTGTTTGAAGCACGGAACCCCGGCAACCCGGCCATTGTATCGGAAATTGACGGTGTGGTAAGCTTCGGTGCCATTAAGCGTGGCAACCGCGAAATCATTGTAACCAGCAAGGACGAGGTGGTGAAGAAATACTTGGTGCCGCTTACCCGTCAAATTCTGGCACAGGAAGGCGACTTTGTAAAAGCAGGTTCGCCCCTGAGCGATGGCCAGATTGCACCGAGTGATATTTTGGCCATTAAAGGTCCGTTTGCGGTACAGGAGTACGTGGTTAATGAAATTCAGGAAGTATATCGCCTGCAGGGGGTACGCATCAACGACAAGCACATTGAAGTGATTGTACGCCAGATGATGAAGAAAGTAGAAATCATTGATGCCGGCGATACGAAGTTCCTGGAAGAAGATTTGGTGGACCGCTTCGAGTTTATTGATGAGAACGACCGCATCTTTGATAAGAAGGTGGTAACCAACCCCGGTGACAGTACAAAGTACCGCCCGGGCCAGATTATTACCCTCCGTGAACTGCGGGAAGAAAACAGCCAGCTCCGCCGGGCCGACAAAGCCCTCATTGAGGTACGCGATGCCAACCCCGCAACTGCCCAACCGGTACTGCTGGGTATTACCAAGGCCTCGCTGGGTGTGCAGAGCTGGATTTCGGCCGCATCGTTCCAGGAAACCACAAAGGTGCTGAGTACGGCTGCCATTGAAGGTAAAACCGATTACCTGCTGGGCCTGAAAGAAAACGTAATTACCGGCCATGCCATACCCGCCGGTACCGGCTTACGTGAATTTGAAAACATGATTGTGGGCAGCAAAGAAGAATACGAACTGTTGCTTACCACAAAAGAGGCGATGAGCTTTGACGAAGAAGAGTAAGCCCGGCCTTTCTTGAATGCCATTACTACAACCCCGGCCACAAAGCCGGGGTTTTTTTAGCGCTCTTGTTAAGGCTTTCTTAATTTTGCGCCCACGAATTGTCAGGCCCAGCATTTACAGTAGCTTGCCCGCGTAGTTATGAAACAGATACAAACAATTTTATTGGTTGTGCTTACGGCCGCGGTTGCCGTTTTATACGTTTTACATTTTACAGGATCGTCAAAAAAAACCGGAACACAGCCCGCAAATGTGGATCCGAAACGCGACCCCGCATCGGAACATGTACGTATAGCCTATATTGACCTTGATACCATTAAGGCGCACTACGAATATTTTAAGCTGAAGAACGATGAAATTGAGCGGGAAAAGCAGCGTATTGAAAACGAAATACAGGGAGGCGTGAACAAGCTGGAGAAAGATCGTATGGAGTTTTTGAAACGCGGAGAAGCCATTACCCAAATTGAAGCGGAAAACTTTCAGCGGGAATACCAAAAGCGTTACGAGCAGTTAAGCATGCGCCGCGAAAACCTGTTGAACCAGCACATGAACAACCAGGCGAAGGCTTTGGATGATATTCAAAAGCGCATCAACGATTACCTGGAGGAGTATAACAAAACGGCCGGCTATAACTTCATATTTTCAACCGGCGAGGGTAATCTTACCCTGTATTATAAAGATGCCGCATTTGATATTACGAAGGAAGTGCTGAAGGGATTGAATGAGGCCTACCAGCAGTCAAAGAAGAAATAATTGTATCCTGCGATTGCTTATCTTCCGTTTCCGTTCAACCAACGGAACCAACGGCTATGCAACCCACTTCATCCGAATTTAAACCTACACTCAGTTTATTAGATGCCACCATGGTTGTGGCCGGCTCCATGATAGGGTCGGGCATTTTTATTGTGAGTGCCGACATTACCCGCAACGTGGGCAGCGCCGGCTGGCTGATTATGGTTTGGCTGCTCACCGGTTTTATGACCCTGACCGCGGCCGTAAGCTACGGCGAACTGAGTGGCATGTTTCCCAAGGCCGGTGGCCAGTATGTGTATTTGAAAGAGGCGTACAATCCGTTGCTGGCATTTTTATACGGGTGGAGTTTTTTTACCGTTATACAAACTGCCACCATTGCGGCAGTAGGGGTTGCGTTTGCCAAGTTTATGGCGTACCTGGTGCCGGGCGTAAGCGAAGATTTGGTGGCCGCAGATTTGGGCTTCATTAAAATTTCACCGGCTCAGTTGGTTTCCATTGCTTTGATTGTATTGTTAACCTACGTAAATACCAGGGGGGTAAAAGAAGGTAAGCTCATTCAAACAACGTTTACGGTTACCAAGCTGGTGAGTTTGTTTGGCCTTATCATTTTCGGTCTTCTGTTCATGAAGCCTTCCATTTGGCAGGCCAACTGGCAGGATGCCTGGAATTTGCGTTCGCTGTCGCCATCCGGAGAGGTGGGTACCTATACCCTGGTGCCCGCATTAGGAGCCATAGCTGCCGCCATGGTAGGTTCAATATTCAGCAGCGATGCATGGAACAACGTAACCTTTATTGCCGGTGAAATAAAAAATCCGCGCCGTAATATTGGCCTGAGTTTGTTTTTGGGAACCTTCATTGTTACGCTCATTTATGTTTCGGCCAATCTCATGTACACGGCTGTGCTGCCGCTTACGGAAATTGCGGGTGCCGAAAAAGACCGGGTAGCCGTGGCAGCTTCGCAACAAATATTTGGCAATGCCGGTACCGTTATCATTGCGCTGATGATTATGGTATCAACCTTTGGGTGTAACAATGGTTTGATCCTTGCCGGCGCACGGGTGTATTACACCATGGCTAAAGACGGCTTGTTTTTCCCACAGGCCGGAACGCTTAACCGCTTTTCCGTTCCGCAGTGGAGCCTGTGGGTGCAATGCGTGATTGCCTGTTTGTGGAGTGTGAGTGGGCGATACGGACAGTTGCTCGACATGATTTCGTTTGTAGTGGTTCTGTTTTACATGCTTACCATTGCGGGCATTTTTATTTTGCGCCGCAAGCGCCCCGATGCCGACCGCCCGTACCGGGCATTTGGTTATCCCGTACTGCCCGCTCTGTATATTTTGATGGGCCTCAGTTTTTGCGGATTGCTGATAGTGTTTAAGCCGCAGTTTACGTGGCCCGGCCTCATTATTACACTTATCGGTATTCCGGTGTACTATATAGCTTTGAAGGCCCGCAAAAAAAATGCACAACATGACCCAACCACCCTTTGATGCTTTGTTTGCTGCCATGCGCTCCGTTAAAGTGGGCGTTATTGGCGATGTGATGCTGGATTCGTACATGTGGGGCCATGTAGAGCGAATTTCGCCGGAAGCGCCGGTGCCCGTTGTGGCACTCGACCGCAAGGAGTACCGCGTAGGTGGCGCCGCCAACGTGGCACTGAATATTGCTGCTTTGGGAGCACCTGTTTCTCTGCTGAGTGTGGTAGGCGATGATGAGGATGGACGTATTCTTACGCAACTGTTACAACAGCACGGCATTCAAACCGGTTTTTTGCGTAGCAGCAACCGGCGCATAACAACCAATAAAACCCGCATCATCAGTCGTAATCAGCAAATGTTGCGGCTGGATAATGAAATTACAACCGACCTGGATGCGGAAGATGAAGAACGATTGCTACAGGCCGTTCGGCAGTTTATTGAACAGGAACAGCCACAGGTGCTCATTTTTGAAGATTATAACAAAGGCGTGCTAACGCCACGGGTTATTGAACATACGTTGGCGTTGTGCCGGGAGGGCGGCATTCTTACCACCGTAGATCCCAAACGCCGGAACTTCTTTGCCTACCGGCAGGCCGATGTATTTAAGCCCAATTTGAAGGAGGTTAAGGAAGCGCTGCATCTCGATGTTTCCGAAATTAATCTGGATACCTTAAACCATATTCATGATCGGTTGCAGCAGCAACTGCACCATCGTATCTCGTTAATTACCCTTTCTGAAAAAGGGGTATTTGTACGCGAAACAGGGGGGGCGGGCAAATTATTTCCGGCTCATGTACGCAACATTGCCGACGTAAGTGGCGCCGGCGATACGGTAATTGCCGTGGCTTCACTGGTGTATGCAGTAACCCGCAACCTCGAATTAATGACAACGATTGCCAATATTGCCGGCGGGTTGGTGTGCGAAGAAGTAGGTACGGCAGCCATTAACCCCCAACGCCTGTTGCAGGAGTGTAACACCTTATTGGCATAACCGATGACTGCTAAGAGCGTTGTCAAATTCTTTGGCCGGTAAAGCAGTTTATTTGCAGCTTATATGTTTTCAACATGCGGATAAATGCATTGTTATGACATCGCTGCGGTATTAAGCAGGTGCAGTTGTCGGCATTCGGTGGTATGATGCAGAGGTTTGTTAAACACGATTCAGCCGTTGTAGCAGTTGATTCCCGAAACAGTTCGGTTCCTGATTCTCATGCCGCGTGCCGTAAGTTGGTTTTTACCGTTTATCTTGCATCGTAAATAAAAGGCTATGAGTTTGAAAACCTGTGCGGTAATAGTTGCCGGCGGATCGGGTAAACGGATGGGCACCACGCTTCCCAAGCAGTTTTTATTATTACAGGGTAAGCCCGTTTTGTATTATACGATTGATGCTTTTTTGAAGGCCGACCCTACCATGCAAATCATATTGGTATTGCCCGAAGAACACCTGGAACTGGGCCGCGAAATTGTGGACGGTTTTTTTGACGCTTCGCAAATACAACTGACAGCCGGCGGCGAAACACGTTTTCATTCGGTACAAAACGGATTACGACTGGTAACGGAAGAGCGCATCATTTTTGTACACGATGGCGTACGGTGCCTGGTTACGCCTGAGCTGATACAACGCTGTTATACCACCGCACTGGAAACCGGAAGTGCCATTCCGGTAGTGGAGGCAAAAGACAGTTTGCGTATTATAACCGAGGATGGCAACGAACCGCTCGACCGTAGCAAAGTGCGGCTGGTGCAAACCCCGCAAACATTTCACAGTAAAATTTTACAGCCCGCCTTTGCCATTGATTACAAAGAACGTTTTACCGATGAGGCAACGGTTATGGAGGCTTTTGGACTGAAAGTAACCCTGGTGGAAGGCGAAGCGACCAACATTAAAATTACAACCCCTATTGACCTGGTTGTTGCCGAAAAAATACTGGAACAGCGGGGCTGATTAATTTTTCAACCAGCGCAGCAAACGGGGCAAACGGTTCATCCGTAAAGCAGCATACGCTTCTTCGATGGCGCCATAGCTGCTGTAAAAAAATGCAAGATTTCCTACATCGCTTCCTTCAAAATCAAGTACCGCATCGGTGCCGGCCCGGCTGTGTATAAAACGATCGAGCAGGTAATGCGAAGCACCGATGGTTTTTCCGTTGGGGCTGTTGCCCACAACAATGTAGTACCAGCGGCGATTGCTGTAAAGAAATACGGCAGAGGCTAATAAGGCATCGCCGGCGGCGGAAAAAATGCCTATGGTGGTTGCCTGGCCGGCTTTTGCGGCATGGTTGTAAACCTGCGTAAAGCGATTTATTTCTTCAGGTGTAATGTCTGAAATGCGCTGCAGGGTAGGGGTTGCCAGCTGCAGCACATCGGTAACGGCAATATTAAAACGAACCTGCAGTTGAGCGGCTTGCGCTTTTTTGATGTTACGCTTCAAATTGTCGCGGTAACGCATGCACAATTGTTCATACGAATCATGCAGCGGCAAGATATAGTTCTTCCGTAAGGTAAGGGGTGTTGTTTTCAGTGGCAGCACATTTCCGCTGTTCAGGTAAATATCCATGTAGCGGATGTGGTTGGGTATTTTATTGATAAACTGTTGCAGCAGCGTGGCGGTAACGGGTATTTTGCTGTACAAGCCCAATGCGGCGCAAAACCAGGGTTGATACAGGTAGGTAATGCCCCACTTCTTCTTCCAGGTAAGCGGAAAAACAGCCTCATAGTCATTCAGCACCAAGGCGTCCCAGTTATCGGCCATGGCATTCAGGTACCAGCTGTAGCCATAAATATTTGAGTGCGTTGCCGCATCAATACAAGCATCCCATTTGTGCAGGTTAATGTTGCCGTGTTTTATGTAGCGAATCTGCTGCATTTTAGTATGGAAGGCGATTGTCGAATTTTTTCAGCGACAGATTTTGTATGTCAATGCTGAAGGCAATAATGCGGCGCAACCGTTTATCAGGCAGGGTTGATTCAAAGTAATTGCGGTACACCCGGCTGTACAACAGGGGTACATACACCTGAATGGTATTGCGTAGGGCCGATAGTTGCAGGCCGGCATTGTAAAGCATGCGGCTGCCTTCGGAATTGGGTTGCCAGGCCTCGGCATGGGTACCCAGGTCCAGATAAACTTTTAAAGGAATTTCTATGGGTAATACTTTTAAAATGTTGATGGCATCCGGTATATCGCTGCTGAAGTTGATAGCCGTAAGCCAGTTGTCGCTTCGTCCCACACGATTGGCCAGCATATCGGTATTTACCTTAAAACCGCCATCGCGTATCATCAGCTGCCGGGCAGCCAGTCCGTCCGTTTCATAACGGCCGATGAAGTAGTTGCTGTAGGTATAATCTTCGTTGCCGCGGGGGGCATTCATATTCAAATGAAAGCGGCTGTTGCGATACCGGTCGAGCACGGAGGGCGTACGCAGGTACAGAAATTTTCCGGCAAAAAACCGCAGGTCGGCGCCTTGTTTGCTGTTGTAATTGAAGTGATAATTACCGGTAAAGGTGAGTCGCATAAAGGAGGCGCTTTGTTCGGCCTGCAATTCGGCACGGTAAGGATACAAAGCCCTGGTATCGAGCATTACAAAACGCAGCTGATTCAAATAACGGTCTGCTCTTACTTTGGAAATGATTGTAACGTTGTTGCCACCAGAGAGCGTGTCGCGTCGAAAACGTAAAAATTCTTCATCTATAAAAAACGTCTTCCATTGTATAAATCGTTCTCGTGTACTGCGGGCATTTTTTTCGTTGAATACCAGTTTTATGGAAGGCACCAGTTTTGAAAAGCCGGTGTAAAACCGGTTGCCTGCCGTATCGGTAAACAGGTTGGTATTAAAACGCATGCCACTCAGGCTGATGTGCATCCTATGTACAAATCGGTTCGGATACCAGGTGTACGCCGCCCGCAGGGCACCATTCCACACCTTCGTTTCAGTGGCATAAAGGGGCGCTATCAAAAACTGAAAGCGGGTAGGCGCAAGCGTATAGTTGGTGATGGCGCCTCCAGCCATCAGACCATCGTATTGGTTATAGCCCCAAAGTGGTGAAACAATGAGGGAGCGTGTTGTAGGCGTATTAACCCCGGCTAACAAGCGAATGGTTGGTTTCGGTTTTGAATCGTTTGTTAACGGACCGGTTTTGTCGAGCAGTTGAAAGATGGAGTCTAACTGCATGCCGCTGCTTTGTTCCAAAGCCTGTTGCAGGTTGTGCGGTTGCGGATGCCGAAACTTCCAGTTTTCGAAATAAGCCCGCATGCCCCGATCGAACGCGGCCTTTCCTAAACGGTTTTCGAGTAGTTGCATAAACTGTGCTCCTTTTTCGTAGGCTACCAGCCAGTAATTGTTTTCGGTAAATACATTGGCTGGGGTGTTCAGCGGCTGATCTTTTTTGATTTTTTCGTAGGTATAAAGTAAAACATCGGTACTAATTGCCGATTTCAACAAACGGTTTGCTTTGGCCGGGGGCTGAAAACGGGCGGCCTCGTTCACAAAGCGTTTTTCATAATACGTATTGATGCCTTCGTCCATCCAGGGGAAGCGGCGCTCATTACTGGCAACAATTCCCTGAAACCAGTTGTGGCCGGTTTCGTGATCAATAATAACCTCCAGTTCTTTTTCAGATGTTGCCTGCGCAATGGTTGCCAGGCAGGGATATTCCATGCCGCCGTCAAAACCGGTTTCGGCTTCAACCAGGGTAATGTTGGGATAGGGATAATTGCCGAGAAGTTTGTTGCGAAAGCGCAAACTGTTTTTCACCATTTGTACGCTGTTTTTCCAAACGGCGGCATTTTCGGGGAAAAAAGCGGTAAAAATGTCAACCACCCCTCCGTTATCGTTTTGCAGGGTATCGTGCTGCACCCAATAGTGGGTGCCGGTTACCCATGCAAAGTCGTGTACCTGCTGTTGGGTGAATAATAAAGTTTTCAGCGAAGGCGTTTGTACCGGTATGGTTTGGAGGGTGGGTTTGATTAGCTTTTTTTTGGCAGGTGCCGATGATTTTTGGGCGAGCGGTTGCGATTTTTTTTGTGCAGTGTTTTTGAGGCGTTGCAGTTCTGCGGCATCGTGCAGCACTCCGGTACTGAATACCAGGTAGTTTTCGGGAACGGTTATGCGCACTTCATAATTGCCGAAGTTGCTGTAAAATTCGCCTTGGTCGAGGTAGGGCATTTCGTGCCATCCGTTGCAATCATAAACGGCCGGCTTGGGGTACCACTGGGCAACAATGTACCCGTGCGGCGTATAACCGCTGCGGGAGAAGTTGGCAGGCAGTTGCACATGAAAAGGCGTGGTAATGGTAACCGATTGGCCGGGCGGAAGCGGTTGTGGCAAAAGCACCTTTACGATATCAATATGCTGCGGATGGTCTTCGGTTTCGGCTAACACATCCTGCACCCGAAAGTCGAGCCGGTTGATGTACCCCCGCTGATCGCGATTGGAAAAGTAAAAATCGGTACGTCCGTTTTCCAGTAACTGGTCGCTGAATGCCGTGCGATCGGTACGGTAGGCATTGGGCCAAAGATGAAACCAGATGAACCGCAGGGTGTCGGGCGAATGATTGATGTATTCAATACGAGCAAACCCATCGAGGGTGTGGTTGGAGGTGTTCAGTTGCACTTGTATTTTATAATTCACCTGTTGTTGCCAGTAACAATTTTGTGCAACGGCCATTCGGGTTATAAGTAGCAGCAGCGGAAACAGGATTTTCACAGTAACTGTTTTGAAATGGTAGCAGGCGCCTGAAAGATACTGAATTTTGGCGGGAAGGTTGGATCAGCGTCCTTTCCCCAAAAAAATCAGTTGAATGGTATGAATCATGATTTTGAAATCGAGTGCGAGGGATATGTTTTCGATGTACACCAGATCGTACTTGCTGCGTTCAATCATTTGTTCCACGTTTTCGGCATAGCCAAACTTTACCATACCCCATGAAGTAAGGCCGGGTTTTACTTTCAGCAAATACCGGTAATAGGGGGCCGTTGCTACAATTTGATCAATGTAGTATTTCCGTTCGGGGCGTGGGCCTACAAGGCTCATATCGCCCATCAAAATGTTCCAGAACTGCGGTAGTTCATCCAGCCGCCATTTGCGCATCACCTTCCCCCATGCGGTAATACGCGGATCGTTTTCCGAAGATAAGGCCGGACCGTTTTTTTCGGCATCTACATACATCGAACGGAATTTGTAAATCCGAAAGGGGCGTCCTTTGAGGCCAATGCGTTCCTGCGAGTAAAAAACCGGTCCGGGTGAAGATAGTTTTACACGAAGCGCAATAAACAGCAACAAGGGCAGCAGCAGTACGAGCGACAGTGCAGATACTACCACATCAATCAGGCGTTTGATGTTTTGCTGCCACTCGCTCATCATGCCATTGTGCAGTTCAATTAAAACAGTACCCAGCACATTGCTGGTGCGTACCGAGCCCGAAAGAATGGCAAGGGTGTTGGGTAGCAATTTGATCTGCACATCCAGCTCGCTCAGTATGTTTATGGTTTTATCAACGGCATCCTGCTCATTGTCTTCAACGGCAATAATTACCTGTTCTACCTGGTGTTGCTGAATAATTTCACGCAACTTTTCTAACGTTCCCAAAGCTTGCATGTGCTTGCTCATGCCGTTTGTTACCCCATCTGCAGGGGCAACAAAGCCTACAAAGTAGTAGCCGGTATTTTCTACGGACGATTTAATGTCATGGTACAACCGAAGCGCATTATTGCCTGAACCCACTATCAGTGTGTTGATTTGCACATCGCCGCTGCGAAATTGCCGTTTGATTTTGTTAAGCAATAGCAGCCGGAAGAGCCAGGTAAATCCGAATTGTAAGGTAAACAGCAGCAGGGCTTCTTTGTAGTAAAATTTATACGAGGTTATGCGGTCGTCGAGCAGTACCGAAAAAAACAGAATGAGTGTGCCCAGCAACACGCAAAAAAAAGTGGTGGTAAGTTCCTGCAGGCGCGATTTTCCGTACAGGTTGCGATAGCTGCCAAATAAGTGGTACAAAACCAGCCATCCTAATGGAATAAATAAAATGCCGTAAAAGAAGCGGGCATCCAGCGGTTGGTTGAAGAGGGTTTCTGTTTCGCCCAGCAACCTGCGCCGCAGCAGGTAAAACAGCGCCCATGCCAGCAAAGCCGAAAGCCAATCGGCAAACAAATACCATCCGATATGGATCCTGTTTTTGAGGTTCATGCGGGTTACTAAACTGCCGTACGCTGAATTTTCTGCAGAATCTGGTGGGCTACCTCCATGGCACGTAAGCCATCCACTTCCGAAACAGGCACCGGTTTGTTGTATAAGATAGCATCGCGAAACTGCTCCAGTTCCAGTTTTATGGCATTGGTTTCGGGAACGGGCGGGTTGGAAACGGCAATGGTTTTTGTGCCATGCCCGGTTTCTATATCAAAGATTATGGCATGGGGGTCGGTATTTTGCTGTTGCAGCCGAATGACTTCTGCTTTTTTTTCGAGGAAGTCAATGCCAATGTAGGCATCGCGTTGAAAAAGGCGAATCTTCCGC
Source organism: Lacibacter sp. (assembly GCA_046297415.1). Lineage (GTDB taxonomy): Bacteria > Bacteroidota > Bacteroidia > Chitinophagales > Chitinophagaceae > Lacibacter. The sequence goes on from JBKBIL010000009.1 coordinate 21,198, forward strand.
ATTTTTTTCATGCTGATGCGACTGCTGGTAAGATTGGCCACGCAACCGTTGTCGAACTCGATGCGTACGTTGGCGATATCGGGCGTATCCGTCATAACGGCTACACCGTTGGCGTGCACCTGCTTTACATCACTTTTCACCAAATGCAGAATGATGTCAATATCATGAATCATTAAATCCAGAATCACACTCACTTCGGTACCCCGGGGGTTGAATTGCGAAAGCCGGTGTACTTCAATAAACATGGGATTTAATTCCAGATCCTGAATCGCCAGAAAAGCGGGATTAAAACGCTCCACATGGCCTACCTGAAATTTAACGCCGGCTTCCCGCACCAGTTTCACCAGCTCGTGCGCCTGTTCCATGGTATCGCACATGGGTTTTTCTACAAACACATGCCTGCCTTTTCGGATGGCCTGTTCACACAAATCAAAATGAAAGGGAGTAGGGGCCACAATGTCGGCCGCGTCAATGGCATCGAGCAGCTCGGCCGCATTTGCAAAGCGGGGTATCTGATAGGTGGCTTCCACCTGCCGGGCGGTAGCGTCGTTCGGATCGTAAAACCCAACAACGGTGGCGCCTTCAATTTGTTTCCAGTTATTGAGATGAAATTTTCCCAAATGCCCAACGCCAAAAATTCCGATTCGCAGCATGCAATAATCCTTATGATGAGGGCCAAAGATAAACAAGCTTTTCGGGAGGTGAAGGCAAGGTTTTGTTTTGAAATTTTGAATTTTTTTTTGGAGAAATTACCAAACTCTTATCTTTGCCGTCCCAAATTTCAAGGATCGGTAGTTCAGTCGGTTAGAATGCCGCCCTGTCACGGCGGAGGTCGCGGGTTCGAGTCCCGTCCGGTCCGCAAAAAGCTTCGGAGCCCTTCCGGAGCTTTTTTGTTTCTATGGCTTCGCTGCCCGTATTCAAGCGCACCCGTTATGCCCCTACCCCCAGTGGTTACCTGCACCTGGGCAATGTTGTTTCTTTTGTGCTAACGGCAGGCTTGGCCCAGCGCTTCGGCGCCCGCATCTTGCTGCGCATCGACGATTTGGATGCCGATCGGGTGCGGCCCGAGTACCTGGCCGACATTTTTGAAACCCTGCGTTTTTTGAACCTGCCCTGGCACGAGGGGCCTCAAACAGTACAGGAGCAGCAAACCCTTTTTTCGCAGCACCTGCGTTTGCGACAGTACTACCGGGCACTGGACGAGCTGCAACAACAAAACCTGCTGTTTGCCTGCCAGTGCAGCCGCTCGCAACTGGCCGCCTTTGCTGCCGAAGGCGGCTATCCGGGGCTGTGCGAACACCAAAACCTATCGTTGCAGCAACCCGGTGTTGCCTGGCGCTTTAAAACGCCTGCCGATGGCGTTGCCATTACCATGCAGTTGCCGGGTGCCGCTGCGCAAACCCATTCGTTCCCGCTTTCCATGCGGGGCTTTGCAGTGCGGGGTAAAAACGGGATGCCGGCGTATCAGCTGGCCAGCGTTATGGATGACGCGTATTTTGGGGTAGATTTGATTGTACGCGGTGCCGATTTGCTTCCCTCCAGTTTGGCGCAGCTGTACCTGGCCGGATTTTTGAAAGAGGCAACGGGCTTTCGGCAGGCGGCGTTTTTTCACCACCCTTTATTGCACGATGATGCGGGCCAAAAGCTCTCCAAATCGGCCGGGGCCACATCGATACACTATCTGCGCCGGAAGGGGTACAGCGCGGCAGCCGTTTTTACTGAAGCGGCCCGTATGTGCGGCATAGCGCAACCGGTACAAACGTGGCAGGAGTTGTTTGCGCTGCTGCCCGTAACACAATGGCTGCATACTACGTCGTAGCCTTTATATGCACACGCATTGCTGCCGCAAATCAGTATCTTTGATGCTTAAACAGCAGTTATGGACGATCAACAAATGCAACAGCAAAACCAGCTGAACATTGAAATTACCGAAGAAATTGCCGAAGGCGAATATGCCAACCTGGCAATTATTACGCATAGCCATGCCGAGTTTGTAATTGACTTTGTGAATGTAATGCCCGGCACCCCCAAGAGCAAGGTAAAAGCCCGCATTATTCTTACCCCGCAACATGCCAAGCGCCTGATGCACGCCCTTACCGAAAACATCCATCGCTACGAGCAGGCAAACGGCACCATTCGCGACCTGGAGGACATTCAAATTCCGCTGAATTTCGGCGGCCCCACTGCGCAAGCCTGAGAGCGGTCGCGGTAACAGCGCATGCGTTATCGGATACAAGGCCGTAAAAGATTTTACGAACAACGGAAAGGTGTTACATGGAAATTACTGTTGCCTACACGCAGTTGCTGCAATTTGCGCAACGGGTTTTTGAGCGCATGGGTTGTAGTGCGGCCGATGCCGCACTGGCAAGCAGGGTTTTACTGCAGGCCGACCTGCGGGGTATTGACAGCCACGGCATTGCCCGCCTGAGTGGCTATGTACGATTGTGGGAGGCAGGCCGCATTAACAGTACACCGCAACTGCGGGTGGTGCACGAAACCCCCTCTACAGCGGTGGTGGATGGCGATAGCGGGCTGGGCCTGGTGGTGGCTCCTTTTGCCATGCAAGTGGCTATTGAAAAAGCAAAACGTGTCGGTACCGGTTGGGTAAGCGTGCAAAACAGCAACCATTTTGGTATTGCCGGTTACCATGCGCTGCTGGCGCTGGAGCACGACATGATTGGCGTGGCCATGACAAATGCCAGTGCGTTGGTGGCGCCTACTTTTTCAAAAGAGCGGTTGCTGGGCACCAATCCCATTGCCGTTGCCATTCCTGCCGGGGAAGAGCCGCCCTTTGTGGCCGATATGGCCACCACAACGGCTGCCAACGGAAAACTTGAAATATTGCAGCGCAAACAACAACAAGCCCCCACCGGGTGGATACAGGATGCCGAAGGCCTAACGACCACCGATGCCCATGCGCTTAAAACCGGCGGCGCCTTACTGCCCCTGGGCAGCGACCGTGAGCACGGTAGCCACAAGGGCTATGCGTTGGGTGCGCTGGTAGATATCCTATCGGGCGTTTTAAGCGGAGCCAACTACGGTCCCTGGGTGCCGCCCTTTCCGGCGTATGTGCCCCTGCCTCAACATCAGCCGGGTAAAGGCCTGGGCCATTTTTTGGGAGCCATGCGTATTGATGCGTTTCGGCCGGCAGCCGATTTTAAGGCCGACATGGATCAGTGGCTGCGCCGCTTTCGCGGAGCCACACCGGTGCAGGGGCAGGAAAAAGTGCTGGTGCCCGGCGATCCCGAACGGGAGATGGAACGGGTGCGCCTGCGGCAGGGCATTCCCTTATTGCCGGCTGTATGGAGCGATTTGCAAATGTTGGCAGAAAAACTGCAGGTTGCGTTTGTTGAAGTGTAACAGTGCAGCCGGAATTTGATTATTTTCGTTCGCTTCTTCGATTGCCCGCCATTTGAAAAAACTGCAGCCGGTAAGCCACCTGCATGCAACCGGTTGTACGCATAATTTGTAACGGAAACAATACCTCAATTTAAAACCGGGTCAACAGGCAACAGCCACCCGGATAAACGTAAAAGAAGAATTGTGCCATGAAAGTAATGAAGTTTGGCGGCACCTCGGTAGGTAAGCCCGAGCGGATGCACCAGGTGGCGGAATTAATAACCCGCGATACCGAAGAAAAAATTGTAGTACTCAGCGCCCTCAGCGGTACCACCAATACACTGGTGGCTATTGGCGAGTTGTTGATGCAGGGCGATAAACCCGGCGCTAAGCAAAAGATTGATGAACTGGAGCAGCACTACCAGCAGTTCATCAGCCAACTGCTGCAGCGGCCCGATATGCAGCAGAAATGCCGGGCAATCATTGCCGATCATTTTGAGTTTCTGAACATCATTCTCAAAATCAGTTTCAACGAGGCGCTTAATAAAGACATACTGGCCCAGGGCGAACTGATGAGTACCAAAATGTTCAGTTGTTACCTCGAAGAGCAGGGTATTGACCATGTGCTGCTGCCGGCACTAGACTTCATGAGCATTGACAGCTACGAAGAACCGCAAGTGGCTACCATACGCGGTAAGCTTACGCAGCTGCTGCAACAATATCCGCACACCAAAATTTTTGTAACCCAGGGTTACATATGCCGCAACGCCCGGGGCGAGGTGGATAACCTGAAACGCGGCGGCAGCGATTACAGCGCTTCACTCATAGCAGCTGCCGTACAGGCAAGCGTATGCGAAATTTGGACCGATATTGACGGTATGCACAATAACGACCCGCGGGTGGTAGGAAAAACCGTGGCCATTGAGCAACTGAGTTTTGACGAGGCAGCCGAGTTGGCGTATTTCGGAGCGAAAATCTTGCACCCTGCATCTATTTGGCCGGCGCAACATTATAAAATTCCCGTTAAACTGCTCAACACCATGCAGCCCGATGCCAAGGGTACCCTTATTGTAGAAGAGGCCGGCAGCGTAGGGGTTAAAGCCGTGGCCGCCAAAGACGGTATCATCGCCATCAAAATCAAAAGCAGCCGCATGCTGCTGGCATATGGTTTTTTGCGGAAGGTGTTTGAGGTGTTTGAAAAATACCGCACACCCATTGATATGATTACCACCTCCGAGGTGGCCGTTTCGGTAACGATTGATAACGCTACCCACCTCGATGCCATTGTACAGGAACTGGAGCCCTTTGGAACGGTTGAAGTGGATAAAGAGCAAACCATCGTTGCGATTGTGGGTAACGAAATTGCCCGCACTGAAAACATGCTCACCCGCCTGTTCGACAGTTTACAGGCAATACCCGTTCGCATGGTAAGTTATGGGGGCAGTCCGCACAACGTATCCCTGTTGGTGCCGTCGGCCTATAAAACTCAAACGCTACAGGCGCTAAACAAAGGAATTTTTGGACTGGAATGAGTTTCTGAAAATTGCAAGGAACGCCGGCCGGAACGCCGGCGTTTTTTACAAATAGCGTTCGGCCTTTTTCCAATACGAAAAGAAGGAACCGTGGTAGCCCTGTACCTGCGGAAACATCCAGGGATAGGGGTCGGCCACACCTTTCCAATGCCGGTGCAGCGGTTGTTCCATAAAATACACTTTTTGTTGCGGTTGCAGGGGCAGGGTATCAAAGTTGCCGCAATAAACCTGTATGCCGGGTATAAGGTTTTGCGCCAGTGCCAAAATAAACTGCAGTACTTTTTCGCTTACCGGAAATTTTTCGAAGTGTGCCGGTTCTAACAGCAAAATGCGGTTGGCCGCTTGGTTGCTGCGCCATTGCGGATTGAGCCAGTAGCTGCTGTACAGGTGTACCGGTAATGCGGTATCGAGCTGCAAAGTATGTACGGCCGGTAGTACGGTATGCAATGCAGGCGTAGTTACTTCCTGCAGCTCCTTGGGGATGGGCTGGTCAAAAATGGTATCGTACGGGCGGTCGAGATACGTGTTGTGCTGCTTGCTGTGTAGGTAGCGATTGATGTTTTCCTGGTTGGCGATATATTTTTTGGATGAAAATGCGCCGGCCACCCATTGCCAGCTGCAACTGTTGCTGGCAAGGTCGCCGTCGAGCAGGTGGTAATACATCCACCGGCTGGGCTGCCACCAATGGGCTTTTGCCAGGTTGCAGGTAATGCCCGCCACATACATGCGGGCATGATTGTGCATATAACCGGTAGCAACCAAAGTTTCAATGGCTGCATCAAGGGCAGCGATGCCGGTTTTCGCTTGCAGCAGTGCTGTGGGAACCCGGTGATGCCGCACATCGGTTTGCGGTTGCTTCAGATCGCTGAAAATGGCATCGCCTTTGTGCCACCACACCCGCTGAAAAAATTCGCGCCAGGCAAGTTCCTGCAGAAATTTTTCAATTTGCCGCGGCCGGTAGCCGCGTTGCAACACTGCATCCCGAACCTGGGGAAGCGTAAGCACACCACGGGAAATATAGGGCGACAGATAGGTTACGGCTCCGTCAATAAAATTGCGGGTTTTGCCGTACGCAACGGGGTCAACTTGGTGCAGTTGCCGCAGAATGGCTTCGTATTGGGTTGCGAAATACATCAGTTTATTTTTTTAGGGCGGTCCACCAGGCCCAGCCCATTAATAGCGGATGAATAATCAGCAATCGTACCCAGGCAACCCAGGCAGGTACGCAAAGGCCCCCCCGGGTACACAGCTGCCTATTTGAATAAAGTGGATGTGCGACGGAATAAAGGCAATCAGTAACACAATGATGCCCCGGCCTGCCCATTTTCGGTATTTGGAAGCGAATAATAATGCGCCGCATGCTATTTCAGCAACACCGCTGATGCTGTTTAGCAGTTCCGGTTGCGGCAGCCATTCCGGTATGAGGGGCAGATAAAAATCGGGATGCCAAAAATGGTTGATGCCGGCAAACAAATAAAATGCCGCCATGGCATACAACGCATAAGTGCGTAAGCGCAACGGGTATGCCTGTTTCATGATTTTAAAACGGGTGGCAGGGTTTTCAGTTGCAAACGATTGCTTCTGTAAGCTTCGCGTAAAATGCCGGCAAAGGGTATCCACCAAATAAGGTCATTGGTAACGAGCGTGTATCCAAACCGGGGATCTATGGTACCCTGTGCCAAACTGAAAAGGTAGCCCAGTGGTCCGAAGATTTTCCCCAGCAAGCCCACCGCCACGATGGGCCAATGCACCCGCGGCTCGCAGCTTGCCCACCAGTAACCCAAACCATACACGCCCACAATCATGCCGGTACCCTGCCAAATGGCAGGGTAATTAGCTGGTTCCATACCTGTTAACAGAAAATAGTGTTGCGGAAACAATACCACCCAACCGCCCCATAACAGGTTGTAAAGGGCGGCGGCGCGTAAAACGGATCGCATTGTAGCAAGGCTCATCGTTTCGAAATTTTATTGAGAGAAATGGCACGCTGGCGGCTGCATTTAAAACGTGTTACGTCTTTGCTGCGCAACATTTTGTGTTTGGTGCGGCGCCCCTGCACCCGCTTGCGCCACAACCGAAACGATGCAGGTTTCATGTGGCGGCGCATGAGGGCAATCACTTCCGCTTCGGAAAGAGCAAACTGAAAGGCAATGGCTTCAAAAGGTGTGCGGTCTTCCCATGCCATTTCAATAATACGGTCTATTTCGGTCGGAGGTAGCTGTTGCATCTGCGTCGGACATTTTCACAATTTCTTTCAACAATTTCGAAAACCGATTGTTGATATTGCATGCAAAAACTCATGGAAACCTATCAGCCCCTTGATGCCATCACTTTTAAACAGGCTGCGTTAGACATACTGAAGGCTGCCGGCGTGCCCATGCACTATACCGAAATCACCAAAAAAGCCATTGAAACCGGATATTGGCGTCCGCAAGACGAAGAATTTATCAAACAGCACATGTATCAGGCCATTAAAAGCGATATCCGGAAAAAGCGGTATGGTTCGGTATTTGAAGAAGTGGCGCCGGGCACGTACCAGATTAACCGCCTGATGGTGAAGGATTGATTCAGCCCCGCACCAGGCCTTTTTGCCTTAAAAAATTTAAGGTAAGCGGCGTGCCATCGTTTAAATTTTTCCAGCGTACCACATCGCATAAAAATCCCTCGTGGTCGCCTGCATCAAAGCGGTGTACTACCTGCAGTTCCATAACAGCCAGGGCATCTTTTAAAATCCAGTAATCGTTCCAGCCGGCTAGCAGGTTTCGTTTTTGCAGGCGTTCTATTTTGTCAATGTTATTTCCGCTTTGTTTACCCAGCAGGTTCACTAAGTTGTATTGCTGCTGCGCCAGCAGTTGCAGTACAAAGCGACCTGAAGCCTGCACCAGCTCCAGGGTTTTGGTGCCGTGATAAATGCCGGCTACAAAGCGTTTGGGCTGCATGCTGATGGCGTTTACATACGTAAGTATGTGCATATTGTGTTGCTGCGCATGACAACTGCTGCTGGCATATACGGGCAGGTCGGTACGGTTCCAGGGTTTTTTACGCATGTTCATACGGCAAACATTATTGTTCACGGTTCAATTTTTCCAGAAAGGCCCCGGCTGTTTGCAGGTGCTGCCGTTGTTTTTCGGCAGGCATTTTGTCAAAAGTTTTCAGCAGCATGCCCAGCCGTGGATTTTGCGCAAAAAAGCTGCGGTGCACATGCATAAATCGCCAAAATAAACCATCCCAAATGGCGCACCAGGGGCCTTTTTCCCAATCGCCCATTTTCAACAGGTAGTTGCTGCCGCTGATGTAGGGCTTGGTGGTCATCAGGCCGCCATCGGCAAACTGCGTCATGCCATATACGTTGGGAACCATCACCCAGTCGTACGCATCAACAAACAGTTCCATAAACCAGCGATAAACCGCGTTGGGGTCAAATTCGCACAGCAACATAAAATTGCCCAAAACCATCAGCCGCTCAATATGATGGCAGTAGCCGGTTTGTAATACCCGTTGAATGACCGTGTCAACCGGAGTTATGCCGGTGGTGCCCTTGTAGAGCGATGGGGGTATGGGCCGAGAAAAGCCCCAATAATTGGTGGTGCGCTGGCGGCTGCCTTCGCGTTGGTACACCAGGCGAATAAATTCGCGCCAGCCAACTATCTGGCGTACAAAACCCTCCAGCGAATTGATGGGGATTGCATCTGCCGCTGCCGCTTGCAACGCCGCATGCAACACCTGCTCCGGGGTTAAAAGCCCCACATTCAGCATGGGCGTTAGTACGCTGTGGTACAAATAGGTTTCGTTGTGCACCATGGCATCTTCATAAGCACCAAAATGCCGGAACCGTTCTTTCAAAAACTGCTGCAGCCAGGCATCGGCAGCATCAAATGTAACGGCATAACGGAAGGGTGTTGCTGCACCGGGGTTATGCGAAAAATGTTGGTTAACATAGGCAATGGCTTCTTCCACAAATGCATTGGTTGCCGGAAAATGTAGAGCCGGTGCTTTCGCGTTTTTCGGAAAACGCTCCCGGTTTTCGGCATCAAAGGTCCATTTGCCTCCAAGGGGGTTGCCCGCCGCATCGAGCAGCAGGTTGCGTTCTTTTCGTTGTTGGATGTAAAAATCGGTTTGGAAGTACGTTTTTTTCCCTTTGAAGTAAGCGGCCAGTTTTTCTTTCGGATTCAAAAAGCCGGGGGTGGGTGTAAAGGTTACCTGTAGTGCGTATTGCCGGGCCCTGTTGAGCAAACGACGTTCCATCCAGTTATCAGCCGGGTCGGCAACATGTAATGTTGTATAGCCTGCTGCCGCAAGGTGGGGTAGCAGTTGGCGGATATCGCTGCGGGGGTCGGTCGTTTCTACATAAATCACTTCATAGCCTTGGTTGCGCAGCCATTGGGCATAAAACTGCATGCTTGCCCTGTGCAGTATCAGTTTTTGCTTGTGAAAGGGGTATTGTTGAAAAAATAAAGATTCTTCTACAAGGTACACCGGTGTACCGGCAAAGAGGGCCGGATGCTTCCGAAACAACTGATGCGGAAAAACAATGCTTGCTTTCATGTGCAAGGTTAAACAATTTGATGGCGCCAATGTTTATGTACCAAATTGAATTTCATGCAATCGGTAAAAGGGAAAAAAGTATTGGTTATGGGTGCCACCGGCGGTATTGGCGCCGCAACGGCACGCCTGTTGGCGGGTAGCGGAGCGCACGTGTTTCTTGCGGGCCGCAATGCCGAAAAACTTCATGCATTGGCCGCGTCTTTACAATTGCCGGTAACACAGGTAGCTGTGTGCGACATTAGTAATGCGCAGCAGGTTGCCGACCTGTATCAACAGTATGTTGCGGCACTGGGTACCATTGATATCCTCATCAATGCCACGGGTATAGGCATCATTAAGCCGGTGGAGCAACTCACCGAGCAGGATTTTCTGCAATCGCTCCACACCAATCTTTATGGTACTTTCTTGCTGGTACGGGCCTTTCTGCCGCTGATGAAAGTAGCAAAGCAGGGCCTTATCATCAACATACCCGGCGTTTTGGGCAAAGTGCCCATGGCAGGTGCTGCCGCCTACAGTGCCAGCAAATACGGCCTGGTGGGCATGATGCAAAGCATTCGGGAAGAAGTGAAACGTACCGAAATACGCATCACCAATTTGTTTTTGGGGGGCGTTGATTCGCCGTTTTGGGATACCATTGACCTGCGGGTACAACGCGATAAAATGATACGGGCCGAAGAAGCCGCCAAAGCCATTTGGTTTTTATGCCAGCAACCCGCCAGCGGCGTGGTGAGCGAAATGGTTTTGCAGCCGTTTAACCATCAGGCCATCTGAGTGCCGGCGTTTTATTGTTACTTTAGGGCAATGAAGGCATTTGTACTCGTTGCCCTTTTTTTATGTACGCCCACAGCCAACTTTTCGCAAGTACCCGGTGGGCAGTGGGAGGGTAGCCTTAAGCTGGGTGCCGGCCGCAATGCGCCCACCCTGCACCTGCGCCTGGAACTGGTTACGGCCGACAGTGCCAGCTATGGCGTGCTGTACACCCGCGGTGTTGACCGCGACGACCTGTTTGGCTGCGATTACTTTTTAATGGGCGGCCCTGCTGGCAACAACCTGCAACTGCGGGCAGTGGAAGTAAAGCGGGCGCTGCAGGTGGGGCCCGAAGCCTGTGCCAATTTCAATTATCTGCAGATTGCGACGATGCCCGGCAACGATAGTGTGGGTAATGCCCGCTGGTATTGGATGGATGGCAGTTACCGCAACCTGCAACTCCGCCGTACCGATAGTGTAGTATCGGCATCTGCTTTGGAGGATATGGAAGATTATTTTCGCCGCCGCCATGAATTTTATGACTCTCTGGGTCTGCGCCTGCCACCCGTGGAACGCTGGCAGGGTATTGTGTACCGGCTGGTCACCACGGCGCCGGAGATACGGGTAGAAATTGCGGCAGCCCCCGGCAGCACCGGCGATACCGTGAGCGTGTATCTCAACGAAACACAGGTGGTGCAAGCGCGTAGCATTACCCAAATCCCGTTTCGTATGCGGGTGCAACTTCCGGTCGACAGCGAGCAGCAACTCAATATCGTTAACGAATCGGTTACCAAAAATCGCATCCCCCTACGCCTGCATGTTGTGGAGAAAGGAGCAGGTACCTGGATGGATGCTGAAACCACCGGAACCCGCCATGCCACGCTGTTGCTGTTGCGAAAAAATGAATAGGCACGCCCATTTCGCTATCTTTGCTACCTAACGATTGTTTAGGTATGTCGCCCTTCGAAACCCTTACGTTTGAGAATACTGCCAATGCTTTTGCTTACAAGTCGGATCGTCAATTAAAAAAGGCTCATTTCTTGTTTACCGCCATGTCGTACAACTGGCTGGTGCAACTGGGTTCTCGTATAACGCCCTGGGCTATGCGAGTGGGTCTGCCGTTAAGTGGAATTATCCGTAAAACACTTTTTGAGCAGTTTATAGGGGGCGAAACGCTGGAAGAAACCGCAAAGGTGGCTGCCATGTTGCAGCAGTTTCACGTACAGGTTATTTTGGATTACGGTGTGGAAGGCGGCGATTACGGAGAAGCCGAAAAAGACCATTCCCGCGACCAGTTTATTAAGGTGATTGATTATGCCGCCACCCGGCCCAACATTCCATACATGAGCATTAAAGTTACCGGCATTGCCCGCTTTGGCCTGCTGGAAAAACTGGATGCCATGATGCATGCGGAAACGGGGCCCCTCGTTCGGCGTTACGAAGCGGCGCTGCGCAAACTGCCTGCCGATGAGCGAGCCGAATGGCAACGGGTGTGCGACCGTATGGAGCTGATATGCCAAACCGGTGCCGCTAAAGGCGTGGGCGTGCTGATTGATGCCGAAGAAACCTGGATTCAGGATCCGGTAGATGCACTTACCATGCTGATGATGGACCGCTATAACCGGCAAAAGGCCATCGTATATAATACAGCGCAAATGTACCGGCACGACCGTTTGCAGTTTGTAAAAGATTGCTATGCGGCGGCCGAACAGCGGGGCTTTATACTGGGTATGAAACTGGTACGGGGCGCTTACATGGAAAAAGAGCGGAAACGGGCCGCCGCATTAGGGTATCCATCGCCCATACAACCCGATAAGGCCAGCAGCGACCGCGATTTTAATACAGCGGTTACCTTCTGTATTGACCACATCCAAAAAGTTGCCCTCATTGTGGCATCGCATAACGAAGAAAGCAATATGCTTACCACCCGCCTTATGGATGAGCGGGGTATTGCTCACAACCATCCGCATGTGCACTTCAGCCAGTTATACGGCATGAGCGACCATATTACATTTAACCTGGCAAAATCGGGATTTAATGTGAGTAAGTATTTGCCGTTTGGGCCTATTAAAGATGTAGTACCTTACCTCATGCGCCGGGCACAGGAAAACAGTTCGGTAAAAGGCCAAACCGGCCGCGAACTAAGCCTGCTGCGAAAGGAGAAACAACGTAGAGGGTTGTAAGTACATCCCATATCCCCTCTCAAAATAAAAAACATCCAAGCCTGAAAGGCAATATGTTTTAGAACGGGTGCTTTATTTCAGCAAGCTGTTGCGCTATTCATCAATTTTTCACAAGTTTCGCACAGCGCCCCGCCAAGCCACCTCCCTTTCTAAATTGCAGGTATGAAACAGTATCACGACCTGCTGCAGCACATACTGGACCATGGCGTAGATAAAGCCGACCGCACCGGCACCGGTACTCGTAGCGTGTTTGGCTACCAAATGCGCTTTGATTTACAGGAAGGGTTTCCCCTGGTTACCACCAAAAAGGTGCATTTACGCAGCATTATATATGAGCTGCTTTGGTTTTTAAAGGGCGACACCAATATTGCCTACCTGAAAGAGAACGGTGTTACCATTTGGGACGAGTGGGCCGATGCCAACGGCGATTTGGGCCCTGTTTACGGCAAGCAATGGCGCAGTTGGGAAGGTGCCGGAGGGGTAGTGGTAGATCAGATTCAGGAAGTACTGGAGCAAATACAGAAAAATCCCGACAGCCGCCGCCTGATTGTAAGTGCATGGAATGTGGCTGATTTGCCCAAAATGGCACTCATGCCCTGCCACACCTTGTTTCAGTTTTACGTAGCCAACGGTAAGCTCAGCTGCCAGTTGTACCAGCGCAGCGCCGATGTGTTTTTAGGCGTACCCTTTAACATTGCATCCTACGCGTTGCTTACCATGATGATGGCGCAGGTATGCAACCTGCAGCCCGGTGAATTTATTCACACTTTTGGCGATGTGCATATTTACAGCAACCATATGGAGCAGGTACGGCTGCAACTCAGCCGCACCCCTTATCCGCTGCCGGTAATGCGCCTCAATCCCGCGGTGAAAGATTTGTTCGCATTCCGCTATGAAGATTTTACGCTTGAAAATTACCAATGCCATCCGGCCATTAAAGCGCCGGTGGCGGTATAACCCGGCGGAATTGGAAAATGAAAAATTAGAAATGAAGAATTAAAAGGGAAAGTTTTCAGGAAATTGCTGTTTTACAAATCATGGAAAAAGATAAAAGCAAGTTTGATTTGGAAGACCGGTTGGTGGCTTTTGCGTGCATGTGTCTTGATGTATGCGATATTCTTCCAAATACAAAGTCCGGACAAAATTTGGAGTATCAGTTATCAAAAAGCGGCACAGCTCCGGCGCTAATTTATGGAGAGGCTCAGGCAGCTGAATCGAGGGCAGATTTTATCCATAAAATGCGCCTGTGTTTAAAAGAAATAAAAGAATCGAGAATCAACCTTAAAATTATACGCCAAAAGCCCGTTGTTAGACATGCTTGTGTTGAAAAAGCATTTAATGAATCCAATGAGTTAATGGCCATATTTTTAACAAGTATTGAAACGGCACAACGCAATAACCTAAAACGAACAAAGCTGTAATAAAGAACAGTTTTTCATTTTGCGTTTTTCATTTCTAATTTTTCATTATGATTTCGCTCATAGTTGCCGCATCCACCAACAACGCCATCGGTAAAAACAACCAGTTACTGTGGCATTTACCGCAGGATCTGAAGTTTTTTAAAAATACAACCTGGGCCATGCCTGTAATTATGGGCCGTAAAACATTTGAAGCCATAGGCAGTAAGCCCTTGCCCGGCCGCACCAACATTATCATCAGCAGCCAATCCGGCGAAACGGTGCTGCCGCATCTCATTTATGCCAACAGTATCGATGCCGCTTTGCAGCAAGCGGCCCGTTGCAATACCAAAGAAGTGTTTGTTGCCGGCGGTGCACAAATTTATTCGCAATTCATGCCCCTGGCCGGTCGTATTTACTTAACGCGGGTGCATGCCCACTTTGAGGCCGATGCGTTTTTCCCGGAAATAGATCCGGAGCATTGGTCGCTCGTCCGCAATACCGACTTTGGCATTGACGAACGGCACCACTATTCGTTCAGCATACAGGTTTGGAACCGAAAGCAACCCTAATACCTGTACTCCATGAAAGCAGCAGCACAACCTTATTCGGCCCCGAAGCTGGCGCTGAAGTATTTGCAATACTATCTTACGGCTGCAAACGGCAAAGGACATGGTATTCACTCTCCGTTTGTATTTGAACTGGTTACCCGTGTGTTCAACGACACAACGCAATACGAAGCCTATCAGCAGGTAGAAGCCTGCAGAAAAATGCTGTTGCAGGATAAGCGCATGCTGGAAGTGGCAGATTTTGGTGCCGGCAGCGCAACCGGCGCTACCCAACAACGACGCATATGCGATATTGCTGCAAGCGCTTTAAAGAAGCCCCGCTACGGACAGTTGTTGTACCGCCTGGCCCGTTTTGCAAAAGCCGGCCATATGTTGGAACTGGGAACCTCGTTGGGCATTACTACCGCTTACCTGGCTTTGGCAAACAGTAAAGCAACCGTGCAAACCCTGGAGGGAGCACCAGCTGTTGCCGCTGAAGCCCAACAGGTGTTCGACCGCCTGGGTATTACAAACACTGCAATCGTTTGCGGTAATTTTGATGATACGCTTGCTCCTTTGCTGCAGCAAAATAAAGTACCTTACGACCTGATTTACCTCGATGGGAATCATCGCTACGAGCCTACCCTGCGTTATGTAACGGCTTTGCTGCCGCATGTACATAATGCATCGGTACTGGTGCTAGATGATATCCATTGGAGTGCGGAAATGGAAGCGGCATGGAAAAGCGTTCAGCAACACCCGGCCGTTCGGTTAACGGTAGATTTGTTTTTTATCGGCCTGGTGTTTTTTCGAACCGAACAAAAAATAAAGCAACACGTTACCATTCGGTTTTAAACCAGCCGTTGGAACAACTATATTTGTAAGAACCTCAATACAAAATCCGGAATGGCATTATCTATCGGAATTCTGAAAGAGCCCGCTTTTGAAACCCGGGTATCTCTGCTGCCCGAACAGGCTGAAACGCTGGTGAAAAAAGGCATACAGGTTTGGCTGGAACAGGGTGCCGGCGAAAAGGCTTTTGCCAACGACGATACGTACACTGCAAAGGGGGTACAAGTGGCCGGGCGCGACCAACTGTTGCAACAATGTGATGTGTTGCTTGCCATACACACGCCCGCTGCTACACCCCGTAAGGGCCAGGTGCTGATAGGCGTGTACCAGCCTTTGTACCAGTACCTGCAAATGCAAAGCTGGGCAACTGCCGGCGTCACCACTTTTAGCCTGGATATGATACCCCGTACTACCCGTGCGCAAAGTATGGATGTGCTGAGCTCGCAGGCAAATATTGCCGGATATAAAGCGGTATTGCTGGCGGCGGCCAGCTACAGCCGTTATTTTCCCATGTTTATGACCGCCGCGGGCAGTATTGCCCCTGCCAAAGTACTGGTGTTGGGAGCCGGCGTGGCCGGCTTGCAGGCCATTGCCACGGCGCGCCGCCTGGGTGCTGTGGTAGAAGTATTTGATACACGGCCCGCCGTAAAAGAAGAGGTAATGAGCCTGGGTGCCAAATTTGTGGAAGTAGAAGGTGCGGCCGATGCGTCGGCGGCAGGAGGGTACGCGGTAGAGCAAACCGAAGAATACAAGCAGAAGCAACAGCAACGGATAGCCGAAGCCATTGCCAAGGCCGATGTAGTAATTACCACAGCCCAAATACCCGGCAAAAAAGCCCCGCTGCTGATTACCGAAGCCATGCTGCAAACCATGCGCAACGGCAGCATTATAATGGACCTGGCCGCAGCAACCGGAGGCAATACCCCCTTCACCAAAAACAACGAAACGGTGTATTATAACGGAGTGGCTATTGTAGGTAACAGCAATCTGCCCGCAACCATGCCCAGCGATGCCAGCAAGTTGTACGGAAAAAATATCCTCAACTTTCTGCAACTCATCCTCACCAAAGAAGGAGGCTTGCATTTGAACTGGGATGATGACCTGGTTAAGGGTTGCTGCATTACACACGATGGCGCCGTGGTGCACGAACGTGTTCTTTCGCTTTTGCAATAAATGAATGGTTATGGAACAAATCTTATCATGGTTTACACAGCATCAACAAATTATTTACATCGTTGTGTTGATGATTTTTGTAGGGGTTGAAGTAATTGGCCGGGTACCCAGTGTATTGCACACCCCGCTGATGAGCGGCGCCAATGCCATACACGGGGTGGTAATTATTGGAGCCATTATTGTTATGGGTAAGGCCGAGCCCGATAATTATCCGGCCCTCATTCTCGGTTTTTTGGCCGTAATACTGGGCACACTTAACGTGGTGGGCGGTTTTGTGGTAACCGACCGCATGCTCGAAATGTTCAAGAAAAAGAAATAACGCATTATGGGAGAAAGTTTACTGATTATCGCCTACCTGGTAGCATCGGTTACATTTATCATTGGCTTAAAAATGCTTTCCAGTCCGGCAACAGCCCGCAACGGAAACCTGGTTGCGGCAGCCGGCATGACCCTGGGTATTGCCGCCACCATTTTCTTATACGAAGAAAACGGCGTGCGCCTGCAGAATTACGGTTGGATTTTCAGCGGTTTGGCCATTGGTACCCTCATTGGCACATTTGCGGCCAAAAAAGTAAAAATGACCGCCATGCCGCAAATGGTAAGCCTGTTTAACGGCATGGGAGGTGCCTGCGCCGCGTTGATATCCATTATTGAGTTTCGCCACTTTGCACACGATTTTGATGGCAGCGCCACTTACTTTTCAACGCTGGGCAGCGGTACCCTGCTGGTAATTTTTGCCGGCCTCATCATCGGCTCGGTTTCATTTGCCGGAAGTATGATTGCCTGGGGCAAGCTGGATGGCCGCATTCGCGATTATGCGTTTAAAGGGCAGCAGGTGGCCAATCTTATCCTTCTGGCCGTGGTGGTGGGCTTGGCTGCCTATGTAACCATTGCCGGTCCGGCCGAAACACCCTTCTACTTTTACATTGTACTGGCGGGAGCATTATTGTACGGCGTACTGTTTGTTATGCCCATTGGTGGTGCCGATATGCCGGTTGTGATTTCGTTGCTCAACTCCTTTACCGGTGTGGCAGCGGCCTGCGGCGGCTTTTTGTACGACAACAAGGCCATGTTAACCGGCGGTATTTTGGTGGGGGCAGCCGGTACCTTACTTACCATTCTTATGTGTAAGGCCATGAACCGTTCGCTCACCAACGTATTAATCGGCTCGTTTGGCGGTAGTGCTATGGGGGCCGGTGGCGCAGCAAAAGGCCAGGGCAGCTACAAAGAAATTTCGCTGAGCGATGCCGCGGTGGTAATGGCGTATGCCAACAAAGTAATGATTGTGCCGGGCTATGGCCTGGCCGTGGCACAGGCACAGCATGCCTGCCACGAACTGGAGAAAATTTTAACCGAAAAAGGGGTGGAGGTAAAGTATGCCATACACCCCGTTGCCGGCCGTATGCCCGGCCACATGAACGTGTTGCTGGCCGAAGCCGATGTGAGCTACGACCGCCTGCTGGAAATGGAACAGGCCAACGAAGAATTTCCTACCACCGATGTGGTATTGATACTGGGTGCGAATGATGTGGTAAACCCAGCCGCCAAGTCCGACCCGGCATCGCCCATTTACGGCATGCCCATTTTGGATGTTGAGTTGGCCAAAACCGTAATTGTAAACAAGCGCAGCATGAAGCCGGGTTATGCGGGCATTGAAAACGACCTGTTCTTCCGCCCCAAAACCAGCATGCTGTTTGGCGATGCCAAAAAAGTACTGCAGGATTTGATTACCGAGGTAAAAAACCTCTGAGCCTGCCGGAATAACAGTAGTTTTGGCCGTGCAATTACCCGCCGCCTTTTTACAATCGTTAACGGGCCTGCCCGGTTACGATGCCGACGCGTTTGTTGCCGTACACCAACAGGCTGCCGCGCCGGTATCCATACGCCTTAACCCCCGCAAGCCCATACCGTTGCCCAACGGGGTAACGCCCGTGCCTTGGTGTCGAAACGGCTATTATTTGCCCGAACGCCCCGCTTTTACCTTAGATCCTTTGCTGCATGCCGGTGCGTATTACGTGCAGGAGGCCAGCAGCATGTTTTTGGATGAGGCGGTACGCCAACTGCTGCCAGCAGATGGCCCTTTGCGGGTGCTGGACTTGTGTGCGGCGCCGGGCGGAAAATCAACGTTGCTGCGGGCCGCTTTGCCGGCCGATAGTTTGCTGGTGGCAAACGAAGTAATACAAAGCCGCGTACCCATTTTGCAGGAAAACCTCATAAAGTGGGGCGCATGCAATACCGTGGTTACCCACAACGATCCCCGTGCTTTTGCACAGCTGCCCGGTTTTTTTGATGTGCTGCTGGTTGATGCGCCCTGCAGCGGAAGCGGGCTCTTTCGGCGCGATGTGGAAGCGATTAACGAATGGAGCGAGGCCAATGTTGCCCTGTGTGCAGCCCGCCAACAACGTATTTTGGCCGATGCGTGGACCACCCTGCGGGAAGGAGGGCTGCTGCTGTATGCCACCTGTTCGTTTTCGTATCAGGAAGATGAAGCCATTTTACAGTGGATTACCCAAACGCTGGGTGCAACGCCACTGCCCTTGCAACTGCAGCCGGGCTGGGGTGTGGTGGAAACAGCTACGGCCCACGCCTTCGGGTACCGCTTTTGGCCGCACCGCCTGGCCGGCGAAGGATTTTTTTTGGCCGCTTTGCAAAAAACGGCAGGTGTGGATGGCCGTTTGCCCAAACAAAAGGCAACGGCACTCCCGCGCCGGCAGGAATTACAGGAGCTGCATGCCTGGGTGCAAAATGCCCACGAATATGCCTGGTTGTATCAGGGAAACAGGCTGGCAGCCGTGGCGCCCCGCTGGGAAAGTGCGGTGCACCTGCTGCTGCAAACATTACGGGTGCGTTACGTGGGGGTTGAAGCCGGTACATTCGTGCGGGATGCACTGCTGCCCGATCACGCACTGGCCTTGTCGTTATTAACCAACAAGCAGTTGCCCGTTGTGGAACTCACTCGTGAGCAGGCGCTGCAATACTTGCGCCGGCAGGACGTTCCGCTTTCCAATGCCCCCAGGGGCTGGTTTCTGGTTGCATACGGGGGCTATCCGCTGGGGTGGATGAAAGGCCTGGGCAACCGGGTTAATAATTACTACCCGAAAGAGTGGCGCATACGCATGCAGTAAAAATGGCAACGTATTCCCCTTATTTTCTTCCGAAATCGGCCGGGTTTTCGCCCCAGGCCTCGGTTTCCCACTTTAAAATTTTATTTTGGTAAGGGTGTTGTTGCAGCCAGGCTTCGGCCCGGTGTATGAGGTTGAAGATGTGCGCCGTTTTTGCATTTTGTTCAAGGTTGGTTTTGCATTTTTTTTCCTGCACCCATTTAATGGCATTGCGGCTGTCGCTGTATATGGGCATATCGGTTAGCCCGTGTTTTTGGCAGTAGGCAAGAGCGTGTACGATGGCTAAAAATTCGCCGATGTTATTGGTGGCATGGGCATGCGGGCCGCTATGAAAAATTTTTTTACCGGTTTTGTAGTAAATGCCCTGGTATTCCATGTCTTTTTGCACGCTGTTCCAGGCAGCATCCACCACAATGCTGTCCTGTATGGGGCCACCGGTTATTGCAGGCTTTTCTTTTTTTTCGGTGGCCGCTTTTTTGAAAATATGTTGGGCAGGCGGTTGTTGAAAGGCTGTTTCGGCGGCCGCATGGCTTTCAAACGCTTTGTAAGCCGCTCCGGCAAAGCCTTCTACCTGCTTGCGGCAATCATCCCAGTTATCATAAATGCCCGGCTGCCGACCTTTCCAAACCACGTAATATTTCTTTTTTTTCATGCCTGTTGTGCTTGGGGCGGTAAACTAACAAAATGTTAGTAATTGCGGCCCTGTTTTTGCTGGGAAACTTACACTGTTTTTCCCATCTTTGCCACTCAAACCAATGAAGTATGAAGAAGTTGTTGTTTGTGTTTCCCTTCATTGTTTTGCACCTGTGGGTGGTTGCGCAAACCTTGCCCTTGCAGGTGCAACTGGATGCCCGCAACCAGCCTTATCTGGTTCACACGGTGGGCCCCAAGGAAAATTTTTACAGCATCGGTCGCATTTACAATATCAGCCCGCGGGTGTTTGCGCCTTATAATGGCCTTGATTTGAACAGCGGGCTCAGCATTGGCCAGCAGTTGCGCATTCCGCTTACCGAAACCAACTTTTGGCAGGCAGGTGCACGGAAAGATAATGAAGTGGTAGTGCCGGTTTATCATACGGTACGCAGCGGCGAAACCATTGCCTCTGTTGCCCGCCTGTATGGTACCGATGCGGCCTCCGTACGTTCGTGGAACAACGCCGGTGGCGATGCCGTGGCGGCCGGTCGGCGGCTGATTATCGGCTTTTTGAAAGTGGACAAATCCCTTTCATCGCTGGCCGACCAGGGAATGCCTGTTCGGCAAGACCCAACCGTTGTTAAGAACGAGCCTGTGGTTAAAAATGAACCGGTTGTTAAGAACGAGCCCGTTGCCGTAAAAGAAGAACCTAAAAAAGAAGCGCCGCGCCCGGCGGAAAATCCCCAGCCCGAGCGTACGGCCGTGCCAACTGCCACTACGGCTTCGTACAGCGGCAGCGGATTTTTTAGGGACGAATTTAACCGCCAAACCAACAACGGCCGATTTACCACCAGCGCCACATTGGTGGGAGCCCAGTTCAAAAGCACCAGCGGCTGGAGTGACGGCAAGTACTATATTTTGATGGACCAGGTAGAGAAGGGTACCATTGTACTGGTAAAAAATCCGGCCAACGGAAAAATAATTTATGCCAAAGTGCTGGCCGGCGTGCAGGAAACCCGGCCCGGCAGCGATGCCCGCTTTTTGCTGAGCAATGCCGCAGCCGCACAGTTGGGTGTGGCGGCCGATACGTTTCAGGCCGAAGTGGTTTGGGGTAAATAAATTGCAAGCGAGCCAGCAGTAATTGCTTTTTTATGCGTGTATGTTAATCGGCTTCGGGCCAGCGGTAGCCTCTTAAAAATTCGGCAACCGTCATTTTCCGTTTCCCTTCCAGTTGCACTTCCTGTGCAACCAGGTAGCCATCGGTGCAGGCAAATTTTAAAATGCCCTGCCGGTCGGTTACCGGAGTGCCGGCAGTTTCGGCCGGCGGCGTTTTATCAACTGCACTTCTGAAAATTTTGAGCATTTTCTCATGCAGTGTTGTAAACGCTCCGGGGTAAGGCGATAGGCCCCGAACCAGATTATGTACGGTTTGCACCGGCTGCTGAAAGTTGATGCGGCAGGTTTCGGTAAAAATTTTGGGCGCATGTTTTAAAGGTTCAGCCGATTGCTGCAACAATTGGTCTTGCGGAAGCGGTTGCAGGGTGCCGGCAGCAATTCCCTTTACGGTTGCTACAAGCAGCGCCGCGCCAATATGCATCATGCGGTCGTGCACTTCGCCGGCCGTTTCATCGGGGCCAATGGGCATGGATTGCTGCAGCAGGATGTGCCCCGTATCAATTTCGTGTTGCAACTGAAAAGTAGTTACCCCTGTTTCGGATTCGCCATTGATTACTGCCCAGTTAATGGGAGCTGCACCCCGGTATTGCGGCAGCAAACTGCCATGGAGGTTGATGGTGCCGCGGGGAGGGAGGCTCCATACGACCTCGGGCAGCATTCGAAACGCCACCACTACCTGCAGGTCGGGCTGCAGGTTGCGGAGTGTTTCCAAAAAGGTGGGGTCTTTCAGTTTTTCGGGTTGTAAAACCGGCAGTCCGTGTGCCAGCGCATATTGTTTTACGGCGCTTTGTTGCAACTGCATGCCGCGGCCGGCGGGTTTATCGGGAGCGGTTACCACTGCCACAATGTTACAACCGGCTTTAACCAAAGCATCCAAAGAAGCAACCGCAAAAGCGGGCGTACCCATAAACACAATGCGAAGTTGCTTCACATCCACGGCAGTAGCAGTCATCATGCGGCAAAGGTAACCTCAAAAAAAAGTTATCCGGCCGAATCGGTTTCGATGATTTTATCTTCCTGGCGCATGCGGGTAAGGTTGTTGCGTTGCAAAATTTCCTTGGCCAGGTTCAGGTAGTTTACCGCACCCTTGCTTTCGCTGTCGTACAAAATAACGGGTTTGCCAAAACTGGGCGCTTCGCTCAGGCGGGTATTGCGGTGGATGATGGAGTCGAATACAATGCCTTCGAAGTGCCGGCGTACTTCGCTTACCACCTGGTTACAGAGGCGCAGGCGGCCATCGTACATGGTCATCAAAATTCCCTCAATTACAAGCGCGGGGTTAAGGCGGCTTTGTACAATTTTAATGGTGTTGAGCAGTTTGCCCAGCCCTTCCAATGCAAAAAATTCGGTTTGAACGGGTATGAGTACCGAGTCGGCCGCGGTGAGTGCGTTAACGGTAATCAAACCCAACGAAGGCGAGCAGTCAATTATAATGAAATCGTATTCATCGCGTATAGGCTCCAGCAGTTGCTTCAGTACACTTTCGCGGTTGGGGTGATTGATCATTTCAATTTCGGCACCCACCAGGTCGATGTGCGAAGGAATCAGGTCTAAATACGGTATCTCGGTTTTCAGCACCACATCTTTCAACGCGGCATGATTCACAAAACTGTCGTAAAGGCTTTGCTGAATGTTGTGCAGGTCAAATCCCACACCGGTAGTGCTGTTAGCCTGGGGGTCGGCATCCACCAACAGCGTTTTGTATTCCAGAATGGCAAAACTGGCGGCCAGGTTAATGGCCGTGGTGGTTTTGCCCACACCTCCTTTTTGATTTGCTATACCAATAATTCGTGCCATATGTTGTTGCCGGTTCTGTGTTGCTGCCGGTTTAAAATGTTTCGGATGTAGGTTGTTGCTCCGTAGGGTTATAATGGAATGGTTTCGCCAATATGCGGCAATAACAACGTCATGCCGTTTTTGCTGAACAGGTCTTTGGCATGTACGGTATCAATTTCAATAAACGGAAACGTGTTGTAGTGCACCCCAATAACGGTATTGCACTGTACCAGGTTGGCGGCTTTGGCTGCGTCTTCGGGGCCCATGGTAAAATTATCGCCAATGGGGAAGATGCAGTAACTGATGGGGGCACCCGTGGGTACCAGTTGCATATCCAGTGTAAGGGCGGTGTCGCCGCTGTAATAGATGTTTTTATCGGCCATAATCACAAAGCCCATGGGGTTGCCGCCGTAGGTACCATCGGGCAGGCCCGAGGAGTGTTGCGCCGCTACGCATTTTACGCTAAAACCGTTGAAGTTTTTTTTGCCGCCGGTGTTCATGGGGTGTACGTTGCTAAGGCCCTGTTTGGTAAGCCATTCATAAATTTCCCAGTTGGTTACTACCAGCGCGCCGGTGCGTAGTGCAATGCTTACGCAATCGGCAATATGATCGGCATGGCCGTGGCTCACAAAAATGTAGTCGGCCTCAATGGTTGCAACATCAATGGATTTTGCCAGCGGATTGGGGCTGATAAAGGGATCGAACAATAATTTTTTCCCTTTGATTTCCAGTAAAAAACAGGAATGGCCGTAATATGTAAAGTTCATAATCCGGAATTTTGGGTGTGATTTTTGGTCCGGAATTTTCCGGAGTGTTGGCTCCACGCCAATATGACAAAAATACATGTTCGGCATAAATTTCGGGAACATTACTTATCCCCGATTGTTACCATACATGTGCCTGCGGGCATTTTAAATTTGTTTGAAATTATGCAACGTTTTGCCGGATCCTGGATTTTTTTGCTGGTGGTTGTACTGGTTGACTGGTATGTGTTTCAGGCCCTAAAGTCGGTTGCCTACAATTGGGCTCCCCGTACCCGCTGGACGGTGTATGCGCTGTACTGGTCGGTCAGTGTCATGGCGTTGGGTCTTATACTCAGTCTTACCTACACCTCGTACGAAACCTGGCACCGCCTGCTGCGCACATACGTTTTTGCCACCATTACCGGCTTGTTTTTTGCCAAAATACTGGCCAGCATGTTTTTTTTGGTGGATGACGTGCGCCGCCTGTTTCAATGGATTGCGGGCCTGGTGCTTCCCGAAATACGGCCTGCCACTGCCGGAGGCAACGGCGGTATCACGCGTTCGGTTTTTTTGAGCTGGATGGGGCTGGTAACCGGCGGCAGCCTTTTTGGTACCCTGCTGTATGGATTTGGTAACAAATACCGCTACCAGTTAAAGAAGGTGTTGCTGAACGATGCCGGCATTCCGGAAGCCTTTAAAGGTTTTCGCATCATCCATATTAGCGACATACACAGCGGCAGTTTTACCGACCGTGCCGCCGTGCAACGCGGTATTGACCTGATTAACCGCCAGCAGCCCGACCTGATTGTGTTTACCGGCGACCTGGTGAATTATGCGGCGGAAGAAATGGAGGAATATGTAGCCATGTTTCGCACACTCAACGCCCGTTGCGGGGTGTATGCCACTTTGGGCAATCATGATTACGGATTTCCGCGGGGCAACAGCCGCGAGGCCGTTCGCGAAGCGCAACTGCGTAATGCCGAAGCCGTTAAGGAAATGCACCGGCGCCTGGGCTGGAAAACACTGAGCAATACGCACGATTTGATTGAAGTGAACGGGCAGCAAATAGCCCTGTTGGGCGTGGATAACATAAGCGCCAAGGCCAACTTCCCTTCGTTTGGCAACTTGCAGGCGGCTTATGCCGGCACGGCGCATGTGCCTTTCAAAATACTGCTGAGCCATGATCCTTCGCATTGGAATGCCGAGGTTACCAGCCGCTTTACCGATATCAATCTCACATTATCGGGGCATACCCACGGCATGCAGTTTGGGGTAGAAGTGCCCGGCTTTCGCTGGAGTCCGGTAAAATATGTGTACCGGCAATGGGCGGGCCTGTATGAAGAAGGTAATCAAAAACTTTATGTTAACCGCGGTTTCGGGTTCATTGGCTATCCGGGCCGTGTGGGTATTTTACCTGAAGTAACCCTGATTGAACTTGCCTGAGTTTTCTGGGGATAAACGTTGGCCGGATGCTTTTGTCTTAATTTTGCTTTATGGCGATGCGCCTTTTATCCGTTGTGCTGCTGCTGATTTGCTGCCGGCCGGTATGGTCGCAGGAGTTGCTATCCGATACCTTACCCCGTTACATCATTGATTCGATTGAAAAAGAACTGGACGCCTTTTTGCAGCTCTATGGCAAAGGCGCTCAAAAAAGTTACCTGCAGTTGGGTACGGGAGTGAGCAACACGCAGGCAAGTATTATGAACCAGGCATTGAACGGGCAGCAGCAGGCCAATAGTTACACAGTACAACCCACGGCAATGTACCAACACAAAAGCGGATTTAATGTGGCATATACCGGTTATTTGCTGCTGCATCCTGCTGCGGCAACCTGGGTGCAGCATGCAGTTACGCCCGGTTATTACTCCGCAACCAGGCATTGGAGTGCCGGCTTTTATTATACCCGGTTTTTAGGTAATAATCGGTTTGATGGAGTAACATCGCCTTATCAAAACGATTGGTATGCGTTTGGCAGTTATAACAAAGGGTGGATACAACCGGCACTGGCCCTGGGCTATTCTACCGGCCGTTTTACCGAAACCCATAAAACCGATACTGCCATTCGTGTCAGCCGGCCTTTTCCGCGTGCCGATACGCTCATCCGTTACACGGTTTTTGATACCCTGCGCATCCGGCTGCGAGACGTATCGGCTACCGTGTCGGTACGGCATCAGTTTGTTATACCGGGAAAAAAGCGAAACAATTTTTACACCATTACCCCCTCGTTATTACTGTTTTTTGCGCAAAACAATTATGCGGTCGAATATACATCGGCCAGTGTGCTGGATCCCCGAACCCGATTTTATTTGCAACAACGGCCGGCTTTGAACGATGCGGTTCTGCGGCAATTGCAAGCGCGTTTTCCGGGTACCCGAACCAGCCGTAATTTTTTGGGGTCTTCAAGGTTTGAGTGCCAATCGGCGGGGTTGGCAATGGATGCTGCCGCTTATTGGGGTAAATTTTTTATCAATCCCAACCTGTATCTCGATTATTACCTGCTGAGCGGAACCGACAAATTACGTTTGTTTATTGCGCTGCAAACCGGCTTCTTCTTTTAATTTGCAAAACTTCTTAACAAAAAATTACAGCAGGCCCAACATGCTTCGGTGCGGGCTTTGCGTTTAAAACAAAAAACAACAGCACATGAAAAAGCTAACACTACTTTTGACGCTTGTAGTGGCAACCGCTGCCACATCGTTTGCACAGTTTCGTATTGGGCCCAAACTGGGCGCTAACGTGGGTAAAATTGACGGGGCCGGGTTTAGTGAAAAGTACACCCTGGGCTACCACGTGGGCGGGTTTGCTGAAATTGGTTTGGGTAAAAAAGCGGGCATTCAAATTGAAGCGCTCTGGAACCAGATTACAGCCGATACGGTGAGCGGTTTCAGTGCCATTTATCAAAACATCGACGAGCAAAATTTCCAAAATCCCCAGCTGAACTACTTTAGTGTTCCGCTGCTGTTCAGCTACAAACCGGCTAAATTTTTGGCATTGCAGGCCGGCCCCCAATTTGGCATTTTGCTCGACCGCAATAAAAATCTGTTGCAAAACGGCCAGGAGGCTTTTAAGCGAGGCGATTTGTCGCTGTTGGCCGGTGCCCAGCTCAATATTGCCAACCTGCGGGTGTATGGCCGCTATGCCATAGGGCTGAATGATATAAGCGATGTGGGGTCGCCCAACCAATGGCGTACCACAGGCTTTCAACTGGGCGTTGGATTTGCTTTGTAATAAATTGCAGAAATTGAAAATCCCCGCCATGCAGCGGGGATTTTTTATGCCGAAAGCACTTTATAACACCATACACCTGCCATACAACCGCCTCCCAGAATCAACGGGTACAGCACAAACAACCAGATGCTATCTTTTACACGCAGTTTGCGCAAGCCCAACCAACCGTGTTCTTGCAGCAAGACAAATAAATCGTACCAGGTTTTTACGCCCCAAACATGCGCCAGCATGTTGGCGGCAATGGCTACTAGTAATACAACGATACCGATTATATATAAACGCAACATGGCAGCCGCATTACAACAGTACGCCCTTTAAAAATAAGTAGGCCATAGAAAAATAAATGAGCAGTCCGGTTACATCTACCAGCGTTGCAACAAAGGGGGTTGACGACGCGGCAGGGTCGGCCCCCAGGCGCTTTAAGATTAACGGCAGCATGGAGCCCATCAGCGTACCCCACAACACAATTCCAATTAACGAACAGCCCACCGTTAGGCCAATGCGCAGGTAATGCTCGCCAAACTTGGGCGTAAGAAAATGCCACACCGTTATTACACTGAAGCCGATGATGCACAAAGCGGTGCCCAGCAACAGGCCCGACATAATTTCGCGGCGCATGATGCGCCACCAGTCGGAAATGGTAATCTCTCCCAGCGCCATAGCCTGAATGATGAGCGTGGATGCCTGCGAGCCGCTGTTGCCCCCGCTGGAAATAATGAGCGGTATAAAGGTGGCCAATATCACCACTTTGGCAATCTCATCTTCGTAGCTCGACATGGCGGTAATGGTCATCAGCTCGCCAAAGAACAGAATGATGAGCCATACCACCCGTTTTTTAAACAGTTTAAAAATCGGCGTTTCAATATAGGGTTCATCCAGCGCTTCGGTACCCCCCATCTTTTGCATATCTTCACTAAACTCTTCGTTGGCAACCCACAATACGTCGTCAATGGTTACAATGCCCAGCAGTTTGTTGCTTTTGCTTACCACGGGCAAGGCATCGCGGTTATTCATTTTAAACACCTCGTTGGCGGTTTCCTGGTCGTCTTCGGGATGTAGGGCCACAAAGCGCCTGCCGTCAATCAGTTCTTCAATTTTTTTATCGGGCGGCGCCAGTATGAGGTCGCGTATGCGGATATCGTCAATCAATACACCATTTTCATCAATCACATAAATTACGTTGATGGTTTCACTGTTTTTCCCAAACTTCCGGATGGTGGCAAAGGCTTCTTCAACCGTGTTGTGCGGATACACGTACACATAGTTGGGCGTCATCAACCGCCCGATGCTGTTTTCGGGATACCCCAGCAGCGAAAGAGTAACCTTGCGCTCTTCGGGGTTGAGCAGTTTTATGAGCTCCCGCACCGCATTGCTTGGCAGTTCTTCCAGAAAAGACGTGCGGTCGTCGGCCGGCAGTTCGTTCAGCAGTTCGGCGGTTTTATTGGGGGGCAGTTCGCGGATGATTTGTTTTTGCGTGGGGATGTCGAGAATTTTAAAAACGCCTACTGCCCGATGCATGCTCATGCTGGCCAGTATTTGGCTGGCATAGTCGGGAAATTCGTCAATCAGTGCGGCAACATCGCTGATGTTCTGGTCGTTCAGGAACTCCTGAATGGCCAGTTTATCGCCACTTTCTATCAGGGCAGCAAACTGATCTTTCAGTGGGGCTTCCTGCTCCAGTTCGGGATCTAATTCCTTTGCATCCTGTGTCATGCGGCTAAGTTAGCCCATTTACGGTATAGGCGTTTTTAAATTTCGTTATCGGGGTACCATTGGCATTTTTTCATAATTGAAACTGCCCGAACTTTACGGCCATGCGCTTGCCCTCGTTATACATAGCTGCCAGCCCGCAACGGGGCCGGGGCATATTTACCAACATGCCCATACCCGCCGAAACGGTGGTGGAAGTGGCCCCGGTAATTGTTATGAGCGCTGCCGAACGCCGGCTGCTGGACCAAACCCTTCTGCACGATTATATTTTTGAATGGGGCGAAGATTTAACGGGCTGTGCCATGGCCCTGGGCTGGATTGCGCTCTACAACCATGCGCCGCAATCGAACTGTGAATACTTTATGGACTTTGAAGAAGAAATCATGTTTGTAAAAACGGTTCGGGCGATTGCCGCAGGCGAGGAGCTGTTTGTGAATTACAACGGCAACCACAACGATGCCACGCCGGTGTGGTTTGAGCAATAAAGAGCCTGCAGCAGCTACCACAAATGTGGTATTTTTAAAAAATACAGCCGGGCACTTGCAAACACGCAATCTGCTGTTTAACTTTATAAGCGAAATTTTGAGCTAACATTACAAATCCATTCCCTCCTGAAGCACCTGTAATCTGCACTTGCTGTATCAATACGTGTATATCCGTATTCCCTGAAAAGACGGCCCTTTAAGTCATACCCTGTAAAGACCAGTTAACAACTAAATGTAACGCTATGGTTAAAAGGTTACTCTTGTTGCTGGTGGCCCTACCATGTATTGAAACCGGAAAAGCACAGCAGGCATCTGTGTTGGGAAATTGCTTTTACGACAACGTCAACCAGCGGGTTATTGTACGCATCGCTTTTCGTAATAACACCAGTTCTGCAACCAATTTTGAGCTGGCGGCCATTCGTTTTGCCTATCAGTATAATGCCGCGGTATTAACGTACGATGGCTTTCATTCGTTTTTGTATAATGGTACAGATCAAAACAGCGGGCTTAATGATGCTTCCTATTTGAACAATAATTTCAATCCTGAAACCAGGCAAAGTGATGGCACCCGCAACGCTACGATTGCTACCGGAGGCACCAAGGTGATGACACAGGAATATATTAATCGTTCGACCTTGCATTGTACGAACGTTTGGGTTGTGCCGCCCAATACGTATCGCGTTGCTTTTGATATATATTTCAAGTTTAAACCAGGTTATACACCAGCTATGTATAACCTGAATACACCCGGTTTTGGATTTGGAACACCCAACTTCATTGCACAGTTTCTCACTAGTCATGCGGGTAACTTGTCGGATGCCAATAAGGAAATAGCAGTTGTGTTTATCATAAACGGACAAAACCCGGAACAGCCGTTTGATATGAATAATTGCAACAATGGGCAGGTGAATCCGGTTTCCATCAGCAGTGCCAACATTAACTTCATTAGTCCCATAACCGGCGTATTGGCCGGCCGGCTGGAGCAGGAGCAGTTGTTCCGTACCAGTGCGGGTGCCCGCCTGGAGTGGACGGCCTGCAATAATGAGTTGATGGACGCTTTTGAAATTCAGCGCAAGAGCGGAAACGGCGATTTTGCAACCATCGGTACCGTGCCCGGAACCCTGCAGGCCGGAACCTGCACGTATTCGTTCACCGATGCCGCACCGCCGGCTTCAGGTGTGCCGGTGTTTTACCGCATCGTAGCCCGTTCAACCGACGGTACGGTGTTGAAGGGTATGGTGTTACGGATGCAAACTGCGGCTGCAACCCGCCCCTTGCGCCTGTACCCCAACCCGACAACGGGCGTACTATATGTGGATGTACCGGTACAGGCCGGCGAATATATGTATCGCATTTTAGATGCTGCCGGTAAACAGGTATTTACATTGCGCTCGGCAGCCCGGCGTCCCGAACTGCAGCTGGCACACCTGCCGCCGGGTTTGTATCAGCTGGAAGCCACACATTTGCTTACCGCCGAACGTACCCTGCAAAGTTTTATCAGGCAGTAGGAGGTGCATGCCAATCGGCCCAAACGCTTTATTTTTGATACGCAGTTTTACAGGCCTTTGCCGGAATGCAAAGGCCTTTTACTTGCCTGCCGCAATGAAACCTATTGTATTATACCTGCTATTATTGCTTACCGGTTTTTTCTGTTCACATGCACAGGAGCTGCAGGCAACGTTACAATCGAACCATGTACTGCTGGAATGGAAGTTGGGCCAAAACCGACAGGCCGATCATTGCGAGGTGCAGCGCCGTGCACGGGGAGGCGATTTTCGTACCATAGCGCTGGTGCTGGCCGATAATGAAAGTGATAGTGCCGTTTACAGTTACAAAGACAAACTGGTGGGTAGCGAATCGTTTTTGTATTACCGCATACGAACGATTTATGTTAACGGAGACCAGCAGTTGAGCGATATTGTACCCGTTGCGGTATTTCCCGGCGAACAAGCCCCACTACGGATAGTACCCACTTCACCAACGGCCATTGCCATTGAACTGCCGGAAGCAGGCGGCACCTACCTGTTGCGTTTGTACACAAAAGAGGGCCGGCTGCTGGCCACCCGTCGTTCGGCCGGGAGAACCTGCAACTGGCCCCTAAAGAAATTAAAGCCGGGGTTGTATTTTATGGAAGCGTATCTGCCCGTAAATGGCCGGCGTTATTTTGGCAGTTTTCGCAAATAGGCTTACCAGCCTATGCCGTAATCCTCACCGTGGTTGCTGCTTCCGCCCCAAAAGCTGCCATGCTTCCAGTCGAACCAAATGGCATTAATGGGGCCGCTGGTACGGTCGCCAAAGGTAAGGGTATAGCCCATTTGCCGCAGCTCTTTCCGTACCCATTCGGGTGTGTTGTTGTGCAGCAGCAGTTGTCCGGGGCGCGGCCGGCGGTCGTCCACTTTTGAGCCGCCCAACGACAGCCACAACTGATTGGTATTGATGTTGGGGGCTTCACATGCTTCCTGCACGTTCATGCCAAATTCCACCACATTCAGGAAAAACTGCAACAGGTTTTGATCTTGCGTGTCGCCTCCTTGTACGGCAAACGATAAGAAGGGTTTGCCGTCTTTCAGCGCCAGCGTGGGCGTAAGCGTTACCCGGGGGCGTTTGCCGGGTGCTATTACGTTAAAGGGATTGAGGGTGCTGTCCAGCACAAAACTTTGTGCCCGCTGGCTCATGCCAATGCCGGTGTTGCCGGCTATGCAGGCAGGTATCCATCCGCCGCTGGGGGTAATGGACACCACCCAGCCTTCGGCATCGGCCGCTTCTACGCTGGTGGTACCCATCCAAAGGCGTTCCAGGTATTCGGGGTCGTTTTGGGCAACCGTGTTTTCGCGGCTGTCGTGTGCCGGCATAAAGCCCGGACGTTGCTGGCGGGCACTATCGCCACCCCAGCCGCGTTGTTTTAGTAAATGCAGGTATGGGTTGGTTTTACCTTCAAAAGGGTAGGGGTCGCCCGGGGCTGCCTGGGCATCATTACGGTCCCAGCGTATTTGAGCGGCCCGCTGTTCTGCATACTCTTTGCTTAACAAGCCCTGTATGGGTTCGGCCGGCGGAAAGGCGGGGTCGCCGTAGTAAAAATCGCGGTCGGCAAAGGTGAGGTTCATGGTTTGGTACAGCGTATGAATGTAGCGGGCGCTGTTAAAGCCCATAGACTTCAGATCAAAATTTTCAAGGATGTTTAACGACTGCAGCAACATGGGGCCCTGGGTCCATTCCCGCAATTTGTACACTTCAATGCCCTTATAGTTTACATGCAGCGGCTCTTCTTCCACAGGCTTCCAGCGGGCCAGGTCTTCCATGGTAATGAGGCCACCCTGCTCCTGGCAGCCGCGTACAAACTCCTGTGCAATATCGCCTTTGTAAAACCGGTCGTAGGCTGCCATGATGGCCTCTTTGCGGCTTTTGCCTTTTTTTAAAGCCTGTTGCTCGGCCTCTACCAGTTTGGTAAGTGTTGCATGCAAATCTTTCTGCACAAAAATTTCTCCTGCTTCGGGCGCTTCTCTTTTTTCGCCCAGGTGCGGTAAAAATACTTTTTTGCTATAGGGCCATTCTTTAATGCGGTTTTTCTGCCGCTCAATGCTGTTGGCGGTTTGAGCCTCAATAGGATAGCCGGCAGCTAATTCAATGGAAGGGCCCAGCACCTCTTTGAGGCTTAGCTTGCCGTAGTTGGCCAGCATGAGGCACAGGCCGCCAAAGGTGCCGGGTGTTATGGCGGCTAGCGGACCGTATTCGGGTGGAAATTGATATCCTTTGCTTTTGTAAAATTCCGGCGTGGCACCGGTTGGGGCAACGCCCAAGGCATTGATGCCGATTACTTTACCGGTTTTCGGATTGTAAATCAGCGCCTGTGTTTCGCCGCCCCAGCTCAACACATCCCACATGGTGCAGGTGGCGGCCAGCATGGCACAGGCCGCATCAACGGCGTTGCCCCCTTTTTGAAAAATCATGGCACCGGCCGTTGCCGCAAGGGGTTTGCCGGTTATGGCCATCCAGTTTTTGCCGTGCAACACGGGTTTTTGGGTTTGCTGTGCAAAACCGGCAGCCGAAAAACAAATTGCCAGTAATGTCAGAGTTAATGTTCGCATAAAACATCATTTGAAATAAAGGTAAGCAGGGAAGCAAATTGCCCGAAAATATTGGATAAGTGGCAGTGGGAGCAGCTTGTATTGATTACAAAAATTTCCTCTTTTACATCTGATTAAAAATCAAATGGTTGCAAAAAATAAGTGTAAATACTTAAAATTTTTAGGCATAAGCTTTGAAAAATAAATTTTTGGTGTAACTTTGCGCCCGATTTGATTACCGGTATCACAATCGCAATAGGAAAAAACCGTACCCGTTCATTGTCAATAGAGAAACCGTCGGTTTATTTCCTCCTGTATATTATTGCTTCCAATACTTTGAAATCCCTTTTACATCCAATATTTCTATGGGCCCCTGAAACAATCAAACCCTAAGAAATGAAACCTTTTGTACATTTTTTGACGACGGTGGCATTCGTATTGGCCACAACTTTTACCACAGCTACAGCCCAGAATCGTGAATTGGTATTCAACAATCCAGCACTTGTTTCCGGAACGGCAGGTGCCAATGGCGCCGTGTATCGCTTTCCTAATGTAACCAACAATGTTGACGCGCTACTAACCATCATAGGAAGGTCTTCCAATCAGGTAACATTAACCAATATTGATCTTACCTCAACAGGTTTCCGAAATGCCTTGCAGCCGCAGGTGCGTTTTGGAAGCGGTACCATTAGTGGAATACAAAACTGGTGGATGGACTTTGAATTACGCTTTGTTTCCGCCGGAACGAGTAATACAACGAGCTTGAACAGTTTTAAGGTAACCGCTTTGGATATTGATGGAAACAACGATAAGTTGCGAGAGTGGGTAGCATTCCGCAATTTTAACCATTACAAGCTGGAAAGTAATTCCGGCCTATTGGTAGGTGACATCATATCAACACTATTTACCGGCAAACAGTTTACGGGTGTTTTGCAAGAGCGGCCTGGCATTGATACCTCCGCCACAGATATGATGGTAACGCTTACCTATTTGCAAACCGGTGTCATGAATTTTCGTTTGGGTGGGGTAACTACCGGCACAACAGCAGGGAGCGCCCGTATGTATTCGCTCTGGTTTCGTGATTTTGATTACCAGCAACCCATTGTATTGCCGGTGAAGCTGCTGCGTTTTGACGGACACCACAACAACTCAAAAATTACGCTTAGTTGGACGGTGGATATGAACGAAGATGCCGATTACTATGAGTTGGAAAAAAGTACCACTGGTCGCGAATTTACGAGCGTAGCCCTTATTTTTCCTACCAATCAATCGGGCCGGGAAAACTACACCTACAGCACAGCGACCCCTGTACAGGGCACTGAAATGTACCGGTTGAAACTTTTTGATAAAAACGGTGCCATCAGTTATTCTCGCATTCTTGCATTTCAGGCTGCCGGCACCCAAGAATCCAATGTGCTTCGCATTATAGGTAATCCGGCCGGCGCACAATTAAATTTCAGTTATCAAACAAATAATCGCCAAATAACATTACGGGTACTGCATATGAACGGTACTTGCTTGTTACAGAAAAATGTGGCAACCTTGCCCGGAACCAACCTCATTGGGGTTGCTATCAACGCACTCACAACAGGCAGCATGTACATTCTTGAAATTTTGGATAACGGTGTACGAACCCGTTCGCGGTTTTTGAAGTAAAAGGAGCTTAAAATCTGTTTTTCTTAGGGTACGGATATTTTGCGGAGCCCCTTTCCAGGGGCTCCAATAAATACCTGCAGCCTTATTACGGAAGGCGTTATCAAAATGGCTTATCAGATATTTTTTCTTTTCATGAAAGCAATGCGCCACAGTATTTACAGTACGGGCATCGGCATCATGCCCTTCTTTTCCGCAGGCCGGGCAGGCCTCCGCGCTTTCTTTTTTATTACGCAGGGTTTGCACCATTTCGGTGGTAATGATGCCGGTGGGAACTGCCAGTATGCCGTAGCCCAGTAACATGATGAGGCTTGCTATAAACTTACCTAGGGTTGTATAAGGCGAAGTATCGCCATATCCAACAGTGGTAATGGTTACGATGGCCCAATAAATGCTTTGCGGAATGCTGGTAAAACCATGTTCGCCGTGCTCAACCAGTTACATTACGGAGCCCAGTATGATTACCACAGTAAAAACTACCGTTAGAAAAATGACAATTTTATTCATACTGTTGCGTACGGCTATGCCTAAAAACCGCATTTCGCTGAGGTAGCGGGTAAGTTTGAAGATGCGGAAGATGCGCAGCAAGCGCAGCGATCGTAATACCAGCAGTGATTGTGAGCCCGGTATTACCAGGCTCAAAAAAGTGGGCAGTATGGCAAGCAAATCAATTATCCCCAAAAAGCTTATGGCGTAGCGGAGCGGGCGAGCCACGGCCAGCAATCGAAGGATATATTCAATGGTAAACAAAATGGTGAGCCCCCATTCCAAAGCCAGAAACAAAGCGCCATAGCGCTGGTGCAGCGGTGCCACACTGTCGAGCATTACAATAAGAATGCTCAGGAAAATCGCAAACAGCAGTAATACATCAAACAGTTTGCCGGCACGGGTATGGTGCTCAAAAATTACTTCGTGCAGCCGCTGCTTCCATGCCGGAAGGGTTATTTTGTGATTGGAATGCGCAGGTTTCATATTCCGAATTTACTATTTCCGGTTACAGTTACTGCGCCTGCTTAAAATCATAATTCCTGCTAATAAGGGTTGCTGTTGGCGGCGGCAGGCCCCTATAGCTTTGTAAAAAAGCGCAACGTTTTACTTTATGCCGCCGGCTGCAAAAGCCCGTTTTCCTACTGCCACGGCGCTGCAAAAATTGGCCCGGGAGCTGCAGCAGATTGATGCGTTTCTGCGGGAAGCGGAAGCGCGGGCAGAGCCTATGCTGCAAAAGGTACATCCTTCCAACAGCAATAATGCACGCAACCTGGTGCATTATTTGGCACTGCGCAGCCTGGACATACGCACCCTGCAAGATCAGCTGCATGCGGCAGGGCTCTCATCGTTGGTTAGTTCCGAAAGCCATATCCGGGGGCAGTTGCTGGCAATTTTGCAGCGACTGGGTAAGCGTGTGCGGCCATCCGGCAACATTTTTACCTATGAAACGGGAAAAGAATCGTTGCTGCGCAAGGTAATGGGATTGTTTGGCCCCAGGCCTGATGCATCGCCGTACCTGATGGTAACCTTTGATACACCATTTGCTTATGATTACGCCGCTGTAAAAAAACTGCTGCAGTCGGGCATGAATGTTGCCCGGATAAACTGTGCCCATGACGATGAGGCAACCTGGTTTCGGATGATACAACACGTGCGGCGGGCTTCAAAAGCAACCGGCCTGCCCTGTAAAGTGTACATGGACCTAGCCGGTCCCAAAATAAGAACCCTGTTGCCCGAAGGTAAAAAACTGGCCGTGCAGGAAGGAAGAATAATTCATTTAACCGATGCGGATGGCCTTTCAACCGTTAATGGGCCTGCCGTTGGTTGCACGGTGCCCGGCATTTATGAGCAATTGCAACCCGGCGAACGGGTGCTGTTTGATGACGGACTGGTAGAAGCCCGTGTAGAAAAAATTCATAAGCAGCATGCCGATTTGTTGCTGATGCGCATTTCATCAAAAAAGCCGTTTATCAAAAACGAAAAGGGCATCAACTTCCCCGATTCGCACCTGTCGCTTTCGGCACTTACCGCCTACGACCGCCAATGCCTTCCTTTCATCAATCGGTATGCCGATATGGTGGGGTATTCGTTTGTGCGTAATGCCAAAGACATGTTGGAGTTGAAAGAGGCTTTGGGCAAAAACAAACGGGTTTCGATTATCATAAAAGTTGAAACCCCCGAGGCTGTAAAAAACCTGCCTCACCTGTTGTTCAATGCCCTGCAGGAGCCTTATGCCGGCGTTATGATTGCCCGGGGCGACCTTGCTGTTGAGATAGGATTTGAACGCATGAGTGAAATTCAGGAAGAAATATTGTGGATTTGCGAGGCGGCGCATGTGCCCGTGATATGGGCCACACAGGTATTGGAAAATCTAAACAAATCGGGTGTTGCCACCCGTTCCGAAATAACCGATGCCGCCCACGCCGCACGGGCCGATTGTGTGATGATTAACAAAGGTTCGCATACCATTGAGGTACTTGAAACGCTGAAGGATATTTTAGTGCGCAGCGGCGGGCATCATGAAAAAAAGCGGTACACGTTTCGGCCGCTCAGTATTGCCACCCGCTTCATGAATTCCTGAAAAATTGTAAGCGGTTATTCATTACGGATAAAGTTGTTTTTTAATACGGAGTTTTATTGGGGTTTTCTGCCCATACCCGAAACGCTTCCAGCGCTTCGTGGCGTAACAGTTGCACCGCCGGCAACTTGCGTTGTGCCGCAGGCAGTGCCATTTCTTCATAAATAAACCGGTCGTCAAAATCAATGGCGGCTGCATCTTCTTTGGTATTGGCATAAAAAATGCGGGCAGGCCGGGCCCAGTAAATGGCGCCCAGGCACATGGGGCAGGGTTCGCAGCTGCAATAGATATCGCACCCCTCGAGCTGAAACGAGCCCAGGTGCGTGCATGCCTCTCGTATGGCTACCACTTCGGCGTGTGCCGTGGGGTCGTTGGTGGCGGTAACCCGGTTTACGCCACGGCCAATAATTGCGCCATCTTTCACCACCAGCGCGGCAAACGGGCCACCTTTGCCGTTTTTCGCATTTTCAACAGACATGCGGATGGCTTCCCGCATAAAATCTTCATGTGTATGCATCTTGCACTTCGGTAGTTTGTATCAGACAAAACCCCCGCGGCAGGCCGCAGGGGTTGAACTATTCGTTAAAAGTACCTGCTCAGGCATTGGCAAACTGGGCCCGTATTACGTTCAGGGCACCACCTGCTTTAAACCACTCAATTTGTTGCGCATTGTACGAATGGTTGGCCAGGATGGTTTCGCTGGTGCCATCGGCATGGTGCAGCACAATTTCGAGCGGCTTGCCGGGCGTAAACGACGTGAGGCCGATTACATCAATGGTATCGTCTTCCAGAATTTTTTCGTAATCGTCTTTGTTGGCAAACGTGAGCGCCAGCATGCCCTGCTTTTTCAGGTTGGTTTCGTGAATGCGGGCAAACGATTTTACTAATACAACGCGTACGCCCAGGTGACGGGGTTCCATGGCGGCATGTTCGCGGCTGCTGCCTTCGCCATAGTTTTCATCGCCCACCACAATGGTGCCTATGCCGGCGGCTTTGTAGGCACGCTGGGTGTCCGGTACCGGACCATATTCGCCGGTAAGCTGATTTTTAACGTAGTTGGTTTTGTCGTTGAAGTAGTTTACGGCACCAATCAGCAGGTTGTTGCTGATGTTATCGAGGTGGCCGCGGAACTTGAGCCAGGGGCCTGCCATGGAAATATGGTCGGTAGTGCATTTGCCTTTCACCTTAATCAGCAGTTTCAGTCCTTTCAGGTCGGTGCCTTCCCAGGCGGGGAAGGGGTACAGCAGTTGCAGGCGCTTGCTGTCGGGCTTCACATCTACCACCACGTTGCTGCCGTCTTCGGCGGGAGCCTGGTAGCCGGGATCTTCCACGGCAAAGCCGCGTACGGGCAATTCATCGCCTACGGGCGGATCGAGTTTTACCTGCTCGCCTTTTTCGTTGGTGAGGGTGTCGGTAATGGGGTTAAAGGTGAGGTCGCCGGCAATGGCCAGGGCGGTTACCAGTTCGGGGCTGGCTACAAATGCCAGGGTATTGGGGTTGCCATCGGCACGTTTGGCGAAGTTGCGGTTAAAGCTGTGCACAATGGTGTTGCGCTCCTGCTTTTCGGCGCCCATACGCTCCCACATGCCAATGCAGGGGCCGCAGGCGTTGGCAAATACCTTTGCGCCAATATCTTCAAAAACCTGCAGGTATCCGTCGCGTTCAATGGTATAACGTACCTGCTCGCTACCGGGGGTAATGGTAAACTCCGATTTGAGTTTGAGGCCTTTTTCTTTTACCTGTTTGGCCAGGCTTACGGCGCGGCTGATGTCTTCGTACGACGAGTTGGTACAGCTGCCAATTAAGCCCACTTCCACTTTGGTGGGCCAGTTGTTGGCGGCGGCCGCTTCTTTCATTTTGCTGATGGGGGTGGCCAAATCGGGCGTAAAGGGGCCGTTGAGGTGGGGTTCCAGTTCGCTCAGGTTAATTTCAATTACCTGGTCGAAGTATTTTTCGGGGTTGGCATACACTTCGGGGTCGCCGGTGAGGTATTCTTTAATTTGGTCGGCCATGTCAGCCACTTCGCTGCGGCCGGTGGCACGCAGGTAGCGGCTCATGCTTTCGTCGTAGCCAAAGGTGGAGGTGGTGGCTCCTATTTCGGCACCCATGTTACAAATGGTGCCCTTACCGGTACAGCTCATGCTGGTGGCGCCTTCACCAAAGTATTCTACAATGGCATTGGTACCGCCTTTAACGGTAAGAATGCCGGCAACTTTCAGAATCACGTCTTTGGGGGCGGTCCATCCGTTCAGTTTTCCGGTAAGCTTTACGCCAATGAGTTTGGGCATCAGCAGTTCCCAGCTCAGGCCGGCCATTACGTCGCAGGCATCGGCGCCGCCCACGCCTATGGCAATCATGCCCAGGCCACCGGCGTTAACGGTATGGCTGTCGGTACCAATCATCATGCCGCCGGGGAAGGCATAGTTTTCCAGCACTACCTGGTGAATAATGCCGGCACCGGGTTTCCAGAAACCAATACCGTATTTGTTGGAAATAGAGGAAAGGAAATTGAACACCTCTTCGTTATCGGCAATGGCGCGGGCCAGGTCTTCTTTGCTGCCGCTTTTGGCTACAATCAGGTGGTCGCAATGTACGGTAGTGGGAACGGCCACCTTCTTGCGGCCGGTGGTATCAAACTGCAGCAGGGCCATTTGTGCGGTGGCATCCTGCATGGCAACGCGGTCGGGGGCAAAATCCACATAATCCTTACCCCGTTCATAGTGTTTGAGGGGTACGCCTTCCCACAGGTGGGCGTATAAAATTTTCTCGGCCAGCGTAAGGGGGCGTCCAAGGGCAGCCCGGGCTGCATCAACACGTGCCGGGAAGTTGGCATAAACTTTCCGGATCAAATCGAGGTCGAAAACCATGGTCAGTAGCGGGTTTTGGGGGTGATGAATTGAAGTGCAAAGGTACCAAAATATGCATGTCATGAACCTTTTGAAAGGGGCTTTTGTTTAATTTTTGACATAAATTTTGCCCCAGCAAAGTTTGCCGGTGCCCAATACAAATTTTCATGCATTTTGGCCGGAATGCACGCAGTACGCCCCATTTTAGTTTTTGCCGGCCCCGGCTGCCGATTTTGCTGTTGTACGCAAAAACCCAATTAATTTTACAACATCAAACAGCAGATGTTATGAACCGTTTCCGCCAACTGATTGAATGGAACCTTTTTGGGGTTTGCACGTTTATTGGCGAAAAATTGCATATTTCCACGGCCACCATCCGCAAATACTTTATCTACATTTCCTTCCTCACGTTTGGGTCGCCGGTTATTCTTTATTTTGTCGCCGCATTCTGGATGAACATCCGTCAGTACATCGGATTTGGCAAAAGAAACCCGATATGGTATTGACGAAGTTGTTTTTCGTCGGAAATAGTGGTAACTTAAAGCGGAATGTTTCGATTTGAATATAGCTCGGCGGATTACGCTCAGATTGTTCATGCCATTGCTCGAAAAATGCAGGCCGAAATCAGCAACGGCTGGCTGGTTTTTCCAGGGCATTTGGCAACAGGATATATCCGTTACTTCAGTTTGCCCAATGGCCTTCA
Source organism: Lacibacter sp. (assembly GCA_046297415.1). Lineage (GTDB taxonomy): Bacteria > Bacteroidota > Bacteroidia > Chitinophagales > Chitinophagaceae > Lacibacter. The sequence goes on from JBKBIL010000009.1 coordinate 62,219, forward strand.
GGTAATTATAATCAACTGTAAGGCCCATGTTCCCTGGTATTTTATTCGCAAGCCAGATACGGAAGAGTATTACTCGCTTCGGTTTGATGATGTGAGCATTCCGGGTAAGATGCTCATATCGGTTCAGGGCGAAGAACAGGAAAAACAGCGGCAGCGTTTTTCGGTGGCCTACCTAACCAGTTCGTTATTCGGGTGGGAGTATCTGGCCGATGCCGGTACGGAAATACGTGCCGTTAATGTGTTAATGACAAAAGAGTGGCTGGGGAAATTTCTGGGGCTGGAAATGTATCAGCAAATTTTGCCGGCCTACATAGCGCTGAAAAGCAAAAGTTTGAATATGGAGCCGCTGGACCCTTACTACCTGGAGTTGATTGAAGAGATTATGCAGGAGAAGCCGGAAACGCCCTTTCCTGCGCTGTATATGGTAAACCGTATTCAGTTATTGATGGAGCGTTTTTTTAACCACATACATACCCGGGTAAGCATGGTGGACATACAGGCGCATTTTAAGAATGAAGATGTGCAGGCCGTACTTGCCATGGAAAAAGAAATGGTGTCCGACTTTTCGGCTAAACCTCCAGCTATTGAAGTGCTTTCGCGTAAGGCGGCCATGAGTACCACCAAGTTTAAAAATCTTTTCAAGTCGGTTTTTGGTATTCCGGTGTACGAGTACTATCAGCAAAAACGGATGCAAAAAGCCTGTGAGTTGCTGGCCTCAGGCAAATATTCGGTAAAAGAAACCGGCCTGCTGGTGGGCTACCAGAATGTGAGCAACTTTTCGGCAGCCTTCAAAAAGCATTTCAAAAAACCGCCGCAGGATTTTATTCCGAACTGATTGTGTTTTTTCGGGGTAAGAAATGGTAACTTTCCAAACGATTGCTGCTAAAAAACGTGCCATGATTGAGATCACCTACGACGATATGCATTATCCCTCCCTTTTCCCGAAATATGCACAGGCATTTTCTTCGGTTTTTGAAAACAACCGGGTAGTATTGCCGAATCATGTGGGAAAGGGTTATTTGGAACTGGTTTCACTGGGCGACGGGCTGTATGCAAACATTGAAAACTTCACGCCTTTTGTTCCGGTAAAATTTTGCCGCAAGCGGCGTAAAGAGCCTTTTTATATTCTGCATTTTGATGAGTTGCGGGGCGAGCAGGATTTGATGATTAAGATTGACGGCGAAGTTCAAAACGTAAAGGGACGAACCATTTCGGCCATCATGCTCACCAGCAACGTTTTTGAATTTTGTTACGTGTTGCCGGCAAATACAAGGGTACGCAGTATTTATGTTTTACTTACACCGGAATGGTTGCAAAAATACATGGAGCTGGATACCGAAGACGATGTGCTGAAAACCTACTTCAGCCTGCGCTCCATGCATTACAACCGGCAACCCTTTAATACCGAATACCGTAAGTATTACAACCAGGTTTTTGATACCACCGATGATAAGCCGCTGCGAGAACTGCACATACGCAATGCCATAATGATGATGATTGAATTGTTCTTCACTCGGCTGTACAAAAAAATACGCGACGTGCAGGATTCGCCCATACTGCAAATAGATAACAAAGACTTGTACAAGTTGATGGAGGTGGAAGCGATGCTGGTAAAAGATTTTACAAAATCGCCGCCCACCATTCAGGAACTGGCGAAGTTTTCCAACATGAGTGTATCCAAGTTAAAATCTTCGTTCAAAAAAGTGTACGGGTCGGGTATTTATGAATATTACCAGCGCAGCCGCATGTACCGCGCCCGACAGTTATTAACGGCTAACGGATATACTGTTAAAGAAGTGGGCATGAAGCTGGGTTATACCAACCTTAGCAACTTTTCGCTGGCCTTCAAAAAGGAGTTTGGCATTTTGCCGAGTGAGGTATAAGAATTGAAGGACGGAAGGATTGAAGGAATGATGGGTTGAAGGATGGACCGAATAGATGGGGGGGACAGTGCTTTATGGGATGTATGCAGGAGAGCCGGTTGTAATTTGCCCCGCTGGCGATTTTTAACCCCGGGGGCTAACCTCATAAATATTTTGTTGCTGCAAAATACCCCGGCTGTAAAGAACAGTAGTACCTGCTAATAACGCTATAACTATTGACAGCCAAGTAGCGCAAACAGGCTTCGGTTACAGCCTGTTTGCTTGTTGTTTGCAATTTGTAGTTACAAGCAGCATTACGTTTTACAATAACCTTTGCATGCATGCGCCTGGTTGGCGCCCTGTTCCTTTTTAATTAAAAGCAGTGCCGAATACCGGTTCTTTGTTACTGCAGCGCTGCCCGTATTTTCACCAGTTGCGCCAGCAGGGGTTCCAGTATATCGAGTCGCAACATGTTGGCCCCGTCGCTTTTGGCTACGGCCGGGTTGGGGTGGGTTTCAAGAAACAGTCCGTCGGCTCCGGCCGCCACCGCGGCTTTGGCAATGGTGCCGATAAGTTGGGGGTTGCCCCCGGTTACGCCGCCGGGTTGGTTGGGTTGCTGCAGCGAATGGGTGCAGTCCATAACCACCGGTGCCCCGTGTTCCTGCATCCAGGGAATGTTGCGGAAGTCCACAATCAAATCCTGATAGCCGAAGGTATTGCCGCGGTCGGTGAGTATTACGTTGGGGTTGCCGGCGTTGCGTACTTTTTCGGCGGCAAATTTCATGGCCGGCCCGCTGAGGAACTGTCCTTTTTTGATGTTAACGATGCGGTTGGTTTGGGCGGCGGCTTCCAGCAGGTCGGTTTGCCGGCATAAAAAGGCGGGTATTTGCAGCACATCTACAAACGGGGCGGCCATGGCCGCTTCTTCATGCGCATGAATGTCGGTGGTGGCGGGCAGGTTGTAGGTAGTGCGTACTTTGTTAATCATGCGAAGTGCCGTTTCATCACCCAGGCCGGTAAACGATGCGGCGCTGGTACGGTTGGCTTTTCGGTACGAAGCCTTGAAAATGTAGGGAATGCCCAGGTTGCGGCAAATGGTGCTTACCTTATCGGCTACTTCGAGCACCAGTTCTTCACTTTCTACCACGCAGGGGCCGGCTATCAGAAAAAAGTTGTGCGGGTTGTACGATTGCCCTTCGAAAAGCTGTTTGAGAAACGGTTGCATGGCAGCAAAGGTAACAAGCGCCCGGCAGAATGCAGGCCGGGCTTTTACCTGTTTTTAGCCGGGTATTGTAAGCATATTTTTTAAATCGGTATTTATACCTGTACGTTGCCAGATGCTGCAACGAAACCGGTAGGTACCCTCTTTGTTTCAAGGCGCAGGTATAAATAAGCCGGCTTGTTGTACATGAAAATACTCCAGCGCCGGCAGGCTTTACTCCAAACTATTGTTTACTACTGTTAGCGGGCATATACGCCATTGGGTGCCACTACCGAAGCGGGGCCTCCGGTAATGCCCACCGGCGGAATAATGATGTTAACCGGTGTGCCGTTTACTTTGAGCGTAACTTTTGGGGCATGTATTTCAACACCCTGCTGGTGAAACGGGGGCATGGCGGCCGGCGGACGGTTGATGAGGTAGGGGGCGCTAAAATCGGTGAGCTCCACTTCAAAAAGGTGGTTGGCCACTTCGCAGGTGCAGGTGGCATGCGTATCGCTGATGTTGATGTGTATGCGGCCATCCAATACCGGCGCCTGCTCAAAGGGGGTGCCAGCAAAAATGTTGGGGCCAAAATAGCGGCCTACTTCGGGATTGGTGCTTACAAAGCCCATAGCCAGCGGAGCGGCTTGCGCATCGGGCTGCCAAAGAATCATGCCACTGGGGGCACTGCCTACGGGTGTGTGTACCACGCGGGCAAAGTGTACAATTACGTTGGGCATTTGCAAGTCGGGGGAAGTAACGGCCACCACATCAATGCCGCCTTCCCAGCTCATCCATTTGGAAACGTTTGTCATGGCAAAAAAATTTGCTACCAAAATAATTGCCGCAATGCGTTTGGGTAATACCGTGAAGCGGGTATTTGTTGTGATGTACTTTCAAATTTTTGGTTAGCTTGTTCGGAAAGCAACTATGGCAGTAACCTTTTGCAAAGGATTTTAGAAGCCACAAAAAAAACCGCAGCGTTAACTGCGGTTTTGTTGAAAGGCCCTCGACGGAGGATTTACAGTCCAACTCAGAATCCCTTCAACAGTTCAAATGAAAAAAAACTTGTTTAAAACTTACAAATGGTCAATCCTATTAATGCAAATGTACGATCCATTGAAGCGCAAATAAAGCGAGTATTGCTGCCTGCTTTCGGAATGCCGGGTAAACAAGCCTTTCATTTATTTGAAGAAAGGCTTTTCGCAACAAGGCTGGCGGGCAACCGGTGCAAGCCAAAGTGCAAACGTTGCAGCCGCCCCATCATTGCCCCAACCCGGTACACTGGCCCAGGGGCTGCCGGGCCTGGAGGTTGTGCCGCCCCGCGGCGGCACAGTGCGCAGCACCACAGACCGAAAGGGCCGGAACCACCGCTGCCACCTGTACCGCCGTACACAGCCCCCGCACTTACAAATTACCTTTTGGGCTACGTGCGGCTGCTTTATCTTGCACCCCTAATTGCTTGTTATGGTGAAAGAAAAAATTTTGGTGATTGGCGCTTCGGGTCAAATAGGGGTGGAACTGACGCTGACCCTACGCAACATTTACGGGGCGGCCAACGTAATTGCATCGGACCTGCGGGAACAAAACCCGCTGCTGGAGGGTACGGGGCCTTATGTGGCGCTGGATGTGATGAATAAAGAAATGCTGCACGTACAGGTGATACGCCAGGGCATTACGCAGATTTACCTGCTGGCAGCCATACTGTCGGCCACGGGCGAAAAAAATCCCAACCTGGCCTGGCACCTGAATATGCAGGGCCTGCTGAACGTGCTGGATATTGCCCGGGAAGAACAACTGCATAAAGTTTACTGGCCTTCGTCCATAGCGGTGTTTGGCCCAACAAGCCCCAAGCACAACTGTCCGCAACAAACCATTATTGAACCCACTACGGTGTATGGCATTAGCAAATATGCCGGCGAGTTTTGGTGCGATTATTACCACCGCCGCTACGGGGTGGATGTACGCAGCCTGCGCTATCCGGGTTTGATATCGTACAAATCGGCACCGGGCGGCGGCACCACCGATTATGCGGTGGAAATTTTTCATGCTGCGCTGGAGCAAAACCGTTATGAATGTTTTTTGCGGGAAGATACCTACCTGCCCATGATGTACATGCCCGATGCCATACGGGCTACCATTGAGCTGATGGAGGCGCCCGCTGAAAAAATTACGGTGCGCCACTCGTACAACGTTGCCGCCATGAGTTTTGCGCCGCGAGAAATTGCGGCAGCCATTGCCCGCCACCGGCCCGGTTTTGAAATTACCTACAAGCCCGATTACCGGCAGGCCATTGCCGAAAGCTGGCCGGCCAGCATTGACGACTCGGTGGCGCGGCGCGACTGGGGCTGGCAGCATGCCTACGACCTGGAAAAAATGACGGCCGACATGCTCAAAAACCTGAAACCGGCCTGAAGGCCGCCTGTATAAAAAATCACGTAGCAACCCTTGTACGTTAGGTACTTTGCGGCCATGAATTGCTTACGAAAGATATTGGTTACTGTTGTGTTACTGGTGCAGCTGATGCCCCTTACGGCGCAGCGGCAAACCGGCTGGTACCGTGCCACCTTGCAACGGGCCGACGGCATTGCCGTGCCCGTTACGTTTGAAGTGACGGGCCGGGCCGATGCGCTGCGCTGGATTTTTTTCAACGCGTCGGAACGCATTACGGCCGACCCGGTGCAGTACAAAGGCGATTCGGTATGGGTGCGCATGCCTTTTTTTGAATCGCAAATCCGCTGCCGGGTGCTGCCCAACGGAGCGCTGCAGGGGGTGTGGGAAAAAGAAACGGCAAGCGGCTTACTTACGCTTGCTTTTACGGCCCAACCCGGCAAGGCGCCCCGGTTTGCACACACTGCCCCGCCTACCGTACAGGCGGCGGGCAAATGGCAGGTGCGCATACAGCGGCCCAATGGTACTTACAGGCCCGCCGTTGCCTTATTGGAGCAACAAGGCAGCCGGCTGACGGGTACTTTTTTAACCCCTTCGGGCGATTACCGTTACCTGGAAGGTGTGGTAAGCAACGATACCCTGTTGCTGAGTTGCTTTGATGGCGCCCGTGCCTACCTGTTTCGGGCGCGGGTGGCTGGCGACAGTATTGTGGACGGCGTGTTTTACAACAATACCGCTCCGTTAGAAACCTGGGTAGCCCAACGCAACGAAAACGCCGCTTTGCCCGATACCGTTTTGCAAACGGCCCTGAAGCCGGGGTACGACCGCATTGCCTTTTCGTTTCCCGACAGCAGCGGGCGCATGGTTTCGTTAACGGATGCACGGTTTCAAAACAAAGTGGTGGTGGTGCAGCTGCTGGGCAGCTGGTGCCCCAACTGCCTGGATGAAACCCGGTTTTTAATGGAATTTTATCGCAATTATCGCGATAAGGGAGTGGAAGTGGTAGCCCTTGCGTACGAATTGTTTCCGGATGCCCAACGCAGCTGGCTTGCCGTAAAAAAAATGATACGCCGCCTGCAAATACCATATCCGGTGCTGTTAACACCGGCAACGGCCGGCGATGCCGATAAAACCGAAAAAACGCTGCCGCAGCTGAACAGCGTACACTATTTTCCTACCACGCTGTTTATAGCCAAAGACGGTACCGTTGCCCGTATTCACCAGGGTTTTTACGGCCCGGGTACGGGAGCGTATTACGAGCAGTTTAAGGAAGAATTTTTTACCACCATCCAAACCCTGTTGAGCCGCTGAGTTGCGGTTTTAGCGAAGAATGGTAAAGTCGGGAAACTGCTGCAAGGGCAGGGGATGCGCCGTTACGGCTGTTACCCGGGCCAGCGGCGGCCCTTTTTTGCACCATTCGGTTAGCGCATGCAGTTGCTGTGAGGTGCCGGTGGCAAGAATGTGTACGGAGCCGTCGGCCCGGTTGGTTACAAAGCCGGTAAGGCCCAGTTGGCGTGCTTTTTCGGCCGCATGTTTGCGAAACCAAACACCCTGCACTTTACCGGTTATTTGTATGGAAAGGGTTTGTTGTTGCATTACACCAGGTCGGCAATGGTTTTCTTTTCCAAAATGCGCAGGTTGGCATCGCGAACCTGCACCATCATTTTATGCAGGCCGCATTCGTTTTCGTTGCAGTTGCGGCAGCGTTCGTAAAAATGCAGGCTTACGCACGAAAGCGGTGCAATGGGCCCATCGAGCAGGCGGATGACCCGAGCCAGGGTAACTTGTTTGGGTTTGAGTTTAAAATAGTAGCCACCGCCTTTTCCTCGTTTGCTTTCGAGAATACCGTCTTTCCGAAGGGTAAGCAAAATGTTTTCGAGAAACTTGAGCGGAATTTTGCGTTTGCGGGCAATATCGGCTATGAGTATGGGTTCGTTTTTGGGTTGCTGCGCCATAAAGGCAAGCGCCTGAAATGCATATTGGGTTTTTTTGGAAAGCATGGGCACCTTTTGGAGGCCGAATTTACACGCAAAATAGGTTACAAGGCGTTAGATGAGCTTGCGTTCGTACGCAAATTTGATGAGGCCGATTACGGAGTTGGTTTTGGTTTTACGGAAAATGTTTTTGCGGTGGGTTTCTACGGTGCGCTCGCTGAGGAAAAGTGCCTCCGCAATCTGGCGGTTGCTGTATTCTTTTTCAATGAGGCGAATTACTTCAATTTCGCGGGGGGTGAGGTGGGTTTCCTCTTGTTGCTGTTTTTGTTCGCTTGCTTTCAGCATTTCATCCAGCACACTTTCGTTAAAGTAAATACCTCCCGACTCTACTTTTTGCAGGGCCTGTAAAAACTCCGTTTGTCCGATGTTTTTCAGAAGGTAACCCGAAATATCGGCTTCCTGAATCATCTGATTTACCAAACTGCCTTCGCCGTTCATGCTCAGGGCAATGATTTTTAACCGGGGCAAAATTTTTTTCAACTGGCCGGCCAGTTCTACACCATTGAGGCCGGGCATCATCATGTCTGTGATTAAAATGTCGGGTTCATATTTGGGAAGTTCACGGAGCGCAACTTGCGGGTTGGTGGTTTCAAAAATAATTTTATAATCGCTGCTGCCTTTCAGCAGTGCTTTTAACCCGTCAATTACAATCTGGTGATCGTCCACAATAGCCAGGGTCACCGGAGGGGTACTCATATGCGTTTTGGTAAGAGGTTTCTTTCCAAATTTAATGATTATAGCTGATTATTGTTTGGCTGTGGGGATAAAAATAGCCACCAGTGTGCCTTTGCCGGGGGCCGACTGAAATTCGAGGCTGCCTTTGAGGTATTCAACCCGTGCCCGCATATTTTGGAGACCAATACCCGAACCGGCGCCCGGGTTATCGGGGTCAAAGCCTTTGCCGTCGTCTTCAATGGTAACGCTTATGCCTTCGGGCTCCATGTGCAGGGCAATATCAATCATGCCGGCCTGTGCGTGCTTCAGGGCATTGTGGATGCATTCCTGAATAATGCGGTACAGGATGGAAGTGGTTGTGGCATCTACATGTTCCCAATTGCCTTCGGCATGAAACTGGATGTTAACCGAACCGCCGGCCATGCGGTTGATGAGGGTGCGTACGGCTTCAGGCAAATTATTTTGCTGCAGGGCAGCCGGCATCATGCTGTGCGAGACGTTGCGCACTTCGGTACAACTTTCGTCAACCAGTTCGGCCACTTTTCGGAAGTTTTGCGCCAGTTCGGCATTGCCCGCGGGCAGGTTTTGGATGAGTGCCGACAGGTTCATGCGGGCGGCGCTCATCATTTGGCCTACCGTGTCGTGCAAATCTTTGGCAATGCGGGTGCGTTCGTTTTCTTCGGCCTCCAGTACGGCTCGGGTGGCAGCTTCCTGCTGCAGGGCCAGTTGTTGTTGCATTTTTAACTCTTGCCGCCACTGGTAGCGTTTGTACAACAAAAACGCGGTTGCCAACAACAGCAGCGCCGTACCTCCAATAAGTGCCAGTTGCAGGTTGCGCTTGCGGATGGTGAGTTGTTGCAACTGTATTTGCTGCTCCCGCTTACTGGTTTCGTAAATGGTGCTCAACTCTTCAATTTGCCGGGTTTTTTGAGCGCTGAACAGCGAATCTTTCAGTTGGGTGTGCCAGGTAAAGTAATCGAGCGCTTTTTTGTAATCGCCTAAGCGGTTGTGCAGGTTGCTCATACCGGCGTAGCTGTTGGAGAGCAGTTCTTTATACCCCAGCAATTCGGCCAGCTGAATGCTTTTTTCGAAATGATGTTTTGCCTGGTCAAACCGCCCCCAGCCGCTGTACATTTCGCCCAGGTCGGCATGGCAAAGCGCCAGCGCAAAAGTGTCTTTTTGGTGTTGGCGAATGGCAAGTGACCGGAGGTTGTAATCTTCTGCCAGCAAAAACTTATTCATCAACACATACACACCGGCCATAAAGCTGTAGCTCCAGCTTTTGCCCAGTTCGTCGTTTAACAGTGTAGCATAGCGCAGTGATGCCTGGTAGCGCCGCAGGGCCTCGTTGTAATTGCCCATGTATTCGTACACCACGCCGCTTTCGTTGTAAATCATTTGTACGCCACTGCTGTCGTTCAAGCGTTGGTACAGTTCCATGGCACGGTTGTACCATTCCAGCGCCCGCTTTAAGTCGCGGGTTTTGCGGTATAGTTTGGCCAGGTCGTTCGATACAGAGGCCAGTTCGTGTCGCTTGCCTTTGCGTTCGTATATGCCGGCAGCCAGGTACAGTAAATCGGCCGCATCTTCGTAATCGCCTTTAAAATAATTGCTAATGCCGCTATAGCGGTACAGGGCGGCCATGGCCAGCGAGTCGTTCAGTTTTTGGGCCAGTTTTAAACCGGCATCGGTCACCTGCAGGGTACGGTTAAAACTTACGGTGCTGAGCCGGCTGCTGAGCAATACGGCGGTGTTGAGTTTTTCGCGATCGTTGGTTGCGGAAGTAAAGGCCTGCTGCAAACTGTCGATTACCGGTTTTTGAGCGAAGAGTTGCAGTGGCAGCAGCAGCAGTATGTAACAGTACCAGCGCATGTTGCGCTTACAAGTTAAGCACTTCTTTCATTCCAAAGAAACCGGTTTTGCCTTTCAAAAATTCGGCTGCCAGTACGGCTCCCATGGCAAAGCCCGAACGGTTGTGGGCGGTGTGGATGATTTCAATATCATCTATGGCCGAACTGTATTTTACATGGTGGGTGCCGGGGGCAGGGTCGGTACGTTCGCTGGTGATGGGCAGCAGGGCCGGGTCGTTGGTGGGGTGGTTCACCCATTTGGTTTTACGGGGTATTGCTTCCAGTATTTGTTCGGCAAGGGTAATGGCCGTGCCGCTGGGGGCATCTTTTTTTTGGGTATGGTGCACTTCGTGCAAACTGATTGCGTACTGAGGTTGCCCGTTCATGAGTTGTGCCAGGCGTTTGTTTACTTCAAAAAAAATGTTTACGCCCACGCTGAAGTTGCTGGCTACGATCAGTCCGGTTTGGTATTCGGCTGCCAGCGCTTTTGCCGCATCGAGTTGATCGAGCCAGCCGGTAGAGCCGCATACTACCGGCACCCCGGCCTTCAGGCAGGCGCTAACGTTGGCAAAGGCGGTATGGGGGGTGGTAAATTCAATGGCCACATCGGCCTGCCGTAATTTTTCGGCAACGAGGTCGTGGGTATTGTTGAGGTCAATAATCAGCACAATTTCATGGCCGCGTTGCAGGGCAATTTCATGAATGGCTTTTCCCATTTTTCCATAACCGATGAGGGCAAGTTTCATAACAAACAATTTAGCGGGCTGCAATTATTTTTTGTTACCAATGTTGAATACAAACGAGAGTGATGCCTGGCCGGTTGCCGGCAGATAAGCGGGTTTAATGCGCAGCGAAAGGTTTTCGCTTACATCAAAACTTTTGAGGTGGGCGTCAACGGTGGCATCTACCACATTCAGGCCCCAGCAAACCAGAAAAAAGAGTACCGAATAGTCCACATTTTGCCGTACTTCATTGCGATAGCGCCGTATGGCTTCGGGGTCAACCTGCCGGAATTTGGGTTTGATGAGTAAATCATTGGCCGGGTTACCGTCCATCTTCAGGCGGTAGGCATCCCGTGCATCAATGTATTCGTTGCGGTTGTAGATGAAAAAGCCCACACAGGTGCCCAGGGCTCCGTACACCAGCGGTATCTTCCAGTATTTTTTGTTGTAGGCCTGTCCCCAGCCCGGCACAATTGCCGAACGAATGGTGGCTTTACGCGGCGCATGTGGTGTAACTTTTTTAAAGACCGAATCGGCGATCGTTGCCGCAATGGGAGCGGGCGGAGCAGTTTGCAAACTGTCCGCTTCCTGTGCGTGCACGGCAACAGCCGTTGCAAACAGGCATATCATCAGTAGTGCCGCCCTGCGCAGTTGTTTCATCACTCGGCCTGTACACCCAGCACTTTGAGAATGTGGTTGAATTGTTCCAGCGAATAGTATTCGATGGTAATGCTGCCGGTTCCTTTTTTGCTGTGCTTCAGCGTAACCTTGGTGCTGAGCTGCTCGGCTAAGTTATCCTGAATTTTACGGAAGGCATTTTGTATGTCGGATTTTGCCTCTTTTTTAACAGCCGGGCTTTTGTACAGTTGCCGCACCAGGTTTTCGGTTTGCCGTACCGAAAGTTCTTTGTTTATGATTTCATGAAACACAAACAACTGCTTATCTACTGTGTCCACATTCACCAGCGCCCGGGCATGGCCCATACTGAGCTTTCCGGTGCGTACGGCCAGCTGAATATCGGGTGGCAGCCGCAGCAGGCGGATGTAGTTGGTAACGGTGGTGCGGTCTTTGCCCATGCGGTCGGCCACCTGTTCCTGGGTGTACTGCAGTTCTTCCATCAGGCGCTTGTAGCTGAGCGCAATTTCTATGGGGTTCAGGTTTTCGCGCTGCAGGTTTTCGAGCAGGGCCAGTTCCAGCAGTTCGCTGTCGTTGGCCTGCCGAATGTAGGCGGGTATGTCTTTCAGGCCCGCCATTTTGGCTGCCCGCAGGCGGCGTTCACCGGCAATGAGGCGGTATTTGCCATCGGGCTTGCGGGAAACGGTAACCGGCTGTATGATGTCGTGTATGCGAATGCTGGCCGCCAGTTCCTGCAGGGCCTGCTCGTCAAAATCGTGGCGGGGCTGACCCGGGTTCACTTCAATATCGGCCACCGGAATGCGCAGGGTAGCGGTTACCTGTTCGGCAACCGAAGGTTTCAGCTGGCCGGCTGTGGTTTTAAGGTCTTCATCAATACTTTGCAGCAGGGAACGAATGCCCTTGCCCAGTGCGTCTTTTTTATTGGGTTGACTCATAATCCTACTTCAACTTGTCGAACTGCGAAGTACCTGTAAATTCGGCAAAATGCAAAACCGTTTTGCAAGCAGCCTGCCCGGAACAACCAATTCGGTGAATTTTTTGCAGGCCGGTTAGGTGAGCGGGCAGCCGGAACCGCAAGCTTTGTTCGAACGATTTGGTTACAGGTTGCCCGAAAAAGTATAATCCAGGTCAACCTGCCATTGCCCGTTTTTGCGAATGACCTTGATGGGCATTTGTTTGTTTTTAAAGCTGTTGGAGTAGTTGATAATGACCACCGAATCGTTCACGTTTTCAACCGAATGAATGATGATGGACGCTTTGCGGTATCCCTCTTTCTCGGCTTCTTTCATGTCGGTTTTATAGCGTTTTTCAATCAGGTCCAGCTCAAGCAGGTTCACACTGTCGGCATACAGCAATTGCCGCGCTTTTTTGTAATCGCCGTCTAACGAATAACGAATAAAAGCACGGGCTGTTCCAAGGGCATCATCGGGGCGGGTTGTTTCTTCGGCGCACGAGGGTGCCAACAATACACTTGCAATCAATCCAATTAAGAGCCATTGCCTTGCCATACCTCAAAAATACAGGCAATGCCTGTTATGGCAAAACGCTTGGGGGCAGCAGCAGGTGAAAGAAAAAACCTCCGGCTAATTCCGGAGGTTTGGGGGGAAATTTTATTTGATGGCGTTTTGTTCCTGCTGGTGGTCGCGGTCGTAGGCCTTGATGATGGCTTTCACCAGGCGGTGGCGTACCACATCTTCCTCATCGAGCTCAATATGGGCAATGCCATCAATGTTTTTCAGGATGCGAATGCCTTTTTCGAGGCCGCTGCGTTGGTTCTTGGGCAGGTCAACCTGGGTGAGGTCGCCGGTAATGATGGCTTTGGCGTTGGAACCGATGCGGGTTAAAAACATTTTCAGCTGCAGGTCGGTAGTGTTTTGCGCTTCATCCAAAATGATGAACGCGTTATCAAGCGTGCGGCCACGCATGTAGGCCAGCGGTGCAATTTCAATCACCCGGGTGCTCATGTAATAACCCAGTTTGTCGGCCGGAATCATATCGTCCAGCGCATCGTAAAGGGGGCGCAGGTAGGGGTCAATTTTTTCTTTGAGGTCGCCGGGTAAAAAGCCCAAACTTTCCCCCGCTTCCACGGCCGGGCGTGTAAGGATGATTTTTTTAACCACTTTATTTTTCAGCGCCCGTACGGCCAGGGCCACGGCGGTATAGGTTTTACCGGTACCGGCAGGGCCAATGGCAAATACGATGTCGTTTTTATCGGCGGCGGCCACCAGTTTTTTCTGGTTTTGGGTGCGGGCCCGCACGGTGCGTCCGTTGGGGCCAAATACCAGCACTTCGCCGGGGTGGCGCTCAACAAAATGGTCAATGGTTTCCTGATCATCGCCCCCCAGTATTTGCTCAAAATAGTTTTCGCTGAGTTGCCCGTTGCGTTCGAGGTAGGCAATCAGCAAATCAATTTTTTCTTTGGCAAGGCCAACCTGTTCGGGGCTGCCGCTGAGTTTAATTTGCGTGCCGCGGGAAAGAATTTTCAGCAGGGGGAATTTCTTTTTTAAGATGTCGAGTTTTCCATTGTTAACCCCAAAAAACTCAATCGGGTTAACGGTTTCGAGGTTAATAATCGTTTCTGTCAATGCCGTTACGATTTAGGTGTTCATACACGCCCGGTTGGGGAGTGGCCGAACAAGGTTCATAAATAGTGATACCGGTTGGTGATACTTTCCTGCCCGATCCTGTTTCAATATTAATTACAGTGTTGCAGACTTTTGCAAGTTACTTATTCACAGCGTGTGGAAATTGTTAAAGCATTGCATTAATTGTCCGGCACCCTGATTTTTTGAGCGGTTACCAGCGTGCCACAATTTTGAAATTCACCAGCCGGGGGGTGAGCCGGTTGGGGATGGTGTAAATGGTATTGGAAAAATCTTTGATGAGTTGGTACGAAATGGTATTGGGCCGGTCAATAACATTAAAAATTTCCAGGCTGGCCCAAATGTTCTGAAAATTTCGGAAGGGGCTGCGGCTGCGGCGTTGCTTTTCGGCATCGAGCAGCAGGGCGCTGAAGCCAAAATCAACCCGAATGTATGGGTCAATAATCAACGCATTGCGGTACTTTACACTATTGGGAATGTTATACGGCAGGTTGCTGCCGTACAACAGGTTCATGTGAAACTTAAAGTTTTTGTTGGTAGCCAAATAGTCTTGCAAAAACATGCCTACGGTAATCAGCCGGTCGGTAGGCCGCCGTATCCAGCCACCCTGTACCAGGGTGCTGTCAACAGGCCGGTTTAACGAATCGAGGGTGTAGTTAAACCATTGGTCGTTATTCAGGTTTTCACGGGTGCGCATCAGGCCCACGCTAATCCAGCTTTCGGCATCTTTCACCAGTTCGCCAAACAGGCGGGCTTCCACACCTACAGCGTAGGCCCGGGCGTTGTTTTCGCCAAAATAGCGGATGCGTACGTTGTCAATATCATAGGGCACCACATCGTACAGGTACTTAAAGTAGGCTTCGGTTTGCAGTTTAAACGGCCGGCCGCCCCAGCCTTTGAAGTTATAATCGAGGCCGCCCACTACCTGCCAGCTTTTTTGGGCCCGAACGGCTTCGTTAATGGAGCCGTCGTAGCGGCGCAGTTCGCGGTAAAAGGGGGGTTGATGGTAGGCCCCGGCAGCGGCCCGCAGCACCACATCGCGTTTCCAGCGGGGTTGCAGCGCTACCTGCATGCGGGGCTGCAACAGCAGTTCGTTGTTAAGCGTGTTGAAGTTATAACGGAGTCCTATTTGCAATGTCAGGTTCAGCGAGTCGTTCAGCACAATATTATCCTGCACATATCCCTGCGAGCGGAAGAAGTTGAGTTGTGCGGTTGATTTGAGTACTTTGGTCAGCTCCAGCCGGTTGGGGTTAAAGGGCAGGGTGTAGCCGGCACTGTCCTGCAGTTCCCATTCGTTCAGCCGGTCGTTAATGTGCTGGCGTTCGATGCTGTGGCCCCATTGCCAAAAATGCTTGCCTTTGTCGAGGCTGCCCTTGTGCGTGGCGTTGAAAATTTCGATGTTCAGCCGGTTGCGGGCAAAGTATTGAAACACGCCGGCACCCAGCGGATTTACGATCAGGCCAAAAGTGGCGCGGCTGCGGTCGAAATCGCGTTCGCCAAACAGGTAGGCGCCCTGAATGTCGAACGATTCCTGCTCGCGGTTATTGAAGCGGCTCACCATCCATTTCAGCTGCAGCTCTTTCCGCGGCTGGTAGGTAGTGGCCAGTCCTATCATGCCGGTGCTGTAGCGATCCAGTTCGCCGCCGCCGAAATATACGTCCAGTCCCAGGTTGGCGGTAAAGAAGGGCGAAAAAACACTGGAGGTTTGGCTGCTGAACTCGGGCTGCAGCCGAAACTGCGTGCGTGAAAAATTGGCCATGCCTTCCAGCAGCCATTTGCCGGCGGGCTGCCAGGTAATATAGCCTTGCAGGTCGTTGCTGGAGGGAACGTAGTTGCCTTTGATTTCCTGGCTGCTGAGCAGGTTTTGGTTGTTGCGGTTACGGGCGCCAACGATGTAGGTGATGGTATTGTTTTTGGCTGCCCCTTCGAGGTGAATGCCTTGTTCCAGCAGCGACATGTAAACCGAACCGCCCGCTTTGCGGGGGCGCTTGTACTGTATGTCGAGCACGGAACTCATTTTGTCGCCAAAACGTGCCTGAAAACCCCCGTTGTAAAACGTAACATTACGAACCATTTCGGGGTTGATGAAGCTCAGTCCTTCCTGTTGGCCCTGTCGTACCAGGTAGGGACGAAACACTTCAAAATCGTTCACGTAAATGAGGTTTTCATCGTAATTACCGCCCCGCACGGCGTACTGTGAGGTGAGTTCGTTATTGCTGCCAACAAAAATTTTAATCAGCGCTTCAATCCCCCCCGTTGCGGAAGGCAGCAGCAATGCGTTTTTGGGGTTGATGCGAAAGGCAGAGGTTTCGGTACGGATGCGTTCATCGCGTATGGTTACTTCCTGCAGTTGTAGAATGCCCCGTTCCAGGCGCACTACAATCCGTTCTTCTTCATTGGCAATTAAAAAAAAGTTGCGTTGTTCGGTTTGATAGCCGGTATAGCTGAACACCAGCGCAAATGCCCTGTCGGCCGGTACCTGTAACGAAAAGCGGCCCGAATCGTTGGTGATTACGCCGGTGGTTTTTCCCAATATCACTACCGATACGCCGGCCAGGGGGTTTTCATTTTCGTCTAACACCTTGCCCGAAACAGTGGCATACTTGCGTTGTGCCATTGCCCATACAGGCAGCAGTGCCAGCAGCAGTACAGTGGTTATGGTGCGAAACATGGGTGCTTAAAACTAATGCATTCCGGCCGAACCTGTGTTAGGCCGTACCATTTTTCAGTTGCTGTATGGTGGCGGAGGGATCGGCCGCTTTAAAAACGGTGCTGCCCGCCACCAGCACATCGGCTCCGGCGGCTACCAGGGCCGCGGCATTGCTGAGCGTAACACCACCGTCAATTTCAATGAGGGTATGCGTACCCAACTCACGTATCAGGGCCTTTAATTCGGCTACTTTGGTAAGCGTGTGGGGAATAAAGGTTTGGCCGCCAAAGCCGGGGTTTACACTCATTACGCACACCACATCTACTTCGTGCAAAATATCTTTCAATACCTGCACCGGCGTGTGCGGATTGAGGGCCACACCGGCCTTCATGCCCAGTTGTTTAATCTGCTGCAGGTTGCGGTGCAGGTGCCTGCAGGCTTCGTAGTGAACGGTAAGGATATCGGCACCGGCTTTGTGAAAGGCTTCGGTGTATTTTTCGGGCTCTTCAATCATTAGGTGTACATCGCATACCTTGGTAGTGGCTTTGCGGAAAAACTCAATGAGCATGGGCCCAAAACTGATATTGGGCACAAAACGGCCGTCCATAACATCCAGGTGGTACCAGTCGGCAACACTGTTGTTCAGCATATCGCACTCGGCCTGCAGGTTCAGAAAATTGGCAGCTAATAAAGAAGGGGCAATGATGGGCATACGATGTAGAATTTATGAGCGGATAACGCCCAGGCGGCGCAGGGCGTCGCGGGCTTCGGTAAACGATTGGTCAAGGGCCAGGCAGCGTTTGTAGTTGGCAATGGCCTCTTCAGTACGGCCCAGCTTTTCTTCGGTGCGGGCCATCCAGTAATAGCCGTCGGCAAAACTGTTTTTAACCGTGGTGCTGGTGCGAAATGCGGCAAGCGCCTTTTCGTAATCGGCCTGGTCGAAATACAACAGGCCTTTTTCAATGTAGGCATCCAAATACGAGTAATCTTCGCGAATGATTTGGTCGTAAACGGCCATCGCCTGGCTCAACAGGCGCACTTTGCTGTAGTAAATGCCTTTGATGTGTAAAATTTCGGAGCGCAGCCTTACGGCGGTTGCCTGCTGCAGCAGTTGATCGCACAACTGCAGGGCCGCTTTATTGCCGGTTTCGGCATACAAATTGGCCAGGCGTACGGCCGCCTCATCAAACACACCGGCTTGTTGTATGGCCTTTTGGTAGTGCAAAATGGCTGCCGCGGTATCGCCGGACTTTTCCAGCGCATCGGCTTTTATGTACAGCAGGCCGGGGTTGGTACTGTCTTTCTGCAACAATTGTTCAATTTGAGGCAGGGCTTGTTGGGGAGCGCCTTTTTGCACCAGCTGTTCTATTTGCTGCAGCCGCAGGGTATCGTTCCCAACCGTATCTACACCGGCTGTGCCCACAGAGTCGGCGGTGTTGCCATGGAATTTTCCTTCGTTTTGGGTACAGGCGGCCATCAGTAAAGCCAACAAAATAATTGCAGAACTGCCACGCATGCGGCAAAACTACTCGATTTTTATGACCCTGTTTTTACAAATGCCGGCGGCCACATATAGGCCGCAGCCGGTATCTTTGGCCAAATAGCGTGTATGATTCGTTTTTTATTGCCGATTGTTGCTCCGATTTTTATTGCGGTGGTATCGTTTCTGCCGCATCCCGTACCGCATCAGCCGGCCCAGGCCGCAACCGATACCCTGTTGTACCCGGGTGAAACGCATTTTCGCAACCTGCGCCAGCTGACATTTGGCGGCGATAATGCCGAAGCCTATTTCAGTTTTGATGGGAAATGGTTGATTTTTCAGAAAACCAACCCTGCCGAAGGCATCGCCTGCGACCAAATGTTCATCGGTAAAATTCCTACTTCGCCCGACGAGCCCTTTGTACCCCGGATGGTAAGCACCGGAAAAGGGCGCACCACCTGCGGCACGTTTACCAAAGACGGAAAACATGTTATTTATGCCTCTACCCACCTGGGAGGCGATGCATGTCCGCCCGTACCCGACCGCAGCAAGTACGGCAACAAGTACATTTGGCCGCTGTACGAGAGCTACGATATTTTCATGGCCGACCTCAACGGAAAAATCGTAAAGCAACTCACCCACAGCAAGGGCTACGATGCCGAAGCTACCCTTTCGCCCGACGGCCGTAAGATGATTTACACCAGCACCAAAGATGGCGACCTGGAACTGTACATCATGGACCTTAAAACCGGCAAAGAAAAGCGCATTACCTACGAATTGGGGTACGATGGCGGGGCCTGGTTTAGCCCCGATGGCAAAAAAATCATCTGGCGCGCCAGCCGCCCCAAAACCGAAGCCGAAAAAGCCGAGTACAAAGAATTACTGGCCCAGGGCCTGGTTGCCCCCACCAACATGGAAGTGTGGGTGGCCAATGCCGACGGCAGCAATGCCCGGCAGGTGACCCAATTGGGCCAGGCCAACTGGGCGCCGGCCTTTATGCCCGACAGTAAGCGCATCATTTTTGCCAGCAATCACGAATACAAGCGGGGGTTTCCGTTCAATTTGTACATCATGAACGGCGATGGCAGCAACCTTACCAAAATCAGTCGCGATAACGGCTTTGATGCCTTCCCCATGTTCAGCCCCGATGGGAAACGTATCGTTTTTTGCAGCAACCGCAACAACGGCGGAACCCGCGATACCAATATTTTTATTGCCGACTGGGTGGAGTAGCCGGTGCAGGATTGCCGCCCGGTAAGTTGGGCAGGCGATAAGGTAACACATCCACCAGGCGCAGGTTGTTGTAGGCATTGCCCCACATGGGCTGTACCGGCATGTTGCTTCTGAACGTGCTGTCGGGCCGGGCAACCGGCATGGTTGGCGCGGCGTTCCCTAACGATTTTTGTACCGGCATTACCGGCCGAAACCGATGGGTATAAAAGCCGTTTAAAAGTGTATCGTTACCGGATTTTTGAGGTAATAAGCCGCGGTATTCCTTAATTTTTTGCAGCAGGGTTTCCCGCAGGAGCAGTTCGGTGCTATCCTGCGAGCGGGCCGAACCGGCGAAGAATATGCCGGTAAGCGCAAGGAGCAACAATTGTATTTTCATAGCTGAAAGTTAAAAAAAGTGCCGCAAACATGCATGCGCTTTTTGAGATTGTTCAAGTGAAGGGCAACCCGTAGTTTTGAAAAAAAATTTTATGCTTACCGGACTGGTTCATTTGCACAATGCCTTGCGCTGGATTATCCTGATATTGCTGGTGGTAACCATTATACAGGCGCTTACCCAAAAAAAGGGTGTTCAAAAAAACAGCCTCTACCTGCTTATAGCGGCGCATATAACCTTGCTGCTGGGCTTGTTTCAATATTTTAACAGCGAAGTGGCCGGCTTTAAAATTATTGCACGTGTGGGCGGCATGGCCAATGTAATGAAAGACAGTTTTGCCCGCTTTTGGGTGGTAGAGCACATTAGCGTTATGCTGATTGCCATTGTGTTAATCACCCTGGCGCGTGGGCGGGTAAAAAAGCAAAACCTGAAAGGTGCCGCCGTTTTTTACATCATTGCTTTGGTACTGATTTTGGCCGGTGTTCCCTGGCCGTTCCGCGAAGCCATTGCCCGCCCATGGCTCCCCGGCATGCCTTTGTAATTGCAATGCCGCATGACGCCCCTGTTTAAGAAACTGAACTGGAAGGGACAGCAGGTGATTCACCTGTTGCAGGCCCCGCCCGGTTTGGAGCACGAGTGGGAAGCCATGAAGCCCCATACTGCCTTTGAAAACAAATTACCGGGGGCGGCAAAAAGCGCATTCCTGTTAGCCTTTTGCACCCAACAAAAGCAAGTAGAGGAAGTGGCGGCATTGGCAGCCGCACAGCTGGAAGCCGATGGGCTGCTGTGGATTGCTTACCCCAAACAAAGTTCCAAACAATATAGCTGCGAATTTAACCGCGATACAGGATGGGAGGCATTGGGCAAGGCGGGTTTTGAGCCGGTTCGGCAGGTGGCAATTGACGCCGACTGGAGTGCGCTGCGCTTTCGGCGGGTTGAATTTATCAAAACCATGACCCGCAGCTTTGCTCTTACCGATGCGGGAAAGCAAAAAGCCGCCGCTAAAAAGAAGAACAGTGGAAGCGCCTAACGTCCCGAACGGCTGCCCAGTTCAATTACCTCGCAGTTGCGGATATCGCTGCCATCAATCTCAAAGCGCAACAGGGTACGCACTGTATGCCAGCCCTGCCGGCCGGCGGCGCCGGGGTTCATATGCAGGCACTGCAGCCTGTCGTCGTACATTACTTTCAGAATATGGCTGTGGCCGGCTATGAAAAGTTGCGGCCGGTGCAACAGCAGTTGTTTTTTGGTTTCGGGGTTGTAGCGGGGCGGGTATCCGCCGATGTGGCGTATCATTACCGTTACGCTCTCGCAGCTAAACACCAGTTGTTCGGGATAAAGTGTTCGAATATCCTGTCCGTCGATATTGCCAAATACCCCTCTGATTTCCCGGGCCGGCAACTGTTTCAGTTGCTCCGCCACGGCGGCATCGCCCCAGTCGCCCGCATGCCAAACGGCGTCGCAGTTACGGAAATGCTCCAGAATTTGGGGATCGAAAAACCCGTGGGTATCGGAAAGGAGGCCGATTTTTGTCATGTTGTTTGCAGGTTCCGCTTTCTGTTGGGCGGTGCACAAAGTTCGGATTTGCGCCCGTTTGGCTTACCTTTACGCAACGATTTTGCTATGCCATTCTTCCGCAATTTTTTGTACTGGATTGATAAGCGCCGCTGGAAGTACATTTTTTTGCTGGCTACGCTTGAAATGTCAATACAGCCGGTATGATGCTATATGCCTGAAGGTTTTTTGGGGAGCCCAAAGAAAAATTACAGGTTGAAATTGTAAAGTCGCAGTGCACTTACTTCATGAGGATGCGACAACCATAACCCATAACTCATAAACTAAATTCATGAACCATGCCCTACTACTATAAACTGGGAACCATACCGCACAAGCGCCACACGCAGTTTCGTAAGCCCGATGGCGGACTGTACAGCGAGCAGCTGTTTTCAACCGAAGGGTTTAGCGATGATTATTCGCTGCTGTACCATTGCCACCCGCCAACGCAAATCATTAAAACGGAGCCGCCGGTAGATGTGAGTCCGCAAATAGCTGAGGAGAAAATGCTGCAGCACCGCTGTTTCGAGGGATTTCACATTAAACCGGGCGGGTCGTATCTCGAAAGCCGGGTACCGGTGCTGGTGAACAACGATTGCCACATTGTACTGGCAGCGCCCACCGGTGGCACCGGCAGCATTTTTTACAAGAATACCGATGGCGATGAATTGATTTTTGTACACGAAGGCAGCGGTGTGGTTACCACGCAATACGGCCAACTGCCTTTTTCGTACGGCGATTATATTGTGCTGCCCCGCGGCACCATTTATCAGATTGAATTTAACGATGCCAACAACCGCCTGTTTATTGTAGAGTCGTTTACGCCGCTGCGCTTTCCCAAACGCTACCTGAGCCGTTACGGACAGCTAATGGAACATGCGCCGTTTTGCGAACGGGATATACGGCCGCCCCAAAACCTGCAAACCTTTGACCAAAAAGGCGACTTTTTGATACGTGCCAAAAAGCGAGGCATGCTGTACGGATTGCACTATGCCACGCACCCATTTGATGTGGTGGGCTGGGATGGATGCTGCTACCCCTACATTTTTTCGATACACGACTTTGAACCCATTACCGGGCGGGTACACCAGCCGCCACCGGTGCATCAAACTTTTGAAACCAACGCCTTTGTGGTGTGCAGTTTTGTGCCGCGGCTGTACGATTATCATCCGCAGGCCATACCGGCTCCGTACAACCACAGCAATATTGACAGCGATGAAGTGATTTATTATGTGGACGGCGATTTTATGAGCCGCAAAAATGTAACCCGGGGCATGATTACCCTGCACCCCGCCGGTATTCCGCACGGTCCGCACCCCGGTGCCGTGGAAAAAAGCATCGGCGCCAAAGAAACCAAAGAACTGGCGGTAATGGTAGATACCTTCCGCCCCCTGATGCTAACCAAGCAAGCCCTTGAAATTGAGAACAAGAATTATGTGATGAGCTGGGCGGAGTAGGGAGGTGTAAGGCGTAAGGTGTAAGGTGTAAGGTGTAAGGCGTAAGGTGTAAGGTGTAAGGTGTAAGGCGTAAGGTGTAAGGTGTAAGGTGAAAGGTGAAAGGTGTAAGGTGAAAGGTGTAAGGTGTAAGGTGAAAGGTGTAAGGTGAAAGGTGAAAGGTGTAAGGTGTAAGGAGTGAGGCATGTAATATGAGTTTGTTTGCCGTAAGGCAGATGCGGCAGCGTTTTGATTCGAAAATTTGCTTTTAAAAAAATGTGCCCCCGCCGGCGGTTCCACACCCCTCGGGGGGTATGTTTAATACACCGGCAGGGGGTAATGGAAAAATACCACCACCCGGGTAGGTGTGCGTTGCACGGCAGTGGCTAACTTTATCAGAAATCAACTTGCCGGTATGGACAACCATCTTGTACAAAAGCGGGCCCATCAGTTTTTCATTGTTTCGGCGCTGGGCTTATGCGCCCTTATTGCTTACGCAGGGTGGCTGCTGGCAGCCGGCAAACAAACGCCGGCTGCTACCGAAAAACGCTTTTTGATTTTTTATGAAACCGCCATTACTGCGCACTTTACACTGAGCATTTGCTGGCTGCTGCTGGCCAACTGGCTGTATGTGCAGCAACAGCGGCGCGGCTATCTGCTGCTCACCTGGCTGTTTTACGGGCTGGGCCTTGTGTTGATTTACCTGCTGCTGTCGGATCAGTATTTTCAGTTTCGCAAGCAAACCGGCCTGTGGGCCGGCGAATTTGGGGCCGGCGGTTTATTTGGCTTGTTTTGGCTGCTGGTGGGCACCGTTGTAATTGTGCTCAACGCGGTTGTATTGGCGTTGGTTACCCGCAGGCAGCCGCGAAAAAACTAAGGGCGTGTAGGGTGCCCGTTGCCCTTTTATTGTAAAGGCGTCAATTTGAATTTTTTAGGAAGTTGGCTGCACGGCTGCCCAAGGGCTGCGGTGGCCGGAGGGCTGCGCCCCGGCGCAGGTAGGCCCGTGTACCGGCCGGGTGCAAAAGGCAGGGCCTACGGAACCCCGAAGGACGCCGGACTGTTGCCGCACCGGGGCACTGCAGCCCACAGCCCCAACCTTTACCTGTTTTTATCTGCTTTGTTGAACGACCTATCCTTAACTGTTCAACGGGATATTGTTGCTGCCAAAAATGCAATAACTTTAAAAGCATGTAAAACCACTGCAGTATGATAAAAATTTCTGACCTCAAGGAAGGCGACCTGCTCTTGGTAAATAATGAGGGGGTTACCATGGAAGGAGAGGTTACCGAAGTGGACCCCGTTCAAAAACTGGTGAAGGTTGCTACGGGCGAAGGCAACGAATTTTGGTATGAGGCCGAGGCGCTTACACCCATTCCGCTGAGTGATGCGGCCCTGAAAAAACTGCATTTTGAGCGGGTGGACGAGCCCGACGGAGGCGTGAAGTACATGAAAGGCGCTTTTCGGGTACACATAAAGCGCCCCGATGATTTCAGCAGCCTCGACTTTTGGTACCGCGAAGACCGCCGCCATGTGAACGAGCACCTGGCCGTACACCAATTGCAGAATTACTACCTGAGCATGACCAAAGTACACCTGACCGAAGCGGTTATTTAAGCCGTTGCTCCTGTTTTTTATGCCTTTTTGCCTGCCGGAACCCCGAAAAATCAGAAATTTGGGGATTCGGCGGGCATATTTTTTGCAATTTTCCGGAAATTCCTCCTATCTTTGCGACCCCAAAAAGTATGGCTAAACAGGACGTAATTAAACAGGATGGTACCATTGTTGAGGCGCTGAGCAATGCCATGTTCCGCGTAAAACTTGAGAATGGGCACGAAATTCTGGCCACCATTTCGGGCAAAATGCGCATGCACTACATCCGCATTTTACCCGGCGATAAGGTGGGGGTTGAAATGAGCCCGTACGACCTGAGCCGGGGACGGATTATTTTCCGTTACAAATAAAATGTATCACCAGCAGCCCCGTGCTGCGAACAAACGTTAGAGTTATGAAAGTTAGAGCATCCATTAAAAAGCGTAGCGCCGACTGCAAAATTGTTCGCAGAAAGGGCAAGCTGTACGTAATTAACAAAAAGAATCCCCGCTTTAAGCAGCGCCAGGGATAAACCGAATGTGCGGTACGCAAAACCCGAATCGTTAATTAAACAATCTGAAATAGTTTATGGCTCGTATTGCCGGTGTTGATTTGCCCAAAAACAAAAGAGGTGTAATTGGCCTCACATACATTTATGGCATTGGTCCCTCAACTGCCCGTTACATTCTGGAAAAGGCCGGAATTGACGAAAACAAGAAAGTGCATGCCTGGAACGATGATGAGCTGAATGCCATACGGAACATCATTACCAATGAGTTTAAGGTAGAGGGCCAGCTGCGCAGTGAGGTGCAGATGAGCATCAAGCGCCTGCTTGATATTGCCTGCTACCGTGGTTTGCGCCACCGCAAAGGGTTGCCTGTACGCGGCCAGCGCACCCGCACCAACAGCCGTACCCGCAAAGGAAAGCGGAAAACGGTTGCCGGTAAGAAGAAAGCCACCAAGAAGTAATAAGAGCAGCAGGCCTCACGGGTTTGCCGCTTTTTTATATGCACCGGGTTTTTTCGGGCAGGCATTGGATGTGAGGTGCACACGGAGAGCCGCCTGAACACGTGAAAACGTGGTTGTTTAACAGTAAAAGATTACCTTTTTCAAATGGCAAAATCGCAACAACTCAGCGCTAAAGCCGCTGCCAAAAAACGGAATGTAAAAGTGGACGCCTACGGCGATGCCCACATTTCAGCCAGCTTCAACAACATCATCATCAGCCTTACCAACAAGCAGGGCCAGGTAATTTCGTGGTCGTCGGCCGGTAAAATGGGCTTTAAGGGTTCAAAGAAAAATACGCCCTACGCCGCCCAGGTTGCTGCCGCCGAAGCTGCCAAAACTGCTTTTGAAGCCGGTTTGAAGCGGGTGGATGTTTATGTGAAAGGCCCCGGTAGCGGCCGCGAAAGCGCCATCCGCGCCATTGCACAGGCCGGCATTGAAGTTTCAATGATTAAAGACGTAACTCCGTTACCGCACAACGGTTGCCGCCCGCCCAAGAAGCGTCGCGTGTAACAAACCGCCGGCTGCCGGCGTGAACATACTCTGATTAGCCCATAGGCTTTTCATTTTTAAAAAGGGTGCCTGATTGATTTTTAACGCTTTTACGGATCAGCGCACCGGTTTCTAAAAAGCGTAAATGAAATAAAAACTATGGCACGTTACACAGGTCCTAAGACCAAAATCTCCCGTATTTTCGGTGAGCCCATTTTGGGCAATGGCAAGTGGTTGGGTAAAAACAGCAACCCTCCCGGCCAGCACGGCGCATTGCGCAAGCGCAAAACCCTGGGCGAATACGCCCTGCAGCTGCGTGAAAAGCAAAAGGCCAAATACACCTATGGTGTACTTGAAAAGCAATTCCGCAAAACATTTGAAGAGGCAGCCCGCCTGAAAGGCGTAACCGGTGAAAACCTGATGCGCCTGTTGGAAGCCCGTTTGGACAATACGGTGTTTCGCCTGGGCATTGCACCCAGCCGCCCGGCAGCCCGCCAGTTGGTAAGCCACAAGCACATAACCGTTAACGGTATTGTGGTAAACGTTCCCTCGTACCAGTTGAAACCCGGCGATATCATCAGCCTCAAAGAAAAGAGCAAGGATAACACCGCCATTACCAGCCAGATACGTGGTAAAAACCCCAAGTACAACTGGCTCGACTGGAATGAGAGCGAAATGAAAGGTACGTTCATCGCCTATCCGGAGCGTGAAAGCGTACCTGAAAACATCAAAGAACAACTGATTGTAGAATTGTACTCGAAATAAGCCTGATCCGCCGGTTGCTGTACAGCCGGCGGTTTGTGCGCTTGTACCGAGCAAGTACTTCCTAACATCAAACAACAAATCAACAATTCAATATGGCCATTTTGAATTTTGTTAAGCCCGACAAGATTGTGCTGCAAAAAGCAACTGATTTTGAAGCACAATTCGAGTTTCGTCCGCTCGAACCCGGTTTCGGTGTAACCATTGGCAACGCTTTGCGTCGCGTACTGCTGAGTTCACTGGAAGGGTATGCCATTACCGGCATCAAAATCGAGGGTGCTGACCATGAATTTGCCACGCTGAAGGGTATTTCGGAAGACGTGGTGGAAATTGTGCTGAACCTGAAGCAGGTGCGTTTTAAGAAGAAGGTGGATTTTGACGTAACCGGTGAAAAAATTGTACTGAGCCTCAAGAATAAAACCGAGTTTACCGCAGCCCACATTGGTGAGGCATCGCAGCATTTTCAGGTAATGAACCCTGAATTGCTCATTTGCACCATGGACCCCAGCGCCAAACTGGATATTGAAATCAATATTGGCAAGGGCCGCGGTTATGTACCTGCCGAAGAGAACAAGCCCAAAGACGCACCCTTTGGTTACATTGCCACCGATTCGATTTTCACGCCCATCAAAAACGTAAAGTATGCTGTAGAAAACACCCGTGTGGAGCAGCGTACCGACTTTGAAAAGCTGGTGATGGAAGTGATTACCGATGGTACCATTCATCCCGAAGAAGCGGTAAAGCAGGCCAGCCGTATTTTGATTCAGCACCTGATGATTATTACTGACGAAAACATCACCTTCGACAACAAGGAAGAGAAGAAGGAAGATGTGGTGGATGAACAAATGCTGCAACTGCGTAAAGTGCTGAAGACGCCGCTGGAAGATCTGGACCTGTCGGTACGTGCCTTCAACTGCCTGAAAGCCGCCAAAATCAATTCGCTGAGCGAGCTGGTGCAGTACGAGCAGGAAGACCTGATGAAGTTCCGCAACTTTGGCCAGAAGTCGCTTGCCGAAATTGAACAGGTTCTGGGTGAGCGGGGCCTGCATTTTGGTATGGACCTCAGCAAGCTGGGTTTGGACAACCTGGATTAATTGAAAATTGCGTTTGCAACAGGCTGTAATTCCTGACACGGTACAGCCTTTTTATAACCCACCTGTTTGGGGATGTACCCCAGGCAGTAAAACTAAAATGTCATGCGTCACGGAGACAAAATCAACAATCTCAGTCGCACAGCAGCCCACCGCCGGGCATTGCTGAGCAACCTGGCTTGTCAGCTCATTGAGCACAAGCGCATTGTAACCACATTGGCCAAGGCCCGTGCCCTGCGCACGTATGTGGAGCCCCTGATTACCAAAAGCAAAAACAACACCACGCACAGCCGCCGTGTAGTGTTCAGTTACCTGCAGGATAAAGCTGCTGTAACCGAACTGTTCAGCACCATTGCTGAAAAAGTTGCCGGCCGCCCCGGAGGCTATACCCGCATCATTAAACTGGGCATCCGCCCCGGCGATAATGCGGAGAAAGCCATGATTGAACTGGTGGACTTCAACGAAATCTACGGCAAGGGTAAGGGCGAAGCAGCTGCTCCGGCCAAGAAAACCCGTCGTGCCGGTGGTAAAAAGGCCGCATCCAAAACTGCAGCTGCCGCAACAGAGGCACCAGCTGCAGAAGTGCCTGCCGCCGAAACAGCCGCAACGGAAACCGCCGCCCCCGCCGAAGAGCAAAAGGCAGCTGAGTAAGATTTTTCTTAAAAAAATGCGCATAAGAGGCGGCACCATTGGTGGCGCCTCTTTTACTTTGCACCCATTATGAACGCTATCAGACACATGCCCACAGGCCATCATCCGGCGCTGTTGTTGCTGGAAGACGGAAATATCTTTTACGGAAAAGCATTTGGAAAAATTGGTACTACGGCCGGCGAAATTTGTTTTAATACCGGAATGACCGGCTACCAGGAAGTGTTTACCGACCCCAGTTATACGGGCCAAATCATCATTATGAACAATGTGCACATTGGCAACTACGGTACCAATGCTGCCGATGTGGAAAGCGATGGGGTGAAAATAAAAGGATTGATTGGCCGCAACCTCGAAGACCGTTACAGTCGCTACTTTGCCGATAAATCGTTGCAGCAGTATCTGGAAGAGCAGGGCATTGTAGCCATTGAAGACATTGATACCCGTGCCCTGGTAACACACATACGCACCAAAGGTGCCATGAACTGCATCATTTCATCTGAAATACTGGATGAAGAACGCCTGAAAGAAGAATTGGCAAAAGTGCCATCCATGGCCGGGTTGGAACTGGCCAGTACCGTTAGCACGCCTGTGGCCTATACCATGGGGCCCGATGATGCAGCCATTAAAATTGCCGTACTGGATTTTGGCACCAAGCGCAATATTTTGCAATGCCTGGTTGAGCGGGGCGCACAGCTAAAGGTGTTTCCGGCAAAAACGCCGGCTGCCGAAGTGCGTGCCTACGGAGCCGATGGTTATTTTATATCCAACGGCCCGGGCGACCCGGCCAGCATGGATTATGCCATAGCTACCGTAAAAGACCTGCTGCAGGATAAAAAACCCACTTTCGGTATTTGCCTGGGGCACCAGTTGCTGGCTTTGGCCAACGGCATACCCACGTTTAAGATGCACCATGGCCACCGGGGCCTGAACCATCCGGTAAAAAACCTGATTACAGGCATGTGCGAAATAACCACGCAAAATCATGGCTTTGGTGTTGATCCGGAGGCAGTACGAAACGCATCGAACGTGGAAGTAACGCATGTAAATCTCAACGACGATTCGATTGAGGGTATCCGGTTGAAAGATCGTCCGGCCTTTTCGGTGCAGTACCATCCGGAAAGTACCCCCGGGCCCCACGACAGTCGCTATTTGTTCGATGATTTTATCAACCTCATTAAGGCATCGAAAAACTGACCGGAAGCCGCTGTTTGCAGCGGCTTTGTTTTTTCCATTAATTTGGGCCTATGAAAATTGCAATCATCAACGGGCCGAATTTGAACCTGCTGGGTACCCGTGAGCCGGAGGTTTATGGAAGCACTACTTTTGAGCAATACCTGGAAGAACTACAAAAGCAGTTTCCGCAGGTAACCTTCAGTTATTTTCAGAGTAATGTGGAAGGAGAGCTGATTAATGAACTGCAGCGGGTGGGTTTTGCTGTGGATGGTATTATTTTGAATCCGGGCGGCTATACGCATACATCGGTTGCCATTGGCGATGCCATAGCGGCCATAAAAGTGCCGGTTGTTGAAGTGCATATTTCGAATGTGCATGCCCGTGAAGATTTCCGAAAGATTTCGCATGTGTCGGCTAAATGCAGGGGTACCATCAGCGGGCTGGGGTTGCAGGGGTATGCCTTGGCGGTGATGTATTTTTTGGAATGAGGGTGGTACGTAAAACGATTATATTTAAGGAATTGCTTTTGGGAATTACTCGGGCAATAGGTTGTACTGAAATGTTTTTACCGGCAGCAGCGGCAGCTGTGTTTTGAAATACTTGTTCAATACATACCTGAAGGTATTAACGGTGCTGAAGGGCTCGGTTAGGATAAGAGTATCTTTATTGCCGGGTTCGTATACTGCATGCAGCACCTGAAACGAAAGCGGATCGGGAAGATTTAATTCGGGGCGGCGGAGGCTGTGGTCGCCCTGAAAAATAACAATCCATTTTTGGGGATTTTTTCCAATTGTTTCTTCCGTTAGCTGTTGCATGATGTTGCGGCAATAAGCCACCTGAGCCGCATAGTAGTGGTTCAGGGTTCCGTCGTAGTACATTTTTTTTGTGTACGGTATCGTGTTGCCGGTACTGTCGAATTTAAAAGGTTCGTGCGGAAGCAGGAAATGCCCGTAAATAAATTTTGGCTGATGGGTAGTATCACGAATGCTGTGTTCCAGTTTTTCAAGCACCAACCGGGTCATCTTAATATCCGTAGCATGCCACAGGTTAGGTACTGGTTTTATGAATTGCGGCAACAGTTTGCTCCAAGCCCAGCGGTAAGTATGAAATAGGAAGTTGGGAAGAAACTGATTGGTAACCACAACTTCGGGGGTGCCCCATGTAAAAGGGTGTTTGAAATAACTTTTATCGTTCTTTTCAATTGCGAAAAGACCGGCATTTACTGATGCATAATGGTTGCCATGGAGGAAAGGAATGAAGATGTTATGCTGCAGCAGGTAAAGTGCTTCATAAAAGGCCAGCGTGTTTGTTGTGGTGATTTCGTTCGCGGCTTTGGGATAGGCTAAGTTGAAAATACTCGTAAGGGTTGCCGGTGTAAAATTGGTGGGACTGCTGGCATTGGGCCAAATTTTGAAACCGGCCTTCGTAAGTTGCGAGTCGAGTGCGCTGTTATCGTAACCAATTTGCTGTTGCAGGGCACGGGTACTGCCGTGCATGTCGAATACCACGTATAAAATATTGGGCAGGCTGTCGGGATTCAATTTGTTGGCCTCACTGTGCAGCTCCGGTATTTCGTGCAGCGAAAAATTCATTCGTTCCAGATAATTGATACGGGCAACAACATCACTTCCCAGCATAAATAGCACCATCAGCGCAAACAACCGCGTTGTTGCACCGGTTAGCGCCAGCTGTTTTTTACGGATGCGAATCAGATAGCCCATCAAAGCACTTCCGGTTATTAAAAAAACGACCGGAAAAATCATCCACTTTCTGTAAACATGCCACTCCCGAAAGGTGTTGTGTACCGGAACCAGAAAAAACAGAAAGGCAATAGTAGGTATCAGTGCAAGGCCGGCGGCATACGATTTTTTGAAGATTCTTAAAAAGACGATATAAATGATTGTAGGCAGGATTAGCCAAAATGCAATCCAATAGCGCAGTTCCGAAATTTCAAATAAATGTCCGTGGCGCAGCCAGTTGCCGGCAATGAAGTAAACGACAAGCAGCTGTGCGGGCAATAAAGCCTGTATGTGGGTACGCAGCCGCATCGTTTTTAAAAAGATTTTCGTTTCATTAAATACAACAGCCGGTTGGAATGTGGTATCGCAACCGGTTTATCCCACGTGTAGTATCCGGAAAATGCAGCTTCGAAATGCTGTTGGTTGTACCACGAAAAAATGTCGGTACGATGCGCAAGCAGTTCCATTACCTTAGGGTCATCTTTGGGTACAAATTCAATTAACAGCTGTTTGGCTTTGCGTGAAAAAGTGGCGGCAATTTTTTCAAATGGAACATTGTTGCTTATGCTCAAATGATGAATCAATGCCAATGCCATGATGGTGTCAAACTCACATCGCTCCCAAAAGGCTTTGTGTTCCTGATGCTCCCATCCACTTGCAGGGGTAGGTTGCATGAGGTTTAATACGATGGGAAATACATGTGTGATTTTTTGCGTACGGCAGTGCACGTATAAATTGTTGATACAGGTTTCATCGGCGTCTGCGGCAATAATGTTATTGGTTGGTGGAATTAATAACGTAAACACTCCATCGTTACAGCCCGCATCCAAAATTGTTTCCTTTTGTAATTGCTGCACAAATGCTCCGACAATTTTTTTCTTTTCAGAAAGGTAAGCGTTGCTTAAAATGGTTTCTTCATAATAAGTGCTCCAGCCCGATTTTTGCGAAGCAGGTGTTAGCGACTGTATTGTGTTGTGCAGGTTGTTGAGGATGTGCAAGAGGCCCTCTTTGCTGAGTTTGGATTTAGGATGTTCTTTTACGGCAGCTGCTCTATTTTTTTTACTCAAACGTGCCGGCGTTACAACATGAAGCAGGGTTGAAACACGCAACCTAGCTTGCAACGGTAATAAAGAATTGACAGTTGTTGCCGGTATGCCATCGGGCCACGCCGTAAGCGTACGGCTCACTTCAATACCCCGGTAATGCGCCAGCAGTAAGGGATAGAATTGCATTTCACAGAACTGCCGATACGCCTGCCAGGGAGCGCCATCGCGGTAAATTTCAAAAGAAAGATGATCAATGAGTACAGGCCTGCCTTTGTAAAACCGGATGTTTTGCGGGGTAGCGTCTTTTAAAATGAAACCCTTTTCCAGCGCTGCCATACAAATGGTTAAGGTAGTTAGCGCTGCATCTTTCAGTTGCTCAAAACTCCACTCGGCCGGCAATGTTTCGGGTGTAATGCGAGGGGGCTGTAGTGTTATCAGCCAATCGGTATTATGGGTATGATTTTCATAAATTTCTTCAAACGGAAGTAAATGTTCTTTTTTTACAAGTTCTTCGTAAAGGCCACTCACTTTTGCAGTTTCATAGTGCTGTTGGTAGGATTTGCTGACGTAACGATACAATTGCCCGTGCAATTCATACATGTAACCGGCCGGGTCGCGATACGATGCAGCAACTTGTTTAATGGTCGCCTCCATTTTTTTGTTCCTCTGCCTTTGGCTTCGTCTTTATGAAAAACGACTTAACCCATGCCCAGGCATTTTTAAAGTAAAATAGAACGCCCAACACCGCCGCAATGATTACCTGTACCAGGTAACTGCCGCTGCCGGGGTCAATGTACAGCAACTGCATCATAAGTATTTCAGATTGGTTTGGGGGGTTAATGCCAGCAGGGTTTCGTAAATCAGCAATATGGTATTTTCAATATCGCTTTTGTGCAGCATTTCAACCGTGGTATGCATGTAGCGCAGCGGAATGCTGATGAGCACCGAGGGGCACCCGTCGTTGGCATAGGCAAACGAGTCGGTATCGGTGCCGGTGCTGCGGCTGAGCGAGCGCCACTGTACCGGAATCTTTTTCTTTTCGGCAACCTCGCTTACAAAATCGAGCAGCTTATTGTGTATGGCCGGTGCCGTGGCTAACGAGGGCCCCTTGCCGCAGGCAATTTCGCCTTCTATGATCTTGCTGATCATAGGGGTGGTAGTATCGTGGGTTACATCGGTAACGATGGCCACATTGGGTTTGATGCGGCGGGCAATCATTTCGGCGCCACGCAGACCGATTTCTTCCTGAACGGCGTTTACGATGTATAAGCCGTAGGGCAGTGTTTCTTTGTTTTCTTTCAGCAGGCGGGCCACTTCGGCAATCATAAAGCCGCCAATGCGGTTATCAAAGGCACGGGCAATAAAATGGTCGTTGGCCAGTTCATCAAAACCTTCTTCATACGTAACCACGCAACCCACCCGTATGCCCAGGTCTTCCACTTCCTGTTTGGAGCGAGCGCCACAGTCGAGCCACAGGTTATCCACTTTGGGCTGCGGTTCCTTGGCATCGGGGTTGCTGAGGCGGGTATGAATGGCCGGCCAGCCGAATACGGCTTTTACAATCCCTTTTTTTCCATGGATCAACACCCGTTTGGCCGGAGCTACCTGATGGTCCACGCCGCCGTTACGTTTCAGATAAATGAAACCTTCCGGAGAAATATAATTGACAAACCAGCTGATTTCATCGGCATGCGCTTCAATAACCACCCGAAACTCGTGCTGCGGATTAATGACGCCCACGGCAGTTCCGTAGGGGTCGGTAAAGTGGGTATCAACATAAGGTTGCAGATAGTTGAGCCAAACTTTCTGGCCACTGGTTTCAAAGCCAACGGGCGAATGGGTATTGTGGTATTCTTTCAGAAATGCCAGCGATTGCGGAGTGAGGATGGATTTCTTTTTCTCGGTCTTCTTTTTCGCCATGTATCACACTTTTTACAAATGTACAATTTGAGGTGTTTTTGTGTGCCGGTTTTCGGTTAAGCGGTACCTATAGCTGTTTGTCTTTAGGGTTTTCTGAAAACAGAAGGGCATGCAGGTGTTAACTCACCGCTTTCCTTAACGTATTTAGCGGGGTATGAAAGCCCGCGGTGTAACCAGTGTATCGCTGATATTACCGGCAAGGTCTTTCACCCAAAACCGAAACGTGGACGTATCGGCCCGGCCGGGGCATTGGGGGCCGTTGAGCAAAACGTAGCCGTCTAACTGCACATTTACCGAAAATTGCAGGCGCAGCAGGGTACGCTGGCGGTTGCCGGGGAAATCGGGAATGCGGTATTTGAGGCCGGTTAAATTGTTGGCCGGACAGGGTATTGACCCTGCATCGAGTTTGTCAATGAAAATACTGTCTTTCACATCTCCTTCCTTGTCGAGGGCATTAAATTCAATTTCAATAAGGGTACCGCTGCCCGAGGGTGTAGTTACCTGAAATACCCGAAAGTCTCGCAGTTCCAGGCGGGGCCGTGTGTCAAAATTGTCTTTCTTACAGGCTGTAAGCAACAGCAGCGTTAAAAAAAGATATGATAGCTTTGCTCGCATGTATTTGTGCTTCTGCTTCAAATTTACAGATTCCTCTACTTCATTTTGCCGCGATGTTTGAATTTATTAACAAAGAGTTGGGTGTTGCAGCGGAGCATTTTGATGCGCTGCAGGCGGCGGTATTTGCGTACCAGTATCAGCACAATCCGGTGTACCGGCAGTTTTGTGATTTGGTAGGGGGCGGTAACACCGATACAGGATTCAAAAACGTTCCACCTTTTTTACCCATTCGTTTTTTCAAAACGCACCGGGTGTTGGCTTCCGGTTGCGAGCCCGAGATGGTTTTTGAAAGTAGTGGTACAACGGGCATGGAAGTGTCGCGCCATGCGGTGCATCGCATCAACTTGTATCAAAGCTCATTTACACAGGCATTTGAGTTGTTTTACGGCAGCCCGGCCAACTGGTGCATTTTGGGGTTGCTGCCTTCTTACCTCGAAAGGGCCCATTCTTCGCTGGTGTTTATGGTGCAGCACCTGATTGAAAAAAGCGGACATCCGCAAAGCGGATTTTATCTGCACAATACCGATGAGCTGGCACAGCAACTGCAGCAACTGGAGGTAGCCCGCCAACCCACCTTGTTATTGGGCGTTACCTACGCCCTGCTCGATTTTGCGGCAGCCTACCCCATGCCGTTGCGGTACACTACAATCATGGAAACCGGTGGCATGAAGGGCAGGAGGGAAGAATTGGTGCGCCCGGAGGTGCACCGCCGGCTGCAGGCGGCTTTTGGCCTTGCATCCATTCATTCGGAATACGGCATGACCGAATTGCTGAGCCAGGCATACTCCCGGGGTGAGGGTTTGTTTCGGTGCCCGCCCTGGATGCGGGTACTGGTACGGGATGAAGACGATCCCGCAGCCGTTTTTGCTAGCGGAAAAGGGGCGCTCAATATCATTGATTTGGCCAATGTTTACAGCTGCAGTTTCATTGCTACCGATGATGTGGGCGAAGTGTATGCTGATGGCAGCTTTCGGGTGCTGGGCCGGCTCGATAACAGCGACATCCGCGGCTGCAGTTTACTGGCGCTCTAAATGCATATTATGTTGCAGGAAAAATTAACCATGTTGCGCAACCGCCTCACCAAACTGGTGCGGCACCGCAGTAAGCTGGCCAAAAAAGCAGGCATTACTGCCTACCGTATATACGATAAAGACCTGCCTGAATTTCCGGTGAGTATCGACTGGTATGATGGCAGGGTTTACATGAGCGAATACAAGGCAAAGCACCGCCTTACCGAAGCGCAGCATGCCGCATGGCTGCAGGGAACCCTGCAGGTGATTGCCGACGTGCTGCAGGTGCCCGAAGAAAATATTTATACCAAAGAGCGGCGGCGGAAAGCCGACCGCTTTTCGCAATACCAGAAAACCGGTTCGGAGGCAGCATTTTTTACGGTGCAGGAAAGCGGGCTGCAGTTTTGGGTGAACCTGAGCGATTACCTGGATACCGGTTTGTTTTTAGACCACCGCATTACCCGGCAAATGGTGCGCCAGGAAGCGGCGGGCAGGCGGGTGTTGAATTTGTTTGCCTATACCGGCTCATTCAGCGTGTATGCGGCTGCAGGCGGCGCCAGCGAAGTGGTAACGGTTGATTTATCCAATACGTACATCAACTGGGCAAAACGCAACTTTGCGTTAAACGGTTTTACCGACGAACGAAAGTATCACTTTGTTGTGGCCGATGTGTTGCAATACCTGAAATCCCTTCCTGCCGGCCGCTTTGATTTGATCATTATGGATCCGCCCACGTTCAGTAACAGCAAAAAAATGAAAGACATACTGGACATTCAACGCGATCATGCAGAACTGATTAACCGGTGTATGCACGCATTGCAACCCGGCGGAGTTTTGTATTTCAGCACCAATGCCCGTAGGTTTCAACTTAACCGCGCCGCCCTTACCGCATACGAATGTACCGATATTACCCGGGCCACTACCCCTTTTGATTTTGAAGGAAAATTGCTGCGCTGGTGCTGGAAAATGGTAAAATAATGATAAAGCCATTTCCGTAACCATTGGCAGCCGCTTTTGCTTTTATTTTGCAGCAAATAAGCTTGCTGATATGAATAAAGTTGTTGCGGATGCCGCCGCGGCCATACACGACATACAAGACGGTGCCACATTAATGCTGGGCGGCTTTGGCCTTTGCGGCATACCTGAAAACTGCATTGCAGCTTTGGTAAAAAAAGGCGTTCGAAATCTTACCTGCATTTCCAACAATGCCGGGGTAGATGATTTTGGAATTGGGCTGATGCTGCGGCAAAAGCAGGTAAAAAAAATGATCTCCTCTTACGTGGGCGAAAACGCGGAGTTTGAACGCCAGTTGCTGAGCGGCGAACTGGAAGTGGAACTGATTCCGCAGGGTACCCTGGCTACCCGCTGCCTGGCGGCAGGCTATGGTATGCCGGCCATTTTTACGCCGGCCGGTGTGGGTACCGAGGTGGCAATGGGCAAGGAGGTGCGGGTGTTTAACGGAAAAGAATACCTGCTGGAGTATGCCTTTGAAGCCGATTTTGCACTGGTAAAGGCCTGGAAGGGCGATACCCACGGTAACCTTATTTACAAAGACACGGCCCGCAATTTTAATCCGCTTATGGCCATGGCCGGAAAAATTACCATAGCCGAAGTAGAAATACTGGTAGAAGCCGGCGAACTGGACCCCAATCAAATTCACACGCCGGGCATTTATGTGCACCGCATATTTCAAGGCACCGCCTACGAAAAACGGATTGAGCAGCGTACGGTGCGCAAACGGAATTAGCGGCAAGGCACGTATGTTGTACATTCAATTGTTACCATCAAATTTTTTTACATGGCGCTCACCAAAGAACAAATAGCACAACGCATTGCCCGTGAACTTCGGGATGGTTATTATGTAAACCTGGGTATCGGCATTCCTACGCTGGTGGCCAATTACATTCCGCCCGGTATGCATGTGGTTTTGCAAAGCGAAAACGGCCTGCTGGGTATGGGCCCCTTTCCGTACGAAGGCGAAGAAGACCCCGATTTGATTAATGCCGGCAAGCAAACCATTACCACGGTGCCCGGCTCCTCGTTTTTTGACAGTGCCATGAGCTTTGGCATGATACGGGCCGGCAAGGTAGATTTAACCGTGCTGGGAGCCATGGAAGTGAGCGATACCGGTGATATCGCCAACTGGAAAATTCCGGGTAAAATGGTGAAAGGTATGGGAGGCGCCATGGATTTGGTGTCAAGTGCCCGCAACATTATTGTTGCCATGATGCACACCAATCCCAAGGGTGAAAGTAAACTTTTGCCGCAATGTACATTGCCCCTTACCGGAAAGCGGTGCGTGAAAAAAATTGTTACCGACCTGGCGGTGCTCGACGTTACCCCCGATGGCTTTTTGCTGCGTGAACGGGCACCCGGCGTAACGGTAGCAGAAATACAGGCCAAAACGGCCGGCCGCCTGGTAGTGCCCGGTGGGGTACCTGAAATGCAGTTTTGACACTATTGTGCGGCTTATTTTGGGTGTAAGTTCCGGTTGATTAGCCGCCCATATAACTTTCGGTTATAGTTTGCTGTTGTATAGCACAACTGCTATACTTCTTTTCTGTAACACGCAAGTTTTTGTTATTTACAACTTCAAGTATTGCAAATTTTACCAATCTTGTGTCAAATTTTTTGCTTGCACAATGTGTTTTAACAAATTGCTTATTGTACTCCAATATACGCCTTCCCTATCTTTGGCCATTTTCAGTAAATTTCAAATTCAATATTATGAAGCGAATTTCATTAGCTGTATTAAGCCTGGGAGTGTTATTACTTACTTCCTGCGTTAGCAGTAAAAAGTTTAAAAAGGCGCAAGCCGATTATGCCAGTCTGCAAACCCGTTATCAAACGCTTGAAGGGAACCTGGCCGATTGTAACTCAAAGAATGCCGGCTTGCAACGCGATATTGATCAGCTCAATAACAACATCAACGAACTGAACCGCGAGCTGGAATTTGTGCGAGCCAATTATACACAGGCATTAACCCAGCTTGAAAACCTGTCGGTAATCACCAAGCAGCAGGCCGAAAGCATCCGCCAGTCGCTCGAAAACATCGGTGCCAAAGATGCGTACATTCAAACGCTGCAACAGCAAATGGCCTACAAAGATTCGCTGAATATGGTATTGGTGATGAATTTGAAAGG
Source organism: Lacibacter sp. (assembly GCA_046297415.1). GTDB lineage: Bacteria > Bacteroidota > Bacteroidia > Chitinophagales > Chitinophagaceae > Lacibacter. Next base: position 101,113 of record JBKBIL010000009.1, read on the forward strand.
CGCCATCGGCAATATTGATGATGAGGATATCAACATTAAAGTGGAAAAAGGCGTGGTGTTTATTGATATTTCGGATAAGCTGTTGTTTAAAAGCGGCCGTTACGATATAACCGACCGCGCCAAAGTAGTACTGGGCAAAGTGGCTCTGGTGCTGAAGAATCAGCCCGATATCGAGTTTATGGTGGAAGGGCATACCGACAACGTTCCCTTCCGAGGCAATGGAGTGTTGCTGGATAACTGGGATTTGAGCGTAAAGCGGGCTACTTCGGTAGTGCGCTTGTTGCAGCGCGACTATGGTTTGGATCCGATGAAGATGGCTGCTGCCGGCAGGGGCGAATACCACCCGGTTGCCGACAACAGCACGCCCGAAGGCAAGGCGCTGAACCGCCGTACCCGTATTGTGATTTTGCCCAAACTGGATCAGTTCTTCCAGTTGCTGGAACCCCGGCAGGGAGGTGCAGCACAATAACCGCATGTGCATAGAAGCTTGTTCAATAAAAAACGGGTGGCATTTGCCGCCCGTTTTTATTTGTGCATCTGTTCCCAAAAATGTCTGCTTAAAATAGTTGCAATTGCTTTGAATTGCTAGAGCTTATCTCAAAAGTGTGAATAAGTGTAAAAATAGTTCTTTGAAGCGGATAATTGATTTTAGAATTTGCCATTCATGGATATAACAAATGACCAATGGGCGTTAGTAAGTCCAATTA
>JBKBIL010000010.1:0-94834 GCA_046297415.1 Lacibacter sp.
CCGGCTGGCTGCCTGTTTCTTGAACGCCTCAAAATCAAATGATTGTTTTTCTGTCATGTCCATATGTGTCTGTTTTAAAGTTACGAAACTTCAAACTGACACACTTTTTGCAACACTCTCCATTTGGCTATTAGTTTTGTACGTCACCGACAGTCAGCCCGGTTCAAACAAATGGGGGCCAAATCCAAATGAAATTTCAGCCCATTCTGTTAACTAAAATCTCACTTTTGAAAGGTTTTTTGCGCAAAAGTCTATCTGTGATCGTGCAGCATAGCCCGTAGCCGAGGTGCTTTTCTAAAATTCACTTGCTTTCAAGTAATTCCCCCAACTTGTTCCCTTTTGCGGAAACTGCGGAATCGTATCAACGCTTTTACCAGCAGTCTCTCCTGCAAAATTGCACCGATGCGGGGCGCCGATAACAAAACGAATGTGAACTTTTTGCCCGCCTGCCTGTTGGATGCCGTATTATATTTGTCCTCAAATTTTTCAACTTAAAATCTGCACCACCATGTCTGTTACAGTAGGCCAAAAGGCACCCGATTTTACCTTGTACAACAGCGAAAAAGAGCCGGTAACCCTCAGCAGCTTTGCCGGCAAAAATGTATTGTTGCTGTTTTTTCCGCAGGCGTTCACCGGCGTGTGCACGCAGGAACTGTGCTCCGTACGCGACGATATTGCCCGTTACAATGCGGCCAACGCCCAGGTTTTGGGTATTTCGGTTGATTCGGTATTTACCCTCGCCCGGTTTAAGGAAGACCAGCATTACAACTTTCCGCTGCTGAGCGATTTTAACAAAGAAGTGAGCCGCCTGTACGGCGCCATTTACGAAGACTGGATTTTGGGCATGAAGGGCGTGAGCAAACGCAGCGCATTTGTGATTGATAAAGAAGGCGTTGTGCGTTATGCGGAGGTGCTCGACAACCCCGGCGACCTGCCCAATTTTGAAGCCATTAACGCCTGCCTGGCCGGTTTGGCGTAAGCAGGCAGGCTTGTTGCATCCGGCGGATCGGGCAGCGCGGGGCGCCGCCCGGTCCGTTTTTTGTTGCCCAAAATGTGATGAAAATGCTTGTTTTTTGCCGATAATAAAATTAGCTTTGTTACGTTGACGCGAATTTTACCCATACTGACCTTTATCCTGTTGATTACCACCACGGCTCCGGCACAGCAAAATCGACCTGCAACACCCGGCCAGTCCCATGTGGTAAAGGTGGTACGTTTTTACCCCAACCCGGCCAGTTCGTTCATCAACTTTGAGTTTAGCAAAGATTACGACCTTACCAACCACACGTTTAAGATTTACAACTTCATTGGTAAAAAGGTGCTCGAACTTTCAAACCTTTCGCCCCGCACCGTTATCAACCTTACCGATTACTTCAGGGGTGTTTACATTTTTCAGCTTACCGACCGCAACGGCCAGATTGTTGAAAGCGGTAAGTTTCAGGTGGTGAAATAATCTTTTATGTCTTTTACCGCTTACAACACCTGCACAATCAAAAATTTCAGGTAGTGTGTGTTTTCCCAGCCCCAAATGATGGGATGGTCGGCGCTTTGGCTTTGAAAGCATACCTGACGCAGCTGCCGGCGGGCATCGCGGGCCGCCATTTGAATGATGTCGAGAAACAGTTGCGGCTGTACCAGGTTGGTGCAGGAAGAGGTAACCAAAAAGCCGCCGGGTTTTACCAGCTTCATGCCCCGCAGGTTAATTTCTTTATAGCCGGTAATGGCTTTTTGAAGGGTGGCCCTTGATTTGGTGAACGAGGGCGGGTCGAGCATCACCACATCGTAGCGGCGTCCTTCTTTGGCCCAGGTTTTCAGTACATCAAATGCGTTTACGCATTCAAACCGGCAGCGGTCGGCCACGCCGTTCAGTTCGGCGTTTTTGCGGCACATGGCAATGGCCGCTTCGCTGATATCGAGGCCGTACACGCTTTTGGCGCCGTAATGCGCCGCATGAATTTCGAAGGTGCCGGTGTAGGTAAAGGCGCCCAGCACATCGGCGCCTTTTACAATGTGTTGTATGGCGCGGCGGTTATCCTGCTGGTCGAGAAAATAGCCGGTTTTTTGACCATTGGCCACATCTACATGAAACTGCAGGCCGTTTTCGCGGATGATGATGTTGGTATCGAAGGGGGCGGAAAGAAAGCCGGTTTGTTGGGGCAGGCCTTCCAGTTCCCGAACGGGCACGTCGTTGCGCTCGTAAATACCCTGGGGTTGAAAAATTTTTTGCAGGGCCGCAACAATGGCGGGCTTCCAGCGGTCGATACCGAGCGCCAGGGTTTGCAGCACAAAGTAATCGTTGAACTTGTCGATGATGAGCTGGGGCAGCCCGTCGGCTTCGCCGAAAATGAGGCGGCAGTTTTCGACATAGCCCAGCTGTTGCCGGTACTGCCAGGCCTGCAGCAGTTTTTGGTAGAAAAATTGATCGTCGATGGTTTCGGCACTGTTGCGGCTCAACAGCCGTACCTGTATTTGCGACTGGGGATTGTAGTAGCCTTTGCCGATGAAGCTGCCATCGTGGGCCAGCACTTCAACAATATCGCCGGGGGCGGCGCTGCCCTCGAGGCGGTTGACTTCGTTGCCAAAAATCCACGGGTGGCCCTGCAGTACCCGTTGCCCGATTTTGCGGTTGAGAATTACCTGTGCCATGGGTGGCAAAGGTATCGGATTTGGATAAAGCGTTCGGGTGCAGCTAAAAGCCTTCTTACAGAATCTTACCTTTTTAATAAATTTAATGATTATGGGCAGGCATGTTGGATGGATATTACTTATTGGGAGCGTTTTTGTTTCATCGTATCAGTGCGGGTTTAAACGAGACGAAACGCCCCCAATACGAATGAAGCTGCTGGCTTCGTTTTGCGCCCATCATATGGTGCAGATTCAGGATTCGGCCTATTTTGATTTGGGGATGACCTGGACGAACAGCCAGGGTACCACTTACGAGCACGTGTTTGCGGTAAAGAATCACTGCGATTTTGTGCGCTCGGGCATTACCCCCGGGCAGCAATTCAGCGCACGCATTATACCCCGTGGCGAAATTGAAAATTGTATCGCCTGCCTTGGTTATATGGAAACTCCTCCTTTGGCGCATGCCCTGAAGGTGGAGCGCCGCTAATGGTTTGAATTCATCCTTCTTTTCGTCAATACGTGCCGGGTTCAGCGCTACTGCCCACGGGCTGCCCGGCCCGTACGGTGCCCCGGCCGGCAAGCCGGGGCAGTACCCCGCGGCGCAGCAAGGGGTACGGAACCCGGGAGGGGCGGGTACCGCCGTACAACCGTGTTACTGCAAGCCGAAAGCCCCCGCATACGGATACCGACATTTTGTCTATTTACAAGGGGTTGGCAAAATTCTTGACCACCGTACCTTTGCCGACAATTTTACTTATAAACAGAAAAACAACGTACGAAATGGCAGAACAACAAGAACAGCAACCCGATACCCCCATAAGCATGGATTTGAATACCGACGAAAATTTGGCAGGAACCACGCACCTGAATGAATCGGTAGGCGAGGAGAGCGAGCTGGAGCGCTTACGGGAGGCATTGGAAGAAGAAAAGAAGAAATACCTGTACCTGTTTGCGGAGTTCGACAATTTTAAGCGCCGTACCAGCAAGGAGCGGTTGGAACTGATTCAAACGGCCGGCAAGGAGGTAATTGTATCGCTGCTGGAAGTGTTGGATGATGCCGACCGTGCCGAGGCCGAACTGGCCAAGAAAGGTGAGGTGGACCCCGGCGTAAAACTGGTGTTTCATAAGCTGCGCACCATTTTGCAAAGCCGTGGGCTGAAGGCCATGGAATCGATTGGCCAGCCTTTTGATGCCGACAAACACGAAGCCATTACGGAAGTGCCTGCGCCGGAGCCCGGCATGCAGGGTAAGGTGGTGGATGAGGTAGAAAAAGGCTATTTGCTGAACGATAAAATCATTCGTTTTGCAAAAGTGGTGGTAGGAAAATAGCAAGTGTTTTGCACAATAAAGTGGCATTAGTTTATGAAGCGCGACTATTACGAAATACTGGGTGTAAGCAAAACGGCCACGGCGGACGAAATTAAAAAAGCGTACCGCAAGGTGGCCATGCAATACCACCCCGACCGTAACCCCGGCAATAAAGAGGCCGAAGAAAAGTTTAAAGAAGCGGCCGAGGCCTACGAGGTACTGAGCGACGCGGAAAAGCGCAGCCAGTACGACCGTTTTGGTCATGCCGGCGTGGGCGGCAACGGGCGTGGCGGCTTTGGCGGTGGCCAGGGCATGAATATGGAAGATATCTTCAGCCAGTTTGGCGACATATTTGGCGACGATATCTTCGGCAGCTTTTTTGGCGGCGGCGCCCAGCGGCGCAGCGGTGGTGCCGGCCGGCCCCGGGGCGTACGCGGCAGCAACCTGCGGGTACGCATTAAACTGAGCTACGAAGAAATTGCCAAAGGCACCAGCAAAACCATTAAGGTTAAGAAGTACGTAACCTGTACTTCCTGCGGTGGCAGCGGCGCCAAGGATAAAAGCAGCCTACAAACCTGCGGCACCTGCGGTGGTACCGGACAAGTACGCCGGGTGCAGAACACCTTTTTAGGACAAATGCAAACGGTTACTACCTGCCCCACCTGCGGTGGCGAGGGCAGCACCATTGCCAATAAATGTACCGTTTGTAGGGGCGAAGGCCGGGTATATGGCGAAGAAAATATTACCATTGACATACCCGCCGGCGTACAGGAAGGCATGCAGCTGAGCCTGGCCGGTAAGGGTAATGTGGGCGAGCGGGGCGGCATGCCGGGCGACCTGATTGTGGTGATTGAAGAAGAAGCGCATCCCCAACTGCACCGCGATGGGTTGAATGTGGCCTACGACCTGCACATATCGTTCCCCGACGCGGTGTTTGGTACAACGGTGGAAGTGCCCACCATTGACGGCCGGGCCAAAATAAAAATTCCGCCGGGCACGCAAAGCGGAAAGATCTTCCGGCTGAAGGGCAAGGGCTTTCCCGAAGTGCAGGGTTACCAAAAAGGCGACCAGCTGATTTATGTGAATGTGTGGACGCCCCAGCACCTGAACGCCGAGGAAAAGGCCATGCTCGAAAAACTGCAAAAGAGTTCCAACTTTCAACCCCACCCCGACAAGTCGGAAAAAGGATTTTTTGAGCGGGTGCGGGAGATGTTCGGATAATGCATTTTGCGATAAAAACGGGTGCCGCTGCCGGCACCCGTTTTTGTATTAGGTGCCGGAGCCGCCAGCTTTGAACGGCTGCCGCCCCTGCCCCAAAGCTTTACGGCAAGCGCTTACGGTGGCCCTGGTTGTGGCTGCGGGCATGCTGCTACCTTGCGGTAACCCCCTGCTGCTTATCTTTGCCACCCCTGTTGCCGGCAACCCTGCCGGAGCCACGACAGAAATTTTACCGCACGTTTATACAAAAGCTTATGTACCGAACACATACCTGTGGGGCCCTGCGCCTGCAACATGCCGGAGAAACCGTTACCCTGGCCGGATGGGTGCAAACCGTTCGCAAATTTGGCAGCATTACGTTTGTTGACCTGCGAGACCGCTACGGCATTACCCAACTGCTGTTTGATGAAGCCCTGAACCGCCAGCTGGATGAACAGCCGCTGGGCCGCGAATATGTGGTACAGGCCACCGGGGTGGTGCGGGAGCGTACCAACAAAAATCCCAACCTGCCCACCGGCGATGTGGAACTGCTGGTACAATCGTTTACCATCTTAAACAAATCGGCCGTACCGCCTTTTACCATACAGGACGATACCGACGGCGGCGACGACCTGCGCATGAAGTACCGCTACCTGGATTTGCGCCGCAACGTAGTAAAGCGCAATTTGGAGTTGCGTTACGCCGTAAACCGGGCCGCCCGCAACTACCTGCACGAGCAGGGCTTTATGGATATTGAAACTCCCTTTTTAATAAAAAGCACGCCCGAAGGCGCCCGCGATTTTGTGGTGCCCAGCCGCATGAACCCGGGCCAGTTTTATGCCCTGCCCCAAAGCCCCCAAACGTTTAAGCAACTGCTGATGGTAAGCGGGTACGACCGCTACTACCAGATTGTAAAATGTTTTCGCGACGAAGACCTGCGGGCCGACCGCCAGCCCGAGTTTACCCAAATAGATTGCGAAATGGCCTTTGTGGAGCAGGAAGATATTTTGCAAATGTTTGAAGGGCTGATTAAGCACATCTTCCGCGAAGTAAAGGGCATAGACTATACCGAGCCGGTGCAACGCATGAGCTGGGAAGAAGCCATGTGGCAATACGGCAACGATAAGCCCGATACCCGCTTTGGCATGCACCTGTGCAACATCAAGTTCCCGGCCCATACCTTTCCGGGCAGGCAGCACCAGGCCCACCTGGTTACCGGCGCCGGCTTTAACGTGTTTGAACAGGCCGAAACCGTATTGGCCATTGCCGTGCCCGGCTGTGCCGAATATACCCGCAAGCAAACCGATGAACTGACCGAGTGGGTAAAGCGTCCGCAAATAGGCATGCAGGGCCTGGTGTACATTAAGTATAACGCCGATGGCACGCTGAAGAGCAGTGTAGATAAATTTTACAATGCCGGGCAACTGCAAGCCCTTGCCGCTGCGGCGGGGGCCCGGCCGGGCGACCTGGTACTGCTGCTGGCCGGTACCGAAGAGCGCACCCGCAAGGCCATGAGCGAGCTGCGGCTGGAAATGGGCCAACGGCTGGGTTTGCGTAAAAAGGATGAGTTTAAGTTGCTGTGGGTGCTCGATTTTCCGCTGTTTGAATACGCCGAAGAAGAAAACCGCTGGGTGGCGCGGCACCATCCCTTTACGAGCCCCAAGCCCGAGCATATTGCAACCATGATCCAAAACAGTCCGGTTATTGAAAACCCGGCCGAATACCTGAAGCATCCCTATGCTTCCATTAAGGCCAATGCGTACGATATGGTGCTGAACGGAAACGAAATTGGCGGCGGCTCCATCCGTATTTATCAGCGGGAGTTGCAGCAAAAAATGTTTGAAGCGCTGGGTATGGACGCCGCGGAGCAGCAGCATAAATTTGGCTTTTTGCTGGGCGCCTTTGAATACGGCGCGCCTCCGCACGGCGGCATTGCCTTCGGGTTCGACCGGCTTTGCGCCATTCTGGGCGGCAGCGAAAGCATTCGCGACTTTATTGCCTTCCCCAAAAATAACAGCGGCCGCGATGTAATGCTGGATGCGCCATCGGCTATTGACGAAAAGCAACTGCAGGAGTTGCAAATACGGTTACAAACACCCAACGCATAAGTATCATGACGGTTTACCGCATTCTTTCGTACATCGCTATCGTTCTGGCAGGCCTGCTGGCCCTGGTTATACTGCCCACCTTTTTTGTAGCGCTGGCCAACCCCGCCCTGCTGCTGTCGGTATTTATGCTGGTGGGGGTGGTATTGTACAGCTTCAGCAGCTTTGCGTTTCTGCTGAATGGCATTGATGGGCAACAGCCCCAGCCCGCCCGGCGCAAAGATTTTATTAAGGTGAACGCATACGTTACGCTGGTTTTTTCGTTTTTAAACCTGGCGCAGGCCATTACCATCATCAGCAACCCCGGCATGCTTACCGAACTCTTGAACCGGGCCACAGAGGTGAGCGGCCAGGCAGCCGAAGCCAAAATGCTGGGGCTGATGAAACAGCTGCTGCGGGGCTTAATTTGGTTTTTGTTGTTGTATGGGCTGCTGTTGCTGGTGCATGTGCAAATAACTTTTCGGCTGCTGAAACAGTATGCGCATTTGTTTGACGGTGGCAGCAACCGACACGATGTGTAATGCGCCTCAGGTTTAAGGTAAACTGCTTTCATGATGCTTAGGCTTTTTCGTTTTCGGTGGATGGTGGTTGCTGTTGCCGCTGCCGCCCTTTTGTATGGCTGCCGGCGCAACGATGCGGGTATTGCCCGCCGGGTAATGAAAAATGTGGCCTATGGCAACCATCCCCGTCAGGTATTGGATTTGTACTTGCCGGCCGGCCGTTCTACTACGGCTACTCCCTTATTGCTGCTTATACATGGCGGTGGCTGGTCGAGCGGTGATAAAACCGACCTGGATGCGGTTGTAGATACTTTGCAGCGCCGTTTGCCCACTTTTGCCGTTGCCAACATAAACTACCGGCTGGCAGCAAACGGCGAAAACCTGTTTCCGGCACAGGAGCAGGATGTGCAGCGTGCCGTACAGTTTTTGTATGATAAGCGCAACGAATACCTTATTTCGAACCGCTTTTCGTTGCTGGGTGCCAGTGCCGGCGGCCACCTGGCCTTATTGCATGCCTATAAATACACCAGCCCCTTGGCCATCCGATCGGTAGTATCTTTTTTTGGACCCACCGATCTTATCGAACTGTATAACAATCCGCCCAATCCCCTGGTGCCATTGTTGCTGTTGCAGATAACCGGTACTACGCCCACTTTTAATGCGGCATTGTACCGGCAGGCATCGCCTATAAATTTTGTTTCCGCAACCGTTTCGCCCACGTTTCTGGCACATGGCGATGCCGATATGGTAGTGCCCTTCGCACAATCGGAAACGTTAAACAATAGCCTGCGATCGGCAGGTGTAGCCGGTACACTGGTACGGGTAAACGGCGGCGGACACGGCGACTGGTCCAATACGTTATACAGCCAGATCTATAACGAACTGCAAACATTTTTGCTGAATTACGCCCGCTAACAAGGCAACAGCTTAACTTGCCGTATGCAACTTCCTCCTTTGGCCGAACGGTTACGTCCGCAGCAATTGCAAGACCTGGTGGGGCAGGAGCACCTAACCGGCGCCGGCAGCGTGCTGCAACGGGCCTTGCAAAGCGGTACACTGCCCAGCATGATACTATGGGGGCCTCCCGGTGTGGGCAAAACCACACTGGCGCATATTTTGGCAACCACAAAGGGTGTACCCTTTTACCAGCTGAGTGCCATCAGCAGCGGTGTGAAGGAGGTACGTGAAGTAATTGAACAGGCCAAAGGCCGGCAGCAGGCCATCCTTTTTATTGATGAAATACACCGCTTTAACAAAGCACAGCAGGATGCGCTGCTGGGCGCCGTAGAAAAAGGAACCGTAACCCTTATTGGTGCCACTACCGAAAACCCTTCGTTTGAAGTGAACAGCGCCCTGCTGAGCCGCTGCCAGGTATTTGTATTGAAACCCCTGAGCGAAGCCACGCTGGTGCAACTGGCCCAAAAAGCGTTGGCAACCGATACGGTGCTGCGGCAACAGCAGTTGGTATTGCAGGAAACCGAGGCGCTGCTGCGCCTGAGCGGCGGTGATGCCCGTAAACTGCTGAATTTGCTGGAACTGGTAGCCACTACCCTGCAGCCGGGCGAACGGGCAATAACCAACGAAAAGGTGCTGCAAACCGTGCAGCAAAAGATGGCGCTGTACGATAAAAGCGGCGAACAGCATTACGACATTATTTCGGCATTCATCAAATCCATACGCGGATCCGACCCCAATGCCGCCGTGTACTGGCTGGCGCGGATGCTGGAGGGCGGAGAAGATGTGCGCTTTATTGCCCGCCGGCTGGTGATACTGGCCAGCGAAGATATTGGCAACGCCAATCCCAACGCGTTATTATTAGCCAATGCAGCTTTTGATGCGGTAAATAAAATCGGCAATCCCGAGGCACGCATCATTTTATCGCAATGCGCCACCTACCTGGCGGCTTCGCCCAAAAGCAATGCGGCCTATGTTGCCATCAACAAAGCGCAGGAGGCCGTACGTGCCACCGGCGACCTGCCCGTGCCGTTGCATTTACGCAATGCGCCCACCCGCCTGATGAAAGAAATGCAATACGGCAGCGGTTACAAGTATGCACATGATTTTACCAACAATTTTGCCGGGCAGGAGTACCTGCCCGATGCCTTGAGCGGCACCACCTTTTACGAACCGGGGAACAATGCCCGCGAGGCGGAGATGCGCCGCTTTTTGAAACAACTTTGGAAAGACAAATACGGCTATTAGTAACAACAACAATACCCCTGCGTTATTTTTAGCGAAAGGCCCATCATTAAATCATGCTTATGCGTTTTGAATTAAAAAAGTTTGAAGCCCTCACTCCCTATGAGCTGTACGATATAATATGGCTGCGCAACGAAGTGTTTGTGGTAGAGCAGCAATGCGTGTTTCAGGATGCCGATTATAAAGACCAGAAAGCATGGCACTTGATGGGGTATGATGCTGAAAACCGGCTGCTTGCTTATTGCCGTTTACTGCCGGCAGGCGTAAGCTATGAAGAGCCTTCCATCGGCAGGGTGGTGGTGCACCCGGCTTTCCGGCGTACCGGCGCCGGCAAGTTGTTGATGCGGCGCGCCATACAAGAATGCGAACAACTGTTTGGGGTTGGCCCCATACGCATTGGAGCACAACTGTACCTCAAACGCTTTTACGAAGAATTCGGGTTTCGACAGCAAAGCGATGTGTATCTGGAAGATGGCATTGCGCATATTGAAATGTTGCGGCCTTCCGCAGCGGCTACGTAATTCTACGTAGGGGTGCAGCGTACTTTCCCTGAAAATGTGTTTTTTGACGGAAAAAAACCAAAAACAACCGCTTAAAAATTTTGATGTGTGGGCAAGCGTGATTAATATTGTGCTACAATATCCTTATCTCACGAAACGAAAAACCTCTTGCACCAATGAGCGCTCGCACGCACATACTTTGGTACATTACGATATTCCTTTCAACTGTCACAGGTACTTCCTTTGCGCAAATCGGTTTAACTACATCGGGTGGCCGTTTTGAAGTTGGTCTCAATGCAGGCCCCATGAATTTTTTGGGCGACCTGGGCGGCAACCGCGGTAAGGGTACCATCGGCCCGAAAGACAATAACATTCCGGTTACCAACGTAATTGGCGGCATTTCGGCTACCTACTATGCTACCGAATGGCTGGGCTTTCGCCTGGCTGGAAATATTGGTCGAATGGAAGGCGATGATCGCATCATTCGCCAGGCACAGCCTGCTGATACCTGGGAGGGCGCTCGTAAATTTCGCAACCTTACATTTCGTTCACCCTTGTATGAAGCATATGTAGGTGTGGAGTTATTCCCAACAGCCTTCATCCATCTGCGCAACGGTTGGGGCCTTCCCCGCTTCCGGCCGTATTTGATTGGAGGCGTGGGGGTGTTTCGTTTTAATCCGCAAGGCATTTACCGGGCTCCCGATGGCTCTGAAACCTGGATTGATTTACGGCCGCTGCGCCTGGAAGGGCAGGGCATGGCCGAAACCGGAGTGCCGGAATACAGCCTTACTTCTTACAACATACCGCTTGGTATTGGCATTAAGTACGACTTAACTGAACGTCTGACTTTTGGAATAGAATTCATACACCGCATTACCGGTACCGATTATATTGATGATGTAAGCCGCAATTACATTGATCCTAATTTGTTCGACTTGTATTTGCCTCCGGCCCAGGCGCAAATCGCCCGGCAAATGGCCAATCCCAGTTCGTTTTACCCCAGCAGCATACCCGGTTATACCCCGTACCGGATCGGCAGGCCCCGGGGGAACCCCAAGCGCAACGACTCGTACTTTTCCAGCACATTTCGGCTGACGTGGAAGATTGGAGATGTGTATGCCGACTGGTTTAAGAACAAAAAGTCGATGCGATGTCCGGTGTATTTCTAATAGTACCTTGTTTCAATCCGAATCCTGATAATCCAAAACCCTATGTTATGAAAATTCAAATTGTAAAACCCGGCCCCGAATTCAATTTATGGATTCTGCGTATTGTGTTGGTAACACTGTACGTGCTATTTTACATTTACAAAAAGCAACTATATCTGTAACGCATTTGTTAGCCATGCATGCTGGTTATGTTAGTCCGTACCCTATTCTCTGTACAGCCACATTCCTGTGAATAACTGAGAAGAGAACCACACCGACGATATGCTAAACATGTGATGGCTTTTTCTTGGTCCGTACACTAAAACCCCCGCCTTTTGAGCGGGGGCTTTTTATTGCAGTTCCAGGGCTAAAAAACGGGCCGTATGGCTTTCGGCACATTGCAGCAGCGCTTCGGGCGAGCCCTGAAACAATACCCGGCCGCCGCCATCGCCCCCTTCGGGTCCGATGTCAATAATATAATCGGCTACTTTAATAACGTCCATATTGTGTTCAATTACCAGTACCGTGTTGCCCCGGTCGGTTAGCTTTTGCAATACTTCAAGCAGGTGGCTGATGTCTTGAAAATGCAGGCCGGTAGTGGGTTCATCCAGAATATAAAATGTTTTGCCGGTGTCTTTTTTAGCCAGCTCGGTAGCCAGTTTCACCCGCTGCGCCTCGCCGCCGCTGAGGGTAACGGCGCTTTGGCCCAGCGTTATGTAACCCAGTCCTACCTCTTGCAGCACTTTTATTTTGCGGTACAAGTACGGAACGGCTTTAAAAAACTCGCAGGCTTCATCTACCGTCATGTCCAGCACATCGGCAATGGATTTTCCTTTGTAACGAATTTCCAGCGTTTCGCGGTTATAGCGTTTGCCGTTGCATTTTTCGCAATGCACGTACACATCGGGCAAAAAGTTCATTTCAATTACCCGCATGCCGCCGCCCTCGCACATGTCGCAACGCCCTGTCTTTACGTTAAATGAGAAACGGCCGGCATTATAGCCTCTAATTTTAGCTTCCGGTACAGCGGCAAACAGTTGCCGTATTTCCGTAAAAAAGCCGCAGTAGGTGGCGGGGTTGCTGCGGGGGGTACGGCCAATGGGCGACTGATCAATTTCAATAACCTTGTCTATGTGTTCCAGGCCCGTAACCCTTTTGTAAGGCAGCGGAGTCACCCGGCTGTTGTAGCAATGTTTGCTTAATATGGGGAAGAGGGTTTCGTTGATAAGGGTGCTTTTGCCGCTGCCGCTTACGCCGGTTACCACAATGAAGGTGCCCAGCGGAAAGGTTACTTGTACATGCTGCAGGTTGTTGCCGCTGGCGCCTGTTAGTTGAATGAACTGGCCATTGCCTTTGCGGCGCTCTTTGGGTACAGGTATGAATTTTTTACCACTAAGGTAAGCGGCGGTTTCGCTGTTGCCGGCAAGTACCTCCCGGGGCGTGCCTGCAGCCACAACCTGTCCGCCGTGGCGGCCGGCACGGGGGCCGATGTCAATCAAATAGTCGGCGGCCAGCATTATGTCTTTATCGTGCTCCACCACCAATACGCTGTTGCCAACATCCCGCAACTTTTGCAGTGCTTCAATCAGGCGGTGGTTATCGCGTTGGTGCAGGCCAATACTGGGTTCATCCAATATGTAGGTGATGCCCTGCAGTTGCGAGCCGATTTGTGTGGCCAGCCTTATGCGCTGACTTTCGCCGCCGCTGAGGGTGCGGGTGGGGCGGTTGAGCGTAAGATAACTGAGGCCTACGTTCAGCAAAAATTGCAGCCGGTCGCGTATTTCTTTCAGCACATCTTTGGCGATGGTAGCCTGCTTTTTGGAAATACGCAGTTCAATGCCATCGAACCAGGCAGCCAGGTTATCGAGGTTCATGCTGCTGAGTTCGGCAATATTTTTATTATCAATCTTAAACCACAGGCTCTCCTTTTTTAACCGGGTGCCGTTGCAGGTGGTGCAGGTGGTTAGCTCCATAAACCCTTCGGCCCATTTTTGTACCGCCTCGCTGCTGCTGGTGGCAAACCAGCGTTTGATCTGGTTTACCACACCTTCAAATTCATCGGGCGCCTGCGTGTTGGAGGTTTCAAAATCAAACGTGGTTTCCGTGGGTGTTTCACTGCCGTACAAAATAAGGTTCAGCGCTTTGGTAGGCAGGTCTTTCACAGGAGTATCCAGCGAAAATTTGTGTTTGCGGGCAAGGGCTTGTATCTGTTTAAAAAAATACGTGTCGCGTTCTTCGCCCAGCGGCTTTAAGGCGCCTTCGTTGATGGAAAGATTTTTATCGGGCAGTAACGCTTCCAATGAAACAGTGTAAACGGCACCCAGCCCCTTGCAGGTGGGGCATGCGCCATAGGGCGAGTTGAACGAGAAACTGTTGGGCGAGGGTTCTTCGTAGGAGATGCCGGTTTCTTCGCACATCAGTTGCCGCGAATAGGTAACAACAGCTCCTTTTTCGGGAGCCACAAATAATAAATCTTTTCCCAGCTTCAGTGCCTGTTGCACGCTTTGCCCAATGCGTACCCGAAAGCTGTCGTTCACAATGAGGCGGTCAATCACTACCTCGATATCGTGTACCTTGTAACGATCTACCTGCATTTTGGGTGTGAGGTCGCGTATTTCGCCATCTACCCGCACTTTCACAAATCCCTTTTTACGAATTTCTTCAAACAGTTCGCGGTAATGCCCTTTGCGGCCTCGCACCAGGGGGGCAAGGATGCTGATTTTTTCGCCGCCGAACCGTTGAAAAATATTCGCCACCATTTCTTCCTCACTCCACTTCACCATTTTACGGCCGGTGTTGTACGAATAGGCTTCGGAGGCCCGGGCAAACAACAGGCGTAAAAAATCATACACTTCGGTTACGGTACCCACGGTGGAACGTGGGTTTTTGTTGGTGGTTTTTTGTTCGATGGATATTACCGGCGAAAGCCCGGTGATTTTATCTACATCGGGCCGCTCCATATTGCCGGCAAACTGACGGGCGTAGGCTCCGAAGGTTTCCATATAGCGGCGTTGCCCCTCGGCATATATGGTATCAAATGCCAGCGATGATTTACCGCTGCCACTAATGCCCGTTATGACCACCAGTTGATTTTTGGGTATGGAAAGGTCAATGTTTTTTAGATTGTGTTCCCGGGCTCCCGTTACCACAATTGCATCATTTTCAATGCCTTCTTTCGAATTTTCTGCCGGTTTTGTTGTTTTCATGTGCCGAAATTACAGTGAAATGCCCATGCGATGCTGTAAGCAACTTTTTTAGTAATCAATACCGCAAAGGTGCTGCGGTTTGTGTTGCGGTAACGAAATGTGGAATTTTTTTGTATGCAAAACATGCCGGAAATACACAATTCGCTTTAAATTCGAAGTACTTACTACCCCATCCTTTTGCAACCAAACCTACGTTTATGCGTACAGCTGTTTACAGCGTTGTTCCGCTCCTTGTTCAGGATCGGGGTCGTCAAATGCAATTTCAAATCAAGTACAATCCCAAAACGCAAAGTGTTCGGCTGGAAGGGCCTTTACTGAAGCGTAGCATATTCATCGGCCGGCGGTTGTTTAATGGTTTGTTTCAGTTTCTGTGCAACGAATATGGTTGCCGGCTGGGGCGTATTTTATACAACAACCCTTCGTACAACAGTGGTACGGCAACCACATACAATAATGAGCAGTATCATTTTTCGCTGCAGCAGGAAAATGGCATACGTGTATTGATGCAAAACGATGCCGACCAAAGTGCAGCTATTACGGCACTGGTGGAGGATGCGGCTGTTGCTGCGCAGGAAGGTGCCGTTGTAAAAGCATTGGTGCCGGCTGTGCTGGCGGTTGTTATTTATGCACGGGAAGCTGCAACGGTAGCATAAAAAATTATTTGTACACATCAATTATTTTCCCAACTTTGCAGCAGTTCTTTTGTTACCACTTATCAAGAAAGGCGGAGGGACATGGCCCGATGATGCCTTGACAACCTCTTCCTGCAACCGCAGGAAAAAGGTGCCAAATCCATCCACACCCATTACGGTGTGGCCAGATAAGTCAGATACATGCTGAAAAGATTTACTTCTATAGGCTCATCTGATTTGTCGGATGGGCTTTTTTTATTTGCTGCATTGTGGCAGCAAGGCCCCATCCGTTATGCGGTACGCGACAGGTGATAACAAGAGCAACAACATGTTATGTGATTCAATCACGCAAAACAAACAGTTGTTCTTATGGCCTTTGACAAATTTTTCAGAAAACGGAATTTGAAATCCGAAAAAAAGTCTATTACCTTTGTAGGGTATTTAATCAGCAGCATGCAAAACCTTTTAGCACATCGCACTTTCTTCCGCACAGCTAACCGCTGCATGTGCTGCTGTTGTATGTGTTGTATGCCGTAAGGCATACTTAATATTACTTCCGCTCCCGTTACGGGAAGGTATTTCCTCTCTGTTTGCTTTTCTTTTCATTGTTCACCTATAAACCATTTTTTATGAGCAACAACTATCGGTTCGAGACCTTACAGCTGCATGCCGGCCAGCAAATTGACCCTGCAACGCATTCACGGGCAGTACCTATTTACCAAACAACCTCCTACGGTTTCCGCAGCAGCGAGCATGCGGCCAACCTGTTTGGACTGAAAGAGTTTGGCAACATTTACACCCGCATCATGAACCCCACTACCGATGTATTTGAGCAGCGTATCGCCGCGCTCGAAGGCGGTGTTGCTGCGGTGGCAACAGGTAGCGGACAGGCCGCACAATTTTTGGCACTGAATAACATTTTACAGGCAGGCGACAATTTTGTTACCACCTCGTACTTATACGGAGGCACGTACAACCAGTTTAAAGTGTCTTTCAAACGGCTGGGTATTGAAGCCCGCTTTGCCGATGGCGATAATGTGGAAAGTTTTGTTCCGCTGATTGATAAAAATACCAAAGCCATTTATCTGGAAACCCTGGGCAATCCCCGCCTGAACGTTCCCGATTTTGAAAAGTTTGCCGAACTGGCCCGCGACTATGATTTGCCGCTGATTGTGGACAACACGTTTGGAGCAGGAGGGTATCTGTTTCAGCCCCTGAAGCATGGTGCGCATGTGGTGGTTGCCAGCGCCACCAAGTGGATTGGCGGCCATGGCACTACCATTGGCGGTGTTATTGTTGACGGCGGAAATTATAATTGGGGCAATGGTAAGTTTCCGCAATTTACCGAACCCAGCGAGGGCTATCATGGTCTGAAGTTTTGGGACGTGTTTGGCGAAGGAAATCCGCTGGGGCTGCCCAACATTGCCTTTTCCATTCGGGTACGGGTGGAAGGTTTGCGTGACTTCGGTGCCGCTCAAAGTCCGTTTAATTCGTTCTTACTGTTGCAGGGGCTCGAAACCCTTTCGCTGCGGGTAGAACGCCATGTATCCAATGCATTGGAGCTGGCCCGCTGGCTCGAGCAGCACCCGGCTGTTGAGTTTGTGTGGTATCCGGGCCTGGAGAGCAGTCCGTACCACCACCTTGCCAAAAAATACCTGAAACGCGGATATGGCGGCGTACTGCAGTTTGGTATTAAGGGCGGCGTTGAAAATGGCCGGAAGTTTATTGATTCCATTAAACTGATCAGCCACCTGGCCAATGTGGGCGATGCCAAAACCCTGGCCATTCATCCGGCATCTACCACGCATGAACAGTTAACTCCCGAAGAACGTAAAGCCAGTGGCGTGCTGGATAATTTGATTCGCATCAGCGTGGGTATTGAACACATTGAAGACATCAAGGCCGATTTTGAACAGGCTTTTGAAAAAGTGTTTGCAGGCCAGCTGGTGGCGTAAACCCTTGCGGCAGGAGGCTGTTATAATACAGCCTCCTGTTTCAACTCTTTTATATGGCATTACAGTATTTTAGATATCAAAAACCCTTTCGGCTCGAAAGCGGCACACTTTTAACGGAATACCGCCTCGCCTATACCACCCTCGGTACGCTGAACCAGGAGGGTTCCAATGTGGTGTGGATTTTTCATGCCTTAACGGCTAACAGCAACCCGCTGGAGTGGTGGGATGGTTTGGTGGGAGAGGGAAAGCTGTTTGATCCGCGGCAATATTTTATTGTATGCGTAAACATGCCCGGAAGTGCATACGGAAGTACAGGACCGTTGGATACCGATCCTGTTACGGGTACGCCTTATTATCATCGCTTCCCCTGGTTTACCACACGCGACATGATTCGTGCCTACGAGCCGCTGCGACAGTATTTGGGCATACGCAAAATATTTATAGGCATTGGCGGCAGTATGGGCGGACAGCAATTGCTGGAATGGGCTATTGAAGAACCGGGCTTGTTTGAACACATCATACCCATAGCCACCAACGCATATCATTCGGCCTGGGGTATTGCGTTCAATGCATCACAACGCATGGCAATTGAAACCGATGCCACCTGGAAGCAAGAACATCCCGATGCCGGCCTAACAGGAATGAGAGTAGCACGCAGTATTGCTTTACTCTCGTACCGGCATTACGACGCGTATGGCATCAGCCAGATTGAGGAAAGCAATGAGTTGCTCGACGGCTTTAAAAGCGAGTCGTATCAACGCTACCAGGGCGAAAAATTAGCCCGGCGTTTCAATGCCTTCAGTTATTACTTTCTTACCAAGGCCATGGATGCGCATAACGTAGGCCGCGGCCGCGAATCCATTGAGTTTGCACTGCGGCGCATTACTGCCCGTACGCTGGTTATTAGCATCAGCAATGATGTGCTGTTTCCCGTAAGCGAGCAGCAATACCTTGCTGCCACCATACCGGGCGCGCAGTTTAAATCCATCGAATCGTTTTACGGGCACGATGGTTTTTTACTGGAATACGAACAACTTTCAAAAATCATTCATCAATTCATACAGGGGCAATTGCGTCCCCTGCAACAAACATCTGAAATACAACAACATGGGCTCTGATAAACAACTGGTAATCGGACTATTTGGATTTGGTGTAGTAGGCGAAGGCCTGTACCGGGTATTAGCGCAAACACCATCGCTCAACGCCACCATAAAACGCATTTGCATTAAAAACCCGGAAAAGAAACGGAATGCGCCGGCTTCGTTATTTACTACCGATAAAAATTTGTTGCTGGATGATCCGGAAATCAATGTAATCGTAGAAGTAATCAACGAAAGCGAAGCTGCTTTTGAAATTGTGGCACGTGCCTTACGTTCGGGCAAGGAAGTGGTGAGCGCCAGTAAGAAAATGATTGCCGAACACCTGCAGGAGTTGTTGGAGTTGCAGCAACATACCGGCGTTTCGTTTTTATATGAAGCGTCGGCATGCGCATCCATACCGGTGATTCGTAATTTGGAAGAGTATTACGATAACGACTTGTTGCACGGCATCCGGGGTATTGTAAATGGAAGTACCAATTACATACTTACCAAAATGTTTGAAGAGCAACTGAGTTTTAAAGAAGCGTTGCTGCAGGCCCAGCAATTGGGTTTTGCCGAAGCCGATCCCACGCTGGACGTGGAGGGCTGGGATGCCCTGAATAAGTGGGTAATATTGCTGTTGCATGCGTATGGAATAATTGCAAAACCAACCGACCTGTTGTTTACCGGCATACAAAACATTCAGGCCTCGGATGCGGCGGTTGGGCGTGAAAAGCATTTTGAAATCCGTTTGGTAGGGCAGGCAAAGAAGTTGCAAAACGGAAAGGTGGCCGCATTTGTATTGCCGCAGTTTGTACGGAATGATGACCACCTGAGTTTTGTAAAAAATGAATACAACGGCGCAGTTGTGGAAAGCTCATTTTCTGATAAGCAGTTTTTTTACGGTAAAGGTGCCGGTTCGTTTCCAACCGCTTCGGCAGTTTTAAGTGATATTTCGGCTTTGCGGTACGATTATAAATACGAGTACAAGAAATTATACTTTCACACGCCCGGCGAGCTCACGAATGATTTTTACCTGAAAGTGTATGTGAGTTTCGATGAGTGGAGTCATATTCCGCATGAACGCTTTGAGTGGATTGAAGAATGGCATGCTGATGATGAGCGAAAGTATTTGGTAGGAGTGTTGCATGCACACGTATTGCTTGACGACGACTGGTGGAGAAAAAATAATGTATCGCTCATCTTGTATCCCGAGCCCATTATTGAAGATGTTCAGTTGCGGAATTTAAAAAAGAAAAGTCTGGAACTAGCAGGGCTGCATCTTAAATTTTAAACCATGATTGCATCTGCCTTACTTACATCGGTTCAGCAACTAATTAATGGACTGGAGGCGCCGGAAATACTCAAAACATTGTCGAAGGCGTATCCCGGTCAGGTGGTGTTTTCCACCAGTTTTGGGATGGAAGATCAGGTGCTTACGCACATGATTGCAACTGAGAAGCTGGACATTGACTTATTTACGCTGGATACCGGGCGTTTATTTCCCGAAACCTACAGTACGTGGCGGCAAACAATTGAAACATATGGGATATCCATACGTGCATTGTATCCTGATGCACAGACTTTAGGTGCATTTGTAAGCGAAAAGGGTCCAAATGCTTTTTACGAATCTGTTGAAAATCGTAAACAGTGTTGCCATATACGCAAGGTGGAGCCGTTGCGGGAAGCGCTTGCCGGTTACAGCATATGGATAACGGGATTACGGGCCAGTCAAAGTGCCCAGCGCAGTTCTTTATTACATGTAGAGTGGGATGATGGGCATCGGGTTTTGAAAGTTCACCCTTTGTTGCATTGGAGTTGGGAGGAGATTAATGATTACATCCGTAAACAGCATGTACCTTATAATGCTTTGCATGATAAGGGTTATGTTAGTATTGGATGTGCTCCCTGTACACGGGCAATACGTCCCGACGAAGATTTTCGGGCCGGTCGTTGGTGGTGGGAAAAAAATACTTCCAAAGAGTGCGGTCTTCATGCTTCATCCACCTGAATTCTTTTTTGGCATGAACGGTTGTTTGTTAAAATTGGCATTTATTTGTATATAAAACCTACCAAAAAAGTAGAGAATACAATATGTCTGTTTATCAATTAAATTACCTGCAACAACTGGAAGCAGAAAGTATTTACATCTTACGTGAAGTTGCAGCCCAATTTGAGCGACCCGCACTTTTATTTAGCGGTGGCAAAGATTCTATTACGCTGGTGCAACTTGCCTGTAAAGCGTTTGCGCCCGGTAAAATGCCATTTCCACTGGTGCATATTGATACCGGGCATAATTTCCCGGAAGTGCTGGAGTTTCGAGACAGTTTGGTTCAAACGATGGGTGCTGAGCTAATTGTTCGTAAAGTGGAAGATACGATTCGGAAGCGCAATTTGGCAGAGCCGAAAGGAAAATTTGCCAGCCGTAACTGGCTGCAAACTTATACGTTGCTGGATACGATTGAAGAGTTTGGTTTTGACGCCTGTATCGGTGGTGCCCGGCGTGATGAAGAAAAAGCACGTGCCAAAGAGCGCATTTTCTCCGTACGCAATGAGTTTGGTGAATGGGATCCGAAGTTACAGCGCCCTGAGTTGTGGAGTATATATAATGGTCGTATTCACAAAGGGGAGAACGTAAGAGTATTTCCTATAAGTAACTGGACGGAATTGGATGTTTGGAGCTATATCAAATCAGAAAATATATCCTTGCCCTCTATTTATTTTTCTCACGAACGAGAGGTGCTGGTGCACGAAGGCCAGTTGATTGCTGTTTCGCCGTTTATTTCAACAGATGAAACGGATGTGATTGTAACGAAACGTGTACGTTATCGTACGGTAGGAGACATGACCTGCACAGCGGCCGTTGAAAGTTTGGCATCAACGTTGGATGCGGTAATACAAGAAATCACAAACACCCGTATCAGCGAACGGGGCGAAACGCGAATTGATGATAAAGTAACCGAAGCCGCCATGGAAGACCGGAAGAAGAGCGGCTATTTTTAAATCAATTATCATTTTTTTTATGGAGTTGTTACGATTTATTACCGCCGGTAGTGTCGATGACGGAAAAAGTACATTAATAGGGCGTTTACTGTATGACAGCAAAAGCATACTCGCCGATCAATTGGAAGCTATTGAACGCAGTACCAAAAACAAGGCGAACGGGGCAATTGACCTGGCACTGCTTACCGATGGATTGCGGGCCGAGCGGGAGCAGGGAATTACGATTGATGTAGCGTACCGTTACTTTTCAACCCCGAAACGCAAGTTCATTATTGCCGATGCCCCGGGCCATGTGCAATACACCCGAAATATGATTACGGGCGCCAGTAATACAAATTTGATAATCATTTTAATAGATGCCCGCAAGGGAGTTGTGGAACAAACACGGCGTCATAGCATCATCGCGTCTTTACTCCGCATACCGCATGTAGTGGTAGCTATCAACAAGATGGATCTTGTAAATTTTTCCGAAGATGTGTACAATAATATTGTAATTGATTATGCTGCTGTTGCTGCCCAGCTGGGACTGCAACAGGTAACGTACATACCCATCAGCGCATTACAGGGCGATAATATTGTAAACCGTTCTTTGCGTACACCCTGGTATGAGGGAAAGCCGTTGCTGGAGTTTTTAGAGGATGTTTCTATTTCGGATGATATAAACTTATCTGTACCCCGTTTTCAGGTGCAGTATGTAATTCGTCCGCAAACGGAAGTATTGCACGATTACAGGGGATATGCCGGCAGAATAAACAGTGGTAAATATCGCAAAGGAGATGCTGTTATAATTCTTCCGCAGCAAATTGAAACTACAATTTCCCGTATTGAAATTGCTGGCAAGGAAGTGCACGAAGCATTTGCACCCCAGTCGGTGGTACTGCACCTGG
This sequence comes from Lacibacter sp., assembly GCA_046297415.1. Classification (GTDB taxonomy): domain Bacteria; phylum Bacteroidota; class Bacteroidia; order Chitinophagales; family Chitinophagaceae; genus Lacibacter. The sequence goes on from JBKBIL010000010.1 coordinate 22,345, forward strand.
CCGATGATGTGGATGTAAGCAGGGGTAATACTATTGTGCACAAGACCTTATTACCCACATTATCGCAAGAGCAGGAAGTAATTTTATGCTGGCTTGATGAAAAACCGCTGCAAATCGGAAACAAATATCTGTTACAACACAATACCCGGCTGGTGCGCTCTGTGGTACGTGAGATTGAGTATAAGCTGGATGTGAATACACTCCGGCAATTACCAGTTTCGGGTTCCGTAAAGCTCAACGAAGTGGTGAAGGCCAGAATCAAAACCTCTTCTCCGGTTGCATTTGATTCATTTGGGCAGTTAGCCGCGAACGGAAGTGCCATTTTGGTGGATGAAACCAGTAATGCAACGGTAGCTGCTGTATTATTTCAGTAAATGCAATCAGGATTTAACCATACTAAAGAAGTTGTATCTGCTGTAACAGATCAAAAATCGTTTCGGCAGCAACAGCGTAGGCGTCGTAGGGTTGCCGACGATTACATTCGGCAGATAGTTACCGAACGGCACTGGAAGCGTATTGCCACGCTGCTGTTGGTTGGTTTCAGTATGATGCTCATCGGCTATTTTGTGTTTGCCTATCTGCCTTTACGGGAAACACGGCAAGCGGTTACCCAATGGTATAAGCTTTTAGATTCTAATTTTCATTGGTTTATTTTGGCCGGTTTCCTGGCGCAAATGGTAGATGGTGCCCTGGGTATGGGTTATGGCGTAACCAGTGCGGCCATACTCTTGTCAACAGGTGCCAGTCCGGCTGCCATCAGCGGCAGTATTCATACCTCTGAAGTGTTTGCCAGTGCGGCCAGCGGCTACAGTCATTACCGCTTCGGTAATGTAAATATGAAATTATTTAAAGCCCTTGTGATACCGGGTGTAATTGGAGCAGCAGTTGGTGCATTTTTCCTGGTTTACACCGGCGAGGAGTATGGTAAACTGATACGGCCTGCTGTTGCAGTGTACACCATGTTTCTTGGGATTAAATTTATAATGAATGCCTTCCGCGAACTGAAGCCGCAGAAAAAGTTCAAACGGTACCGTTTGCTGGCGGCCTTTGGTGGATTTTTTGATTCATTTGGCGGTGGAGGATGGGGGCCCATTGTAACATCAACGCTCATCAATAATGGCCGCAGCCATAAATATGTAGTAGGTTCTGTAAGCCTGACTGAATTTTTTATCACACTTACCAGTGCCTTTACCTTCTTTACGCTTATTGGCATCTCGCACTGGCAAATGATAATTGCATTGATAATAGGCAGCCTTATTGCGGCACCTTTTGCAGCAAAACTGGCAGGACGGCTTCCTAAGAAAACGGCTTATCTCTTATTAGGCGCGCTGGTTATCATCTGGAGCGTTCGTATTCTGATCAAATTTATTTAGTCATTAAAAACTCCCAATTATGCATCGATTTTCTTTTGCACTAAAAGTCTATAAAAATAGTAGACTAATAAGTGGCGCCGCAATCCGCAACGTTATATTTACGACAGGATTTCTGCTGCTTTCGTATCACAAGGTTTTATCACAGGAAAATGAGTTGATCCAGATATCGGGTAACGTTATTTCAGCAGAGGCGGGTTTGCCGCTGGCAGATGTAAATGTGATCTTAAAAGGATCGGTGTCCGGTGCAGTAACGAATCGTGAAGGAAAATTTGTTTTGCGTACGAAAGTGAAACCGCCTTTTACTTTGGTCTTTTCTTCCGTTGGCTTTCAGCAGCAGGAACTTGAGGTGAAAGAACTGGGTTCGAGCTTTCAGGTTGCGCTTGCAACGCAAACCGTCTTAGGTAGTGAAATTGTGATTTCTGCATCAAGAGTTCCGGAAAATATTCTGAAGTCGCCGGTGGCCATTGAGAAACTTGATATCCGCTCAATTAAAGAATCGCCGGCTCCCACTTTCTATGATGCGCTTGAAAATGTGAAAGGTGTACAAATGACCACTTCCAGCATTACATTCAAAGTGCCTAATACAAGGGGATTCAATATTCCCAGTAATTACCGCTTTATGCAGTTGGTTGACGGGGTTGACATGCAGGCTGCCACGCTGGGGGTGCCTTTAGGCAATGCAATCGGTCCAACCGAACTGGATATTCAGAGTGTCGAAATTACTCCAGGTGCAGCTTCTGCATTATATGGAATGAATGCGATCAATGGTATGGCGAACATGATTACAAAAAGTCCATTCACATCGCAGGGGTTAAGTATTTACCAGCGTACAGGCGTAAATCATGTTGATGGAATTGATTATGCTCCGGCATTGATGACAGAGTCGGCCGTTCGCTATGCAAAAGTTATTCATAACCGCTTTGCATTTAAGTTCAATGCGGCTTATATGCGTGCCACCGACTGGCTTTCAAATAACGCAACGGATCAGAACCCGAACAATCTGAATACAGCCAATCCTTTATATCCCGAATTAAACGGACCCGGTAATAATCCGGCCTATGATGCCTGGAACCGCTATGGCGATGAAAACAATAACGCAGTTACCATTAGCGGCGTTAATTACAATGGCAGTCCCAAAACTTTTTTGGTACGTCGTACCGGATATTGGGAAAGGGATCTGATTCGCCCCACCGTTGAAAATCTGAAGCTGGATGCGGCCCTGCACTATCGTATCAACGATAAGTATGAAGTTTCATATGCTTATCGCTTTGGTCAGCTCGATGGGGTGTTTCAGCGGGGCAATAAAATTCAACTGAATGATGTGACGGTGCAAAATCATAAGCTGGAGTTGAAAGGCAAACAGTTTTTCTTCCGGTCCTATGTGTCTATTGAGAATACAGGTAATTCGTACAACCTGAAACCCCTGGCTGATAATTTACAGTTGAGCCATCTTTCCAATGGTCAATGGGCAACCCGCTTCCGTAATGCATTACAGGCACAGCTGAACAATGGCACTGATTTAGCAACCGCCATGAACCTGGCACGTACTGCTGCCGATGCCGGCCGTGCAGAACCGGGCACAGCTGCGTTTCAGCAGTTGTTTGATACGATTATAAGAACCAACAATTGGGATCATATGAATGCCGGAGTAGCTGGTGCCCCGCGAAATGGCGGTGCATGGGTACGCCAGAACAGCCGTATGTATCATGCAGATTTTCAATACGATTTTTCAGATAAAATACGCTTTGCTGAGCTGCTGGTAGGGGCTGATATCCGTGTTAACGAGGTGATTCCGGATGGAAATACATTTGTGGATTTCAAACGACCTGTTGCGGAACGAAACCTGCCGCTCAAAGATGGTAGTTTTGGTAATCCGGTGTATTATACAAAGTACGGAGCCTTTGCACAAGTAACACGTACATTTTTGGGTGATCGGCTTAAGGCGTTTGCATCCATAAGGTATGATCATAATCTTGACTTTACTCCTAAAATCAATCCGCGTATAGCCCTCGTATATACAGCCGCCAAAAAACACAATTTCCGTGTAACCTGGCAAAACGGATACCGTTTCCCTGCCTTGTTTGAAGCCATTTCATTTGTTAACAACGGTAATGTACGCAGGGTGGGCGGACTGCCTTACATCAATGAGGGGTTGGGATATCTCGACAACTCTTATACCCTGGTTTCCGTTAACGCTTTTAACGCGGCCGTCAACCGCGATGTAAATGGCGGTATGAGCCAGGCAGATGCAGCATTGAAAAACCGGAATTTGCTGGCGGTAACCAACCTCAATCCCACACAGCCCGAACAGATCAACTCATTTGAGTTGGGTTATAAGTCAGTGCTCCTGAATGGGAAGCTTATTGTGGACTGGGATGCATATGTAAATGCCTACCGCGGATTTTTAGGTCAGGTTGAAGTTGCTGTACCAACAACAGGTACTGTTGGTACTGATGCTTCCGTTCAGGATATGTTAGCATCTAACCGTAGCCGCCAGGTTCGTTACCGGGTTTTTACCAATGCCCGAAACGTTTACCGGAACTATGGGTCTTCACTGGGAGTTACATGGATGGTACATAAAAAGTTTTTACTAAGCGGCAATGCGAACTACAATAATATCCGTGCCAACCAGCAAAGTGATGTGTTCCTGACTGCTTTTAATACCCCTCGTTGGTTTACCAATATCTCTTTTGGAAACCGCGAAGTGGTAAAAAACCTTGGTTTTAATGTGGTTTGGCGCTGGCAGGATGCATTTGACTGGGAAAGTCCTTTAGCTGCAGGCCGTATACCTGCCTATCAAACAATAGATGCGCAGATAACCTATCGTATACCAAAGTTGTATTCGACGATCAAAGCCGGCGGTACAAACATTTTTAATAACCGTTACATACAATACGCGGCCGGCCCAACTATAGGAGCGCTGTATTATGTGTCTGTTACTGTAGATGGATTACTTCGTTAACAGCAATCTGAGTGCTGAATACTTATTGGGATACACCCGCTTATGTTGTGTACTTTATATGCTCACAACCATACAGTATATCAGCGTATTTGCCCATTACCCCGCAGCACCCATTTCTCGGTTACCAGTTTTTCTAAAGCAAAGGGGCCCCGTGCATGTAGTTTTTGGGTGGAGATGCCTACTTCGGCTCCCAGCCCAAATTCCTCACCATCGGTGAAGCGGGTGCTGGCGTTATGGTACACGGCCGCCGCATCAACCTTTTGCAGAAACAATCGGGCTGCTTTTTTATTTTTCGTAACAATCGCCTCACTGTGGCGGGTGCCGTGCGTGGCAATGTGTGATAATGCTGCTTCGATGGTGTTAACTATTTTTATGGCACAGGCCAGCGACAGAAACTCGCGGTCAAAATCTTCTTTACGGGCTTTCTGCAGCCATGGGTAGTCTTTCAAAAGCTTGTACGATGAAGCATCGGCAAAAATTTTCACTTCGTGCTTTGCCAATGCTGCGGCAACCTGTGGCAAAAATTTGTTGGCAATAGCCGCATCCACCAGCAGGGTGTCCATGGCATTGCATACCGATGGACGGCTGGTTTTGGCGTTAACTACAATATCTGCAGCCATCTTTATATCGGCATCGGCATGCACATACACATGGCAAACGCCCGCCCCGGTTTCAATAACAGGTACCAGGCTGTTTTTTCGCACATATTCAATCAGGTTGTTACTGCCGCGGGGAATTAACACATCTATGTAGCGGGTGGCGGTAAAAAGTTCCTGCACCGTTTCTCGTTCGGGGGGCAGCAGGTAAACCAGGTTTTGGGACAAACCGGCCTGTTGCAATACTCGGTGTAACACCTGTACAAGGGCCCGGTTGGTTTCATGGGCATCTTTGCTGCCTTTCAGTACACAGGCGTTGCGGCTCTTTAAACTCAAGGCGGCAATATCGGCGGCTACGTTGGGGCGCGACTCAAAGATGGCGCCGATAACACCCAATGGCACGGTAATTTTTTGCAGCCGTATGCCGTTTGGAAGCGTTTTTTTTAAAAGTACTTTTCCGGTAGGGTCGGGCAAGTTTGCAACTTTTTGAATACTGTTGCAAATAGCCTTTAGGCGTTGGGGTGTAAGCAGTAGCCGATCGTACAGCGGACTAACGGGGTCCATTTTCTGCAAATCTTTTTTATTGGCCCGCAAAATGGCAGGTGCGCTTGCCGATAAATTTTCCGCAAACGAACGGATAAGTTGTTTCAGTGCCGTGGTCGACAGCGTTTGCAGTGCTGCCGATGCAGCTTTGGTTTGTGCCAGTTTGTTTTGGATGGCGCTCATGGCAATAATTTAAAAAAGAACAATATCGTTGGCATGTGCGGCAATGCTGTTTTTCTGCTGTATTTGGTTGTTCACTTCATTGCAATCCAGTTTCACCTTTGCTACGCCGATGATCTCGTTCGCCTCATTCATCAATTGTACCACTTCGCCGGCTGTAAATGCTCCTGTAGCTTTTTTAATGCCGATGGTGAGCAGACTTTTGCGCTGCTGTAAAGCCTTTTCAGCTCCTGCATCCACAAGTATTTGTCCGGCTGTAACCGAACCGCTCATCAGCCATTTTTGACGCTCTTTCAGTGTAGAGGGTTTTGCCGGAAAATAGGTGCCTTTTTTCCAATCAAGTGTTTTTTGTAGCGGATGGGTGCCATTCAGTCCGGTTATAAAAACATCAATGCCCAAAGAAGTTGCCAATTGGGTAAAAGTGATTTTTGACAACATCCCTCCAAGTCCCGTTGCCGTTTTTTCGGATTGTATGCAGGCCAGAATGTTTGCATCAATTACCGGTACAAAGGGAATGATGGATCCGCCGGTATCACGAAATCCGTTACTGCTGGTGCAGATGATAAGCTTTTCCGCATTAAAGCCAATGGCCAGCAGGGTGGCTAATTCATCGTTGTCTGAAAATTTCAACTCCACATTGCTTACCAGGTCATTTTCGTTTACAACCGGTATAACATGGTTTTGCCAAAAGGTTTCAAAAGTTTCTTTCATTTGCAGAAACTGCCGGCGGTTGCTGAAATGGTGCCGTTCGCAAAGCGCCTGCGCTACGGTTATGCCGTATTTGCCAAAGGCACGTTGATACTGGCTGATGAGGATGGGATTGCCGATTGCTGCCGCTGCCTTGCGCTCTGCAAGTGTGCCTTTATACTGCCGTAATAAATGTTTGCCACTGCTCACAGCTCCGCTGCTGACCAAAATAATATGGTATTGGTTGCTCAGTTGGGCTGTTTCTGCTGCAATTTTCCGGATGATTGCCTTGTTTACATCGCCTTGGCTGTTGGTAAGTACAGCCGTGCCGAATTTAATGACGAGCAGGTTCTTTTTCATACATTACATGCTGTGAAAAGTGCAGCCTGGTTGAGGTTGTTTGTGTACTTATACATAAAAGTAACATCTCATGTCCAAACGGCTGTTTGTTGGAGTAGTTTTGTGGTCGCACTTCAAGCCGATGGGGAGTTTTTATTGCATTGGGTGTTGTGCTAACTGCCGATAACCGTTGCAGCAATGCCCGGTTTTCGGATTTTAATTACAAGTGGTAATATACTTTGTGAGAATCTTCCTTCTTTTGTGGAGTGGAAGGTAAATCTGTTTATACGAATTGTGATGTTCCGGCCGTTTGGCAGGAGCATAAAGATGCTCTCTTGAATTATATCCGTAAAAGAGTAAAAGATGAAGCCCTGGCCGAGGACCTGTTGCAGGAAACTTTGCTCAAGCTCTATCATTTTTGTATGAACCGCTCCGGCGTGAGCAATATCCGGAGCTGGCTTTTTCAGATTGCCCACAATAATATTGTGGATCATTACCGAAAAGTAAAAACCTACACTTCCGGTGAACAGTTGGAAGAGGTTGCCGCGGAAGATGAGAATCTTGCCTTCCGCGATGCGCTGAACTATATTTTACCCATGCTCTCTTTTTTACCGGAGCATTATGCGGAACCACTGCGGATGGCTGACGTTGAGGGTATGAAACAGGCCGCTATTGCGGAGAAGCTTGGCCTCAGCCTTACAGCCACCAAGTCAAGAATACAGCGGGCCCGCCAGCTGCTGAAAGCCGAATTTGTAACCTGTTGTCATTTTGAAACCGACAGTCAGGGCAATATTATTTCATTCAGCGTAAAAGACAGTTGCAAACCCCTGCAGCAAATCCGGAAAAAAATTTCCCGATAAGCTGCGTCTTTTTTTCAACTCCTGCGTCATGGGGTCGTAAATCATAAATTTTAAAGCTATGAAACGATTTCATGTTCACGTACGTGTAAAAAACCTGCAGGAAACCATTGCGTTTTATACTGCCCTTTTCGGAACCGAACCCACGGTTGTAAAACCGGATTATGCCAAATGGATGCTGGATGATCCCAGAGTTAATTATGCCGTATCCACCGGCCACGCCGAAAATGGCATCGAACACCTGGGCCTGCAGGTAGAATCGGAAGAAGAACTGCAGGGCGTATATGCCAATATGCAGAAAGCAAAAGGCACCATCCGTGAAGAGGGAGAATGTACCTGCTGTTATTCCAAAAGTCAGAAATCATGGATTACCGATCCCCAGGGGGTTGATTGGGAAGCTTTCTACACGCACGGAACAGCCACCGTTTACGGTGAGGGAATTAATGCAAGGCCTGCGCCTGAAGTAATGGAACAATGGAGTGGCAATGATGGAAAGGATGCGCTGCAGCCTGCCCCGGCGGAGGCGTCCGCATCGTGCAGCAGTGGCGCATGTACGGTGGCGTAACAGTCCTGTAACTGTTTATCCCTTTCATGATCTGTTTGCACAGATGATTATATGCAGCCGGTACAACAGAAACCCTGCAGCCGGCTGCATATTTCATAAGTTATTGCAGCAGATGATGTACGCATCGAAAGTGAATGGTGCATCATTATTTCAGTAAAAACAACATACAATGAGTCAACATCCTTTAAATCTGGCACTGCGCTTTTTGCTTGAACTGGCCGCCATGGGCGCATACGCGGCCGGCAGTTACCGTTTGGCCGGCAACGGCTGGAAAATGGCTGCAGCCATATTGGTGCCCCTGTTGGTGGCTTTCCTGTGGGGAACCTTCCGGGTGGATGGCGAACCGGGGAAAGCGCCGGTGCCCGTGCCGGGCTGGCTGCGCCTGATGCTGGAAGCCATATTGTTTGCGGGTGCTGTTTGGGTACTTAACCGAAGCGGATTCAGAAATGCAGCCTTTGTTTTTTCATTTCTGCTCATCGTGCATTATCTGCTTTCATGGGATCGGATTATACAATTGCTGTCCCGCTAATTGTTAAACATGCATCAATACATATTCCCACTGTATGCCGGGGCGTTTACCGGCAGAACAGTCAACCGGCCTCTTTTTCAAATTTGTAAACATTTGACTGCCATGAAACCATTTTATCTTATCATCATTTTCTTTTGTTGGGCGCTGCAGCAAAGTTGGGCCCAGCGCAGGAGTTTTTATTTCACCACTTCAGACAGTGTGCGGCTGTATGTGGAGGTGGTGGGCAAGGGTCAGCCCTGTGTGTTTGTACACGGAGGTCCCGGCAGCACCAGTCATTATCTGCAGGCTACGGGTGCAGCGCCTTTGCTGGAAGAAAAACTCGAAATGATCTATTACGATCAGCGGGGAAGCGGACGTTCCGCTTCACCGGCAAATCATGATTATTCGCTCCGGCGTATGTTACAAGACCTGGAGGAGATCCGCCGGTATCTGGGTTATAATAAATGGTCGGTTATGGGCCATTCATTTGCCGGTACCCTGGTTACACCCTATGCAGAAAGGTTTCCGCAAAGCGTGCAGCGCCTGCTGCTGGTGCATTGCACGCTGGATTTGAACGCCTCCGTTTTGAGCCATATCCGTTTTGGTGTTCAGGAACTGCAACTGGCCGATTCTGCAGCATTGTTATACGGAAATGCGCCTTTAATGGAACGGCTGGGCCAGGTGCATGATACCCTGTTTAAAGCAAAACGTTGGTACAAACTCATGTTCCGGAGCCAGTATGAAAAAGATGTGAACGATACGCTTGATCATGCGATTGTTCCGTTTAACCGCGACTTTGCGCAAAACGTATGGAATATTGCCGATTACTTTGATGATTTTACCCAACGCACCCCTTTCATCCGGTGTCCGGTGCTGGTCATAACAGGCAGCCGCGACTATGCCATTGGCCCGGAACAATACCTTCGTTTCCGCTTTCCCCATGCAAAAACGGTGGTTTACCGCGGCGGTCACGCTTCGTTTCAGGAAGAACCGCAATGGTTTACCGAACAGATATTCCGATTTTTCAAGCTTCAGTTTTAAAAACCCAACAACATGAAACCGCTGTCAATTTTTTTCTTCTTACTCATTTCATTTTCGGCAAGGTCGCAACAGTACTTTGATTCGGCCGCCTATATGCAACAATTCAGAGCCCTATTTCCTGTTTATACATTCGATACCACTCACTGTGCGCCTGTGCTTACAACAGAGGAAAAACTGGAAGGACTGAGTAAAGTGTGGTATGAAGCAAAATTGAATTTTGCCAATTTCGACCTGGTACCCCGGCTCAACTGGGATAGTGCCTACCGGGCTTTTATACCCCGGGTGATGCAGGCAACCGATATTCGTTCGTATTACCAATTGCTGCAACAGTTCAATCAGCTGCTACGCGACGGGCACAGCCGTATTGTTGAACCGCTTTGTTACATGTTAGATGAGTTTGCGTTTGTACCGCTGGTATTTCAGTGGATCGAAGGGCGGGTGGTGCTTACCGAAATTTATGGATCCGGACCTGGTTATGCCGACTTACGAAAGGGATGGGTGCTGGAGCGCATCAACGGAGAAGATGTACAGGAGTATGTTCGCACCCGCATCAGTCCCTTTATTCCTTTTTCAACACCGCAGGATAGTATGGCACGCATTTACCGCTATGAACTCACACGCGGTAAAACAGGATCGCAGGTGCAGCTGGAGTTTCGTACAACCCGTAATGAAAAAATAATACGGTCTTTTACACGCATGCGGTTGAATGTTGACCAGGAACCGCTTTCATTCAGGGTACTTCCCGGAAATACAGGGTATCTGGTTGTACACAGTTTTAATACCGAAAGCGTGGTCAAACAATTTGACAGCCTTTTTCCTGCGATACTGAAAACCAATGCCCTGATCATTGATATACGCACCAATGGCGGCGGCAATGGTAACAACGGATTTGAAATTCTCGGCCGGCTTACCGATAAACCTTTTTTGCTCACCCAGGCTGTTATGCGAAAATACAGTCCCTCGCACCGTGCCTGGAACGATGATCCTGTTACGATGCAGATTGAACGCTACGACTGGAAGCCTTATAAACCCGGTACCTATAATGGCAAGGTGATTGTATTAACCGGTGCGTCCACCTATTCAGCTGCTGAAGACTTTACGGCCGTTTTTAAATACATGAAAAGAGGGGTTATTGTGGGATCCTGTACAGGTGGCAGTACGGGCCAGCCGCTGGGGTATCCGTTGCCCGGCGGGGGTATCGGCTATGTTTGTACGAAAAGAGACCTGATGCCCGATGGTGAGGAGTTTGTGGGAAAGGGTATTTGTCCCGATTACACCGTTGTTCCCACCCTGAAGGGCCTGCAGGAGCAAAAAGATGAAGTGTTGCAATTTGCCTTGCAGTTGCTTGCGAAGGATGCGCCTGTAAAGAAATAGTAAACCGAAAAAAGGTTGCGGAACGATGGTATGATACGAGCCGATAGGGATTAACGATTGTACGTAAGCCGCATTTTATCCTATCCAGCACGTACTTTTGATATTCAAAAAGAATAAAATGGCACTTCTCACAGCAACGAATACGCATGGCGATTACGGCCTTACCATTACGGATGCCACCGGTAATTCCATGCAAATTGATATACCCATAGCTGAAGGGGGAACCGGTAAAGGAATCCGCCCCATGCATACCATGCTGGCTGCCCTTATGGGTTGCAGCAGTGTTGATGTGGTGAGTATTCTCAAAAAACAGCGGCAGTCCATCACCGCCCTGCGCATGGAAGTGGATGGCGAACGGGAAAAAGAAAACGATTTTAAACTCTGGCGCCGGATTCGCTTAAAGGTGATTTTGGATGGCGACATTGATCCTGCCAAGGCGTACCGTGCTGCTGATCTTTCCATCAGTAAATACTGCTCCGTTGCCGAAACCCTGCGCCGGGCCGGGGCGTCCATTGAGTTTTCTGTAATCGTGAATGGTAATACGTATCAACCCTGATTGTATATGCAGCAGCAACAACATAAACCGGAGACCGTAGCCATACGGGCCCAAATGGAGCGTACGGCCGAAAACGAGCACAGCACACCGCTGTTTCTCACCAGCAGCTTTGTTTATGATAATGCCGAGCAAATGGCGGCAGCTTTTGCTACCGAAACACCGGAAGTAAATGTGTACAGCCGGTTTTCGAACCCCACGGTTGATGAGTTCATCAACAAGGTTGCTTTGCTGGAGGGAGCAGAAGCGGGCATAGCCACCGGTACCGGCATGGCTGCTGTTTTTTCCACATTCATGGCCTTTCTTAACCAGGGCGATCATATCATTTCTGCTTCGGCTGTATTTGGCTCTACGCACACCATTCTTACCAAATACCTGGGGCGGTGGGGTATTTCGTATTCCTACTTCGATATGAATCAGCCGGAAACAATCGAAGCCCTCATACGACCCGAAACAAAAATGTTGTATGTAGAAACGCCTTCGAATCCGGGGCTGGATATTATTGACCTCGAGTATGTGGCAGCCATTTGCAAACGCCATGGAATTTTGTTTGTGGTAGATAACTGTTTTGCCACGCCGGCGGTACAGCAACCCATTCGTTTTGGCGCCCACCTGGTGGTACATTCGGCTACCAAGTTTATTGACGGGCAGGGGCGGGTACTGGGGGGTGTGGTGGTGGGCTCCCGCGACCTGATACATCAACTCTATCTTTTTGTACGCAATACTGGCCCTTCCATGAGTCCGTTTAACGCATGGGTACTTACGAAGAGCCTGGAAACGCTCCATTTGCGTATGGAAAAGCATGCATCCAATGCCCTGCAACTGGCACAGTTTCTCGAAACGCATCCCAAGGTTAACTGGGTGAAGTATCCCTTTTTGCCCACGCATCCGCAATACGCTGTTGCCCGAAAGCAAATGCGTAACGGTGGGGGTATTGTAACCTTTGAACTGCAGGGTGGAGTAGAAGCCGGCAGGAACTTTCTGAATGCCTTGCAAATGCTCAGTATGACCAATAACCTGGGCGACAGCCGCAGCATCGCCTCTCATCCTGCCTCCACCACGCATTCCAAACTAACGGCTGCGGAAAAGGCGGCCGTGGGCATAACCGATGGATTGGTGCGCATTTCGGTTGGGCTGGAGCATGTGGATGATATTATTGCAGATATAGAGCAGGCCTTGCAACAGGCGTGATTGTTGCAGGGTGCATTGTGTTTTTGATTGGATTTGCTTTCGGTAAATTCGGGATTTCTGTGGCCGGGGGTGGGCGGATAATAAAAAAAAGACCCTGGTAGAAACCGGGGTCGGGATAAAACCTGATAAAACCAAAACGTGTTATTTCGATGTCGTTGCTTCAGACTCCGAAGCTTTGACTTTTTTCATCAATAAAATGTAGCCGCAAAGTTCTTTCTTGCCTTTGTTTACCTGTACTGGTTTAATCATGTGCCACTCGCTAAACTTGGGCTGATAGCCGTAACTGATGAGGTTGCCTTCGGTTTGCCCCCACACTTTTTTGTAAAACACTTGCTTTTCATCGTAATCAAACATGCGCAGTTCATGTATGCGGCTGGTAGGATCACCAATAAATACGATGTGATACCAGGCTCCCTGCGTCATGGGCACTACCACCGGCATTTCGTATTCGCTTTCCATACGCATGCTGGCTTCTTTCAGTACAATAAAGCCGTTGCGTTCAAATTGTTGTTTGATGCTATCTGCCTGGGATATGATTATGGTAGAGGTACAGGATTGCTGGCGTATCACATCACGTTGAGCCAGAACCGGCAACGATGCCAGAAGGCAGCAGGTTAGAATCAGGCTTTTCATGATAGTACGGATTAAAGATAACGTCTCCAAAGAGACGGTTTCGGGTACGATTGCACGATAAAGTTACGACCGTTCACGCCAAAACGAATAAGGTTTGCAGAAATATTTTATTACTAAGGGCCATTACTTAGGAAAAATCCCCGGTATGCCGTAAAAACCACAACCAATATAATGCCAGATTTTATCCCTTAAACGTATAAAACGAATTGACCTGTGCGGTACATGTAAGTACCAGGTCGTTTATGCATACGTGTTCGGGCAATGTGGTGGTGTAATACACGACTTCCGCAACGTCGGCCGCTACCAAAGGTTTGTAACCTTCATAAACGGCAGCGGCTTTTGCCGTGTCGCCTTTAAAGCGTACAAGTGAAAATTCGGTTTCGGCGGCGCCGGGATGTATGGCCGTAACTTTAATGCCGTGCCGCAGCAGGTCAATGCGCATGGCCTTGCTGATGCTGTCAACCGCTGCCTTGGTGGCGCAATACACATTGCCGCGTTCGTACACTTCTTTTGCGGCTGTTGAGCCAATGTTAATGACGTGCCCTGCTTTTTGGCGTATCATGTAGGGCAGCACGGCCCGGCTTACGTACAGCAGCCCTTTTACGTTGGTGTTAATCATGGTTTCCCAGTCGTCGAGCAGGGCTTCTTCAAACAAGTCGCGCCCCAGTGCAAGTCCGGCGTTATTAATAAGCACATCTATCTGCTGCCAGGTATCGGGCAGGCCGGCAATGGCTTGTTCAACGGCGGTACGGTCTTGCACATCAAAGGGCAGCAGCAGCGCATCAATGCGGTATTGTTGCTGTAATTCTTCTTTCAGTTGACCGAGCAGTTCCTGACGGCGGCCGTTTAAGATGAGGCGGTGCCTTTCCCGGGCAAATCGTTCGGCGCAGGCTTTTCCAAAGCCCGACGTGGCGCCGGTAATGAATATGGTTTTGGTTGGCATGGCTTGTAACGCTTAAATAGCTTTTTGCAAAGGTACGGTTGCTGCATTGCTGTGCAGCTGAATTTGCTCAATGGTGCGGTTTTGCCGGCTGCGCTCCGCGGCAAAGGCTACCAGGTGGCTTTCTACCGAAACTTCAATGGAAGAACTCAACAGCGATTTGTCGCCCTGCGATACGGCCTGTATCCAGTCGCGTACCAGGCGATGGTCGCCCCCGCCGTGGGCATCGGTTTTCATGGACCAGCGGGTTTGTTTGCGGGTGCGAAAATCGGTGAGAACGAAGGTTTCCATATCGCCCGAAATATCGCCTTTGGAGCCCATGATGCGGGTTTTTCTTCCTTCGTGCGATACGTGCGCTTCCATTGAAAAAGCGGCCGTAACGCCGTTTTCAAACAGCATATTCACCGTAAGGTGATCGGGCTGATCGTTATCCATCCGGTACACACAGCGTCCGTAATCGGTGGTACGCAGTTGTTCCAAAATGTACTCGCCCCGCTCGGGTTCAAACTCGGGCAAATCGTCAAACACATACAGCCGTTGCCGGTCGCGGTAATAAATCTGTAAGGCAGAGTAGGCACAGGAGCTTTCCACGGCACAGCCATCGGTGCAGCGCTCGGTACTGCCGGCCGGGGCGTTGGCATTTTTAAACCAGCGCAGGTTGCCAAAACAATGAACATCGTGTACGTTGCTGCCAACCAGCCAGCGAATGATATCGGTATCGTGCGATGATTTGGCCAGAATAATGGGTGCGGCCGTTTTGCTGTTGCGCCATTTGCCCCGCACGTACGAATGACTCATGTGTACGTGTTCAATTGGTTCCATGTGTTGAACGCTAATGATTTCGCCGATGATGCCGGCATCAATCACCTCCTTCAGTTCGCGGAAGTAGGGCGAATACCGCAACACATGGCATACCCCCACAATGCGGTTGGTTTCTTGTGCCTTTTGCAATATCAGCCGGCATTCGGCCTCTGTAGTGGCAATGGGTTTTTCCAACAACACATCGTACTGCTTATCCAAAGCGGCCAGGCAGGGTTCGGTATGCTGGGCATCGGGTGTGGCAATAATAACGGCATCGGCAAATTTTTCTTCTGAAAGCGCCTCTTTCCAGTTGGTATAACAGCGTGCCGAAGGTATTTTATGCAGCAGGCTGGCTTTGTACCGGCGTTTGGCATTGGGTTCGGCAACACCCACCACCTGCATTTCATCGGGGTATTTCAGTGCGTAATCGGCATAAATCATTCCTCTGTGGCCGGCTCCAATCAACAGTACTTTTACCGGACGTGCGGGCTTTTTATGGCGCGGATCATGAAAAACATCGCTGTGCAATCCAAACAGGCCTGCCATTTCCTGCCACCCCAGGGTGGCCGCCTCTGTGAGCTTGTGGTTGATAGAGCGCAGCATTTTACGGGCTGCAATAAACTGACGTAGCGACATAAACAAAAAATCCGATTGCGTAAGCTTAAAATTAAAGTTTATGCCGCAGGCAGCAAGCAGCACGTGCACGTATTTCCGTTAAATGCGTCGGCTGCAACGGTATTTTATCGGAATCTTCACATTTGCCAAACAGGCGTGGTGCTGCTTCGTTAACCAACCAGCTGCAGGTATTGCAGCAGCAGTTGGTTTAGTGCATCGGGTGCTTCCCACATGCCCATGTGTGCAATGTGTTCTACTTTTTTTACAACGGCCACTTCCGGATAGCTGCTTTGCAAAACAGCATCGGCCGGCGGTACGGCCTTATCTTCGGCCCCAATAAAAAACAGCACCGGTACTTTTGCCTGTTGTAATACCGCGCTGCGGTCGGGCCGTTGCAGCATGGCTTCGTAATAACCAATCAGGGCCTCCGGCTTAAAAGCGGCTCCCCATTGCAACAGTTGCTGAATAGCTTCGGGATGTTGTTGCTGAAAACGGGTGCCAAACAAATTGGGCAGCGTGGCCTGTAAAAAAGCTTCCGTTCCATTTTCCTGAATGAATGCGATGCTTTTGCGGCGGGCCGCTTTTTTTTCTTCCGAATCGGCAAAAGCGGTTGAATGAATCAATCCAAAACCTTTCAGTTGTTCGGGCCATTGTTCGGCAAACGCAAGGGTTACGTACCCGCCCATGGAATGTCCCAGTAACACGCATGGCCCAATTTGCTCGTGTTGCAGAAGGGCATGCACCTGTTGGGCCAGCCATTCGATGCTGATGCGTGTGTTTTGCGGTAACGGACTTGCACCCGAGCCCGGAAAATCGGGCAGTAGCACCCGGTAGCCCCGGGCTACCAGCAGGGGTACCTGTTGGTTCCAGATGCGATGGTCTTCTCCAAAACCGTGCAGCAATACCACCACGTTGCCACTGCCGGCCGTGTAGTAGGCCAGGTTGCCATCGGCAGTTTGCAGGGTATGTTGTGTAAGTGTATTCATTTCCATGATGCAGGAATACTTTATTGTTTTGAAACTTGTCTGCGTTGCAGCAGGGGGCTTATCAGCACAAAAGCACTCAGGGCAAGTGCCAGCTTGCTCAACCAATCGCCATTACGGGCATAAAAACTGGTTGGGGCTTCTACCGGTACGTTAAGTTTTAGCGTGCCGCTTGTCCACCACGGTAATTGTTGCACCACGCTTCCGGCCGGGTCAATGAAGCAACTGATACCGGTGTTGGCGCTGCGGACCACCCAGCAGCGGTTTTCAATGGCACGCAGGCGGGCATACTGCATGTGTTGTTTGTGGCCGGGGGTATTGCCCCACCAGCCATCGTTGGTGATGATGGTAATAAGGTTGGCCCCGGCCCTGCGGTAACGGCTCATGTATTCGCTGTAAACGCTTTCGTAGCAAATGGCCGGTGCCAATTTGTATTGGTTGCGCAGCGTTAAGGGTGTACGTGCATTTTGACGGGCATAGCCGCCGGTAGTACCGCCAAATTTTTCAAATACCGGCCCTAGAAACAACAGGAAACGGGGCAATGTTTCCACGCCGGGCACCAGCATGGATTTATGATAGAATTGCGGTGGGGCGGCTGCTGTTAGTAACACGCTGCCATTGTAAACTTCATAGAATAAGTTGGAGCCTTGTATGGGCCTTGCATATGCCGAATTTCTGCTGTTGAAGATGCGGTAACTTTCGATACCCGTGAACAAATGTAATTGCGGATGTTGTTGCAAAAAGGCAAACAGGGGTTGCAATACAGCGTTGCTGCTTAAGTCGTCTTCATTAAAACCGCCGGGTGCATACAGGGCCGTTTCGGGCCAAACTAACAGGGTAGTATTGCTGTCAACAGCCGCGGCACTTAAGGCAAGTAGTTGCTGTAACTGCTGCTGAAACGTTCCGCTCGATACTTTTTCGTAAGGGTCAATGTTGGGTTGCACCACCACCACATTGGTTGCAGCAGCAGCAGGCTTTAGGGCGGGCAACAGCAGCCGGCTAATGAGCAGGGGAAGGGCTACCGCAAGCGTTATTGCGGCCAACAGCGTTTTTTGTTGCAAAAACGGTCGTTGTTCGTAAACGTAGCGGCGCCAGGCTTCATACACAAGTATGTTGACCACTAACACCCAAAGTGTTCCTCCGCTGCTGCCGGTAAAAGCATACCACTGCACCCACCGGGTTTGGGTGGCAAAAGCGTTGCCCAGGGTAAGCCAGGGCCAGCTGAGGCCCCAGTCTTGCAGGTGCAGGTATTCAAAACTCATCCAAAATGCCAGGAGTGCCAGGTAGCCGGTTGTGCGGTGGGTTTTGTTGTACAGCCAGCGGTACCCCAGCCAGGGAATGCACATAAGTACGCTGTTGGCAATGATGGCCAGCCAGCCGCCAATCAGCGTACTGTTCCAGATCCACCAGGTGGTGCCAAGGTTCCACAAAAACAGTCCGGCAAATAGTGTCAGTAAAAAGTGATACCGCTGCGCATGCTGTTGTGCGCTGTACAGCAGGGGAACAAAAGCAACAAACAGCAGGGGAGTAACCGATATGGGCGGCCAGGCAAGGAAAAAAAAGAGGCCCGTAAGTATTGCCGGAAGCAGAATACGTTTTGCCAACATGATTGTAAAAGTAACAAACCCTGCTTACAAGCAGGCATCACTCTAGGGCAGACGCAAACAAAAAAGCCGGTTTTTGATCCGGCTTGCACTAATATTGTTGGTATTAACGGCTGTAGTTAGGACTTTCTTTTGTGATTTCCACATCGTGGGCATGGCTTTCTTTAATGCCGGCCGCGGTAATTTTTATGAATTTCGCCTGCTGCAATTCTTTGATGGTGCGGGCACCGCAGTAGCCCATACCGGCACGCAGGCCGCCGGTAAACTGATGCACAATTTCGCTGACGTTGCCTTTATAGGCCACCCGGCCTTCAATGCCTTCGGGTACCAGCTTTTTAATGCCTTCTTCCACATCCTGAAAATAGCGGTCGCCGCTGCCTTGCTGCATGGCGCCAATGGAACCCATGCCGCGGTATTCCTTAAACTTGCGGCCTTCGTAAATGATGGTTTCGCCCGGGCTTTCTTCGGTGCCGGCAAACACGCTTCCCATCATTACCGTGTTGGCGCCGGCGGCAAGCGCCTTCACCATATCGCCGGTATAGCGGATGCCGCCATCGGCTATAACGGGGGTTCCTTTACGTTTCAGGGCATGGGCGGCTTCCATAATGGCGGTGAGCTGTGGTACACCGGTACCGGCCACAATGCGGGTGGTACAAATGCTGCCCGGGCCAATGCCAATTTTTACCGCATCGGCACCCGCATCGGCCAGTGCCAGGGCTCCGGCCGCGGTACCGGCGTTGCCGGCAATAACCTGCAGGTTTTTGAAGTTCTTTTTTAACGCCTTCAGGGCTTCCATTACACCTTTGCTGTGGCCGTGGGCACTGTCGAGGGTAACGATATCTACTCCCACCTGTTGCAGGGCGGCGGCCCGGTCGAGCATGTCGGCCGTAATACCCAGGGCAGCCCCTACCAGCAGGCGTCCGAATTCGTCTTTTACGGCATTGGGGTAGCTCTGCAACTGTAGCATATCGCGGTAGGTGATGAGGCCCACCAGGGTGCCGTCTTTCTTCACTACCGGCAGCTTTTCAATTTTATACTTGCTGAGGATGGTTTTGGCCTTTTTGAGGTCGGTGCCTTCGGGGGCGGTAATCAGATTTTCGGAAGTCATCACCTCTTTCACCTTGCGGCGGATATTGGTTTCGAACCGCAGGTCGCGGTTGGTTAAAATGCCAACCAGTTTTTTGGCGTTATCCACAATGGGAATGCCTCCGATTTTGTTTTCCCGCATCAGGCGCAACGCGTCGCCAATGGTGGCGTCTTCCGGTAGGGTAATGGGGTCAATTATCAAACCGCTCTCACTCCGTTTTACGCGGCGCACCTGCGCTGCCTGCTCTTCAATGCTCATGTTTTTGTGCAAAATGCCCAGTCCGCCTTCGCGGGCCAATGCAATGGCAAGGCCGGCTTCGGTTACCGTATCCATGGCGGCCGACAGCATGGGTATGTTCAGCCGGATGGTGCGGGTGAGTTGGGTGCTGATATCGGTTTCGCGGGGCAATACCTGCGAGTACGCCGGAACCAACAGTACATCATCGAAGGTGAAACCTTCGCCATAAAATTTGTCGAGAATAGCCTGGGAAGAGGAGGATTTTCTTGTTGCCATGTGCAAAGGTAGGGTGCCCGATAGCAATCACCAAAATTGGTGCGGCTTGCGGCCGGTTCTCTTGTGCACAAACGGTTGAAACCCGAAGGCTGCGCCGACAATCAGGCAAGGCTGTAGCATTTGCCGGGCAGGCTGCGCACCACACCTTTCAGTTCCAGGGTAAGCAACGCGGCTGCAATGGCGCTGCTGCTGAGGCTGCCGCAGCGTTGGTTGATTTCGTCAATGTGCATGCCTGCCTGTTGTTGCAGCAAGCGGTACAGCAGTTCTTCATCGGGCTCCAACTGAACAAACAGTTGGCGTTGGGTGCTTTGCCGGGGCGGTTGGCTAATCCAGCCCATGTGCCGGGCCAGTTCTTCGCCGCTGCGCAGCAAAATGGCTTTTTGCTGTTGTATGAGTTGGTTGCAGCCTTCGCTGCGGCCGTCGGTAACCTTGCCCGGAAAGGCAAAAACATCGCGGTTGTAGCTGTAAGCCAGGTTGGCCGTTATCATACTGCCGCCCCTGGGGGCTGTTTCAATAACTACGGTGGCATCGCACATGCCGGCCACCACCCGGTTGCGGGTCGGAAAATTGTGCCGGTCGGGAGGGGTGCCTTGTCCAAACTCGCTAAGCAGGCCGCCACCGGCTGCCACCATGTCACGGGCCAGGTTGCTGTGCGGGCCGGGGTAAATGGTATCCAAACCGTGCGCCAGCACGCCAACGGTGGGGAGTTGCAGTTGCAACGCCTTTTTGTGTGCCAGGGCGTCAATGCCAAAGGCCAGCCCGCTTACCACCAATGGCTGATAAGGCGCCAGGCTTTCCAGCAGGCGCTGCGTCATTTCCTTTCCATAGTCGGTATTGTGGCGGGTGCCTATAACGGCAATAATTTTTGCAGAGTTGAGGTTAGCGGTTCCTTTATAATACAACACCGTTGGCGGGTCGTAACAGTGCAACAGGCGCTGCGGATAATCGGCGTGTTTCAGGTAAAGCGCACGAATGTTGTGTTTGTCAACAAAGGCAACTTCGGCCTCGGCACGCTCAAAGTTTTCGAACGATTTGATGGCTGCTGCACGAACGGGCCCGATGCCTTCAATTTTTTCGAGCTGCTGCTTTTTGGCTTTAAAAATCGAAGCCGCGTCTTCAAAATGTTCGGCCAGTATGCGTGCCTGCACCGGGCCAATTTGCGGCACGTGCGTAAGGGCAATTTGGTACAGCAGGTCGGTTGGTACAGCCATTGTTTTTCAGGTTACCGGGCGGTTAAAAATACGGCAAAGCGGTTTTGCATGCGGGTGGTTAGTTGGCCACCACCTGCAACTCGGTTCGCCGGTTTTGGGCACGGCCGGCTTCGGTTGCGTTATCGGCAACGGGTTTGGTGGCGCCGTATCCTTTGGCCCGCAGGCGTTCGGCCCCAATGCCTTTTTGAATCAGGTATTGCACCACGGCGCGGGCTCTTTTTTCGGAAAGCAGCTGGTTATCGGCCGGTTTGCCAACGTTATCGGTATGCCCGCTGATTTCAATAACCAGCGAAGGGTTTTGTTGCAGCAGTTGTACCACCTGGTCCAGTTCGGCAAGGGAGGAGGGTTGCAACGCATCCGAATTGGTATCGAAAAAGATGTAGCGCAACACCAATGCGGCCCCGGGAGTAAGGGGAGTAAGCGGAACGTTTACGGTGAACGTGCTGTCGGTAATGCTTCCGGCGAGGTCGAATGCGCCGGTATAAAACAGGTACCCTTTGCGGTTTACATGCAGCAGGTATTGCCGGCCTACCGGCAGGGTAACCAGATAGCTGCCATCTTCGTTGGTTTGTACTTTGCTGAGCAGCCGGTTGTTGTTGAAGTCAATCAAATCCACGGCGGCCGGCAAGCCCTCGCCGGTTTGTTTGTCGTACACATTGCCGGTTACCCACAGGGTGCGGATGGGGCGAATGTGTTCGGGCAAGCGAAACGTGTAGAGGTCGAGTCCGCCTCTGCTGTCGGCCCCGTCGCTGACATAATAGGCCGTAACGCCGTCGGCGGCAATGATGAGGGTGCCTTCGTCGTCAATGGTGTTGATGGGGTATCCCAAATTTTCCGGTTGCCCCCAGGTGCCATCGGCATTACGCCGCACCAGGTACAGGTCGGTACCGCCGTAGCCCGGGTGGCCGTTGCTGGTAAAATAAAGCGTTTGATTATCGGGGTGGATGAACGGACTGCTTTCATCGCCGGCGGTATTAATGCCGGGGCCCAGGTTTTGCGGGGTGCCCCAGCGGCCGTTGGGTTGCAGGTGGCTAACGTAAATATCGCTGCCCCCCAGCCCCGAAGGATGCCTTGCCGCAAAATAAAGCGAGCGCTTATCGGGCGAGAGGCTGGGCTGACTTTCCCAAAACTCCGTATTGATGGTGCGGCCCATATTCACACGCCGGCTCCATCCGTTTTTGGTGAGGTAGGAAATGTACAAATCGCAACTACCTTCGCCATCTTCCATATTGCAACCGGTAAAAATGAGCCACTGACCGTCTTGCGAAATGGTTTGCGCTCCTTCGTTATCGGCCGTATTCAGTTCGCCCGGCAGCGGTTGCGCTTTGCTCCATCCGGCGGCGGTACGGTAGCTCTCAAAAAAATCTTCATTCATGTTATTTACCCGGCGGGTAAAAACAAGCCGGTTGCCATCAATGGTAAGCGAAGGAAAATATTCCGAAAAAACGGTGTTGATGCTGTCGCCCAGATTTTGGCGTTGAGAAGCGCCGGTAACGGCAGGGTGTTGCTGCTGCCAGCCGATGGCAAATTCGTAAGATTTTTTTCGGTACTGCGCCGCTTTTGCGATGCGTTCGTTCAGGTTGGGTTTTTGCAGAAATTGTTCAACGGCCTGCAGCGCATCGGCAAAGCGGCCGTTGCCGGCCAGCGCAATGGAATAAGGCAGCAGGTAGTTGCTGAAGTACACGCTATCCAGCTGCCGTGCCTGTTCGTACAGCGGAACCGAAGCGGCATATTGCTTGATTTCCGACAGAATGCCGGCTTTGCTGAGCCAGGCATCTACAAAGCGGCCATCTTCTTTCAGGCACTCATCCAGCAACGTGAGGGCCTTGTTGTAATTGCGGGCTTTGGCTTCGTTAAGGGCGCTGCCATACTTGTAGCCCAGTTTTAACGGCACTTTGGAAGGGTTGTACCATTGTGCGGTAAGGGGCAGCGAAAAAAGCAGAAACAAAACGGTTGCTAAAAGCCGGGCACTGTTCATGGCAACAAGATACTAACGAAAATGGTGCCGGTTATGCCGTACTCAGGGCACGTGGATATATTTATGAATTTGTAAACTCAGTTGCCATTGCGGATGAGCTTTGATGTAATCCACAATCAACGGTGTTACGGCAGCGGCTTTCTCCCACTCGGGCTGCAGGTACAGTTTGCAGCCGGGCTGTACCTGTGCGGCATACTGTTCGGCCCAGGCAAAGTCGGACTTGTGGTAAATCACCACTTTCAGCTCATGAACAAGCGGTAAAATTTCGGGCAGCGGGGCTTTGAATTTTTTGGGCGAAAGGCAAATCCAGTCCCACCTGCCGCTAAGCGGATGTGCCCCCGATGTTTCAATATGGGTGCGAAACCCGGCAGCCTGCAGCGCTTCGGTAAGCGCATCAAGGTTGTGCATGAGGGGTTCGCCTCCCGTAACCACGGCCGGCAGGGCAGCCGGCAGTTGCAGGGCAGCGGTACCTGCGGTGGCTGCAATGCCGCAATGACTGTGCACTTCCTGCACCGCATGTGCCACAATTGCAGCAATCGAAAGGCGGGGGTGCTTTTCCGCATCCCAGCTTTCTTTTACATCGCACCACACACAACCCACATCGCAACCACCAAGCCGAATAAAATAGGCTGCCCGGCCGCTGTGGCGGCCTTCGCCCTGCAGGGTGTAAAACATTTCCATTACGGGCAGCGGCGGTGCTATGGTGGCGGTGATACTCATGTCTGCTTTTGGTTCGACCGTTGTTGCCAGGCGTTGAAGGTATTCATCATCAAACCGGCAATGGTCATGGGCCCTACGCCCCCGGGTACGGGGGTGATATAACTGCAACGGGGGGCCACTTCATCAAATTTCACATCGCCTTTGAGGCTGAAGCCCAATTTTTTGGTGGCGTCGGCCACACGGGTAATGCCTACATCTATCACTACGGCCCCTTCTTTTACCATGTTGGCGGTAACAAACTCGGGCCGGCCCAGTGCGGCAACAAGTAGGTCGCCCTGGCGGCAAATTTCTTCCAGGTTTTGGGTGGCCGAGTGGCAAAGGGTAACCGTACAATCGCCGGGATAACTTTTGCGGCTTAGCAAAATGCTCATGGGGGTGCCCACAATATGGCTGCGCCCTATTACCACCGCATGCTTTCCTTTGGTTTCGATTTTATAGTGCTGCAACAACAACAAAATGCCATAAGGTGTGGCAGGTATAAAGGTAGGCATGCCGCTTACCATACGCCCCACGCTTACGGGGTGAAAGCCATCCACGTCTTTTTCGGGTGAAATGGAAAGAATTACCTTTTCTTCCGAGATGTGTTTTGGCAGGGGCAACTGCACTAAAATGCCATCTATTGCCGCATCGTTATTCAGTTTTCCGATTTCTTGCAGCAGTTCGGTTTCCGATATGGTTTCGGGCAGGCGCAACAGGGTAGATTGGAAGCCAATTTCGGCACAGGTTTTTACTTTGGCGCCCACATAGGTTTCGCTGGCTCCGTTGTTGCCCACCAAAATGGCAGCCAGGTGCGGTGGGCGTACCCCCCTTGCCCGGATGTCGTTGGTTTTGTGGCGTAATGTTTCGTACATGGCTTTGGCAGCCAGCTTTCCGTCAAGTAATTGCATGGCCGCAAAGGTAACTCTCCGCGGCCGCTTTTCATTTTCATCATCAAAAATTAAAGCGCCGGTACGGTGCAGATATTCAGGTTTCTTTAATTTTCCGCCTTCTTATGCAACGTGTTTTCAGCTGGGGGCGCATCAGCGTCCTGTTATTTCTCTCTTTGTGGGGCCGGGCGCAAACGGTACGGCAGCCGCTTATCAGTACCTATCCGGGTATGGGGGCCTACAGTAAAAGCCGGGCCGATGTGTTTTCGATGGTGCTCAACCCCGCTGCCTTGGCCAATGTACGGCAGGCCGGTGCCGGCGTGTACAGCGAGCGGCGGTTTTTATTGAGCGCACTGCAGCAATATACGGCCGGTATGGCCCTGCCCACCGCTTCGGGTACGTTTGGTCTGCAGGCCGATTATTTTGGTTTTAACGCTTACAACGAAACCCAGCTGGGACTGGGTTATGGCCGTTCGCTGGGCAGTAAGGTAGATGTGGGCGCCAAGTTCAACTATTACAACCTGCGCATACCGGGTTACCAGTCGGCCTCCACCATACATTTCGAAGCCGGTGTGGTAATGCATTTGAGCGACAAGGTGCATGCGGCCTTTAGCACCTACAATCCCGTAGGCGGCGTTATCAATAAACTGGCCGATGAAAAACTGGCATCGGTGCACCGGGGGGGTATTGGCTACGAAGTGTCGGACCGCTTTTTCATTATGGGCGAAATCATCAAGGAAGAAGGCCGTAATGTGGGGGTGAACGCCGGCTTTGAATACAACCTTGCCACCCAGCTGCTGGTGCGGGGGGGCGTAAATACCGTTACCTCGCAGCCCTTTGTGGGAGCCGGCCTGCGCCTGGGCACCCTGCGGGTAGATGTAGCCACGTACTATCATCCGCAACTGGGCATAACGCCTGCCGTAATGCTGTTGTTTGATTTTAAAAAGCCCGAGGCAAATCCATGAGGTGCATTGCGTTGCTCATATTACTGCTGCTGGGTATGGCCGCCGGGGCGCAGGAAAATCCTGTTGTGGAGCAGCAGGTTGAAAACATAACTGAAGCCGACGAAAGCGAAACTGAGGACGACAGCTACCTGCAATCGCTGCGCCAGTACCTGCGCAATAAGCTAAACCTCAATACCGCCACCGAAGCCGAACTGCGTGAATTCATTTTTCTGTCGCCCCTGCAAATTGCCAATCTGCTCACGCATCGGCGCATCATGGGCAAATTGCTGAACATTTATGAGCTGCAGGCCGTTCCGGGCTGGGATTATGAAACCATACAGCGCCTGTTGCCCTACATTACCGTGGGGCCGGCCGTTTCGGCGGTTGAAGATTTTGCAACGCGGTTCCGCGGAGGCGAACATTCACTGCTGGGCCGGGTAACCTACACCCTGGAAGAACAGCAGGGATTTGCCCGCCGGCGCGACAGTACAGCATCGAGTTTTTATGCCGGCAGCCGCGAGCGGGTGTTTATGCGCTACAAGTATGTGTACAAAAACCTGCTGCAGTATGGCATTACCGCCGAAAAAGATCCCGGCGAGCAGTGGTTTAAAGGGGCGCAGCGCCAGGGTTTTGATTTTTATTCGGCCCACTTGTTTGCCCGCAACCTGGGCTTTGTGAAACAGCTGGCCCTTGGCGATTTTACGGTAAACATGGGGCAGGGGTTGATGCAGTGGCAGGCCCTGGCTTTCCGTAAAAGTGTGGATGTAACCAACATTAAGCGGCAGGCCAGCATTTTGCGCCCCTACAATTCGCCCGGCGAGTATTTTTTCAAAAGAGGGGTAGGCATTACGGTGGGCAAGGGTAACTGGCAGGCAACCGCTTTTGCATCCTTCCGCCGCATCGATGGCAATGTGCAACTGGCAGGCGATACCCTGCAGCCGGAAGAATTTTTTACATCCATCAACACCATGGGCCTGCGCCGCACGGTTACCGAACAGGCCCGCAAAAACCAGGTGCAGATGAACTCGTTTGGCGGTAATGTAAGCTACAACAAAAACAACCTGCACATCGGCGCCAATGCCATACATTTCCAGTTCAGCCTGCCCTTTAACCGGCAGGATCAGCCGTACAACAATTTTGTTTTCAGGGGCCGGAAGTTAACCAATGCCGGCATCGACTGGGCTTATACCTGGCGCAACGTGCATTGGTTTGGCGAAGTTGCCAACCACAACGGCATTGCCAACGCCCTCACCAGCGGCATGCTGGTGAGCGTGGACCCCAAAGTTGATGTTTCGTTACTGTACCGCAATATTGATCCCCAATACCAAACCATATTTGGCAATGCGTTCACCGAGGCCAGTCAGCCCACCAACGAGCGGGGCTTGTTTGTTGGCACCAGCATACGGCCCAACCCCCGCTGGCGGCTCGATGCTTTTATGGACGTGTACCGCTTCCCCTGGCTGCGCTTTCGTATAGACGCCCCCTCGTACGGTAAAGAGTACATTGTGCAGGTAACCCACCGGCCCAACAAACAAATCGAAATTTATTCGCGGTACCGCTTTGAAGGCAGGGCTTTAAATTATAATCCCGACAACCGTTTTACCGAGCCCATCGTAAATGAAGTGCCCCGCCAAAACTGGCGTACCCAGTTTCAGTATAAAGTAAGCCCTGCCATTACCTTACGGCAGCGCCTCGATGCCATGTGGTACGATGTGGGCGGCCCCCGCGAAAGCCGCGGCTTTTTGGCCTTCTTCGATATTTTTTACAAGCCGGTATTGAAGCCGCTGTCGGCCAACCTGCGCCTGCAGTATTTTGAAACCGACAATTACGACAGCCGCATTTATGCCTACGAAAACGATGTGTTGTACAGCTTTTCCATTCCGGCCTTTTTCAACAAAGGCTATCGGTACTACACCAACATCAACTACGATTTCGGTAAAAAACTGAGCGTGTGGTTGCGCTTTGCACAGCTCATTTACCTCGACCGCAACACCGTAGGTTCGGGCCTGGATCAGATTAACGGAAATACCCGCAGCGATGTACGCCTGCAATTTTTGTATCGCTTCTGAAACTGGTAGTTATTGGTAATCAAAAGCTTACAGGTGTAAGTAGCGGAGCTGTGGCCCCCGGCAGCGCCGGCAGTGCCTCTGCTGTTTGTACCCCTGTTTCAATTACATTTGCAACTTGTAACAAAACAAAGCGTATGCCTTCGCTCGAAAACCGTCAATACATTGAATGTGAGCAGCCCATCAAAGCGCTTGCCGATCAGTTACTGGAAGTGAAGAAACTGGCAGAAAAAAATCCCGATATAGATTACAGCGAAACCATCCGGCAACTGGAAGAAAAGATGCTGGAAAAACGCAAAGAAATTACCAGCCACCTCACCAGTTGGCAAAAAGTACAGCTAAGCCGCCACCCCGACAGGCCTTACACCCTGAAGTACATCGAAAAAATGTGTACCCACTTTGTGGAACTGCACGGCGACCGCTGCGTACGCGACGACAAGGCCATGGTGGGCGGATTTGCCCAGCTCAATGGAAAAACGGTAATGATTATCGGCCAACAAAAGGGCATAAACACCAAAATGCGGCAACTGCGCAACTTTGGTATGGCCAATCCCGAAGGCTACCGCAAAGCCCTGCGGCTGATGAAACTGGCCGAAAAATTCAACAAGCCCATCATTACCCTTATTGATACGCCCGGTGCTTTTCCCGGCCTGGAAGCCGAAGAGCGGGGCCAGGGCGAAGCCATTGCACGCAACATTTACGAAATGATGCGCCTGCGGGTGCCCGTTATTTGCGTGGTTATTGGCGAAGGTGCCAGCGGCGGCGCATTGGGTATTGGTGTGGGCGACCGGGTGCTGATGCTGGCCAATACCTGGTACACCGTTATTTCGCCCGAAAGCTGCAGCTCCATATTATGGCGCAGCTGGGATAAAAAAGAAGTGGCCGCCGAACAATTGAAACTT
Organism: Lacibacter sp.; assembly: GCA_046297415.1. Taxonomy (GTDB): domain Bacteria; phylum Bacteroidota; class Bacteroidia; order Chitinophagales; family Chitinophagaceae; genus Lacibacter. The sequence goes on from JBKBIL010000010.1 coordinate 50,977, forward strand.
ACACCCGAATACATGTACCAGTTTGGCCTGGTAGATGGCATTGTGCCCGAACCGGCCGGCGGTGCTCATTGGGATTACGACCTGGCTGCCCAATACCTGAAAGAGGCACTGGTGCCCCTGTTGGATGAACTCAGCCAAATGGATCCGGATGAACGCATTCGCAAGCGTATTGAAAAGTACAGCAAAATGGGCTTCTGGACCGAATTGTAAAAACAATCCATCATCGTTACAGCATAATTAATTTCTGGGAATGAGCTTACAAACCATACTTCGCGGTACCGGGGTGGCGCTGGTTACCCCTTTTGATGCAAATGGCGCAATTGATTTTCCGGCACTGAAGCGGGTAATTAACTCCGTTATTGAAAACGGATGTGAGTATGTGGTTACCCTGGGTACTACCGGCGAAACGCCCGTATTAAGCCGCGAAGAAAAAATACAACTTATCGAGTTTACCTACGAAACCGTAAACAACCGCGTGCCCGTTGTGGTGGGTATTGGCGGCAATTATACCGGCGCTTTGCTGAAAGACCTGCAAACCTTTCCGCTGCAACATGCGGTGGCCATACTCAGCGCCAGCCCTTACTACAACAAACCCTCGCAGGAAGGCATTTATCAGCACTACAAAGCCCTAGCCGAGGCGGCGCCGTTGCCGGTAATACTGTACAATGTACCCGGGCGTACGGGCCGGGGCATAGCCGCCGAAACCACGTTGCGCCTGGCACATGAAGTGCCCAATGTGAAGGGCATTAAAGAAGCCAGCGGCGATTTAACCCTTTGCATGCAGGTGCTGAAGCACCGGCCAGCAGGGTTTGCCGTACTCAGCGGCGACGATAACCTGGCAATGGCACAAATGGCACTGGGCATGGATGGCGTTATCAGTGTGGTGGCCAATTGTTTCCCCCGAGTTTTCAGCACCATGATTCGCCATGCACTGGCCTTTGAATTTGCGGAGGCTAAAATCCTGAACGATCGCCTGCTCGAAGCCTACGACCTGCTGTTTTGCGAAAACAACCCCGCCGGTGTAAAAGCCTTCTTGGCCGAGCAGGGCCTCATTGAAAACAACCTGCGCTTACCACTTGTTCCCCTGTCGGCTGCGGTACATGCCAACGTGCGGCAATACCTGCAGCAGGTGCAGGATGTATTGCGCTGAGGCATGCGTAAATAGCGGGCTTACACCAGGTAGGTGGTTCCCTCCACCGCTACTTCACTGTTGGGGAAAACGGCTTTTGCTTCCTCTTCAAAGGGGGCCAAATCTTCAAACTTGGCACTGAAGTGCCCAATGAGCAGCCGTTTTACGCCGGCCTGTGCGGCTATGGATGCGGCTTGTTGGGTGGTGGAATGAAAGCGGCTGCTGGCCTTATCGGCCAGGGCATGCAGGTAGGTAGCTTCGTGGTATAGCAAATCTACCCCCCGTACAATCGGCACCAGTTCCGGATCATAAATCGTATCGGCCGTAAACGCGTAGGATTTCGGGCGCACATTGGGCATGGTTACCGCATCATTGGCAACCAGGCGGCCGTCGGGGGCGGTAACATCTTCGCCCCGTTGCAACTGTTTGTAGTGGGCCGTGGTAAGTCCGTAGCGGGCTGCCGCTTCCGGCAGTACCTTGCGCAGGTGCCGTTTTTCCCGCACCAAAAAGCCGCGACAGGCAATGCGGTGCTTGGTGCTGAAGCATTCTACCGTATAATGGGGGGCATCGAGCAGCAACCCGTCTTTTTCAATGGCATGAAAGGTAAACGGATAGGGCAAATGCGTATCGCCCAGCCGAAACTGCAGTTCCAGCACCTGCTGCAATTCGGGCGGCCCGTACACGTGCAGCGGTTGTACGCGGCTCAGCAGGGCAAAACTGTTGAGCAGGCCTACCAGGCCAAAATAATGGTCGCCATGCAGGTGCGAAATAAAAATGTGGTTGATGCGGCTGCGTTTGATGCGGTAGTTCAAAATCTGAATTTGGGTGCCTTCGCCGCAGTCGAACAGCAGCAAATCATCGGCGGTGGTAATAATTTGTGCCGTAGGGTGCCTTCCATGTGCCGGTATGGCAGAATTATTTCCCAGTATGGTTACAGCCAGCATGCTTCGGGTTTGCTATTGCAAATGGTAAAAAAGGTTCAACAAAGCGTCGTTATTCATCGCCCAGCAATTCCCGTTCAATTTCTTCCATCTGCACAATATCCCAGGCTTCGCTTTCGGTGGGGGTAACGTTCAGCAGTTCCAGTACGCCTGCTGCATCCAGTTGGGCTTCCACGGCCGGCTGCAAACAGCAAATGACAAACGAACACATTTCGTCGTAAAACTGCTGTTGTACTTCCTGCAACATTTCGCCGGCATTTTCGGGCAGTGCCGCCACTTCCTGCAGGTTCAACACAACGTTTTTCACAGTGTTTTCACGACAGGAAAGCAACAAATTGCGCCATTCTTCTGTCATATTAACAGTTGGATGGGCGTCTTGCGGGGTAATTACCTGAAATTTTTCCTTGGTATCAATTTTGACGTTCATATAATCAACAATGGGTGTGTAACTTGCCTCGGAAAGCTCTCAAAAATATTCGTTATAATTGTAAAAACCGAAAATCCGTATATGGATCATAATTTCTCAGCACAGGTGAAAGAAATCATCTCCTACAGCCGCGAGGAAGCCTTGCGTTTGGGGAACGATTTTATCGGTACCGAGCATTTATTGCTGGGTATGATACGCGAAGAAGATAATACCGCCATTAAACTGCTGAAGCAGTTGCACGTGGATATACAGGAACTCCGTCGCGAAATTGAACTGGCGGTAAAAGATAAAACCGGTAAAAACATTGCCAACATCAACAGCCTGCCGCTTACCAAGCAGGCCGAAAAGGTAATACGGGTTACCGTGCTCGAGGCAAAGGCGCTCAAAAGCCCGCAGGTAGAAACCGAGCACCTCATGCTTTCCATCCTCAAAAACAAGGAAAACATCGCCACGCAAATACTGAATCAGTTTGAAGTGGATTACGATATTTTCCGCAACGAGCTGGGCATGGTAAAATCAAACGACCCCCGTGCCGAATACGACGACCCCGGAGAAGAGGATTACGATGACGAAAAGAAATATTCCCAGTCGAAATCCAAAAGCACGGCCGGCGGCAAAAGCAAAACTCCGGTACTCGACAATTTTGGCAGGGATATTACCCGCCTGGCCGAAAGCGGCGCCCTCGATCCCATCGTAGGCCGCGAAGAAGAAATTGAGCGGGTGTCGCAAATCTTATCGCGGCGCAAAAAAAACAATCCCATCCTCATTGGCGAGCCCGGTGTGGGTAAAACGGCCATTGTAGAGGGGTTGGCGCTTCGCATTGTGCAGCGCAAAGTGTCGCGGGTGCTGTACGATAAGCGGGTGGTGTCGCTCGACCTGGCGGCCCTGGTGGCCGGTACCAAATACCGCGGCCAGTTTGAAGAGCGCATGAAGGCCATTATGAACGAGTTGGAAAAGAACCGCGATGTGATTTTGTTTATCGACGAAATTCACACCCTGGTGGGTGCCGGCGGTGCCAGCGGCTCGCTCGATGCGTCCAACATCTTTAAGCCGGCTTTGGCCCGCGGCGAACTGCAGTGCATCGGTGCTTCCACCCTCGATGAATACCGGATGTACATCGAAAAAGACGGCGCTTTGGACCGCCGCTTCCAGAAGGTGATGGTAGAACCGCCCAGCGTGGAAGAAACCATTCAAATTCTCAACAACATCAAGCCCAAGTACGAAGAGTTTCACAACGTGCTGTACACCGATGAGGCGATTGAGGCCTGCGTAAAACTGAGCGACCGGTACATAACCGACCGCCTGTTGCCCGACAAAGCCATTGACGTTATGGATGAAGTGGGTGCACGGGTACACCTCAAAAACATCAACGTACCGCAGGAAATACTGGACCTGGAAAAGAAAATTGAAGACATTAAAATCGAAAAAAACAAAGTAGTAAAAAGCCAGCGTTTTGAGGAAGCCGCCGCCCTGCGGGATACCGAAAAGCGCCTGGGCGAAGAGCTGGAAAAAGCCAAGGCCAAATGGGAAGAAGAAAGCCGGCACATGCGCTACCCCATTGATGAAGAAGCCATTGCCGAAGTGGTGAGCATGATGACCGGCATACCCGTGAAGCGCATGGTGCAGGCCGAAAGCGAAAAACTCCGCCGCATGGCGCAAGACCTGGCAGGTGCCGTAATTGGCCAGGACGAAGCCATCAGCAAGGTGGTAAAAGCCATTCAGCGCAACCGGGTAGGCCTGAAAGACCCCAAGAAGCCCATTGGTACGTTCATCTTTTTAGGGCCCACCGGCGTGGGTAAAACCGAACTGGCCCGTGCCCTGGCCCGGTACATGTTCGACTCGGAAGATGCGCTCATACGCATTGACATGAGCGAATACATGGAAAAATTTACGGTGAGCCGCCTTATTGGCGCGCCTCCCGGCTATGTGGGTTACGAAGAAGGCGGGCAGCTGACCGAACGGGTGCGTCGGAAACCCTACTCCGTTGTACTGCTCGATGAAATTGAAAAAGCGCATCCCGACATTTACAACATTTTGCTGCAGGTGCTGGACGATGGGCAACTGACCGATGGACTGGGCCGTAAGGTGGATTTCAAGAACACGCTCATCATCATGACCTCCAACATTGGCGTGCGCCAGTTGAAAGATTTTGGCGAAGGCGTAGGCTTTGCTACCAGCGCCCGCATTCAAAACCAGGAAGAAGCCAACAAAGCGGTAATCGAAAAAGCGCTGAAAAAAACCTTCTCGCCGGAGTTTTTGAACCGGATTGACGATGTCATCATCTTCAACTCGCTTACCAAAGAGCATATCTTCCGCATTATTGACATCTTGATGAAGGGTGTGCTGGCCCGCCTCAAAACCCTGGGCTTTACCCTTGAACTGTCGGAAGAAGTGAAAGAGTTTCTGGCCGAAAAGGGCTACGACTCGCAGTTTGGCGCCCGTCCGCTGCACCGTGCCATCCAGAAATACCTGGAAGACCCGCTGGCCGAAGAAATTCTGAAAATGAACATTAAGGAAGGCGATGTATTGCAGGCGCACCTGGATCAGGAAAATCAGAAAATAACCTTTACGTTCAGCCAGCAGGCGCAGGCCTCAACCGAAGAAACCTCGAAGGCCTGATAAGAAGGATGTAAGAAAGTGGCAACCCCTGAACTGAAGGTTCCGGGGTTTTTTATTGTATGGGCTTTTTGGTTTCTTTGCCCCGTTTTGTATGAAAAAAATTACCATTGCCATTGATGGCTATTCCAGTTGCGGAAAAAGCACACTGGCCCGGCAACTTGCCCGGGAACTGAACTACCTGTATATCGACAGCGGCGCCATGTACCGGGCCATAACGCTTTATTTGCTGCGCAACAATATTGATTTACACAATGCCCCGGCCGTTGAAGCCGCATTGCAACACATACAACTTGGGTTCGAAAAAAATCCGCAAACCGGGCAGTCTGAAATTTTGCTGAATGGCGAAAATGTGGAGCAGCAGATACGCAGCATGCAGGTAGCCGAAAAAGTAAGTGAGGTGGCCGCCCTTGCCGGCGTACGCAACTTTGCCGTAAACCTGCAGCGAAAAATGGGTGCGCAAAAGGGAATTGTGATGGATGGCCGTGATATTGGCACCACGGTATTTCCGGATGCGGAGCTGAAAATTTTCATGACGGCCGATGCCGATGTGCGGGCGCAACGGCGCTTTCGGGAACTGGTATTGAAAAACCCGCATGTATCGCTCGATGAAGTAAAGAAAAATCTGTTGCAACGCGATCATATCGACTCTACCCGTGCCGTAAGTCCGTTACAGCAAGCCCCCGATGCGGTGGTATTGGATAATTCGGCGCTTACGCCCGAGCAGCAACTACAGTTGGTATTAAATTGGGTGCAGCAGCGCATTGCTTCATAATGCGAGGGTACCAATTTTTATGGTATGTACCCCGGGTATTTACACACTTGCAAATTCAGAAGCAGTAGCCTTTCTTAATGCAACTCAATTTGTTATGCGGTAGTTGTGCTGCAAAATTTACGGCTGCTATTGTCAGCTGTTTGGCAACCACGGCAGCAAAACATGGTGCAATACGACAAACCGGGGGAATGAAAATTTAACATTTAAATTTTTCGGAGGGCTTGCATAATTAAAATGCACTGCCTATTTTTGCTCCTGCAACCAATTCCTCCGAAGCACCGTATCGTTTTTTCTGAGCGTTTCCTCGCTTTTTTGTAAATTCTGGTTATAACTATCCATCTTCCTGTGAACCTATGCTGCTGTATGGCAGTTTCAAGAACACCTTTATCCTTCTGAACAACTTTTTCGTAAAAGGTATCCTTTGAAACCATTTTTATTCACCTCAAAAAACCTTTGTTATGAAAAAGTTTTTACTCCTGTGGCTAGTTACCCTCTATGCATCCGTAACCCACATTCAGGCTCAAACATGTTCGGGTGGGCCCAATAGTTGTACTATCACTGCATCAGCCATTTCTTCATCAGCAACGGCGCAGCAACAGGTGGGGCCCAACTGTGTTACCACCTTTAATCTGCAGTTTGATTTGCTGCATAATGGTGGTATGAAGTATTTGAATCTTTACTTCTTCGATGGCGGTTTACCTTCGGGCGTGTGCGGCAATACTCCCGGAGTATCTACGCCCAATTTGGGTGGCTATATTGCATTGGCGTACAATGGTTCTGTATTTACACCACAAACAAGCGGCATCGGCGGGTTAACCCCGCAAACTGGTTATACGGTCAGTTGGACTCCGATAACCGGAGGCTCACGCATTACCATAACAGGCGCTACGTTTACTAAATCCGGTACATGTGGTTCATCCAGCCCGCAGATTACATTTTATTTAGGCGCCACCAATGCCAGTTCAAATGGTATTCAGTGCTACAATACATATTCCTTCACACCTTACACTTTAAGCATTTCCGGTTTGGTTAATTGTAGCTCCAGTACACGTACCTATAACATTGCCATTAGTTCAAACTACCAAAATCCTCCGGGCACCTTTGCATCGGTTAGCGGTACCTTCAGCGCATGGGTTGATATGGATAATTCCGGTACTGTTAACACCGGCGATATTCAAATAACCAATGGCAGCAGTTTCTCCACAATGGTTACTTTGTCCGGTAGTAGCTATGGTCAATCGAACATTCCCTACAGCATTACACTATCCAATGGCGATATTGCTTCGAGCAGAAATGTGATTGTGGTTGTAACGCCCAGTACGCCCGGTGTTGCCGCTGCATCACGGGTGCTTACAAATACATGTGGTACGTTGCCCGTTACTTTCGTGAACTTTAACGCTAGCCGCCAGCAGGGCCGTGTGTTGCTGACCTGGGAAACCGGTTCCGAATCCAATAACAGGGGCTTTGAAGTGCAACGTCGCGTTAACGGCAACGCGTTTGAAACCATAGGCTTTGTGCCCAGCAGGGTAGATGCCGGTACCGGTGGCGGCGCCAGCTACAGTTTTGAAGACCGCAGCAACCTGCCCAACGGCTCCATTCATTACCGCCTGCGCCAGGTTGATTTTGACGGCAAAGCCATGTTCAGCGATGTACGCCTCATTCGGGTGAACGCAACCGGACTTGTGGTAAGCATTTATCCCAACCCCAGTCGCGGCGCCGCAAACGTCATCTTCCCCGACAATGCCGGCCTGCTCGATATTTCACTGGAAGACTTCAGCGGTAAACAGCTGCAGCGCTGGAACGCCTATAGCAACAAAACCCTGCAGCTCAACAACCTCAAGCCCGGTATGTATGTGCTGCGTATGCAGGTACGTGATACCGGAGAACAATTGGTAGAACGCATCATGGTGCAATAAAATAATCGGGATAGTAAAAACCAGATAAATCCAACGAAAGAGCCCCCGCAAGGGGGTTCTTTTTTTATGAAAACCAGTAATGCTGGTAATGACAAACACTAACATCAATCATGGTTTACAGGGTTTGCTTTGCGGTAAATTCACATCAGAGTAAATCCCGTTCTATGAAATACAGAATGCCTGTGACCACCTTGCCGGGTGGGTTGCAAAGCATTTTGCGATGAGCCCATCGGGTATTTGTTAATCGCAAAAATGTATTTTATGAAACGGTTATTACTCTTGTTGCTTACAATGGCTGCTATGCCCTTGTTCAACACCGTCCGCGCCCAATGCGATGTTCAAAACGTTATTTTCAATAATATACGTGCGCAACAGCAGGGGCCTAACGTCCTCTATACGATGGACATTTCTTTTATTCTTAACGAAAACAGTGGTAATAAAGTAAACTGGATTCACCTGTGGTTGGAAAGCGAATACAACTATCAGGCCTGGCACGTGGCTGGTCCATATAAATGTCCTCCTGTAAACGCGGCCCAGCCAACACCGGCAACCTACACATCCACTTCGGATGGCACTTTTGATATGCTGGATAATGCATTTGTAACATTCGGATTTGACTTAAACGCTACGGGTATTGCAACCTCGTTTCCCGGTTCTACAATTAGTGTTATCCAAACTTATAATTACGATCCGGCCGTAGATGTTAACTGGGAAGGAGTGACTATTTACAAAGAACCTTACGCAGCGGGCTACGAGAAAATTTATATACGTAATATAAGTTTTGTAAAAGCCAATTGCCTTTGTACCGATTATTTTGCCGTTCGGGCCTTTAACTGGGCAACACAATCGAATGCCTCAAAAGCAAAAGCACAATGCTGGAGTTGCAGCTCGCCTTTTATAATTGGCGACCCCAGGGTAAGCGGTAATGTAAACTGTACGTTTCCGCGTACCTACACCATTTTTATTGACAGCCGGTTTGACAATGCAGCTACACCGGGAGTTGATCCTATTTATGGTACTTATCGTTTGTATGTTGATCTGAACCGGAATGGAGTGGTTGACGGAAACGACTTTCTGGTGAAAAATACCACCAGCTTTACAACTACTACGGCAGGTGTTCCTTCCGGGTTTAAAAGCCGCTACTTTCTGGTGAATGGCACCTTCGATTACAATTTCGAAATGGGCGATACCACTTCCAATAAAAACATTATTGCCGTGGTAAGCGTGGACAACCCCGAATATGTGGGTGCCGATGTTAGCGGAATTTTGAGCAATACCTGTTCCGTTCTGCCGGTGGTGCTCAGCAACTTTACTGCCGGCCGCAACGGTAACGAAGTAACCCTGCGTTGGACCGCCGCCACCGAAAGCAGCATGCAGTCTTACGAAGTGGAACGCAAAACAGGGAACGGCAACTTTGAGGTGATTCAGATTGTACCGGCCGCTCGGGCGACGGAGCCCTTGCCGATGTATCGTATGTGTACAAAGACCGCCTCAACACCAACGAAATGGTATTTTACCGCCTGCGGATGGTTGACCTTCAGGGTAAGGCTGTGTATAGCGATGTGCGCTCTGTACGCATGAACGGTGCCGGTAAGGTGTTGATTTATCCCAACCCGGGTAGAGACTTGATACAGGTAATTTTGCCCGCCGATGCCGGTGTAATGGATCTTTCACTGGAAGATATGAGCGGTAAAAACGTTCGCCAATGGAATGGCATTACCCAGCAGCAAATGCAGTTGCGCAACCTGCAACCGGGTATGTATGTATTGCGCATTCGTTTCCGCAATACCGGTGAACAGGTGGTTGAACGGGTAATTGTTCAGTAGCGAACAGGTGATGGTTGGGTAACGAAGAAACGGGCCTTGCATAGGGCCCGTTTTATTTATTGCAGGTTGTGCAAATAAGCGTCAATCAGGTGTTCCGCATCGTAATAGCCGGCAATTTTTCGCAACACGGCCTCAACCAGCGAATCGGGGCAGGAAGCGCCGCTGGTTACTAAAATTTTTACCGGCCGGTGCAGGGGCAGGTAATCACGGGTAAGGTATTCGCGTTTATCGTGAAAATTAAAGTGCAAAATTTCGGTGGCCGACAGCAGTTTGTCGGTTCCGTTTATAAAGTAGGTGGGTAATTGGGCTTCGCACAGCTCTACCAGGTGGGTGGTATTGGAGCTGTTATAACCGCCTACAACAATTGCCAGGTCGGCCGGTATTTCCAGCAGGGCCCGCACGGCCGACTGGTTATCGTTGGTGGCGTAGCACAGGGTATCGCGGGTGTCGGCAAAACGTTCGGCAATGGTTGCCTCGGTTAGGCCGTAATGTTGCATTACTACCTGCTTCAGGTATTCGGCAATGGCCTGGGTATCGCTGGCCAGCTGGGTGGTTTGGTTCACCACACCAAACCGTTGCAGGTCTTTTTCAATATCAAATTCCTTGCTGTAAAGTCCGTCAAACTCGCGGTAAAACTCCTCCGGAGCTTTTTGGCCGGTTATGTATTGGGCCAGTTGTACCGCATCGTTCATGTCGTTCACAATAACCGTGGGCGTATGCGAGCTGGCATGCGAAAAGGTGGCCCGGGTTTCTTCGTGTTTGGGTTTGCCATGTACCACAATGGAGTAACCTTTGGCGGCAAGTTGCTCGCTGCGGTTCCATACTTTTTCCACAAAAGGGCAGGTGGTATTGTATTTTTCAATGGCAATGCCTTTTTGGCGCAGCAGGGCTTCCACCTCCAGCGTGGTGCCAAATGCGGGTATAATTACCACGTCATCGGCTGTTAGGGTTTCAAAGGGTACCAGTTGATTTCCGTAGGTATCTTGCAAAAACTGCACCCCTTTTTCCTGCAGGGTGGCGTTTACCTGCGGGTTGTGAATCATTTCGCTCAGCAAAAAAATGCGCTTGCCGGGGTTTTCGGCAATGGTACGGAAGGCGATTTCAATGGCGTTTTCAACCCCATAACAAAACCCGAAGTGGCGCGCCAGGTAAAATTGTACCGCCCCCAGATTCAGCAAAGTGGGACTCAAATCTTTTTTCAACCGGTCTTCTTCGCGGCGTTTTTGTTTAACGGCGGTAATCAGTTGGCTGCGGTAGATATTCGGAACGTCAAATTTTTTCATGTTGCGGTAATTACGCCTGTTGGCCAAAGATTATAACAGCGGCAAAGGTACATGGTTTGCAAGTGGAAAAATTGGCAAGGCGCATTACCAGGGGTTTCGTAACATTGAACTACATGAAGCAACCGTTATTTCATCCGCCGGCATGGGCGCTAAGCACCAACATTTATGAAGTAAACCTGCGGCAGTACACCCGTGAAGGCACGTTTCGGGCCTTTGAAAAGCATTTGCCCCGCCTGTACGAAATGGGTGTGGAGGTGCTTTGGTTTATGCCCATTACACCCATAGCGCGCCAAAACCGAAAAGGAACGCTGGGCAGTTATTACGCCTGCAGCAGCTACGTACAAACCAATCCGGAATTTGGCACCCTGGCCGACTTTCAGCACCTGGTGGATGCCGCACACCGGTGGGGAATGAAAGTGATTATTGACTGGGTGGCCAATCATACCGGATGGGATCATGAGTGGACCGAGGCGCACCCCGAATTTTACAGTCGCAATGCCGATGGCAGTTTTCGGCCGCCGGTGGAAAACTGGGAAGATGTAATTCAGCTAAATTATGAGAATGCCGACATGCGCCGGGCAATGACCGATGCCATGCGTTTTTGGGTGGAGCAATGCGATATTGATGGCTTTCGGTGCGATATGGCCATGCTGGTGCCGCTTGATTTTTGGATGGAAGCCCGCAGCGAGCTCGACCGCATCCGCCCGCTTTTTTGGCTGGGCGAGTTTGACCAGTGGGGTGCCGATGCGCCCTACGCGTTTGCGTTTGATGCCAGCTATACCTGGCACTGGATGCATGTAACCGAAGAATTTTACAAGGGCGTACGCCGCATACCGTTGCTCGATCAGGTACTGGCTGCTTATCACCAAAAGGCACCTTACGGGCATATGCGTACGTTTTTTACAACCAACCACGATGAAAACAGTTGGAACGGAACCGAGTACGAAAAGTATGGCAATATGGCCATGCCGCTGGCTGTTTTCAGTTGTTTGTGGAATGGAATTCCCTTGCTGTACAGCGGCCAGGAACTGCCCAACAAAAAGCGCCTGGCTTTTTTTGATAAGGATGAAATAGAGTGGGGCACGAAGGAACCCCGCCTGCATCAGTTTTTCAGGCAGTTGCTGCATTTGCGTAAAGCGCATCCGGCCTTGCATTGCGGCGACCGCAGCGTGCTTACCTGGCGCATTGCTACCAATTACAACGACCGGGTGTTTTCGTTCATCAGACGCAAAGGCAGCCGGGAGGTGGTGGTGGCGCTCAATTTTTCGGAGCAACCGCTGGAGGTACAATTTACCGATACCCGCTTTGGCGGCCTGTTTACCGACTTGTTTACCAATGCAGCATTTTCGTTGGACGAACCATTTACGTTACCACCCTGGGGATACCGGGTAGGCAGCAAATAAAAAGAGAGGGCTTTGGCCCTCTCTTTTTATTACGATAAGAACTTTTTACGGTTCGTTCCGCAACTCGTTAATGGCATAGGTATAAACACCTTCGTAGCCGGGGTAAATGCCTTCAATGATGATGCTGTTGCCGGCACCATCCAGCACTTTGCTTAAGTCATCAACGCTGCGTACTGTTTTGCCGCCGGCGCGTATGATGATGAAGCCTTTTTTGATGGTGGTTTGGTTGGCAATTAAACCGTCGGAAAGCGATTTGATTTCAACGCCTCCTTCAATGCCCAACTCACGTGCCTTGCGGCTGTCAACCGTGGCAAACTCGGCTCCCAGCTTGTCGAGGGGCGATGCTTTGATGATGTCGGTATTGCCGGCGCTGTTGCGCAGGGTAACCACACTGGTGAGTTCTTTGCCGTTGCGCAGGTAGGTTACGGTAACCTTTTGGCCGGGCCGGTAGCTGGCAATGGTGCCCGTTAATTCGGTCCAGGTGGTTACCGGTTTGTTGTCGAGTTTTATGATTTTATCGCCTTTCTTCAAACCGCCTTCGGCAGCAGCGCTTTTATCCAATACTTCGCCAATTTCAACGCCATCGCCTTCTTTGATTTGCGAATCGGTATTTTCATCGCCATTCATGGCCGGACGGATACCCAGGTAGGCGCGTTGAACGGTTCCGAATTTAATCAGGTCGTCCACCACTTTGCGTACAATGTTTACCGGTATGGCATATGAGTAACCGGCATACGAACCGGTGGGCGAGGCAATGGCCGCGTTAATGCCAATGAGCTGGCCATTGGTGTTGATGAGGGCGCCACCGCTGTTGCCCTGGTTAACGGCAGCATCGGTTTGGATAAAGCTTTCCACCACATTGGCTCCGGGGCGCGCCTTGCGCTGATTTACACCCAGGTACCGGTACTTGGCACTTACAATACCGGCAGTAACGGTGGTTTCGAGCGTTAGGGGGTAACCTACTGCCAAAACCCATTGGCCAATGCGTACTTCATCGGAATTGCCATACAGCAGGTAGGGAAAACCGGTACCTTCTATTTTCAATACGGCCAAATCGGTGTTGGCATCGGCAGCAACCAGTTTGGCCTTGTACTGCTTTTTGTTGTGCAGTGTAACGGTAATTTCATCGGCACCGTCAATCACGTGGTTGTTGGTTACTATGTAACCATCGGATGAAATGAATACACCCGACCCGCTGGCCATTTGCGGCAGGGTTTGCATACGGTCGCCAAAGAAATCGTTAAAGAAGTCTTCTCCAAACAGGTCGCTAAACGGGCTGCGGCGTCGTTGCAGGTTGGTTTGGCGCGGATTGGTTTTTGTTTTGATATGCACTACTGCCGGTATGGCTGTAGCGGCTGCACTTTCGAACGAAACAGCGGCACCGGGCTCATGAAAACCACTGTCAAAAAGGCCGGCATAGTTCACCGGAACTTGTTGCTGGCTGTAAATGACACTTTGTTTCGAGGGTGCAAATTTTGCATACAGAAACACACTGGTAAGCGATGTAACAGCGCTTACGGCAACCATCAGTAAAATGTGTTTTGCTTTCATAATTTTTTACTTTTCGCTTTTATGGGGCTTGGAACCCGAAATTAGACGATTGTTGTGTTGTTTTAAGTTGTACCAACACTGCGGCAAATTGCGTGCCTACAACTGTAAAGTAACAAACCTGTCAGTTTTTCTGCCATACCATGCGCCCACAATTAACAAACACTTAGGAGGAGGGGTGGTTCGCGGTTGTGCTTCGAACGGCATAAAAAAGCCCCTCGGGCGGAGGGGCTTTAGGGAGGAAGTAATTTGATTATGGGAAGATACCCAGTTCCTGATAGGATGTGGCCACTTTATTGATGGCTACCACGTATGCGGCCGTACGCATATCGGGAATGGCAGGGTTGGCCTTCCAGCAATCCATAACTTCATTTACTGCGTTAATCATGGTTTCTTCAAGGCCGCTGTAAACCAGGTCTTCCTCATCGGGGCCGTGCAAAATGTTTTTGCGTACATTGTTATCCACGGTTTTTCCGGTTAGGGCTTCCAGTTGGTCGAGCAGGGCATTGTTTTGATTTTCGGTAAAGCGCTTTTCCAGCCGGCCGTAGCGTACGTGGCTCAGGTTTTTCAGCCACTCAAAGTAGCTTACGGTAACGCCCCCGGCGTTCAAAAACATGTCGGGTATTACCATGATGCCTTTTTGGGCAAAAATTTCATCGGCCTCGGGCGTAAGCGGGCCATTCGCGGCTTCGCCGATGATTTTTGCCTTTACGCGGGGCGCATTTTCGCCGTTGATTACATTTTCCAGTGCGGCGGGGATCAGCACATCGCACTCCATTTCCAGCGCGTCGGAGTTTTTGGCAAAGTTGTTGGCGCCGGGGAAGTTGAGAATGGATCCGGTGGCTTTGCGGTGCTTAAATACGGCGTCGTAATCCAGTCCGTCATTGTTCCAGATGGCGCCTTCATATTCAGCCAGGGCAATGATTTTGGCACCCGCTTCGCTGAAAAACTTCGCGGCATAATACCCTACGTTACCCAGGCCTTGTATGATGATGCGCTTGCCTTTAACGCCGGGAGTCATGCCCAGTTTATCCATGATGTCTTTCATGTTCAGCACTTCACGAATGCCATAGAACACGCCCAGGCCGGTGGCTTCGCGGCGGCCACGTACACCGCCCTGGGTTACGGGCTTTCCGGTTACGCAGCCGGCAGCATCCAGTTCGCCGGGTTTCATGGTTTGGTAGGTATCTACAATCCAGGCCATTTCCCGCTCGCCGGTACCGTAGTCGGGGGCGGGTACATCGGTACCCGGGCCAATAAAGTTTTTCTTTATCAGTTCGGTGGTATAACGGCGGGTAATTTTTTCTAATTCGTAGGTAGAATAGTTACGGGGGTTGATTTTGATGCCGCCCTTGCCGCCGCCAAAGGGTACGTTTACAATGGCACACTTGTAGGTCATAAGGGCTGCAAGCGCCATTACTTCGTCCTGGTTTACTTCGGCTGCAAAGCGGATACCGCCTTTACACGGTGTTTTGTGGTGCGAGTGTTGTACCCGATAGGCTTCAATAACCTCAATGCGGCCATCGTCCATTTTTACCGGAAAGCGCATGCGGTAAACACTGTTGCAGGCCTTAATTTGTTCCAAAATTCCTTTGTCCCAGGATGTAAATGCGGCAGCTTTGTCGAAGCTTTTCTGCACGCTGTCAAAAAAGCTGTACTCTGTAGATGACATAACAATCGTTGTTTAAGTATGAGTGAAAATAACTATTTCTGTGTACGTTCCAACCGGCTGATTTTACGATCAAGCGCTACCAGGTACAGTATCAGTCCGGCTAAAATAATAAGGCAAACCCCCAGCACCACATAAATTTTATCATGTTGCGCCAACACGCTTTCGTTGGCGGGTAAAGCTGCCGCACGTTCCTGCGCCCAGGCAGGTACCGATGCAAGCAGCAGCAAAAAGGTAAGGAGTTTATGCATGTATCCAGTCTTTTTCTTTTAAAAGGGAAATCCGGCTGAACAACTGGGTAATCCATACCCCCAGCAGCGTCCAACCCAAAACGGCCGGCCAAAAAACAATTCGCATGGTAGGATCCAGGTCTTTGCCGCTGAGTGCGGGGTTGCCCTGGGCGCCCTGTCCGCCCGGATGCAGGGATTCTACCAGTCGCGGTAAAATCATTATGAGCGGTATGTAAATGAAGTAGGCGAATATGTTGTACACACTGCTGATGCGGGCCCGTTTATCCAGGTCGGGCACGGAGTTGCGCAACACAAAATATGCCATGTAAATCAGCAGGGCTATTGCCACGGCTACCTGCTTGGGATCGTTGCTCCAGGGTTCGCCCCAGGTATAGGTAGCCCAAAACGCCCCGGTTAGCAGTCCCAATACGCCAAAAACCATACCCGTACGGGCAAATTCACGGGAGCGGAGGTCGTACACCAGCTTGCCTGTACGCAAATAGGCAATGGCATATATCATGGAAACCAGCAATAAGATCATTTGCCCAAACCACATGGGCACGTGAAAAAACAGATTGCGAATGGTTTGATACAGGTTGCCAATGATGGGAACTTTAATCAAAAACCCTGCAACGAAGGTGTAAAAAAGCAACAGAACGGCTAATATCTTCCACCAGTTTTTGAGCATGCAATAATAACTTGTTGGGCTTCCGGCCGCAAATGCAGGGTAATGTGCAGTTGCATGTTTGCAGGCATGGGCAGCGTGGCGCAAAGTTAAGGGTGTTGTGTCTTAATCTTTCCACAAAAACGGAAACAAAATCAGGCATAGCGCAATAACCATCACATCCAGTGCGCCCAGCAGCAGTACCAGTTGCTGTACGGCATTTTCGCGAAACACTTCGCCAAAGGCCACTTTCGAAAGCCGGATGAGTAACAGCAGCTGCGGTACGATGAGCGGAAAGCCCAATATGGCCATGAGCGCCGCGTTTTGATTGGCACGGGCGGCAATGGCCGCTAACAGCGTAAATACAAGACTGATGCTGATGCCGCCCAGCCAGGTAATACCCAAAAATCGAAAATGCCCGGTGTAGGGCGCTCCTAAAAAAAACGAAAACAGCAGCAGGCTCAGCCCGCTCATCAGCACCATCAGCAGCAGGTTGTACCATAGTTTGGCAACGATGAATTCAACCGGCGATGCGATGGTGTAGTAGTACAGCATGCGGCCCCGGCTTTCCTGCAAAAAGCTTTTCGCTACCGCGTTAATGGCTATAAAGAGCAGGGTAATCCAGAAAAGGCCGTTCCAGGCAGCAGGTTCGGGCCGGCCCATGGCCAAATACAAAACAAAGATGGTGCTGGCAACATACAGCACCACACCGTAAAAGGTGTATTGCTGCCGCAGTTCCAGCAGCAGGTCTTTTTTGAAAAGGTGCACTATGTTGCTGTACGAGGCGATGGGTATTGTTTTGCCAAAAATAGGCGCATTTTGAGTATGGAACAGCAACCGGTAGCCTACATCTTTATTTACCGATGGCACACATGATAAGTTGCCGCTTTCTGTTGTACATTCAGGTTGTGAATACGGCACACGATATCTGGAAGTTGTTGGCCGGTGCTGCCATTTTTGTACTGGGCATCGGTTTGCTGGAAGAGGCCCTCAAAGCCATTTCCGGGCGGGGTTTTAAGTTGTTTCTGAAAAAACAAACAGGCAGCAAATTCAAGGCCATTATTGGCGGTACGGTAGTTACGGCTTTGATGCAAAGCAGCTCGGTGGTAAACCTGCTGATGCTATCCATGGTGGGGGCAGGCATCGTAAAAATGCAGAATGCGTTGGCCGTAATGTTGGGTTCGAACCTGGGTACCACCTTTACCGGGTGGGTGGTGGCTACGTTTGGATTTAAACTGAATATTGAAGCGTTTGCATTGCCCATGCTGGCCGTAGCCGGCCTGGCGGTATTGTTTGCAACACCACTCAGCAGGTTTTATTACTGGTGCCGTTTTTTGATTGGTTTTGCCTTTTTGTTTTTGGGGTTGCAATACATGAAAGACGGCATGACCGATTTTGTGCAGCAAACCAACCTGGCGGCTTTTGCCCATTATCCCTTGCTGTTTTATACCGGTGTGGGTTTGGTGTTAACGGCATTGGTGCAATCCAGTTCCGTAATGATTGCCTTAATACTGAGTGCCCTGCATGCCGGCGCCATTGACTTGCCGATGGCAGCCAGCCTGGTGCTGGGTGCCGAAATTGGTACCACCCTCAAGCTGGCCCTGGCATCGGTACACGGCGTGGCAGCTAAAAAAAGAGTGGCTTTAGGCAACATCCTGTTCAATACCATCAATACCCTGGTGATTTTAGTTTTGCTGCGGCCGGTACTTAATTTTATTACCGATGTGGTACAAATTCACGATCCGCTTTTTGCGCTGGTTTTCTTTCAGAGTTTTTTAAACTTCAGCGGTATTCTGTTGTTTTTGCCCTTCCTTAATTTGTTTGGAAAATTTTTGGAAAACCGTTTTCAAGACGATCCGGCTACCGGTTACCTGCATAAAATTAAAATTCAGGAAACCGATCTGGCGCTGGAAACCCTGGAGTTGGAAAGCCGGCATTTTGTTGCCCATGTGTTGTGGTTTTACAACAGCGCTTTTAGCCTGCCGCCCCATGCCGCGCTGCTGCAACTGTATAAACCCGAAGGCAATATGGCGCAGCCGGGCGTGCAATATGCACACATGAAAAAACTGTATGGCGAGTTGCATACGTTTTACCTCCGTTTTCAAAATACCCTAACCGGAGCCGCGGAAACCGAACGCCTGGATCAGATGATGACCGCCATACGCAACCTTATGTATGCCGCCAAGAGCATTAAAGATGCCCTGCCCGATATTGAACAACTGCGCAACTCATCGAACGATCAGAAGTTTGCTTTTTTTGAAACCTTGCAGCAACGGGTAACCCGGGTTATAGCAACGGTTGGGGCTTTGCTGCAGGAGGCCGATGAAGAAGTGCGCTTTGTGCAGTTAACCGATTTGTACCGCAGCATTCAGGCCGCATACGCCGATGAGCTGAAGCGGATGTACCGGCTGCCGGCTACCGAGCGGTTGAGCGGTGAAGAAATATCCACCCTCATGAATCTCAACCGGGCGCTGATTACTTCTTTCAAATCGCTGGTGTTTGCCCTGAAAGACCTGCTGCTCAGCCGCACCCGGGCGGCTCATTTTGATGAATTGCCCGGATTCATCCGCTAGGTATGGGTAATGCCCTGATGGTAGCAGTGGCGGCAACGGGGTTCGTATTTGTCTTTTTCGCCCAACACCACCTGTGCTTCTTCCACCGACTTGCGGAACGAGTAGTTGGCAATGTTGCCGCAAACCATGCAAATGGCATGCAGTTTGGTAATATAGTCGGCCACGGCCAGCAGGTTGGGCATTTGCCCAAAGGGTTGGGCTTTGTAGTCCATATCCAGCCCCGCAACAATTACCCGTGCGCCCCGCAGGGCCAGTTGCTCGCACACATGGGTGATTTCGCTGTCAAAAAACTGCGCTTCATCAATACCCACCACATCCACATCCTGCGCCAGCAGCAAAATTTTCTGCGAATTGTCAATGGGGGTGGAAGGGATGGCGTTCTCATCGTGCGAAACGATGTTTACTTCATCATAGCGTACATCTACCGAAGGTTTAAAAATTTCCACCTTCAGGTTGGCAATGCGGGCCCGCTTGAGGCGGCGGATGAGTTCTTCCGTTTTGCCGCTGAACATGGAGCCGCAAATCACTTCAATCCAGCCCCTGCGTTCGCCTTTAATATGGGGTTCAATAAACATTGTGAATTTCTTAATGCAAACAGTTTGTAACTTTATCCGGTAACGGATTGCGCCAAATGTAAGATTATTCATGGAACGCATCACTTCCCTCATCAACCAATTATACGATGCACACCGCAGGGGCGCCGCCGCTGCCGATTTGCTTGCACTCACCCGCCAGTTGCAGGCCGCCCTGCAACAACAAATGGCCGGACAGGGGGTTCCCGCATCAACACGTGTGGCTGTAGAACTTCCGGCAGTTACCGTAGCTGCGCTGCACCCAATGCCCGAAGCCACCGCTGCTGCCGGACCGGTAGCAGCGCCCGGTGCAACAGCCGCACAACCTCCGCAGCCAAAAATTGTGGAAGTATTGCAGGTTGATGAAAATGAACTGGAAGCCGAGCTGGAAGAAATACGGCGCAAGGCCGAGTTTGCCAATAAACTGCAGGCCAAGCAAAATCAAATGAAACCGGGCATTTTGTTTGAGTTTGATGAGGATGCCGAAACACCGCCTACCTTGCTGCACCAGCCCAATTACCAGCCGCAACGGGCGGCCGAAAAAGTGCCTTCACCAGCCGAGTCCCCTTCGTTAAACGAGCGATTAAAGGAAGATAAGGTGGAACTGGCGCACCGCCTGAGCGAAGCGCCCATCAAAGACCTGAAAAAGGCAATTGGCATTAACGATCGCTACGTATTCATCAACGAACTGTTTCGGGGCGATGAAGCCATGTACGAACGCTCCATAAAAACCATCAATAATTTTTCGATTTACGCCGAAGCTCAGTATTGGATTGAGCGGGAACTGAAGATTAAACTGGGGTGGGACGATGAGCGCCCCGCCACCCAGGAATTTTATGCGCTCGTTAAAAGACGTTTTTCCTGAATCCAATGTAGGATGCGGTTGGTGGCGCCCGCCTGACCTGAAACGTAACGGGCGGCAATAGCCCCCGCTTCTGCAAAAGAAATTTGGCCCATTACCTTGTTCATTTCGGCACTGTCGCGAACCGTAAAACTGCCGCCAGCTGCCTTTAATGCCACACTTTCGGCAAACTTTTCATAAACCGGTCCGGTAATAACGGCCTTGCCGTAAACTGCAGCTTCCAATATGTTGTGGTGGCCGCTCTTGTTAAAACCGCCCCCTACATAGCATACCGTGCCATATTTGTAGAGGCGGGCCAACAGGCCGATGCGGTCTATCAGCAATACTTTGTTCGCCTCCAAAGGGCCACCGGCGGCTTCGGCAACCGAGTACCGCAACGCACCCGGAAACAGTTTTTCAATGTGCCGCAAATGGGTTTCGTCAACTTCATGGGGCGCCACTATCAGTTTCCATTCGGGCTGCAGAGCCAGCCAGCCGGCCAGCAACTGTTCATCCTGCGGCCAGGTACTGCCGGCAACCAGTACCGGCCCCTCGTTGACAAATTTTGCTGTTACTGCATCGGGCTGCCAGTGTTGTGCGGTAGCAAGTACGCGGTCAAAACGGGGGTCGCCTGCCTGTACGGTTTTATCATGCAGGCCAATGGATTGCAGCAACGCAACCGAGGCCTCGTTTTGCACAAAAAGGCAGGCAAAACATTCCAGCATTTGCCGGTGAAAGCTGCCCCATTTTTGAAAAAAGGGTTGCTTGGGCCGAAAAATGCCCGCAATGAGTAACGCAGGTATGTTGCGGGCTTTTAATGCGTGCAGGTAGTAGTGCCAAAATTCGTACTTCACAAAAATGGCAACGGTGGGCTGTACCGCATCCAAAAACAGTTTCGCGTTCCGGGGGCCGTCAAAGGGCAAATACAGTACCCTGTCGGCCCGTGCATAGTTTTTCCGTACTTCATAACCCGAGGGCGAAAAAAACGTAAGTACCACCACTAGCCGGGGGTATTGCTGCTGCAGCGCTTCCAGCACAGGCCGCCCCTGTTCAAATTCGCCTAACGAGGCGCAGTGCATCCACAGCACGGGTGCTCCCGGCCGTGGGTTCCAGCCCTGCGGGAGGTGTTGCTGCCAGCCTTTTTGACCTTTTACCCACAGACGGGCTTTGGGCTGAAACCACGCGGCTATGTGGGCTGCGGCCAGGTATATGCGCAGGAACAGGTTGTACATGAAACGCATGGCACAAAGCTACACCCTTGCCGGCGGGTCATGAAAACTTCATTTTGGCAACGCTTACGGCGGGGGAACAGTACGGCATTTTTCACGTACTTTCGCAGCCGTTTAAAGCAGCAATTATGCGACCCATCCAAATGGTAGATTTAAAGGCCCAGTACCAACACATTAAAGCGGAGGTAGATGCGGCTGTACAGGAAGTGTTGGAAAGCGCCGCCTTCATCAATGGCAAACCGGTGCAACAGTTCGCCGATGAAATGAGTGCCTACCTAAATGTAAAGCATACCATCCCCTGTGCCAACGGTACCGATGCCCTGCAAATTGCCATGATGGCGCTGGACCTGCAGCCGGGCGATGAAGTGATAACGCCTTCGTTTACCTACATTGCTACCACCGAAGTGGTGGCCTTGTTGCGGCTGAAGCCCGTGTTTGTAGAAGTAGATCCTAAAACCTTTTGTATCGATCCCGAAGCGGTACGCAAGGCCATAACCCCCAAAACAAAAGCCATTGTACCCGTACACCTGTATGGGCATGCGGCACCCATGCAGGAAATAATGGATATTGCCCGGGAATATGGCTTGTACGTGATAGAAGATAATGCGCAGGCTATTGGTAGCGATTACACGTTTGCCGATGGCACCGTACGCAAAACCGGCACCATCGGTACCATTGGGTGCACCTCCTTCTTCCCCTCTAAAAATTTAGGATGTTATGGAGATGGCGGAGCCATGTTTACCAACGATGATGCCTTTGCCGAAAAGCTGCGCATGGTGGCCAACCACGGGCAAAAAGTGCGGTATTATCACGATATCGTTGGCTGCAACTCCCGCCTCGATACCCTGCAAGCTGCCGTATTGCGCATTAAGTTGCGGCAGTTAGATCAGTACATTGCCAACCGGCGCAAGGCTGCCGATGTGTACGATGCCGCATTTGCCGGCCATCCGCATCTTACCACGCCCTATCGTGCTCCCTACAGCAAACACGTGTTCCATCAATACACCCTTATACTCGATGGGTACAAACAGGTGGCCGATGTACGCAATGGGTTGCATGCCTACCTGGCCGAAAAGCAAATTCCATCCATGATTTACTACCCTGTGCCGGCACACCGGCAAAAAATGTTTGCCGCTTTTGGAGGAAGTACCTATAACCTGCCCATTACCGACTGGCTGACCGACCGGGTAATTTCGTTGCCCATGCATACCGAACTGGATGCGGAGCAGCAGCAATACATCATTGAAAACGTTTTGGCTTATTTGAATAATCTTTGAAACCTTAAAAAAAGACCTGTTTAGCACGGGCGCTCAACCATTATGAAAATTGCAGTAGTAGGCACCGGTTATGTTGGTTTGGTTACCGGTACCTGTTTTGCCGAAACCGGAAACCAGGTAACTTGTATTGATATTGACCAACGCAAAGTAGAAAAACTCTCCAACGGACAAATTACCATTTACGAACCCGGATTAGAGAAAATATTTTTACGCAACCTCAAAGAAGGGCGGCTGCACTTTACCACCAGCCTTGCCGAGGGCGTAAAAGATGCCACCATTATTTTCCTGGCCCTGCCCACACCCCCCGGCGAAGACGGCAGCGCCGACCTGAAGTACATACTGGGCGTTGCCGATGAGCTGGGTAAAATTCTTACCGATTACAAGGTGATTGTGGATAAAAGTACGGTACCCGTTGGTACGGCAGAAAAAGTACGCGATGCCATTGCTAAACATTACAAAGGCCCCTTTGCCGTGGTAAGTAATCCGGAGTTTTTACGGGAGGGTGTTGCCGTTGATGATTTTATGAAGCCCGATCGGGTAGTGGTGGGTACCACCGATGAACGGGCCCGTAAAATTATGAGCGACTTGTATGCGCCTTTTGTGCGCAGCGGCAATCCGATATTATTTATGGATGAGCGCAGCGCCGAATTAACCAAGTATGCGGCCAATTCGTTTTTGGCGGTAAAAATTTCGTTCATGAACGAAATTGCCCGCCTGTGCGAAAAACTGGGTGCCGATGTGGATCAGGTGCGCAAAGGTATTGGCAGCGATGAACGCATTGGCAAGCGTTTTCTCTTCCCCGGCATCGGTTACGGCGGCAGTTGTTTCCCTAAAGATGTACATGCGCTGGTAAAGTCGTCGGAAGAAGTGCAATACGATTTTCAGATACTGAATGCCGTAATGCGGGTGAATGAGGAACAGAAACTCTTTTTAATTCCCAAAATCAAAGCGTTTTTTGGGAACGATTTAAGTGGCAAGCGTTTTGCGCTGTGGGGGCTTGCCTTTAAGCCCAATACCGACGATATTCGGGAGGCGCCTGCCTTGTACATGATTCAAGCATTAACGGAAGCCGGTGCCACGGTTTGCGCCTTTGACCCCGAAGCCATGCCCAACGTAAAGCAACTGCTGGGCGATGCCATTGAATATGCCGAAGGGCAATACGAAGCGCTTGCCGGTGCCGATGCATTGATCATTGCAACCGAGTGGAGCGAATTTCGTACGCCCGACTTCGACCGCATTGCGGGCGCTTTGAAGCAAAAGGTGATTTTTGACGGACGCAATGTATTTGATGCCGCTCAAATGAAAGAAATGGGCTTTTATTACGAGAGTGTTGGCCGCCAGCCGGTAAAACCAAACGCTTAACAAATTATGGAACGCAAACGCATCTTAATTACCGGTGCAGCCGGTTTTTTGGGTTCGCACCTGTGCGACCGCTTCATTCGCGAAGGGTACCATGTAATTGGCATGGATAACCTCATTACCGGCGACCTGATGAATATTGAACACCTGTTCAAACTGGAACAGTTTGAGTTTTATCATCACGATGTAACCAAGTTTATTCATATACCCGGCCGGCTCGATTACATTCTGCACTTCGCATCGCCCGCCAGCCCCATTGATTACCTCAAAATTCCCATTCAAACCCTTAAGGTAGGGGCCCTGGGCACGCACAACTGCCTGGGTTTGGCGAAGGCAAAAGGCGCCCGCATTTTGGTGGCCTCTACCTCAGAAGTGTACGGCGATCCGCTGGTGCATCCGCAAACCGAAGAATATTGGGGGAATGTAAATCCGGTAGGCCCCCGCGGCGTGTACGACGAAGCCAAGCGGTTTATGGAAAGCATTACCATGGCCTATAACCGCTTTCACGGAGTGGAAACACGTATCGTGCGTATTTTTAATACCTATGGCCCGCGGATGCGGCTGAACGACGGGCGTGCGCTGCCTGCCTTTATTGGCCAGGCATTGCGGGGCGAAGACCTTACCGTGTTTGGCGATGGCAGTCAAACCCGCAGCTTTTGTTATGTTGATGATTTGATTGAAGGCATTTACCGCCTGCTGATGAGCGATTATCATTTGCCGGTAAATATTGGCAACCCTTCCGAAATTACGCTCAAAGAGTTTGCGGAAGAAGTGATTCGGCTTACCGGAACCAAACAAAAAATTGTGTACAAGCCCCTGCCCGTTGACGACCCCAAACAACGCCGGCCCGATATTACCAAGGCCCGTGAAATACTGGGTTGGGAACCGAAAGTACCCCGGAGCGAAGGGCTGCGCATTACGTACGAATATTTCAAAAATTTGCCTCCCTCGGAGTGGGTAAAACAACCGAAAGAATTCAAAAGCATCAAATAAACCTACGCAACCTAAAAAACACGTATCTGTAATGGTTGAAGCCTTACTGAAAAAAGAAAAGAAGCTGGCAGTCATCGGACTCGGTTATGTGGGCCTGCCCATTGCACTGGAATTTGCCCGAAGGGTTGCCGTAATTGGATTCGACATTAATGCCCAGCGCATTGCGCTGATGCAGCAGGGCATTGACCCCAGTAAAGAGTTAGGCCCCGAGGCCTTTGAAGGGTGCGATATTACTTTTACAAATGATTTGGACGTGCTGCGCCAGGCTTCTTTTTACATCGTGGCCGTGCCAACCCCCGTTGATGCGCATAACATGCCCGATTTGGGGCCGGTGCGCCGGGCTTCGGAAACCATCGGTAAAGTAATTAAGCCGGGTGACTATGTGGTGTATGAGTCAACAGTTTACCCCGGCTGCACTGAAGAAGATTGCCTGCCGATTATTGAACAGCTGAGCGGATTAAAGCTGGGAGTGGATTTTAAGCTGGGCTACTCGCCCGAGCGTATTAATCCCGGCGATAAGGAACATACCCTGGCCAACATTGTAAAAGTAGTATCGGGCAGCGATGCCGAAGCGGCCGACACAATTGCACGGGTGTATGAACTGGTGGTTCAGGCGGGTGTGCATCGGGCCTCTTCCATCAAAGTGGCCGAGGCGGCAAAAATTATCGAAAACACCCAGCGCGACCTCAACATTGCGCTCATGAATGAGCTGTCCATCATTTTCGACCGCATGAACATCAACACCTACGAAGTACTGGAGGCGGCAGGTACCAAGTGGAATTTCCTGCGGTTTCAACCCGGTTTGGTAGGAGGGCATTGCATTGGTGTTGATCCCTACTATCTTACCTATAAAGCCAATCAGCTGGGTTACGATTCACGTGTAATATTGGCCGGCCGGGTAATAAACGATGAAATGCCGGCCTATGTTGCTAAAAAAATTGTGCAGCACATCATTCGTCATGCGCCGCAGCCTGCCGGCGCCCGCGTGCTGGTTATGGGAGCCACGTTCAAAGAAAATGTAAGTGATGTGCGCAACTCGAAAGTGGCCGAACTGGTAAAAGAGCTGCAGGCTTTTGCCATGCAGGTTGATGTGGTAGATCCGCATGCCGCATCGGATGAATTGTTGCATGAGTATGGCTTTTCGCTTTGCGAAAACCTGTCGGCTCCTTATGATGCCGTGGTGCTTGCCGTTCCGCACCGCGAATATGCACAGTTGCCGCCCGCATATTTTGAGGAAATAACGGCCCCGCATGCGCTCTTTGCCGATTTGAAAGGCTTGTTCCGCAAGCAATTACCTTCACGAACGTACTGGAGTTTATAACTATGACAGCATTTGATAAAACCCTACTTATTACAGGCGGTGCCGGATTCATCGGCAGCCATGTGGTACGCCTGTTTGTAAACAAATATCCCAACTACCGCATCGTAAACGGGGATGCGTTAACCTACGCCGGTAATCTGGAAAACCTCAAGGATGTGGAGCAGGCGCCCAACTACGTGTTCGAACGGGT
Source organism: Lacibacter sp. (assembly GCA_046297415.1). Taxonomy (GTDB): domain Bacteria; phylum Bacteroidota; class Bacteroidia; order Chitinophagales; family Chitinophagaceae; genus Lacibacter. The sequence goes on from JBKBIL010000010.1 coordinate 77,759, forward strand.
GGATATAACCGATGAGCAGCGTGTGGGAGATTTGTTTGCCCAATACCGCTTTGATGGCGTCATTCATTTGGCGGCGGAAAGCCATGTTGACCGCAGCATACTCGACCCCCTGGCATTTGTAAAAACCAACGTACTGGGTACGGTAGTACTGCTGAATGCCTGCCGTAAATACTGGGCCGGGAATTTTGAGGGCAAACGGTTTTATCAGGTATCAACCGATGAAGTGTACGGCACCCTGGGTGCAACCGGCTTCTTTACCGAAACCACACCGTATGACCCGCACAGTCCGTATTCGGCCTCCAAGGCGGCAGCCGATCATTTTGTGCGTGCCTACCACGATACCTACGGCCTGCCCATCGTAATCAGCAACTGCAGCAACAACTACGGCTCGCATCATTTCCCCGAAAAACTGATTCCGCTGATGATACACAACATCCTGCAAAACAAACCCCTGCCGGTTTATGGCAAAGGTGAAAATGTGCGGGATTGGTTGTATGTAGAAGACCATGCCCGGGCAATTGACATCATCTATCACCGCGGCAAAGACGGCGAAAGATACAATGTGGGCGGATTTAATGAATGGAAGAATATTGATTTGGTGCGGCTGTTGTGCCGCATAATGGACCGCAAGCTCAATCGCCCCGAAGGTACCAGCGAACAGCTGATTACCTTTGTTGCCGACCGGCCCGGCCACGACCTGCGCTATGCCATTGACGCTACCAAATTGCAACGCGAACTGGGCTGGGCGCCTTCGTTACAGTTTGAAGAAGGGTTGGAAAAAACCGTTGACTGGTACCTGGCCAACCAGGAATGGGTACAACACGTAACCAGCGGCGATTATCAGCATTACTACGAAATGCAGTACGGAAAACGCTAAGAAGGTTTTAGGCAAAAGGAAATTCTTTTATGCGAATTATACACACCAACTTTCCGGACCTGGTTGTAGTGGAGCCCACCGTTTTTGGTGATGAAAGGGGCTATTTCTTTGAAGCCTACAACCAACAGGAATTTGAGGCGGCAGGTTTGCGCTACAACTGGGTGCAGGATAACCAGTCCGCATCGGCCTACGGCGTTATTCGTGGCTTGCATTTTCAGAAAGGTGTGCATGCCCAGGCAAAATTGGTACGTTGCCTCAGTGGGGTTATTTTGGATGTAGTGGTTGATTTGCGGCGCAATTCTCCCACCTTCCGGCAGGTATTTACAATGGAGCTTTCCGGCGAAAACAAAAAAGCCTTGCTGGTACCCCGCGGATTTGCACACGGGTTTTCGGTTTTGTCTGAAAGGGCCGAAGTACTGTACAAATGCAATGCGCTGTACAACAAAGAAAGCGAGGGCGGCATTTTGTACAGCGATCCGGAACTGCAAATTAACTGGAACATTGCCCCCGGCCGCGAAATTATTTCTCCCAAAGACTTGCAGCATCCTACTCTGGCGCATTTGCCCGAGGATTGTTTTTACTAACTTTCACCGATGGAACAGCAACCCATCATTTTGGTTACCGGTGCCAACGGCCAGGTAGGTAAATCCATTCGCAAACTGGAGCTTTCGTTTCCGCAGTTTCGCTTTGTATTTGCTTCGCGGGAAGATCTGAAACTGCACCATTTTGGACTGGTTGAAAATTTCTTTATGGGCCTGAAGCCGCAGTATTGCATCAACTGCGCAGCGTACACGGCTGTTGACAGGGCCGAATCGGAGCCCGACATGGCTTTTTTGGTGAATGGTGAAGCCGTGGGAAATTTGGCGGCCGTTTGCCGCAAGTACAACTGCCGGCTCATTCACATTTCAACCGATTATGTATTTGATGGCAAGCAACAAAAACCGTACACCGAAACCGATCCGGTTGCGCCCATAAATGTGTACGGCCGCTCCAAGTTGCTGGGCGAACAGCTTTGCATCAAAGAACATCCCGATGCGGTTATCATCCGTACTGCGTGGGTGTTTTCTGAATTTGGCCACAACTTCGTAAAAACCATGTTGCGGTTAATGGCCGAAAGGGAGGAAGTTTCGGTGGTGAACGATCAGGTGGGGGCACCTACCTATGCAACCGATCTGGCCCGGGCTATTTTAACCATCGTATCGGCCCCCAAATGGGTACCGGGCGTGTATCATTATTCCAACGCGGGGGCAATCAGCTGGTACGATTTTGCAGTTGCCATTGCCCGCCTCATTGCCACCCGCTGCCGTGTACAGGCCATACCGAGCAGCAGTTACCCCACGCCTGCAAAGCGCCCGCATTTTTCGTTGCTCAATTGCTCAAAAATCAGGGAAACGTATGCGGTACCGCAGCCCGGCTGGGAAGACGCCCTTCAGCGGTGTTTACAGGAGCTGGATGCGTTACCAGAAGAGAAATAAAAAAGGCGGGAAATTTCCCGCCTTTTTTGTGTTGCCCGACCTGGATTCGAACCAAGACAAACAGAACCAAAATCTGTCGTACTACCATTATACTATCGGGCAATACCCCCGTATTTGGGAGTGCAAAAATAGTAGTTCCGGTAATTTGTGCCAAATGCTTTTTGCTAAAATTTCTGAGCAAAAAATTACAAATCGGAGGAGCCGCTTTGCAGCCGCCAAATCAGCCACAGGGGTAAAATCATCATCAGCCCCGATGTATAAAAAGGAAGATTGGTGTAAATGGGGTACAGGAAGCCCCCCGCAGCGGGGCCTATTACCCGTGCCAGCGATGCAAAACTCTGGTTGGCGCCCATAACCTTGCCCACATTTTTTGCCGGTGCTATTTGTGAAAGCCAGCTGGTTAACGGCGGCGTAATGCAGGCGTTACCCAACGAAAGGCCGGCAACCAGTATTAGTTCCCACGGTACAAACGCATGTACAGGGGGCACCGGTATCAGCGCCAGCGAACAGCCCATCAGCAGGGCCCCGGCTATAATTAATTGCTTTTCGGTAAAGCGGGCCGTTAGCAGGCGAATCAACAGCCCCTGGCTGAGTGCTGATACAATGCCGATAAAGGCAAACACATAGCTGGTTTGTTTTTCCGTAAGCCCGTATTTTTCTTTCCACAAAAGGCCGCTGGTAACCTGCATCATGCTGAAAGCTGCCACGTACAGAAAAAACACCCACATCAGCCGGTTAATAACCGGTACCCGCAGCCAGCGAAAAATTTGAATAAAGGGGTTGAAATTGCGTTTATGCGTGGGATCAATATGCTGGTTGCTTTCGGTAAGCGAGGTGTATGCCCAGGCCAGGTTTACCAGGTTTAAAATTGCGGCGCCGGCGCCTACCCAAAATACGCTGCCGGGCCCGCTCCAACTTTTCAAAATACCGCCTATAACAGGCCCCACAATAAAACCCAAACCAAATACGGCACCTACCAGGCCCAGATTTTTGGTGCGGTCTTCGGGTGTTGAAATGTCGGCCATGTACGCCTGCGCTACTGATATGTTGGCACTGCCAATACCGGCCAGTATGCGGGCTAAAAACAACAATGTTACACTGTTAGAAATTGCCAAAAGGCAGTTGGCTGCAAAAGTGATGGCGATGCTGATGAGCATCACCGGGCGGCGTCCTTTCCGGTCGCTCAAGCCGCCCCACAACGGTGAGCAAAGAAAGTTAAACAGCGCAAAGCTGGCTGCGGCAAGTCCCACCACGGTATCGGATAGCTGTAATTCTTTAACAAAGTAGGGAAGCACCGGAAAAATCATGCTAAAGCAAACCATGTCAATAAACACGGTAAGCAGCAATATCAGTTTCCTGCGAGCCATCATAGTGGGGATAAAAGTAGGCAAAAGTTGCAAGCCCATTATGGGAGGTTATGCAAATTGTGCTACCAAAGGGTGTAAGGTTTTTGTATGCAAGTATGTAACGTTTGCTGAAGAATAGGGCGGGGGTAGTAAAACTCCGAATGGCAATTGTTAATTTGGTTTTCGGGAAAAAAATGGTATTCAGAATTATTGTTGTTTAACAGATGCAGAAACATATATATGTTGCAAAAATAGGGTAGCGTTTACCTGCCGCTATGGCTGTGTAATTAGCAGAGAGCGCCGCAAAAAAGCGCTTCAACCGTAAGGGGTTGTAAGGCATGTAAGCAATCGTTTCGTACGAAAAACAGATTGTATTTGCCCGCGTTGGCAGCAACCAGCGTATATCCTTTTTCCCGGCCCAGCGCCACCATGGCAGTGGCAGAAGCTCCTTTGGGAGTGCCGTCTTCGAAGGGTTCAAAATCCTGCATGTGTTCCGGCACAAAAAAGGCTTTTCCTTTTTCGATTTGTACTTCGGTAACTACTACCCGTGGTCGGATGTTTTTAATGGATTTCCATATATGGTAGTCGTTGCCATCGAGGTCAATGCACATTAAATCCGGCTCGGCCAGTACGCCTTGTTGCTGTAACAATTGATCCGCATTTTCAGTAGTGATAACAGCCGGTACAAACCGAAAGCGGGAAGCATTGCAGCCCAGGTAGCGGGAATATATGTGATATCCTCTTCGCAGGGCATTTGCATCGGCATCAATAAACACGCCGTTCCAATAATGGTGTAAGGCAAGGTTGGCGCAATTGCTGTTAATGCAGTCGTTGCTGCCAATATCTGCAAACTGTTTGTTGGTGGTTCCTATGCTGTGGAAAATGTGTAGCAAAATGCCATCTTCACCTTCTTTGGTAAACAAATTCCACGCGCCGGGCCGGGTACCCTCATGCAGTTGCTGCAGATACCATTCGTTAGCCTTTTTTCCCTTATGCGATAGCTGTGGATAGTAAACCCACTTCCATGCGTATTGTTTCAGCCAGTTGCGTACGGGTATGGGTAGCAGCCCTTTCATTCCACGCTTACCAAAAAGTAGTTCTTTTTACCCCTTTGTATCAGCAGGTATTTTTGATGCAATAAATCGGCTTGTGTAACAACATGCGTTATGTCTGCAACTTTTTTGCGGTTGATGCTGATACCTCCGCCCTGCACCATTTTTCGGGCTTCTCCCTTGCTGGGGAGTATGGTGGTTTCGGCCAGTAAACTTACCACATCCATGCCCGCTGCAAAGCGATTGGTATCCAGCGACACTTTTACGATTCCTTCCATACTTTCCAGGTCTTCCACACTCAAACTTTCGGCAGGGGCGTGCTGATTGGCAAAAAGTTTTTCCGTGGTGGCAAGTGCTTGTTGCAGGCCTTCTTCGCCGTGTACAAAACGAGTAACTTCTTCGGCCAGTTTTTTTTGCAACAGCCGTTCGGACGGGTTTAGGTTATGTGCCTCCGTTAGTGCTTCAATGGTTTGAACCGGCAAAAAGGTGAAAATTTTAATCCATTTAGCGGCATCGGCATCGGAGGCGTTGAGCCAAAACTGGTAAAATTGATAGGGAGAGGTGCGGTGTGCCGCCAGCCAAACGGTACCGCTTTCGGTTTTACCAAATTTGCCGCCATCGGCCTTGGTAATGAGGGGGCAGGTAAAAGCAAAGGCCTCACCGCCGATTTTGCGCCGAATCAGTTCGGTTCCGGTTACGATATTTCCCCATTGGTCACTTCCCCCCATCTGCAGTTTACAATTGCGGTGCTGGTACAGCCACAGGAAATCATACCCCTGCAGCAACTGATAGGCAAATTCGGTATAACTGATGCCGTTTTCGCTTTCAATGCGCTTGCGCACACTTTCTTTACTCATCATGTAATTGATGGTAATGTGCTTGCCAATGTCGCGTAAAAAGCCGATGAACGTGTAGTCTTTCATCCAGTCGTAGTTGTTCACCAGTTCGGCGCTGTTGGGGCGGCCCGGGGTAAAATCAATAAAGTTGCTCAGTTGTTCCTGAATGGCCGCCACGTTACGGGCCAGCGTGGCTTCATCCAGCAAATTGCGTTCTTCGCTTTTGCCGCTGGGGTCGCCAATCATGCCCGTGGCTCCGCCCACCAGTGCAATGGGTTTGTGGCCGTGGTTTTGCAGGTGGTGCAGTAAAAGTATAGGTACCAGGTGGCCAATATGCAGGCTGTCGGCCGTGGGGTCGAAGCCAACGTAGCCGGTAGTAGGTTCTTTTAGCAGTTGCTCTTCGGTTCCTGGCATAATATCCTGTATCATGCCCCTCCATCTGAGTTCTTCAATCAGATTCATGTATTCGTGCAATTTTGCGCAAAAGTAGGGCAGCTGGCCGTCAAATTGCCCCATTTTCAGACAATAATCGCTGAAAACCAGCGTTTTTTACATGCCAAATTTTAACAAATACTTGATTTTAGGGTCCGGAGGTGTTACATTTGTTAGCAGGTGGTGCAGCAATGCCCGAAATCCAGTAATCTTACAACTAATTGTTTACAAGAAAAACCCACCGAATGTCGCTGCGAAATACACTGTTGGCCGTTACCCTGTTTCTTGCGTGCTCCGTTGTTCAGGGGCAAATTCGCATATACTCCAATGAATTTTTGAATATCGGTGCCGGCGCACGCGGCTTATCTATGGGAAATGCGCAGGTGGCTTCAACGCAGGATGCTACTTCGGGGTACTGGAACCCGGCGGGCCTTACGGGGGTGCAAAACGACCCCTCACTATCATTGATGCATGCCGAATACTTTGCCGGTATCGGAAAATATGATTTTGCCAGTTTGGCCATACCCGTGGCTGACAACAAGCGTACTGTCGGCTTTTCGGTTTTGCGGTTTGCGGTGGACGATATCCCCAATACGCTTTATCTGATTGAACCGGATGGTAACATCAATTACGCCAACATTCGCAGTTTCAGCAGTGCCGATTGGGCCTTTTTACTGTCGGTAGCGCAAACGCTGCGCCAAACCGAAAACAAAACCATCAGCCTGGGCATGAATGCCAAAGTCATCCATCGCAATGTGGGCACTTTTGCCCGGGCCTGGGGCTTTGGGCTTGATTTTGGGCTGCAAATGAAAGGCCGCCAATGGTCGCTGGGTGTTGTGGGGCGCGACATAACCACCACCTTCAACTCCTGGAGTTTTAGTTTTACCGAGCGGGAGAAGGAAGTGTTGTTTTTAACCAACAATCAAATTCCCATACGTTCAACCGAATTAACCGCTCCGCGTATTGTGGTTGGGGGTGCTTATGATTTCAGGCTGGGTAAGGATGTGTGGTTGAAAGCAGAAGCCAATCTTGATTTCACATTCGACGGGCAGCGCAATACCCTGCTCAGTTCCAACCTCATTAACGGCGACCCGCGGCTGGGCGCCGAATTAGGCATTAAGGATGTGTTTTTTGTACGAACCGGTATTTACAATTTTCAGCGCACGTTTGCCGACGGCGATACCACCAACCGCAAAAAAGTGTGGATTTATCAGCCCGCAGCCGGTGCCGGCTTTAAATTGGGCAAATCGTTTTTTATTGACTACGCATTTACCAATCTGGCCAATCAGTCGAACCCCTTGTACACCCACATAATTTCCTTACGTCTCGACCTTGTGAATACCAGACGCTCAAAAGATTAAGTATGAGAAACATGAAACGAATTATACTGCTTTTTGTAGGATTGTTTGCTGCAGCCGGCTCCTTGCCGGCACAAAACTTCATGAATGAATGGATTGATGTTAATAAAACCTACTACCGGTTTCGGATTGGCCAAAGCGGGGTATATCGCATAACGCAGGCGCAGTTGGCCAGTTTGGGACTGGCCGGTACCGATGCTGCTCATTTTCAACTGTGGCGAAACGGACAGGAGGTGCCTTTGTTTACATCGGTAAATTCAGGTGTTTTGCCCTCAAACGGCTTTATTGAATTCTGGGGCGAACGCAATGATGGCAAATGGGAAAAGCGGATGTACCTGCAGCCTCAATTTCAAATAAATGAGGAAATCAGTTTATTTACCGATTCTTCCACTTACTTCCTTACCGTTAACACCACATCCCCCAACAAGCGCTTTTCCAATCTGGCAAGCGGGCTGCCTACTTCGCTCACACCCGAGCCCTACTTTATGCACAAGCTGGCTACTTATTACCGCAACGCGTACAGCCCCGGTTTTGCGGCTGTTGTTGGCGAACTGGTGTACTCTTCGTCGTACGATGAAGGAGAAGGGTATGTGAGTACCCAAATTGGCCCGGCAACCAACTTTACGGCCAGTAACAGCAATTTATTCGTAGCTGCGGGAGGACCCGACGCCAGTTTGCGCTATTCTGCCGCCGGGCGCTCGCTTAACCTGCGCTCGGTACAGGTGTGGCTGAATGGTACATTGCTAGGTGAGCGACAGATGAATTATTTCAATTCAATAATCGACAATACTTCCTACACCAATATTCCCTTATCGTTGCTCAGCAGCAATACGGCAAACATTCAGTTTCGCAACACATCAACAGTTTCAACCGACCGTTTTGTGGTGGGCTTTTATGAGTTAACCTATCCGCGACAGTTTAACTTCGGAGGCGCGGCACAATTTGAATTTGAATTGCCTGCGAGCACTACCGGTAACTACCTTGTTATAAGCAATTTCAATCATGGTGGTGTTGCCCCTGTGTTGTACGACCTTACGAACAATTTGCGCATAACGGCCGACATTTCCGTGCCGGGAGAGGTGCGGGTGGTGCTTCCGGCTTCAGCCACAACTCGTAGGTTAGTCCTGGCAAGCCAGGAAGCCAGCCAAATACGCAGTGGAACCGGATTTATTACCCGCAACTTTATCAACTTTTCAAACACGGCGCAGCAGGGCGATTACCTGATTATTTCCAACCCGCTGATTTATTTTGACGCCAATGGCGTAAACCAGGTAGAAGCATACCGTGCCTATCGCAGCAGTGCTGTGGGCGGTTCTTTCAATGCCAAGGTGTACGACATTAATGTGATAATCGATCAGTTTGGATGGGGAATTCGTAACAATGCCTATGCCATCAAAAACTTTTTGCGCTATGCCCGAAGCGTTTTTGTACAAAAGCCGCAGTATTGCCTTTTGATTGGTAAAGGGGTTGCGCCGCATACCACCCGGGCTAACGAAGCTGTGCCGGCCATGCAACGCTTGAATCTTGTGCCGGCATTTGGTGTGCCGGTTTCGGACATAGTATTGGCTGCAGATGAAGGAAGTGTAGTGCCGAAAATACCCATCGGGCGCCTGAATGTTGTATCGGCACAGGAAGTATTGGAATATCTCAATAAAGTAAAAACCCACGAACAAAACCTGCGTGTACGTTCATGCAAAATTGAAGATGAGATATGGAAGAAAGATGTATTGCATATTGGTGGCGCTAACGACTTTCTGGGCGAGCAAATCATGTATTACCTCAACCAATATAAAGGGGTGGTATCCGATTCCTGCTTTGGCGCCAATGTTTATACCTTGCAAAAATCATCCATTGCCAGTGTGCAAACACTGGCCGGCGACATGGTTACCCGGCTGTTTTCAAGTGGGTTCGGACAATTGACTTATTTCGGACATTCCTCGGCTAACACGCTTGAGTTTAATTTGGATAACCCGGAAAATTATCCTATATCCAACAAGTATCCGATTTTTCTGGTGAACGGATGTAACGCAGGTAATTTGTTCTTGTTCGATTCCATGCGTTTCCGGGGCAATCTTACACTCTCTGAAAAATATATTGTAGGTACACCCCAGCGGGGAGCTGTTGCTTTTATAGCGAGTACGCATTTGGGTATCGTAAACTATCTGCACTTATACACAGAGGAGTACTACAATCAAATTAGTAAAGTTAACTGCGGCTCATCGGTAGGGAAGGTGATGATGAATATTTCCGACACGTTGATACGACGCTACACGATGAACGACTTTTTTGTGCGCATGCATGTTGAACAGCAAACCCTGCACGGCGACCCCGCGCTACAGTTTTTTTATGCCGATAAACCTGATTATGCCATTGAACCGCAATACGTTAAAGTGGCTCCCGAGTTTATTTCCATTGCCGAAAATAAATTTACCATAGATGTAAAGTTTTTCAATCTGGGTGCTGTACGTAACGATTCGGTACGTGTTGAAATAAAAAGGCAGATGCCCGATGGTTCCATTCGGGTGTTACTGGATCAAAATTTCAAAGGTATCCGTCATTCCGATTCGGTAAAACTGGAAATACCCATCAATCCGCTTACCGATAAAGGCAGCAACCGTATCATCGTAACCCTTGATCCGCAAAACAGGTCGGATGAATTGTGTGAAACCAATAATGTGGTGAGCAAAGAGTTTTTCATTTTTGAAGATGAGATCCGGCCGGTATATCCCTATCCATTCAGCATTGTACGCCAACCCAACATAACTTTTGCAGCTTCAACGGCCAATCCGCTGAGTATTGCCCAGAAGATTTATTTTGAAATGGACACCACAATGCGCTTTAATTCGCCCTTGTTGCGGAAAGATTCAGTTGTGTCTTCGGGCGGCTCCATATCTTTCAGGCCAACGGGTCTTACGTTAGTAAATAACCGGGTGTACTATTGGCGGGTGGGCATTCGCTTATCCGGCCAAAACACCATCGTATGGAACAGCAGCAGTTTTATTTATCGAAGCGACCTGGCAGAAGGCTTCAATCAGTCGCACTATTTTCAGTATGCCAACAACACCTTTAACGATTTGGAACTCGATTCGGTAACCCGTACAGTTGGATTCCGTACCGTAAACCGGAAATTGGGCATCCGAACCGGTTTGTTCCCATTCTATGATGCTTCTTACAACACGGTTACCCTTGATTTGGACCGGGTAGATTTGTGGCGGTGCAACTGGAACGTTTTCTCGATTTACGTATTTGACTCCAAGAGCCTAAAATGGTGGCGGAATACCGCCGAAGGAGGAGGCGGGCGTTTTGGTAGTTTATGGCCCATGTGTTTGGGGTACGACCGAGCCTTCTTTGAATTTTCAATGGAGTCGCCGGCACAACGCAACGCAGCCCGCTTGTTTTTGGAAAATATTGTGCCCGATAGCGCCTTGGTGCTGATTTTGAATCAGGGAACAGCACCCGGATCCTGGGCCGGCCCCAATTCGGCATTCATTCAGCATTGGATGGCCGATACGGCTATTTATGGCTCTGGCAATAGTATATACCATACTTTAGTACGTAATGGTCTTACTGAAATCAATAAGTTTACCCGAAACCTTCCGTTTGCATTTTTATATCAAAAAAATAATCCCGGCTATGTAAGGCAGTTTATAGGCGAAAATGAAGGCGATTTTATTGATGTAATTGTTGATATACCTGCAAAATTGCCAATTGGTACGGTGGAAACACCCTGGCTGGGGCCCTCTACCGAATGGAAAAACTTTATGTGGGACGGCTTTTATCCGGGCGGTATAAATCCGCGGGATTCTTTAGTGTTTCAATTGTTCGGACGCACTCCCGCCGGCAGTGAGCAGTTGCTGGCAGTTGTAAAAGAGGCAAAAGACACATCTATTTCATACATCAATGCGGCGCAGTATCCGTTCTTAAAAATGAAAATGACGGTGTCTGATCCGGAAAATTTGTCGCCCTTCCAGTTGCAGTACTGGCGGTTAACCGGTTCGTACATACCAGAGGGCGCAATAGCTCCCAATCTGCGCTTCTCCTTTAAGGATACGTTGGAACTGGGCGAACCGTTGCAGTTTTCGATAGCGTTTAAAAACGTAAGCGAAAAGGCATTCGATAGTTTAAAACTCCGGCTGATTCTTACCGATCAAAACAACGTTCCTACTGAAATTCCGCTTCCACGGAAAAAGCCACTCGTTGCAGGCGATACAATTGTTATATCGCATACCATTGATACCCGCAACCTGCCGGGTAGAAACTCGTTGTATCTTATGGTTAACCCCGATAACGACCAGCCCGAGCAGTATTTATTTAATAACTTCATATTCAAGGATTTCTTCGTAAAACCCGATTTGTATAAGCCGTGGCTGGATGTAACCTTTGACGGGGTGCATATTCTTAACAGAGACATTGTTTCCGCAAAACCGCATATACTTATACAATTAAAGGACGACAGCAGATTTTTGGCGCTTGACGATACCAGCGGCCTGCGGGTACGGGTACGCTATCCGGACCGAACCATTCATGAGTTCCGGCTCGGAACCGATTCGGCCCGCTTTACACCGGCCAATCTCTCGAGTGGCAGCAATACCGCCGTTATTGATTTGTATCCGTATTTCCGGGAAGATGGCGAGTATGAATTGCTCGTATCCGGTACAGATAAGAGTGGCAACAAGGCCGGCGATTTGGATTACAGCGTGGCATTTCAGGTAATTAACAAGCCCATGATTTCAAATTTGTTTAATTACCCCAATCCGTTTACCACTTCCACAGCCTTCGTGTTTACGCTAACGGGTGCTGAAGTGCCTCAGAATATTCGCATACAGATACTTACTATTACCGGCAAAGTGGTTCGGGAAATTACCAAAGAGGAGTTGGGGCCCATTCGCATCGGTCGCAACATAACCGAATACAAGTGGGATGGAACAGACCAGTATGGCAACAAACTCGCAAACGGTGTTTATCTGTATCGGGTATTGACGAACCACAACGGCAGGTCGCTCGAAAAATACCAGGAAGCGTCCAATGGTACCGATAAGTATTTCAATCGCGGCTATGGAAAAATGTATTTGATGCGCTAGGTTTTTAATTCCACTACTCAGAAAAAAATTAAAAGGCTGCTTTAGAATTAAGCAGCCTTTTGTTTTCTTTTTCGATGATTGGAAGGGATAAATTTCAACGAAGAGAACAGTATGTAACAAGCCGGAAGCTTTTAAGAATGTGCTTCAGCAATAGCTGTTTGTCAACCGATATCTGCTGCATCTTAAAATAACAACAGAATCTTTTGAGCCAACTTTGTTTGAAATGCTTTAAACTATTTTTCAGTAGCGTCCTGCCTTTTTGTATTCCCGATACTCTACCCGAAGCAGGTGTTCTCCGTCAAGCACGCATTTTACTTCACTTTGATGCATGCTGTACAGTTTCCGGAGCTCTTTGATGATGCAATAACGATAGGTACTTTTTGCGAAAAGCCAGGCGCCGGTAGCAATCAGTAATGCGGCAACTGGCAAAAAAACAACCTGGCTGTTTGCATCCGGTTTCTGTGCAAATAGCTGATTGCCTATTATGAATAACCCGCTTGTAAGCAGTATGGTACCTGTCAGTACCAACGAGTATAACCAGCTTGCCTTACTGTTGAAAATGGCTTTTTTGGCTTCGCGATAAAGATGCGCTGCGGTATAGCGTACGTCCTTTCCGGCAGGTGCCTTTTTTTCATAGCTGATGGTGGCTACTGTATAATCCCGCCAGTTAAAAAACAATCCCGGCATCAGATTTTTTTCATGCGCCGCTCGAAACTGATCGATTACCCGATTGTGGTAGCCGCGGAACTCACTGATGCAGAGGTTTTTGTTTTCTGCGGATATGCGCTTCAGCAAACCATAACAAACATCCATGATGCCGCGTAGCAAACGGTTCACCGCTTTTTTGTTGCTTAAGCTTGTATTTACGATTTGATGCCCCGCTTCAAGAAGGTTTATCATTTCCGGAATGAGGTGGGCGGGGTAGTGCAGGCTGCCCTTCATAACAATAACATAGGTGCCGGTAGCATAGCCCATACCGGTAATTACCGCAGCGGCATTGCCAAAGTGTTTTGTAAGATTAATGCAACGAACACGGGTGTCTTTTTTTACCAGAAAAGTAAGTTCGGCTTCGGTAGCATCGGTGCTCCCATCGTTTACATAAATGAGTTCAAAGTCTTCGGGCAGTTGTTTTACCAGGTTGTAATAAAATGGCAGCAAAGTTTCGGCCTGGTTGTACACAGGCACAATAACGGATACGTAAGCCATAGGTTTTCATTTAGGTATAGGATTTGGGTACGTTTTGGATTGCAACTGCAAGTTACAAAGCCTCTAAGGCCCCGCATAGTGTGGAATTAGGTGATTTTTGGCATCGTATTTTTACTCCGGTTTGCGTACTTGTTGGCTGCGCTGTACATATTTTCCGATAATGTCAAACTCCAGATTAACGCGGCTTCCGGCACGCACATGGCAGATGTTGGTGTGTTGCCAGGTATAGGGAATAATACCAACCGTAAATGAATGATGGGTAACGTTAAATACGGTAAGGCTGATGCCGTTCAGAGCGATGGATCCTTTTTCGACCAGCAATTCGGCAAACTCCTGCGGATATTCAAAATCCAGTTCCCAACTTCCGTTTTTTTCGGTTACCTGCCGGCAGGTGCCACGTGTGTCCACATGCCCTTGCACCAGGTGCCCGTCAACCCGTCCGCCCAGTTGCAGGCTGCGCTCCAAATTGATTACGGTACCGGGTTGCCAAAATTCCAGGCTGGTTTTTTTGAGGGTTTCCTCAATCGCGGTAACCTGGTGCAGGTGGCCGTTAACCGCTTCAACGGTTAGGCAAATGCCATCGTGCGCCAAACTTTGGTCAACCCGCAACTCGTGGCTAATAGACGAGCGAATTAAAAATGTAACATTGGATCCGTTCGCTGTTCTTTGTTCCACAGTTCCGGTACATTCAATAATACCTGTAAACATGGGGGCAAAGGTATCGTGGGGCTATTGAAAAATAGATTTTTTGGAAATTCCGCAATTTTTTTAACTTTGCGCCTCTAAAACCGTAAAGGAGGTATATAATATGTTAATTATCGACTCAAAAGACTGCGAAAACATTGACAAGGCGCTGAAGAAGTACAAAAAGAAGTTCGAAAAGAGCAAAATCCTGCTTCAGTTGCGTGAACGCCAGGCGTACACCAAGCCTTCTGTACGGCGCAGGGGAGAAATTTTGAGGGCCATTTACCGCCAGCAAATTGCCAGCGGCAAAATCCAGCCGAAGTAATTAATAGCCATTAATATAATATAGAAATAGCCGTGAAGATGCATTATCTTCACGGCTATATTTTTATGCTGCCTGCTGTCCAATATCTGTCGTCTTTTATTGATTTTCTGCGTTTTGAAAAGCGCTACTCCCAACACACCGTAGCGGCATACGAAAGCGATTTGCGCCAGTTTTTTGATTTCCTGACCCGGCAGAGCTGGCATGAAATGGCGCCCGATGAATTGACGCCCGGCCTCATACGTTCCTGGCTGGCCTATCTGAAAGAACAAAATCAGTCGGCCCGCTCCATCAACCGAAAAATTTCAACCCTAAAAGCTTTTTACCGCCATTTATTGCGGCGGGGGGTGGTACAGGCAACCCCCATGGCCACCATCATTGCGCCCAAAGTGCGCAAGCGGTTGCCTGTTTATGTGGAAGAACATCAAATGCAAACCCTGCTCCGGAATGTGGAGTTTGCCGACGACTGGACGGGCAAAACCAACCACCTGATTTGCCACCTGCTGTATGCTACCGGCATGCGTTTAAGTGAGTTGGTTGGGCTGAAAACCGACCAAATTGACTTGCACCGCCGGCAAATCAAAGTATTGGGAAAGGGGAATAAGGAGCGGTTGATACCCTTTGGCAACAGTCTTGCCGAAGAGTTGCGGAATTACCTGCAACAACGCCCTGCGTACCTGCAGCAGCCTGCCCCGGACAACCTGCTGCTACGGGCAGATGGGCGCACCCTCCACCCCCGTTACGTTCAGGCCCAGCTCAAAAAACTGCTGGCGCTGGTAACAACCGTCGAAAAAAAGAGCCCGCACTTATTGCGCCACAGCTTTGCCACCCACCTTATGAACAACGGTGCCGATTTGAACGCCGTAAAAGAACTGCTGGGCCATAACAGTTTGGCAGCCACGCAGGTTTACACCCATAACACAATCGAAAAACTAAAAGATATTCATAAAAAGGCGCATCCACGCGGATAGCTCCTGCGGCTTGTATCCAACTAAT
This sequence comes from Lacibacter sp., assembly GCA_046297415.1. Taxonomy (GTDB): domain Bacteria; phylum Bacteroidota; class Bacteroidia; order Chitinophagales; family Chitinophagaceae; genus Lacibacter. Next base: position 93,424 of record JBKBIL010000010.1, read on the forward strand.
GTACTTGCAACAGGCTTTCGTGCCTGACTCTAAAAAACCCTTAAACCTGCCAATTGCTTTTTGTAATCTCTTTGGCTTTTCGTAACTTCATAGCAGTTCAATACAGGGTAGAAGCAAGCCCGAAACAAGACCAGCTCTTTCTCATATTTCTTAACCGATAAAAAAGGTATCTTATGACTGTGAACATTCAAACGGTACGATTTGTAGCCGACGTGAAATTGATTGATTATGTGAAACAGAAACTGGAAAAGCTCAACAGCTTCCACGACCGGATTGTGAAAGTTGATGTTTTTCTGAAACTGGATAATGTGGTGCATAACATCAAGGATAAAGTGGCTGAAATCAGGCTGCACATTCCCCGTCAGCAACTCTTCGTAAAACAATCGTCCAAGTCTTTTGAACAGTCTTTTGATGAAGCCCTCGATTCCTTAATCAACCAACTGAAACGAACAAAAGAAAAACAGTACCAGTATTAACCGTAAACAACATTGCATCCCGCCTTCCGGCGGGATTTTTTTTGCCTTTATGGCAAATAGCTGTCTAATTTTTCTGCATAAAATTTTTCCGTTTCATGATTTCCTTTACCTTTGCCTTCCCAAAAATGGGGGGTACACCGGTGTGTGTATTTTTTCGGGCTCTTTGAAGTAACAAAAACGGCATTTTTGCCAGAGTAGCTCAGTTGGTAGAGCAGCTGATTTGTAATCAGCTGGTCGGGGGTTCGAGTCCCTTCTCTGGCTCAGCTAAATTTGGGCAGGTTCCAGAGCGGCCAAATGGGGCGGACTGTAAATCCGCTGTCTTACGACTTCAGTGGTTCGAATCCACTCCTGCCCACCATTCCGCCCGGTGCGGATTTTTACAACTGCCGCGGCACAGCCCCGGCGAAGCAGGCAAGCGGGAGTAGCTCATTTGGTAGAGCGGTAGCCTTCCAAGCTTCAGGTAGCCGGTTCGAGCCCGGTCTCCCGCTCCGTTAAGTTCTAAAAATGGCTTTTGTGAGGGTTTCGCTCACAGCCACTCTACCAGCCGTTGTAGCTCAGTGGTAGAGCACTTCCTTGGTAAGGAAGAGGTCGTGAGTTCAATTCTCATCAACGGCTCAATAAGAATGGTTGTTTGAAAAGTTGAGAGAGATTGTCGTGAGCCAAGACGCAGCGGAGCTGGTCTTGGTGCCGACCGCTGTAAGGCGCGTCGGCATTCAATTCTCATCAACGGCTCAATAAGAATGGTTGTTTGAAAAGTTGAGAGAGATTGTCGTGAGCCAAGACGCAGCGGAGCTGGTCTTGGTGCCGACCGCTATAAGGCGCGTCGGCATTCAATTCTCATCAACGGCTCAATAAGAATGGTTGTTTGAAAAGTTGAGAGAGATTGTCGTGAGCCAAGACGCAGCGGAGCTGGTCTTGGTGCCGACCGCTGTAAG
>JBKBIL010000010.1:94934-96909 GCA_046297415.1 Lacibacter sp.
GGGAGCAGCGTTTTCGGATTTGCTACATGTAGTAACCGGAAGCTGCTGAAAAATAAAAAGTTGTATCTGAAATGCGGCTTGTCGCTCGCGGCTTGCAGCTACATATAAACACAACTTAAAACGGATAAAAATGTCTAAAGAGACCTTTAAGCGGGAGAAACCCCACGTAAACGTTGGTACCATTGGTCACGTTGACCACGGTAAAACCACGCTGACTGCAGCCATTACTGAAATCCTTTCCAAGAAAGGTCTGGCGCAGGCTAAAAAGTATGATGAAATTGATGGTGCACCCGAAGAAAAAGAACGGGGTATTACCATTAATACCGCACACGTTGAGTACCAAACTGCCAACCGTCACTATGCGCACGTAGACTGTCCGGGCCACGCCGACTATGTGAAGAACATGATTACCGGTGCTGCTCAAATGGACGGCGCTATCCTTGTGGTGGCTGCCACCGACGGTCCCATGCCGCAAACCAAAGAACACATCCTGCTGGCACGCCAGGTAGGTGTACCCAAGATTGTTGTATTCATGAATAAAGTGGACCTGGTTGACGACCCCGAACTCCTCGACCTGGTTGAAATGGAAATCCGCGACCTGCTGAGCTCTTACGGCTTCGATGGCGATAATACACCCATCATCAAGGGTTCTGCTACCGGCGCCCTGGCTGGTGAAGAAAAATGGGTAAAGGCTGTGGAAGAACTGATGGATGCAGTTGATAGCTACATTCCGCTGCCTCCCCGTCCGATTGACATGCCCTTCCTGATGAGTGTGGAAGACGTGTTCTCCATTACCGGTCGTGGTACGGTTGCTACCGGTCGTATCGAGCGCGGTAAAGTAAAAGTGGGCGACGCTGTTGAAATTGTAGGTTTGATGGACGCTCCCCTGAGCTCTACCGTTACCGGCGTGGAAATGTTTAAAAAGCTGCTAGATGAAGGTCAGGCTGGCGATAACGCAGGTCTGCTGCTTCGTGGTATTGAAAAGAAAGATATCCGTCGCGGTATGGTAATCTGCGCTCCCAAGTCGATCACTCCGCATACCGACTTCAAAGCTGAAGTTTACGTACTGAGCAAGGAAGAAGGTGGCCGTCATACCCCCTTCTTTAACAAATACCGTCCGCAATTCTACTTCCGTACTACCGACGTAACCGGTGAAGTGGAGCTGCCTGCAGGTACTGAAATGGTGATGCCCGGTGATAATACGACTTTGACCGTACGGCTGATTGCCCCCATTGCCATGGAAAAAGGTCTGAAATTCGCTATCCGCGAAGGTGGACGTACTGTAGGTGCCGGACAGGTAACCGAAATTCTGAAGTAAGAAACTGTTCTTACCTTTACAATTAGCTAATTAGCAAATTCGCTAATTAGCTAATTGTTCTTACGGGCATAGTATAACGGTAGTACAGAGGTCTCCAAAACCTTTAGTCTGGGTTCGAATCCTGGTGCCCGTGCAACAAAGGCGTACAACCTTGACCCAGCACAACAGTTGTGTCGGGTGGTGAAAAGCCGCATCTTTGCGAACACGCAAACTACAAGTATGAGCAAATTAACAGCATACGTTCGGGAGTCGTACCGGGAACTTTTGGAAAAAGTTACCTGGCCTACCTGGCAACAACTGCAACAATCAACCATGATTGTACTGGTGGCAACGCTCATCATTACCGCCATTGTTTGGGTAATGGATTACGCTATTGCCAACCTGCTCGAACTTTTTTATTCATTGTTTAAATAATCCCGTAGCAAGATGGAAGCAGCCAATGTGGAAACAAGCAAGTGGTACGTGCTGCGTGTGGTAAGCGGCAAGGAAAAAAAGGTAAAAGAATACCTCGATAAAGAAATTGCACGAAGTGGATGGGATAAGGTGGTAAAGCAGGTATTTCTGCCCGTAGAAAAAGTATATAAGGTACAAAACGGTAAGAAAGTAGTACGGGAACGGAACTTCTACCCGGGTTATGTGATGATTGAAATTGAAGGA
>JBKBIL010000011.1:0-58713 GCA_046297415.1 Lacibacter sp.
AATTAAATTTGCTGCGTTCTTACGCAAAAAATATGCAGGAGCCGTTACTGCTAAAAAGCATCTAAAAAACCCTACGCACAACTACACCCTACTGCACACACAATAACGCCGCTCCCACCACACCGGCTGTTTCGGTGCGCAGGCGGGTAGTACCCAATGATACGGGTTGGCAACCGGCTGCCAGGGCCGCTTCTATTTCAGCCGTAGTAAAGTCGCCTTCCGGACCAATCAACAAAACAGCATCTTTTTGCAGCAAGTGGGGTACGTTGCGTAAGCTTTGCCTGGGTGCATCCGCACAATGCGCCAACAGCCGGTTACCGGGTGGCAGCTGCTGTAAAAACTGGGGCAGGGCGGTAGGCGCATCCAAGTGCGGTAACCAAAGCTGCCGGCTCTGCTGTAGGGCGCTGATGAGCAGGGCCTGCATACGATCGTACCGGAAATGGCTCCGCTCCGTGCGCTCACACAGCAATGGCACAAAACGGGTTACCCCCATTTCGGTGGCTTTTTCAAAAAACCATTCCAGCCGGGCGGCATTTTTCAGTACCGATATGGCAAGGGTTACCTGCCGGGCGGCTACCGGCACTTCAACCGCAGCAGTTACCTGTACAGCTGCCTGCTTTTTACCGGTACTGAGCAGGGTGCCAGTAAGCAGCAATCCTGCACCGTTGGTTATTTGCAGGGAGGCGCCTTGCGGCATCCGCAGCACCTGCAACACGTGGCGGGCCGTATCATCGGGCAAGGCAACCAGGGTATCGGTAGCTTGCGCTGCCGCAACATAAAAAAGGGGGGCTTGCATATTGTAAAGTTCAGTCAAAAACAGCAATCAGCACTGCATGGGCCGATGCCTCCCAGGGCAGGCGCAGGGTGCGACCATTCAGCTGGATGGTGATAGGTTGGTAGTTATTTTTAGATAACACCAGATCCATACTCCCCAAAAAAGGAAAAGAGCGGAAGGCGGGTAAAGCGGCATAACTGCTGGCACCGTCGCCATCATCGGTAACAAAAGCGGCAATCATGGTTTTGGAAGGGGGCGCAATAGCGGGGGTGGTTACCGGTACGCCATTGACGAGCAGCGAATCGCGACCGGCAATGAGGGCGCCGTTCGAGGAAAATACCACCAGCAAGGCCTTGGCGCTATCGGCAGGTAACTGCTGCAGCAATGAGGCCACCATACCGGCGGCGGGAAAGGTACGCAGGTACACATGGCGGTTATCAACCGGTTGCGATTCCAGAAAATACATCACACTTCGCCCTTTTTCAGGCTTTACTGCTATGCTCAAACAATCATCTTTATCCTGTACCGCCTCCCAGCTGCCATCGGGGCCGATGGTTTGCCACTGCGGCATGCCGCGGCGGTGGCGGTAGCGGCCGGTTTGCGGGTCGTATAACACCACCCCGTACTGCCCCTGCACGGGCAGGTTTTCGCCTAGGGTTACCACTTTGCCTGCCACCACAACTTCTTTACCCGCAACCGCAGTAAAGGGTTGCAATGCCGGCTTTTGGCCGTTGTTGAAAAAGGCATACAAAGCCATTACCGTTGAATCGCCGGTGGCTACCTGCATGTGGTCGGCCGTATGCAGTTCCACATTTTGTGCGCCGGGTATGGGGCCGCCGTTGCGTACCACCTGGTCGGCTTTTGAATAAATATTGAGCGTGGGTACCGTGCCACCCGCTCCTGCCGGCATTTTCATAGCATTGCTGCCAATATGTACGTAGTGGGCAACCTTACGAGACCGCACCGAATCGGAAAGGTAGCGGTAGCACAGTCCGCCTCCGGCACTATGCCCCACCAGGTTAACGGCAGGCGCACCGGTTTGCTGCAATATGCGGTTGATGGTGGCATCTAACAGCGAATCGGTACTGCGTGCCGGATTTACCGAGTTCCAGTCGAACACAAACAGGCGGTTGGGGCAATAGCCATTTTGCACCAGGCGGCGAATGGGCCACGACCAGTTATCGCCGCTGCCCAAAAAGCCGTGTACAAACACAACGGGCAGGCGGCTGCTGTCGCAAACACCCTTGGGTTGCGCATGGCTGCTAATCGACAGCAGCAACAGCAGGGAGCAGAAAACAGATTGGAACATGAGGTGAAAATAAAAAAAACACTGGTATTCGGAGGGAAGCAGCATCTTAATTTAACTGCAACCTATTCTGGTTTGGCCGAAGCCTACGGCAAAGAACCTTTGAGTGATAATAACCTTTAACCACAAAGGGCATGAGGAATGCACAAAGAGCGCAAGAAAGAAAGCAACAAGCGAAATATAAATCTTCTATTGTATCCTTCTTACCCGTGCAACTTAAAATGCGGTAAAACCATTTTGTATTGAATCCAGCCTGCGGCAAAAACTTTGTGCCCTCTGTGTAGTTGCTATGTGGACTTTGTTGTAAAACCTTAACTACGAGAGGCACGAAGGTTGGCACAAAGTGCATAAAAAAAAGACCAATCAATCCTGCTATGCAAACGGCACATCATCATCAAAGCTCAAATCGTTCATGCGGCTGCCTTTTTGAATGAACACTTTGGGGCCGCCTTCTTCGGGCGTAACCGGCCTAAAGTTGCCGCCGGGCATGGGTGCGCCAAAGCCACCCCCGTCGAAATCGTCTTCAATAAATTTTTGAATGTGCAGCAGGGCCCGCAATTTGATGGTTTCGAGGCTACCGTTCCGGTGCTTGGCAATACGCACATGCGTTTCGCCTTTGTTGCTTTCGCCAAATTCGTTGGTGGTAATATCGTAGTATTCGGGGCGGTATAAAAACATTACCAAATCGGCGTCTTGTTCAATGGCGCCCGATTCCCGCAGGTCGCTCAGCTGCGGAATTTTGGCACTGTCTTTCCGTTTTTCCACTTCGCGGCTCAGCTGGCTCAGGGCAATAATAGGAATACCCAACTCTTTCGCCAAGCCCTTCAGGTTACGCGATATGCTGCTGATTTCCTGCTCGCGGTTGGTGTTGCGGTTTTCAGATGATCCGCTCATCAGCTGCAGGTAGTCAATGATAATGAGTCCTACGCCGTGTTTTGATACCAGGCGCCGGGCTTTGGCACGCAGTTCAAAAATATTCAGAGCGGCCGAATCGTCTATAAACAGGGGCGCTTTCGACAGCCGGTCTATACCCTTACGGTACAACTGCTGCACTTCATGCTCTTCCAGTTTACCCCTTGCAATTTTTTCGAGCATAATTTCACTTTCGGCCGCCAAAATACGCTGGGCCAGCTGGGCGGCACTCATTTCCAGCGAAAAGAAGGCTACCGGAGTGGGCTTTACGGGGTGCAAGGCAGCACTGCGAGCCAGGTTCAGGGCAAATGCGGTTTTACCAACGGAGGGCCTTGCTGCTAAAATTATGAGGTCGGTGGGCTGCCAGCCGTACGTAACCCGGTCGAGCGACGCAAAGCCGCTGGGCACGCCCGTAACATCTTCGTTTTTATTGCGCAGCTCTTCAATGCGGTTGATGGTGTTTACCAAAACGGTTTTAAAATCTTCGAAGTTTTTGCGCAGGTAGTTGTTGGTAATATCAAACAACTTGCTTTCAGCATGGTCGAGCAAGTCAAACACATCGGTACTTTCTTCGTAGGCCTCACTAATAATTTCGCCACTCATGCGTATTAACTCCCGCTGCAAAAATTTTTGCAAAATAATGCGGGCATGCGCTTCAATATTGGCGGTAGAAACCACGGCATTGGTAAGCCGGGTAACGTAGTAAGCCCCGCCCACCTGCTCCAGCTCGCCCTTACTGCGCAACTCTTCCACCACCGTAAGCAAATCAATGGGGGCGCTTTTGGTGGTAAGGTCTTGCATGGCTTTGAAAATGCGCTGGTGCGCATCTACATAAAAACATTCGGGCCGCAGTATTTCACTCACGTTATCAAAGGCGCCTTTTTCAAGCATAATGGCGCCCAGCACGGCCTCTTCCAGCTCTTTCGACTGCGGGGGTACCTTGCCGTACACCATGGTGTTGAGGTCGAGGGGGGCTTTACGTCTTGCTTTCCGGTCTTTATTTATCTGAGGCAGTTCCATGTATCCTTTATTGTTGATGCAGGTGATGCAATCGGGTTGTTGGCTGCGGTTGGCGCAGGGCGACGAAAGTAGCCTACAAAACGGGTTCAAAAAAAATTTTTGCCGACCAAATTTTATGAGCCCTCTGCCTTCGCCCGTTAACCGCTTATGCACAGCTCGGCGCCGGCTTATGCACAAAAAACAACGGGTTGTTCAACAATTTAATTACTTTTCAACAGCCTGTCCAAAATCTTTCCACACAGGGTGTGCAAAAACATTTTCCGCCCTAATGGCGGCCTTTTGCAAACTCGTTGCACATACCATTACCGATGCGACCCCACGGTTTCAGGCTCAAAGATTTATCTTTGCCACTTCCTTAAATGCTGCAAACAATTTTATGACCATCAGTTACAACTGGCTGCACGAATACTTACCTACCGATCAAACAGGCTTACCTGTTACCATTGATCCGGAACGCCTGAGCCGCATTTTAACCGCAATTGGGCTGGAAGTGGAGCGCATGGAGCGCTACGAATCGGTACCCGGCGGCCTGCAGGGTTTGGTAATCGGCGAAATACGCACTTGCGAAAAACATCCCGATGCCGACAAGCTGAAACTGACTACCGTATATACCGGCGGCCCCGAACTGCTGCAAATTGTTTGCGGCGCACCCAATGCCGCCGTCGGCCAAAAAGTAGTGGTGGCGCCTGTAGGTACTACCATTTACCCTACCAACGGCCAACCCATTACGCTCAAAAAAGCCAAAATACGCGGCGTGGAAAGCCAGGGCATGATTTGCGCCGAAGATGAAATTGGCCTGGGCCACAGCCATGCAGGCATTTTGGTGCTGGACGATGCGGCCGTACCCGGCACCCCGGCGGCCGAATATTTTCAGTTGCAGCACGACTATATTTACGAAATCGGGCTCACCCCCAACCGCATGGATGCCATGAGTCATATGGGAGTAGCCCGCGACGTGCTTGCCTACCTCAACTTTCACGATAAAAAACACTACAGCTTACGTTCGCCTTTTCCGCAAACGTTTAAGCCCGATAACCAATCGCTGCCCATACAGGTAACCATTGCCGACACGCAGGCCTGCCGCCGCTATGCCGGAATAAGCATCACCGGGGTAACCGTTCAGGAAAGTCCGGCCTGGCTGCAACAGCGTCTGAAAAGCATTGGCGTGCGCCCCATCAACAATATTGTTGATATCACCAACTATGTGTTGCACGAAACCGGGCAACCCCTGCACGCCTTTGATGCCGATGCCATTGCCGGCAGGCAGGTAGTGGTACAGTGCCTGCCCGAAGGAACGCCCTTTGTAACCCTGGATGAAAAGGAGCGCAAGCTCAGCGCCGATGACCTTATGATTTGTAACGCCGAAGGCCCCATGTGCATTGCCGGCGTTTTTGGCGGGCTACACAGCGGTGTTACGGCCAATACCCGCAACATTTTTCTGGAAAGCGCCTGGTTTGCTCCGGCCTCCATCCGCAAAACCTCGTTCCGCCACAACCTGCGTACCGATGCGGCCATGCGTTTTGAAAAAGGGGTAGATATTGGAAACACGGTTGCCGTTTTAAAAAGGGCGGCTTTGCTCATTAAAGAGCTGGCGGGCGGAACCATTGCCAGCGATGTGGTGGATGTATATCCGCAACCCAAAGAAAAAACACAACTGGCCCTGAAATACCACTACCTTAAAAAAATCAGCGGCAAAAATTACCATCCTGATACGGTGAAGAAAATATTGGAGTCGCTGGGTTTTGAAATCATCAAAGAAAGCATTGACGAGCTGTGGGTGGCGGCTCCCTTTAGCAAGCCCGACGTAGAGCATCCGGCCGACCTGGCAGAGGAAATCATGCGCATTGACGGGCTGGATAATGTGGAAATACCGGCCAGCATAACCATCACCCCCGGCACGGCCGATAACGCTGCCGCCTTTGCGTACAAAGAAAAAGCGGCCGGTTACCTGGTGGGCTGCGGGTTTAACGAAATACTCACCAACTCCATTGCCAACAGCAACTGGTACACGCCCGAGGTACTGCAAAGCAGCGTAACCATGCTCAACAGCCTCAGCGCCGGACTCAACATCATGCGCCCCTCCATGCTCGAAACCGGGTTGGAATGTATTGCCTTTAACCTCAACCGCAAAAACACCGACCTGCGTTTGTTTGAGCTGGGCAAAACCTACACCACAACGGGTGTGGGGCAGTATCACGAAACCAACCATCTTACCCTGTATGTAACCGGCAACCTGCCCGCTTCCTGGAAACAAAAACCGCCTGCTGCCGATTTTTACTACCTGAAAGGAATTACCGAAAACATTTTGGATTTACTGCAGGTGCGCACGCAGTTGCAGGTTGCAGAAACGGCGGGAGGGCTGGCCTACCAACACCGCAACCAACAGCTTGCACACGTGTACCGCGTACCGGCGTCGGCTTTAAAGAAGTTTGACATAAAACAAGACGTTTTTGTAGCCGATTTGCATTGGGATGCGCTGCTGCCCCTTGCCCTGCGCAACCGCATTCGTTATACCGAAATACCCCGCTTCCCGGCCGTGGAACGCGATCTGGCCCTGGTACTCGATAAAAGCATCCCCTACAGCCGTGTAGAAACCACCGTGCAGGCACTGCGCCTGAAAAAACTGGTACGCCTGCAGTTGTTTGATGTATTTGAAAGCGAAAAAATTGGTGCCGGAAAAAAATCGCTGGCGCTGCGCTTTACGTTTCAGGACGCCGAAAAAACGCTTACCGATACCGAAACCGACCGCATGATGCAGCAAATCATGCAGCAACTGGAAAAAGAACTGGCAGCGGAAATACGGAAATAAGCCTACATTTAACCAACGGAGCGCACAGCAGCCATGGAAGTATGGGAGCAACAATTAAAATACATGCAGCAGCAACTGCAGTTGCTGCTGCGTAAAATGGCGCAACTTGAAAAAGACAAACAGCGCCTGCAAACCGAGCTGGAAACACTCCGCACAGAACACAACCGGGTGCAGCAACAACTGGAAATTGCGCAAATGCAACAACACCTGCTAAAAGCAGCGCAACAACCGCTGAACGAAGAGGAAAAAAAAGAAATGGAACGCACCCTGCGGCAATACATTGGATACATCGATCAATGTATAGCCCTGCTGAGCCGCTGAAACCTTACACCCGCTTTACCACGCGCTGGCTGTAGCCGGTTTCGTTGCCGGCGGTAATTTCGAGCGTATAAACACCGTACGGCAAATCGCTCAAGCCCCGCAACTGCAGCACGGCAGCATGGCCGGCCTCTTTTTCGAGCATGCGGCATACGCAGCCCCGCTCATCTTTCAGCACCAGCCGCAGGGGTTCGCGGCTTTCGGCGCATTCCACCGTAAGGTGGTCTAAAAACACCTGTGGTTTAACCTTGGCAACCATACCGTTTCAGGTTTACAGTAAGACGTAGGAGGAATCTTTTACAGGAAAGCAACCGGGGTACAACAGCAGTTACGCTTCAAAAAGGATGCCTAAGTTCGGTTTATTTTCCGGAAATTGCAAATTATGGAATCATTAATTCCCATAAATATTGTAATTGGCGACCGCAACTACCGCATTAAAGTGGCACCCGAACACGAAGAACATGTACGTAAAACCCTGCACGTGATTAACGAAAAAATTGTGGAATTTAAAACCCAGTTTGCCGGTAAAGACATGCAAGATTACGTTGCCATGGTACTGGTATGGTATGCCACCCAGGCCGGTGCGGCACAGCAAAATGCCCCTTCGCAGTGGGATAAAGCCCGCCTGGAAGAGGCATTGCAAAAAATGAATGAACAATTAACGAAAGCGCTGCAGTCTTAGTTTTTGGAGAGACGTACCGTTATTTTTTGTGTACCCTCCTGCGGTATTTCCATACCCATTACCTCGCTTTTGCCATTGATTTTGCCGTCGAACGTGCGCTGTATTACCAGGCCGGTGGCCAGTTCAACCTGCAAGGTGCCGGTGCCGGTTACCGTTTGCGAACTTTGTACTTCCATACCGTTGGTGGTAACGGTTTGGTTTACGGTTGCGGTCTGTTCGTATTCAAAATAAGCCACTCCCGCTTCGGTACGCAGGTAGCGGTAGGTGATGTTGGATTGGCTTGTTTCGCTGTTGTACGATTCGTTCCAGGTGTCGCCTGCTTTCAGTGCCGTTGCGGGCGGAGCCAGAAAATATCCTTTCATCGCCACCGAATCGTTGGCGCCGGCGCCCAGTCCCGGCAGGTTCAACGCTTCATCGGTTTGGGGGGCTTTGGTAATGGTGAGCTGTCCGCCGGGTGCCAGCAGCGCTTCGGTAGTGGCGCCTATGAGGCTTGCAATTTGCTGGCCCAGTTCGCCCTCGCGGTCTTCTTTTTTATCCGAATCAAACTGCAGGTCCTGTTGCCCCATGGGCGTATTCATGTTCATGTTCATTTGCAGGCGGTTGCTGGTTTGCGCCAGCTGAAAGCCTTGGGCATCGGCGGCCAGCACTGTAAGGGTGGCCGTTGTGGTGGCATTGTTGGTCATTTTCAGCTCCTGCCCCATCATGTTTTGGGTGAGATTGGTTTGCTGGGTGCTGGTAATGGTGTACGACTGGCCGGGTTGCAATTGCAGTTTCCAGGGTTGCAGCAGTTGCGCTTGCAGCAACAAGGCGTTACCGGTTAGCAGCAGCAGTAAAAAACATTTCTTCATTTGTAAAATATTTTAGGTGCCAAAACTAACAGGAAAGCGCTAAAAAAGTTGCGCCGGGTGGCTGCAACAGGGCTTTTACGGCCCGCTACCCGAAATTTTGTATTTTCGCCCATTCAAATTTCCACATGAGCTTGTTTGCCAATATTAACCGGAAAACAGTGCGGAAAGAATCTCAAAAACGTAAAAAACACAATGGAACCTACACTATTACTAATTATAGTCGGTGCAGCAGCATTGGGCATCGGCATTGTGGCGGGTAAATTCATCTTCGCCAAAAACACAAAAAAACAAATTGCAGCAGCTGAAGAACGGGCACAACAAATTTTAAAAGAAGCCACCTTACGGGCCGAAACGATAAAGAAAGAAAAAGCCCTGGAAGCCAAGGAAAAGTTTGTACAGCTGAAGGCTGAACACGACAAGGAAATTCTGGAACGGAACCGGAAGATGAATGAGCTGGAAAACCGGATTCGCCAGAAAGAGCAGGCCATTAACCAAAAAGAAGCGGCCCTTGAAAAGCAAATTAGGGAAAACGAGGCCATTAAGGAAAACCTGAACCGACAAATTGAGGTGGTTAACCACAAGCGTACCGAGCTAGAAAAGCATCAGGAAGAGCACATCCGGCGGCTCGAAAAAATTGCCGGCCTCAGTGCCGAAGAAGCCCGTGCCCAGCTGATTGAAAGCCTGAAATCGGAAGCACAAACCCAGGCCCTGGCCCTGCAGCAGGAAATTATTGAAGAAGCCCGGCAAAAGGCCAATAAAGAGGCCCGTAAAATTGTAATTCAAACCATACAGCGTACCGCTGCCGAGCAAACTATTGAAAATACCGTTACGGTATTTAACCTGGAAACCGACGAGGTAAAAGGACAAATCATCGGGCGCGAAGGCCGCAACATACGGGCCATTGAAGCCGCAACAGGTGTAGACCTGATTGTGGACGATACCCCCGAAGCCATTTTGCTTTCTTCCTTCGACCCCCTGCGCCGCGAAGTTGCCCGCCTGAGCCTGCAGCGGCTGGTAACCGATGGCCGCATTCACCCGGCCCGTATTGAAGAAGTGGTGGAAAAAACCCGCCGCCAGCTGGAAGAACAGGTGATGGAAATTGGCGAACGCACCGTTATTGAACTGGGCATTCATGGCCTGCATAAAGAACTGATACGCATGGTGGGGCGCATGCGCTTCCGCTCATCGTACGGGCAAAACCTGCTGATGCACAGCCGCGAAACCGCCAACCTCTGCGCCATCATGGCCGCCGAACTGGGCCTCAACGCCAAACTGGCCAAGCGGGCCGGCCTGCTGCACGATATAGGAAAAGTGCCTGATGAAGAAACCGAATTGAGCCACGCCCTGCTGGGTGCCAAACTGGCCGAAAAGTACGGCGAAAACCCGGCCGTTGTAAACGCCATTGCCGCCCACCACGATGAGGTGGACATGCAGTACGTAATTGCCCCCATTGTGCAGGCCTGCGATGCCATTAGCGGTGCCCGCCCCGGTGCCCGCCGCGAAATCATGCAGCAGTACATACAGCGCATCAAAGACCTCGAAACCCTGGCCATGAGCTACAACGGCGTGGAAAAAGCCTATGCCATACAGGCCGGCCGCGAACTGCGGGTCATTGTAGAGGCCGACAAAGTTTCGGATGCCGAATCGGACAAGCTGAGCTTTGAAATGGCCCAGCGCATCCAAACCGAAATGGTATATCCCGGACAAATTAAAGTAACCGTAATCCGCGAAAAGCGGGCGGTAAATGTGGCACGGTAAGGCCCTGGGGCACGCATAACCTGTAACTTTTAAAACCTGCGGGCAAAGATTTCGGGCGAAAACTTGGCATTTTCACAAGATTTCTCCTACCTTTGCCCTCCCAAAAAAGTAAGAGTCATGAACGCCGCTATAGCATTTGTACACGAGCAACTGACGGTAAGCAAGCAACATCCCGCTTTTAAAGCCGGCGACAACATTACCGTTAACTATAAAATTATTGAAGGTGGTAAAGAGCGCATTCAAAGCTTCCGCGGCGATGTAATCAAGCGTCAGGGCGTGGGTGCTACCGCAACCTTTACCGTTCGCAAAATTTCCGACGGTGTGGGTGTAGAGCGTACCTTCCCCGTAAACTCGCCCAACATTGACTCTATTGTGCTGAACAAAGTTGGTAAAGTGCGCCGGGCCAAACTATTCTACCTGCGTGAACGCAGCGGCAAGAGCGCCCGCATTAAAGAAAAACGTGTGAAATAAATGATTGAAAGCAGGAAAAATTCCTGCTTTTTTTCTTTTATCGGCACAGATATTGTTGTACATTTACCATGTAGCCACACGAATAACACCCCTTCATCCTCTTTCCTTCCAAAAGCCGCATTCCTTTCCTATCGTAAAACATTGTATTCGTTTACCTGATAAAACAATGTTTCGGTTATGAAAAAAGTAATGTTGGCGCTTGCTATGGGTTTGTTCCTGCTTATGTCGTGCAGCCGTGGCATTTCGCCCTACCAGGCTGCTAATGGCAAGGCAGGTAAATGCGGCAGCAAGTACATCCGCTGATGTGCGGCTGGGAATTTTTCCGAAAAAACTTTACCGGCAACCTTCTGTGTAAGAAGGTTTTTTTATTTCGGTGCCAAGCGACAAATCGCTGTACCTTTGCACTTCATAAATTCGTTGTATGAACATTCCTTATTTGATACTGGGGGTAGTGGGTACCCAGGAAATCATCATCATTGCCATCATTATTTTGTTGTTATTCGGCGGCCGCAAAATTCCCGAACTAATGCGGGGTTTGGGCCGGGGCATCCGCGAATTCAACGACGCAAAAAATACCGTACGTAAAGAAATTGAAGAGGGTGTAAACGACACGTCCTCCACATCGGAATCGAAATAAGCCGCCCGGCATTTTTCTAATTTTTCCGGCAGACCGCTGAAAGTACCTATCCGCCTTGTTTTCGTTTCAAAACATACCCGCCTATCACCGGCAGCTGGCCGCCGGTGCTACCACCTGTGTGGATGCGGTAACCCACTACCTGCAGCAGGCAAGCCGGCATGCCTACCTGAACGCATTGGTACGGCTGTTTGCCGACGAAGCCCTGGAACAGGCCCGGCAGCTGGATGAACGCCGCCGCTCCGGCGCCCCCACCGGCAAACTGCATGGTGTAGTTGTAGCGGTAAAAGATGTTATCAGCATTGCCGGTAAACCGCTCACCGCCGCCTCCCGCATGCTGCAGGGGTACACCGCCACCTTTCACGCAACAGCTATTGAGCGGCTGCTGGCCGAAGAAGCCATCATCATTGGCATGAACAACTGCGATGAGTTTGCCATGGGCAGCAGCAACGAAAACTCGGTGTACGGCCCCACACGCAATGCTGCTGACCCCAACCGGGTACCCGGCGGTTCATCGGGCGGTTCGGCCGTGGCGGTACAGGCCGGCCTTTGCATGGTAAGCCTGGGGAGCGATACTGGGGGTTCGGTACGGCAACCGGCCGACTTTTGCGGTGTTGTGGGCATAAAACCCACATACGGCCGGGTAAGCCGGCACGGCCTTATTGCCTACGGCAGCAGTTTTGACCAAATTGGGGTATTGGCCACCAATGTAACCGATGCCGCCCTGGTGCTGGAAGTTATTGCCGGCAGCGATGCTTTTGATGCCACCGCATCGCAGGAGCCCGTGCCCAACTACCACCGGCTGCTGGAAGCAACAGCTCCCCCACCGGTGTTGGGCTATTACCGCCAAATGCTGGAGCACCCCTCGCTGGACGCGGAAATTCGCTCTACCCTGTTGCAGTTTTTAGCCGACCGCAAGGCCGAAGGATATACCGTACGGGAACTGGATTTTGAGCTGATGGATTTTATTGTACCCACCTACTACGTACTTACCACAGCCGAAGCAAGCAGTAACCTCAGCCGTTACGATGGCGTACGCTACGGATACGTACACCAGCCCCCGGCTTCCGATTTAACAGATTTTTATACCGCCAACCGCAGCCACGGTTTTGGCGCCGAAGTACAACGCCGCATTTTGCTGGGCAACTTTGTACTAAGCGCCGGCTATTTTGATGCCTATTATACCAAAGCCCAACAGGTGCGCCGTAAGCTTTTTGACCATATCAATTTGGTTTTCAAAGAAATAGATTTGCTGGTAGCCCCTGTTTCGCCCGGAACGGCCTTTTTACTGGGCGAAAAAACCAGCGACCCGCTGGAAATGTACCTGGCCGATATTTATACCGTTTACGCCAACCTTACCGGCGTACCGGCACTGGCCCTGCCCCTGTTTCGGCACAGGAACGGCCTGCCCTTTGGCCTGCAACTGCATGCCTGCCACCTGAATGAAGTATCTTTGCTGCAAACCGGCCACCGGTGGATGCAGCAGGCACCAACACAACCAACTGCCTGAAGGGGTGGACGCACCTACACATAACATGCAGCATCGTTTTGCCATAATCTTTTCCCTCATGCTTTTGTATGCCGGTACGGCCGCAGCCCGCTACCCTGCCGATACCGGACGGGTGCAGGCTGCCGATACCACAACCGCCGGTAATGTTGAAAAGTACGGTTTTAAAAACCTGTTCACCACCACATCGTTCAGCGCGGCTTTGCCGTACGACCAGCAAATTCATCCCATGGCCTGGGGTTTCGTGCAAGATTACCTGCAACGGCACGGAAAAAGCCTCGAAAAAATGAAAAGCTGGGGACTGCCCTATTTTACCCTAATTGAAAGTGTGCTGATGCAATACGGCCTGCCCAAAGAACTCAAATACCTGGCCGTTATTGAAAGCGGCCTTAACACCCACGCCACCAGCTGGGCCGGCGCCCGCGGGCCCTGGCAATTTATGCCCGGCACAGCCCGCGATTTTGGCCTGCAGGTAAATACCTGGCTGGACGAACGTACCGATTATTTCCGCAGTTCGCACGCAGCCGCCAAATATCTGACACAACTGTACAACGATTTGCAAGACTGGTTACTGGTGGTGGCCGCCTACAATGGCGGACCCGGCCGGGTGTACAACGCCATCAAAAAAGCCGGCACCCGCGACTTTTGGAAGTTGCAATACCTGCTGCCCGAGGAAAGCCGCAACCATGTGAAGAAGTTCATTGCCACCCACTACATCATGGAAGGGAAAGGAGGCGTCACCACGAACGGAAAACAAACGCAACCGCCCCTGTTACCCCCCGGTGCCGATGACCCCAACCTGGAAGTACAAACCATTGCCGGCAAATTCAGTTCGGTGGTGGTGGCCAAAAACCTGTTGATGGACTTGCTGTACTTCAACCAGCTGAACCCTAATTTTGACGCCATACTGGCCGGCAACAACACTTTTGAATTGCGGCTGCCCCGCGATAAAATGGAGTTGTTTAATAAAAACCGCTACCACATTTTGAGCGAAAGCGTACAGTTGCTCATGCGCTTTTACGGCGAAGAGGGCATGAAGGAAATATACCCCAAGGTATCGGAACTGCCCGAGCCGAAAAAATTGGCGCCGCATAAGAAAGGATGATTGCGCTGCTTCGTAAAAGGGAGAGCGTTGTTATGGCGCTTCCGTTTTTTGTAACACCACCTGCAGGGCGGACGCCTTCAGCAAACATTCGTCGTACTCGGCTTCGGGCTGGGCGTACCAGGTAATACCGCTGCCCACGTGGTACGATAAATAACCCGTTTGCGTGTTGTACACCATGCTGCGTATAACCACATTCAAATCAAAATCGCCTTCGGGCGAAATATAGCCCACCGCACCCGAGTAAATGCCCCTGCGGCTGCTTTCATACCGGTCAATCAGTTCCATTACCCGGCGTTTGGGAGCCCCCGTCATGCTGCCCATCGGAAAGGTGGCCCGTATAATATCGGTAAATGTTACATCGGGGCGCAACCGGCCTTCTACGGTGGAGATCATTTGGTGCACCTGCGGAAACGAGTAGATGCCAAACAGTTCGGTAGCGGCTACCGAACCGGGTTCGCAAATACGGCTCAGGTCGTTGCGCACCAAATCTACCACCATTACATTTTCGCTGCGTTCTTTGCTGTTTTGCTGCAACTGGCGGCGCAGTGCGGCATCGGCACTGGCCTGCTGCAGGTTGCGGGGGCGGGTTCCCTTAATGGGTTGTGACACCAGTTGATTACCCGTTTTTTTGAGGTACCGCTCGGGGCTGGCACACAGCAAATACGAGTGGTGCACGCGGTAAAAGGCGGCAAAGGGCGTAGGCGAAACAGCAGTAAGCGCCCGGTACAACGCAACCGGATTGCGCTGCACCCCTTCGGCAAAAAACTCCATGCAGTAGTTCAGTTCGTAGCAATCGCCCCGCAAAATATGCCCCCGTATGGCATCCACGTTTTGCAAATACGCCTCTTTGGACACCCGTTGCTGCAGTTGCAACGGAGTGGCATTGTCGAAAACCGCATCGGATGTTTGCACCAGTTGTTGCCACACGTCATCGGGATTGCCCGCCAGCACGCCAATGGTAAGCCGGGTCGTACTGAGCTGCAGTACTACCTGTGGCCTGAAAAAGTGTAAATCCGCAAAGCCTACGGGGTTGGCATGCCGGGTGGGCGCGCCTTCGGTTTCCTGTTTTAAATCGTAGGCCAGGTGTCCAAAGCACCAGTCGCCCCGGTGAGCATCCAAAAAACGTTGCAGTTGGTCTAATGCGGTACCTGCCGTTGCCGCAACCGCTGCCGCCGCACCGCAGGCGGCCAGGCATTCGTAACGCCGGCCGGGCAGTTGGTACTGATGGGTATCCAGTAAAACACAAATGTTGAACCGGTTACACCAGTTCAACATTTGCCGTTTTATTTTTTCAAAATCCTCTATAGCGTAACTGCGGTAGAGGCGTGGGGTATCGTGCATCAGAAATCGTCGTCTTCGTCGTCAAAATCATCACCGCCCATCACGTCAAATTCTTTGAAGTCTTCATCGAATTTGAAGTCGTCGTCATCATCGGCCATCTTCTTTTTTCCGCCACCTTTTCCTTTCGACTTGGGCAAATCAAATTCATCGAAGTCGGGATCATAATCGTCTTCGTCATCCGTGTTCCAGTCGTCATCTTCATCATCATAATCATCTTCATCATCGTCGTCATCATTCGCTTTTGCTTTGGACGCAACGGGGCGGCCACCTTTTTTTACGGCAGGTGTTTCGTCCAGTTCCAAATCGTCGTCATCCTCCTCTTCTTCGGGTTGACGTTTGGGTTTGGTTGCGGGTTTCTTCACTTCCTCTTTTTTAGAGGCGGAAACAGGATTTGCTTTTTTGATTGACTTTGCCATAGCGGATCAAACTTGGATGTAAAATTTCAAAGGGTTTTTTAATTGACCAAACTTTTTTTGAAAAAAGCAGGGGCGCATCAGGCACCCGCTGCAACTAAAATCTGATCGCGGCCGGGGCCGTTGGAAACATGGGTAACCGGCACGCCCAGGTAGTTGTGTATGAATTGCAGGTAGTGCTGCATTTCGGCCGGTAATTCTTCAAACCGGCTGCATGCTGCCACAGGCCGGCTCCATCCGCTAAACGACTGATATACAGGCTCCAGGCCGGGAATGGCCATTTGGTAGGGCACTTCGCGGGTTTCGATGCCGTTAATGCGATAGGCGGTGCATACCTGCAGTTCTTTGAACGAGTCCAGTACATCGGCCTTGGTCATTACAATTTGGGTAACGCCGTTTACCATACAGGCAAAGCGCAGGGCCACCAGGTCTATCCAGCCGCAACGGCGGGGCCGTCCGGTGGTGGCGCCAAATTCGTGACCCATTTTGCGGAGTTCTTCGCCGGTGGCATCGTGCAACTCGGTAGGAAACGGACCGCTACCTACCCGTGTGCAGTAGGCTTTGGTTACACCAATGATTTCGCCAATGCGTTTGGGCGAAATACCCAGGCCGGTACACACACCGGCCGAAATGGTGTTGGAGGAGGTTACAAAGGGGAAGGTGCCAAAATCTACATCCAGCATGCTGCCCTGTGCGCCTTCGGCCAGCACTTTTTTGCCTTTTTGTATCAGGTTATTGATGAAGTACTCGCCGCTAACAATGTTGAGCGTTTTCAAAAAAGCAACAGCTTCAAAAAACTCGGCTTCCCACTGGCTGATGTCTTCATCAAAATTGTAGTTGCCCAGGAGTTGCAGGTGCTTGTTGCGCAATTTTTGGTACAGTTGTTCAAAATCGGGGCGCAGCAGGTCGCCTACCCGCAGGGCATTGCGGCCGGTTTTATCCATATAGGCGGGGCCGATTCCTTTGAGGGTAGAACCAATTTTTTCATCGCCCTTTGCCAGTTCTGCCGCCTTATCCAGCGCCCGGTGGGTGGGCACAATTACATTGGTACGGTCGGCGATAAACAGATTGGCTTTTACATCTACGCCCATGGCCATCACCTTCTCGCATTCCTTTTTCAGGGTTACGGGGTCTAACACCACACCGTTGCCAATGAGGTTGATGATGCCGGGGTGAAAAATGCCGCTGGGTATCTGGTGCAGCACCACTTTTTCGCCGTTTACATACAACGTGTGGCCGGCATTGGGGCCGCCCTGAAAGCGGGCAATCACCTCGTAGCGGGGTGCAAAAAAATCAACAATTTTTCCTTTTCCTTCATCGCCCCACTGGAGGCCAAGTATTACATCTACCATAGTACTATAAAATTGCAGCCGCAAAGGTAGGCGAAACGGGCACCCAACCGAAAGAAAATCGGTAAATCAAAAGGGGTTGATGGAGAAAGCATACAGCATGAAAAACAACGTACTGTTGCGAAATGCAGAAGAGAAGCGCCGGCTATTGTTCCGTGTCGTACCGTTCCACTTTTTGGATGCCGGGCAATTTCAACAGGCGGTTCACCAGTTCGTCTAACTGGTCTTTATCGTGCACAAACAACTTGATGTTGCCTTCAAACAAACCTTCCCGCGCTTCAATGGTAATGGCGCTGATGTTGATGCGCATTTCGCCCGATATGAGGGTCGTGATTTTGCTGACAACCCCCACATCGTCCACACCAATAATTTTAATGCCGGTAAGGAAGGAAATTTCTTTGTTTTTGGCCCACTTGGTTTTAACCACCCGGTGGCCAAAGTTGGCCAGCAGGCGGGCCGCGTTGGGGCAGTTGGTGCGGTGTATGATAAGGCCTTTACCGGTTGATACAAAGCCAAACACATCATCGCCGGGTATGGGCTTGCAGCAGTTGGCCAGCGTGTAAACAATTTTATCGCTGCTTTCACCGAAAATAATCAGTTCACTGTCTTTGTGTGTGTGAACCTTTTCGTGTTCGGGTTTGGTTTCGGGCACCACTTTAACCGGCCGGGGGGGCTCCAGTTTATCGCCGTGCAGGGTAAACTCCTTCAGTTCTTTCAGGTCAATGGCTTTGATGGCAATTTTGTAAAACAACTCCAGGTGCGAGGGGAGTTTGTAATACAACATCAGCACATCTACGTTGTGCACATCAAAGGCGGCCCCCATTTGCTCCAGCTTGCGCTGCAGCAGGTATTTTCCCTCATCGGCCACTTTGCGCTTTTCTTCTTTCAGCGCATCTTTTATGCGGCTGCGGGCTTTGGCCGTTACCACAAAGTTGAGCCAGTCTTCGCTGGGTTTTTGTTTGCTGCTGGTAATAATTTCTACCTGGTCGCCACTGCGCAGTTTATGGGCAATGGGCACCAGTTTATGATTCACTTTTGCGCCAATGCAGCGGGTGCCCACATCGCTGTGTACGCTAAACGCAAAGTCGAGGGCCGTTGCGCCCACGGGCAGCATTTTTACATCGCCCTTCGGGGTATAAACATAAATTTCTTCGGCCAGGAATGAGCTTTTGAAATCCTGTAAAAAATCGAGCGAGCTGCCATCCTGGCTGTTCATGGCTTCGCGTATGCTTTGGAACCATTTATCAAACCGGTCTTCCTCGCCGCCTTCTTTGTATTTCCAGTGCGCCGCCAGCCCCTTCTCTGCAATTTCATTCATGCGCCTGGTGCGTATTTGCACTTCCACCCAGCGGCCTTGCGGCCCCATTACGGTGGTATGCAGGGCTTCGTAACCGTTGCTTTTGGGGTTGCTCAGCCAGTCGCGCAGGCGCTCGGGCGAGGGGGTGTACATGTCGGTAACGATGGAATAGGCTTTCCAGCACTCTTCTTTTTCGCGGTCGTGCGGGGCATCCAAAATGATGCGGATGGCAAACAAATCGTACACCTCTTCAAAGCTCACCCCTTTCTTTTTCATTTTGTTGGATATGGAGTGAATGCTTTTGGGGCGGCCGTAAATTTCAAAGTTCTGAAAACCGGCCCGCTCCATGCGTTCGCGGATGGGCTTGATAAATTCGTTGATGAAGCGGGTACGTTCGCGTTTGGTTTCTTTCAGCTTGCGGGCAATTTCGCGGTAGGTATCGGGCTCCAGGTATTTCATGGCCAGATCCTCCATTTCGGTTTTTATGTTGTACAGGCCCAGGCGGTGTGCCAGGGGTGCGTACACATACACCGTTTCACTGGCTATTTTCAATTGTTTTTCCGGCTTCATGCAATCGAGCGTGCGCATGTTATGCAGCCGGTCGGCCAGTTTTATGAGGATGACCCGGGGGTCATCGGTAAGGGTGAGCAGTATTTTTTTGAAGTTTTCGGCCTGCTGGGTGGAGTTGGTATCCACTACGTTGGCAATTTTGGTAAGGCCATCAATGATGCGGGCTATTTCGCTGCCAAACTCCCGCTCAATGTCTTCCAGGGTAACATCGGTGTCTTCTACCGTATCGTGCAGCAGGGCGCAAATGGTGGAGCGTACCCCCAGACCAATTTCCTCTACGCAAATCTGGGCTACGGCCAGCGGGTGCAGAATGTAAGGCTCGCCGCTTTTGCGCCGCATGGTTTTGTGCGCTTCGGCCGCCATTTCAAAGGCGGTGCGTACGAGTTCTTTGTCGCCTTTTTTGAGTTTGGGCTTTAAAAGGCGCAACAGTGCCCGGTACTGGCGGAGAATTTCTTTTTTCTCCTGCTCGGGCGTAAGCGTGTAGGCGGGTATGGCGGTTGTTTGCTCCAAAGGAGTACGAAATTACGTAAAGGAGGAGTAACTGCACAAAAACAAACCCAGGCCCTCCGGCAGGATGCAATTGGTACTATATTTGACCCCTAGCTATTTCTTAATATTTTAGGAAACATTCATACCAAGTGTTCTACCAATAAACCAAAATTTAACGACAGACAAGAGTGGGGCCAGATGAATAGCTTTCTAATTTTTCACAAGATTGATGATAAACGCGTTGTGTTAGTAAACAAGTAAAAATAAATTCAGGTTTCCAAATCGGGAAAATACTAACAGGGCCAAAAAGTTGGGCACTACAGTAGTACTACAGCTTAATCAGGGCTGCCCCCGAGATCGGGGTTGCCTGTCCGCCGGAAATTTATGAAGGCGGATAATCGATCTCGGGTGCCCTTTTTGGGCACGCAAAAAGGTACAAAATCTTTTTTCATTCTAATTTCAAAGATTCCATTCTTTGATTTTGGTAATTCAATAGCACAACGCGTTTGCTTTAGTCTTTTGCATTACTCTTGCATCAATGGTGGTCTAGATTTTTTTACAACTTAAATTTGAAATCTTTTTAAAGTAAAACATGTTAAACAAATCATTTGTGTTGAACATAAAAATCCAAAATATACTCATGCAGAGTTTTCTCCTCTGAGGTTTGTAGCACAATATTTCGACTGATTTTTCCGGTAGCACCGGTTGTTGGTGTCAAGCGAAAGGAGAAAGATACTGAATCGGCAGGCAAAATTTTAACAGAATCGTTAAGCAATGTTGTAATACAATCGTAAGAGGAAGCAATACTAAAGACCGAAACCGTTTGATTACTGTTATTTTTGACGATAAAATATTTTGACTACGTATCTCCTATTCTAACTGTATCAGTTTTATTGCCTGACAGATACATATCTATTGTGCCGGTTTCAGGTTTTGAATAACAAGCCGACAAAATGCAAATTGTAAGGGTTGGAATTAGTTGTAATTTCACCTCTGTAAACGTTTGATTAGTTCCGTTGTGGTTTTCAGGTAATAACTTTTCAGATCATCCCGAAACCAACCTGAATATGTCCGGATGATTTTGTTATTTTTTACGATTAATTCTTCAGGGTAGCTTTGTAAACCCAGGTGGCTTGCAAACAAACCGGCTGAATCATACATGTTAACAAAATATTTATAGGGAGGTTGCCGCATGGCACTTTCATAAACCGACCGTGAATCAATTGACCCAACATTTACTGCAATGAACACCACATTTGTATCGCCCGAAAATTGCTGCCGCAGCTCATTTAATGGAACCATTTTCTTTTTACAGGGAGCACAATTTTTAAACCAAAACTCGAAAATCAGGATTTTCGAATCTGGCTGATTTATAAAACATTACCCTGCTTCAACCAAAAACCAACATTAATTTCCTTATTCTTAAAATTGTAACAGGCCAATGCTTCATTTTTCAATGATGGCAGCACCAGATAAAAATAATATCCCATTGTTGATATCAATGTTACAAGCAGGACGATGCTGAATTTAATAAATCTTCTAAACGTAATAAAGCAGGCTGATAAAATACCACTCCTGGCAAGTAATGTTGCGATTGGTTAAGTAACAGGAAAATGAAAACGCAGCTCTCTCAGGCCTGCGACAGATAAAAGAACAAGAAGCTGTGGAACAAACAAAATCAAAGCTGATTTAAAAGTGCCACAAAAGTTCATAAATCTGAAAAGTAATAAGCCTCCTATGAGATAGAGAACAATAACAATCAGATAGTACATTCGGAATGTAAAATGGTACACCCAAACGCTTGCGAGGAAATGCTCTACAAATAATAAAAGACCACGAGAAAGAACCAAGAAATAAAATGTAATAACAGCTTCATATTTAAGCTACTAAAATCAAATTAACAAATAAGCTGAGGAAATATAATGCACCGCTGAAGATAAGTGAAACAGGCTTAGTATGGACGGCTCATGCGCCAGGAATGATTTTTCCAATCAATGAATCGGCTCAATTACCCTTTTTCCCTTACCTTTGCAGGCCGTAAAATCGGCTGGGGCGATTTAATGGATGGTGGGTCTTAAATAAACAAAATTTTTGCAAAGCCAACTTTAACTACTCAACCGTTCAGTCCCTAAGCGAACTATCCGGATGTGGTGAAATTGGTAGACACGTCAGACTTAGGATCTGATGCCGCAAGGTGTGGGGGTTCGAGTCCCTCCATCCGGACGAATGAAGGGTGTGGGCGTCCCGACGCTTGCGGTCGGGATGCAGACCGTAAGCGTCTGCATTCGAGTCCCTCCATCCGGACGAATGAAGGGTGTGGGCGTCCCGACGCTTGCGGTCGGGATGCAGACCGTAAGCGTCTGCATTCGAGTCCCTCCATCCGGACGAATGAAGGGTGTGGGCGTCCCGGACGCTTGCGGTCGGGATGCAGACCGTAAGCGTCTGCATTCGAGTCCCTCCATCCGGACAATATTAAGGTTCCAGGTTACAAGTTGCAGGTTTAAGGTTGTAAGCCAACCTGTTCCCGCAAACCCGCACCTGAAACCTGTCTGCCGAAGGGCAGGCTTTAAATTTTAAACTTTCCAAGTTCTCACATGGCTACAGTTACCAGAGAAAACATCGGTTTGCTGAACGACAAACTGGTAGTTACCGTTACCAAAGACGAATACCTGCCTTCTTTCGAAAAAACGCTGAAAGCCTACAGCAAGCAGGCCCATGTGCCCGGTTTTCGTAAGGGCATGGTTCCCGTTGGCATGATTAAAAAAATGTACGGCCCCGGCCTCTTTGCCGAAGAGGTGATCCGCAATATTGAAAAAGGACTGAACGAGTACCTGCAGGCCGAAAAACTGGAGATTTTTGCCCAGCCCCTGCCCCTTCCCAATCCCGATTTCAAGCCCAGTATGGAGCAGCCGGCCGACTATACCTTTTCGTTTGAAGTGGGGCTGAAACCCACCTTTGAGCTTACCATCAGCGGCAAAACTGCCCCTTACTACCGCGTACGGGTAACACCCGAGATGGTGGAGGAAGAAGTAGAACGCCTGCGCCGGCGCCTGGGTAAACTTACCGAGCCCGAAACTGTAAGCAACGACGAAAATGTACTGAACCTTACGTTTGAAGCCTGCAATGCCAACGGCGAAGTGGAAGCAGGCACACCCAAAAAAGAAAATTCGCTGCTGGTAAAATATTTCAAAGAAAGTTTTCGCCCCAGGCTGATGGGCCTGAAAAAAGGCGACAGCCTGGTGCTGCAATTAGGCGAAGCGTTTGACGATAAGGAATTAAACTGGGTTATCAACGACCTGGGCCTGAAAGAAGACGCCGATGCCGCCAGCCGCACCTACAAAGTTACCCTCACCAAAATTGGCCTGGTTGAAAAGCGGGAAATGGATGAAGCCTTCTTTCAGGAAGCCATGCCCGGCAAAGGCATTACCACCGAAGCCGATTTCAGAGCTGAAATCGAAAAAGAAATACAGGCCTACTGGGACCGCCAAAGCATGAACCAGCTGCACCACCACCTGTACCATGTACTGCTGGAAGAAACCCCGATGGAACTGCCCGAGGGTTTCCTGAAAAAATGGCTGATGACCAACGGCGAAAAACCCAAGTCGGCCGAAGAAGTGGAAGCCGAGTTTCCCACCTTCCGCAACCAGCTGCGCTGGACCCTCATCACCGATAAGATTATTGAAGAGCAACAGCTGGAAGTGCACCCCGATGAAATCAAAAATGCCTTCCGCCAGCAGGTTCTGAGCTATTTCGGTTCGATGGACCTGAGCGGTGGCAACCTGGAGTGGGTAGAGCAGTTTATTGAAGGACAAATGAAAGACCGTGACCAGGTAGAAAGCACCTACCGCCGCCTGATTACCGAAAAGGTATTTGAATGGGCTGCCAACCAGGTACAAAAAGATGAAAAATGGGTGAGCAGCGAAGAGTTCATAAAAATGAATGAAGCGCACCAGCATGCGCACCATTAATGCCGGTGTTGCAACAGCCCGTGCATCATACATAACGCAACCCGCTGTACCAAACGGCGGGTTTATTTTTAGGCTCGTAGCCGCAAATACACGCCCAATCGGTATTCCGATGCGAAGTATGCACTCCAGCACTATGGTTGGGCATAGAAAAGCCACCAACCTTTACAACTTTCAACGGTACAATTTAAACCTGCCTTAAGGCAGGAAGGCCCGTACCGGCATCCTTGTGGAACTGCCGTATTGGCGCAGCCACCAAACTTGCATAATATTTGAACACGAATAACAACGATTCTCTTAACTTGTAGCCGAAAATTTGATGTATGAACCTGAACAAAGAATTTGAGCAATATGCCGTTAAACACCGGGGTATATCCAGTGCCACGCTGCACAATTATCAAACCCATTTTACCCCTTCCAACCTTACCCCGTACATAATTGAAGAGCGCCCCCTGAATGTGGCCAGCATGGACGTGTTTTCGCGGCTCATGATGGATCGCATCATTTTTTTGGGCGAGCCCATAAACGATTATGTGGCCAATATTGTAACCGCCCAGTTGTTGTTTTTGGAAAGTACCGACCGCAGCCGCGACATACAGATGTACATCAACAGTCCGGGCGGCAGCATTTATGCCGGCCTGGGTATTTACGACACCATGCAGTACATTACGCCCGACGTAAGTACCATTACCATTGGCATGGCGGCCAGCATGGCAGCCGTACTGATGTGTGCCGGCACCAAGGGCAAACGTACGGCCCTGAAACACAGCCGCATGATGCTGCACCAGCCCTACGGCGGCGCCGGCGGACAGGCCACCGATATTCAAATTATGGTAAATGAGGTAAAGAAGCTGAAGCACGAACTGTACGAAATCATTTCGTACCATAGCGGGCAGCCGTACGACAAAATTAAAGACGACAGCGATCGCGACTTTTGGATGACGGCCTCCGAAGCCAAAGAATACGGCCTGGTGGATGAAGTATTGATTATGAACCCCCGTAAAAGCAACGAGAATTTATAACCGCATTAAAGAAACGAAACATGACATACCTGAAGAACCCGTTTCCCTTTCGGATGGATGACGAAGACGAACCCAAAGAAAACCCGCTGGAACAATTTTCGGCCGCCGCATTTGGCCCCTACAATAAAAAGTTTCTGGAGCAACGCAAGATTTTCTTCTGGGGCGTGGTGAACGATAATTCGGCCAAAGACGTGGTAAACAAACTGCTGTACCTCGATTCGGTAAAGCCCGGCGAAGAAATTAAGTTGTATATCAACAGTCCGGGCGGCGTGGTTACCAGCGGCATGGTTATTTACGACACCATGCAAATGATCAGCTCGCCAGTAAGCACCATATGCATGGGCATGGCTGCCAGCATGGGCTCCATATTACTGAGCGGCGGTACCAAAGGAAAGCGTTACATTTTTCCGCACGGCGAGGTAATGATACACCAGCCCAGCATAGGCGGGGCACAGGGCACCAGCGCCGACCTTGAAATTTTGGCCAACCAAATTGCCAAAACCAAAGAGCTGGGCGCCAAAATACTTGCCGAAAACTGCGGCAAACCCCTGGAACAGGTGCTGAAAGATTTTGACCGCGATTACTGGATGAATGCCGAAGAAGCCGTTGCATACGGCATTGTGGACGCCATACTCGACAAACTGTAAGCCATTCGAAAACAATGTTATAGAAAGCCGGCTGTAACTGCCGGCTTTTTTGGCTCTTTTATTTACCCCCTGAAGTACGTATCTTGTAAAATGCTGAAAGGTTTGCAGCAGCAACAAACCAACCGAACGCCTGCCAACAGTATCTTTGCACACTTGCTGCGGCGGGTGTTATGGTTAACTGCCACAGCCCAACGGGTACTGCAGCAAACAAAGCAAAAGTCATTATGGCAAAAAATAACATATTACACTGCTCCTTCTGCGGCCGCAACCGCGATGAAGTAAAAATTCTTATTGCCGGGCAGGAAGGCCACATTTGCGAAAACTGTGTGGAGCATGCCCAGGAAATTATTGTGCAGGAACTGCAACAGAAAAGCGAACACGCACTTTCCAATTTCAAACTCAACATCAAAAAGCCGGTTGAAATCAAACGGTTTTTAGATGAATACATCATTGGGCAGGATGAAGCCAAGAAAGTGCTGTCGGTTGCCGTGTATAACCACTACAAACGGCTGCGCCAGAAAAACGACAGCGATGTGGAAATTGAGAAAAGCAATATTGTAATGGTGGGCGAAACCGGTACGGGTAAAACCCTGCTGGCCAAAACCATTGCCCGCCTGCTGAACGTGCCTTTTGCCATTGTAGATGCCACCGTGTTCACCGAAGCCGGTTATGTGGGCGAAGATGTGGAAAGCATACTTACCCGCCTGCTGCAGGTGTGCAATTACGATGTGGCTGCCGCCGAAAGAGGCATTGTGTATATTGATGAAATTGATAAGATTGCCCGCAAAGGCGACAATCCTTCCATTACCCGTGATGTAAGCGGCGAAGGCGTGCAACAGGGCCTGCTGAAGTTACTGGAAGGTACGGAAGTACTGGTGCCTCCGCAGGGCGGCCGCAAGCATCCCGAACAGAAATTGATTAAAATCAACACACAAAACATTCTGTTCATTTGTGGCGGCGCTTTTGATGGCATTGATAAAGTAATTGCCCGCCGCATTAACACCAACGCCATTGGTTTTAATGTAAACAAAGAAGAGCAGGAGCTGATGAAAAAGAACCTGCTGCAGTACGTAAATGCGCAGGACTTAAAAACCTTTGGACTGATACCCGAACTGTTGGGCCGCTTACCGGTGGTTACCTATCTCAATCCGTTAGACGCGGCCACGCTGCGGCAAATATTGGTGGCACCCAAAAACGCATTAATCAAACAATACCAAAAACTGTTTGAACTGGAAGGCATTGAACTTACCATTGATGATGCGGTGCTTGACTTTATGGTATCAAAAGCCATGGAATACAAACTGGGCGCCCGCGGCCTGCGCAGCATTTGCGAAAGCATTTTAACCGACGCCATGTTTGAACTGCCCGGCAGCGATGAAAAACAATTTCATCTTACGCTTGAATATGCCATGCATAAGTTTGACAAGAGCAAGCTGGGCATGCTGAAAGTGGCATAGCAACGTTGTTCGTAAAAAGTAATACGTTGTAAGTTGTGATGAAAAGCGTCAGCGGTTGAGCCGGGGCGCTTTTTTTACAAAATGCAGTTGTAAAAAACAACCAGTCAACAGCCGGAGGCAAGCAACAGCAATTGTAAGGAAACCCTTAACTTATAATCGCGACGCTATCGGCCGGTATGCAAGCGCCTGAAAACTTACACTGCAATCTATCATGCATTAGCGCAACACGTATAACCCGTAACACATAACTCATAACGCATAAAGCATAACCCGAAACTTCAACTCCATGCAGGAACTCATCAATCGTTTAATGGAAAAAGGACTTACCGAACAGCAGGCCTACGCCGCCATTGAGGTGATTAAAAACTTTGCAAAAGAAAAGTTCCCCATCTTCGGTGGCGCTATTGACAAGCTGTTTGATAAATACGGACCCAAACAGGAAGAAGAAGACTTTCTCGATTAAATTTTACTCAGATTAATGTATGCACCGCGACAGCACATTTCAACGAATGGCAAGGCCTCTTGCGATAAATGCATCAGCACCGGAACTACGCCGGCACAGTTCGGGCCCGGCATGCCGGCGGTAGCGGTAACGATACGTGTAAGCCGTTTTCAACAAGAAAGTTGTGTTATAGTATGATGCGTGCACTTTAATTTTTTCACTACGACTGCCGCTTTTTTAATCAATACGCCGCCGGCCAGCGTAGCTGTCGAAAAAAGTAGCGCACGTTGCCCGGAAATTAAGGTGGTAGCCCAATGTAGTTGCTGTTGTAACATTAAGCAAAGCATTCCCTAATTAGAACCAAGCGCTCATATCATGTATTTATTATGCGTTCGTTATTTGCGGCTCAATCTAACAATAGTTGCTTGAACAGATTCTTTATTTCTTCCCAAACTACACAGTTGGGGCAATTGAAAAGGCGGCCACAACTTGAGATTTGTTTAATCCAATACAGCGGGTAAGGGCAGTTTACAACCTGTACATTTTTAACACAACACCCTGTATTACAAAAGAGAAAAACTTAAGCTGGTTTTTTCTACTACTTTCAATTACACAATCCAATTCAAATAAGATTCTCGAGATATAATTTGAAAGGCTGCCTGCGGATAGGTTTTGGCAAATGCAGCCGGAATCTTTTTTTGGGCATGATTCCATTTGCATTCAAAAGCAAGCAATCCGTTTTGGCTTTCTTCAATAAAATCAATTTCCTGCTGGTCGTAGGTTCTCCAAAAATAATAAGATTGTAATGCTTCTTTGTAGTGGTTTCGTTTTATGCGTTCACTAATAAAATATTGTTCCCATAACGCTCCGGTGTCGTTTCGGTTTTGCACAACCTTAAAATCATTAATGATTGCATTGCGGATTCCATTATCAAAAAAATACCATTTTTTTGTCTTAACCACCTCTTTCCGAAGATTGCCTCCATAACCGGACAGTGGAAAGATGATAAAGACTTTTGTAAGCAAATCAAGGTAATGTTCAACTGTATCTTTACTGATGCCCAGCTGGGCAGCCATTTCGTTTAAGGACACCTCATTACCTATCTGGTACGCAAGAAGCTTCAGCAACTGTAATATCTTGGCAGAGTTTCTTACTTCCCGAAAAATAAAAATGTCTTTTAATAAGTAGCCGGTAACTAATTCTTTCAGATATAAGGCTTTTTCCGCTTCGCCTGTAATATTCCACAATTCGGGGTAGCCGCCAAAAACCAAACGTTGCTCCAGGTTTTTCAATGCTGTATGCTTGTCCTCTTGTAGTTCACATTGCGCTATAGGGTACAAATAATACGTATAACTTCTCCCCACTAATGGTTCGCCTGTTTTATGTATCAGTTCAAACGAAGAAGAACCGGTAGCAATTACTGTAAGCCCATCAACATGGTCAATAATGAGCTTCAAAACATTTCCGATTTCGGGTACATACTGCGCCTCATCAATCAACAACAGTTTTTTACCAGCCAGCAGCGATTGGTAGTTGGCTACCGTTCGCCTCGACAGGCGCTCTGCATCATCCATGTCTTCTCCATTTAAGAAAAGACACTGGTGCCCATATTCTTTTGCGATTTGCTTTAGAATGTATGTTTTGCCTACCCTACGCGAGCCATAAAGAAGGAGTACCTTTTGCTGGCCGATGCGCTTGCGTAATGTATCCAAAAGAGCCCTTGGGAGCATAAAACGTAAATTTAGCTACCTTATTAGCCAAATTTACATAAAATCAGACAATATACCCTCCAATTTTTCAATTTTATTTCAACACCTCCCTCGCAATTACCACTTTCTGAATTTCGCTGGTGCCTTCGCCAATGGTACAAAGCTTTGCATCGCGGTAGTATTTTTCAACCGGAAAGTCTTTGGTGTACCCGTAACCTCCAAAAATTTGCACGGCATCGTTGCTGATTTTCACCGCAATTTCGCTGGCGTAGTATTTGGCCATGGCCCCGGCCTCGGTAACTTTTTCGCCGGCATCTTTTAACGAAGCTGCCCGGGCAATAAGCAATTCGGCGGCTGCAATTTCGGTAGCCATATCGGCCAGTTTAAACGATATGCCCTGAAAGTTGGCAATAGGCTGGTCGAACTGGTGGCGCTCCTTCGCGTACTGCCGGGCTGCCTCATAGGCGCCCTTGGCAATACCCAGCGAAAGGGCGGCAATCGAAATCCGCCCGCCATCGAGTACTTTCAGTGCCTGACGAAAGCCATCGCCCACAGCGCCAATACGGTTGGCATCGGGTATGCGGCAGTTATCGAAAATCATTTCGGCTGTTTCGCTGGCACGCATGCCCAACTTATTTTCCTTTTTACCGGCTTTAAAACCCGGTGTGCCTCTTTCAACAATAAAAGCGGTGGCATTGCCGCTGGTGCGGGGCTCGCCGGTGCGGGCAATTACTACGGCCACTTCGGCACTAATGCCATGGGTAATCCAACACTTGGTGCCGTTGAGAATCCATTCATCGCCATCGCGTACGGCGGTGGTTTTCATGTTGCCGGCATCGCTGCCGGTATTGGGTTCTGTAAGGCCCCAGGCTCCAATCCATTCGCCGCTGGCCAGCCTGGGCAAATAGCGCTCCTTTTGCGCTTCACTTCCGCAGTAAAAAATATGACCGGTGCAAAGCGAGTTGTGTGCCGCCATACTCAGCGCCACCGAACCGCACACTTTTGCCAGCTCCACAATAGCCGCCACGTACTCGTGGTAGCCAAAACCGCTGCCGCCGTATTTTTCGGGCACAAACATACCCATCAGCCCCAGTTGGCCCATGTGCTGCAGGGTTTCTTTAGGAAAATGCTGGCTTTCATCCCACTCCATCACATGGGGTTTAATGTACTTGTTGGCAAAATCACGGGCAACCTGGGCCACCTGCTGCGTTAATTCGGAAGTAGCGAAATTCATACTGTGTGGTTTTATAGGCACCGCCGGAGATTTTAATAAATAGAAATCTTCCGGCGGACCCGATATACTATGGCAAAAAACCGAAAACGGCAGGCAAATATAGTCCTTATACTAACACACGTTAGTATTTGTTGAAATTTTTAACTTATTTAACGGTGAGGTAGGGTGCGATGCGCTGGAACAATGCCTCGTCTATTGAGCCGATTTTGAGCAGGGTTTCCACAGCAGGAAAGTTGCCATGCTGTTCGCGAAAGGCGATGATGTTTTTTGCCGTACGCCAGTCGATATACGGATGGGCTTTCAGCTCCTGTTCGGTAGCCAGGTTGATGTTGATGCGGCGGAGCGATTGGGTATCGGCCACCAGAAAGGGTTTGATTTTTTCAAACGTAGTGTCGGGCAATCCAAAGGTTTCGGCTACCTGCTCCACCGTTAAAAAACCGCCCAGTTTTTCGCGGAAATTGAGGATGCGCTTTGCGTAGCCGGCGCCAATACCCCGCAATTGCATCCACTCTTCCAAGCCGGCCCGGTTTATATTTATGTGAAGAGCAGTTTGCTGCGGAGACCGATAAGGTACTGCATCCGAATTTTTTGCATTGGCCGGCACTATGGTTTTGGGAGCGCTAATGCGAATGTAAGGCCGCAGTGCTTCGTACATTTTGGGGTGCAGGGTGTAAATACGGGCCAGGTCTTCGGGCTTGCGGAACATGCCCCCCTTGCTGCGATAGTTGAGGATGGCCTGAATGGTTTTATCGCGAACGCCCATGCGCCTCCAGTCGGCTTCGGTGGCAGTGTTGGGGTCAAACACAAAGCGTTCGCCCTGCTCCCAAAAAGGTATAGTACGCGGTTGGGCCGGCGCCATGTAAGCAGAACCATCGTTTCGGCCCTGCCACTCGGCCGCCTGTTGCGAGTGGACCGGTACCGGCGGCAGCGGCAGGTCTTCACCTAACGGGGCCTCCGGTTCGGCAACCAGCTGCGGATACAACACCGGCAACAATGAAAACAAAACGGCAGCTGCGGCAAGCAATGCTACTGCACGACGCTCTTTTGCCGTAAAGGTGAAGTATTCTTTCAGCCCGTTTCGTTTCAGGGTTTGCATACCTGTAAGGTACTACAGGTGCCGGGCGGCGTCAATACATCAAATGTGGTATTTTCAGCAGGCACTTCAGGCCGTACGGTCGGTTATGTGCAGTTGCAAACCATCGTAAGCCAGGTGCATGCCATCGGGCAGCGTGGGTTCAATATCGGCATAACGGCCCAGTTGGTGGCTGATGTGGGTAAAATAGGCCTGCGATACCTGCAATTGCCGGCTCAACTCCACTGCCTCACTTAAGGTAAAGTGCGAAATATGAGCCTTGTGGCGCAGGGCGTTCAGTACCAGTACATCGCTACCTTTAATTTTTTCCAGCTCCGCGGCATCAATGCGGTTGGCATCGGTTATGTATGTAAATGAACCGAAGCGAAAGCCCAGTACCGGCATTTGCAGGTGCCACACCAAAATGGGTTGAATGAGCAGGTCGTTGATTACAAAAGGTTCGGTGCCAATAATGTTGAGTTGCAGTTCGGGCACACCGGGGTAGCGGGTTTCGGTAAAGGCATAGTAAAAATCGCGGCGCAAGGCTTCTTCGGTAAGATAATTGGCATAGAGCGGCATGGGCCTGCCCGAAAGAAAGTTATATGCCCGTACATCATCCAGGCCGGCAATATGGTCTTTATGCGGATGGGTAAACAACACGGCATCCAAATGCTTTACCCGGGCCCGCAACATCTGATACCGGAAATCGGGGGTAGTATCTACCACCAGGGTGGTTTGCGGCGACTGTACCAAAATGCTGCTGCGCAGGCGTTTGTCGCGAACATCGGTGGAGGTGCAAACGGCACAATCGCAACCAATCATGGGTACACCGCTGCTGGTTCCGCTGCCCAAAAATGTGATGGTTATGGGAGGATAGGCCACGGTTAAAATTAAAACTCCGGTTTCGAATTTTTACACCCATACTGCGCACTTGCGGCCGGGCATTATTACAAAGGCATCAGGAAGATGCTTTTTGAGCAGCCGTTCGGGAGGCCGCAAGCGCCATTACTTCATCGTACAACTTTTGCGATTCGGCCGTAAGGGCATCGTACGCAATTTGCACCTGCGGTATCAGTTCCAGCAGGGTATTAATGCGGCCTTCGGTACTGAGAAATTTGTTGAGTACCACCACTTTTTTCTGTTCCAGAATGCAATAGCCGCTCTGAAAGGTACCGCGTTCGTACCGCACAATGTAGCCGCTTTCTTCCAATATGGCCTGCAGTTTATCGAGTGTTGACTGATTCAGTTTCATGCACGATGCTTCTTTTTACAAATTGCAATCGGTTGGTTATGCAAAAGTACCTGCAGCCCGCCTTTGGCAGGTCATGGCGGCCCTGAAATTATCCACAATCAGGCCCCTCCCCTGCTTACGAGGCGCACAACGGGTATAATCATCTCTTCCAGGCTTACCCCGCCGTGCTGAAACGTGTTGCGGTAATAGTTTACGTAGTGGTTGTAATTATTGGGATAGCAGAGGTACACATCTTCCCGTGCAAATATGTACGACGAGTTGATGGTAGGCGCCGGAAGCCCACCCTCCCCGGGGTCGCGGAAGGCCAGTACATCTTTGGCATCGTAGTTGAGGTTGCGCCCGTGTTTGTACCGAATGTTGGTGGTGGTTTCCTTATCGCCAATTACTTTAGCCGGCTTTTGCACCCGTATGCTGCCATGGTCGGTAGCCAGCACCACCTGAATATTTTTATCGGCAATGCGGCGCAGTGCCTGGTACAGCGGCGAATGCTCAAACCAGCTGGCGGTAATGCTGCGGTAGCTTTTTTCATCGTTGGCCAGTTCTTTCAGCACCTCCATTTCTGTACGGGCGTGGCTGAGCATGTCCACAAAATTGTAAACGATTACGTTTAAATCGTTTTGCAGCAGGTTGTGTATGTTGGCTACCAGGTCTTGCCCAGCCTGGTGGTGCAGCACTTTGGTAAACGATACCCGCAGGTTTTCTTTGCCCAGGCGGCGCAGCTGGCTACGGAAAAACTCTTCTTCGTGCAGGTTTTTGCCACCTTCCTCAAAATCGTTTTTCCACTGTTTGGGAAATTGCTTCTCAATATCAACCGGCAGCATGCCTGCAAAAATGGCGTTGCGGCTGTATTGGGTGGCGGTGGGCAAAATGGAATAAAAGGTATCTTCTTCCACCAGCCGAAAGGCATCGTTCAGCAACGGTTGTATAGCCTTCCATTGGTCAAAGCGCAGGTTATCTATCAACACAAAAAACAACGGGGTACCGTTTTGCACGTAGGGCAACACTTTTTGTTGCACCAGGGTATGGCTCATCACCGGCGCATTGGTTTTACTGCGCAGCCAGCCGGTGTACTCACGGGAAATGAATTTGAAGAACTCATTGTTGGCTTCATCTTTTTGGGTTTGCAGCACTTCGCTCATTTCGGGGCTGTCGGCTTTGCTCATTTCCAGTTCCCAATACACCAGTTTGCGGTAAATGTCCATCCACTCGTTGTAGTTGGGGTTGCTGTTGAGGGCCATAAACAGGTTGCGAAACTGTTGCTGGTAGGCCATGGTGGTTTTTTCGCTCACCAGCCGCTTGTTGTCAATGATTTTTTTCAAACTCAGCAACACCTGGTTGGGATTTACCGGTTTGATGAGGTAATCGCTGATTTGCGAGCCGATGGCTTCATCCATCAGGTTTTCGGTTTCGTTTTTGGTGATGAGCACCACCGGAATGGAAGGGTTTACTTCTTTTATTTTGGCCAGCGTTTCCAACCCGGTTATGCCGGGCATGCTTTCATCCATCAACACCACATCAACGGGCTGGGCCTTTATGTACTCCAGGGCGTCAAAGCCATTGGTAAGCGTGTGCACCTCATATCCCTTGTTTTCGAGAAACAGCTTCTGCGACTGCAGGCTTTCAATTTCGTCATCTACCCATAAAATTTTCGGAACTGCCATAGCGTATTCTTGTACGGGCCTGTTGGTTGCGGCCCCGGGTGTAAATGTATTGATTTCCGCACCTTCCGTTACCTTTGCCAGCCGGTTTTGCCGCCTAAAGCCGGGTAATCTTAACATGAAGTTCAGAAAAATTGTTAACGATCCTATTTACGGCTTCATCACATTTGATGATGTTTTGATTTACAACATCATTTCGCACCCCTGGTACCAGCGGCTGCGGCGCATTCATCAAATGGCGCTGGCCCACCTGGTGTATCCCGGCGCCGTACACACCCGCCTGCACCACAGCATGGGCGCCTACCACCTCATGTGCCAGGCGCTGGCCGAGTTGCAAAGCAAAGGCGTGGAAATTACGGCCGAAGAACAGCAGGCGGCCAAGATTGCCATTTTGCTGCACGATATTGGCCATGGCCCCTTTTCGCATGCACTGGAACACGTGCTGATAGAAGACATGCACCACGAAGAAATTTCGATGCTGCTGTTTGAAGAACTGAACCGCGAATTTGGCGGTGCGCTTTCGCTGGCGCTTTCCATCTTTCAAGGCACGCATGCCAAACCGTTTTTGCACCAGCTCATCAGCAGCCAGCTGGATGTGGACCGGATGGATTACCTCACCCGCGACAGTTTTTACAGCGGCGTTAGCGAGGGCGTAATAGGCTACGACCGTATTTTGAAGATGATGACCGTACACAATGGCGAACTGGCCATTGAAGAAAAAGGCGTGTACTCCATTGAAAAATTTCTGGTGGCCCGCCGCCTCATGTACTGGCAGGCCTACCTGCACAAAGCGGTGCTGGGTGCCGAAAACATGCTGGTAAAAATTTTGCAGCGGGCCAAACTGCTGGCACCGAACGAAAAGGGCTTGTTTTCAACCAGCGAAGTGCTGGATGCTTTTTTACGCACCGAAGATGCCCGGGGGTATATTCACAACAATCCGGAGAAGTTTTGCAGCCTCGACGATTATGATGTGCTGGCCTCCATCAAAAAATGGATGCAGCACCCCGATTTCATCCTCCGCACCTTATGTACCTGGCTGGTAAACCGCAACCTGTTGAAAACGCGGTTGCAACTTCAGCCGTTTGACCCCGCATACATCGCGGCCATGCAACAAAAAGCAGCCCGGCTGTTGTCTGTACCGGAAAGCGATGCCCACTGGTTTGTGTTTGACGGCATTGCCAGCAACCGCATGTACAACCCCGGCAATGAACAAATCAACATTTTGTTCAAAGACGGAACGGTTAAAAACATATCGGAAATTGAATATGTGCTCATTCGGAAAGTATCGGACGGGCCGGCACAAAAATTTTACCTGTGCCAACCGGCCGATTTGTTGAAAAAAATCGGATAAACGGAAGTACGAATCGTTGCAAACCTGCGTTACACCACATATTTTTACCGCTTTAAGAAGGATACATGGAGTTTAGTGCCGCACAAATAGCAGGCCTTGTACAAGGAACCATTGAAGGCAACCCCCAGGTTACCGTTCATGCTTTTGGAAAAATTGAAGAAGCCGGCCCCGGCCAACTGAGTTTTTTGGCCAACCCCAAATACGAAGACTTTTTGTACCAAACCGGCGCCAGCATTGTAATTGTAAATAATAATCTGGAACTGCGCCAGCCGGTGCAGGCGACCCTTATACGGGTACCCGATGCCTACAGCGCTTTTGCCACCCTGTTGCAAACCTATGAGCGGTTGAAATCTGCCGAACTGGTTGGTGTGCAACAACCCTCGTTTATACACAGTACGTCCCAACTGGGCGAAAAAGTGTTTGTGGGCGCCTTTGCCTACATTGGCAGCCGGGTGCAGCTGGGCAACAACGTAAAAGTACACCCGCAGGTGTACCTGGGCGATGAGGTACAGGTGGGCGAAAACACCATCATACACACCGGCGTAAAAATTTACAACGGCTGCCGTATTGGCAGCAACGTTATCATACACGCCGGCACCGTAATAGGCAGCGATGGCTTTGGCTTTGCGCCCCAGGCCGATGGCAGTTATAAAAAAGTACCCCAGCTGGGCAATGTGGTGATAGAAGATGAAGTAGAAATTGGCAGCAACTGCACCATCGACCGGGCCACCATAGGCTCCACCATTATACGCAAGGGCGCCAAACTCGACAACCTGATACAAATTGCCCACAATGTAGAAATTGGCAGCAACACCGTTATTGCGGCCCAAAGTGGCATCAGCGGCAGCACCAAGGTGGGTAAAAACGTAATGATGGGCGGCCAGGTGGGCATTGTGGGGCACATAACCATTGCCGATGGCAGCCGCATTAATGCCCAAAGCGGCGTAAGCAAATCCATCAAACAACCCAACAGCACCGTTACCGGCACACCGGCCCACGATTATACCAGCACGCTGCGCAGCCAGGCCATCTTCCGCAACCTGCCCGAACTGGAAAAACGCATTGCCGAGCTGGAAGCGCTGGTAAAACAACTGGCTGCCGAAAAAGCAGGCCTGGAATAAAGTGGCGGCAACAACCCTGCCTTTGCCCTGCTGATTTACGGCTTTTTATTACTTTCGTGCCGTATGCAGCATTCAGCCGAAACCAACCAATCGAACCAACATACGCTGGCCCGGCCTATTGCTATTGAGGGTGTGGGCATCCACAGCGGTGCCTCGGTACACATGGTACTGGAACCTGCCGACCCCCACACCGGCATCGTATTTCAGCGCACCGACCTCGAAGGCCAGCCCACCGTGAAAGCCGATGTGGATTTTGTTACCGAAACCAACCGCAGCACTACCCTTTCCAACAACGGGGCCACGGTGAATACCATTGAGCACCTGCTGGCCGCACTTACCGGCTGCGGCATTGATAACGTGCTGGTTAAAATAGACGGTCCGGAAGTGCCCATCCTCGATGGCAGCTCCCGCCCCTTTGTGGAGGCGCTGGAGCAAGCCGGCCGCCAAAAGCAGGACGCCATCAAAACCTGGTACACCATTGAGCACAACATTTACTTCTACGACGAAGAAAAAAACGTGGAAATGGTGGCCATGCCCGCCAACGAGTACCGCATCAATACCTTAATCGACTTCAACTCGCCGGTACTGGGCACCCAGCATGCGCAACTGCGCCACATCAACGATTTTAATACCGAAATTGCCCCCTGCCGCACGTTTTCGTTCTTTCACGAACTGGAATACCTGCTGCAAAACAACCTGATCAAAGGGGGCGACCTCAACAATGCCATTGTGGTGGTTGACCGCCCGGTTACCGACGAGCAACTGGAGCGCCTGGCTAGGGCATTTGGCAAAGAAAAAATTGCCATCACCAGCGAGGGGTACCTCAACAACCTCCAACTGCGCTTCCCCAACGAACCGGCCCGGCACAAGCTGCTCGACCTGGTGGGCGATTTGGCACTGGTGGGCATGCCCTTTAAAGCCCATATCATTGCCAACCGCCCGGGGCACGCCAGCAACGTGGCTTTTGCCAAAAAAATTAAGGAACACATCAAAAAGAACCGGTTTAAAGCGCAGGTGCCGGCTTATTACCCCGATAAGCCGCCGGTGCACGATATTCTGGAAATTGAACGCACCCTGCCGCACCGCTTTCCGTTTTTGCTGGTTGATAAAATCATTGAGCACAGCGATACGCACATTGTAGGCATCAAAAACGTAACCATCAACGAGCCTTTCTTCCAGGGGCATTTTCCCGGCAACTATGTAATGCCCGGAGTGCTGCAGGTAGAAGCGCTGGCACAATGCGGCGGACTACTGGCCATACCCCGCGATACCAACGATAAATACGATACCTACTTTTTGAAAGTGGACAACTGCAAATTCAAACAAAAAGTGGTGCCGGGCGATACACTGATTTTAAAAATGGAACTGAAAAACCCCATACGCAGGGGTATTTGCGAAATGAAAGGAACCATCTTTGTAGGCAGCAAAGTGGTTTGCGAAGCCGACCTCACTGCCCAAATTGTAAAACGACCCAACAATGATCAGTAACCTGGCCTCTATACACCCCAACGCCAAACTGGGCGCCCACGTAACCGTTGACCCTTTTGCCGTAATACACGATGATGTAGAAATTGGCGACGGCACCCACATCATGAGCAATGCCGTGATTTTTCCCTGCAGTCGCATCGGCAAAAACTGTAAAATTTTTCCCGGAGCCGTAATTGGCGCCGTACCGCAAGACCTGAAGTTCCGCGGCGAATATACCCTTGCCGAAATTGGCGATAACACCACCATTCGGGAGTGCGTAACCGTACACCGCGGCACTGCCGACAAAAACACCACCAAGGTAGGCAGCAACTGCCTGATAATGGCCTACGCCCATGTGGCGCACGATTGCATGGTAGGCAACAACGTTATCTTAGCCAACTCGGTACAGTTGGCCGGTCACGTAACGGTTGATGATTACGCCATTATTGGTGGCATGAGCGCCGCCCATCAGTTTACCCACATAGGTGCCCATACCTATATTGCCGGTATGAGCGCCATCCGCAAAGACATTCCACCCTATGTGCGGGCCGCCCGTGAGCCGCTCAGTTATGTGGGTATTAACAACGTGGGCCTCAGCCGCCGCGGCTTCAGCAAAGAAACCATCGAAGAAATCTTCACCATTTACCACATACTGTTTGTTGAAAAACACATCGTGTCCAAAGCGCTGGAGCAGATTGAAAGCCGGGTACCCCCCAGCGCAGTACGCGATGAAATTTTGAACTTCATCCGCAAATCCGAAATCGGCGTCATCAAACGCCAGTCGCAAAGCAATGGCGATGAAGATCTTGCTTTCTGATGCCGGCAAGCGGTACAACCGCGAATGGATTTTCCGGCATGTGCACTACACTTTCGAAAGCGGTACGGCCTATGCCATAACCGGCCCCAACGGTTCGGGCAAAAGTACCCTGTTGCAGGTGCTGGCCGGCGCCACCCAACACAGCGAAGGCGCAATTGTACAACAGCACGAAGGCAGGGAATTGCCGGCCGACAGCTGGTACCGCTATTGCGGCCTGGTAGCTCCCTACCTGGAACTGCCCGAAGAAATGACGCTTACGGAATTTCTCGACTTTCATTTTGGCTTTAAGCCTGCCCTGCCCGGCATTACCTCCCAATCGGCCATAGCCGCCATCGGCCTGCAGCATGCCGCCCACCGCCAGCTGCGCTATTACAGCAGTGGCATGAAGCAGCGGGTAAAACTGGCACAGGCCCTGTTTTGCAACGTACCCCTGTTGCTGTTAGATGAACCCTGCACCAACCTGGATGCCGCCGGCATTGACCTGTACCACCAACTGATTGCCACCCACGCAACCGGCCGTCTGATTTTGGTAAGCAGTAACGATGAACGGGAGTACCGTTTTTGCACCCAACAACTAAATATGCAGCATTACAAATAAAACCTGCAACAAACAAAGTCCGCTGTTGTCTGCCATTCAACTTACGAGGCGCCGCAATGGCGCAGGCCGTTGCTGCAACGGTAATAATAAAAAAGATGCAATCAGGTGCACTGTGCACTCCCAACACCCGCTTTTACAGCGTTGCAACCTGCCCGTAATTAGCGCAAACTGGCAATCAGCAAATTGAGGTCGGTATATTTCAAATCAAACCGCTGGCTCAGGTAAAAGTTGGTGAGCGC
Source organism: Lacibacter sp. (assembly GCA_046297415.1). Classification (GTDB taxonomy): domain Bacteria; phylum Bacteroidota; class Bacteroidia; order Chitinophagales; family Chitinophagaceae; genus Lacibacter. The sequence continues at coordinate 39,656 of JBKBIL010000011.1, forward strand.
GCCCTTAAACAGGTAAATGCCGTTGCGGATGTTCAGCTTGTGCCACAGCAGGTGCTCCAGGCCGCCTTCATTGCCCACCTCCAGCAGCAGCGGCATGAGTACGTTGCTGATGGCCTGCGAGGCGGTACGGGCAAAGCCACTGGGAATGTTGGGTACGCAGTAATGAATGACGCCGTATTTGAGAAAGATGGGATTTTCGTGGCTGGTTACCTCACTGGTTTCAAAACAGCCGCCCCGGTCGATGCTTACGTCCACAATGACCGAACCGGGCCGCATGGCGCTTACCATTTCTTCGGTAACCACCACCGGCGTGCGGGAGCCGCCAAAAGAAGAGAGGGCGCCTACCGCCACATCGCAGGTTTTAAGCTGCTTGGCCAGAATTTTAGGCTCAATAACGGAGGTCCATACCCGCTGGCCAATGGCCGTTTGCAGGCGCTTGAGCTTGTAAATGTTGTTGTCAAAAATTTTTACGCTGGCGCCCATGGCAAGGGCCGTACGTGCCGCGTATTCGCCCACAATGCCGGCTCCAATAATTACCACCTTGGTGGGGGGTATTCCGGTAATGCCGCCCAGCAGAATGCCCCGCCCGTTGTTGGTGGTGCTGAGGTACTGGCCGGCCAGCAGCATTACGGCGCTGCCGGCAATTTCGCTCATGCTGCGCACAATGGGGTTGTTACCCGAATCGTCTTTCAGGTTTTCAAACGAAAGAGCCGTAATCTTTTTTTCCATCATCACCTGCAGTATTTCCTGCTTCATAACGGCAATGTGCAGGGGCGAAATGATGGTTTGGCCGGCTTTCAGCAACTCCAGTTCCGACTCGCTTACCGGTGCCGATTTAATCAGCAAATCGCACTGATATACCTCTTTGCGGTCGTAAGCAATTTTGGCGCCGGCCTCGCTGAAATCTTTATCGGAGTAGTGGGCCCCCTCCCCGGCCTGGTATTCAATCAGCACCCGATGCCCGTTTAAGGTAAGTACATGCACTGCTTCGGGTGTAAGGGCCACCCGGTTTTCGTGAAACATGTGCTCTTTGGGTAACCCAATGAACAGGCTGCCGGGCTTTTGTTTAATATCCAGTCGTTCCTCAAGGGTTTCATAGCTAAACGCTGCACTAACAATGGGTTTGGATGCTGACATAGCGGGATGTTGGCTGTAAAAAGTGCTCACAAGTTACGAAACCGTGGGAGTATGCACAACCTGCAGTTGGCGCTGGCCGGGCCCCACCTCCTGCAACCGCACCCAAACGGTAGCGGGCGGCAGCAATGCGGCAGCCCGTTGCGGCCACTCCACCAGGCAAATGGCGCCGCTGTGCAGGGCATCTTCCACGCCGGCCTGCTGCGCTTCGGCCACACTGTTCAGGCGGTACCAGTCCATGTGCAATATGGTTTCGCCGGTTGCCGTTTCATATTCATTAATGAGTGAAAACGTAGGACTGCTCACCGGGTCGGCAACACCCAAATAATCGCACAAGGCATGAATAAACGTGGTTTTACCGCTGCCCATGGCACCATCAAAGGCAAAAACACGATTGGTACCGTACTGCTGCCAAAATTCGGCCACCACATGGGGCAATTCATGTAAATGGTAGGTGCGCTGCAAGAAACCGGTTTTTGAATTGTGGTTGCAAAGATAACAGCCGGCGGCCATGCAGGGGTTTCGTAATTTTGCGGAAGTCTGCTATTGACACTCAAACGTGTAGTTATGGAAACAATTAACTGGAAAGTAGAAGGCATGACCTGCGCCAACTGTGCGCTTACCATATCCAAATACCTCGAAAAAGAAGGCAACAAAAACGTAAAGGTAAACCCGGTAAACGGCGAGGTGATTTTTGAAACCGTTACCGGCAACAGTAACCTGAAAAAACTGCAAAAAGGCATCCGCGATTTGGGTTATGAAGTGGTGCAGGAACAGGAAAGTGGCAGTGCGCCGGCAAAGGAACCCATCAACAAATTTTTGAAATACGTATTGTTTACGGCCCCCTTTACGCTGTTGTTGCTGCTGCACATGGCACACGGCTGGCTGCAATGGCACTGGCTGATGAACCCCTGGGTACAACTGGCACTCTGCCTACCGGTTTATACCGTGGGCATGAGCTATTTTGGCCGCAGCGCCATAAACAGCCTGCGCAACGGACTGCCTAACATGAATGTATTGATTGCGCTGGGTGCAACCGCAGCATTTGTGTACAGTTTATACGGCACCTTAACCGGACAAGCCGAGCAATACCTGTTTTACGAAACGGCTGCCACCATCATTACGCTGGTGTTTTTGGGGAATTATATGGAAGAAGCTTCCATACAACATACCCAGCGTGCGCTGAAAAGTTTGGCCCGTTCGCAAAAGGTAATGGCCAACATGATTGCCTTTGACGATAAGTACCAGGAACAGATTTTTCAGGTTGAAAACACCGCCTTGCGGGTGGGCGATTTGATTCTCATCAAAAGCGGCGAACAGGTGCCGGCCGATTGCAAAATTTTGTGGGGCGACGCCACGGTTGATGAAAGCCTGCTCACCGGCGAAAGCCTGCCCATAACCAAAACCCAAAAAGACATGTTGCTGGGCGGCAGCCTGCTGGTAGATGGCACCGTAAAGGCACAGGTTACCGCCGCCGCTGCCAACTCTACCCTTAGCAACATTGTAAACCTGGTGAAGCAGGCGCAGGGCGAAAAACCGCCCGTACAGCAAATGGCAGATAAAATCAGCGCCATATTTGTACCGGTAGTCATAGGCATTGCCCTGGTTACCCTGGTTGTAAACTGGTTTATACTGCATGAATTTACACCCGCCCTGATGCGCAGTATTGCCGTGCTGGTTATTGCCTGCCCCTGTGCCATGGGCCTGGCCACACCCGCCGCCATTGCCGTGGGGCTGGGGCGTGCCGCCAAAACCGGTGTGCTGTTTCGGAATGCCCGCAGCCTGGAGTTGTTTAAAAACATTACCCAGGTGGTGTTCGACAAAACGGGTACGTTAACTACCGGTAAATTTGAGCTCGACCGTTACACGGTAACCCATCCGGAGGTGGACGATGTCACCTTCCGCCGCATCGCCTTTTCGCTCGAAAAATATTCGAACCACCCCATTGCCCTGTGCATCGCACAAAACTGGCGCACCAAAGATGAAATCCGCTGGAGCAGCATGGAAGAAGTGAAAGGCCTGGGCATGAAAGCTACCGACCGCGAGGGCAACACCTACATTGCCGGTTCGTACAAAGCGGCGGCACACGCCACTGCAGACGATACGCATAACGTGTACATTTTGCGCAACAACGAGCTGCTGGGCTGGATTGACGTTAAAGACGAATTGCGGCCCGAAGCAATGCAGGTGGTGCAGTACCTGAAATCGAAAAACATACGTACCGTACTGCTGAGTGGCGACCGCAAAGCCAAATGCGACATCATTGCCCAACAGCTGGGTATTGACGAAGTAATTGCCGAACAAACGCCGCAGCAAAAGCTGGAAACCATTGCCCGCCTCAACAGCCAGGCACCCACCATTATGGTAGGCGATGGCATTAACGATGCCCCAGCACTGGCCAAGGCCACCATTGGCATATCGCTGAGCGAAGCTACCCAGGTGGCCATGCAAACCGCCGATGTGGTGTTGATGCATAAAGGGCTGAAAAATTTGCCCCTGTCGCTGGGCCTGGGCCGCCATACCTACATCACCATCAAACAAAACCTGTTTTGGGCATTTTTCTACAACATTGTTGCCATACCCGTAGCAGCTTTTGGCTTGCTTACCCCCACATTTGGCGCCCTGGTTATGGGCTTTAGCGATGTGGTGCTGGCCGTAAACAGTGTGCGGTTGTTTGTGAAAAAGGTGGTGTAAGGGGTGTGGAGTTGAAGGTTGAATGTAGGAGTGTTTGTTCCAGTGTTATGCGTGTACATGTGCTGCAAACAGACGGTACACCCGATTTTTTAACCACAAAGCCACGAAGGCACTAAGGGTCACAAAGCCAACTGCAAAACACCGGCGGCTAACAGGGCATTTTAGATTTCGGCACCATGCAGGCAAACATTCATCACATTTTGCAACACTACTGGGGGTATAACCGGTTTCGTCCGCTGCAGGAAGAAATCATCACCTCGGTACTGCAAGGTGTGGATACGCTGGCCCTGCTGCCTACCGGCGGCGGTAAAAGCATCTGTTATCAGGTTCCGGCCATGGTCCTGCCGGGCCTATGCCTGGTGGTATCGCCGCTGATTGCACTCATGAACGATCAGGTGGCTGCGCTGCGCCGTAAAAGCATCACCGCCTTTGCACTTACCTCCGAACGCAGCCGGCGCGAAACGGAACAGATTTTGCACATAGCCGCCAACAGCAACTGTAAATTTTTATATGTGGCGCCCGAGCGGCTGGGTACCCGCCTGTTTCAGGAATACCTGCCGGCATTGGGCGTTTCTTTACTGGCCGTGGACGAAGCGCACTGCATCAGCCAGTGGGGGTACGATTTCCGTCCGTCGTACCTGCGCATTGCCGAGCTGCGCCAGGAGCTTCCCAACGTACCCGTATTGGCGGTAACAGCCTCCGCCACGCCTGATGTACAGCAGGATATTTGCGAAAAGTTGCACATGCGGCAACCCGCTGTTTTCCGCGGATCGTTTGTACGCCCCAACCTGTCGTTCAGCGTTTTTGAGGTTCCTTCCAAAATCAATAAAATTCAACAGGTACTGCAAAACGTACCCGGCCCGGCCCTGGTGTATTGCCGCAGCCGCCGCCAAACCGTTGAAGTAGCCCGGCTGCTGCAACTGCAGGGTATTGCTGCCGATTGCTACCATGCCGGCCTCTCCGCAGAAGAGCGCAACCGGCGGCAGGAAGCCTGGCTCCGCAACCGGCTGCGGGTAATGGTGTGCACCAATGCCTTTGGGATGGGTATTGATAAGGCCGATGTGCGGGTGGTGCTGCACCACGATGTGCCCGATTGCCTCGAAAACTACTATCAGGAAGCCGGGCGTGCTGGCCGCGACGGAGCAAGGGCTTACGCCGTTTTGTTATACGATTCCAAAGAGCTGGCCACGCTGCAACTACTGCCGCAACAGCGCTATCCGGAGGTTGAGGCGGTGCAACACGTGTACCGCTGCCTGGTAAACTACCTGCAGGTGCCGGCCGGCAGCGGCGAAGACCAGTACTATCCGTTCGACTTTGACACCTTTACCCATCGCTTTGGCCTTTCGGTACCAACCGCCGCCTATGCGCTGCAGGTACTGGAACAGGAAGGATGGCTGCGTTACAGCTCACACGTGGCACTGCCCCACCGGCTGCAATTTGTGTGCAGCCGCGAAACACTGGAAGCCTTTGAAGCGGCACACCCCGGGCTGGAGCCCCTCATCAAAGCATTGCTGCGTACCTACGGCGGAATTTGGGATGTGGAAACCATGGTATCGCCCTGGCAGTTGGCGCGCCTGCTGGGTGTGGATAAAGCAAGCATACCGCCGCAACTGCAACAACTGCACCGCTACGGCATCATTCGCTACCGGCCCGCAACCGATGCGCCGAAGGTACAATTCTTAACCAACCGGCCTGCCGCGGCCGACCTGCCCCTTCCACCCGGGCGTATGGAACAACGCCGGCAGCAATTAGCCCGCCGCATTGAACAAATGCGGCAATTTGTGCAACAACAAGCCGAATGCCGCCAGGTGCTGCTGGCCCGTTATTTTGGCGATACCGCAGTACAACCTTGTGGTATTTGCGATGTTTGCCTGTTTCGCACGAAAACAAATATCTCTGCCGAAGATTATATGCACATTCGTAAGCAATTGGTGGCCGCTGCCCGCAACGGAAAGGTTCTTTTACAGCCCCTGCTGGATGGTACCGGCACCCGCCGCCGCCAAAAAATGCTGCAGGTGGTGCAGCAGCTGGTGGCCGAAGAAAAAGCCCGACTGCTTGCCGATGGAAATTTAGAACTGCTTGCATAAAAAAACCGGCCGGAAAAAATCCGGCCGGTACAACATTTTGTACTACAAGAAACAACTTTACCCTCCTACGTACTTATCCCAGTTAATTTCGGATTGCGGAATGGGGAACTGCCGAAACACCTTTCCGCCATCGGCAGCAACCGGAATTTGGTTCATGCGGTTGTAGCGGCGGGTATCAACCCAACGGTGGCCCCAGGGCTCGGCCCATAACGAATAGCGACGCTGATACAAAATTTCATCAATCAGTGCGCTTTGGGTTAACGGACCGGAGTAGAAGGGCAGGTTGGCCCGGCGGCGAATGGTGTCTATTGCCTGCACTGCTTGCGGAAACTGGTTCAACTGCGCATGCGCTTCGGCCTTTATCAGCACCAGCTCTTCGTTACGAATAAAGCGAATGGGCGTGGTGTTGGTGGGCCAGCGCCGATCCTGGTGGGTGGCAAACAGGGTGCCCACTTCGGTAGATACGCTGGCGGGCGTGGTACGTTGGAAGAACTTTGCCGCAACACGTGCATCGCCGGGGGTAGCATCGCTGAGCATGGAGGGGTGCACCACAATCAGGGTACTCAGGTTGCCATCCAGCACAAAAAACAGCGGATTAAACACGTCGGGCGCAATGCCGTAGGTATGGGCAGGGCCTGCATTCAGGTCGCCGGCCATGTTCATAAACGAGTTGTTCAGGGCATCCAGTGCACCGGTCCAGTCGCGGCGGTAAACAGCCAGCCGTGCGGCAATGGCCCGGTTTACCCGCTTCAACCCGTCAATGGTATTAAAGCCGGACCATCCGGCCGTTAACGTAAAGGGGAAGGTAGTACCCGCCGCATTCAGATCATTATAGCCTTCGTCCAACACGTTTTTGATGTGGGTTAAGGCCTGCTCCAGCGACACAAAGGGGCCGGGCTTCAACGGATCTTCAATATCAATGCGAATGCCGTTTTCGTAAAGGAAGTTGGCCGGTATCATGAATTGATAACCCATGATGGTTTTGGCAAAACCGCTCACGGCTTTCTTTTCCTGTTCGGTTAACGCAGTGGTATTGTTGGCCGCATCGCGAAGTACAATAGCCTGGCGTATGGCCTGATACGGCAAGGCATAAGCAGCGCCACCCGTGGCGCCAAAGCCAAAGTAGTTGGCATCGGGTTCACGACCGCCCTGGCCCAACCAGTCGGTTTGAAACCGCGGGTCCGATGCGTTGAAATACCATATTTCGCGGCCAAAGGTGCCAAAGGCAGCCGTAACGGTAAATACGTAAGCACGGTGCCGGGCCTCAAGGCCGGTTATCAAAAACTGTATTTGTGCACGGGAGGCATTGTTGGTTACACTTGCCACGGAGGGGTTGTTGGGGTCAACCACTTCTTCCAGCTTCAGCGGATTGCAACTCCATAAGCCCGTTCCCAACACAAGTAGGCCAAGTGCTACTATTTTATGTTTCATACGTGTTTGGTTTTGATTGTTAAAAGTCAATGTTGATGTGGAAGAACAAACGGCGGGTGGAGGGATAAGGTGCCACATCCACGTTGCCGGCTATGGATTGAGCGCCGAAGGTTGAGGTTTCGGGATCATATCCTTCGTACTTCGTAAACAGGAATACGTTGTTTCCTGAAAAGCCTACCCGTACCCGGCTGATGGTGCCGTTGAACCAACGGTTGGTGGTTTCACGCGGCACGTTGTAATACAATCCAATTTCCCGCATCTTTATAAAGCTGGCATCCTGTACCCAGCGGCCCGCATTGTTGTAGGGCTCCGGCGGACGCTGCCGGCCATTGGGAATACCATCCCGGTTGTCATCGTTAAACCAGCCTTTGGTGGTACCGCCGGCATCGGTTAAGAAGGCGGTGAGGTTGATGTTGTCGCCACCGTTGCGCCATTCCCACATCATGCTAAAGTCGAAGTTGCGCAGAAAGGTAACCGTATTGTACCAGCTCATGGTAAAGCGGGGCTGGTTTAACCCCCATACGGTAAATACGCCCGGCGATACGGCCGGCGTACCCACAATGGTAAGCGGGTTGCGGCCTTCCTGTATCAGGAAGGTGCCCAGTGCGGTTCCAAAGCCGCCAGTGAGGTACGAGGGAATGCCCAGTTTTTTCACTACCACATCGTTGCGCCACCACATCAACCGCGAAAACCAGCGTACATTTTGCTTTTGCACCACGGTACCGGCCAACGACAATTCAATACCCTTGTTCTGCAGTTGCGCTTCGTTACTGGGGGTAGTAAGCACCCCGGCAGCGGGTGAGAGGTTCAGGTTTTGAATGTTGTTGTTGGTGCTTTTGATGTAGTAGGTGGCTTCCAATGCAACACGGTTGTTCAGGAAACTGGCATCTACCCCAAATTCAATTTCACGGGCCGTTTCGGGCCGGATGGTGGTGTTACCAATTTGGGTGGAAACTACCGAACCCAGCAGGCCGCCAATATTGGTACCGTCGAGCGCAGTAAAGGTGGCACCAAAGCCAACCGGGCCGGCAGTTTCGCCATAGGCTACCCGCGGCTTCAGCTGGTTAATAAATGATACGTTCCAAAAATCAAAGTTGGTGAGGTTCAGTGCCAGCGAAGCTTTCGGAAATGCGTATAACTTCCGATAATCACCATTGAGAGTTGATTTATCGAAGCGTACACCCACCGTGCCGATGATTTTATCATCCCAGTTTACCTCTTCCTGGGCAAAAATGCCGGCCTCACGTATGCGGCTGCGGAATTGCTGGTCCACCTGCTGCACGGTAGCCTGTGTTACGTTAATCTGGCGCGGAGCCAGGCCCCGGCCCCGTAAAAAGATGGCGCTGTTGTCAAATTCCAGCCGCACAATGCCCGCCTGTGTGGTAAAGCCAAACTTGCGGTACGAAAGGTTGTGTACCAAAGCGGCCTGCATGTTTTTATTGAAACTTTCCTGACGGCCATGCAGCACATCGCCCGGGTTGGCCTGTGCCCGCTGAAACTGCAAATCTTCAGGCAGATAAATTAAGGTGGTATTTTGAATGTAATCCAGGCCACCGGTTAACTGAAACTTGAGCGATGAATTTTCGCCATCGTGTATTTGCCAGTTAAAGGTACCCGACTGGATGAAGCGGTTTACCAGCGAGTTGTTGATGCCCTTATCGGTAACGGCCAGGGGGTTTTCACGCGGGCCACCGTAATCCACATCGGGATAAATGCCGGCGGCATTGGGCCGCAAATCAAAGTAATTGGGGATGTAGGCAATGTTGTAACCCACCGAGGCACCCGTATTGTTTTGGTTGCCGGTAAAGCCGCGGTTGGTATTGGTGCGAATGAAGTTGGAGTTGAACGTAAGGCTCAGCTTTTTGCTGATGCGGTGGTCAATATTTGAGCGCAACGAGTAACGCTCAAAGCCCGTGCGACGAATGATGCCCTGTTCATCGGTAATTACCCCGCCCACGTAAAAGCGGGTTTTGTCGTTACCGCCGGTAATCGAAAGGCGGGTGTTCGAAAGGCGGGCCGTATTGCCGTAAAAAAACTTTTCATAGTCAAAAAAGCGATTGTTGGCAACCGCATCGCGATAGCGCTGCAACTCCAGGGCCTGCTTGGCGGGGTTGGTGAAGAAATACCGGATTTTGTCTTCGCTCCAGTCATCCGTTCCTATCAAACGCAGGGGCCGGCCAAAACCCAAATCCTGCCCGAAGCTGATGTTGGTTTTACCGGTTGCGCCTTTTTTGGTGGTAATGATAATTACACCGGCATTGGCCCGGGTACCATATATAGCCGCGGCTGAAGGGCCTTTCAGCACCTCAATCGACTGGATGTCGTACGGGTTGATGTCGGCCAGGCGGTTGGCGCCATCGTCCTGCGCCGGAGCGCCTGCGCCTGCTGCAGCACCGGTAACGGTAGCACGGCCGGTTCGCTGAAACGCGTTGTTAATGTAAACCCCGTCTAAAATAATCAGCGGTTGCGATGCCCCCACCAGCGACGATACACCCCGTAACTGCACCGATATACCGCCACCGGGTGCGCCGCCATTGGCCCGAATATTGGCACCCGGTACCTTGCTGTACAAGGCCCCATCGGTGGTTTGAATTTGCGTGGTGCCGGTAAGTTCTTTGGCGCCAATGGAAGTAACCGCATTGGCCAGGTTGCTGCGTTTAACGGCCGAGGCCAAACCCGTAACCACCACTTCTTCCAGGTTCAGCGCATCGGCTTTTAAAACGATGTTCAGCGGGGCAATGCCGGCATTTACCGGCACCGTTTGTGATGCGTAGCCCACCAGCGAAAAAACAAGGTTAGCGGCCTTATTGTCGGCCAGGTCAAGTGTAAACTGCCCGTCGGCACCGGTTGCCGTACCCAGTCGGGTACCCCGTACCTGTACCGATACATTGGCTAGTGGTTCGCCGGTTCGTTCATCGGTTACCTTACCCCGAACTGTGTACTGTGCCCACCCGGTAACGGCAGGCAAAAGCAACAGCCAAAGCTGTATGCTTCGCATAACAAGTTTTCTCATGCAATTCAGTTTTGGTTTGAAAAAATATGGCTTAGTCGGCAGACTGCCGCTTGGGTAACAGCAGGTGCCGTACAAACGAAGTTATGAAATGTTTAAGTTTTCACAAACATTCGTTGTAAAAAGCCTTCATTTTGCTCAACGCAGCGGCCTGCACATGCAGGGCTAGGGCATCCAAAATTCCAAAATAATGCCTGGCTTTGTAAATAAACAATAAACTGAGTGGGCAACTACATCAGCATTTAAAAAAGACGGTTGTTACGCCGCCGCGTGGTGGTACGGCCGCCCAGGCCCAACGCCCCCAGCAAACTGCGGGTAATGATGTTGGCAGCGGTACGCCCTACCTGTTTTACCATGGGATTATCGAAAAAGCTTTCTTCTTTTTTTGTGGTTGAGCGGCCCGTGCTTTGCTTTTGTTCCTGTTCGGCCTGTGTGCGCTCGGCTGCTGCTTCCAGCTTTTGCGTAAGAATTTCATGGGCGCTGATGCTGTCGAGCGAGGTGGCATATTTCGGTACCAGCCTGCTTTGCTGTACCAGGGTTTGTATTTCGGCATCGGTCAGTACATCCATACGGCTGCGGGGTGGCACCAGCAGCGTGTGCACCAACGGGGTGGGTATGCCTTTTTCGTTCAGCAGGGTTACCAGTGCTTCGCCAATACCCAGTTGGGTCAGCAATTCATCGGTGGTGTAAAATTCGGTGAGGGGGTAGTTTTGTGCCGCAGTTTTTATCACTTTCCGGTCGGCGGCGGTAAAAGCACGCAGCGCATGCTGCACTTTTAAGCCCAGTTGCGATAGTACGCTGGCCGGCACATCCTGCGGGTTTTGCGTACAAAAGAATATGCCCACGCCCTTGGAGCGGATGAGTTTAATTACCGTTTCTATCTGCTGCAACAGGGCTTCGTTGGCTTCCTGAAATACCAGGTGGGCTTCGTCAATAAACAGGCACAGTTTGGGCTTATCCATATCGCCCTCCTCGGGCAGCGAGGCATACAGTTCGGCCAGCAGGCTCAGCATAAAGGTGCTGAACAGTTTGGGGCGGTCTTGCAGCTCCATTACCCGTATGATGCTGATCATGCCGCGGCCATCGTCGCCTGTCCGCAGCAGGTCGTCCACCTTAAAGCTGGGTTCGCCAAAAAACGCATCGGCTCCCTGTTGCTGCAATTCTATTACCTTTCGCAGTATGGTACCGGTGCTGGTAGTGGCAATTTTTCCGTAATCTTTTTCCAGCTCGCTTTTGCCCTCGTTGCTGATGTATTGAATGACCTTGATGAAATCTTTCAGGTCGAGCAACGGCATCTTATTGTCGTCGCAAAACTTAAAAATCATGGCCACAATACCCTGCTGGGTATCATTCAGCCCCAAAATTTTGGAAAGCAATATGGGGCCAAACTCACTCACGGTGGCCCGTAGCCGCACACCGGGCCGGCGGTCGCTCAGCGTCATTAGCTCTACCGGAAAGGCAGTTGGCTTATAGGTAAGCCCCATCAGCTGCAGGCGCTCTTCAATTTTGGGGTTTAGGGTACCTGCAGCGGCGATGCCGCTTAAGTCGCCCTTAATATCCATCAACACAACAGGAACACTGGCATCGCTCAGGCCTTCGGCAATCACCTGCAGGGTTTTGGTTTTACCCGTTCCGGTGGCACCGGCTATCAGGCCATGGCGGTTCATGGTTTTCAGGGGCACTTCCACCACTGCCTCAGGCACAGGGTGGCCATTGAGCATGCCCACCCCCAGTTGAAACGTTTCGCCTTTAAACCGATAGCCCTCCTGTATAGTGGCAACAAACTTTTCCTGCAGCGACATAAACTGATTTTGGCAACAAGTTACACAACAGTAACCAAGCCGCCAACCTTACAATTCTTCTTCGCGTTCCAGCATTAAAATGGCGCTTTGCGGCACAATAAAATATTTTTCGCCCTCATACATCACCTCCGTGGCGCCGCTCAGTAAAAATATCGCCAGATCGCCCTCCTTGGCCTGCAATGGCACGTATTTCACCTGCTCTTCCTCACTTTTCCAGGGCTCGTCTTCCACGGGCATGGGTATGGCATAACCCGGACCGGTTTTAATGACATATCCTTGCTGCACTTTCTCTTTTTCCTGCACACCCGGGGGCAGGTACAGGCCGCTGGCGGTACGTTCGTCCGGACGGCTGGGTTGTATCAACACCCGGTCGCCAATTACAATCAGCTTCTTAAAGCGGTTATCGGCCGTAATACGCATAGTGCAAGATGTTTTTTGAAAGAACAAAATTACGAAGCCAAAGTTGCAACCGGTAATGCGGGGCTGTGGGCGGTAGTGCAAGCAGCTGCGGTGGTTCGGGCTTTCCGTTCCAAGTCCTCGCCCCAAAAGCCTTCGGGGCTGCGGGCTTTCCACTGCAATCCCGCAGCCCTTCGGCAGTAGTGCCTCTTGCAGCAGATTGTGAGCGGGCGGCTACGCCGCCCGCTCCCTCCGCTTTTTTCTTTCGTGTCTCCGCGTTCTGGCACAGCCGATTCCGGGAATCAGATTTTTAATTTTTCCTAGCACCCGGGGTCCCTTGCAGGAGACTTCGTCTCCCCGGGGTCTGGCACAGCCGACCCCGGGACTTTGGCTTGAAATTTCACTTCTCGCCCACGTCTCCTGAAAGAAACAGTGCTTTGTTTCACACCGGTTTCCTTACAGAAAAACCCACTTGCAACGGTATTATATTTAACGCGTTGTGCTATTAAAAACTCAAAGCATGTTTGATTTGAGCGATTTTTCGTCCATTTAAATAATTTATCCAGTGCAGTATTGCCATAGCGGATAGCTTTGTCGTTAATCTTGCCACCAGACCTTCATAAGATTTGGCATAGTTTCTTCTCAGGTTCAGATGATCACACATCTGCGAAAAAAAAGTTTCAATCATCTGTCGCTTGGACTTGTATTTTTTAGGATGCTTTCTGTAGTCATGTTGGTTGTTTCTGAACGGAACCTTTAGCTTTACCTGGTAGTTGTCAAGTAAATCCAACTGTACCGTTTTAGAGATATAAGCTCTGTCACCAATGATTTCCTTACAAGCAGGAAGATTATCAATGCTTTTCAGAAAATTAATATCATGAACGTTGCCCTTCGTAATACCGCTTTGCTGCACTACGCCATTATCATAAATAACCACATGCAGCTTATAGCCAATAAACCAGCTTTTATTCACAGCGCTATAGCCTTTTGCCGGTGCGGTTGCCACATCTTTTTTAAAGGCTTTGTACCTTTTTTCACGTGCCGGCTTCACAACCGGAACAGGAATGCTGTCTACTACCATTATATTGCTTTCTGCTTCCAGTTTTTCTGCAATAAATTGCTGCACTTTTTCAATATAGGAAGTAAGTCTTCGTCGCCTTCGATTAAACCGGCTTCGGTCAATCAAATTCGGGAAAAGCCTACGGTAGTCTGTTCTGAGTTTGCTCCACAAAAGATTTTCGGAGTCTATACTCAATGCTTCCATACAACACGAAAGCGCCACAACTTCCAAATCATTCATTTTGGGAGCAACCGGATAAAACTGAAAGTTGTTGCGATTGTCGACTTGAAATTCAAAGAGCTCCTTGCAAATGCTATAGAATTTTCTGAAATTCGTTTTGATGTTGTGCATTGTTATGGAAAGTTTGGTCACTAACCAAGACAACTGCACAACATCTTTTGCTTCAACTAGTTATACATTTTTTTATCAACATTTGTTAATAGCACAACGCGTTATATTTACCTTTTTTCTCCCCGGGGTCTGGCAGAGTTTTCGTCTCCCCGGGGTCTGGCGCAGCCGACCCCGGGACTCAGGTTTTTATTTTTCTTAAGCAAACGGGGGTGTGTTGCAGGAGGTCTCGGTTTAATGAAGAACAACACGTCCCTCTCAACTTCAAACCTGGCTTACTATTGACGGCCAACGTGCTCACCTTGCAGTAGTAGCGGCAAAAGCACGTTCATCCAGCACAGTAACGTACCCGCTTTTCGGGAGCGGCTGTCCCGTTTTAAAAAAAATGTTAATCCCTTTATCGCACTACAACCGGTAGTTGTAAAGGCGTTTTTTGCCCTGCAACTTTTGAAAAAGGTTTTTAATTTCAATGCGTCTTTAACCTCATACAACAACCGGCAACCATTGTAACACCCAAAACCTTTGTTGTATGCAACTGAAATTTACCCCCCCCCGCAAGGCTCCCCTGCCATCCATTATTGCTGTACTGGTAGCAGCGCTGGTATGGACATCCTGTACCAAAACCGATCGATCCCTACTGCCGCCGCAACAGCCGCCGGCAATGAGTAATGCAACCACAGACATCAGCCAGGTGTTACAAAGCAATTTTTTTGTGCAAAACCGGCGCATTGCCGACCTGCCCGGCCAACGTACCGCTCTGGCCGAAGTAGAAACAAATATGGCCGGCCCCAGTGAGTACCCCGATGAAGTACCCATGGTTCTGGGGGCACAACTGCCCAACCCGTATTCCATCCCGGTTATGACCCAGGCCTACAATGTGTACTATGCCAGCAACTTATCCACCGTGCCGGTTACCGACCTGTATGTGCGGTTCAGTCCCCTCAACGAAGCGCAGTTGGCCCTGCTCGAAGATTCGTTGGACTTAGACCTCTACGATTACCCGCTCGATTATGAAGTAATTACCGATGGCGATTACTATCCACAGCCCGGTAAGGCAGCAGAAGATATGCCCGATTTTTACACTACCGTACCGGTAAGTTTTGCATTTCCGGCAGGGGTGCCTTACACTATTTTAGAAGAACTGCATTTTCCGCATAACGATGTAATACTGGAAGCACTGGCTGAAAGTATAGCCGCCGGCGGGCATTACAGTGGTGTGCATTTGAACAGTACTCTGCAGGTGCTCATGACCAATTTGGATAATGGAGCCCAGGTAGTGAACACTAACAGCTGCGGCTGCGAGCCCAACCCCTTTGATTTGCAGTGCATACCGCCCGACCCCACCTGCGGCGGTGGCGATCCGGGCTGGGGCGGAGGCGGTGGCGGTGGTGGTAACCCCGGGCCGCCTTCATTTCCGCCGGGTATAACCAACCCGGGAAGCACGCAGCCCGCAGGAAATATCCGGGTATTTGACACGCAATTGGGAGCGCAACCGTTGGGTAATGTACGGGTGGTAGCCAAGCGCGGGCTCCGCCGCAGCCGAACATACACAAACCAGCAAGGTGTGTTCAGCCATCCGCTGCATATGCCGGGCCGCAGCAAACTACTGTTGCGTTACCGCAACCCCGATGTGAGTGTGCGGCCGCTCCGGAACCGCTTTCGGGTACGATTGTCATTATTAGTGGTGCGGCAGGTGATGGGGCGCTACGATCTGCCACTCAATAACATCCAGTTTACGGTTACCCGTAACAACAACCGCGCCTCAAAATCATTTGAAAATTGGCTGGCCGCCCATGCCATTTACAGCTATAACTATTTTGCCCAGCAAGCGCAGGTAGATGACATTAAGCGCATGACCGGCCACCGGCTCTGTATTTATCTGCACAAAAACAGCGATGAAGATAACCGTGGCCCTGAAGCAGAGGTTACTCTACAGAATTACATTTTTAAATCAAGGGGTGCGGTAGATTGGCTGATTGAAGTAGGTAAATTAACGATGTATTTAGTAAATCAAAATTACTTGGGTGCAATATTACAAGTATTTGAAAATATTCTTAGCACCCAAAAGCCCGACATTGTTTTTAAATACAATACGCTCTTTGAAAATCTAAGCAGCAATGAAGTGAATCAACAATATTTTGCTGCCTACACAAAAGTGGGAACTTTTAAAGCAATCAATGATAACCCTAATAGTACCGTTCGTTGGAAATCTTATTTTAAAGTCAATGACAAGTTTTTTGATGTAAATCTTGGATATGCAGGAATGATGCTCAAAATACTTCTGAAAGAATTAAAGATTTTGAAATTTCTTTATGAGCACGATCGTTGGACTGTAGAAGGTACGAATGGTTATATATCATGGAGTTCAGTTATTAATCTTAGCGTTACGTTTGTAAATGGCCTTTTTCAAATGGTTGCTGCACCTGATTTTGAATTCTACAGCAAGGTGAATGGATTTTCTGAATATTATGGACACTTTTTATCGCATCGTAAATATGGTGGATCTGCAGACGCAATTTTAGATCAGCAGAGAAAGCGTGTATTTTCACTTGGCAATGAAAGTAGTCATCTCCGCTACCTCGAAAACTGGAATCCTTCTGAAACCGGTGATATCAATTTAATGCAAAAAGTAGGCTTATTTCATGATCTTAATGATGTAAACTCTGCCGCCTTAGAAACTATTAGTGGAAGAACGCAAACAGGTTTAGACCAAGTACAGGACGTAAAGCCTGCATCCATGCAAAAATCCATAGCAGGAACTATGCCGTTTCTAATCCACAGTCCTCAAATATGGTGGCATACAAGAGCCAATATTCAGGTGCGTTATCCGGCGCAAGAACAACTAATCCTATCGTTATTTACTATATATGAGTAATTGTATAATCTGAAAATACGATTAAAAGATGCAATGCCAGATTATTTTATATCATGTTTTAATAAGTGCATTCTTTTGCTTCCTTAAAATATCGCCGGTATATGCCCAAGAAGTTGACACCATTTATATTTTAGACTTTACCTATGGCATGGATTACTACTTTAAGAATAAGGGTTGCGCCCTTATCGTAAATCAAAAAGATACCATTCATCTCAAAGCTACCCGTAAATCGAAACAATTTGGCTTGCATACAAATATTAAAGGAGAAGGTTATTATCCTAAAATTAAGGCGCAAACCGTTCGTGTTCTGAAGCCACGGGAAACTGATTTGCGACTGGATTTATTTTCTGAAAAAACGATGTGGCGCACTACACTTACACACGATACAACTTTATTTTTTACAGCAGAACTAAAAGATCTACCCTGGATGTTTGTTAATATAGTTAAAATAAATCGTCGGCCCTTTCATTTGCAAATGCGAATGTGGAACCGCGAATTTGCATGGAAAAACAAGTACCAACGGCCTCGTGTACGAAGGGGGTTAGAGCGTACAGTGGAATATGAGTATCGTTTACCGGAAGGAACACTTTCAAAAGTTAAAACTACCAGAAGATGAATCGCATAATTTTATTTCCGCTGCTTAGCATATTAATTTTAATGAGTGGCTGCAAGCCTAACTGTACATTGTTGCGTGATTTGCCTGTTCCCAATTACATGTTCATTGAGCCGCAGGTAGAACGCATTAAGCTGGGCGATACATTAACCCTTCGTTTATTTGCGCCCTACAAAACCTATCGCCTGGATACTGATGCAGAAATTAATATTGAAAGATCCAGCATTAGTGATGTGAATATATATATAATGACATACTTTCGAAACTTAGGTGGCGGAGTTTCAGAACGTACTTACAATTTTAATGTCATACCTGTTAAAGGCACTGTACGGAGGAATGTACCACATATTTTTAATGCAACATACAGTAGAGAAAACGAGGGTTTTGTATTTGAAGCAAAAGTTATTCCATTAGATCGTGGTGTAGTTCGTTTTAATAAAAGCCGCCCTATCGGCTGGATGAATGGTAAATGTGACAAAATATTTTATATATCAGTTCTTGGTAATCCAAGTCAAAACGAGCATCTGATTTTTGATTTTTTGGACCTTATTCCTGGTCCATATGAATGGGATAATCATTATTATGTGTGGGTGGAGTAGTTGATGCACCCACTGTTAAAAGCTTAAAATCCTTCTTTCTCCGCACCGTCTCCCGAAAATCCTTGTCCAAATCACTATTTTGTCTGGGTTGATTAGTAAATCTTAATAAAGATATTTTAAGCTTTATGCATGATGAAAAAAGATTCATAGCTGTAGCAGATACACTCGTTTGATAATACACATAGGCATGCTGTGCTTTTTTCACAGCAGTTGTACGGCACAGCTACGTGAATTGGATACTATTTACATAATTGACTATGCTCATGTAAAATGTAATGGCAGGAATCTGAGTAACAGGGCTTTTAAAAATTTTGGCTCCCATATCCGAATTGGATTTACCGATTCTGTATTTTTAAAAGCAAGTTCAAGTGATGTGCGTATAAAGCTTAATCGAGAAATCAATCCGGGATATTTATTTCATACAAGGTGCATAAGTTTTCAATCGCTTCGTATGCATAAGTTTAATGAAATTCTTTTTATTATCACTTGCTACGCTTTTGTTTAGTTGTAATAAAATTGAACAGGAATTGTGCAATAGTTTTCTTGTGCACCCACATTTGAGGATAAGTCCTTTGGAAAAACGTTATTACATGGGAGATAGTATTTTGATAAGTTGGTCTTTAAGTCAGGATTACATAGATTCTCTTGCTGGAAGCAGAATGGCTTTTAGTGCAGAATCAGTAACAAGTTTTTTGGGTGTCACAAAATTTTCACCTCCGCCTCAAATTTCTACAAATGCCATAAATGAATTTACTATTATTCCAAGATTAGGAAAAAGTAACATAACATCATTTCAGAATAATCCATTGACAAATCAGTTAAGATTTGAAACACAGTTAGAAAATAATATACACATATTTGAATTTGTTATGGTTCCCAATACAACGGGAATATATGGTCTGGGAACCGCATCAGGCTTTTTTCGGCTGAACAATAGGTGTAGGGGTTATTTTAGCCCGGTTTTTAGGGGTGAGCCTAATAATGCCTACCTAAGAGATTCGGTTACCGG
>JBKBIL010000012.1:0-35496 GCA_046297415.1 Lacibacter sp.
GGCTTCGTTCCGCTACGGCTACGCCTTCGCTCCACTATGCCCAACCGCATGAGTAAAACCAATAATACTATAATGATGAAAATATTCTACTTTTAAACTGTACTAAAAATGGGGAGCCTTCACAACCCAATTTTTGTTTTGTCGGTTTTGCTATTCAATTGCTCTTTGTATGCCCAACGAGCCGTTGAACTACCAAATGACTCTTCCGGTTTTTATTTGACATTTGATGATTTTATAAATGGCAAAACCACCCACAGCTTCCTAAATTACAAAAAAGGTTACACTCTTTGGCCAAAAGGATTTTTCACAAACAAAGACCCTGAACTAAAAACACCGGATACAAGCATAGTTTACAAACGTGCTGACATTTGGGGATACACTGACCATCGTGGACAGTTCATTAGGATATTTAAAGAGAAACACTACAAGGTTCTTTGTGATAAGAGATTTATCATATACATTGCATATTCCCCGACCAAGGCTTCGTATTATTTCAGCAAGTCAATGAACGACCCAATTTATCATTTAACAAGAAAAAATATAACAAACATTTATGCAGACAATTCAGATTTCCTAAAGAAAATCAATTCCACTAAGAAAAATACTTGGTTGACTTGGGACGACAAAAAAGAAAGATATTACTTAAACAAATTATTCTTGGAATAACCCACCCACAGGTGTAAGCACATTTGCAAAACGTTACAAGCTAACCCTCAGGCTAAAGTTTGCAAAAGAGCTTCCACCTTTCCGACCCGAGAAAAATTGAAACCGTTTACGGTTCACGAACACCTATAAAAAATTAACTATGAAGTGAGAATTAAAAAAAATCTCCCCCCCTCCTGAAATGCGAAGCATTCACGAACACAATAAAAAATTAAACCATACGTGAGTAAAAAAAAATACTCCTACCCTCAACACGACATGAACAAAAAGAGCAGACTGACAATGGTTTACAGACACGGTTGACAAGAACACCAGCTGCCAACACACGTTTGGCAAAATGGCGGGTTACGTGCTTCTATGACAGTTTAGTGCTTAACCAAAGTGCGGTTATCTGATTGAACATTTGTGCTAAAATGCCGCCACTTCGCCAAGCTGCAAGCCGCTAGCCGCAACCTCCCTCAAAATTTATTTTCCCTCCGTTCAGCTGTAGTGCACCGGGAGCTGCACTTCAACTTTTATGCATCTATCGGCTTGGGGTAGCGAGGCTGTTGTAAGGCGTCACCTATTGCTGCTGCCCGACACGTTTCGCTATTGCGGGCCGACTGCTCGGCTTTGGTTCACGGTTCGGCATGACGATGTGCAGCAGGGCCCTGTTTGGCAAGGGTATCCAACTGCGTTTATGCGTGGGTGGCAGCCCCGGTCGGCTCGGGTGCTTCGTTCGGCTATTTTGGAGCTGTAAGCGCCCCTTATTTTAGAGCCATCTTCAGTTAGAGCTTTTTAAAAACACTTCATTTTCTTTTACCGCTTTATCTGAATATCCTCTGTTTGCAAACAAACGCCCCATGCATTTAAGGTGCTCCCTACTCAAAAAAATTGTATTATTGTTCATGTTCATGCATAGTAGAATGTGTTGTGTAAAAAAGAGTGCAACACAGTTTCCAACAACCGGCTTCGCCAACACGCTCATTCAAATCGTATTCCCGTAAAACAAATCAAATATGAACGCTAAATCTAAGTTTTTAAAATACAGTATCCGGGCAATGGCCATTATGGCTGTTGTAGCTGTTGTTTATGTAACAGGCCCCCGGCCGGCCCGGCCCGTGTACGATACCACCCTTCCGCAACTGCCGGCAAGCGGCGCCGGGCTGGAACAGTATGTTGCCGCCAAAGAAGCCCAACACAAGCTGCGGCCCAACAACCAGGCCCGCATTGTTTGGGCGAACGACAGTACGAAAGCGCCCACCGAATACGCCCTGGTGTACCTGCACGGCTTTTCGGCCTCGCAGGAAGAGGGCAGCCCGGTACACAAGCATATCGCAAAAAAATTTTGCTGCAATTTGTACCTGGCCCGCATGGCCGAACACGGTATTGACACCACCGAACAACTGGTGAACCTTACGGCCGAAAAATACTGGAACAGTGCCAAAGAGGCTTTTGCCATAGGCCGGCAACTCGGCAAAAAAGTTATTGTAATGGGTACTTCCACCGGTGGCACCAATGCGCTGCACCTGGCAGCCACCTACCCCGAAGTGTATGCGCTGGTACTGCTTTCGCCCAACATAAAAATCAAAGACCCCAATGCCTGGCTGCTGAATAACCCCTGGGGCTTGCAAATTGCCCGCCTGGTAACCGGCAGTCGTTACATTACCCCCCGCGACAACCGCGCCATTTACCGGCAATACTGGAACTATCCGTACCGCCTGGAGGCGGCGGTGGCCTTGCAGGAATATCTTGAAACCACCATGGTACCCGGCACCTTTCGGAAAATTACGCAGCCTACCTTGCTGCTGTACTACTACCGCAACGAACAGGAACAAGACGATGTGGTACAGGTAAGCGCCATGCTGCAGATGTTTGACCGGCTGGCAACACCCGCCCAACTGAAGCGGCAACTGCCCCTGCCCAATACGGGCGACCACGTTATTGGCAGTTACATCAAAAGCAACGACTACCAAAGCGTGGAAGCGGAGATTACCAAATTTTTGATGGAGGTGCTGCACCTGCCCCTGGTGCAACAACCATAAAAGCCGTAAAAAAGAGCGGGCCCCGATAGACATCAAGGGCCCTTTTGCTTACCTCTGAAACCACAAAAAGTTGCGATGTATCAATGACTATAAGTATAAAATCTGTTGATTCGTAAACTACAGTAAAACCCGCATGTATTTTCAATATGGGAAGGGGGGATAGCAGCAACCAGAAATCTAACCAGCGATAGACAGAGCTAATTTAAACGCTTTGTCTTGCATTTGCAATAGGGGTGCAAAACTATTTATGCAGCGCCAGTTCGCGGTTGGCAGCCTGCAGCAGTTTTTGCTCTTTATGCCGGTACCACCACTGCGGCGCGGTTTTTTTGAGCAAAGTATCAATGCTGCGCATGCCCAGCAGGTTCCAGGCGCCCCGCAGTTTGCCGCCAAGCGAAGGCTGCAAGGCCCTGAGGCTCATGGCAAAGCCGCTTTCGAGGTACTCCATGTGGTGCCAGTACCCGGCCGGCATAAACAGGGTATCGCCATGCTCGAGGGTGGTTTCGAGGCCTTTTGCCAGGCGCAGTGCCGGAAAACGGTCGTAGTCAATGGCACCCTCTTCGTAATAGCGGGTAAAATCGGCCAGGCTGAGCACTTCAAAAGGCTTGCGGTACAGTTTATACTGCTCGCTGTACGGAAACAGCAATACCCGCTTGCGGCCAATAAACTGGGTGTGCAGGATGTGCGACAGGTCAATATCGAAGTGCATATGGGTAACCGAACCGGCCCCTCCTACAAACAACATGGGATATTTTTTTACGAAGCCCTTCATCAAATGGTCGGGCCAGGTAAAATCCTGCGTCAACTGTGGCGCATGGTCAAATATGTTGAACAGAAATATGCGCCAGGCGGCCGGGCCGCGGCGAATCATATCAATGTAATCGCCAAAAGTGGTATAATCGTCGGCCGTGTTTACGGGGGTGTAGGCATCGCTTTTTACGTTGTTATAAATGCCCACCCGTTTGTGGCCGGCTACCTGCTTCAGGTAGTCCCAGGTCCATTTTTCTTTGGCGGGCCAGTGGCTCGACAAATCGGTAATTACAACCGGAATGTTATTGCGGTAATAATGCTGAAACGCCTCGGGAGTCAGGCTCGTTACTCGTTCAACGGGTTGTAATTGCATGGCATGGGTTTTTGGATAGCTGGCAAAAATAGCAGATTCGGTAAAAATTCCTGCACCGGGTTTTGTACCTTGGAGCGATGATGATACATGTACACCCGCAAAACCCGCAGCCGCGGCACATCCACACCATTGTGGAATGCCTGCGCCGGGGAGGCATTATTATTTATCCTACCGATACCATTTACGGCCTGGGCTGCGACATTTTTCAACAAAAAGCCATTGAGCGCATTTGCCGCATTAAGCAGGTTGATCCGCAAAAAGCCAACCTTTCGTTTATATGCCCCGATTTAAGCGACCTGAGTCGTTACACCAAATCGATTGACACGCCGCTGTACCGCCTGCTGAAGCAACACCTGCCGGGACCTTATACATTTATATTACCCGCCAGCAAAGAAGTGCCCAAAATTTTAAAGAGTAAAAAAGATACCATAGGCCTGCGGGTTCCCGACAATGCCATTGCCCAGGCCATTTTGCAGGAACTGGGGCACCCCATCCTCAGCGCTTCGCTGCCGGGTGAAATGGTGGAAGAATATACCAACCCGGAACTGATACATGCCAAATTTGAAAAGCTGGTTGACCTGGTGGTAGATGGCGGCATTGGAGGCATTACCCCCTCTACCATAGTGGATTGCACCGGCGACGTGCCCGTGGTAACACGGCAGGGCCTGGGCCCTTGGGAATAAAAAACGCTCCGCCAATTGGGGAGCGTTGTGTTGCTTAACAACTGCGTTTCTTAACGGGTACGCCGGTTGTGCAGCGCCCAATGGCGGTGCCGCTTGTACTGGCGCACCTCTTTGCGCAGGTGGCGCCGCTCGGCGGGGCCAATACGCCCATCGTTGGCACGGGCCATACGCATTTCGCGGCGCAGGTGTGCCCGCTTGTGCCGGAGGTGGCGGGCTTCGCCGGGGGTGATGGTACCTTTACGAATGCCCTGCGGTACCGGGCCGGGCCGGTGCATTGGAAGGGGCTGCGCCGGCAATTGGGTTGCGGCAAACAGCAAGGCAAGCAGCGGTATTAAAAATCGGCTACGCATACAAGAAAATTTTTGTGGTTTCAAAAGCATTTGCATGTAAAAGACCCTGGCAAACGGTGCGGGTTTAACAGCAGCATTGTTAATATTTTGTGAGGTCTTCCGGCGGCGGTTATAAACCCCGCCCGCGGTTGCTGCCCGGCAGGGAACAACCGCTCACGGGCTGCCGGATACGAAGGGCAGTGCGAAGCGCAGCGGAGCACCAACGCCGGAGTAGCCGGAACCGCTGCCCAACAGAGCCTTGCGGCCGAAAGCCCCCAAACTACAATACCCTTCCGTTGCGAAGCGCTTCATTCAAACAGGCGGCGGGCATTTTGTTGCGGCAGCAGCTGAAACGAGCGGCGGTGGTGCTCGGTGAGCCCGTACGCGGCAATGGCCTTGCGGTGCGCTGCGGTGCCGTACCCTTTGTTTTGCAGCCAGCCGTATTGCGGATAGCGGTGGTGCAACTGCTCCATATACGCATCGCGATGGGTTTTGGCCAAAATGCTGGCGGCGGCAATGGACGCAAAGCGGGCATCGCCTTTTACAAAAGTTTTGTGGGGAATGCGGGGATACTGGGCAAAGCGGTTGCCATCGATCAACAGCAAGCCGGGGCGGATGGCAAGCTGCGCTATGGCGCGGTGCATGGCGGTGAACGACGCGTTGAGGATGTTGATGCGGTCAATTTCCGGCACGCTTACCTGCGCCACGGCCCAGGCGAGGGCCTGCTGTTCAATAACCTGCCGCAGCTCGTGCCGGTGCGCTGCCGACACCTGCTTGGAATCGTTGAGCAGGGGATGGTAAAAATCGGCGGGCAAAATTACCGCGGCGGCAAAAACCGGCCCGGCAAAGCAGCCCCTGCCGGCTTCATCGCATCCGGCTTCGGGCACCTGGTTTTGGTAGTAAGGCTGCAACATGGCGTGCAGGCAAAGGTACTGTTGCATTGCACACAGAAATTGCGGCGATGGGCTTTGTGCAAATGCCGGCCCACATGGCACCGGTATCTGCAAGGTTTAAGATACGGGTGCCGAAGCATTTATTTAATTGAAGTGAAACTGTGGTCGTATTGATGTCAGGCACATCCGCGCTGAAAACCTTAACGGAACACTTCAAAAAAAATTGCCACTTTTGCACTATGTCAGTTGATACACACTCCGACAGCCTGTTGCGTCACAACTATCCCATTTTTGAGGAAGAGCTGGTTGAGGAAATCGAAAACACCAGTGAGTTTCGCACGTTTGGCCCCAACGAAATTTTGATGCGGCGCGGCCAGTACATCCGCAGCACACTGCTGGTATTAAGCGGACTGATTAAGGTGTACCGCGAAGATGAAGAAGGCAATGAGTTTTTGATGTATTACCTGAAACCCGGCGAAGCCTGCGCCCTTTCAATGGTATGCGCCGCCCGGCACGAAGCCAGCCCCATTGTGGCCAAAACCGTTAGTGAAACCGAAGTGTTGCTGGTACCCATTACCACCATGAGCGAGTGGATGGGGAAATACAAAACCTGGTACCAGTTTGTAATTGAAACCTACCGCAGCCGTTTTGACGAACTGCTGGCTACCATTGACAGCATTGCCTTCAGGAGCATGGACGAACGCCTGGAGTTTCACCTGAAGCGGGCAAAAGAAGTACAAGGCAAAAGCACCATTGAAACCAGCCACCAGGAAATTGCGCATGAGCTGAACACCTCACGTGAAGTGATATCGCGGCTGCTGAAAAAGATGGAGCAGCGGGGCCTGGTGCGGCTGCACCGCAATGCCATTGAACTGTTGAAAATTTGATGGCGCTCGGGTTGTGTGATTTGCATCACCCACATGCCGGTTATACCACCGCAACTTTGCGGCATGGAAATCATAGGATATCTCGCTTCGATACTGATTGGAATATCGCTGGGCCTGATTGGCGGCGGCGGTTCTATTTTAACCGTACCGGTTTTGGTGTACCTGCTGGGCGTTGAGCCGGTGTTGGCTACCGCCTATTCGTTATTTATTGTGGGTGCTACTTCATTGGTAGGCGCCGTACCCAAATACCGGCAGGGTATGGTTAGCTTAAAAACCGCCATCATATTTGGCGCCCCTTCCATTGCGGCAGTATATGCCACGCGGAAATTTATTGTGCCGGCCATACCCAACGAACTGTTCAGCCTGGGCAGCCTTACCATTACCAAGCCCATTTTGCTGATGCTGCTGTTTGCCGTACTGATGGTGTTTGCATCGTACTCGATGATTAAAGACAAAAAAGACAAGGGCAACGGCGAAACCGGCGAACAACGTTTCAACTACCCGATGATTTTGCTGGAGGGTACGGTTGTGGGCATTTTAACCGGTTTGGTTGGTGCCGGCGGCGGATTTTTGATTATTCCCGCTCTGGTACTGCTGAGCAAGCTACCCATGAAGCAGGCCGTAGGCACCTCACTGGTAATTATAGCCGCCAAATCGCTGATTGGCTTTTTGGGCGATATTGGCCAACAAGACATTGACTGGGTACTGTTGGGCAGCGTAAGCGCACTGGCCATTGGTGGTATATTTGTGGGCAACTGGCTGAGCCACAAAATTGATGGCAACCAGTTGAAAAAAGGATTTGGTTGGTTTGTGCTGGTAATGGGCATCTACATCATTGTAAAAGAACTGTTTTTATAACAACATGAAAGCTGCATGGCTGTTTGCGGGCCTGTTGCTGCCGTTACTCTTTCCGATGAAAGAGCCTGCAGCGCAGGCTCCCTTTTTTTTGGAACTGGAAGAAGTTAGCATTCCCCAATTACCCGGCCTGCAGTCGTTTGCCGCAGCGCAATACAACGGTCGCTGGATTTTAATCGGAGGCCGTACCGACGGGCTGCACCTGAAACAACCCTTTGCCTCCTTCCACCCCGATTACAACAACACGCAAATTGTGGTGGTGGATGTGCAAAAGCGCAACGTGCAAACCGCTTCGTTGCTGCAGCTGCCCGATGCTTTAGCCGAGCAGTTGCAAAGCTCCAACATGCAGTTTGTGCAACAAGGCAGCTGGCTGTACCTGGTGGGCGGTTATGGCTTTAGCGCCTCGCAAAAGAAGTTTGTTACGCACCCCCGCCTTACGGCCGTTAACCTGCCTGCCCTGATAGAAGCCATTGAAAACAAGCGCTCCATTAAACAATGCTTTATTACGCTCGAAGACGAGCGCATGGCCGTAACCGGTGGCGGCCTGGGCCTGCTGCAGGATGAAATGTTTCTTGTTGGCGGGCAACGCTTTACCGGCCGGTACAATCCGCACGGCCCCGATCACGGCCCGGGCTTTGTGCAGCAATATACCAATGCCATACGCCGCTTTCGGGTAAGCAACAACGGCAGCAGTGTTATTATTACGAACTACAGCGAAACCAAAGACACGGCCGAACTGCACCGCCGCGATTACAACCTGGTGCCCCAATACTTTGGCCCCGGGCAGCCGGGCTTTACTGCCTTTGCCGGCGTGTTTCAATACACGAAAGATGTGCCCTGGCTGCACCCCGTTGAAATTACGCCCGGCGGGTATAAACCGCAGCCGCAGTTTCAGCAAAAATTCAACCATTACCATAGCGCACACCTGCCCTTGTACAGCAAAAAAGATACGGCCATGCACACCCTGTTTTTTGGCGGCATTGCCCAATTTTATCTGCAAAACGGCAAGGTGCTGGAAGATGCCGAAGTACCCTTCGTCAACACCATCAGCCGGGTTACCCGCCTGCCCAACGGCCGCTACCACGAAGAGGCCCTGCCGGTGCAACTGCCGGCCCTGTTGGGCGCCGGTGCCTGGATGGCCCGCAACGAAAACCTGCCGGTGCTGTGGCACGATATTATTGACTGGGATGCGCTGCCCCACGGCAAACACTTGCTGGGCTATATTGTAGGCGGCATTCGCAGCAGTGCCCCCAATATTTTCTGGCCCAACAACGGCCAACAAAGCAGCGCATCGGCCACGGTGCTGGCTGTTTATGTAACCCGGTAACAACTGTTTTCATTAAGTGGCTGTTTGCTCGTACAATTTGTTTGCACTTTGCCAATACATTGTGAAAATCAGTAAAAAAAGTAAGGTTGCTTTTCATTGTGACTAATGTCATAGTTACGCGGCAACAATTCATACAATTTTGCATACAACCAACGTGACTATTTCTTTAACCCAAAATTGTTGTCACATGAAAATTGAACAGATTTACACCGGATGTTTGGCGCAAGGCGCTTACTACATCGAAAGCAACGGCGAAGCCGTGGTAATTGACCCGCTCCGCGAAGTAAAGCCGTACATTGAAAAGGCGCAGCGCAACAATGCCCGCATCAAGTACGTGTTTGAAACACATTTTCATGCCGATTTTGTAAGCGGGCATATTGACCTGGCCAAAGCAACCGGCGCAACCATTGTGTTTGGTCCTACCGCCAAGCCCGACTTTCCGGCACATGTGGCAGCCGATGGAGAAGAAATTAAAGTAGGCGATGTAACGTTTGTAGTGCTGCATACCCCCGGCCACACCATGGAAAGCACGTGCTTTTTGTTGCGTGATGAAAACGGCAAGGATGTAGCCCTGTTTACCGGCGACACGTTGTTTATAGGCGATGTAGGCCGCCCCGATTTGGCACAAAAAGTAGTGGCCGACCTTACGCAGGAAAAACTGGCCTCCTACCTGTACGATTCGCTGCGTACCAAAATCATGCCCCTGGCCGATGACATTATTGTGTATCCCGCCCATGGTGCCGGCAGCGCCTGCGGTAAAAACATGAGCAAAGAAACCTCCGATACACTGGGCCACCAAAAAGCAACCAACTATGCCCTGCAGGCCCACCTTACCAAGGAGGAATTCATTAAGCAGGTGCTTACCGGCCTTACACCTCCGCCCCAGTATTTCCCGCTGAACGTGCTGATGAACATCAAAGGGTACGACAGCATTGAGGAAGTGCTGAAACGCGGTACGCAGGCCCTGAGCCCCGAAGCGTTTGAAGCCGCCGCCAACGAAACCGGCGCTTTGATACTGGATACCCGCAACGCGGCGGACTTTGCGAAGGGACACATTCCCAACTCCATCAACATTGGCATTGAGGGAAGCTTTGCCCCCTGGGTAGGCACGTTAATACCCGATGTAAAACAGGAACTGCTGCTGGTAACCGACCCGGGTAAGGAAGAAGAAGTGGTTACCCGCCTGGCACGTGTGGGGTACGACCATTCGCTGGGCTATTTGAAAGGCGGTTTTGAAGCCTGGAAGAATGCCGGCAAGGAGGTGGATACCATCAACACCATTACCGCCCAGGAACTGGCCGCCATTCACCGGCAACATCCCGACATCAACATCCTGGACGTACGCCGCAAAAGCGAGTACGACAGCGAACATATTATAGGCGCCATCAACGCTCCGCTGGATTACATTAACGACAGCATGCTGTTGGTGGACAAGAAAAAAACCTATTACGTGCATTGCGCCGGTGGTTACCGCTCCATGATTTTCATTTCGATTTTGCGGGCCCGCGGCTACGACAACCTCATTGATGTAAGCGGGGGCTTCAAGGAGCTGAAAGCAAGTGGCGAATTTAAGATCAGCGACTATGTATGCCCCACAACAATGCTGTGATGAACAATGGTGGTTTATGGTGAACAAGGGGGCTGTGTAACAGCAGCCTCCTTTTGTTAAAACAGAAAACAAACAAATGAAGCAACACTTCTTACTCTTAACAGTTTTATTAACAGGCGTAGTAACACAGGCGCAGGTACGCAACGTTACCGCGGCCGAAGTGGAACAACGCATCAGGCAAAAAGACGTAGTGGTACTGGATGTACGCACTGCCGATGAATACAACGAAGGACATTTACCCGGTGCGCAGCTGCACGATGTACTGCAAAGCACACAATTCGTAAATGCGGTAAAGCAACTGCCCCGCAACAAAACCTATGTGGTGTATTGCCACAGCGGCCGCCGCAGCCTTGAGGCGGCACGCATTATGGAAGCGCTGGGATTTCGCTCGGTATTGAATATGACCGGCGGCATTCTGGCATGGAAAGGAACACTCACTAAAAACAAAAATTAAAACCTACAACAATGACGTTACAGGAAATCCTCAAAGACCCCCGCGTATCGGTGGTAGATGTACGCACCGAAGCCGAATTTGAAGAAGAGCATTATCCCGGTGCTACCAACATTCCCCTGCACCGCATCCCCTACATGCAGGATGTAATACAAGGCCTGAGCAAGCCGATTGTATTTTACTGCCGCAGCGGCAACCGCAGCGGACAGGCTGTGGCATGGCTGCGCCAACAGGGAATGCAGGACATTTACAACGGGGGCGGATTGTATGACATGCTCATGGCCGCACCTTCACTTACAAACTAAAAAGCACATGATTGGACTCTTAAAAAAGATTTTGGGCATTGGCGGCCCTGCCGTAAACTTTAAAGAGCTGGTTGCAAACGGAGCCGTGGTGGTAGATGTACGCACACCGGCCGAATTTAAAAGCGGCCATGTTAAGGGCGCCATCAACATTCCGGTTGACAGCATTCGCAGCAAAGTGCCCGAACTGAAGAAAAAAGGCAAACCGGTGATTACCTGCTGCCGCAGCGGTGCCCGCAGCAGAATGGCTGCCGGCATTTTAAAGCAAAATGGCATTGAAGCGTACAACGGCGGCCCTTGGCAGGTGCTGCAATCAAAACTTTAAACCAACGAAACCATGATGCAATTGCTTACTACCGGCTGGAGCTGGATTCGGATACTACGGTTGGTATTGGGTATGGGCGCCCTGGTGCAGGGCATACCTGCCCGCAATCACATTTTAATGGGGATGGGCGGTTTGTTACTGATACAAGGCCTGTTTAACATGGTCTGCGGGCCGGCCGGCTGTGCCACCACGCCAACGGCTAAACAAGCAGATGCAGATGGCGAAGTTGTGTTTGAAGAAGTGACGCAACGTAAGTAACGCCATCACAGCACACCCGTTCACTACGCTGTTAATTGCAAGGAATAAAAAAAGTATGAAACAATACACACAAGGTTGGAAATGGTACCTGCCGGGCCTTATTTTGGGAGCCGCCGCAGGTTACACGTATTATCACTTCTGGGGCTGCAACGGCACCTGCCTTATTACCTCCAGCCCCGTCAACAGCATGTTGTATGGCGCGGTAATGGGCACCCTGTTTAACAGTCTTTTTAAGCCCAGCCGCCCGCTTACGGGAAAAAACAACAAAGGCGAAGAGTAACGCTGTACCATTTTGTACAATAGCGCCGTGGCATTGTTCAATGCCGCTTTCCGTTGAATTATTTCAGGAATAAATGTAATTTTTATCACACAAGGCAGGATGGCCTCCGGGCTATATTGCATATCTTTTCTTTAAAAACGCATCATTATGAATTTCATTGAATGGATCAAACAGCCCTGGCCCTGGTATGTTGCGGGCCCGCTTATTGGCTTAACGGTGCCAACATTGTTGCTGATAGGCAACAAAACATTCGGCATTTCTTCCTCGCTGCGGCACATTTGCGCCGCCTGCATGCCGGCAAAAATTCCCTTCTTTCAGTACGACTGGAAAAAAGAGGTTTGGAACCTGTTTTTTGTAGCCGGCGTTACACTGGGAGGTTTTGTGGCCGCTACTTTTTTACAAAACCCCGACCCCATTGTGGTAAACCCCAACCTCAGCAATGAACTGGCCGGGTATGGCATTACCAACTACGATTCGCTGGTACCTGCCGATGTGTTCAACTGGAGCCAGCTGTTTACACTGCGTGGCTTTATTATGATGGTGGTGGGCGGCTTTTTAGTGGGCTTTGGCACCCGCTACGCCGGCGGATGCACCAGTGGCCACGCCATCATGGGCCTCTCCAACCTGCAATGGCCTTCGCTGGTAGCCACCATCAGTTTTATGGTAGGCGGATTCATCATGGCCAACCTCATCCTTCCTTTCATTCTGAAACTCTAAAGCCTTACAACCATGCAACAACAAACTACCGATACAACAGTACAGGAGCAAAAGCACCACGAGTTCCTGACCCAGAATACCGATTTTGAAATGCGTTCGCTCGACGCCGTGTGCGTAAACGAGTCGGAACTGAAGCACCCCTGGTGGTACAACCTGAAGTACGCTTTTGTGGGCCTGCTGTTTGGCATTGTGTTCGTGAAAGCCGAAATCATTTCGTGGTTCCGCATTCAGGAAATGTTCCGCCTGCAAAGCTTCCACATGTACGGCGTTATCGGTTCGGCCGTAGCGGTGGGCGCCCTCAGCGTATGGCTGATTAAGCGCTTCAAAATCAAAACCATTTACGGCGAACCCATCGAATTTGTGGACAAGAAGTTCAACAAAGGACAAATTATCGGCGGCTTAACCTTCGGATTGGGCTGGGCCATTACTGGCGCTTGCCCGGGCCCGCTGTTTGCCCAAATTGGCAGCGGCGCAACCGTTATTGCCGTAACCCTGCTGAGTGCCATTGTGGGTACCTGGGTATATGGCCGTTTCCGCGAAAAGCTGCCGCATTAATCAGGAATTGTTCATCCATTCACAACCTTTTTATCCGTATGATACGCAAGGTGTTTGCAGCAACCGCTTTTTTGGCGGCTGCTGCTTTCTTTTCGGTTTCGCAAACGGGCTGTTCCGATAGCAACCAACAAGCGCAAGAACAGCTACGCGACTCGCTTCGGCAGGAACAGGTATGGACGGGCCCTTCGGCCAATCAAATACCCTACTATTCGCGGCCCGATGGTCCGGAAATTTGGTACGGCCGCGAGCTGATTGCCCACACCGCCAAGTACCTGGGGCCCAAAGGCAGCGTAATGCAAATCAGCAATGGCATGAACTGCCAAAACTGCCACCTCGATGCCGGCACCAAACCCTGGGGCAACAACTACGGAGCGGTGTACTCCACCTACCCCAAGTTTCGGGCCCGCTCCGGTACCGAAGAAACCATATACAAGCGGGTGAACGACTGTTTTGAGCGCAGCCTCAACGGCAAGGCCCTCGATACCAATGGCCGCGAAATGAAAGCCATTTATGCCTTCATCAAATGGCTGGGCGAAAAGGTACCCAAGGGAACCGCACCGAAGGGTTCGGGAATTGAAGAGCTGAAATACCTCGACCGTGCCGCCGATCCGGTACGGGGCAAAGCCGTCTATGTGCAAAAATGCCAAACCTGCCACGGCGCCAACGGTGAGGGCATGATGGGCATTGACGGCAACGAGTATCAATATCCGCCCTTGTGGGGACCGCACAGCTACAATACGGGTGCCGGCCTGTACCGGTTAAGCCGCTTTGCCGGCTATGTAAAAAACAACATGCCGCAGGGAGCCGACTACCACAACCCGCAGCTCAGCGTGGAAGAAGCCTGGGATGTGGCCGCATTCGTTAACTCGCAGCCGCGGCCTGTTAAAGACCTGAGCGGCGACTGGCCCGATATTTCGAAAAAACCCGTTGACCACCCCTTTGGGCCCTTTGCCGACCCCTTTAGCGAAGCACAGCATAAATACGGACCCTTTGGGCCCATTAAAGACTGGTACGAGCAGCAAAAAAAAGCCGCCCGTCAGGTCACTAAAAACTAAACCACAAAAATTGTTTGCCATGTCAACCCACCCCCACAATGTTCATTGCAGTTGCGGCAGTTGCCATGCTGCCGAAACGCCACCCGTGCAGCAAAACAGCCGCCGCGATTTCTTTAAAAACGCAACCCTGCTTACCGCCGGCGCCTTTTTGCCGCCCTCGCTGGCCAACGCCGTGCCCGGCGATGCCTATCACGAACAGGAGATTCTGAAAAATAAAGCGGTGCAAAGCGGCAAAGCACAGGTGTTTACCCTGTTGCACACCTCCGATATTCACGCTCAGTTGTACACACACGATGAGTTTTTCTTTGAAAACGGAAAACCCGTGTACAAGCAACGGGGGGGCTTTGCTGTATTAAAAACCATGCTCAAAACCCTGAAAGCACAAAACCCCAAAAACACCCTCATTATTGATGGGGGCGACTGCTTTCAGGGAGGCGGCGTGGCTGCCCTTACCGAAGGGAAAGGTATTGTACCCCTCATTAACAACATTGGCTACGATTTGATTTTGCCCGGCAACTGGGAGGTGGTGTATGGCAAAGAAGCCATGTGGAAGGACCTGGGTGGGTACAACAGCGCCAAGATATGCGCCAACATGTTTCACGACACGCAGGATGAGTTTAATAAAGAACTCATCTTTCCACCCTACTGGACCAAAATGCTGGCAGGCGTAAAAGTGGGCTTCATCGGGTATAACGATCCCCTTACGCCCAAGCGGCAGTCACCGGCCTACAGCCACGGCATCACCTTTACCAAGCCCGAACTGAATGTGGCCAAATACATCAAAATTCTTCGTGAGTACGAACAGTGCGCCATGGTGTTTTTGGTAACCCACATGGGTTTGGCACAACAGGTTGATTTGGGTAACAAGCCCGAAGTACAGGGCGTGGATTACATTTTGGGCGCCGATACGCACGAGCGGGTTCGCAAACCCATAGCTGCCAAATACGCCAAGGTAACCGAACCGGGGGCCTTTGGTTCGTTTGTAGCCAAGCTGGATGTGGTCATTGAAAACGGAAAAATCAAAGACGAAAACTACCAGCTGTTGGATGTGGACCCGGCTAAATACCCGGCCGACCCCGAAATGGCAGCCCTGGTTGAAAAAGTGGCGGCCCCCTACAAAAAAGAACTCAGCAAGGTAATCGGCAAAACCAAAACCACACTGGTGCGGTACTACGTGATCGAAAACCCGATGGACAACCTGATTACCGATGCCCTGATGTGGAAGTATAAAGATCAGAAAGTGGACATCGTTGTAAGCAACGGCTTCCGCTTCTGTCCGCCCCTGGTACCCAAAAAATCTACCGGCGTTGCCGAAATCACCAACGACTTTTTGTGGAGCATGCTGCCCGTAGACAGCGAAGTGAAAATGGGCGACGTTACCGGCCGGCAAATTTGGGACTGGATGGAAAAAGAACTGCACAACGTGTTTGCCAAAAATCCGGCACAGCGTTTTGGCGGATGGGTAGTACGCTTCCAGGGCATGAAGGTAAACTTTACCATGAACAACGATTTGGGAAAGCGGGTAAACTGGATTACCATTAATGGCGAGCCGATTGACATGGACAAAACCTATGTAATGCTGGCCTGCGAACGCGATGGCGACCCCGATGATACGCTTTGCCGCATGGAAAAGGTAAAAAATCCCCGTAAACCCGGCGGCACGCTGCACAACATTATGCGGGAATATTTGGCGCATCACCCCGTGGTGGCACCCAAAATTGAGGGGCGCATTACGGCTACCGACGCGCCGCAAACCCTGCTGTCGCAGTTAGAAGGCTACGATTATGAATTTATTTAGAGCAAAACTTTTCGAATATGAAACGGCCACACCTTCTGTTACTGATGCTGCTGCTGGCGCTTTTTTCCGGCTTTGAAAGCCGGGCCCAGTACAAAATTGTATGGGAAATTGCCAGCGGCGATACAACCGATCAAAAGATGTTGTACAAACAGGTAAACAATGTACTGAACGCCGCTCCGGGCACACAAATTGAACTCGTATTTCATGGCCCCGCCATTACAGCGGTGCTGAAAGATACCGGGTACTTTAAACAGGAACTGTTAGGCATCCACCGCCGGGGCGTACGCATTGCCGCCTGCGGCAATTCGCTCAAAAACAGGGGCATTGACCCCGCCCGGCTGATGCCCGAAGCGTTTATTGTGCCCGCCGGAATTGTTGAAATTGTTCAAAAGCAGGAAGAAGGATGGCGCTACATTAAGGCCGGACATTAATAAGAGAAATACAGAATGAGAATGAGGATGATGATGAAACGAATTGCGCTCGTTTTTGTTGGTTCGCTTACAATTTTTCGTTTTTCGAATGCGCAGGAGCACCGCTCCGAACGCGACTCCATCCGTCCCGTGGATACTACGGTTAAATCGCTCACCGGCTTTTTAACGCAGGGTACCTTTTTTGGGCATGCCCGCAATTTTGTAATGAGTACCATTAACGCCGGCGGCCTGAGCGACTACATTGCCTGGGGCTTTGGCGCCGGTATTGGCTACGAAAGTGCCCGCTTTTACAACTTTCAGTTGGCCATGAGCGGCTTTTTCATCAACAACGTGGCATCTACCGACCTTACCCGGCGCGACCCGCTCACCAACCAACTGAGCCGCTATGAACTGTCGTTGTTCGATTTTGCCAATCCCGAAAACCGGAACGACCTCGACCGGCTGGAAGAATTGTATCTGCGTTACTACTTTGGTAAAAAGTCGTACATCACCTACGGCAAACAATACCTTAACACACCCTTTTTGAACAAGCAGGACGGCCGCATGCGGCCCACCATGGAAAACGGGATCTGGGCCGAAATCAATGAAGGCAAAAAGCTTTCTTTCGCTGGAGGCTGGATTCATGAAATATCGCCCCGAAGCACCGTTCGCTGGTTTCCAATTGCCAATACAATTGGGTTGTACACGGCAGGTTTTGATGAAAACGGCAATCCCTCGCAATTCCGCGGCAATCTCAGCAGCAAGGGCATTTTCATCGCATCGGCCAACTACCGGCCTGCCGCAGGCATCACCCTGCAGGGCTGGAATTACTGGGTAGAAAACATATTTAATACCGCCATGTTGCAGGCCGATGCGGCCCTGCCTCTGCAAAAAAACGGCACCGGCAAACTGCTGCTGGGCCTGCAACTCACCCGACAAAACCGGGTGGGCACCGGCGGCAATACCGAGGTTGAAAAAGCATATGTACCCCCCGGTTACCTGTCGTACATCATCAGCAGCCGTGCCGGCTGGCAACAAGGCCCGCTTACCCTCACGGCCAACTATACCCGCATTACGGCCCATGGGCGCTTTTTGTTTCCCCGTGAGTGGGGCCGCGACCCCTTTTACACCTTCCTGGCCCGTGAGCGTAATGAAGGCCTGGGCGATACCCATGCCGGCGTGTTGCTGGCCCGGTACGACGGCAAAAAACAGCCCTGGATTTTGCAGGCCGGGGCCGGTTATTACAAACTGCCGCCCAGTACCGAATTTCGTCTCAACAAATACGGCATGCCCTCGTACTACCACCTGATTGCCGATGTGCAGTACCGCTTTAAAGGCTTTTTAAAAGGCACTACGGCACGCTTTATTTACCTGTACAAGGGCAATGCCGAAGCAGGCTTAACCAACAAACGTACCATGATTAACCGGGTGAACATGCACCACTTCAACTTTATTGTGGACTACTGGTTTGGAAAAGAATAAACCATACCCGCAACAGGGCCTGGCCGAAAACAAGTGGCAATTTGCCCTACTGGTGCTGGCCAACGCGTTTGTCGGCGCCATGGTGGGTTTGGAACGGGCCGTAATGCCCGAATATGCGGCCAGCCGCTTTGCCGTTGCCGGCACCACGGCACTTACCTCGTTTATAGCCGCCTTTGGCCTTACCAAGGCTATTTTTAACCTGCTTACCGGCGAACTGCAGCAGCGCTATACCCGCAAGCAGGTGTTGCTGCTGGGCTGGCTGGCCGGTTTACCTGTTCCGTTTATGCTGCTGTTTGCTCCGCACTGGTGGGTGGTAGTGGCCGCTAATGTGCTGCTGGGTATGAACCAGGGGTTGGCATGGTCGAGCACGGTTATTATGAAGGTTGACCTGGTAGGCAGCCGTAATCGCGGCCTGGCAATGGGCATCAACGAGTTTGCCGGCTACCTGGCTGTGGGCGGTGCCGGTTACCTGGCCACCCGGCTGGCACATTCTTACGGTGCGGCCTATGCGCCTTTTATACCGGGCATCGCCTTTGCCGTGCTGGGGCTGCTGCTCACCGTTTTCTTTATAGGCGATACCACCTCCTTCAGCCATGCCGAACAGGAGCAGTCTTCCATCGCACCGTTTCGCTCGCTATGGCAGGCGGTTTCGTTCCGGCATTTTAATATGGGCAGCGTAACCATTAATGGCTTTATCAACAACCTGAACGATGGCGTGTTGTGGGGCTTGTTACCCCTGTGGCTGCTGAGCCAGGGTTACTCCTTAACCACTACGGGACTGCTCACTTCTATTTACCCCACGGTGTGGGGTACCAGCCAGTTGCTGGCGGGTAAACTGGGCGACCGCTACTGCAAAAAACAGCTCATCAGCCTGGGAATGTGGATGCAGGCGGCCGGACTGGGCCTGCTGGTTGTACCCGGCCACATCGGGTTTGTTGTTTTGGCAATGGTGTTGCTGGGGCTGGGTACCGGCCTGGTTTACCCCAACTTTCTTACCGTTATTGCCGAAAATTTGCCGCCGGTGCAGCGGGCCCGCGGACTCAGCTATTACCGCTTTTGGCGCGACCTGGGTTATGCCGGCGGCGCGCTGGGTGCCGGACTGCTGGCCGAAATACTGGAACTGCCCGTTGTACTGCTGCTGGTAGCCGCATTGACTGCCTTCGGCGGCTTTTTGGCCAACTACCGCATGTGCTGCACATTTAAACTGTTGTGGCGTACCCATACCTGTACCGAAGCAGCCGCCTATTAACAGAAGGGCTGACAGGAATCAACACCCACCCACATCTGCGTCATACCCACCCGCTTTGGGCTTTTGTAGCTTGTACGCCAATCAAACCCGTATGCGCCTGGCACTACGAATTTTGTTGGCATTTGTTGCCCTTACTGCCATTCCCACCGGTTTGCTGCTGATGGTGGAACCCAACGGCAGCTGGCTGCAACTTTCACCCGATTTGCTGCGGCAATCGCCCTTTCATTCGTATTTCATTCCCGGCCTGGTTTTGTGCGTGGTAGTGGGCGGAGGCAACCTGCTTGCCTTGCTGCTGCACCTGCGGCAAGGCACCAATGCATTTTGGTACACCCTTACCGCCGGCATATTAATAGCAGGCTGGATTGTGGTGCAAATCAGCCTGATCCGTACATTTTTTTGGTTGCAGTGGATGTATCTGCTCAGTGGTTTTTTTATTGTACTCATCACCCTCCAACTCAAACACAAAGAACTCATTTAACACCTTCGTTGCATGCAATATGTACTGACTGCGCTGCTGCTGTTGCACGGACTTATTCACCTCCTCGGCTTTTCGAAAGCATATCAGCTGGCCGAGCTCAAAGAATTCATGAAACCGGTAAGCAGGCCCGCCGGCATTTTATGGTTACCGGCCTACAGCGAAGCCATCTGGCACTAGCCCGAAGGTCCATTTACCTACGGTAAATTCCGGCTAAAAAAAGTTGCTTATAACGTTACCGCCTTGCTGTAGTGAATAAATAAACAGGCGAAGTCACTTCAACCATTGTACATTACTTCAATGAAGGGAACAGCGAAATGTTGATGATGGATGCGTGCGGATTGCATACGCATGGCACGCTCGCTCCTTTCCCATAACGCAGTTGTTTATAAACTACCTTCCTATCCCCTTTGAACGGCGCGGCCTTCTGCTGATTTCCTTTTACAACACCTTCCTCATAAAAAATTGCGGGGCTGTACATACACATGGTGCTGTTCATGCGCTTCTCTGCGGCCCTGTTCGTTAAGTTCGTCCAGTGTGGCTACATCCGCCGCGTCGGTCATTAACCAATCCCCCTTGGCGAAGTGATACACCTGCGCACACAGGTCGTACTGCTGTTGCAGCAGCTGCTCCAGTTCCTGTACCGTCATGTTACCTTCAACTGTGAGGGCGCCATTGCGCTGATGGCTGCGAACGGTTGCCACCTGCAGAAACGGATTGAGCTTGCGGCGTACCGAAGAACGCATCATGCGCCGGTGGGGCCGGGCAAAAAATTCGAGCCGCAGGTAGGGGAAAGCGGCAGCAAAATCGTCCTGCAACTCTTTTAAAGTACGTTTGCCGTCTATATGAAGTATCATAATTTTTAGTTTCGCAACAATCAAACTTAGCTTAATTGCTGGGTTGCTGCAATGATGCACCTCAGGCTTTGCCGTGATGCACACACAAAAAACCCCGCCGGGAACGACGGGGTAAAACCAACCAAAGTATATGCAGCGCTCTGCTGCCTATTTATGAGCAATAAACATGGGTAGTTGTACGCGGCTGATCAACTCGTCGGCAAAACTTTTCTTAAACAGCGTACTGAACAAACTGCGGCCATAAGCCCCCATAATCAGCCAGGTACCGTCTTCCTGCAGCAGCCAGTTGGTGAACTGGCGTTTGTTTTCGAGAGCCAGTTCGGTAATCGTTAAGTCGCTGTAATGGCGGGCGGCCAGTTCGGTAACGGCTTGCTGATCGGGGAGCTGCTCATCGGGGTTGGCCGTAATTTCGGTAAGCGATGCCGGCAGGTCGGTAAATTGCGGGAACAGATATGCAAACTGCTTAATGGCATATACCGAAGAGGCTTCGCCATCGTAGAGCAACAGCAATTTCCGCGGTTCTTCAAACTTTTCGGGCACCAGTACCACGGGGCACTCGGTTTTTTTCAGCAACTCCTGCATGTATTCGTTCGGCTGCTCCCGACTAATGTTGGAGAAGAACGAATCGCGGCTGATGAACAGCATATCGGCAAAACGGGTTTCTTTAATTAACGATGCCAGGGGCAGGTTTTCCGAATTGTTGTGGATCCGAAACTCCATCCCTTCTGCCTCGCAGCAGTTGCGGAAATGCTCGATGTTTTTTTGCACCTGCTCGGAATAATCGCCTTCTATAAGGGCAGGCATCAGGGGCACGGCTTCCAGGCCGGTGTAGGCCACAATTTTCGATACATCAATAGGGCTCAGAAAAACGCCGGTTACCAGTACCGGACTTTGGCGGTGCAGCCATGCTGCCAGCTCAAATGCACCTTTCGGGAAGTGCTCCCCATCCAGGGCAATTAAAATCTTTTTCATACCCGTTGGTTTAGAGTATGAAGGTAGGCACGGGCCCCTGCATGGTACATGACGGGCCAATAGGGCCGCAACTGATTTTCATCAGCCGGCCGGCGGGTTCTTTGCAATTGTATAGACGATACGTAGATACGACACCGGCCAGAAAAAAACTCAATCCAACACGTCATCCTGAGGGCCCTGCCCGAAGGATCTTTCCGGTTAAAACGGTACAACATCCGCTGCGTTTTTCTAAACGAAAGATCCTTCGCTATCGCTCAGGATGACGGTGTAAAAGTGTAGAATTAGCTGCGCACAGGCTAACAGAGTTGAAAAGATGCAAAACATCGCAATTCTGCAAGCCGGTATGCCCCAACTCCTAATTTCTAATTCCCAATTCCTAATTCCCAACTGCCCAATTCCCCCTCACCCTCACAACACCTCCTTTACCACATTGTAAATGGTACGCGGACTGCCCAGGGTGTAGTAGTGCAGCACCGGCACGCCATATTGGAGCAATTCCTTCGACTGCTGAATGAGCCATTCGGTACCGATTTGCTTGCAGTCTTCATCGGTTTTGGCTTTCATCATTTCATTGCTCAGTTCCGAAGGAATATCTACATGAAACGTGCGGGGAATAACGGATAGTTGCTTTTTGCTGGTAAGCGGCTTCAGTCCCGGAATAATGGGCACATCAATACCCATGGCCCGGCAGCGTTCCACAAACGAAAAATACTTCTGATTGTCGAAGAACATTTGGGTCATGATGAACTCGGCCCCGGCATCAACCTTATCTTTCAGGCGCTGCATTTCCACCTCCATATTGGGGCATTCAAAATGTTTTTCGGGATAGCCCGCCACTCCAACACAAAAATTGGTGCGAAAGCCATCGCGAATATCTTCTTCCAGGTAAATGCCGTGGTTGAGGTTGATGGTTTGGCGCAGCAGGTCAATGGCATACTTGTGCCCTTCGGGGTGCGGCTCAAAAAAGGTTTCGTTTTTGGCAGCATCGCCCCGCAGCACCAGCACGTTTTGCACGCCAATAAAGTTCAGGTCAATCAACGCGTCTTCGGTTTCGCGTTTTGAAAAGCCGCCGCATATCAAATGCGGTACCGCGTCAACATTGTAATGGTTTTGCAGGGCAGCGCAAATACCCACCGTGCCCGGGCGCTTGCGCACTTCCACTTTTTCAAACGTGCCGTCGGGCTTTTTCTTAAACACGTGTTCGGCCCGGTGGTACGTAACGTTAATGAACGAGGGTTTAAACTCCATCAGCGGGTCGAGGTGTTCAAAAATGGAGTTGATGGTTTTGCCCTTCAGCGGGGGTAAAATTTCAAACGATACCAGTGTTTTGGTGGCT
Organism: Lacibacter sp.; assembly: GCA_046297415.1. Taxonomy (GTDB): domain Bacteria; phylum Bacteroidota; class Bacteroidia; order Chitinophagales; family Chitinophagaceae; genus Lacibacter. The sequence goes on from JBKBIL010000012.1 coordinate 22,913, forward strand.
TGTGCAATGTGCTCGGTAACCTTCATTGTTGTTGCTATAACTGCAAACATAACGCAGGCGGGCCGCTTCTTCAAACTTCGTTTTATGCAGGCGGGCCTGTTGTGGGGGCATTTTGCAGCGAAACCGGTAATTTCGCCCTTTAAATCGTTTGTGCGTGAACCTCACCATCCACACCAACAACCTGGTTAAGCGGTACCGCAACCGCACGGTAGCCAACCGGGTAAGCATATCGGTACAACAGGGCGAAATTGTGGGCCTGCTGGGCCCCAACGGCGCCGGCAAAACCACCACTTTTTACATGGTGGTAGGCTTTATTAAGCCCGATGAAGGCGAGGTTTTTTTGAACGATCAAAACATTACCCAACTGCCCATGTACAAGCGGGCCCAAATGGGCATTGGCTACCTGCCGCAGGAGGCCAGCGTGTTTCGCAAGCTGAGCGTGGAAGACAATATTGCAGCCGTGCTGGAAATGACCCAACTGAGCCGGCGCCAACAAAAAGAAAAACTGGAAGACCTGCTTACCGAATTTCGGCTACACCATGTACGCAAAAACCGGGGCGACTCGCTGAGCGGAGGCGAACGCCGCCGTACCGAAATTGCCCGGGCGCTGGCCGTTGACCCCAAGTTTATTTTGCTGGATGAACCCTTTGCCGGCGTGGACCCCATTGCCGTGGAAGACATCCAGGCCGTGGTGGCCCGCCTGAAATACAAAAACATCGGCATCCTTATTACCGACCATAACGTAACCGAAACCCTCTCGATTTGCGACCGCGCCTACCTGCTGATTGAAGGCAAAATATTCAAACACGGCACCGCCGAAGAACTGGCAGCCGATGAACAGGTGCGCCGCCTGTACCTGGGCCGCAACTTTGAGCTCAAACGCAAAGATTACCTGCACCAGGAAGCCGTACAGCAACTGAACGGCCCAACAACACCGTAACGGCAGCAGGCCGCTTGCGAAAAATTATCGAATGTAAAAGGAGATCAACCGGTAGCGCCTCATTAACGCTGCTTAACGGCAGGTACCCGGCTTTGCGATAAAATAGCAGCTTTCCGCAAAACGGCCCTTTCCGTTTGTTGCCACAACTGCAATAGCGCTTCGTTAGGGAGTGAGAGCCTCTTTTTTACCCAACGGCAACAAGGGCACCACCACCAGTAACCCTACCGATGCCAACAGGCCGGGCACCAGGGCCCGTACCGGTATGCTGATCACATACTCGCACAAAAACCAAACTACCGTACCGCCCAGCATGGCAGCCAGTACGCCTGCTTTGGAGCGGTACCCCAAAAACAGGATGGCAGTAAGCGGAGCGCCGATGGATACCAGGCCAATGATGCTCGACTCCGATACCAGTTCAAAAATATCCTGCCGGTACAGGGCAACGGCAAGGGCGGCCAGTCCGCAAAAAACCACCGACAGTTTGGTTACCCATAGCTCCTTTCGGGGGTCGGTACGCACCGCCTTCCAGTTGGGTTTTATCAAATTTTCGGCAATCAAACCCGCCGGCGCCAGCAATGCCCCCGAACAGGTACTCATTACGGCCGAAAGTACGGCCCCGTAAAACAGCGCCTGTATGCCCAGCGGCATTTGTTCTTTTACAATTACCGACAAAGCCGACTCCGTGGCACCCACCGTACGCCAGTTGGTATGCATGGAGGCGGCAGCCACAATAAACAGTGGCAGCAGGGCCAGCAGCAAATAAAACAGGCCCCCGAGTATCGAACTCCATACGGCAGCCCGTTCGCTGCGGGCGGCATTTACCCGCTGAAACACATCCTGCGAAAAAATGCTGCCAAAGCCCAGCACCATCCAGGCCGCCAGCCAGTTAACGCCCGAAACCACGTCGCCCGCGGGTAATATCTTTTTGTGTTCGGGCGGCAAACTGTTCCATACGGCTACCACGCCCCCGCTTTGCTGCCAGGTAACATAGGCCAGCACCAGCAGCCCGGCCACAATCATAATGCTCTGTATAAAATCGGTTAGCGATACGGCCCACATGCCGCCTAAAAACGTGTACAGAATTACGATGCCGCTGCTGATAATCATGCCGTAAACAAACGGCACTTCCAGTATGCCTTCCATTACAATGCCCAGCGCCACAATCTGGGCCCCGGTATAACCAAAAAAACTAAGCGACATTAAAACCGCACTTACCTGCTCCACCTCCGGGCCAAATTTCTTTTTAAAAATATCGCCCAGGGTAAGCACATTTTCGCGGTACAGCTTGCGGGCAAACAACACCCCCACCAAAATCAAACACAGCGCGCCGCCCAGGGGGTCTTCAATAATGCCCATCACCCCATCGTTCACAAACCGCGAACTGGCCCCAAACAGCGTTTCGCTGCCAAACCATAAAGCAAAAAAAGCGGCCGTATTAATAGCCGGATGCAGGTGCCGGCCCGTGCTCAGGAAATCGCGGGTGTTGGCCACCCGGCGCTTCGCCCAAAACCCGATGGCTACGTTAATGAGTAAATATGCAAGTACCGACAGTGCCAGCATACGCCTGATAAATTTTATGCAACCCAACCCTGCAAGCGTTACGGGTGGCGTTAAAAAGGCTAAATATAAATTAAAATGAAGAGTTGCCGGGTGAAACAATCTATGTAATCGCGCCAATACGAATCGCATCTGTCAGCACCGAATCGCCGTCGCGGCTGCACCCGAAGCACAAGGGTGGCGTTTCATATAATTGTCTGCACCCTATCTGGCCTGCCCCCGTAACAATTATCACGTAATAAACCGGGCTTTCAAACAACCTTTGCAATGCACAGTTTCTTTTCGTGCCTTACAATGGCATTGTAGATATCATCGGGGAGGCGAAAAAGACGGGAAGCCAATCCGTTGCATCTGTTTTAAAAAGCAAACCCAAACAAGCAGTGCGCTTGCCGCAGCAAACAAGATAGCAGCCGTTACCCCGGGATATCGTAACACCACCTTTGCATTACACCTGTTTCGTTTTTTAACACAAATACCGCATCGTTAATTGAATTATAACAATGCCACCGTGTAAAAAGTAATTGCAATGCTGTAGTATGCTTTATGCTGTACTTTACATAGGAGCCGAAACAACTGTTAAGCCCGTCAAAAAACAGGCTGTAAAACCGTTTCGCTTAACAAATTATTGGCAATTGTCCGCAAACCTCGTTACAACTGCCGGTGTTACTCTGCGAAATTTCTATTCATGAAACGTATCACCCTCATCGCATTTGCAACACTGCTTTACGCATCCGTACAGGCACAATCCAAAACTCCGGCAAGCAACCAGCCACGCCAGTTTGATGTGCAGGCGCTCACCTGGGACAACGATTATTTTATTGTAAACCGCGACTCGGCGTATGAAAATCCCTACATCGGCCTCAAAAAACTGATTGGCGGCAACAAGCGGTTTGTAGCCGGCAAAAGCATCAAGCCCCGGCAAAATTCCGAAACCATTCAAAAGCTGGAAGACGGGCAAGCACCCTTTGCCATTATTGTAGGCTGCAGCGACAGCCGGGTACCCAACGAGTTGATATTTGACCAGGGGCTGGGCAACCTGTTCATCATCCGCACAGCAGGCCAGGTGTCAGCTGCAGCTTCCTATGGCAGCATGGAATTTGCAACGCTGAGTTTGAAAACCAAACTGATTGTAGTGTTGGGGCATACCGAATGTGGCGCCGTTGCAGCGGCCGTACAGCGCCCGGAAAATGTGCCCGGCCACATCGTAACTTTAATTAACGAAATTAAACCCGCCGTAGCAAAATCGGCCCACAAGCCGGGCAACAAGGTGGAAAATGCCGTAAGACAAAACGTAATTGAACAGGTAAACAACCTGCGTGATCTGGAACCGATTCTCAGCCGCCGCTACAACAACGGCGAAATACTGATTGTAGGCGCCATTTACGACATTCATACCGGCAAGGTGGAATTTTTGAAAGAAACATTAACCGCATTACCTGCATATAAAGGAAAATAACGTGAATCGTACATCTCTTATCGTATGCGCCTTGCTGCTGTTGGCTGCAGCACCACCGGCCACCGCACAAAATACCCGCATCAGCAACCGCAATGCCATTGGCTGGTATAACTATTTCGGAACGTTTAAGCTTACAGACAAATGGAGCCTGCATACAGAGTATCAGTGGCGCCGCGATGACTGGGGCCTTACCTGGCAGCAGAGCCTGCTGCGTACCGGCATCAACTACCAGCTGCGCAACGAAGTGCAGCTGCGCCTGGGCTATGCGTGGATCGAAACCTATGCCTACGGCGAAATACCCATCAACAATTTTGGCCGGCAGTTTACCGAACACCGTACTTACCAGATGGCAACGGTGCAAGACCGGCTGGGCAAACTCGACCTGACGCACCGCTTTATGCTGGAGCAACGCTGGCTGGGCCGTTTCTCAAAACCCGACCTGAAGCAGGAAGATGAATATGTGTTTGCAAACCGTTTCCGCTACATGCTGCGCCTGCAACTCCCCCTTGGCGAAGCCAACAGCAAAGGCGGTATGCCTTATGCCGCCGTGTACGATGAGCTGTTCATTGGCTTTGGAAGAAATGTTAATGAAAACGTATTTGATCAAAACCGATTGGGTATATTGGCAGGCTATCGGTTTAACAATAAACTTCGCATTGAAGGCGGATACCTGAATCAGATTGTGCAACTGGGACGCGAAGTAAACGGGCACGATGTGTTTCAGTACAACAACGGCATCATCATCAATACGCTCTTTACTTTTTGAATGGTGCATGCCATACGCATTGCGGCTGCATATTACATCGTGAGTCATTCAAATGTATCAGACCACCCTACCGGTACCGTTTGTGGTTTGTGTTAAGAAAAGCCATGCAAGCATAAGGCCCCAAAAAGAAACATGCATCCAAAAAAAATCCTGAAACGCTTTTGATGCAGTTACACTAAAGCGTTTACTGCAAACCACTGCCGGTAACCAACGCATCAGTGCGGCACTTGCAAAACAATTTCTGTGCCCCTGCCTACAGCAGTATGGATGTGCAGGGTTGCATGTATGGTTGCCGCCAGGCTGCGCATGTGCTGCAGGCCCGAAGTTTCTTTTTGTAGCGGTAACAAAAATCCCCTTCCATTGTCCGCAACAGACAACTGTACATGCGTATCGTTTTCGGTAAGGGATACGGTTACCTCCGCTGCTTTGGCATGACTCAGTACGTTTTGCAACGCTTCCTGACAAATCCGAAACATATCGAGCTGCTTTTCAAACGAAAGGCGGGTCTCATTGCACTGCCCGGAAAAGCGGCACACGATGCCGCTAACGGCGGTAAACTCGTTGCACAACCACTCAAGTGTGGCCACCAGCCCCAGATCCTGCAGCATGCCCGGACTAACGGAAAAGGATATGCGCCGTATGGTTTGCACCAGCATATCGCACAGCGACTTGCTTTGCTGTAGCAACTCTTGTCCGTTGGGCGTTAGATTTTGCTCGGTTGCCTGCAGTTGCTGCAGGTTTAATGTCAATACGGCGGTAAGCTGCGCCAGGTCTTCGTGCAACTCAAGCGACAGGTTTTGCCGGTCGCGTTCGTTTCGTTGCTTAAAGTGCCCCGCCATTTTCCGGTATTGCTCTACCCGCTGGCGTATTTCCAGTTCGGCCAACTTTCGGGTGGTTATGTCTTTCGCAATGGCAAACACCACCTCCTGTTCGGGAAAGTAAACCGATGTCCATTCCAGCCAAATATAGTTGCCCGCTTTGGTGCGATAGCGGTTCTGAAAATTCAGCAATGATTTACCCTGTAACAGTTCATCGCGTTTTTGAGCCGTTAACTGCCGGTCGTCGGGGTGTATGAGTGCATGGATGGGCATTTGCAGCAACTCTTCAACAGTATAACCCAGCTTTTCGGTAACCGCACGGTTTATTTTTCGGAAGTAACCGTCTTTACCCGCAATACAAATCAAATCGGGCGTGTGGTGAAAGAAAAGGTCATACACCTCTTGCACGGTAGTTTTATCAGGCATAACGGCAAATTATCGGGTATTTAGAAACCGCCCTACAGGTTTTTGCGGCATTTAAGGTTTTCTATGTAGCTCAAAAGCGGTTAAATAATACCGTTAGTAAAAACTTTTCCTATCACGCAAATAACAAACAACAGGTGTCGTTATTTATAAGCCTGTGATCCAGAAACAGATACACCGGTTCCAGCAACGTCGTTTTACGAAAACAGGCATTCGTGTACATTTTATTGCAAAAAATTTTATACCGAATGAAACACCAGCCGCACGCTTCCGAAGGTTTTGTATATTTGTTACAGGACAACACACAATTCCATCGTTAACCACACACCTACCGCCTCCGATTATGTGGACGCCCCTACTGGCTATTGATACTTCTTTTCACTGGTACGACTATTACCTTTTTATAGTGATAGCGCTGTATTTGGTAACATCAAAACCCAAGTCGCAACCAACCCGCATGGAGCCGAATCCGTTGCCGCCACCCCCGGCCGAATCGGAAGGTTTGTCGTGGAACACCCGCATCCAATATTATTCGAACGGCCGGCAATTACCGGCCCCGCATTACGCTTTTTATTGGAAAGAGCTGGGCATATCCGAGCGGTTGCCGTTGCACATTGTTGTTATTTCGCTGGCATTTGAAAAATGTTTCGACGATTTTCAGGAGGCGAAAAAACAAAGCGCACCTGCCGTTATGCTGGCCGATTTGAAAGCGGCACGCAATTACCTGACCGACCGGTTTATACTGTTGCATTACACCAACTGAGTACCCAACACACAAAAAAAGCGCAGGCAACGCCTGCGCCCTGTTGAACCCTACCACCCGACAGTATTTTCTTACTCCCAAACCCTACAACCCTGCAACAATAATATTTTCGGAATTGAACACAACAATCTTCTGTAGCGTTTTGGTTCTTACTCCATGTATTTTTACAGCAGTTACAGAAAGGTATTGAGCCGTTGTTGCAGCTGCCGGCTGGCCTGCTGCAGATGCGGCACCACCTGATGGGGTTGGTGCTGCGCCACCGCGGTACTCATAATGGTTTCGCTGCGCCGGCGGTGCAGGTTGCTGAGCATTTCCAGCTCCTGCTCATACGCGGTTTGGGGCCAGGTGAGTTTAAAGATGAGCACCAGAAATTCGATGAGAAACAGAAATAGGGTAACCCCCCAGTACACTTTTTTCATATCGGTATTTTCCCGAAGCAACACCTCCATCGCTTTGATGCGGTACAGCAAACTCTTTTCATCAAACCGTGCGTATGCCGAATCGTAAGCCTCCTGCTTCTTCTGGGAAATTGCTGCCTGCAGATTGTCCAGCTCGGCCTTGGCCCGTTCGTAATCGGCCCGTGCCACATCGGCCTGTTGTTGCTTAAACTTGGTGGCGCTGTTGGCACCTTTGATGCCGCTGCCGGCAAGGCCGCCCGACTCCATTATGGCATCATCCTGCCGCTGCTGGTACACGTTCCACAGATTTTGCAAAGCAGCTGTTTTTTCCGGCAACTGATTGCGGTCGTCCCACTCGGCTTGCTTCATTTTTTGGGCCTGCAGAGCCTCTTCGTGGCGCAGCCGGGGCATTACGTGTTCAATATCTTTTTTAAAGAGCACCAGGTCAAACAACTGGCTGCCCAAAAACGCCACAATGCCTGCCAGCAATATCCGAAACAAGGTTACCAACCTGTTTCCCTTACCCATTACAATCAGTCGCTCAATGGTAAGCACCATAAAGCCCAGCACCAGCGCGGTTATAATGGCCGCAACAAAGCCGGTTTCAAGTACGGCATAGGCCAGCATAAAGCTGCAAACTGCCCAAAGCGTGGCCGGTATGAGCACGGCAAGCCCCAAGGCCCGCACTTTGGTGCGGCAGGCGGGCGTTGCCCGCTGCAGGCGTTCGTATTCGGCCCCGGTTATGCGGGCCGCAAATTGCAAAAAGGTGTTCATGATGTGCGTTTTTAAAGTGTTAGGTTAATTAGTGCAGGCTGGTTAAACCGCCCAGCAGGTCGTTGGTGCGGGCATACTCCAGTGCGCCCACCTGAAAGCCGTCATTGTAGGCAGCAAGGGCCGGAGCAATCCAACCCTCATCATCCACACTCAGTTCCAGTTGGTGGTGGAGGGCCTTTTCCAAGTCCTCTAACTCACGGGCCCGCTTTTGCATTTGGCTATCCAGCACATGGCTTACACCGGCCAGGCTCAGCATTTGTTGTTCGTGACTTTGTTTTTCGGACACAATACGTTGCAGCGCACGTTGCAAAGCCTGCCGCCAATCGGCGCGGATGCATTGCAGGGCCGATTCGCGACGCTCTTGTACCGGAAACTGTAAGGCATGCTGGTAGCCCTTTTGCCAGAAAGGTTGCTCCAAAAATTCGCGGATGCCCACCGGCCGGAAAGTACCCCGTAGTTTGTGAGGATTGCCTTCGCCACTATCCGGGGGTGTATCGGCAGGGGGGCGGGTTTCGGTAAACAAATCGGCCGGCACTTCGGGCGCGGGAGCGGAGGTTACCAACGGTGTTTTTTTGCCAAAGAGTTTTGCGAGAAACGACATGGTTTTAGTTTTTTAAGGTGAATGAAATGTTTGTTGGCGCAATTTGGTGTGGACGTTTGCAATGTATTTGCAAGGCAAACTGGTTAATCAACTTTAAATACCGGAACCACATGGCGGCGGTGGCCGTTTTCGTGGCAGCTGCGGCAGAGCGTTATCAGCAGGTGGTCGGCATAGGCCCAGGGTTCTTTCCGAAAGTTGTTATGCCGGTACACGTGGTACTGCCGGTGGTGCACCTGCAGCTGGCTGGTGGCACCGCAGTTACGGCACCGGTAGCTGTCGCGCTGCAGTATGGCGTTGCGCCGTTGCAGCCACAGTGGGTGCAGCAGCAGTTGGCGGTAACGCTCCAACTCGTTTTGCCAAAAGGTGTTTTCCTGTTTTGTCATGTATTAAAATTTTAGCTACAAGCGGTGGTTTGCGTTGCAAATATGCAAACGGGGTTTGCCATCTATTTGCAGCAAGGCTAATCAACATTCCATGTTGCTTCCGGCTCGCCGTCGAATGCGTCGTCAATAACATCGTCGCTAAAATCATTGTACCAACCGTATCGCTCGCCGCTGCTGCCATAATCATCGTCCCAGTCGCAAAAAGCCATGGCATCCGTGTAAGCGTTATCTGCTTCCGCATCTTCATAATTCTGCGTAGCATATGGCAACGCGGCATTCTCCGGACTTGCAACTTCCGGCTCAAAAAAGGTGCGGTTGTTCGTAGCCGCAGTTTGCAGGTTGTTGTTTGCAGCATCTTGCTGCGGGTTTTCTGCTCCCGGCAATTGTTGGGGATTGTAATTGTTCGTGTTCATGGTTTTACGGTTTAAAGGTGTATCGTTTTATTTTTTCGTATCCGACTGTAGCGGGTAGCATGCTTGCGGTATGCAGCAGGCAAATGCCAGGTAGTAATTAAAAGCGCGCCTGAAAACAAAAACAGGTATTCGCCGTACAGGCGTATGTTGTTGGCCGTACCGTATTGCATCCACAGCTCGTCCAAATACCTGCGTAACTGCCCGCGGGTTTGTTCCCGCGGAATCCCATATACGAGCGCACGGCTTGCCAGTTTTTGAAAGCCTGCTCCGGTTAAGGAAAAACGCTGCCGTGCCCGGCAGCGGGCGTGATGACTGATGACAAAATCCACGGGAATTGCGTAAAAACTTGTTGTCATAAAGCTGTGTTTTTTATACAGCGCAAGTTGCATGGCCACCTTGCCATGTATTTGCAAAACAGAAAGCAATCAGGCGTTTTAATGTTTATATGCGTGGGGAGCAGCTGATTTTTCTATCCCTACAAGCTGTGCCAACAAATAAATAAATTATATGGCTTACAGATGCCGCGTACACATCTATTTCCGATTGTGTTTCATGCAAATTTTCCTGCAAATACATGGCAACAAGCGGCTGCAGCTTTGCAACAAAAACACCCCTATGCGTACCAAACACCACATCCTGCTCTTACTGCTGGGCCTGCTGCTGGCCCCCATCGTATCGCACGGCCAAATCATCAAAGCCCGGGCCGTTAATGCCGCCTTTCGTTACAAAAACGAATACACCGGCAAATGGAACGACTGGAGTAAATGGACTGAAACCAACATCATTGTTTTGATTGACGGCGACGAACAGCGTATTACCGTTTACAGTGACGAAACTCAGATTTACGACATGGTTAAAGTACTGTTTAACGGTACCGACAGCGATGGCGACCGCGTTTGGAAATGGCTGTGCATCAATGCCGACGGGCTGCGCTGCCATGTGCGCCTTATTAAATTGAACCAGCTGGGCGGCAAATGGCACCTGTATATTGAGTTTGACGACTTAATGTGGGTGTACTCCATTCGTATATTAAACTAACCGGCGGAGCGCCTGCCGCAAAACCACTCCGCCTTCAAAACCCATACCATTTCAGTAACTTGTAGCTGCATGCCGTTGTTATTGCGCATACTGCTGTACCTGCTGGTGGCCGCCGCCCCCTATGGGTTAATGGTGGCGGTGCACCGCACATCGGCCCAACACGGGCAACGGCATGGTTACCATTACCTGCAACAACCCACCCTGTACCCTGCACAACAGCATGAACGGCTGTGCACCTGGGCCTGCCACAACCATACCGCATTTTGCCGCAGCCACCATGTACAACTGCTGCGGCCCTGGCTGGCTTATACCGATGTTGCTTACTTTGGTCTCATAAACGCCCTGAAACGTACCGGCAACTACGCAACTGCCAACATTGCGCTGCTGACTGCCGGCTGGCCCCTGCTGCTATGGATGTTGCTGATTGCCAATGTTGAACTGTGGCTTGCCCTACGCCGCAAAAAACATCAAGACACATGAACCCGCTGCTGCACATCATACAACAGGCGTACGTGTATTGTACCGATTTTGTGCTGGAACTGGCCCACCGCACGGGCACATCGTATTACGAAGTGAATTTTTTCATTTTTTGCGTGCTGTGGCCGCTGCTGACCCTGTTGTTGGGCCTCAATCTCCTACGGCTGCTACGCATGTACTTTAAGAGTTAAAATACAAGTCGTACAGAAAAACACAGGCACTGTATAAATGCCTCCACGTCAATTGACGCCTGCAAACCTTTGTAAGATTTGCAGCGAAAGCCACAGCAAACTGACAGCCTGACGCATACCAAAGGCCCAAACGGTTGTTGCACAACATTTGCTCTCCTGCCGGTACTATGATCAACGAAAAAACCGACATCATTGAAGCCAGTTACACGGTACCGATACTGGTAGATTTTTGGGCCGAATGGTGCGGGCCCTGCCGCATGGTAGGTCCCATACTGGAGGAACTGCACCGCGAAGCCAACGGTGCCTGGAAACTGGTGAAGGTGAATACCGAAGAACAGCCCGAACTGATGGAGCGCTACGGCATACAGGGCATTCCGGCCCTGAAACTGTTTTGGAAAGGAACCATTATTGCCGAACAGGTAGGCGCCCAGCCCAAGCACCTGCTCAAACGCTGGCTGGATGTGGTGCTGCCCGGCGAAGACAAAGAAGCCTGGGACCAACTGGCACCCCGGTTGGCCGAGATGGATGCCCCAACGGCATTGCAAGAACTGCAGGCTTTTGTACAAAAATACCCCAACCACCAGGCCGGCCGCATTGCTTACTGGAAACGGCTGGTATTTCACAAGCCGCACGAAGTGCTGCAAGCCGTTACTCCGTTAGCCAACGCCGAACCGTTAGTTGACACCTGGCAAGACCTGGTTACCCTTGCCGGCTTTTTAACCACGGAGTTTGGCAATGAAAGCCCTGTGGATGCCCAGCTGCAACAGGCGCAGGCGCAACTGCAGCAAGGCAATACCGATGCAGCGCTGGAACTGCTCATTAACAGCATCATGCTGCACAAAACCGCACACGATGGCATGGCCCGTAAAACCTGTATTGCCCTGTTTCATATCCTGGGCGAGCAACACCCTATTACCCAAAAACACCGTACCCGTTTTAACATGGCGGTATATTAAGTCAATCTGCCTTACCATAAATACGAAAGCCGGTTCGTTACGGCGATGCGCCCAATGAACCGGCTTTAATTTTTGCGGCCTATTGTTGTTCCTACCCCCCTCCGGGAGGGGGACAAAGAGGAGGATGGCGTAAACTTCTAATCCAATAACGCTATCCCCTTTCTGTTTGCGACACACCTCCTATCCGCGGCGGTCGGGATCAGCGATCCGTACGCCTCCTTGCGTCGGCTACGGCCTGCTGACTTAATCCTTGTTTTAGTGGATGATGCTCTCGCAGGGCGAAGATGGTGTAAACTCCCAATAAAATAACGTTACCCCCCTTCCGTTCCCGACGCGCCTCCTGCCGCGGCGGTCGGGATCAGCGATCCGTACGCCTCCTTGCGTCGGCTACGGCCTGCTGTCTTAATCCTTGTTTTAGTGGATGATGCTCTCGCAGGGCGAAGATGGTGTAAACTCCCAATAAAATAACGTTGCACCCTTTCGTTCCCGACGCGCCTCCTACCTCGGCGGTCGGGATCAGCGATCCGTACGCCTCCTTGCGTCGGCTACGGCCTGCTGACTTAATCCTTGTTTTAGTGGATGATGCTCTCGCAGGGCGAAGATGGTGTAAACTCCCAATAAAATAACGTT
>JBKBIL010000012.1:35596-46124 GCA_046297415.1 Lacibacter sp.
CACCCTTTCGTTCCCGACGCGCCTCCTACCTCGGCGGTCGGGATCAGCGATCCGTACGCCTCCTTGCGTCGGCTACGGCCTGCTGACTTAATCCTTGTTTTAGTGGATGATGCTCTCGCAGTATTACACGGCGAGCTTAATATCCCTCGATACGGGGGTCTTAATCCTTGTTTTAGTGGATGATGCTCTCGCAGCGTAGGGTGTCAGTCACTGTGCACAGTGGTCTGACGTCTTAATCCTTGTTTTAGTGGATGATGCTCTCGCAGCCTCAAGTTTCTCTTGGATGCGGGACTAATAACAGTCTTAATCCTTGTTTTAGTGGATGATGCTCTCGCAGTCCATTTTTCACAACCACCTCATTTTGAAGCAGTTAATGTAGCCTGCGGCCCGTTTTTTACCCGTTTTTGCCTTTATAATTGCCATATCTGTCAAACAACTGCATTGTAAAAATACCTTATTTGTGTTTACAACAGATGTATTTCGGCTTAATTTTTTTCGGGTTGCACCTGCACGGCTTGGGTGGCGGGCCGGCCGGTTTTGGGATGCCGGGTTTCTTGTACATAAAATTGCACGGCCATGCCCTCGGTAGGCGGGGGCGTCTTTTTGGCATAATGCCGGCGGCTAAAATATATGCTTTGCCCCGTAGCCCGGTTGGTTATGAAGCCCGAGGCGCCGCCATGCAGCACTTTGCTGATGGTACCTTTTTGCAATTGCAGGTGTGGGGGCAGGCAACTGTTCCAAAAGGGGCGCAGTTGCTGCAACAGTTCCGGTACGGTAAGGCCGGGGGTATCAGCCTCGGTTTCAACATCGGGCAGGCCGGGTATGGGTTGCGGCGGCCAGCCTTGTTGCCGGCGTATGGCATGGCACAATTGTGCATGTTGGCGGGCGGCTTCGGTTTGGCCGGTTTGTTGTAACAGTTGGGCCATTTTTTGCCACATGTTAATTTTCATGTGGGGTTCGGCAGGTTGCAGGCTGGCCCGGGCGTACCAAGCCAGGGCTTCGGCGGGCCGGGGGGTGGCGGCGGCCCGGTCGGCCAGCAAAAACCATTCGGGTTTTTGTGCAAGCAGGGCATCGAGCAGGGGCAGGGCTTTTTCGGTTTCGCCCAATTGTACCAGGGCTGCGGCTTTGCGGCGTAAAAACCAAACCTGGTTGCTGTAATGCCATTTTTCAATGGCTTGCAAAGCCTGGTTACACAGGTCAATGCATTGCTGCCAGTGGCCCAGCTGCAGCAGGGCTTTGCTGCACCAGCTGTACCACTCTTCCAGGTCGCTGGCCAGCTCGGTATTATTTTTATTACCCGGTACCTGCAGGGTGTAGGGTTGTTTGCTGAGGTTTGCAGGTGCCGTTTGCTGCAGCAGGTTCCAAATTTGCTGCCAGGGCGGTTGCATGCGGGCAGCCAGTTGTTTTACATACGCAAACAGGCAGCGGTGGGCGGGGCTATGGGGCTGCTGCGGCGGCGCTAGATGCCACACGGCTTGTAAGGCTTTGGTGGCTACTGCATCGCTTACTTCGGCAATTGCCGGGGCCCGAAAAGTGGTGTAGTAAATGCACCAGGCATAGGTTTGCCGCAGGGGCTCCAGGGTTTTGTGGTGGGGGTACAGGGTGCGGCATACCTGCAGGGCCGCTTCGTATTGTTTTTGTTGTTGCAGGCAGTGGGCGTACGACCAGCCGTCCCAACCGCTAAATGTTTCGGGGTGTGCCTGCCACAAGGGAGTATAAATTTCAAGGGCCTGCTGCCATTGGCCCTTGCGGCGCCATTCGAATGCCTGCTTCAGTTGTTGCTGTAAGGCTTGCATGGGTATGGGTTTTGCGGTTAAAAAAAGTAGGTGTTGCGGGGGTCGGTTAGCACTTCAATATTTACATTGTTACCGATAAGCTTCATGCTGCGTACGTCGGCCACGTTTACGGGTACCAGCATAATGCTGTCGGCATTTTCGTAAAAGCTGTTTATGTCTTTCAGGGTTTCGTAAATAGCCAAAAATTTCGGGTGCTCGGTATGGGCCATGAATACGGATTTTTGGATGCGAATGCAGCCCTGCTGTTGCAGGTACTTGCTTACCAGGCGACGTACTTTGTTGTTTTCGATATCGTACATAATAAGGTAGTGCATGGCGGTGGCTTTTTGGGGGCTGTTTTTTACGATGTTGAGGATGTGTTGTATGCGCCGCGGCAGGGGCAGCAGGGCGTCGTCGTCGGGCGGCGGGCCGGGGGCCGCAGGTGCGGTAAGGCCCGAGCGGCGCATCCGCTCGAGGCGCTGGCGCAGGCTGATGGGTGTGTTGCGGGGGCGGGGCATGGTTTTAGGGGTTTGGGTTGTTGTATTCGGCAATAAACAGCTCAAGGGCCTGCAGGGCCACATCGGCCAGGGGGGCGTGGCTGCCGGTTTTGGTGGTTTTTACGACCCTGAAACCGCGTTTGCCATAAAAGAGGTTTACCTCGCACCAGTGGTTCCCGGCGGTTATTTTGAGCTGACGGCCATAATCAATGGGGCGGGCCTGTTGCAATTGAAGTCCGGCATCGGCCAGGGCTTGCTGCAGGTAGGGCATAATTTGCTCCAGGGCGGCGGGTTGTATGGCTTGTTTTTGCTGTTGGTACTGTTGCAGGGCGGCCAGCCGGGGGCTGATGCGTTGCTTTATTTGCAAAAGAATATCGGGTGGCAGGTCGTCATCGGGCGGTTGGGTATCGGGTAGTACGGGGGCTGCCGGTGGTGTGTGCCCGGCGGCCTGTTGTTCGGCTTCTTTCCACAGGGTTTGCACTTCGGCCAGCCGGTTTACATCGTGGGGGTTCAGGTAGGTGCCCGGGTCAATGGGTTGGGCATTGGGGTTATAGTAGGCTTCGGGGTCGTGGCTCAGAAAACAGGCGCGGCTAACATCGCTGGTAACCAGGTCAATTATGCCGTGCAGCCGGTTATCGGCGGCAAAGCGGGCGGCAAAGGTTTTGTAAAAGGCACTGTAATAGCCTGCATCGTGTACAGGCTGAACCAGGGGCAGCAGTATTTTCAACCCATCGTTGCCGGGGCTGGTAAACATAAGCAAAATATGGGGGTTGGTTTGCAGTTGCTGTTTGAGGGTGGCGGGGGTGCGTTCGTAAGCCGATAGCTTATCGGCATCGAGCATCAGGTATTGGGTGTACACAAAGTTTTCTTTACGGCGCACGGCAGGCTGAAATTTGCCGCATACAATGTAGGGCAGCATGGTTTTGGCGCGCCGGTAGGCCTGGGGCTGCATGGTTTTAAGGGCCCGCAGCTGCTGCACTTTTTCGGCCAGCTCGGTGCCGGGCTGCAGCAGGGCTTTGTACAGGTATTCTACGGTAATGGGTTGCATTACATCGGCGGGTTGGGTTACTTGTTTTCCGGCCATGAGCATGGGCTACGTTTTTGCGGTTATAGCGGGGAAATTAGTGGGCGTGCTTGAGCATGAACTGGGCCAGGGCCTGCTGTTGCAGTTCGATGTGGGTAAGGCGACTGCGTTCGAGGCCATCGAGTTCTATAATTTCGGCCAGGTAATCGTTTACGGCCTGTATGAGGATGCGTTTGCCGTAGGCCTCGAGTAACACGGCGCCGGTGGTCGGGTTGGTTACAAAACAATCGGCAGTAAGGGCCTGCTGCAGGCACAGTTGCACCACCACATATTCCATCCACATACGGTATTGTTCCATTACATCGTACACCAGGGCGGGACGGTTGTACTCGTCGCGGTGGAAGATGCCGGCATAAGGGTCGAGGCCGGCTTTAATGAGGGCGCCTTCTACCTTACCGTACAAAATGCCGTAGGCGTAGTTGAGCATGCTGTTAAAGGGATCGGTAGCGGGCATGCGGGTACGGGTTTCAAAGCGATAGGCATCGGGCAGCAGGGCACTAAGGGTAGCAAAATATTTGCGGCCGGCGGCCCCCTCCCAGCCCCGCAGCGAGGGGGCAATATCGCTTAGGGTTTCGGCCGTGGCCTGTGCGATGCGGCGCTTGTATTCTTCCAGTGCATTGATGGCAAAGCGCACCTGGTTGTAGGCGGGCTGTTGGGCGGCATCTTCGGGCTGCAGGGCCAGCAGCAGGGCTATTTGGTTGTTGATTTTTTGATGCAGAAGGTTTTTTACCCAGGGCACCACGGCGGGGCTGTACAAAAAATCGAGCTGGGCGCGACGGATGTTGCTGATGCTGCCGTACTGTACGCTCCATACGCGGCCTTCGGGCTGGCCGTGGTCGTTCACAAACAGCAAGTCAATTTGATGGCGAATGGCCAGCAGCACGGCATCGCTGGTAATGCGGGCGGCCTTGGCAATGCTGATGCTTTTTACCTTATCGGGCGGAAAAGATTGGCGGCCTTCGGGGGTAGAAACTACAAAGAGGTCGTTTTCTTTTTGCAGCAGGGCGCCGTACGAGTTGAGGATGAGGTGCATGGCGGTGGATTTTCAGGGGAAGCATAAGATACGGCACGCCGGGTAAATATGCAAGGGCAAAGTCGCAAAAGGCGGCTAAGCGGTGCCGTTAGTTTTACAGGGAAGCCGTTTCCATGCGGTTGCCGGAAGAACGGGCGGGCTACGCCCGATGCGTTGGCACCAAATGCTTTATTTTTTAGCTACGCATGCACACGCCCGTGCAGTGGCTGCAACGCCGCGGGCATTTGACCCGGTTTGGGATGCGGGGGGAACAGGAAGCAGGCAATGTACTTTTGGGGAGGTGTTGCCCGAATGTGGAAGAAAAAAAGCAACGTCGTTTTCAAAGACGTTGCGCAGCAGTAAAAAACGAGTTGATCTTTTCAGGAAATTTTGCTTAGAAGGTAGTGCTACACCAGCCACCAGTCGTCGGTTAGCACCAATTGATTTTTAGCGCGGGTAACCGCCGTGTACCACCAACGCGTTAGCATGGGCCCGGGCATAACGTACATGCCTTTATTAAGAAACAGGAATACCTGCTCCCACTCGCCTCCCTGGCTTTTGTGGCAGGTAACGGCATAGCCATAATTGGCCCGCAGGCTGTTGAGGTAGGGATCGTTTTGCAGCTCCTCCCTGTAACGAATGGTACGCGGCTTAATTTGTTGCGCACGCATTTTTTTGCTGAACGCAATCATGAGGCTACGCTGCTGCTGATGGGTAATGTTGGGGCTTCCGCTATAGAGCGTATTTAAGCACATAAGGGCGTTGTGCTGCTGGCCGGTATGCAGGTCTTCGACGGTTACATTGCAAAATTGCAGGCCGCAGTACATTTGTATGTGCGGATCAACATAACGCACCAGCACAAAATCGCCATTGGCCAGGGGTACCTTGTAATTGTTTTGGGTAATGATTAGTAAATCGCCTTCCTGCAGCGGAGCATCGGCCGAACCGAGGAGGTGCCGGCGTACCTGCCGGTTTATTTGCAGGCACTCTTTGTTGCTGTGGCAAATGGCAATAACATCCTGCGGTTGGCCATGTTGCAACTTTGAAAGATAATATTGCAACTGCGCCTGATACGAGGTGCATGCAACAGCCGGTATATCGCGGGCTTTTATTTTAATCCATTTTTCAAAATGGGTTTGCTGCGTTTGCCTGCGTATGCGGTGTGCCAGTTGCAGCACAGCGCTGCCTTCGGCCTGGCGTACAATTTCTTTGAGTTCAAACTCCTGCACGGTTTTGCCCCTGCTGCGTAAATAAGCCGCGTCGAGTGCAGGGCTGTAAGCGGCGCCAACGGGTGGCAGCTGGCAGGGGTCGCCTACGAAAATAATTTTATTGGTGCCGGCGGCATGCAATAAATCGCTGAGGGTATGGCCGCTGCCAAATTCGGCAAAAGAGGTGTCAACTGCCGGTTCATCAGATACCATACTGGCTTCGTCAATGATGTACACTTTTTCTTCATACTCTGCCGCTTCGGGCAGCCGCATGGTAAACAGCAGGCGCATTTGGCCAAAGTCGTCGGGTTGGGGATCGGTAAGGTCGGGGTCGGGCTCGCCGTCCACTCCGTGAAAGGTGTACAGTTCGCCGTGTATGGTATTGGCGTCAAAGCCGCTTTTACTGCGTATGACTGCGGCAGCGCGGCCGGTAGGGGCCAGCAAAGCAAACTGCTGTTGTTGCTGCTGCAGTTGCTGTGCCAGCAGCTTTATGAGCGTGGTTTTACCGGTACCGGCATAGCCTTTCAGAATAAAAATGCCACTGCCGGGGCTTTGCAAAAAGTCGGTTATTTGCTGCAGGGCCTGTTTCTGGCCGGCGGTAAGGGTAACCTGCGGTTCGGCAGGGGTACACGGCTGGTTGGTGGTTGTTTCTGATGTCATACGGTGTGTGTTGGTGTTGTTGGGAATTTGTAACACAGCTATTGGCATTGCTGTTTCTCCGATTTTCTTACCACTGGTGCTAGTATTCCCGAAAGCGCACAAACGAAAAGGTGCTGATTTTATTGCCGTTTTCGTCGTAGGCTACGTTGCGGGCGGTGGTAGATGCCAGGGCAGGAATGCCGGCTGCCTTTAGCTTGTTAACCAGGCGGCAACAAAAGGTTAGCTCGCCCATCAGGTGAACGGCAGCAGGGCGCCGGGCCAAAATTTGATGCAGATAGGTTTCGGCCAACTGTTCCACATAATCGGTATCGGCATCGGGCGGCACCTGCGGAAAGGACAAATCTTCTACCTGGCCATACGCCTGTAAAGCCGCCTGCAACTGCCCGGGCGGCCAGGTGGCCGAAGGATGATTGGAGAGGTTGAGGAGCATAGGTTTGTGCTTAAATAATGGATTGTTTGAAAGCGTACTTACTGATAGATTCCTTAATTTTTTTTACCATTTCCTCTTTGTATTTCAATTGCAATTTGTTTTTAACAACACGTAAGGTGGTAACCGTTTTTTCCATACCCTCATGTGCAAAAAAATTGCGGGCTGAAAAGTTTACATTAATCTTGTAATCTTTTTCGTGCACCAGCTTTCCAAGTTCGGCAATTGATTTAAAATCGTTTAAATAATTGCGATCCATTCCTGCTTTTATTTGATTCGATAGCTGCACCAACTCGCCCTTATATCCAGGTTTGGTAAAACCAAAGTTAGTTTTCAGTACCTCATACACAGCCTCCACTTTTTCGTGCGAAAAATCGAGCTGATGTTTCGCATCCTTTTTTTCGTCTACATTTTCTTTAATATCAAACTCGACATATCCTTCCTGATTGTAAACTTCTTTTTTTTTCAACAAAGTAACTAAGCTTTGGAACAGAGCCAAGGCAAAGGTTAATGTAATTACATGAAAGAAATCGAACCTGTAATTATTTGCTTTTTCCGAAACAGGTTTATATAACTCTAACAATTTTTGCTCAACTCCAGCGATTATGTCATTGGGCTGCTCCACCAACTGGGCATCAATTAGTGTAGTACCCAAAATAAAGCCACGCATAAGGCAAATGTGTAAGATAGGGTATTCTTCTTCAATTACACTCTTCAATAATTTTTTGGTATCGTTATCAAAGCGTGCCAGCAGACTGTCGAGCTGGCCCCTTCGGTTTACCACGAGCGTATTAAACGCTTTTGCCCTGAACTCGGAAAGACTAATAGATATTTGCTCAACGCCCGGTATGATGGGGTCGGCATTAACAACATACGCTTTTACTACTGCTTTTTCTTCCCTATAAAGACGCTTCAGTTGCATATAGGGCAAAAACCGGTAAATGGCATTCAAAAGTGCGGTAACATAAATGTTCTGGCCGCTGGAGATATCAATATACACCTCCTCTAATTCATCATAACTGTACGAATGTATGAGCCGTAAATATATTTGTGTTGAGATGTAATTGAAGTCAGCCTCAAAACGCCGTTTCACTCCATTATACGAATAGGTTCCCAGCGAAGAGACGGTCATGTAATCAAAGCCCTTTACATGCGGGTGCTTTTTCAAATACTCCTCAACATTTGAAACGATTGTTTCTTCATTAAGCTCAGCGATTTCTGAAAGGAATTCGTCGTTTGTTTTCGTGAGTTCTTCTCTTTTCCAATTCTGATGCAAGATACTAATCGGGAAAATGAACAGAATATTTGCCTCTTTAAAATGGGGCACATCCTTAACGAGAAAATGAGACGACAGCGGTGCCTCCCCCCCATAGGAGTGCGCATCCGTTTGGCTATTAAATACAAACTGATAGTTTTTTTTGTAGTTAAAATCAAGCCGCCCACATTGTATGATAAGTTTTTTCGATTTTTGCATATCAAGCAATCATTTTTGGATTATTGCAATAAAGTTTCCAGCGTGTCCAAATCCCAAATGCGCTGCAAATTGAGTGTTCGTGCAAGTTCTTTTAACGTAGTGCTCCGTTGTTCATTGTTATAAATTTTAGCCGCAACGGCAAAATGTGCCTGTGCCTTTAAACCCAGGGTATTGCGGATAGCAGAAAGTTTGAACAGGTCTTTGATGATTACGGCGTTTTTGATGGCATTCATGGTATAAACCTTGGCTTCCCAAATATACAAACTGTGGTTGTGTACATAAACCACATCCAGCTCCCGGGAAGGAACCTCGGGCCGGCTGCCGTGCACATCGTGCAACTGAACGGAAAGGCCAATCTGGTCGTCGGCCAGGCGGTAATGCTCCTGCAGGCGGTAATGCAGCCATTCTTCAAACCAGCCGCCGGTTAAATAGGGTTTATCGGCGTGCGTATAGTTGTTGTTGCGGGCTTTTTCGAGTTCGGGTACCTGGCGCACATCACCAGCCTTAAGAACCTTGTTCCAGTAATACTCGGCATCGTTACGGGAACGCTGCATGGGCAGGTACGTGTATGAGTACCCGTGAGCCCGTAAATAATCTTCGAGGTTAATGAGGGGCAGGCTGGGCAGGGGCATGTCGGCAAGATCGGGATAGAGGCGCAGCAGGCGGTCGTTGCTGTCGGGCCAGTAATATATTTCAGATTGCGGCAGGGTTGTAAAAAACTGAAAGGCTACCTGGCTCATGATTTTGGTGCCTCCGGTTATGTTTACAATCAGGTGCAGTCCGGCTTTGCCGGCCAGCAAGCTTTGCAACTTCGCATAAATGGCGGCGGGGGCATAGGGCGGTATGGTTTCAACCTTTACGGCTACATCGGGCCGGTTATGAAAACCCAGGGCCTCCAGCAGCGCTTTACTTTTAAAGCGTTTTTCCATTTCGTCCGTTGACAAAAACAGGAACGAATCGCCTGGCTTATACATGTGCCGGATAAATAGCAGGTTGGGAATAGGCTGTTCGGAAAGCAGGCAAATAATGGTACGCATCATTAATAATCCTTTGTGCCCTAAAATTATTCATTCCCGGGCATAGGTTCTGCTTAAAAATTCGGCTGCCCAAATCAGCGCTCCCGTGCTTTCATCGGTGAGGCGTAACCGAAAGCGGTTGCCAAAATCGGAGCGATACGTACCAATAAGTTGCTTTTCGGTACCCACATCTTTTACCGAAAAGCCAATGCTTTTAATTTGTGCCTGGCCCTCATAGCTAACGGTGTGTATGGTTTTTATGAACGCGTTTTCGGCAAACACTTTTTGCACATAGGCCTTAAAACCTTTGGCATAATGGTGGTCGTTGCCAAAGGTGGGCTCTTTGCGTTCGTCGGCAGTGGCTGGGCGCAGGGCAGGTATGTATGGGTACCGCAGGCGGTACGACTGCAGGAAGAGCTGGCCCAGATAATTGAGTTCTAAAACCGTTTCGCCGTCAATTGCCTCTTCGTTCATAAAGAGGCGTACTTCATCCGTAACAGGCTCATCCCACTCGGAGGCCGTGCGCAGTTCGCCTTTTTCGAGTGCGGTAAGCAGGCCGGCGTACCGGCCCAGCAGGTCGTAATTGATTTGTACGGGCAGGGCCGGAAAATCGATGATTTCGGGAAACAGCTCGTGCTTGTAGTACACGGGTATGTTGAGCGCCTGGCCCATGGTAACGGCCACGGCTATTTGAGCTTTAAAGCCGCCGGTGGCATCTATGGCTACATCGGCCGCGTTGCCCACGCGGCTGATGCACTCGCCCATACGGCGAACCAGGTTGCGCAATCCTTTGGTTTTAAAACGTTTGGGGTCTTGGGGCAATAAATCGTCCACCACCAGATAAGTGGCGCCGTTGTTGCCAAACCATTCTGAAGTTGAAAAATAAGCCTCCAAAATTTCGCCGGTGGCGCGCCCGTCGTCGGTATCGCTAACGAGAAAAAATACCCGCTCAATGGGCAGGCGCTTGGTATGCACCAGCTGATGCAGGCAGTTGATTTCGGCGCCGCAGAGGCGCTCGGTGGCGGGCACGTGTTGAAGCAGCAACTGTGCCAGTGCCGCCCAGCGTCTGCTTACACAGGCTTGCCACAGTTGTTCTTCCACGGGCGTACGGGTGGGCTGGTTGCCCAGGGGCCGGATGTTGCTTTGCAGCAGGCTGGTGCCTACGGTGGCGAGGAGGGTAAGGGGCATTGTTATTTAGCTCGTTTTATTACTTCGTCAGGATATGGAAGTACAGGTCTTTGCCTAAAGGTATCAAGGAGAGTGTTGCAAAAAGTGTGTCAGTTTGAAGTTTCGTAACTTTAAAACAGACACATATGGACATGACAGAAAAACAATCATTTGATTTTGAGGCGTTCAAGAAACAGGCAGCCAGCCG
>JBKBIL010000013.1:0-1164 GCA_046297415.1 Lacibacter sp.
GTGCCGGCGATCAAAAGTGGCAACGGGTAATTCCGAACAATGCAACCAATCCGGCCCCCATTAATCTTACAGCACTATCCCCCGGCAATTATGTGCTGGAGCTGTATTATGAAGTTATTGGTTCTAACAGTTCGCCATCCGGATGTGGCGATGTAATAACCTTAAATAACGGAGGCGCCAATTACAAAGCCTTTTTCACCATTCAAAATCCGGTGATTAATAGTACCAATCCGGTTACCTGTAACGGAACGGAAGGTTCGATTGTTATTAGTGGATTGGTGCCCAACACAACCTACACATTTACGTATTTTGATGATGGCGTACAGGTGGGCCCGCAATCGGTAACCACCAATGCAAGCGGCCAAATTGTTTTAAGCGGCCTGAATGCCGGTGTTTACAGCGGATTTATTTTGCAAATTGATGGCTGTACCACCGCACTGGCTACGGCTGTTACCCTTACCAATCCTTTATTTACGCCCCTTTTTCTACCCATTGCGCCTTTTTGTGCCGGGGCACCGCCGCCCGCTTTGCCTACAACATCGCTCAATGGCATTACAGGTACGTGGAGCCCGGCAACGATTAATAATACCGCAAGCGGTTCTTATACGTTTACGCCCACACCGGGTCAGTGTGCACAAACCATTACCATCAATGTTACGGTAAATCCGAACATTACGCCCACTTTCTCCTTCGGTACCAGCCTCAGCATTTGTGAAGGCGGCACGGTACCTACACTGCCCACCACTTCGCAAAACGGTATTACGGGTACCTGGAGTCCGGCTGTCGTAAGTAATACGTCCAGTGGCACGTACACTTTTACGCCTTCCGGCGGCCAGTGCGCCAACCCTACTACGTTAACCGTTACGGTAAATCCTAATATTACACCCACCTTTTCTTTTGGCACCAGTCTCAGTATTTGTGAAGGCGGCACGGTGCCCACACTGCCTACCACTTCGCAAAACGGCATTACGGGAACGTGGAGCCCGGCAGCGGTGAGCAATACCGCCAGCGGCACCTACACCTTTACGCCTAATGCGGGCCAGTGTGCCACTACTACAACTTTTACCGTAACCGTAACGCCCAATATTACACCCACATTCAGTTTTGGTACTTCGCTAACGATATGCAGTGGCGGCACGGTACCCACGTTGCCCACCACTTCGC
>JBKBIL010000013.1:1264-39242 GCA_046297415.1 Lacibacter sp.
AAAACGGGGTAACCGGTACCTGGAGTCCGGCGGTGGTGAGCAACACCGCCAGCGGCACCTACACCTTTACGCCCGATGCCGGACAATGTGCCACTACTGCCACGTTTACGGTAACCGTAACGCCCAATGTTACACCCACATTCAGTTTTGGTACTTCGCTAACGATTTGCAGTGGCGGCACGGTACCCACCTTGCCCACCACTTCGCAAAACGGGGTAACCGGTACCTGGAGTCCGGCGGTGGTGAGCAACACCGCCAGCGGCACCTACACCTTTACGCCCGATGCCGGACAATGTGCCACTACTGCCACGTTTACGGTAACCGTAACTCCCAATGTTACACCCGCATTCAGTTTTGGTACATCGCTAACGATTTGCAGCGGCGGCACGGTGCCCACCTTGCCCACCACTTCGCAAAACGGCATTACAGGTACGTGGAGCCCGGCAACGGTGAGCAATACCACCAGCGGCACCTACACCTTTACGCCCGATGCGGGGCAGTGCGCCACTACTACAACATTTACCGTAACAGTAACTCCCAATGTTACACCCGCATTCAGTTTTGGTACATCGCTAACGATTTGCAGCGGCGGCACGGTGCCCACCTTGCCCACCACTTCGCAAAACGGTATTACGGGAACGTGGAGCCCGGCAACGGTGAGCAATACGGTCAGCGGCACCTACACCTTTACGCCTAATACAGGCCAGTGCGCCACCACAACCACGTTTACGGTAACGGTTAATCCTAATATAACACCCACATTCAGCTTTGGCACGTCGCTAACGATATGTAGCGGCGGCACGGTACCCACGTTGCCCACTACCTCGCAAAACGGCATTACGGGAACGTGGAGCCCGGCAACGGTAAGCAATACGGCCAGCGGCACCTACACCTTTACGCCCGATGCGGGGCAGTGCGCCACTACTACAACATTTACCGTAACAGTAACTCCCAATGTTACACCCGCATTCAGTTTTGGTACATCGCTAACGATTTGCAGTGGCGGCACGGTACCCACCTTGCCCACTACTTCGCAAAATGGCATTACGGGTACGTGGAGCCCTGCAGTTGTAAGCAATACCGCCAGCGGTACCTACACTTTTACGCCTAATACAGGCCAGTGCGCAACTACAACAACATTTACCGTAACTGTAACACCCAACGTTACGCCCACATTCAGTTTTGGTACATCGCTAACGATCTGCAGTGGCGGCACGGTACCCACGTTGCCCACCACTTCGCAAAACGGTATTACGGGAACGTGGAGCCCGGCAGTTGTGAGCAATACCGCCAGCGGCACTTACACCTTCACGCCGGCATCGGGAGGGCCCTGTGCGGTGCCCGTTACCTTTACCGTTACGGTAAACCCCATTCTTACTCCCACATTCAGCTTTGGTACGTCGCTGAGCCTTTGTTCGGGCGCTCCGGCCCCGGTCTTGCCCACCACTTCGCAAAATGGGGTAACCGGTACCTGGAGCCCGGCGGTTGTAAGCAATACCGCCAGCGGCACCTACACCTTTACGCCCAACAGTGGGCAGTGCGCCAATACTGCTACGTTAACGGTAACCATCAATCCCACGCCCTCCATGAGTCCGGTTGCCAACCGCGTGGTGCTCGATGGCGATGCGGTTCCGGTAACAGTATTCACCGGCACGCCGGCAGGGGTAACTTTCAGTTGGACCAACAACAATCCTTCCATCGGACTGTCGGCTTCGGGTACGGGTAACCTGCCCGCCTTTACGGCAATAAACCGCGGCAATGCCGATGTGGTGGCCACCATTACGGTTACGCCCGTGCTCAATGGCTGCAGCGGTGCGCCGGTAACCTTTACCATTACCGTTCGGCCACTGAATAAAGATGTATTTGTGCCCAACGTATTCTCGCCCAATGGCGATGGTAAGAACGACCGCCTGCAGGTGTATGGCAATTACATCACCCGCCTCGAAATGCGCATCTTCAACCAGTGGGGCGAACAGGTAGCTTTTATCAATAATGTGAACCAGGGCTGGGACGGCACGCACCGCGGCAAGCCCCAACCTGTTGGCGTGTACACATATGCGTTACGGGCCGAGTTGAGCGATGGCCGCACCGTAAACCTGAAAGGTTCCATTACGCTGGTACGTTAATCATGAAACCACTTTTGATCATTACCAACTTCTGCATATGATAAACCTGAAACAGATACTTGCGGCGGCCCTGCTTACCGGTATATGCGGTACATTGCGGGCACAAACCGATCCGCACTTTACCCAAAACTACACCTATCCTATGTACATCAACCCTGCGCTCACCGGCGGCAGCGATGGCGATTACCGTGTATCGGCCGTTTATCGCAGTCAGTGGGGCAGTGTTATGAATCCCTACCGCACTACCGGCGTATCCTTCGACACCCGTACCAACAACAATCTTGCGCTGGGCGTTAACGTGCTCAACCAATCGGCCGGCGACGGCGGTTTTAATTATTTAACGGCGTATGCATCGGTGGCCTATACCGGCGTAAAGTTTGGCAAAGAAAACCGCCACCGCCTGGTATTTGCGATGCAGGGCGGGCTCATCAACCGCCGGGTAGATCCTACCAAATTCCGTTGGGGCGACCAGTGGAACCCCATTACCGGCTACCTGCCCACCAACCCTACCAGCGAAAGCTTTGCAGCCACCCGTGCCAATGCCTTTGATGTGGGTGCCGGTGTTTTGTACTACGATGCGGCCCCCGACAAGAAAGTGAATGTGTTTGCCGGGTTTTCGGCTTTTCATCTCAACCGGCCCAAAGATCCCTTTGTGTCGTTTGGCAATGTTGAACCCTCTACCATACCCTTGCGCTATGCGCTGCACGGAGGTATCAGCTTTAATATTTCGGAACGTACCAGCTTTGTGCCGCACTTTTTGCTAAACAATCAGGGTACCGCTCGTGAACAAATGCTGGGTGCGTATGCGCAGGTGAACGTGAACAGCGAAACCGATTTTATGTTCGGCGGGTACTATCGCCACCGCGATGCCGTTGCTCCTTTTGTGGGGGTTGATTACAAAAACTTCCTGATCGGCGTGAGCTACGATGTAAATATCTCCCGCCTGGGCGCCATGAGCCGCAATGTAAACAGCTTCGAACTGAGTTTTTCATACATCAAACGCCGGGGCACCCGCGGAATTTTTGATTTCATCCGTTGCCCCCGTTTATAATCTGCAACCTTCCAAAATCGTATGAACACACAAGTACACCCCTTCCGCTTCATCTTTCATGCCGGTTGTTTGCTGCTGCCCCTGCTGCTGGGGCTGCCTGCTGCCCATGCGCAGAAAGACAAGCGACTAACCCTTGCTGAAACCTATTTTGCCAATGGCGATTACTTTACGGCCGCTCAGTTGTACGAGCAGTTTTTGAGTCCGCTGGATAAAAAGAAAACCGTAGGCAGTTTTCCCGTTAACCCCCGCCGCAATGTGCAAGGGGGCACCGGAGGAACCGCTTCGCGGTTGGATGTACTGTACAAACAAGCGGAAAGCTTTCGGCTGGCCAACTATCTCATAGAAGCGTCGAGCCGGTATAAAGAGTGCATGGATAAAGATCCCGACACCTACTACGATGCCTTTTACTGGCATGCCGTTTGCCAGCGCGGCCTGGGTTTTTACAGCTATGCCGAAGAAAGCCTGCAAACCTTTTTGCGCAACTATGCAAGTCGCAGCAAGTTGCGGGAACAGGCCGAAGAAGAACTGGCCACCCTGCGGTTCATTCGCCAGCAGTTGAGCCGGCCCGATACGGTGTTGTTTACCATCAGTAAGTCGAACGCCGCTTTTGGCGGCGAAAAAGGTGTGTATGCGCCCGTACTTTTGAGTGAAAACCGCTACGTAGTAACCAGCACCGTACAAGACAGTACCGCCGCGCCCGGAACCAATCCGTTCCGCAACCGCCTGTTTACGGCAGTACGTAACGGAGGGGTATTGACTGATCCGGAGTTGCTGGCCCTGCCCGGTGTAAGCGTTGCTGCCAACCAGGGTGCCGCCACGGTAAGCCCCGACGGCAACACGTTATATTTTACCGAGTGGAAGCGGATAAACGGAAAAAACCAGGCTGTCATATTATACACCACCCGTACAGGTACGGGGTGGAGCATACCCCAGCCGGTGCAGGGCCTGCCCACGGCCAGTAACAAGCAGCCCTGGTGCACGGCCGATGGCAGCACCCTGTTTTTTGCCAGCGATGCTGCAGGCGGGCAGGGGGGGTACGATCTGTACTCGGCACCACTGCTGCAAGTGGGCAAGGTGGGATCGCCCGTAAATCTGGGCAGCATCATCAACACACCCGGCGACGAACAGGCTCCTTTTTATCATACCGAATCACAAACCCTTGTGTTTGCATCCAACGGGCGCAGGGGCATGGGCGGCTTCGATTTGTATCAATCCAAAGCCTCGGACAACGGTTGGCAAACACCCGTAAACATGGGCCATCCCATCAACTCATCGCGGGATGATATTTACTATTTTGTTCCCGAAAACCAAGGCTTGCTGCAGGATGCGCTCATCAGCAGCGACCGCGGCTCTAACTGCTGCCTCGAAACCTGGGCCGTAACCAAAGCGCCCAAACGGCAAATTGTAACGGGCCTTGTTCGCGACCGCATCACCAACGAGCCGGTAAGCGATGCGTTGGTGGAGGTAACCGATGGTAGCGGCAATACGCTGCGGGTGCGTACCGATGCGCAGGGCCGCTACAGCTTTCCGCGACAGGATCCTTCCGGCCGGTTGCAACTCCGCCTGAGCAAGGATAACTACAAAGACAAATCAACCGACCATACAACGGAGCGTATTGTTGAAGACCACCCGCTTAACGATACCCTGCATGCCAGCATCATTATCATGGAAAAACTGGTGGTTATAAAGCCCGAAGAAGTAGTAATTGTTTATTTCGATTTTGATAAAAGCAAACTGAAGCAGCGGGGCAAAGAGCAGTTAGATTCGTTAGCCGCGGCGCTGGAAGCGGTACCAGGCGCCACCATCCAGGTATCGGGCCATACGGATGGACTGGGGTCTGAAACATACAACCTGCAGCTGGGTGAACGCCGGGCCAAAGCCGTTAAGGCCTACCTGGTAAGCAAGGGTATTGCAGAAGAGCGCATAAGTATTGAAAGTTTTGGCAAATGCTGCCCTGTAGAGCTGGAAATGATAAACGGCCGCGATAACCCCGATGGGCGTGCCCGTAACCGCAGGGCGCTGGTTAATGTTACCCGGCCCGAATAAAAAACGGCACATTGCACTTGCATACTTTAGTGCTTTGTATTACCTTTCGCCAACGTTTAGGCGTTATTGTATCCTAAGCCTGTTAACCGTAATCTTTTGCATGCCATACCCCCGGCCGCGGCCGGGGGATATTTTTATGTAGAGATGCAAAAAGCAGGCCCGTACCATTGTTTTCATTTCAGTACAACACAACACATTCTGTAACTTGTACCGGCTAACAATTTTATGTGGTAATTAGAAATAAGCATGCCCGAACAGTTGTACGATAAAAAAGTTTTTTCGCTGCTGGAGGTAACCAACAGCATTCGTAACACACTTGCCAGCCGGTACACCAGCTCGTTTTGGGTGAAGGCCGAAATGAACAAGTTGAACTATTACAAGCACTCGGGCCACTGTTACCCCGAACTGGTAGAGAAGAAAGACGGGAAAATAATTGCGCAAATTAAAGCCCACCTCTGGAAAGACGATTATCAGCGTATTAGTGCCGCATTTCAGCGGATCTTAAAAGAGCCGTTGAAAGACGGAATCAAAATTTTATTTGAGGCACGTATTGTTTTTGACCCGGTGTACGGACTATCGTTATGGATACGCGATATTGACCCGGGGTACACCCTGGGTGATTTGGAGCGGGAAAAGCAGGAAACGCTGGAACGGTTGCGCCGGGAAGGACTTTTTCATAAGAATAAAGCGCTTCGCCTGCCTTTATTGCCGCAGCGTATTGCCATTATTTCAGTTGAAACCAGTAAGGGCTATGCCGATTTTTTGAAAGTGATTGATCGCAATGCATGGGGTTATCGCTTTTTTCACATGTTGTTTCCCTCATTGCTGCAAGGTGATAAGGCGGTGCAGGATATAACGGCTCAGCTCAGGCGTATTCGAAAGGTGCAGCATTATTTTGATGTGGTGGCCATCATACGCGGAGGCGGTGGCGATGTGGGCCTTTCGTGCTTTAACCATTACGAGTTGGCAAAAGAACTGGCTGGTTTTCCCTTGCCGGTACTTACCGGCATCGGTCATGCCACCAACGAAACCGTGGCCGAAATGGTTGCCCATTACAATGCCATTACACCAACCAAGCTGGGAGAGTTTTTGCTGCAATGCTTCCATAACGTTTCGGTACCCGTACAAAATGCGGTTACAACCATAAAAGAGAAAGCCCTGCGCCTGCTTGACGAAGAACAGTTGCGTTTTCGCTCGGAAATGAAACTGTTTCGCTCGGTTGCCGAAAATAGCCGCAACGTTCACCGCAACCGGCTGCAGCAGCAGGCGCATCAGCTGCAAAGTCAGTCCCGTTATATATTGGGCACTTACAACAGCCGCCTCCGCCTACTGCAGTCCGAAATCCGAAAAGAAAATGCTTTGCTGATGAAAGAAAACAGCCTGCGCCTGAAACAATTCATTTCGGCTGTACAAAAAAGCAGTGGTACCCGCCTGCAATGGTTGCGCCTGCAAGGCATGCAGCTGCAGCAGCGGCTGGTGTACCAAAGCCGTATGGCTTGTAAAACACATCTGGCCGGACTGCAGGCGCTTGAAAAAAATGTGGCAAACATGAGCCCCGAAAATGTATTAAAAAGAGGCTACAGTATTACGTTGTGTAACGGAAAGGCTGTAACCGACATTACGCAGGTGCAGCCCGGCGATGTATTGCAGACGCTTATATTTGAAGGACAAATTACCAGCACCGTACAAAAAACCGATAAAGCGACACCCCATGAATCATGAATTGAGTTATACAGAGGCGTTTGAAGAATTGCAGCAAATTGTAACCGAAATGGAGCAGGGCGAAATTACGGTTGATGAACTTTCGGCAAAAGTGAAACGGGCCGCACAGCTAATCAAAATCTGCAAGCAAAAACTCACTGCCACCGAGCAGGATGTTAATGCGATCTTGAAAGAACTCGATGCCGATGCGGATAAGGAAGATACGCTGTAGGTAAACTTGTTAATTGCCATGCATAAGCATTCTTCGCATTTAGGAGAATTCAGCTTGTAACCTGGGGTGTTTTAGATGAGCTGCGCCGAAACATTTTCTATAAACCTGTATGTTATGCAGCATCCGAAGAGCCACTCCCACCCAAATACAAATCGGAAAAATTGATGTGGGGTACAATGCATACGGTTGCAATTTTCTTTTGTTAACAATTGCTTATCGCTTATCGTTATGTTGTGGCGGCCAGAATAATTAACTTTCCCGTAAACTTGCATGTACAGTATGAAAAAGTTGCTTCAGTGGACAATTATCATCCCCGTATTGGCATGGTTGCTATTCTTCTCCGGACGCGTTACTGCAAATGGATTTTTTGAATTGTTGGCTGGAGTATTGCTTATTTTCAGTGTTATGTCGGCCGTGCACCATTCTGAAATTATTGCAGAGCGAGTAGGAGAGCCTTTTGGCACCATCATTTTGGCTGTAGCCATTACCATTATTGAGGTGTCCATTATTGTTTCCATTATGCTTACCAAGGGACCCGAAGCTGCTTCGTTGGCACGAGATACGGTACATGCCGCCACCATTCTTATACTCGATGGCATTATTGGGCTTTGCCTTATTATAGGCGGCATTCGCCATTACGAGCAAAATTTCTCCGCCTCATCGGTAAATATTGCGCTCATATCGCTGGTTTCTATTATTGTTTTCACGCTGGTGTTCCCCAGTTTTGCTACCAGTACTGAGGGGCCATACTATTCAAACCCGCATCTCTTGTTTGCCGCTTTTGCCTGCCTCATAATTTATGCCGCATTTCTTTTTGCCCAAACCCGGCGCTACCGGCAATATTTTTTAACAGTGGGCCCCGATGATGATGAAGACAGGGCCGTGCCCCTCATTATCACCAATCGTAGTTTTGTCACAAGTCTCGTTTTTCTGGTTGCCAGCCTTGGCATTGTGGTGTTGTTAGCCAAAACCCTTTCGCCCACTATTGAGCGGGTTATCACCTCGTATAGTTTACCCAAAAAACTGGTAGGGGTAGTAATAGCCGCCATCATATTGTTGCCCGAAGCGGTTGCCGCCATAAATGCCGCATGGAAAAATCGCCTGCAAACCAGCTTAAATTTGGCCCTGGGTTCGGCACTTGCCAGTATTGGGCTAACCATACCCACAGTGGCAGTGGTTTGCATTATGCTGGATATACCCATAATTATGGGACTCGATATCAAGTCGATAGTACTGTTAGGTTTGTCGGTTCTTACCGTGATGCTGGCGCTTAGTAAAGGAAAATCCAACATTGTTTACGGGGTGGTGTTGCTGGTAAATCTGGTGGCATTTTTGTTTATGATGATTTATCCCTGATGAACATTAAAATATCCGCCGGCGCAGAAAACTGCCAGCGGACGATGAAAAAGTATGAAATTATAGTGGTCGGTTTAATTGTTGATAGCTGTTGGTGGTAGTATGTGATTTTGTGCTAAAATGCACATGCTATTCGGCGTTGAATGCGATATGTCATTTTACTTTAACCAATTTATAAGTTAGCCCGCTAAACTGTTTATTGGTTAAATGCAAAATGCGTCCGCCCTGTACTGCTTCAAAAAAAGCATGAAAGTCTTCGGTTTTGTTATTATGACGGTTGGTGAGGCTAATCTCCCATTTGCCAACAATTAGATTGCCTTTGTATTCACTGTTGCCAAACGTTGTGTTGCCGTAGTTGCCAATTGCAGCCATATGTTTGCTTCGATACGTGCCGTTGGCGTTAAACTGAAACTCATCGGAGCTGCTGACAAAGTTCATGCCTGCGTTAGATCCGGTATAAACGTTGTATAACTGTACGGCCGACGCTCCCGATGAAGACCAGGTTCCGGTAAGGTCACTGACATGAATCGGGAAACTGTTATAGGCGTACATACCCTCAATGGACTGATGCGTAGGAAAAGTGGCATGCAGCGTGCTGCTGTTGGGCGCCCGTACTTCCATACAATATGCAATGCCTTTGTGAGCCACCACCTTAAAGCCTACATATAAGTTTTGGCCGCTTGCCAGGTCCTGCACATCGGCTTCCATGTAATAGAAGGGTATGTCAAAGGTTTGCTTTTCAAAAATCTTTTGGTTGATTACCCGGTAACGCCCGGCTGCTTTTCGGTTCCAGCAAACCAGCAGGGCGTTGTTGCGCATTTCATCATCGAACGGAATACCGTAGTGCAGCAATACCTCCAGGTTATTTTTGCGCACCTGCACCCAGTGGGGCAGTTCGGTGCTGCTCCAGCCGTCGTCAAAGTTGGCGGTGGTATAATAAAAGCCACCGGAATTTGTGTTGGTAACCGGAGCGGCATTGTGTGTGCCGCCTGACGGGTCGGTCGGTTGGGTGCCGGTGGGTGGTATTGCTGCCGGCGGTTCGGGAGCCGCAGGCAGTTGCTGCTGGGATGTACCAGTGTTAATGGTTACATCGGGTAAGGCGGGCGTGCTTACTTGCGGTTGCTGCAGGGGCAGGTTACCGCCACTGCAGGCGCCAATGTACAGGTTGGTTTCCTTAGGTTGTGTTTCAAAGTACAGCATGTACAGTTTGCCCTCGCTTTGGGCCCAGGCAAACTTAGTATCGGAGGCAACGGGCGCAATTTGGATTCCTTTTCCGAGTAGCGATCCTACCAAGGAATCAGAACTGTACCCGCTGCTGCCTGTACCGGGCAGGTAATACACTTCGGCATGAGTAACCCGACTGCCTGCTTTTTTGGCTTCGGTTTCTAGCAGTAGTTTTGCCGCTCCGGTCGAAATCAGGCGCTTATCCTGCTTACTGCCTGCAGGTAACTGCAGTTGCAGCAGTTGCGTTTGGTTAACGGGTACTACATTTTTTTGTGCCAATACCCATGTAGGTGCCAATAAGCCTATAAAAACCAGGTATAGTGCCAACATAATTTTGTAAACCGCATTTTGCATGGCGTTGGATTTATTGTTTGGGTTTTGTGGTATTGGTTGATGCAGGTTTTTTTACCGTTTTTGGTGCGGATTCCGGCTCCGTTGCTTTTATGCAGCGGCACGAATAACCGTCGTTGGCCGATGTGTAAATACGGCCAATGCCATTGCTGTTGAAATTTAGATGCCGGTTCCAGAGATACAACCCGTAGCGGTCGTCGTAAACGGTGGTGGTCCAAAAGTTGGCATATTGTCCTTCCGTTACATATTCGCCGTTTTTTTTGCGCACGCCGGCCGGCAGTGCCGTAAAGCTGGTTTCGTTGGTTACCGGGTATTCGGAAGGCTGCCATGAGTTGCCGCCTTTCAACAAGGCGCCTTTTTCGCCGCGTATGCCGGTACGGCCCAGTTCGGCGGCGGGTATGCCCAGGAACGATTCGAGTTCATTCCAGTCTTTATCGGTGGGTATGCGCCATCCTTTGGGGCACAGTTTTCCGCTGCGGGCAGCGTAACCGTTGTACAGTTTTCCGTAACGGGCTTCATAGGCCGGATTGTTTTCGTACACCGCATATGCGCCGCTTTGGGTTTCGCTCCATTGCCGGTCGGTTAATCCGGTGGCTATGGGTGTGGTGTCGTTGTACCTGGTGGTGCGCAGGTTTTCCCGCAGCCAGTACTGCTTGCCAATCTGAACTACGGTGTAGCGGTTGCTGTCCAGATCGTAAATAACAGTGTCCTGCCCGATAATGTGTTTTGTATGAAAGCCTGCTATGCTTGTATAGGTATGCCCTGCTGCTGCTTTATGCTCAGTTATTCCGATCATGAAAGAAAGAAAGGATAGCAGGGCATATGAACAATAGAGTGTGAACATAAAATATATTGAGCGTTTATGGCATTTATTGTTGGGCATGAATTGCAAAAAGAAACAGCATCAATTCGTAAATAAAACAAACACGGGGTTGTCAAAATTATCGCCAAAGCGTAGCTCTAGTCTTGGAACATCTCTGCTTAAACGGGCATTTATTCCACTGAGTCTTATAGACTTTCTTTGTGTTACTCCAAATTGATCTGTAAAAAACAACACGATTTGAATTTCATTTATAATCCATGCGTCTAAAGGAAAGTTGGGTGTGTAATTGATGTGTAATGTACCCCCTCTTAAAAAATATTTTAAATCAAGTAATTCATCGTAGAGCTTTGGATTCGAATACGGATACAACTCCATTCGAAAGTTCCTCGATTCGTTCGGGCCAATTCTTCCAA
Source organism: Lacibacter sp. (assembly GCA_046297415.1). Taxonomy (GTDB): domain Bacteria; phylum Bacteroidota; class Bacteroidia; order Chitinophagales; family Chitinophagaceae; genus Lacibacter. The sequence continues at coordinate 12,588 of JBKBIL010000013.1, forward strand.
TAGTTTCTTCGGGTTTTGTATAATATATTATGTATTTCGGATCACTTGCAAGGTAGGGCGGATTTCTGACTAAGTACATCGCAAACTTTGAAGGTTCTTCTTTATCGTCGTTACCCGATGTGATGCTTACGAGTACATTCTTTAGCATAAATACAGACTCGGCATAGTTGCATTCGGGTACTACAAAGTCGTCTGTTATGGTTTTTATAGCGAGAAACCGATCGTTCATGTCAGCTATGGTGTATTGTATGGGCTGTGCAGTCGAGTAGTTGCACCGTCTTAGCAATTCTCGTATTTCTTCGTCTAAATTATTTACATTTAAGGTGGTTACATCCATGGGTGCGCCTGTTAAGTAGGCATTTACGGTAGTTTGGGCAGTTCTAAGCTTACTGATAACATCAAAGGCGGCCGAGAATGTCTTTTTTACCGTATCGCCCAAGCCATAAGAGGCAGATATTTTGGCAATATCTTCCCGACTGGATACAAGAACTTCTATGTTGAACAAAATACGGGTTCCGTATTCCACATCTTTAATGAAGAGTAAATCTGGGTTGCTCTGTACAAAGGTTGGATCGGCAAAAAAACCATTCGAAGGGCGCTCGGCTACTATTTTAAACATGCTTTTAAAAATATCGAACGTGATATATACTTTTTTTTGATTTGTCTTAAATTCGTATGAAGTTGAGGCTTGAAAGCCGCCGTAAGCCCCACCGGCTGATGCTTTTATTTGAAATTCTATATCACTTTCGGAAGTGAAGGTTCTGTAAAGCAACTGAGCTCCGCCTGCATTATTTGAAAACGGCGCAATTATATTTCTGACACCTTCATTGATTGTGGATTGCCTGGGGTCGTTGATGGTTCGTAGGGTTGAACCGGTAGAGTGTATATTGGTGGTGTATATTGTGATGGGGTTTCGACCGGTACTAATTTCATTAAAAGAGCCTGTAAAAAAATCGGCATATTTGAAAATAGTGCCAGGTAAAAATCTACCCGCATTTTTCATGCCGGTCATAAAAGTGCTGCTTTCAGCGGTAAGGCTAACTGTTTTGTTCTGGCAGTTCCATTTATTGTCATTGGTAGGGATGGCGCTCATGCCTTTTACTGATGTTTTATATGAATTGCCGCCAATGATAAGTCCGGGGCTTGTCTGGCTGACCTCAACATTTAACCGGCGACCTGTAGGTGTGGTTAAGGTAAGAGCGTTTCCCGATGTACTAATAAGTTTCAATATTCGGGAAGCAGTGGTTGTTGAGGGCGGTGTTCGGCTGGTGTTTATGTCAATGGTTGTGTTAATCCGCTCTTGGTTTACACGAATTTGAGCCATTGTTGTACCACACACGGCAATTAGGCCAAATAAAGGCAGGAAATAATTTTTCATTTTGTTTTTTTTAGTAAAAATCGTACGTCAGATCTTTTTGCGCCATCCCAGAAAAGCAGGATTTTCAAGGTTAGGTGCATTGCCAATCGAAACGTTCCAACTTGAATTTATTGCTAGTACAGATGACCATGGCTAAATAATAAACATCTCACTAGAAATTAATTCAAAGCTTTATTGTTAAGGGTAATGTAGCGATTCTTAATGTGTTGGTTAATAAGTTTTTTCGGCAATGGGCAGCTTCGCCATCATTTTATTGTAATAGCTTATTGCCAGCATTTTTATGGCATCATCATTTAGCGTGGTTGCGGGAATGGCGTTTATGGCAGCTGAATTTTTTGCCGGCAAAAGCGAAGTGTTTGATGTTAATGATTCCGCACTTTGTTTCGGAGGTATCTTTCCTGCTTGTACTGTTATTTTGCCGAATACATGCTGCATTATCTTCTTCTACTCTTCATCCATGTCTTCTTATTTCGGCATTTGCTCCATCATTTTTTCCATTTCTATTTTTTCGGTTGCTGTGAAAACAGATTTTGGCTTTTGTTGGGCAACAGCTGCCAGCATCAACAGTAACAATGCGATGAATATCATGTATTTCATATGCTGAAAAATTTCATTTAAGATCTGAAGAAACAGGGGTATATACCATCCCTGAAGTTGGGGATTTTCTGATTTCCTATTTTTTACCCGTTTCTACTTGTTCTTGAAAATTTCAGCTATTCAACTAGGTATTATGTTGGCCGCTTGAATTAAGGTGTCTTTCACATTGTTATCTGCATTTGTATAGACGTATTTTATTTACTTCCAGTATCAATAACAGAAGTTTCCCGTATATCATTTTCCGTTCTCAGGGCTGCTGCAACTCTTCATTTCATCTTTGTTAGTGATTGCTGCATTGAAACGCCTATTCAGAACGGAGGGTTCAAACGCTCCTGATTTTTCGAAGCTGTTTATGCAAGTTGTATGGTTTATGTTACAGTTTCAAACGGTTTGCTGCAGCTTGTCCAAGGCTGCAATTTTGGTATTGTTGTCTATTAATTGATGTTGGTTGGCAGGAAGTTTGCCGTTTGTATTCAAACGTACATCATTATTCATCTTCTTACGGCAAATTTTAGGCATGATGACCGGGGCATACTTGCTTATGGGTAAACGTTGAAGTACTTCATTTGTGAAGATTGACTGATTACACGGGGTGTATTAACCGGGAATCACACCTTTAGTTGTCAGGCTTCAGGCCTGTACCACAGTACTTACAATGATAGGGCTATAGGAAATAGCATGCAGAATAAGTAACTTGTAACACTGTTACGGATAAGTTGTCTGTACAAATTCGGAGGTGTTGGCGGTACGTATCTTTTGGATCGGGAACGTTTATGGCCTTGAAAATCATGGAAAAAGGGGAAGCTGCGTGTTTGTTTATTTGGTTCATTTGTAAACGCGGATATGTAAGCTTGAAAAATTTTACATCCATATTGCTTTACATTCTGTTGCTGGCAGTTACGGCAACGGCACAGGTGCAGCTGAATAAAGACAGTTTGCTGCGCCTGCTGCCGCAAATAAAAGACGACACGGCCGGGGCCGAATTTTACATTGCACTGGGCCAGCAGTTCGAAAACAATGAGCCGGAGCGGGCGAAAGCGTACTACCGAAAAGCCCGCGATATCAGCCAGGCAATCGGCTATACGGCCGGCGTTATCCGGTACATCAATAACTATACCTACGTGCTGAACCTGCAGGGGCAATACGATTCTTCACTGTTGCTAAACTTGCAGGGGGTGGAAATGGCCCGTAACACCAACGATTCGCTTAACCTGGCCAAAACGCTGGTAAACTCCGGAACTTCGTTTCGCTACCTGGGCCGCTACGAAGATGCCATTCGGCACTATGAAGAAGGAAAGCGGATTTTTGAACGCCTGGGCGACCCCTTTTATTCGGCACAACTGGGCGATATTCTGGCGTTGCTGTACATTGATATGCGGCAATACGACAAAGCCATTTTATCCGGAAAAAAGGCGGCCGATTACTTCCGTAAAACCAATAATCCGTTATTGTTGTCGGTAGCGCTGAACAACCTGGGTATCGCTTATGCCAAAAAACTGCAACTGGCCGATGCGCTTGCCTGCTTTAAAGAAACATTACGGCTGGGCGAACAACTGGGCGACAGTTCGATTATTGTAAGCGGCTTGTTGAATGTGGGCGATATTTACCTGAAGCAGGGCCGCTACGCCCAAATGGAACCCTATTTCCGCAAAGCGCTATTGCTCAATCAGCGTATTGGCTCACAGGCTACCAGTGCCATTGTAAACCGAGCCCTGGCGCTGGTGGAAATGAGCAAGAAAAATTATACCCCTGCCAAAAACTATGCGTTGCAGTCGTTGGAAATAGCCCGCAAAAATCATTTGCGGGAAGAAGAAAAAAAGGCGCTGGAAACCTTAGCAAACCTGCACTATGCTTTGCAGGATATGCCCATGGCTGAAAGCTATTTACAGCAGGCAACGCTGCTGGCCGACAGCATGCTTAACGAAACGGTGGCCCGTAATGCGCTGGAAATTGAAAAACGCTTTGAGTCGGAGAAGAAAGACTTTACCATCAAGCAACTCGAAGCCGAACGTGAAGTACAGCACCTGGCTATGCGTCAAAAAACCATCCTAAATACGGTGCTTATAGTTGGTTTTATTTTATTGTTGTTTATTGCAGGATTACTGTACCGCAACTACAAGCACCAGCAACGTTTGCAACAGCAACGCATTTCGGAACTGGAAAAAGAAAAACAACTCGCTGCCACCGAAGCCGTTTTGAAGGGCGAAGAACAGGAACGTACCCGCCTGGCAAAAGACCTGCACGACGGCCTGGGTGGAATGCTCAGCGGCATCAAATACACAATGAATGCCATGAAAGGAAACTTAATAATGACGCCTGAAAATGCGCAGGCTTTTGAGCGCAGTATGGATATGCTCGACAGCTCCATACAGGAAATGCGCCGCGTGGCCCACAACCTCATGCCCGAAGCCCTGGTGAAGTTTGGCCTTGATACCGCATTACGCGACTTTTGCAATGAAATCAATCAAGCCGGCGCATTGCAGGTTTCGTATCAGTCTATTGGCCTTACTCCGGAAGCGGTTACGCAAACTACTGCCATAACGGTGTACCGTATTGTACAGGAGTTGTTGAACAATGTGCTGAAGCATGCCGTTGCAAGGCAGGCGCTGGTACAGGTAAGCCTTATTGAAGGCAACTTAAGCATCACCGTGGAGGATGATGGAAAAGGCTTTGATACCGCTACCGTAGCTGCTCCTGCATCCGGAATGGGTTTGAGCAACATTCGCAGCAGGGTTGAATATTTACGCGGAAAAATGGATGTGCAGTCCGCTCCGGGAAAGGGTACTTCTGTACACATTGTATGTACGGTTTAAATGAAGACGGTAAGTATTTTTATAGTTGACGATCATTATCTGGTAATCGAAGGCATTCGATCGCTGCTTCAAAACGTGCCCGAAGTGGCCTGGGCAGGCCATGCCATGAACGCGGCATCGTGCCTGGCTTTTTTGCAAAACAATCAGCCCGATGTAATATTGATGGACATTAGCATGCCCGATGTGAGCGGTATTGAACTTTGCAAAATGGTGAAAGAGCGCTACCCAGCTATTTCTATCATCGCACTTAGCACGTTTAATCAGTTAAGCTTTATACAGAAAATGATGGATCAAGGTGCTGCCGGTTACGTGCTGAAAAATGCTACCCGCGATGAACTGCTGGAGGCCATACGTAAGGTGGTAAAGGGCGGCACATATATGTCAGACGATGTGGCCAAAACCCTGCGCCAGGCCGATGCGCAGGGCGTGGTATTAACCCGCCGCGAAAAAGAAGTACTGGCCCTGCTTGCCGAAGGATATACCAATCAGGAAATTGCCCAACAGTTATTTGTAAGCGTTACCACCATTGATACCCATCGAAAAAATTTGCTGGCCAAATTTGAAGCCAAAAACACCGCTACGCTCATAAACCGTGCCACAAAGGCCGGTTTTATCTGATACCGCTCACGTAAAGGTGCGCCGGCGATAGATAAATCCCTGCTTAAAAAAAACTTCACGTTAAACGAAGGAAAAAAGCGATGCGCCTGAATTTCCCTTTTTTGGGGGATTGCAGTTGGTATTGCTATTTGTGAATTTTACAAGCGTTAGGGTGAAGCCCAAATTTTTGACAATTAAAAAAAATTACTTATGAAACTGATGATAACCCTTGCATTCAGCTTGCTGCATTTGTTTGTATCGGCACAGCAGGCAGGTCGGGTGCGTTTAAGTTTTGTTGGATTTGATTGCCGCCGCGAAACCTGGGATGATGCGCTGCAGCTAGACGGCAAGTGTGATGAAGTGTTTTTGTACTTCAACATCAATTTGGCCAGCCGCGACGGTGTTTCAAAGCTGTTGAATTATGAATTAACTACGCCCACCTATGGCGATAACCATGGCACCTTTACCAACCGTGTTAACGCAGGCAGTTGCGTGGATCTATTCGGAAATTTACGGGGCGGTATTAAAGCCGGGGATTCCTATCGCGGAAATTTTTTGCTGGGCGAATACAATCTTGATGCCGGCGATGTGGTAACCGTAATACCCACCATTTGGGAGTGGGATCCCGGCCAGGATATTCTAACCACGCTGGTAAGTGGTATTAAAAATACCACGCAGGCCATGAACCAACGCATTGTAAGCGTGGTGAACAGCATCACTCCCGCACCGGGCAATCTGTCTGCTTTTATTTTGGATGGAAACGCTTTTGGCCTTCCTACTTCCGAAAACATTATACAGGCTATTTTGGGCAAACAGGGTACCCGGCCTATTGGTATGACGCAAACGGGCAGTTTTGTGCCTAAGGTTGTTGCGTTTACTACCTCATTCCTGCAAATGGCAACCACCTCCAACTTTGGCTTTGGTACGGGCATTATACCGGTTACATATAACGAAGAGTTATTGGGAAATAGCCGCGACCATGGACACTATGTAATTTTGTTGCGTGCCGAATGGACACCGGCTACTACTACCGCAACAGCCGTTGCCACTCCCATCATGGGCACCATGACCACTATACAGCCGGCACCCGCTACCATGCAAACCGTAACTACTACCACAACCAATAACACGGTAGTTCCTGCACCTGCGCCGGCAGGCAATAGTGCAACGGTAAGCATCGCCGGCAACTGGAACGGTAGTTACACTCCTGCAGGAAACAATGCCGGTAATGCCATGCTCATGCAATTTTTTGCCGATGGTTCTGTTGAAGTTACCGGTCTTACCCGGGGGCAGCCGGCACGAGGTACATATACGCTCAACGGCAATCAGTTTAGTGCCCGGGTGAATGCGTCGGGAGGGACTACGTATGTTTTTACAGGAACGTTGGTAACCAATCAGCTATCGGGCAACTTCACTGCCAGCTCCAAACAAACGACCACCAGCGGACGCTGGGCCGTACAACGGCAGTAAGCGAAAAGAACTTCAAGTATCAAATGGTACTGTACGATATAAGCTGTTGTTGCCAGTATTTTGGAAAGATTGATTGCTTACATGTTATTGCCGCAGTTTGGTTTGTAGTTGCAAAAGCAGCTTTATGGCGGCAAACAGGGCAATACCCCCAATGGCCGGTATAAGAATACAGCCGGAATTACGTTTTGGCCGGTCAGGGCCATGGCTACTATTTTCGCCAGCAGGGCCACCATGAGAATGGCCAAAAAAACAACGTACACTGCAACCATGGCTGCACCGGAGGGGTGTTGGCGAAGCGCCATTACGGCTACAATAACCGACATGGGTAGAAAAATGGCAAGATCGAACCCCTGCACCACCAGCGAGGTAAAGTGCGCTAAGCCGGTTGGGTATAGCCGGCCGCTTAGTAGGGGCAGTGCAATTACCTGAAGCCATAATACGGTCATGATGCAAGCATTTACAATCAGAAACAGTGCGGTGGGGCGTAGGGTTTTATTGATTTGAAGTTTTGCAGAGATGGTTTTCCAGGGTAATTGCAGCAGATGCAGCAGCAGTGCGTAAAAAGAGCAGCCCAGCAAAGCTACGTACACCAAAAACAATTCGTTGTACAGGACAAGGTTCATGTAAAACAAATAAGTGAGTGTAATGTACAACAAAACGCCGGCCAAAACTACCTGAGCGTACAGGTGCCTGCGCTGCAGCCAGCTTATCAACAAAAGCGGCAGTGCCACAAATAATGTTATATAATCTTGTGCAATACCTTGTATTGCTACATCGGCCGGCATGTGCCGGTAAGGCCCCTTATGGTACAGCACAACCGTTTCGTCCCGCACACTGGTATGTTGAACGGGGCCCGCTACCGTGTTATCGAAAAGCGGCACCAGTGTTGCAGGAAGGATGAGCAGAACAATGCAAATCAGTAGTATGAAACAGGTTGTACGAAAAACATGTTGTTGGGTTTTTACGGAAAAAATTTTAACCGGTATTTAATGGCATGTTTGGTTGCGAAAGTTTATTTTGAGTAAAAGGTTTTTGTAAAAATGGCCGTGATATATAATGCGTCCAATACCGGTTAAAATAATTGCCACAGAAAATGTTGCTCTTACCGGGGTAATCAATTACATGGCGTCGGTTTTAGAACAGGATATGCCAATTTTCGTTTTCAACAAAACCCGGGCATTTGTAATGCGCTTAACGCGTTTATAGGTAAAATTACAATGGAAGTTCGAAAATTTACGAAAAGCCGGTTCAGTTTTTTACGTGAGTTTATTCTTTGGCTTGCAAAAGCAAAAATTACAGATTAAGTTTGTGTAAGCATGCATGGAAGTACGTAGTCGTTCAGGGTAACCAGCATCGATACTTAGTTGCAATAGCTTAGTATTTAAATACTGCCTGTTGCTATGACTCAGTAATGGCTTTATAGGCTATGAAGATTTGAAGATTGAGAGATTCGGTTGCATGCGAAACAAAAATCCATCTTATGAAAACAATGAAAACACTTGTCGCATTGCCGTCAATTATTGCCATCTCCTTTTCGGTTGATGCCCAAAATCGCAATTTACCTCATCCCGACGCTAACTTACAATCTTTTCCGGCAGGCAGCTATGTTATCGCCATGGATAATACCTTGCAGTTAAATGCTAGCAATCGCTTCAATTTGCGTACATATGGATTAATTGTACATCTTTTAAATAACAATGTGCCGCTGAAGTGGGTTATACGATCGGGCAAGCAAAAGGATGCGGCAGATTTTACGGCCGATGCCGAACAAATTTTACCTACACTTGTACCGGGCGGTGTTTCAAGAGGTTTTCGAGCGGGGCCTTTTGTAATTCATGCCAACGATACGGCCGGAGTTGCGGCACTTGTTACAGGTTTTTATACTGCCAACAATCTTACCGGAAATAACCGGCCCCGAATATACCGGTTGACGGCACCGGCCAATAATGTTGATGTGCGCTACGATATGACCGGGTTTATTCCTAAAGCTGCCATATTAAATGATGGAAATAATACCAATATCCATCTTGCATTCATGACAAATTGTTCCATACCGTCTTCCAATTATGCTGTTTCGGATGGATTTGGTTTGCTGAATCGTTGCTTCAATTTTGCCAGCGAACCACATAACAGTACCTCTAATAACAGCCTGATAGCAGCTATACGTCAGTTTGTACGAAACGGAGGTAATTTTTTAGCACAATGCGAGGCGATTGTTTCTTACGAAAATAATATCAATGGGCGCTTTCATACCAATAATGGCATAACTGCTCAAAATGCTACCGTAAGCTTGGCAAATACTGCCTATTTGAATCCTGACCTGTCGTATTCGCAGTTTGAAGGCGGATTTAATATGTCGTTAACAGGTAGTGTCAGAAACTGGGTTACTGTAACCGGCAGTTCTTTTATAAACAATGCTCATGCACATGCTTCGGCCAGTGCCGGCACTCCCATTGGAGCAGGTGTGGCAAAACTTACTGCGCCGGAAGAACCCGGCGGGATGGTATTTTATTTGGGGAATCATAATTTTACGGACCTCAATTCGGTAGAGCAGATTAATGGCATACGTATGTATATGAACGCCATGCTAACGCCTACAGCTATAAACGTTAACTGCGCAACCGGCGACCCAACCGGTGGCATATTGCCTGTAGCCGTAACTTCTTTTACCGTTACCCTGCCTGCCCCCCGAACGGTTGTGCTAAGCTGGGAGGCTGCAGTTGAAAATACGCAGGGTCAATTTTTCGTTCAGCGTAGTGCAGACGGCATATTATTTGAAAACATTGGAGCAATTTCTTTTGATGGTACGAATAGTGCCCTTCGTTCTTTTTTGTTTACTGATAGTGTGCACGAGAGTTTAGAAGATAAATTTTACTACAGACTTTACACAGTTGAAGCGAATTCGCAGGGAGCTTATTCGGATGTGCGTTCCGTTCGATTGAACCAGAATGTACACTATTCAAACCGGTTTACGGTATATCCAAACCCGGCACAGGATGTTGTTTATGTTGTTGTTCCGGAAAAATGGCGCACAAAGCAAATCACATACAGTATGTACAGTGCAAACGGAAACATATTGCGTAGTGCTACACTGCAGGATTCCCGTAATCCTTTGCGCATTTCTCTGGACAAACTTACTCCGGGCTTTTACCTGTTGCGCTTAATCTGTAACAGTGAGGTAGTACAACATCGAATTTTTAAGCAATGATTTTGTGATTTCATTCTCGGATTGTGCGATTGCTCCGTTGCGCTATGCCCAATTTATATGACTTCAACGCTCTGTGTTTTTTAGCGAGCCGGAACTATTAGATAAATACTGCTTACAGCGGCGTTGGTATACCGCAGCTAGTGATGCCGCTTGCAATGCGGGTGTGCTTTTATTTATTGCAAGTGAAAAAGCATGCGGTTTTAAATGTCGCTCATTTTTGTATTGGTGCATATTCATTATGCTGAATTGGTTTGGTGCGCAGGAGCTTTTCGTTACTGAAAATCTTTCGGTTTTGTTCCGTAATGCAGCGCCAAAATCCAGATGATTTGAAGCAGGTGTACGGTTTTTTGCAAGGCCGGCATCCAAATGAGCTGGGTACGGGTAAAATAAAGGTAGGCAACCAGATAATGAAAGGCCAAAAAAACAATGGACAGGATTTTGAGGTAGCGCAGCCGCGCTTGCAGGCATAACACCGTTATGTAAAAAAATACGAACAGGGTGGTAATGAAACTAACGACAACCACCGCGTTGTGCAGCGAGGGGATTACCACCAACAATGCCGTTGCGGTTAAAACGATGCCGCCATAGCGAATTACACGGGCTATTGCTTTGCGCTCGACCCGGTTGGCAAAGCTGATAAAAAATAGCCCGAATGTAAGGCTTGCAACCAGCACACCGGCTATGGCCCAAATGCGTCCTTTGTTGGGGGCACCGTTAATTGCCGTTTCATCGAGTAAATTACTGATATAGTTTTGCGTAAAGCTGTAGCCTTTTGTATGCGGGTTGGCAGGGGTGCCTCCGGGATAATATGCAGCTGCAAGTGTTAAGAGCAGCAAGGCTAGCAGTAAGCCTGCCGGTAAAAAGTGCTTTTTGTTCATTTAATCAATTTTCATGCATCGGTTTTTGCTTTTGCATGTATGGTTGTAATTGGTTGCGATGTTGCTGAAGTGCCGGCAGGGCTGATGCTTTAAATCAGCTACAGTGCGTGTGTTTTTACAGTTTGAAAGTACGGTTTTTTTAGCAAGCAATTTTTTGCCGCCAGCTGTACAAAAGCCGACGGGCTGCGGGGGGTGGAGGGCCGTGCGCCCGGGCGCACGGGTGCCTGCACGGAACCCCGGAACCACCCGTGCTGCCGCTGAAACGACTTATAATGCCGAAAGCCCCGACAAAAAATTTTCACTCCGCAAATAGGCTGCAAAGTGGAGGTGTTTTTTTGTGACATCAAAATGCTGTTGGATATGCAAAAAGTACCTTTTCCCTTTCGGCACCATTGTTACTTTCGGCTGGTGAATGGCAATACGCCCCTTACGCTGGTGGAGGCGGAGGAAGCGGTTACGCCTGCCGAAGTGTACCAGGCACTGAACTACCGCAGCCGCTTGCATTTTACGCGGCCGCTGGTGTTGCATTTTGAGAATCCGGCAGTACCCACGCCGGTTTGGTTGGGCTTTGCGTTTGATGTGGAAATGCTGGTAGTTGATACGCAGGGTGTGGTGCAACAGCTGGTACCCATACCCCGGCGCCGGCCTAACGATGCCCTGTTTGTGCAGTTTTTTGCCGAATGTTCGTGCGCCATACTGGTGCCGGCCGGCTTTGGCCGTGCGTGGCAGGTAGTGCCACAACAAACCAAAGTAAATCGCATACGCATTGCACCTTATGTACAACAAACCGCATAATACACGGCCGTTGCTGCAGGAGGAAACCCGTTGCCTGTGTCCCAAACACCTACAAAAACTTTGTGACCAACGCATGCTGTATTTTGCAGCCATGCGTTGGTTGTTTTTAGCTGTACTGATTGCGGCAGCGCCCACATTATTGCAGGCGCAACGCACCCTTACCGGCCGTGCGGTAAAAATTATTGACGGCGATACGTTTGACCTGTTGGTGGGCACCACCACGTACCGCATACGCCTGCAGGGCATTGATTGCCCCGAGCGGGGGCAGCCATACAGCCGCCGCGCCACCGAGGCCCTGGGTAACTGGTGCCGCATGGGGCCACTTACGGTACGTTACGGCAGCAAAGACCGCAACGGCCGCATTTTGGGCGATGTGTACACGGCCAACGGAACATGGATTAACCTGAAGCTGGTGGAAGAAGGCTGGGCCTGGCATTTTACCAAATACTCAAGCGACGGGCGCCTACGCCGGGCCGAAGCGGCGGCCCGCAGTGCCCGGCGCGGCTTATGGCAGCAAGGCAATGCCGTTGCGCCCTGGGACTGGCGGCGCGGAAAACGATAAGCTTAATACAAAAGTGTAACAGTACCGCTGCGCTGCACCACCTCGCCGGTAGCCAACTCTTTATAGCTAATGCGGTAGGCATAAATTCCTTTGGGTTGCCGCTGGCCGCGGTAGCGCCCGTCCCAGCCCGCAGCAGGGTTCTGGGTTTGATAGAGTACCTGCCCCCAACGGTTAAAAATTTGCATCGAAAAATCTGTTACCAAATCGGCGCCGTTGATGCGAAACACATCATTCAACCCATCGGCGTTGGGCGTAAAGGCCGAGGGGATATAGATTTGGCAAACCCGCTCCCGCACCCTTATGGTATCGGTTGCGGTACCGCAGGTATTAAATACCCGTACAAAATAGGTGCCCGGGCGGCTTACGGTAAGCGAAGGCGTGGTAGCACCGTTTTGCCATACATAACTGAGGTTAGTGCCGGTGGTGGCGGGCTGCAGTTGCAGGGTGCTGCCGGCGCATAAAACGGTATCGGGGCCCAGCGAAACGGTGGGCGGCTGCACCACTTCAAGGGTAAGGGTTACGGGCAGTACGCAGCCCGCTGTTGCTTGCGGGGTAAAGGTGTACGTGGTTGTGGCTGTATTGTTGAGGGCGGGCGACCAGCTGCCGCTGATGCCGTTTAGCGATGTGGTGGGCAGGGGTGCAACCGGTGTGCCGCTGCAAATGGGCGGCAGGCTCATAAACTGAGGCATTACGGATGGTAGAAACGAAACGGGGGCATTTGCGGGCTGGCTGCGGCAGGTGGTGGCCGTATTTTCAATTTGTACCGTATAAACGCCGGAAACGGTGGTAGTAAACGAGGCGGTGTTGCCCGGGTTGGAGGCACCGGTGGGTACCGTCCAGGTATAATTGTAAGTGCCCGCTGCATCGGGAACGGCGGTAACGGGGGCGGGTTGTCCCTGGCAGGCCGGTAGTGTGGTTACGGTTACAACAGGGTTGGGAAAAATATCAACCCGGAAAAAAACGGTGCGTTCATCGCCGCAATAATCGGTGTAGGTGCAGCTGAAAGTGCCTACACTGCCGGCGGCATAGGTGGCGGTATTTGTGGTAGATGGATTACCGTTGCTCCAGCGGTAGTTGGTGCCCAATGTAGGGGCGGTTAGGGTAACCGGTTGGCCTACACAGGCCGGAATGTTGTTGTTGCCCGAAGTAAGCCGGAATTGCTGCCAATTAAAATTAGCGCCGGTGGAAGCGGCAACCGACCAAAACACGATGGGTTGATTGGCAAACCGCTCCATGATGTGATTGCGGGTAGATGTGGCCCGCAGCACACCGTTGAACAACACGCTGAGGCGTTGCAGCAGGGGGTTGATGTACTCCCACTGAAGGGTTACATCGTACCAGCTGCCGTCTTCCACATTGCCGCAGGCGGGCAACATGCAAACCGGTTGGGTTTGTCCGTCCATAATGTTGCCGGCGGGGCTAAGTTGACCGTTTGAATAAATGCCGATATGATCGTCGGGTATATCGTTAAAAGCGGTACCGTTGTTCCAGGTGTCAAACTCCACAATCAAGGAGTTGTTGATGCCGGCAACACCCAGCCCCGAACCAATGCTAAGGGCAGGCGTGCAGCTGTTGTTGAGCAAAAAAGCAAAACCATCGGCACCTTCGGCATCGAGGTTGCCGAAGTTGAGTTGAAAATGGATGGAGAAATTGGTGCGCAGGTCAAGCGGGTACACATTGGTTATCATACCGGCCTGTGTGCGGCCCTCGGAAGTAAGGGTGTAGCTGAGCGGCCCCGTTTGTACCGCGGTACCCTGCAGGCGGAACTGCTGCGCCCGGGTGGCCGTTGCACATACCAACAACATGATGAAAAGAAGAAGGCCTCGCACACCCGAAAGGTACATTGGGTTGCGGAAACGCCAAAGCACTATTCTGTGGCGGCTTGCTCCGTGTGCATCACAAAAAAGATTTAACGCGAAAAATATATGTACATACATACATTTTTTGCATCTTTGTGTTCTAAACATAAACAACATGAAACGTATTGCAGCTTTACTGATGGCCGGCCTGGGTGTGGCCGCCCTTATGGCCTTTTTACCGCAACAACAGCCGCAACCTGCTGGCGAACCGGCTCCTGCGGTGCAAACACCCACCAAATGGGTAGTAGATTAGCCCCATACTTCGGTACGCTTTTCGGTGGCGCACATGGTGGTGGCCGAAACGGAAGGCACTTTTAAGGTTTTTGACGGATCGGTAGAGCATACCAAGGCCGACTGGAGCGATGCCAAAATCAACTTTACTGTTGATGTAAACTCCATTAACACCGAAAACGAAAGCCGCGATAAGCATTTGCGCAGCGATGATTTTTTCAATGCCGAGAAATATCCTACCATGACCTTTGTGAGCACCAGCTTTGTGCCCAAGGGCGGAAACAAGTATGAACTCAATGGAAACCTCACCATTCGCGATGTAACCCGGCCGGTGAAATTCGACGTAACCTTTGGCGGCATAGCCACCAGCAGCCGGGGCGATAAGGCGGGCTTTAAAGCCACTACTACCATCAACCGGTTTGATTACAATTTGAAATGGGACCGCCTGACGGAAGCCGGCGGGCTGGTTGTGGGTAAAGAGGTGGAAGTGGTAGTGCGTGTGGAATTGAACAAAGTGAAATAATTATCTGCAATCGGTTTTTTAGAATAATGAATGAGGCGGCCTGCATGGGGCCGCCTCATTTGTTTACCTTCAAAAGGAGCGTATTATTTTTTGAGATAGGTATTTAAAAAGCGAAGCGTTTCACGTGCCGCCTTCATTTGGTTTTCTTTTTTTACGAAGCCATGGCCTTCGTCGGGAAACAGAATGTATTCTACCGGTACGCCGTTGGCTTTGGCGCCGGCCACAATTTCATCGCTTTCTACCTGCAGCACCCGCGGGTCGTTACTGCCCTGCAATACCAGCAGCGGGGTTTTTATTTGATGCGCATGAAACAACGGCGATATGGCTTTCAGCCGCACGGAGTCGGCCGTACCGGGGTCGCCCATTTCATCGTACAGCGCTTTGCGAAAACTTTCCCAATAAGGCGGTATGCTGCGCAGCGTACGCAACCAGTTGGTAACTCCAAACAGGTTCACTCCCACGGCAAAGGCTTCGGGGTACTGAATAATGCCGGCCAGCGCCATAAAGCCGCCATAGCTGCCACCGTATATGCCAATTTTGGTACTGTCAATATACGGTTGCTTAGCCAGCCAGTTGCGGCCCCACAGGCAGTCTTTCAGGTCTTTGTCGCCATGGTTGCGGTTGTCCATTTTGTAAAATGTTTTTCCGTAACCGCTGCTGCCCCGGTTATTTACGGCCAGTACGGCGTAGCCATGGTTAACGAAATATTGTATGGTGTTGGAATAACCCGCCCGGCTTTGTCCGCCCGGCCCTCCATGTACCCATACCAATGCCGGCACCTTGTTTTGGGGCGATGCCTGATGCGGCTTGTAAAAAATGGCGGGGATTTCCAAACCGTCGAACGATTTAAAGCGCACTACCTGCGCATCTACCAGATGCGCCGGGTTGATTTCGGGCGAAAAGGTATTGGTCAGTTGTTTTAGTTGTTTGGTTTCGAGGTTGTACCAATACAGGTTGTCGCTGCTGCGGTCGCTGCTAACGGTAAGGATCAGGTTTTTTTCGCTGGGCGCAATGGTAATGCCCGAGATGTATCCGTTTTTCAACCGGGGCAATTTTACTTCTTTGCCGGTACTGTGTTCAAACAGCTGCACCCGGTCGCGGCCGTCTTCATTGATATACAGCACATGGTATTTGTGCTTTTCGCTCACCGTCATGCCCACCACATCCCAGTTGGTGGAAAAGAAGGTTTCCCTGGCAGCAGTGGTAATATTGTATTTCACCACATAGCTAAACTCGCTGCCTTCGTTGGTGATGTAATACAAATAATTATCGTCGGGTTCAAACGCCGCCGGGTAATAAGTGGCATCTTCCGTACCCGTGGGGGAAAGTTTGCGGGTTTCGCCGGTTTGCTTATCGTACAAATACAGTTCGTTGCGGTCGGTGGTAATGTTGCGGGTAAATATATAGTAGCGTTCGTTGTGCGAAACGAGGTTGATATCGAAGCCACTGTCGTTTTTGTACATGAGTACCGGCTCCCAGGAAACGGTATCCATTTTGTACAGGTCAAAAAATAACGGATTGCGCTTGTTACTGAGGTAATAAAAATGTTTTTTGTCTTCGGTCCAGTTGAGGAACGATGCTTTTTCTTTTACGCCCGGGGTTAAATCCCTTACGGTAATGGGATTGGTTTGCAGGTACAGGTGGTTGTTTTCGTTGCCGCCCTTATCGGCCGAAAACAAAAAGTAATCGGTGCCCGGCACGTAGCCGATTGCAAACAACGATTCATTGGCGCTGGCCGTAAGGGCCACGCGGCTCGAGTCGGCAAGCTGAATCTGATACAGATTAAAAATACCCGAGCGGTTGCTGTGGATGAGTATTTTGCTTTCATCGGTGCTGAAACTTACGCCCCCCACCGCTTCGGTTTGAAAAAATTGCTCAATGGTATATTCCTGAAAATCGGGAGGGGTAGACTGGTTGCGGCAGGAAGCAAAAACCGCAAGTGAAAGTAAGGGTAACAGTATGCGCATGGGATACAATTTTTTGAAGTCAAAAGGTAGTTACTCCTCGCCAGAAGTACAAGCAATGGCAACTGATTTCGGGCATGTGTGCTGCTGACCGGCCGCATTTTTGTGCGGCTGGTTCCAAAATATTATCTTCAAACAACTATGAACTACTTACGGCATCTCTTTACAACCATTGGCCTGCTGACTCTATTCTTTGCACACGCACAATTACCCGGCGGTACCGTGCATGAAATGGAAACCTTGCACCTGCAGCAACACATCCTTGCTGCAAGCGCTGGTGTTTACAACCTGCGCTCCAACGGATCGGTACAAGATGTTGGCCGCGAGGCCGGTTGTACCCTTTCGCCCCGGCGCCTGCCTGCCGGCAAGCGGCTCTCGTTTTATTCACTTTCGTTTGGGTGGAATGAGGCGGGTGCCGAAACGGGTAATACGGTTTGGGAAATCCGCTTTTCGGCCGATGGTGAAAAGTGGGCCAGTTGGCAGCCGGTTGTACCCGAAGCACATGCTGCAGGGGAACCCCTGCGTTACAACTTTGTTTCGGAGCTGCTTTTTGTGCCGCCCACGCAACAATGGTACCAGATGCGCATGCGCTCTAACCTGCTGGGTAAGGGAGTGTTGCCCAATTTGCTGTTCATCAACTGCCTGGCTCCGTCGGAATCGGTGCAACAGCCGCCGGCAAGGACATCCCAAACAACCAATGCCCAACCGGCCCTGCGTACCAACTGTTCGTGTGCCCAGCCTTCATTCATCAGCCGCAGCGGCTGGGGCTGTCCGCAGCCGTTGTGGAACCCCACCCCCACAACGCCCACACACCTCATCGTACATCATTCGGCCGGGGCTAACACTTCTTCCAACTGGGATGGCGTGGTGCTGGCCATCTGGAACCAGCACGTGAACACCAACGGCTGGAGCGATATAGGCTACAACTGGCTGATTGCTCCCAACGGCCAGTTGTACGAAGGCCGGCAAAACAGCAGCACGCAGGATGTAACCGGGGCGCACTTTTGCGGTTTTAACGGGCGCACCATGGGCGTGTGCATGCTGGGTACCTATACCGCGGCCAACATTACGCCCGAAGCCCGGCAAACCCTGATTCATACCCTTGCCTGGAAAGCCTGTCAGTTGAATATAGACCTCACCGGCACATCGGTACACATCAACAGTGGTTTACTGCTCAATCATGTATCGGGCCACCGGCAGGGCTGTGCTACGGAATGTCCGGGCACTACGCTGTTTGCCGATTTAACAGCCATCCAATTTGCGGCAAAAGCCTTCCAAACCAATGGCTGCGTGGTTACGCCGGTAAGCAACCTGGAAGAAGTAGAACAACTCCGCATCATACCCAACCCCACGCAGGGAGATGCGCTGCTGCACCTGCGCCTGCGGGGATCACACGAGGTGCATTACCGCATCTTCACCAATGCGGGACAGTTACTGCATCAGTCGGCGCCCCGGCAGCTTTCCGGCAATCAAACCCTGCCGCTTTTGGCTTTGCAGGACCGGCCCGCGGGTGTGTACCTGGTGCAGGTTTGGGTAAACAACCGGGCAACCCTGTTGCAGGTAGTAAAAGAGTGAACGGGTAGCGGCCCGGGGCATGGCACATGTGTTTTTTCAGACAAACGAGCAGGCAATGATTGGCCGGGTGCGGGCAAGAGCAATATTCCTTTACAGAACAGCCATTTCTTATACTGCAGAATTGATTCCTGCAACCGGAAAAAGTCGTAGGCGGCAGCTGATTTCAACACGCATCAGGTTGTGTTGCCTGCCTGCGCCGTTACCTTTGTATTGGCAATTGTTATTGAATGGTACAGATTTGTACGCTTGGTTGGCTGCAACAAACAGGTAACTCCATAACGAAGTTAAATGGGTTCATCCACTATGGGATCAGCCGGCGGAGGCTTTGGCGGTACTGCTGCGGATTACTGCCGCAGGCAAGCAGTAACTAAACATTGCACTTTGTTGCGCACTCAATTTTGCTTGATTGAAGCCAGGTTTGTATCCGCACTCTTGGCCGATTCGGATAGCCGCAAATATGATGTGCCTTATACAGGGCGCAAGTAGTTGTAGCTTACACGGCGTTTGCGGCTTGTTAAAATAGCTGCATAACTGGTTAATGCATGCAACTTTCAGGGGCATCGGAACAATTAAGTTCGCAGGCCGGCAGCGGTTTTGCATGAGGCATTTCATGCATTAGTTGGAAGCGAGCCTGCCATATAATGGCAGGGTAGAACTATTTTTGAGCAAATTCCATCGCCGGCTTCGGCTGTTTTAAAAGATTCGTTATTGCCTGATACCATCATGACCGCCATCACCAAAGAACAAATTGCGGCCTCCTTTGCGGCGGCTTTTCCGGCGCAGGCCCCTCCGCTGATTGTGCGTTCTCCCGGAAGGGTGAACATCATTGGCGAGCATACCGATTACAACGAAGGCTTTGTGCTGCCTGCCGCCATTGATAAGGCGGCTTATGTGGCAATGAGTCTGCGCTCAGATGACGAAATACATCTGGTTGCTCGTGATTTAAACAAAACCTTTCGCACAAGTGTGGCGGAACTGCGGCCCGCAACGCATGTAAACTGGCCCAACTATATTTTGGGTGCGGCAGCGCAGTTTGGTAAACGAGGGATACTCCTGCGAGGGTTCAACGCCCTGCTTACCAGCGATGTGCCGATGGGGGCAGGCTTATCGTCGTCTGCCGCTGTGGAATGTGCAACGGTGTTTGCGCTGAACGAACTGCTGCAAACGAATCTCGATCGCATTACCATGGTGCACATGGCGCAAAAAGCCGAACATGAGTATGCCGGTGTGTTGTGCGGCATTATGGATCAGTTTGCATCCCTGATGGGTAAGAAAAACCACGTGATCCGCCTCGACTGTCGCTCGCTCGAATACGAATACGAACCCTTCGAGCTTGGTAATATTAAAGTGTTGCTGCTCAATACCAACGTAAAACATTCGCTGGCCTCATCCGAATACAACACCCGCCGGCAGGAATGTGAGCAGGCTGTGGCATGGGTGCGTGCGCATGTGGCAGGTGTTCACTCGTTCCGAGACGTTACCACCGAAATGCTCGACCGGTACGTGCTACCGAAAGACCCCCTGGTGGATAGGCGTGCCCGTTTTGTAGTGCAGGAAATAGAACGGCTGCTGGCTGCCTGTGAGGATCTGAAAAAGGGAGATATTCATTCCTTGGGAAGGAAAATGTTTGCCACCCATGATGGGCTGAGCCACATGTATGGCGTAAGTTGCAAAGAGCTGGATTGGCTGGTAGATCAGGTGCGCCAACACGAGGCCGTTATTGGTGCCCGTATGATGGGCGGCGGTTTTGGCGGCTGTACCATCAACCTCATTCGCGAAGACGCCATTGAGCCGTTGTTAGAAAAGCTGCAACCGGCCTACGAAGCCGCCATGGGCTTGCCGCTTACCGGTTATGTGGCCACTATTGAAAACGGTACCGAAATTTTGTAACTGCCATGTTTGACTTAAACGAACACCCGCATACCCGTCAAAACATACTTACCGGCGATTGGGTGCTGGTTTCGCCGCACCGCATGAAACGGCCCTGGCAGGGCAAAGTGGAAGACCTGCCGAAAAACAACCGGCCGGCGTATGACCCCGGCTGTTACCTGTGCCCGGGCAATCGTAGGGCCGATGGTTCGGTAAACCCGCACTACGAGCAACCCTATTCGTTTGTAAACGATTTTTCGGCCCTGCTGGCCGATACGCCATCGGGCAGTTATAACGAGGCCAACTTGCTGCTTGCCCGCAGCGAGAAGGGCATCTGTAAAGTCATCTGCTTTTCGCCCCGGCACGATCTTACTCTTCCGCAAATGACGGTACCCGCCATTGAGCAGGTGATCGCCCTTTGGCAACAGGAATACCGCGAACTGGCGGCCAACCCGTACATACGCTATGTGCAGATTTTTGAGAACAAGGGAGAAATCATGGGCTGCAGCAATCCGCACCCGCACGGGCAAATCTGGGCCTCTTCTTCCATACCGCTGGAGGTAGAAAAAGAAACCCGCCGGCAGAAGGCGTATTTCGAACGAACCGGAAAAAGTTTATTGGCCGATTACCTGCAACTCGAACTGCAAAAGCGGGAACGGGTGGTGCTGGAAAATGAACATTTTGGCGTAGTGGTGCCCTTTTGGGCGGTATGGCCTTTTGAAACCCTCATCATCAGTAAGCAGCACCGGCAAAATTTGCTGCAGTTTACCAAGGAGGAAGTAGCAGCGTTTGCCGAAATTTTGAAAGCGCTTACCATCCGGTACGACAATCTTTTTCAGGTATCCTTCCCGTATTCGGCCGGCATGCACCCGGCGCCGGTAAATGAGGGCGAACATCCCGAGTGGCACTGGCACATGCATTTTTATCCGCCCTTGCTGCGCAGCGCAACGGTAAAAAAGTTTATGGTGGGCTACGAAATGCTGGCCACCCCGCAGCGCGATATTACGCCCGAATGGGCAGCCCAACAGCTGCGCCAATACAGCGGCGAACATTTTACCGAGGCGGGCGCATAGTTAGAGCGCCTGCTACGTTAACAATAAGTGCTTCATATCATGCCAAACATGAAATGCAGCTCATAAGCATGCCCGGCTAAACAACCCGCATGCATGAATGCTCGGCGCTATACTTTGCGTAGCAGTGAATCTCGTTTTTCGACAACAAAGTTTGATGCGTGTTAAAATACCCCGGTTTTCGTAGTATCTCCGGTATAAAAGTGTTATTAAATTTTACTCGTTTAGTTCCAGCGCCTGCCGCAGCGCGTCGGCTATCCGCCTGCGTAACGACAGGGGTTTTATGATTTTGATGTTGTTGCAAAAACCAAGCAATTGCCGTACCAGTTCTTCGGTAATACTTACTTCCAATGCAATGCGCAAGCGCTCGGGATCTTCTTTTATTATTTCCTGGCTTTGGTGCAGCGGGTTAATGGCAACCAGCCGGGCAATGGGTCCGTACACTTCCAGCAATACCTTTTCTTCGGGCCGGCCGCCTTCCATAATGCCCATGGAGTACTTGTAATAATCGGCCGGATTAAAATCGCGGCGGTAGCGGAACGATTTTTCCAACAATTGTACCCCTTCCATACGGTCGAGCGCATAGGTGGTAAACCGCTGGTGCTTGTTGTTCCATCCTACCAAATACCATTTGTTACGCACTTCTTTCAACAAATATGGGTCCAGCTGGTGTTGTCGGGTTTCGTTTTTATATACGTTGTTGTATAAAAAAGTAACGGGCTTGCGTTGTACGATGGCTTCGTACAGGGGTTTGATCCATTCTTTGCCACGGGTGGTAATTGCCTGTTCAAATTGCACGTATTGCTCTACATTGGGGTCGCCCAGGTCGCTTGATAGTGAAAAGCGGGTATTGATTTTTTCAATGGCCTCCCGCAGGTTGGCAAACACCGGAAAATCGCTGAACAGCTGTAACAGGCCGGCGGCTTCCCGCAAGGCTTCCGAATCCTGGCTGCTCAACCCCATGCCGTCGATGCTGTATTCCGGATCTTCATAATAATACCCCTTATGCACGCGGTGGTAGCGAATGGGAGCAAAAAAGCCCAGCGCCGCATCATCTCGCATGGCAATCAGGTCTTTTTCAACCGACGAGGTGGAAATGCCGGCAGCCCCCTCGCCATACAGCTGCTCACTGATTTGCTGCCGCAGGTATTCCTTGGTAGGATAGCGGTGCATGGGGTTGCGCAGGCAGCGGTCGATGATGCGGTAGCGCATGATGGCGTTTTTATTGGCAGGCATGATATGTGGTTTTAATGAAACAAAACGCGTAGTACATACGAAACAATGCTGATGAGCCCCACACCCAACAAGCCAATTACAGCACCTTTCTTCACAAAATCGGGCGTGGTGAGTGCGCCTTGTGCGTAAGCAATGGTGTTGGGAGCCGTGCTAACCGGCAGGGCCATGGCCAGCGAGGCTGCCAGTGCAATGCCCATGGCCATTTCCTGTATGTATAACGTGTTGCCGGCATCGGTGCTAACGGCAATGGATATGCCAATGGGTATGAGCAGGTTGGCGGTGGCCGTATTGGAAATGAAAGTGCTGAGCAGCAACGTCGTAAATACCAGTACGGTAAGCATGTACGCACTCTGGTCGGGCAGTTGTTCAACCAGCCACAAATCGAGCCCCGTGGCGCTGATGCCGCGGCCCAGCGCAATGCCACCGGCAATCAGCAGCAGGATGTTCCATTCCAGTGAGTTGATGTCGGTTTTATTCAGCATGCCGGTTGCCGTAAAGGCAATAATGGGCAGCAGCGCCACCACTGCGGTAGGCAGTCCGTGCCATTGTTCGGTAAGCCACAACACAATGGTTATCGAAAATATGGCAATCACATACAGCCCCCGGCCATCAATGGGCTTGCGCTCCATCACTACCAGCCGGTTTGCATCAACGGGCCGGTAACTGCGGTATAACAGCTGATACGTTACCAGCAGCATCAGCAACGCAAAAGGAAGGGCCACCGCCACCCATTCGAGAAACAAAACCGGTGTTCCGGCACGGGCCAGGGCACTTACCGCCACGGCATTGGGCGGCGAAGCGATGGGGGTGCCCATGCCCCCGATGTTGGCGGCAAAGGGTATGGCCAGCAGCATGCCTTTCTGAAAACGCTCTTCGCCGGGCAGCTGCGCAAATAGCGGGGGCAGCAGGGTAATCATCATGGTGGCGGTAGCCGTGTTGCTCATCCACATCGAAAAAAAAGCGGTGATGACCATCATGCCCATCATTACCCGCGGTGGGGTATTGCCGAAGAAACGCAATACCCATGCGGCAAGGGCCGCGTCCACCCCCCGTTTTACGGCAGCCCGGGCCAGCATAAAACCGCCCAGAAACAATACAATTATGGGGTCCGACAGGGGTTCAAGAAAAAACGTGAATGAAGGACTTACCCGGTTTTCGAAGCCCAGGCCCTGCCAGCCGCCGGGGTTGGCCAGCAGCAGCACTTCGAGCCCCATAATCAGCAGTGCCGTGGCAAAAAGCGGCAGGGCCTCCGTCATCCACAGCAAACAGGCAAGGGTAAAAATTCCGGCCATCCAGGCGGCTTCGTTGGTAAATGTCGGATGGCGCAAAGCCAAAACCGTTACAAAGGCGGTAAGGAACAGGCAAATCAGAAACAGGCTCAGCATGCGGGTGTTTACACGGGGCGCACTGCCGCTATCTTTATCGTATCCGTAGATGTAATCGAGGGCTTCTTCCAGCTTGCGTGCCGGCCAGGTACCAATGAAAAATACGCCTTTGGCTATGTTGCCGGCCTGCCGGTTGATGCGGGTTAGTGCCCGTTTGTAGCGAAACTGCATAGGCTGCTGCTATTACCCGTTAAAGGTAGCGAAAGATGCCGGAGCGCCTTACTGCGTTTTGTGGAGTGGGGGGTACGCAAACGGGGCAACGTGTATGCCGGCCATATGCATCAGAACAGGCGCCGCAGGCATTGCTGCATGGCAGCCGCCATTTCGCCAAATACCGGGTCGGTATCGGCTTTTTCTTCGAGCAGCAAGGCTACCGAGGTATAGTACCATTGCTGCAGGTGCCGGGGCGCATTAAAGCGGTTCCAAACGGCTTCGCCTTCCAGTTCGTAATCGGTGCACAGGCTTTGTAAATTATCCAGTTTGTCGGCGCCGCCTACCAGCAGTTGCTCGTAGGTAGCTTCGTGCCGCAAAAAGTGCAGGGTTTGCTCTTTGCGTTGTTGCCAGGTGGCCGATTTGTCAAGGGCCTTGTGTTCGCGTTTTTCCAGTTCGGTAACCCCCAGCACAATGGCGGTAACATGCGGCCCAAAGCGCTCCTGTACCATGTCGGCGGTGGCGTCGGTATCTTCAACAACATCGTGCAGCAGGGCGGCGGCCAGCACTTCATCGGGGTAGTTGCGGCGGGCCAGCCAGGCGCATACGTTCAACAAGTGGGTGAGGTAAGGGATGCGGGTGCCTTTGCGGAACTGGTTTTTATGGTGTTCGGCGGCAAAACTGAGCGCTTCCACAACAATAGACATGGCAGGTTAATTTTTACGTGTTTGTTGTAAGATACAACATAGTTGTATTTCCGCTCTCCATTCGCAGCGCGGTTTGCTGCAGGGGATACCCTGCGTATTTCATAGCATGTGTGCAATTATGACAAAGTCCCGGGGTCGGTTGTGCCAGACCCCGGGTGGACATCAAAAGTTAAATTCTTAGCGGGGTTACCCGGAGGTGACCCTGCGTTTATTATTAAACAAAGGAATACCGGCAAGCTTCTTCCATTGCAGGCAGGTTTTGTTATCTTTATTAATGCGATTTCATCGTAAAATACAAGTATCACTACAATGCGCTCCTATTTCCTCCTGTTATTGCTGTTTGCGGTAGTGCACACGCAGGCCCAGCCCGATACCTTACTGCAGCCGCCGGCCGCGGCGCACCCCTTTAACGGAGTGGTATTGCTGGCCGATAACGGAACGGTGTGGCACCAGCAGGCCTACGGCTATCGCCGTTTTGAAACGCAGGAACCCCTGCAGGCTACCGATATTTTTGAACTGGCATCGGTATCCAAACAGTTTACGGCCATGATTATCGTATTGCTGCAGCAGGAAGGGTTGCTGCAGTACGACGACCCCGTGGAGCGCTACCTGCAACTTCCGTACAAAGGCATTACCATCCGCCACCTGCTCACCCATACCTCGGGCCTGCCCGATTACCAGGCGCTGATGGACAAGTACTGGGATAAACGTTTTGTGGCCGGCAACGAAGATATTTTGAGGTACCTCAACCGCTATCAGCCCCGTATGCGCTTTGCGCCCGGCGAACGGTACGAGTACAGCAATACCGGATATGTGCTGCTGGCCAGCATTGCCGAAAAAGCGGCCGGCCGCGATTTTATAACCCTCTGCCGCGAATGGATTTTCAAGCCGCTGGGCATGGCCGATACCGACATCCGCACGCCCGATGAAAAGCGGGGAATGCCCCGCCTGGCGCCCGGTTATCAGTATGTGGCGGCACAGCAGCGCCACGTTAGCGCCGACTCTTTCCCGGCGAGCAACTACACCCTTTGGCTGGGCAACCGCAAGGGGCCGGGCCGTATCAGTTCCACGGCGCAGGATTTGCTGAAATGGGATGCGGCACTGTACAACAACCTCTTGGCTACCCCCGCAAGCCTGGCTGCGATGTACCGCCCCATGCGGTTGAACAAGGGCGACACCTCGCAGTACGGCTTTGGTTGGGAGCTGAGCCAGCACCCCGTGCTGGGCCGTATTGTAAAGCATAGTGGCGATAATCCCGGATACAAAACACAGATTATTCGCTGCATTGACGCCCGGCAAACCCTTATTGTGCTGAGTAACAATGCCTTTGCGGAGTTCGACGCGTACGTGGACCGGCTGTTGCAGGCCGTGGCACTGCGTTACCGGCAGCAGGCAGGTCAATGAAGAATTTTTGGGATTTTTTCTGAAATCGGTACCGAAGAACTATATTTGCAGCCCCGAAGCCAACCGGCAGGATACAATTACGTATCGAAAAGTACGGTTGCAGGATGGTGCGGTAGCTCAGTTGGCCGTAGAAAATCAAAACGACGAAGGAGTTTTCGATTTTCGAGGTCCCGACCCGCAGGCGTCGGGATAGAGCACCTGCAGCTACATTGAAAAACACAGCATATGGAATGGTGCGGTAGCTCAGTTGGTAGAGCAAAGGACTGAAAATCCTTGTGTCGCCGGTTCGATCCCGGCCCACACCACAAAGCTAAAAGCCTTGACTATCAAGACTTTTAGCCCTCTCTCAATAACTGTCTTGCACTGTAGCAGTTTTAACCGTTA
>JBKBIL010000014.1:0-38882 GCA_046297415.1 Lacibacter sp.
ATTATAGGCCTTACTAACGTCCATTGGTCATTGGTTATATCCATGACCATAAAATTCCACAACCTTATTTTTACTTCAAAGAGTTATTTTAAACGAATTCACACTTTTGAGATACGCTCTAGTTGTTGAATGGTTTATGAATAAATAGTCCACAATAACGTTTTTTAATTAAAGTCCTGAAATCGTCAAGTGTAGTAATTGCATCTAAGTCAGCCCTGTTAATTATTATTACTCTAATTCCTTCTCCAAGTGCTGCTTTAATCAAGTCAATAGCTCCACTTCCATTGTTACTGTTTAAAAAGTCCCCCGTTACGCCATTTGCAGCAATGAATATTCCTGTTTTCAATGTTCTTCGTCTAACTTTTGAAATAAAACTGTCAAATGAAGGTGCACCAACAGGGGTTGACCAGTTCTTACATTCTACAAGTATTGTGTTGTCAAAAGGTCTTAATACTTCTTCGGTTTGTGCGTTCCAAAGAACAATGTCAATTTCTTCAGAAGCCATAACTGCGTCTCTTCCTTCAATGCTAACTCCAGTTAGATTATTAAATAAATAGGCACATAATTCTTCAAATCTGTCACCTTTTTGAGTCGCTGTTACAGCCGCATCTACAGCAGCAAGCAAACCTTGATATGTTGGAAGGTCAAACATTGCTTAGTAGATAAAAAATTTTCTAAATGATTTAATCAGAGCTTTTATCAAGTCCTTTGAAGAATTAATGTTTCGTAAATCTTCCTTGTCAACAACGAGAATTGCAATGCCAGAATGTGCTTTTAAATCTCTAATTAATTTTTTATTTCCTTCTGTGAGGTTTGCAGTCGTGATAAGAATAAATGACTTGAAACCTTGTGAACTTGCTTTACTTATTAGCGAATGGATTAGGTTGTTCTCAACATATTTTGACGCTTTCACTTCAATAGGGATAGGGTTTCCTAATCCTTTTAATTCTTCTGATTCGTTAGAATTCCAAACTATAAAGTCATATTCTTTTCCGCTTCTTTGTTCATTATACTGAACTTCAAATCCTGGAATTTCTTTTAGTAAGGTGAATATCCAGTTTTCAAGTTCGTAAAATTTTGCAACGCCATTTAAACTTAAGATTTCATCTAGTCGGTTATTATTTGTGAATTCTTGAAAATCTAAAATATGTTTTTTCCTTGTCTGAGGTTTAAGTTGGTTTAGTTCGTTACTGTCTGATAAAATTTGCTCAAGTCTGAATGAAAGGTTTTTAATTCCTTTTGGGTCAATGTCATAATTGTAAAAACGATATGATAGCAGAGAAAATCTATTAAAATTGTTTGTTTGGCTGACTAAGATTACTGGTTTTCCCATTGAATGAGCAATACCTACTTCGTAATAGATATTAGGATTATCATTTGATATGTCAGCAACTACTACATCAGACTTTTTAATGGTCTCTATGATTTGCGGAACTATTTGTTCTTCAATATTGAAATAGTCTGCCTGATAAAGTTCAATATTTAGTCTGCCGGAAATCA
Organism: Lacibacter sp.; assembly: GCA_046297415.1. Lineage (GTDB taxonomy): Bacteria > Bacteroidota > Bacteroidia > Chitinophagales > Chitinophagaceae > Lacibacter. The sequence goes on from JBKBIL010000014.1 coordinate 1,501, forward strand.
TTTCCAATGCTTCTCTCACTGGATTTAGATTTCTGTAGTTTGTCGAAAGATATATTTTCATTTTTTAGTTGTCATTTTGTTGTTGCAATGTCGTCCTAATATGGCTGCTAACGAATAAGGCTTGGCGTTTCGGCGTGGCATTTGGAAAACGTCAAGCTGGAACTGAAGCCAAATATAGTTGGTTAGTTGATGAATAGTACAAAAGATGAACAGCGTTCCGTCAAGCCAGTAACAAAAGTTGAATAGCGAACCAAATGTTGATGGCGAGTTCCGTCACCCCACGCTGACGCCAAACCAAATGTTGCACGCAGCCTTGTTTTGAGTTGTGTCAAAACCGAATGCAAGTAAAAGTCCTTACTTATTCTGCACAAATGTTTGATTTTAAACAAAGTGTATTCTACTCGCAAGTAAGTGGGTAAAGTTTGCAGGTAAGTGGATTGAACTCGCAGGTTGTCGGATTTAGTTTGCATATAGTCGAATAATAGTTGCAAGTTGTCGGATTTGATTTGCAGGTTGTCGAGTAAAGTCTCCAAGCAAGTGGATTCAATTTTCAAGCTGCAGGGTTGAGTCTGCAAGTTGGTGGATTGAAGTCGCAAGTAGTCGGTTTAAACTTTCAAGTTGTCGGGTAAAGTCTGCAAGTTGTCAAATTGAGTTTGCAAGTAAAATGCGAAAATTGTCAAGTAAAACAATTCTAAAAACGTTGTTCTAAATTGTACTTTCAAAGAACGAGTTTTGTCAAACCGTGAATAAAGTTGTCGTTGCAAACACAAATCTCAATACTCACTTTTTTCGTTTTTATTCTCTCTTTTTTATTGCGTTTTGTCTAACCCCAACTGCACTAAAAACTTTTTCATTAAGGTTGCGTGCAACACATAAATATACGCAACAGTTTTCCAATTTTCCAAATTTTCGACACCTGTAAATCAACGAGTTACTGTTGTTTATTCAAAATTGTCGTTAGGACAATCGCAACCGTGTTAAGCGTTTTAAAACGTTTATTATATGACTGTAAAATTATTTGCTCCCAAATCCGCATTCGTGCTACTTTTAAGCTTGTGCACATGGTAAATAATCAAACTAAATTTAGTTTTTTCCAACGGCTCCTGCGCAACCGGGGCGCTGTATTGGGTTTGTGCATCATTTGCCTTGCGCTGGTAACGGCCCTATTGGCGTACCTGCTTGCCCCCGATGCCACCTCTAATGCCAACCGCATTATTTTGGAACTGGCAGCCCGCCAACCCGGACACGTGCAGCAATTTGTAAAACTCCCCCGCAGCCAGGTAACACCTACACCCGCCTGGAAAGCCTGGTGGCTGGGCCGCGACGACGCCGTTACCTATGTGCCCATTGAACACTGGCAGGTACAAAACGATACGCTGGTGGCAACCCGGCTTGTGGATGAGGGCATTACCGAACCCCTGCTGCTGGCGTTACAGGGGCATAATCCGCAGGAGTTACTGCACAAACAAAGGTTTTGGCTGGGTACCGATAAATTTGGCCGCGATCTGCTGAGCCGCCTGTTGGTGGGGGTTCGGGTGAGCCTGAGCGTGGGAGCCGTTGCCGTACTGCTGTCGCTCTTCATGGGCATTACGCTGGGCATGTTGGCCGGTTATTACCGGGGACGTATAGATGCCGTAATTACCTGGCTCATTAACGTGGTATGGAGCATTCCCACACTGCTGCTGGTATTTGCCTTTACGCTGGCGTTGGGCAAAGGTTATTGGCAGGTGTTTTGCGCCATTGGCTTTACGCTGTGGGTAAACGTGGCACGCCTTGTACGCGGACAAGTACTGGCCGTACGCGAACTCAATTACATTGAGGCCGCACGGGCCATGGGCTTTTCTTCGGTGCGCATCATGTTCCGCCACATTTTGCCCAATATCATGGGCCCGGTTGGGGTACTGGCTGCCGGCAATTTTGCGACCGCCATTATTATGGAAGCCGGACTCAGCTTTCTGGGCCTTGGGGTACAGCCGCCCCAACCCAGCTGGGGCCTGATGATAAAAGAAAATTACAACTTCATCATTACCAACAACCCCGTATTGGCGTTGGCGCCGGGTTTGGCCATCATGCTGTTGGTGTTGGCTTTTAACCTGCTGGGCAACGGCCTGCGGGATGCGCTGGACGTACGGGCCTGATTGCTTCTTAGTTATTATTCGGTTATTAATTGGCGTGTTGCTGAACATTGAGGTGCCGCTTCAAAAACGTTGGCTTTCATTTAGCGGTGGCGCAGGCTTGTTACACATTGCGGCAAGAGCGTTCCGGCACTAAGTTGAAAACGCGTTTATGATTTTATTAGCTTCAGTTTAATTGCTCACACAATTAGGCTATGTTGCTTTGCTGCATACACGTGCCTGCTTTGTCCGCTGCTACTGTCTTTTAAAGGCAGGTGTAAAATGCAACGATTTTACGGCGGATGGGAAAACGGGAGCTCACTTCCCCAAAGCAATACCAATAGCCCCGGCAAGTTGCCAGCGCTGCCGGGCCGCATCATAATAAACGGGTATGCCCGCTGCCAGCATTTTATACCGCACCAATATGCCGCAACCCAATGTGGGCGTTACCAAAAGCCTTGCTTCTTCGCGGAGCATCCGCAGGCTGGGCAGCATGTAAACCCCCGCCTCCACATGATTGTGCTTCCACTTTACGCCGGGTCCTCCCAGGGTAACGTAGGCCGCTTTTCCATCCGTGCCAGCAAGCGCCATGCCGCTGAGTGCCGGCTTGCTGTGTTGCGCATGTGCATGGCTCAAAATCAGTATGCCGACGGTCAGAAAAAAAATACAAGCCGCCTTTTGTAGCTTCTTCATTTAAACTGCAAACGTTGCACAATTAACTCGCCAATTTTACGGCCTACCCGCAGCCCCTCATCGTTATCAAACCGAAAGTGGATGCCGCCGTATAACCGCGATAGCGCCGCTTCTTCGGCCGCTTTTCGGAACGATACAATTTCACGGGGTTTTATGCCAAACGGCACCAGTGAAGTATCGGTAAAGCGCAAACTGTCGCCAAACCAGTGCGTCATTACTTCGGCTGCTGCGGCCGAGTTGGTGGCGTGGCCGCTTACATAGCTGGGAAACGGCGGCGTTTGGATGAAGGGGCGCCAATTTTCATCAATGTACCGGTTGATGGCCGTTTCGGGGCGGATGTAATTGCTGCGGTACTTTTCCTCCCACCCTCTTATGAAGGCGTCAAAAAATGCGATGGAAGTATGTGCATAGGCCGCAACGGTGGTATTAAAGTCGGCCCCGGCCGTTTGGGCGGCAATACCCACAATGTTGAGCCAATGGCCCGGCGGCGAAAATTTTTTGGTGGCAAACATTACATGCCCCCGCACGTGCATCGCAAAGGGATTATCGTCCCAAAACTGAGCAATGTGCATTTGCTCTTCGGTAAGGCTGTCCACAATGTTTTTAACTTCCAGCAGGGCCTTAAAAAAGGGGCTGTTGCGATTGCTGCTGTCAAATGCAGGCGGACGGGGTATTTCAAATTGTGCCGCACTGTCGAGCACCATGGGCCGTATTTTGCCCCAATGGGGCTCTATGGCGCTGGCATAGGTGGGCGGTGTGGGCACCCAACGGCCCGGGTCGGGCAGCATTACATATTTTTCGGCGCCCCGCGTTGCGGCGTAATTGTCGTTTTTACTCCAGGTAAGGATGGCTTTGCTGATGCTGTCGGCAAAGGCCTGGCTGGCTTTGATACGTTTGCGGGGCATGCCGACCGAATCGGCCAGTTGCAGCAGCTGCTTATAGTACCCCATTAAACTGCCCTCCGGAAAGGTAACGGCATTGCCCACCTTGGTAAGGGCCAGCATGGCCGCCAGGGCATAATCCACCGCTGCGGGATCTTCGGGCCGGGGCATGGGCGGCATGTGCCGTATCTGTCCGCTCAGGCTGCGGTAATTACTGTCGCCTGCCGCCACGCACTCGTAAGCGGCAATACAGGCGTATGCGTAATTGCGGGCCGCCACCATGGGCGGAAAATTATTTTCCAGCACAACATTGTTCAATTGCCGTACGGTTTTGCTGAACAATATCGGATCGTGCAACACCCGTTCGGAATGATCGGGGCGGGAACAGCCGCCGATTGCTGCGGCCAGTACAAGTAAAATTGCAAGCGGTTTCATACGTTGAACTTACCGTGAAGATAACCGATAGTTTTTTTGGGACTAAATATGTTTTATTCAAAGTAGTACGTGAAAGATTTTTCTAATCGTTATTGGAAAAAAAGTACAACGGGTGCACCGGTAATTCTGTAATGCAAAAGAAAAAGGGGTTACGAACCTGGCTGCTAAGCGCCTGTTCCGGTTTGTTCCGTTGTTCGCAACAGGTATTCGGTGCGGATGAGCAGGCCCAGGGTGATGAAATAAAAACTGCCCACCTTATCGGTTTCAATAAGATCGCTTAATAAGTTCAGGGTAAGAATGGTGCTGAGCAAAACGGCCGAAAGCCCGGCCAGCATGCGATCGAACCGGTGTTGCAACTGGTAATAACCCCTCACGGCCGTTTGATACATGAGGTATAGCAGCACTAAAAACAGCAAAAGCGCCGGAATGCCCTGCTCAATGGTTATTAACAAAAAGTAATTGTGTACGGTGCTGCGTTCCGGATTATCGCTTACCCAGGTTTTAAAGGCCGATACTGCGTAGTTTTTATAGTATCCGTAAAACGTGTTGGGGCCAAAACCGGTGAGCCATTCCTGTTTTACCATGCGCACACCCGCCACCCACCGGTAAAAGCGTTCCATGGTGGAAATATCTTTCAATTCATAGGTGGCAGCCATGTGTTCCCGAAAATCGGTGCGGAAAAAGGTTTTGTCGTGGTCGGGCGCAAAACGCATAAAGTTATCGTCCCGTATCAGCCAGCTGATGCCCAGGGTGGCTGCAATAACGGCGGCCCATAGCAATTGCAACAGCAGGCGCCGCCGCAGGGCAACCCAGGTAAACCACCCCGCAAGCAATGCCAGCCAGGCACCCCGCGAATAGGCAAAAAACAGGGCAACCAGCAACACCGTCAGCAGCAACAGCAGCACGTTACGCAACCGGCCTGTGCTTTGTTGCCAGGCAAGGGTTACTACCGGAAATAACAAAACAATTTGTGCGGAGTAGCTCACATGGTTGCGGTAGAACGGATCCAGTACAAAGTTGATGCTTTCAAAAGTAAAACCTGCGGCCGCATGCCGTACCAGTATCACAACCACGGTAAGCAGCAATGCGCCTGTGAGCAAACGCACTGCCCGTGTAAAATCAACAGGCTGCTGCAAAAACAACAAGCTGCCCAGCACAAACGGTACAATGTACCAGATTTTGGCCAGCAGGTATTTGATACTGAGCAGGTGGTTGAAAGAAAAGACAACCGCAAGCAGCATCCATAGCAACTGCAACACCAGTACGGTAAAAAGGGTGCTGCGCAGTGCTGCCTTCGGAAAAAGGCGGGGCTGCAAGATAAAATAGCCAATAAGTCCGCCGGTAAGCAGCAGCATCAGCGGCTCATCGGGTATGTCAAGCGAAAGGGAACCTCCCATTTCGCGTTCGGTGCTCAGCGGGATGCAAAACAGCAGCAGAAAAAAAAGTTCTTTCAGCGATACCTGTAGTACGGCATACAGCAGCAGTGCCGCAAAAGGCAGTGCCAGCAGTAAGGGTTGCTCCTGCGCAATTCCTGCCACAATCAAGGCCAGGGCCCCCAGTACGGGAAGCCAAAACTGCACCAGGTTTGTATGGTTGCGAAGCGGCTGCATCAGCCCCTGCCCGATTTTTGAACTTCCAGAATGAAAATGAGCAATACCGAAAAAACAAACGAAAGCAAGGCGGCCGTTATCATCCCGTTAAGCACTTTCGGTTTTTCTTTGCGAAAAGCAGGCACCGCTTCTTCAATAACAAACAAGGCCGGTACATTATTGATGCTGGTACGAAACTGCTCAATCAGTTTTTCTTTTTCGTTGAGTTCGGCTATCAGGCTGTTTTTGCGGGCTTTTAAAAATTCATCGGCGCGGTTTTGCAGTTGCAGCTCCAGGCTCTGCAGCGAGTCGCGCTGCACCTGATAATCGTGTTGCAGTTTTTGCAGGATTTCCTGCTTCATTTGATTGCTGCCGGCAACGGCCTTTTCGTTTACCCGCTTCACAAAAGCGTTTGCAATTTGGGTGGCCAGGTATTTATCGCGATCCCACACATTAATTTTCACATGCCCAAAATCATTTTTGTGAATGCGTACATGGTCTTTAAACTCCTTGTCGGTTAAATACCGTCCCCGTTCGCCGTCGGCTTTAATTTTATAATGCTTTTTCAGTTGAAAACTATCGGCCAAATAGCGAAACATTTCTTCCGATTTGGCAATGGCCATCAGGCGGTCGTTATCAAATTCGCCGCCAAAATAAAAATACTGTTCCCAAAACTGGGTACGGTAAATATTGGCTCGGTCGCCCAGGTTGGGGTTGGCGGCGGTAAAAATGGCCGAGCTGCGGAACTGCGGCGTCATTAGCAGCAATACCCCACCGGTAATTGTGGTACCCAGCGCCACTACCAGGGCGCTTTGTTTCCAGCGGTTGCGAAGAATGGTAAGTAAATAAGCCAGGTTGAGTTTGTATTCCATAACGCGTTAAAAATACGGCAAATTTCATGGGTGGCCGGTTGTGTTGCCGTTTCATTGGGTTTGGCGTTGCCAGCGTATAAACCAGCCGGGTGCAATGAGTTGCAACGCAAACGTGGCAGCCATCCATCCGCCAACAAGTATGGCTATTTGAGGTAGTACCCCAAGCGTTGTGTGCCGCAACAGCAGTGCCAGTAGCACCAATAGTGCAGCCAGCAGCGCTACGCGCCTTACAGAAGCGGCATTGGGCACAAGGCGCCAGCGCCGGTAACAAACATGCAGCAGGCATGCCGCCATTATGGTTTGTGTACCCAGTGCGGTAAGGGTGGCACCTAATGCATGCAAACGCGGTATCAGCACCACATTACCCAAAATGTTCAGTACCACGCACAGCAGCGTTATGTATAGATACGTTTTCAGCTGCCGGTTGGCCGTTAGCAGGGTGCCGAAAATATCAATCAGAAAAGCCGGCATCAGCAGCAACATGCCCCACTGCAGTACGGCAGCGCTTTGCGTTTCGGGCCGTTGGTACAGCCACTGCTGCAACGGAACGCTGTAAAAAAAGAACAACACGCCTGCCAGCAGGGCGCCGGCCATCAGCATTCGAAACATTTTGTTAACCGTATCTGCTATGAGTGCTCTGTTGCTGAGGTGGCGGCTCCAAAACGAAAGTAAAAACCCGGCTGCCAGGTACGATAGTACCGTTGCGGCATCTACAAAGCGGTACATGGCCGCATATTGCCCTGCCTGTTCGGCGGGGCCGGGCAGCAGGTTCAGCAAAACCGCGTCGGCCCGGCTGTGCACAAACATGGCAAGTACCACAGCGGCAAAGGGCAGGCTATCGCCCATAATTTCCTGCAGTGTAGGCAGGCGGGTTGCGCTATCTGATGCGGTAACTTTATAAAAGTGAAGGAGTAATGCACCGGCAGCAAGCGCCAGGGCTGCTGCCCCAACCTGCCACCAGGCAAAGGCGTACATGCTGAGTGCAGGGGCGCTGGCAGTGTACAAATAGAACCCGGCGGGTATTACCAGCAACAATTTATCCAACACACTCAGCAGCGAGCTTTTTATAAACTGCTGGCGGGCTGCCAGTACGGCCCGCACAAAGGCAATCCAGCTCAGCAGTACCTGCAGCAGCAGCAGCGGTAGCAGCAGGCCGGCATCGGTAAGGCCCAGCAAAAAACCCAACGCGCCGCAAACGACCGCATACCCCAAACTCAGCAGCAACTTGTATCGAACAATCTGCGGCAGCCAACGTGCCTGGCTTTGTAGCCGGCCGGCCACCCGCTGTTGCACATACAGGGTAATACCGGCATCGGCCAAAATGTTGAAGATGGTGGTAAAGCTGAAATATGAAAAGTAGCGCCCGTAGGCTTCGTAACCGGCCAGCACCTGCACCTGGCGGTCCACACCAAAAATCCATGCCGGCTTCACCAACAGGTTCAGCAGCACCAACACCAAAACCGAGCGAAAGAAATAGCGGGCCACAGTTGCAGGTTCCAAAAAATTAGGGCGCAGGGGCTACCTGCACGTTACGGTTAAAGCTTTCTTCCAGCGAAATAAAGGTTTCGGTGCGTTCGATGCCTTTAATTTTTTGTAAAGCGTCGTGCAGCACATAACGGAGCTGGTTGATGTCTTTGCACACAATTTCAATAAACATGCTGTAGTTGCCGGTGGTATAATTCAGGCGTACAATTTCGGGTATTTTGCGCAGCTCTTTGGCAACGGCATCGTAAAGCGAGCTTTTTTCGAGATAAATCCCAACAAAGGCCGTAATGTCGTAGCCCAGCAGCTTCATGTCCACATGCAGCCGATTGCCTTTGGCCACGCCCAGCTCCTGCAGCTTTTTCATGCGTACATGTATGGTGCCGCCCGATACAAAAAGTTTTTTGCCCAGTTCGGCATACGAAATTTCTGCGTTTTCCATCATGGCGGCAATAATCTGGTAGTCGAGTTTGTCAAGATTCAAACGAGAAGCCATTTGCAAAGCAGTTTTTTGAAATAATTTTGTTTAACGCTCAAATATTTGAATAAAATCTAAAATTTCAAAATTTAGTTTAAAAAAGTTGCAAAGAAAATGCTTTTTGTTGTAATATTGCACTGTCAATGTTCTTTGAGCGACTACACTGTGGGGTGATGAAATCTTTGGCAGACATGCCCTCTTGTCTCGGGGGTGGGGAGCACAGGATAAACACTGTATAATGCCGATTCCGACTGCAGCGGAACCGACTGGGGTTGACCACCAGTAGGTAAAGGATCGCGTCCTTTTCACTTTTGTACAGCGGCTAACTGCCCCGTGCTGGTTCGAATCCAGCCCCTACAGCTTCGTTTTCAACAGTTTTCTCAACTGCCCGGGTGTGTTTACGCCCGGGCTTTTTTATTGCCGGCCGCCACCTTTGCACAAAACGGTTACATCGGTTTTGAAACGCTGACCCCGCAATCCCGACACTTCCGGCTTCGGACGCCCGGCACCGTCTGTAACCCATAACCCTTAACCCGTATGCAACCATACCGGCTCCGGTAACGTACCTTTGCGCCCCATGGGCCAGAAAAAATTAATCCGCTTTGCCGAGCTTGCCACCTTTCCCAACGTACTGCAATACCCGCCCAACATGGCGGGGCAGTGGCATGCTTTTTTTCATAACAACCACCCCATAACCCTCGAACTTGCCTGCGGTAAAGGCGAATATGCGGTAGGCTTGGGCCGTATGTATCCGCAACGCAATTTTATTGGGGTTGATCAAAAAGGCAACCGCATATGGGTGGGGGCCCGTACCGCCTTGCGGGAACAACTAACCCATGTGGCTTTTTTGCGTACCCAAATTGACCGCATTGCCACCTATTTTGCCCCCGGCGAGGTGCACGAAATATGGCTCACTTTTCCCGATCCGCAACTGCGCAGCTCCAAGCACAAAAAGCGGTTAACCCACCCCAAATACCTGCGCCTGTACGCACAGTTTTTGCAACCGGGTGCCCGCATACACCTTAAAACCGACTCGCCGGTGCTGTACCATTTTACCCAAAAGGTGGCCGAGTTGTACCAACTGCCGGTATATGCCGCCTGCGATGATGTGTATGCCCTGCCCAATCCTGCGCCCGAACTGTGCATCAAAACACACTATGAGGGCCTGGATATTGCCCGCAGCAACCGCATCCACTACCTCTGCTTTGGCCTGGCCGAAACCCTGCAAAACACCCGGCTCGATGCGGAGCTGAAAGAGTGGGTTTTTGCCACCGAACCCCAACTTCCTGAAAAACAAGCCGCTGCACTTAAACAAAACAACTCCTGAACCGGTTATTAGCGGTACTTCGTGTGTGAACTGTAAACAATGAAAAAACTGGTTGAAGGAACCGACTTTTATTACGACCCCAACGGTAACGTGGTGCTTACCGCTGCGTATCATTTAAAAAAAGGATATTGCTGCGGCTATGGGTGCCGCCACTGCCCGTACAACTATGAAAATGTTCCTGAGCCCCGCCGTAAATTGCTGCTGAAAGAACGCTCACATGCCCAAAACTCCAACAACGCCCCCCAATCCTAAATTGCCGCTAGCCGGCGCTGCCAAAAACTACACCTTTTTTGAAGATGTGTACGATGTGGTGCGCCAAATTCCTCCCGGCCGGGTTACTACGTATGGTGCCATTGCCGCTTACCTGGGCACCCGGCTTTCGGCCCGTATGGTAGGCTGGGCCATGAACGGATCGCACCGGGTACAACCTCCTGTGCCTGCCCAACGGGTGGTAAACCGCAACGGCATGCTAACCGGCAAGCACCATTTTGAAACGCCCACCCAAATGGAAGAATTGTTACGGGCCGAGGGCGTGGAGGTGCAAAACGATACCATTGTTGATTTTGCCCGGTACTTTTGGGATCCGGCCGTAGAGTTGGGATAAGTTCACATAACCGCAACTGTTACCCTACTGCATACAGCATTTTGCGTTAGCCGATTTTTTGGAGGCACACTTTTACAGGTTTGTTTTTCCGAAGCGGTTTTTTGCTGACGCAACTCCAAGCGGGTATCAAATGTTCAGCAGTTTTGGCAAGGCTGTGGAAGAATAAAGCGGCCGCTTCCGGATAAGAAGCGGCCCTACGTCGTTTTTACACCGTAAGAACTATTTTATCGGTTACACTTTAACATGGCCCCAGTTTTCACCGGTTTTAATACGGTGAATCTGCATGTCGCTTACATGGTATTTGGCGGCCAGCGCTTTCAGGGTTTTACCCTCTTTTAGGGCTTTTTTGATTTTTTTCACCTTTTCCACGTCCAGTTGCGGGCCCTTAACCGGCTGGCGCAGGCGCTTACTGGCTTTCAGGTATTGCGGGCTTTTAATGCTGTGGGCATACTGCTCTTCCGGGGTTACCCATTGCAAATTGTCGGCATTCAGGTTTTTTCGGTTAAAGTCTTTGAAAATAACCTTGTTGTGCCGGGGCGATTTTTGTTTGCAGAACGCTTTGGCCACCAGGGTGTGGAAAAACACAAATTCATAACGTTTCCCGTTTTTGGTGTACACATTATACCGCATAATGCGGTATCCTTCCTGCAAACTTCCCTTAAGCAGCGTACCATCCTCAAACAAATTGTGGGTGTAGCTGGCAACGCGTCCTTTGTTACTTACGGCATACTTCTTACGGAGGGATTTGGGGAAATCGGCATCCTTCCATTTTTCGCCATCTAGTTTCTTAATCATGGCTTGTTTGGGTTAAATGGTTAATAAAGGGGCTTTCGGGTAAAACGGATAAGGCGGTGTTCATGGCAAGTCCTTTACCCTCTAAAGGTAATTCAGGTTTTTGATTTTCCAATACCCTCCGTATTTCTTATCTTCAAACGGTGCAAATAAATCCACGAAGCCATGTTTACGTTTGCCCTTTTTAACCTAAAGGGGGGCGTTGGTAAAACCGCCTCCTGCGTCAATTTTGCCTACCTGGCTGCCTGCGACGGGTATAAAACCCTGTTGTGGGATATTGACCCGCAGGGTGCCACCTCGTTTTACTATAACGTAAAGCCCAAACAGCGTGTGGGCCTAAAAAACATCATCGGTAAGGATGCCGAACTGGAAGGCGCCATTATGGATTCGGGCTACGAAAACCTGGACCTGATACCCGCCGATATGGGCGGCCGTGCCATGGATGTACTGATGGAAGAAATGCGCAGCTCCAAAAAACGACTGGCCGGCTTGCTGAAGCAACTGAAAAACGATTACGACTTTGTGTTCATTGATTGTCCGCCCGGCCTCTCTTCCCTATCCGAAAATATTTTTCATGCGGCCGATGTGGTACTGATGCCCGTTATACCCACCACACTTTCGGTTCGTACGTACAATATGGTTAAGGACTTTTTTAAAGAGAAAGAAATTGATTTAAAAAAACTGGCATGCTTTTTCACGATGGTGGATTTGCGAAGAAACATGCACAACGAAGTAATGGAAGAACTGTTTCGCGATAAACGTTTCTTTGAAAACTATATACCCTACTTGAGTGATGTAGAAAAGATGGGCATACACCGCAAACCGCTCGAAGAATTTGCACGCAGCAGCTATGCCGCCCAGTGCTACCGCGACTTGTGGGAGGAAATTAAAGAAGGGGTATTGTAAGCCGCCCGGCACGCCATCCGTATATTTACGGTGCGTCAAGTAGAAACGCTGAATTTTTAAAAATTTTTCTTCGCTTTTTTGAAATTTCATAAATGCTTTCTACTTTTGATTTGTCCAATATTTATTCGAAAAACTAAATCCAATTGTCATGAAAAAACCATTGCGTTTCTTCTCATTTGTATTTTTCCTTTTTGCCATTTACCTCAACGTGTTTTACAAGGAAGATTCCTTCCTGGCTCGCATTGCATCGGGCAAAACAACGGTAACCAAAGCACAAACCGCCTCGCAGCAAACGGCTCCCAAGCCTGCTGAAGAACTGGCGGAGGTTAAGAGCAAATAAACGCAGTATAGGTTTAGAAGTTTTTATTATCCTGATGTGTACCGGCAGGTTCGTACCCTATTATTGTATTGCCGGTAGCTGATGTATTTTTCTCATAATGTAAGTTTTGAGGAGGCAGTTTCTACTGCCTCCGAAGCTTATGTTGTTTTTCTTGCGTGCCCTTCGTTGGTGAACGTTTGCCGGAGGCTTACCTTAGCGCCATGGCGCACAAAAAATTGTTTCTGCTCGACGCGATGGCCCTTGTATTCCGGGCCTATTATGCTCTTATTCGCAACCCCCGCATCACTTCTTCCGGAAAAAATACCAACGCCCAGTTTGGATTTACCAATACCCTGCTCGATTTAATCAACAACCAACGGCCCACCCATATGGCGGTTTGTTTTGATACGCAGGCACCCACCGAACGCCATACCGATTTTGCCGACTATAAAGCCAACCGGCAGGAAGCGCCCGAAGATTTGCTGGCCGCCATCCCCGATATCAAAGCCATCATCCGCGGATTTAATATACCGGTGGTAGAACTCGAAGGCTACGAAGCCGATGACATCATCGGCACGCTCAGCCGGCAGGCAGCTGCAGCTGGTTTTGAAGTATATATGGTTACCCCCGATAAAGACTATGGCCAGTTGGTTACCGACCGCATCAAAATTTACAAACCCGGCTATCAGGGAGGTGAAGCCGAAATACTGGGCCCCGAAGAAGTGTGCGCCAAATGGAACATCAGTACTGTAAGTCAGGTAACCGATATTCTGGGCATGATGGGCGATGCGGTAGATAACATTCCCGGCATACCCGGTGTGGGCGAAAAAACCGCATCCAAACTGCTGGCCGAATACGGATCGCTGGAAAACGTACTGGCCCATGCCGACAGCATTAAAGGAGCGCTGGGCGAAAAAATTCGCAACGGTAAGGAGTTGGCGATAATGAGTAAAAAGCTGGCTACCATCATCACCAATGTGCCGGTTGTGTTTCATGAAGAAGACTTTCGGCTGAAAGAATGGAACAAAGAACAACTGGCCGCCGTTTTTGCCGAACTGGAGTTTAAAACCCTGGGCCGCCGCGTGCTGGGCGATGCCTTTGCCGCTGCTGCGCCGGGTGCTCCCGTGGGTGTACAAACCGATTTGTTTGGCAATGCAACCCCGCCGCACAACGTTGTGGCTTCAAAGAAATCATCCGGTGCAGAGGCAGCAACCACAACTCCTGCGCCTCATAAAAACATTAAAAATACGCCGCATCAATACCACGCCGTTGTAACGCCGCACGAAGTGGAGCAACTGGTAAAGCGCTTGCAGTTGTTCGATGAAATTTGTTTTGACACCGAAACCACCAGCCTCGATGCCAACGATTGTGAACTGGTTGGCCTGAGTTTTTCCGTACAGCCCCATGAAGCCTTTTACATTCCCTGCCCGCCCAACCGTAAAGAAACATTGCACATCCTAACCCTGCTGCAGCCTTTGTTTGCCGATGCCTCCAAAACCTGGATTGGCCACAACATCAAATACGATTTGCTGGTGCTGAAGTGGTACGATGTGGAACTTGCCGGCAAACTGTTTGATACCATGCTGGCCCACTATGTGCTGGAGCCCGATGGCAAACGCAGCATGGACCTGCTCAGCGCCCAATACCTGGGCTATGAACCCATTTCGATTACCGAACTCATCGGCAAAAAAGGAAAAAACCAGGGCAATATGCGGGATGTGGAACTGGAACAGATCAAAGATTACGCTGCCGAGGATGCCGACATTACCCTGCAACTGAAACAAGTGTTTTTGCCCCAGCTGAAAGAAAAAGAGGTGGAACGGGTATTTTATGAAGTGGAAAACCCGCTGGTACCGGTATTGGCGGGCATAGAATACGAAGGGGTGCGGGTAGATGTGGATTTTTTGCATGAGTATTCCCGGCAACTGGAGGCCGAAGCCCGCGAAGCCGAACAGCGGGTGTACGATGCCGCCGGCATCCGGTTTAACCTCGCATCGCCCAAACAACTGGGCGAAGTATTGTTTGAACACCTGAAACTCGACCCCAAAGCCAAAAAAACCAAAACCGGCCAATATGCCACCGGCGAAGATGTGCTGCTGAAGCTGTCGCACACCAGCACCATTGTGGCCGACATATTAGCCTACCGCGAACTCACCAAATTAAAATCTACCTATGTAGATGCGTTGCCGCAACTCATCAACCGCAAAACCGGCCGGGTGCACACCACCTTCGGACAGGCCGTTGCCGTTACCGGCAGGCTGGCCAGTAACAATCCCAACCTGCAAAACATTCCCGTGCGTACCGAACGGGGCCGCGAAATACGAAAGGCGTTTGTGCCCCGCGATGCGCATCATGTGTTGCTGAGCGCCGACTATTCACAAATTGAACTGCGCATTGTGGCCGCCATCAGCGGCGACCCTGCCATGTGCGAAGCCTTCATACAAGGAAAAGACATACACACCGCTACTGCGGCTAAAGTGTATAAAGTTGAGGAGAAAGACGTAACCAAAGAAATGCGCTACAAGGCCAAGAGCGTGAACTTTGGCATTGTGTACGGACAAGGAGCCTTTGGGCTGGCCGACAACCTGGGCATCAGCCGCGCTGAAGCCAAAGAAATCATTGACAACTACAAAAAAGAATTTCCCGGCATACAGCGTTATATGGACGACATGATCAACTTTGCCCGTACCAACGGTTACGTACAAACGCTGATGGGCCGCAAACGCTGGCTGCGAGATATTAACTCATCCAACTTTACCGTTCGGGGCTTTGCCGAACGCAATGCCATCAACTCGCCCATACAGGGTACCGCAGCCGACATGATAAAGCTGGCCATGATTAAGGTGGATGCGGCCATACGCGCCGCAAAACTGAAAAGCCGCATGATTTTGCAGGTGCACGATGAATTGCTGTTTGATGTGGCAAAAGGCGAAGAAGCCATTATGAAGGAGCTGGTGGTAACCCACATGCAAACGGCCCTGCAACTGCCCAACGGCGTACCCGTGGTGGCCGAAGCCGGTACCGGGCTTAACTGGCTGGAGGCTCATTAACAACGTTGCGTAACCCCCCGCCGGTGCGTACAAACCCCGGCGGCGGATAAAACGTACCTGCGTTCACCGCATCCGCTTTCTGCCGGCCCGGTATGCATCAATAGCTGCTTTGGTGGTGTACCAAATCTTCCCTTCTTTATAGGCATCAATTTTGCCCCGGCGGGCCAGCAGGCCAATGTATTCTTCGCCGTAAGGAACCGCTTCTTCTTCAACCAGGTTGCCAATGGGCTTGTAATCGCCGGCATTGCCCCGCAGGTTGCTGAGGTAAATATCCAAACTGCGTTCGCAGGCCTGCAACAACAACAGGCAAAGCGGGTACAGGTTGCCGTTATCGGCTTGGTGCAGGGCGTTGTAATATTTGCGCCGGTCCTGCTTCAGCACTATAGCCGGCGGGTACCCCTGTGCCAGCAGCAACAGGTTGCCTGCCAGCCGCACGGTACGCCCATTGCCGTCGGCAAAAGGATGTATCCACACAAAACGATGGTGAAACGCCGTGGCCAACAGCAGCGGATGCAAAGCGGTTGTGGGCAGGTACAGCCATTCCAGCAAATCCTGCATCAGCTCGGGCACCTTCAGCGGATCGGGCGGCGTAAAGCCGGCGCCGCTGATGCGTACGCCCATGGTGCGGTAACGTCCGGCCCACGCTCTGTCTATTTTTTGCAATACAAGCGCATGCAATTGCAGCACCATTTGTTCGGTAAGGCGTACGCCCGGCCGGGCCATTTCCGTTACCAGTTCTATCGCTTCGTGGTGGTTGATGGCTTCCAAATGTTCGCGGAGGCTTTTCCCCCGCACGGTAATACCCTCTTCAATAACAGCCCGGGTTTCGGGCAGGGTAAGCGTATTGCCTTCAATGGCATTGCTGTTGTAGGTCCATTCCAGAGCAAGGGCTTCCCGAATGCGCTCCAGTACCAACGGGGGTATGGGGCGCATGGCCGCCAACTGCTGCTGCTTGGCATCCAACCGTTGCAGAGGCAACTCAAGCCGGCTCAGGTTTGTCGCTATGGTTTTCCAGTTCTCCATCTTAATATCGGAAATCAAATATATTAAATTTTCCGATATTAATTTTTCATTTTCATCTTACGCAATCATTCCAACTGTTTTGATGTGCCGGGAAAGATGCATTTTGCGTCGGAATGCTGGCTCCAAAAATTCTTTCTTTTCTCTTCAACCTACCCTTTTCGGTGCACCTGCCCCCGGGGGTACAGGTGCTGAACCCTTATTCCGATGCGTTGGTACTCGACGTGTGTACCCAGTTCTACAATCGTTTTTATGCCGATAGCCGGCCCCGCACCCTGTTGTTGGGCATCAACCCCGGCCGCCATGGGGGCGGCATAACCGGCATTCCGTTTACCGATCCGGTGCAGTTGCAGCGGCATTGCGGCATAACCACTCCCTGGAAGCAGCAGGAAGAACTGTCGGCCCGATTTATTTGGGAGCTGATTGCTGCCATGGGTGGCCCGCATCTGTTTTACAGCCGGTTTTACATTTCGGCCATCAGTCCGCTGGGTTTTGTAAGGGATGGAAAGAATCTCAATTACTATGATAACCCGCTGCTGTTGCAACGCATTGAACCCTTTGCGGTGCAGTGCCTGCAACGGCAATTGGAGTTTGGCTTGCGTACCGATGTGTGCTACTGCATTGGCGAGGGCGAGAACCTGCGGTTTTTGCAACGCCTCAACCGGCAGCACCAATTTTTTGAATCCATTATTCCCTTACCGCATCCCCGCTTTATTATGCAATACAAACGCCGGCAGAAGGCTGCATTTATAGCGCTATATCAACAACGGTTGGGCGCAGTGTAACCGCTACCTTTGCATACATGCAGCCCCTTTTAATTTATTGCTACGATGCTTATTGCGGCTGGTGCTACGGTTTTAGTCCCGTAATCAAACGCATTGCTGCCGCATATGCCGGCCGCCTGCACACCGAAGTACTCAGCGGAGGCATGGTGTTGCCCGATGCGCCCCTGCACATTGGTGCCATGGCCGGCTATATACAAGATGCATACAAAACCGTAGAAGAAATGACCGGCATCCGCTTTGGAGCCGATTACCTGTGGCACATTCATAATCCGGAGTTGAGCGACTGGTATCCGCATTCGGAAATGCCGGCCGTGGCCCTGGTAATTTTAAAAGAACAGCAGCCGCACCGCCAGGCCGAATTTGCGGCCGACCTGCAGTACGCCTTGCATTACGAGGGCCGCGACCTTACCGACCCCGAAGCCTATCGGCACCTGCTGGATAAATACCGCCTCGATGCTGCGGATTTTTATCAAAAACTGGAAAGTGATGCCTATAAGGAAAAAGCGCATTATGAATTTCAGCTTTGCAAGCAGTTGCGGGTAAGCGGCTATCCGCAGGTTTTGCTGCAGGAAACCGACAGCCGCTTTCACCTGCTGGCCCGTGGCTATACCGATTATGAAACGTTGCAAAAGCGCATACAACTTGTGTTAACGCAAATCGAAAACCAACAAAGCAACTGAAATGTTGTAACAACAAGGCCGGTACGTTGCTTTTTCAAGTACACCAAACTTTGAAAATATGATTCTCACGGTAACCCTCAATCCCTGTATTGATAAAAGTTCAACCCTCGAAAAATTAAGGCCCGAAAGCAAACTGCGTTGTACCGAAGTGGTGAACGAACCCGGGGGCGGCGGCATTAACGTAACCAAAGCCCTTAAAAAACTGGATGTACCCAGTGTGGCACTTTTTCCGGCAGGCGGGCATAATGGCAACATGCTTTGTTCGTTACTGGACGCCGAGGGTATTACCTACCATGCAGTTGATACAAAAGTGGAAACCCGTGAAAACTGGGTAGTGTTGGAAACGGCTACCAACAATCAGTACCGTTTTACTTTTCCCGGCAGAGCGGTGGAGGAAGATACCATCATTACCCTGGTCGATCACATTCGTTCGTTTACGCCCAGTTTTGTGGTGGCCAGTGGCAGCCTGCCGCCCGGCCTGCCCGACTATTTTTATGGCCTTATCGTAAAAAACGCTGCGGCTGTGGGCGCCCGTTGTATTGTAGATACCAGCGGCGCGCCGCTGCAGGCTTTGAAAGGAAAGAAAGCCTACCTCATTAAGCCCAATATTGGTGAGTTATGCCGCATGCTCAATTTGGAATATCTGGAAAAAGATGAAGTGCCTGCGGCCGCCCAACAGGCCATACGCGATGGCTATGCCGAAATGATGGCCGTTAGTATGGGCCCCGATGGTGCCTGGCTGGTTACAAAAGACGAAAAGCATTTTGCGGCAGCGCCCAAAGTGGAAAAACGAAGTACGGTAGGGGCAGGCGACAGCATGGTAGCCGGTATTACGTACATGTTACAAAAAGGGGCATCGCTGCAGGAAACCATACGCTTTGGCGTGGCCTGTGGCAGCGCCGCAACCATGAACCAGGGTACACAATTGTTTAACCGGGCCGATGTAGAACGGCTCTATGCACAAATGGGTTGAGGAGCAACTGATAATATTCGGATTTTGTGACGAAAGTCATAGAATAACCAAAAAGTTTGTAATTTTTTTGCCTTAACCAAATGGTTTAATCAAATGGTTAAAACATTTCAGGATATTTCTACTGAGGAAAAGATTTTGGCTGCCGCCCGACAGGTGTTTTTGCAGAAAGGATTGGCCGGGGCCCGGATGCAGGATATTGCCGATGCCGCCGGTATTAATAAGGCCTTGTTGCACTATTATTTCCGCAGCAAAGAAAAACTATTTGAAGTAATCTTTCGTGAAGCCATAGGAAAATTAATGCCGCTGGTGCATGAAATTTTTAATCATAACGGGCGCCACTTTTTTGATAAGGTGCGGGCCTTGGTGCATGCCTATGTGGGCATGGCAATCGAAAACCCGTACCTGCCCATGTTTGTGCTGAACGAAATGCACAGCAACCCCGAAGATTTTATGATGCGGGTTTATTTCACGCCCAATGAGCTTCCTTTTAAGAAAATATTAGCCTCCATACAACAGGCAGTTGATGAAGGTATTATTGCGCCCATGGAACCCGTGCAGCTATTGATGCACATTCTTTCTTTATCACTGTTCCCCTTTGTTGCCCGCCCCATGTTTCAACGGGTAATGGAATTGAGCGATGAGCGGTATCAATTACTGATGCAACAGCGGCAAACGGAAGTTGCAGAATTTGTAATTCGTGCCATTCAAATCAACAATAACAAATAGTATTCTGTATGCGCATATCATTTATTCGCCTGTTGTGGCTGCTGCTTCCGCTGCAGGCAGCGGCGCAGGATGGGCCGGTGCTTACACTCGAAACAGCCTGGGAAGAAGCCGTACAGCAGTTTCCGCTTACGCGCCAGCGGGCGCTCATCAGCCGCACTGCCAGCCTCAGCATCGAAAACCTGAGCCGCGGATACCTGCCCCAGTTGAGCCTGAGCGGCCAGGCATCGTACCAATCGGAAGTTACCCGGGTAAGCATTCCGCTGCCCGGCGTCAATATTGATCCGCTGAGCCGCGATCAGTACCGGGCCGTGCTGGATGTGAACCAGCTGTTGTACGATAGGGGAGCCATTCGCCAGCAGCAACAGCTGCAGCGGGTGCAGGCCGCCGCGGAAGAAGAAAAAATTGAAGTGCAATACCAGCAGCTGAAAGAACGTATTCGTCAATTGTACCTGGGCGTACTGCTGTTGGATGAACAGATGAAGCAGCTGGCGCTGGTGCAGCAAGACCTGCAGGCCGGCATCAGCCGCGTAGAGGCACAGGTGCAGTACGGAACCGCTTTTCGCTCGGCACTTGCCACGCTGCAGGCCGAATACCTGCATACTGAACAACGCATGGTGGAACTACGAACCGGGCGTACCGCTCTGCTGGACATGCTGGGGCTTTTTCTCAACCGTACTTTATCGAACGATACCCGCTTTGTGCAGCCCGCGGTAGAAGCCCCTCCGCCACAACCCGTTATTGAGCGCAGCGAGTTGCGTTTGTTGCGCCTGCAAGACAGTGTGTTGCAACTGCAAAGCGGTTTAATTGATGTGCGTAACCGTCCGCGGGTGAGCCTGTTTGTACAGGGCGGTTACGGCAGGCCGGGCCTCAATATGCTGAAAAATGCATTTGACCCTTATTACATTGCCGGCGTGCGCTTTAACTGGTCGCTCAGCGGGTGGTACACTTCGAGACGCGAAAAAGAAATACTCCGCATGAACCGCCAGGCCCTGGGTTTACAAGCCGAAAACTTTTTGCTGCAAACCAACGTGCAACTGAAGCAGCAGCAGGCCGAAATCAATAAATACCGGGCCCTGGTGGCAACCGACGACCGCATCATTGCCCTGCGCACGCAGGTGAAGCTTGCGGCGCAGGCACAACTGGAACAAGGTGTGATTACCGCCGCCGATTACATACGTGAAGTAAATGCCGAAGACCAGGCACGCCTTTCCAAAATACTCCACCAACTGCAGCTGCTGCAGGCACAACTCAATTATCAAACCATCACCGGAAAATAAAAACACATGCAACGAATAGCGTTTATACCTCTTTTGTTATTTGTGCTTGCCGCCTGCAAGAGCGGTAACGGCGATTTTGATGCTTCGGGCGTATTTGAAGCCGATGAAGTAATTGTATCAGCCGAAGTGGGCGGAAAAATCATGGCTTTTAATGTGGATGAAGGTGATACCGTACAGGCCGGTCAAATCACCGTTGTTATCGACTCTACATCGCTGCTCCTGCAACAGCAGCAGGTTGATGCCAGCATCAGTGCGCTGCAGGAAAAAACCATGGATGTGCATCCGCAATTGCAATTGTTGCAGGAACAGTTGCAGGTACAACAGGCGCAACTGGAAGCGTTGCTGAATGAGGAGCGCCGCTTTGAAAACCTGGTAAAAGCCGATGCCGCCACCCGCAAGCAGTTGGATGACATTCGCACCCAGCGCGAAGTGCTGCAAAAGCAAATGCAGGTAACCCGCCAGCAAATGAAGGTGCAACAAACGCTTACGGCAACGCAAAACCGCTCCATCCTCAGCGAGGCGCAGCCGCTTGCCAAACGCCGCATGCAGCTGCGTGACCAGCTGGAGCGTACGCAGGTACGCAATCCGATCAACGGAATAGTGTTGACGAAATATGCCGAAGCCGGCGAAGTAACCGCCCCGGGTAAAGCTTTGTACAAGGTGGGCGACCTGCAACAAATGAAGTTGCGGGCCTACATCAGCGGCAGCCAATTGTCGCAAATAAAAACAGGCCAGAAAGTGAAAGTACTGATTGATGACGGTGCCAAAGCCTACAAAACCCTGGAGGGCACCATCAGCTGGATCAGCAGCCAAGCCGAGTTTACCCCCAAAACCATACAAACCAAGGAAGAGCGTGCCAATCTGGTATATGCGGTTAAAATTGATGTGCCCAACGATGGTTATTTGAAAATAGGCATGTACGGAGAGGTAAAGTTTCAGTAAAGTGCCATGCACATTGTAGAAATAGAACACATTGCCAAAAGTTACGGCGCCGCCAAAAACAAAGTGCAGGCGTTGCACGATGTGCAGTTGCGTGTACGACGCGGTGAACTCTTTGGACTGATTGGTCCCGATGGCGCCGGCAAGTCCACGCTGTTCCGCATACTGGCCACCCTGCTCACCCCCGATAGCGGAACGGCAAGACTGGAGGGTTACGATGTGGTGAAACAGTATAAAGAAATCCGCAAACGCATCGGGTATATGCCCGGCCGCTTCTCGCTGTACCCCGATCTGACGGTGGAAGAAAACCTGCAGTTTTTTGCCACGATTTTTAAAACTTCTATCCGGGAAAATGAACACCTCATCCGCGACATCTATCAGCAAATAGAACCCTTCAAACACCGCAAAGCCGGACAACTTTCCGGCGGTATGAAGCAGAAGCTGGCGCTCAGTTGTGCGCTCATTCATAAACCGAGCGTGCTGCTGCTGGATGAGCCCACTACCGGTGTGGATGCGGTATCCCGAAAGGAATTCTGGGACATGCTGCAACGCCTGCGGCAGGAGGGTATTACCATACTGGTAAGCACGCCCTATATGGATGAAGCCGGCCGTTGCGATGAAGTGGCGCTGATACAGAAAGGTAAAATTCTGGGCATTGATCGTCCGGCACAAATTGTACAGCAGTTTCGGGCACCGCTGTGGGCCATTAAAAGCGAAAACATGTATCAGCTGCTGCTTGATCTGCGTGCCTATCCCTTAATTGACACGGTATATCCTTTTGGAGAATATTATCATGTTACGTTCAAAAAAGAGTTACCGGATACAACGGAAGTACTTGCCTGGCTGCAGCAAAAACAACACCGGCAGGTAGTAATGCAACGCATCCAACCCGGCATAGAAGACGTGTTCATGAAACTGATGCAGGAACATGATTAACGGAAACGCACATATGATTACGGCCGAAGGGTTGACGAAACGCTTTGGCCATTTTACGGCGGTGGATGCCATCAGCTTTGACGTAAAGCAGGGGGAAATATTTGGTTTTTTGGGCGCCAACGGTGCCGGCAAAACAACTGCCATGCGCATGTTGTGCGGACTGCTGCAGCCCACCGAAGGCAGGGCAACCGTGGCGGGCTTTGATGTTATGACCGAGTCGGAAAAAATCAAGCGCAACATCGGTTACATGAGCCAGAAGTTTTCGTTGTATGAAGACCTTACGGTGAAAGAGAACATGATGTTTTACGGCGGCGTGTACGGTATGCGGCGCAGTACCATCAAAGAAAAAACAAAAACGATTTTGAAACAGCTGCAGCTGGAAGCCTCCGGTGATACGTTGGTGCAAGCGCTTCCGTTGGGCTGGAAGCAGAAACTGAGTTTCAGTGTGGCGCTGCTGCACGAGCCGCCGCTGGTGTTTTTGGATGAGCCCACCGGAGGGGTGGACCCCATAACCCGCCGCGAGTTTTGGGAAATGATTTACGCCGCGGCATACAACGGTACCACCGTTTTTGTAACCACTCACTATATGGATGAGGCGGAGTATTGCAACCGGGTGAGTATTATGGTGGACGGAAGAATTGATGCACTGGACACACCTGCCAACCTCCGCCGGCAGTTTGCGGCGGCAAGCATGGATGAAGTATTTCTGGCACTGGCACGCGGGGCACAGCGGACGGAGTAATGTTGAATTGCAGTGTCTTTGAATTCGATCAAACTATGAAACAAAGGAACGACATCGGGGCGCAACTGTCAGGCACTACAGTAGCACAAGAGCTTAATCAGGGAACCCTCCCGAGATCGGGGTGTATTCGATCTCGGGTGCCCTTTTTGGTTCCTTTTTGGGCAAGCAAAAAGGAACATAAAAATAAATGAACTGCCATTCTGAGGAATGAATTGTAATAATAAAAATTATGCGTATCAGCATTTGGAAGTGATACTATAAAAGAGGAAGTATGAAGCAATTTTTCAGTTTCGTGTACAAAGAAACCCTGCATATTCTGCGAGACCGCCGCACGCTGCTCATCCTCTTTGGCATGCCCGTGGCGCAGATGCTCATTTTTGGCTTTGCGCTTACCAATGAAGTAAAGAACTCCAATATTGCCGTATTCGATCCCTCCCGTGATGTGGCTACCCGGCAACTGATTCAGCGCTTTGATGCCAGTCGTTATTTTGATGTACGTTCGTATTTGCAATCGCACAGCGATATAGAAAAAGAATTTCGGAAAGGAAAAGTGCGCATGGTGGTGGTATTTCCGCCGCATTTCAGGGAGTCGTTGCTGCACGGCAACAGTGCCACCATACAGTTGATTGCCGACGCGTCGGATCCGAATGTTGCCACCACTTTGTACAACTACGCTGGGGCCATTATTCAGGATTATCAGCAGGATGTATGGCAGGGTAGAGAACTTCCCTACACCATTCGTACCGAAACGCGGATGTTGTACAACCCGCAACTCAAAGGCGCCTTCAATTTTGTGCCGGGCGTTATGAGTATGATTCTGTTGCTGGTATGTACCATGATGACATCGGTTTCCATTGTGCGGGAAAAAGAGCATGGCACCATGGAAGTATTACTGGCTTCACCCGCCAGCCCCTTCCTGGTCATTTTTGCCAAAATGGTGCCGTACTTTTTTCTTTCGCTCATCAATATTGCCAGTATTCTGCTGCTGAGTGTGTTTGTGCTGGAGCTGCCCATACGCGGCAGTATTGTGCTGCTGGTGGGCGTAAGCATGTTATTTATTGTACTATCGCTGTCGCTGGGTATGCTTATCAGCACCAGTACCCGTTCGCAAATGATTGCCATGTTTATTTCGCTGGTGGGTATGTTTTTGCCCACGCTTATGCTCAGCGGGTTTATGTTCCCCATTGAAAACATGCCCAGGCCCATGCAGGTGGTATCCAATGTGGTACCGGCCAAATGGTATTTTATTGTGGTGAAAAATGTGATGATCAAAGGCCTGGGCATCAGCTCCATTCTGCGGGAACTAGTCATCCTTACCGGTATGACGCTGTTCTTTCTGCTGCTGGCATTGAAAAAATTTAAAATACGGTTGGCATGAGGGTGCTGCGATTTTTGTTTGAGAAAGAATTTCGGCAGATCTTCCGCGACCCGGCGGTACTGCGCATGATGTTGATCATGCCGGTGATTCAGTTGGTGGTTCTTCCGCTTGCTGCTGATTACGAGGTAAAAGATGTAAAGCTGGCCGTGGTAGATTTCGACCGCTCTGCCGATTCCCGCCGCCTGGTGCATAAAATCACCGCCAGCGGTTACTTTCAAATAATATCCTATCACAACTCTTACACAGCTGCGCTCAAAGATGTAGAACAAGACCGGGCTGATTTGGTGCTGCAGATACCCCGGCATTTTGAGCGGGATCTCATTCGCGGCAATACGGCCACGTTGTTTATGGCGGTTAATGCCATTAACGGGGTAAGGGCCAACCTGGGTGCGGCCTACCTGAGTACCATCATCCGCAATTTCAATCAGGATTTCCGCATGCGCTGGCTGCAGTTTCCCCGCTTTAATGCCGAGCCCCGCATTGAAATTACCGGCAGTAACTGGTTCAACGTACACATGAACTACCGCCAGTTTATGGTGCCCGGTATTTTGGTGATACTGGTTACCATGGTGGGGGCATTTCTGGCTGCGCTCAACATTGTTCGGGAAAAAGAAATTGGCACCATTGAGCAAATCAATGTAACGCCCATCCGCAAGCATCATTTCATTTTAGGAAAACTGATTCCTTTTTGGTTTATGGCGCAAGTAGTGCTGGCCCTGGGCTTGCTGATTGCACGGGTGGTGTATGGCGTGATACCGGCAGGCAATATCGGCCTTATCTTTTTGTTCAACGCGGTGTACATGCTGGTGCTGATGGGCCTCGGATTGCTCATCTCCACTTACGTAAACACGCAGCAGCAGGCCATGCTCATTGCTTTTTTCATGATGATGGTGTTTATTCTGCTGAGCGGACTGTACACCTCCATTGAAAGCATGCCCGCCTGGGCGCAGTTCATTACCCGCATCAACCCGGTTACCTATTTCATTGAGGTGATGCGCATGGTGGTGATGAAGGGCAGTACGCTGGCCGATATCAGCCGCCACCTGTTTATCATGCTGGGCATGGCCGTGGTGGTGAACAGCTGGGCCGTATGGAGCTACCGCAAGCGGGCCTGAGATTTAGGATGTTGCTTCTTTTGATATCCGAAAATTAACGCAAATTAAGAGCCTTTGGAACAACTCCATCAACAGATACACCGGATAAATAACCCAGCGTTACTTCGGTAAGCTTAACTTCGGATGTATAACTTCCAATTTCGGTAGAAACAGTTGCTTCAATTTTATTTCCAAAATCAAGAACTTCTATTTCTCCGGTTTTGGATTTTCCAATTGTTATAAAATTCTTGCTGCTGATTTCGGCTCCAGCACCAATTGCGCCCTCAATGCCCAATTCCCACGAAACACCGACGCCGGCCGCTACGGTTACCTGATCTGCGCCCGACCAGTCGTTTTTCATTTTTACCTCAATTTCTCCCTGGATAAATTCGCCACCTGCAATAGTTATCGTGTTACAGGTAATGCCGCCCTTTAGAACAATAGCACTTACAATAAATTTAACCGGACAGTTTATATCCTCCCACACCATCAACTTTCCTTCGGTCTTGTCTTCCGGAAGATCGTAAATACTACAGTCTTGTGGCTTTAAGGTGGGGTAATTCAAAAGAATTTCCCTCATGTCTTTTAAGTAGCTTGCCTGAAAATCTACAACCATAGTAGAGTCGGTTGAACCCATCCAGATGGGCATCCAGTTAGCCAATGTGCTGTGGTGCAAACGGCTGATGTATTCCAAATCGGAGGCGTACATGTTGATAAGCAAAGCCGTTGCCTGAAAATAATTATCTAACGCCTGATTCGACTCAAGGCATTCCGCTTTTTGCAGTTGCATGATTTTGGCTTCTTCCTTTGCCGTACCGCCTTCCAGCTTTTCCATTTCTTTTTTATACCGATCTTGAATTGATTTCAAAGCGCTCATATAATTGTCGTAGTGCTTATCCAGTTTGCTTTTCAACTCATTTTTACGACTAATGGATTGTTGATTGTATTCCATAGCGCTTTGCCAGCATACGTTTTGTGCAATTACTTGCAGCATGTGAATGCCTTTTTTGTAAGGGTTATTGGCATTTGTCAACGCTGCATTCCAGGCATCGTTATTACCGGCATCAGGCCTTTTCTTCTTTTCCATGGCGGTAAGGGTAGCATTGATAGATGCCAGCGTTTCCTTAATCAATTCGCCCTGCGTTTCCGCTTCTGCATTACTGCCAATTGCTTTTGGCAATTGAAACTTTTTGATTAAAAGTGGTTCTCTTCCTCCCTTCCGGCCTTCATAAATTCTTTTGGCGATGGATGTATTGGGGTCAATTTTATGCAGCAGGTTTACCACTTCCTGGTCGTACACCGATTCCAGTGAGCGTTCCAAAAACCCTTTACAAACCTGCATATTGCCGTTTTTGTAGTGCACCAGGGCCAGTAGTTTGTTGGCCATGGGGTGCAGTGAGTCAACTGCAACTACCTGTTGCGCCAACTGCCGGGCACGGTTGAAATCGCCCAGATAATAATAAGCGTCGGCGGCATTGCTCAGCAGCAGGGTACTCCTGGGATATTTTTTCATCCAGTAGTTGATGAGCGGCAATGCCTTTTCGGGGTAGCCCGCTTTGGTAAGCACTACTGCCAGGTTGTTGGCCACCAGCGCATTACCCGGTTGCTGCACGGCCAGCCGGTTGCTGAGGTACAACGCTTCCGCAACATTACCCTTTAATAACAACTCCAGACACACGCGTGTAATATCAGCCGGCGTAGTTAGCTGCTTTTGATGCAGCTGTTGATTCAGTTGCTGGGCTTTGGGTGCGGTTACCACTGCCTGTATGCTTTGTGCCAGTTGTTGTAAATAGGCGGTATATTCTGCAGCGGTAGCCGGCACGCTGAGTTTAGCCAGGACGGGCGACGGCGATGGAAAACGAACCTGAACCGTGCCGGTAGGAAAGCCCGGAGCAGGCAGTTGCTGCAATGCCTGGGTTAGCATGGGGTTGCCGGCATTGCCAACGGGGTCTTTGCTTTGCAACGAATCTTTTTTGGGAAGATATTTTTTTGCAGTTACAACTACCGGCGCCTGTTGCTGCTTTTGCGGTTGCTGCCCGGGATTTAACAGGGCATGCAGCTCGTTAAACTGAAAAGTTTTGAGCATGTTGTTCAAAATGGCATTCAGGTGCTGATGAATGTTTTGGTTGTTCACAAACTCAATGGCTATTAACTGCGGTACATCGGGCGGTAATTTTGGATTGAAGTAATCGGGATTAATGATGCAGGCCTGCTGCTTGTGTTGCCAATGACGGTCGCCAAAATCGCCCTCCATTCTGCTGATCAGGTTTTTTATGCTCTGGGGCTCGTACAAGGCAAGGGTTTGCACTTCATAAACGGGTTTGTCCAGTTCGCTTTGCGGTTTGCTCAGGTAGTTTTGTATCAGGCGGTTCGACTCTTCAAAGTCTTCATCCATGCGTTGCGTCAGATTTTTTATTTTGTTGGCTTCTTCCTCCTTTTTGTTTTTGAAAAACTCTTCCGCCACTTTCAGGCGGTGTTCCAGGCTCGATGGTGAGTAGCCATACGCTCCCTGCTCGGTAAGTTTTTTTATTTCGGCAACGCGTTCCTGATACTGTTTGTCAATTTCTTCGGGGGGCGTAACGGTTGTGTATTGCAGTACCATGGCACGCTGTTTCTTGTAGGCCCGTTCCATATCGGCCCGGTATTGCTCCAGGTATTGCTTGCGGGTAACGGGTATAAACAGCGGCTTATCGCTGTTGCGGATGATGATGGCGGCGTAAGCATAGTAATCGTACCGAACCACATATTCCGGTATGTTATTGCCGGGGTATTCATAAAATTCGCTCCGGTATCCGCTTTTTTGCACAACCGGCAGCATAAATACCGGCTTATTGCCAATGGTGTATAGCGCTTCCTTTTGTTCGTTTGATGTTTTTAGTGGTTTCGCAATAAAACGGATGTGATTGAAGTAAACATTAATCCATGCCGGCCCCAACAGGCCCAGCATACTCTTGCCTTCGCAAGTGGCGCTGTTGCTGATAATATGAAGGTAATAATAGCCCAGGAGGCCTGTTGCCTGATACCAGGGATCGGCGGCAAGGGCCGAAGGATCGGTATTAAGGGTAATAAAGTTGTTGTAATAAGTTGCCTTGGGGGCTCCGGTAACCCCGGCGCTCATTTTTTGTACCCAGCTTAACGCTGTTGCCAGCCGCGGTTTCATTTTATTGGCATCAAAATTGGCAACCAGGTGTTTGTTTACCTGAAAGGGGCCCGGGCGCTCATAAAAATCGTTACTGGCCACCCATTTTAATGTTAATCGGTTCAGTCCGCAATCATCGTTTTCCTGAGCCCGGCTTTCTGCCCGGCTGCATAGCACCAACAGCAATAAAATAATGCGTTTCATAAACGGAACGTTTAAACAGAAAATCAAGTCAAATTCAGGTTATTGTTCCGGTTGTAATAGCACCAGATTTACATCCGATTGAATTTTGTGTTCCGGCTTTTTACGATCGAAAAATGTTACCTGCAGTTGATAAGTAGCGCCTGCTTCCATAGGGCTACCGGTAGTAAGCGTGGCGCTCAGTTGCGTGGCTTCGGCAGCGGGCATCCCGTTTTTTTGGTCTTCAAACAAGTCGTCAACTTGCAGCAACGTATTGCCGGCGGCATCTTTTACAATGAGGCTGCATGCCGGATAAACCTTACCTGCTGCCTCCTGCCAAAAATCCACGTCGGTAGCAACAACTTTAACAGCATCGCCCAATAGCACCTTGTTGCTTGTTTTCTTATTGCCGTTGGCATCGGCCAAATAAACGGCGTCGGTGGCCAGTCCGTTGTAGGTGGCGGTTAGTCCGGTTGCAACATCTTTATGTACTCCTTTGCTGAACTGGCACGAATAAAAGCACAGCCATACCAGTATGGCAAAAAAAGAAAAAACGAAGCGGCGTGTTGTTAAAGAAGCCATACCCGATGATTTAAAAAGTAACGCAATTATTATATCTATTAGCAGATGGGTTGCCGCCCGGTATTCATCCAATTATCGTTGGCTCCTCACAGGCAAATAAGAGTAGCCTGTTTCCAATTACTGCTTCATGAAATAAAGCGGGCGGTTACTACCGTAAATATTGGCACTATTTACTGCTGCATCCATCCTGTAAAAACAGGATTTTATTTCGTGGTCAACGGGTCGAATTTTTTTGTGATGCCAGTCGGGCAACCGTGCTTACCCATCCATCGGGCGAAAGTTTTCGGATGGCGCCATTGGCTGTTTCAAGAATGAACAAATTTTCTTTACTGTCAAATACAATGGTGCCGGGATTCTGAAACAAAGCAGTTGTGGCTTTCCCGTCGCGGTAGCCGCCGAAGGTGCCACTAACGGTATTGAAACAGGGTTTATCAATTTTTTCACCGCCGGCAACTTCCTGCAGTTGGTTGTTTTCTATTTTTAGTATTCTGTTTATAAGGGCACTGATGTACATAACCCCCTTTTTATTAAAGGTTATGCCCGACGGAAAGGCTATTTGAGCGGTTGCCAGCGGCCCGGGTTTGAAAACCGGACACACCCCACCCTTGCATTGCCCGGCCATGCTTTCGAGCGAGCCATCGGCATTCAGTTTACAGATGCAGTTGTTGCTGAAAAAAATGGGTTCGCCGGCGGGTGTAACGGCCAGGCCGGTAAAGCCCGTAAATAAGCGGGGCGTACCATCGGCATTCATTGTTGTGGTAACGGTACCGTCGGGTGTTACGGTACGCAATACAAACGTCCATCGCCCGTTACGTTTTTCCTCGCTGTAAGCCTCTTCCATTACCAGCAGGTTGTCGTTCGGGTCAATGGCAAGGGCACGAATGTTAACAAAATCGGCTTCGCTGCGGGGCCCGTCTTTACGAACCCCGCGAAAGGTACCCTGCCCGGCAAACAGGGTAATGGTTCCGGTGGTGTCCATTTTCCAGATCATACTGCTGTTGCTGCCGGCCATGTACAGGTTGTTTTTGCTGTCGAACACCATCATGTCGCATGCCGGAGCGCGACTGCCCCTGAAACCGGCGCTAATGTTCTCGGTAGCGTAACGGCTGCTTCCATTGGGCGCAATTACCAGCAGCATGTCTTCAAATGCAACGAAAAGCTCGTCTTTGCTGTTGATGGCAAGAGCCTTGGGTCGCCAGGGCAGTTGAATGGGATCGTTGCCCGGCTTTTGTTGAACCGAAGCAACCAGCAGCCAGGTGCTCATCAGAATAACGGCTTTCATCTGTTTATCTTTTTGCGCAACACATCAGCAGGTTTTGTATGGAGCCTGTAATGCATCCACAAGAACGGAAACATCCTGTTTGCCGGGTATCCCATAAAAGCGGGAATTTTACAGCCGGTGATTTGCTGCAGGGGCAAACGTTATTTCATTTTACCAGCAGCGCTGAATTTTTGTTCGGGCGAATCAAAGTTTTGTATCAGCCGGTAGTAATGCCCAATCATGCGGCCATAGTTTTCGACGCTGATGTATTCGTTGAAGTTATGAATGCTGCGCTGCTCTCCTTCGGTAAGCAGTACCGGCATGAAGCGGTAAATGCGGTCTGAAAGGTCGCCCATGTGCTTACAGTCGGTTGCGCCAATGGTGAGATAAGGCGTAACAATAACGCCCGGGTATTGCTGTAAAATAGTGGCTTTCAATTGCTCATAGCCTTGTCCGTTGTCGGGCGACAGCCGCGAAGGTTCAACGGGCGTGCGATAGGGGCTGATTTGTACCGAAAAGCCCCGGCATGCTTTTTCGATATGCCGCAACACATCCTGCGAAGTTTCGCCGGGTAAAATGCGGAAATTGACAATGATTTCGGTTTCCTGCGGCAACACATTGGCTCCGTCGCTGCCTTTAAGCATGGTTATGGCGGTGGTGGTGCGGGTAAGGGCGTTGGAAGGAGGGGCCTTTTCCAACTGTTTGAGCAGGATGTTTCCAAACAGCCATTGATTGGCAATGGCCATTTTGCTGACAAAACCCATACCGGCACCGGCCACATTCAAAAAGCCCTGAATGGGGCCAATGATGCGTTGTGGCATCTGTTCCTGTTCCAGACGCTGCATAATAATGCCTGCCATGCCGGCCGATGTTTGCAGGGGCGGCATGGAGGAATGGCCGCCCAGCCCTTTAACGCGTATTTTGTACGATACAATTCCTTTTTCGGCGCAGCCAATCAGTGCTACGTTTTGATTGAGGTCTTTGATTGTTCCCGGTGCGGCAATAATACCGCCTTCGTCGTAAATGGTTTCAAATGTTAGGCCGCGGCTTTTAAAATGCCGGGCCACGTGTGCAGCGCCCAGCAATCCGCCCACTTCTTCATCGGGGCCGAAAGAAAAATAAATATCGCGTTCGGGTGTAAAGCCCTGCGCCAGCAGGCTGTCGGCTGCTTCAAGCAAACCAAACAACACCCCCTTCATATCCAGCGTACCCCTGCCGTAAATGCGGCCGCCGGTAACCGTGCCCGAAAAGGGGCCGTATTCCCATGCCGTGGCTTCTTTTGTGGCCGGGGGTAAGGGGGTATCTTCCAGGTTAAAAATGGCCTGGCCGGCATCGTGTTCTTCATCTTCATAAGCGCCCGGCGCCACAACATCGTAATGCGCCATAAACAATAACGGCTTTAGGTTACTGTTTTTACCGGGCCAGTGTAACACCTGCGCCCGTTTGTTGATGAGGGTATCGTGCAGGGAAGCAAAAACCCGCGGGTACGATTGCTGGAGATATACCAAAAACGAATCAAATACCGGCCATTGAACCTGTGCCGAATCTCCGTTGGAAACGGTGGCAAAGCGCAGCCCGCCTGCAAAGCGCCGGATACTGTTTTCGCTAACGGCGTGGATAACCGGCGCCTGACCGGTTGCCGAAAGGCGGGCAAAAGGATGGTGTAACGTGTTCACGACCAATACAACAATCAGCAATACGATTGCGGATGCAAACAGATAGAGTACTTTTTTCATGAAAGCAGCAGTTTGGCGTATGGGAATTTTATGAATGCCGCCGCATGGGGGCTTTATGCAAACTTTAAGATACCATGAATAAATGGTACATCAAAGCGGGCTGTTTTAAATTTTTGTATTTTATGCCGGAGAGTACATTCAGGCATAAAAAAGGAGCTGATAACAGCTCCATTCTATGTATAAGGTTAGCCCGTCTTAAATTGCTGCAAAACTAAAAGGGGTAATAAGCTTTACCTACCCTAAAATCGGGGTGCATTTTAGGCCGGTTAACGGAAATACGCTAACTTACTCGTTCCATTAAAAAGGTATGCCCAGGCGAAAGAAACATGATGCGCCGGAGCCTTTGGAGGCGTTTCGGTTTCCGGTTACCGGGTTGCCGGTTGTGCAACATTTGCCGCCGGCCGTTCATCGCCTGTTACCTGCCAACAGCTTCCCCGCAGGGCCTTGCTGTAATTATGAATACGATTATACTTCTTTGGCCTTTACCGAAATTGGCGAAGAGGTGCTGCAATTGACCGGAGTGCCCCGGCACGAGCTGTTGCATAAAAATGCCATGCAGTTTTTTTCGCAACTGATTGCGCCCGAGCATGTATTTGCGGCCATTAAATTAACTGCCCTGGGCTATGAACTGCAAACCCGTTTTGCAGGCGAACAGGCGCTAACCTGTATTGAATACAACATCGTTACCCGAAGCATGGAACGGAAACGGTTTCTTTTTCAGTTTTGTGCCAGCTTGTTTACCAACGAAGGCTTACCCCTGCGGGCACAGGGTACCATAACCGACATTACACATATGAAGCCCGAAGGCACTCCTTCCATTTATGTGCTGCTCAATAACCGGGTAGTGTTTTATGAAACGGCTCGTGCCGAAGACCTGTTGCCTGCCACCGAATTGCCCTTAACCATGAATGAGGTTACCGTGCTTACCCTCAAGGCTAAAGGGCTGCGCACCAAGGAAATAGCGGTGCAAACCGGTTTGAAAGAGTTGAGTGTGTACAGCCTGGTTCGTAACATCCGCCAAAAATCGGGCATGGATATTCCCCAGCTGATTACTTTGTTGCGGGAAAAAGGGGTGATTAACGGATAGCTTGCGGATGTCAGTTACTGGCCTGATTAATGTCATTGTCAAAAAAATGAATCGGGATTTTAGCACTGTTCAACTGCGGACATTAAGGAGAAACATGTGGAAACGAAAACAAATTCATAAACGGCACAGTGAAACATGCTACCTTTAACAGGCATTCCTTATCAAAGGGTTTTTTGTTTAAATCAATATCCATATGGGCTAGCCTTTATGTTTGGGTATGCGTTAGTAAGTGGCTTGCTGTAAGGGGAGCAGCAGAAACTAAATAATTTATCATGTGTATTAGCCGCTTTTCTTTTACATTGTTAAGCGTTATGCTTATCAGTATTGCTGCCTGTCGCAACCGAAATGTTTCACCCGGTCCGGTATATACCAATCAGCCTCCTGTTAAAACAGATACGGAATATGTAATTCAAATACAGGGTGTATTAAATGTAGCGGCAATGATGGAGGTTTTTTTGCCAATGGCTAATTACCTGGAAGAGGAAATGCAGGGTACACGTTTTCGGGTTTTGCCAATAACAGATTTCGGTCAGTTTCAAAAAATTTCCTTAAAGCAACAGCCTGCCATTATCATTGCAAATCCTTACGAAGCTGTATTGGCAATGGAAGCGGGGTATGACGTTGTTGCTAGTGTAGGGCAGCAACAGTTTTCGAAAGCCTGCCTGGTGGTGCCAGCCGAGAGTTCGATATCCCTGTTACAAGATCTTCAGGGAAAAACAATAGCCTTTCCGCCCGTCAATTCATTTACAGGTACGCTGGTGCCGGAGCTTACGTTGTTCCTGCATAATAAACAGCTTTATAAATCTGTAAAAAAAACGTATCTCTCCACAATAGAATCGCCGTTGTTTCTGCTATTGGATCAAAAGGCCCATGCTGCTTTTGTGCCCCAATTTAGCTGGTTTCGTTTCCAAAAAAATTATCCGTTACAAGCACAGCGACTAAAAGTGGTGTATGAAACCGATTCGCTGGCGGCACCGGCAGTACTTATCAATAAAGGTATCAAAGAGGCCGACCGGGTGCGTATCCGAAAGGCATTATTCCGGTTTAATGATGCTGCCGGTGGTCGGCATCTGCAGCAATTGTTTGGCAGCACCCCATTTTTTCCGGCGGATCAAGCCGATTACGAAAATGTGAAGGAGCGGATTCGTTTTTTTGAAAGCGAAATCAGACCGGTGTACAAACTAAATTGAAATGAATTTATACCGAGTAATAGCAGGATCGTTGCGGGCCAAGTTGTTGGTGGCAGTTGCCGCAACCACCTCCACGATACTTGCCGTATTTATTCTTTCAGTAGCCATACAGGAACGAAACGATGTGCTGCGCACCAATCGCGAATTTGGAATGAAACTGGCCGGCTCGCTTGCCAACTCCACGGCTGAATTTGTAGCATCCAATGATGTGCTGCGCCTGCAGGAAATATCAAATGCTCAAAACCGATACGACGATTTGGCCTATGCCATATTTGCCGACAAATACGGCGAAATACTGGCACATACCGATACAACCAAAGTAGGCTTATTTCTTGCAGATCTTCCGACAGATCTGAAACCGGTATTTTACACGGCCCAAAACAATACGCTTACGGATGTGATGCATCCGATTTTTCTCGGGAAAAACCATGTAGGCTGGATACGCCTGGGGGTGAGCAACCAGGCCGCTTCTGAACGCCTGCTGCATGTTTTGCAAAAGGGCATATACTACATTTTTCTGGCAACATTAATTGCTGTGCTGATTTCTTTTTTTACGGCACGCCAAATAACCCGAAGGCTTTCCATAATTGAAAACAACATCAAGCAGGTACAGTATGGTCAACCCAGTATCCGCAATAAACTGAACGGTTTTGATGAAACGGCCCGCCTGGCGGCGGCATTTGATAACATGCTGGATGTGTTGCAGGAAAAAGAGCAGGATTTGCTGAAAAGCCGCAACCAGTTTCAGGAACTGTTTAACGCGGCACAGGTGCCCATGTTGTTTGTTGCTGAAGATAATGCCAGTGAAATTTTTACCAATCGGGCGTTTACAGAACTCTTTGGTTACACGGTACGCAACCCGGAAGAACTGGAGCAGTTTTGGTTAAAAGCTTACCCCGATGCCACCTATCGGGCATTTGCACGCACCAAATGGGAAAATATTGTTGCCAAAGCAATACCTGAAAAAAAGGATATTGAGCCCGACGAATATATAATTACCGATAACGCCGGCAATCCGCACAACATTATCATATCCGGAAAGTTTATTGCCAACATGTTGTTGGTAGTGTTTTATGATGTAACCGAAAGCAGGCGAACAGAAACCTTGTTACGAGTTGCATTACAGAAGGCCGAGCAGTTTCGGGAGGCGCTGGATTTGGTACCCTCTTACATATATATGAAAGATACCCGGGGTAATTATATTTACGCCAACAAAAGAACCTTGCAGCTTTTTGGCTGTACGTCAGAAACCCTACACACCATTAGGGATGAAACTTTTTTTCCGCCCGAGACGGCAGCTTTGCTAAAACGTATTGATGTAGAGGTGTTGCGTGGAAACCTGGCGCACAACGAAATACCCGTGCGCTTTGCCGATGGGAAAGAAATTGTGTACCTGGAAGTAAAAGGTCCAATGTATGATGAAGCAACGGGTGAAATAATAGGCCTTGTGGGCATATCAACCGACATTACCTCGGCAAGGGAGGCTGCCATGAAAGAAAAGGCCGAGCGGGAAAAACTCGAAAAAATTGCCGGCCGCCTGCCCGGCGTTATTTACCAGTTTCGCTTGCGGCCCGATGGCAGCAGTTGTTTTCCCTATGCTAGTGATGCAATCCGCGAAATTTATGAAGTAAATCCCGAAGATGTAAAAGAAGATGCCTCCATCATTTTCAAAAACATTCATCCCGAAGACCTGGAGCCGGGATTGCAGACGATACGCATATCCGCCGAAACTCTCAAACCCTGGTCGTACGAGTATCGTTACATTGCACAAAGCGGCAAAATCAAGTATCTGAAAGGAAATGCCATTCCGCAAAAAGAGCCCGATGGTTCGGTACTATGGCACGGGTATATTGCAGATATTACCGATGTAAAGCTGGCCGAACTGGAATGGAACAGAACACTGGAACTAAACAATAATATTTTAAAAGTGGTTCCCGCAGGCGTATTCTGGAAAGACCGCGAAATGCGTTACATGGGAGCGAATGAAATTTTTCTAGAGCTCATCTCAAAAGTAGTTTCTTAATAATATTACCATACATGCCAATTGAACGAATCCTAGGTAATTCTGGTCATAAAAGTCAAATCTTGTTTGGCACCTTCTAAATTGTTGTATCC
>JBKBIL010000015.1:0-36166 GCA_046297415.1 Lacibacter sp.
CGGCTGGCTGCCTGTTTCTTGAACGCCTCAAAATCAAATGATTGTTTTTCTGTCATGTCCATATGTGTCTGTTTTAAAGTTACGAAACTTCAAACTGACACACTTTTTGCAACACTCTCGATTTCTTCTAATTTTTTGGCCGCAGCAATTTTGCAAAGTTCAATTGATGTTTTAACGATGGCTTTATGCAACTGTTCTAAGGTAATTGTTTCTCGCTCATAGTAAACGCACATTGTTGTTGATTCACCGCAAGCTGCTACGCCGGTGCAATAAACGCTTGCATCGCTGTTCTGTTGCCTGTCGGCTGCCAGCGCCGTAGGCCCGGCAAAGGAAAGGGCAAGGCCCATAACAATTGATTTCATGGTTTTTTAATTTTTTGGTTACGAAATGGGTTTTCGAAAGCTTTCGGCTTCGAAAATAATGATTAGGTCCCCCCTTCGCCCCCCCCCCCATTTTAACAAACATTTAACGAGTTCCTGAGGCCTCCAATGACATTTCCTGAAAATACGGCAACAGCCGGTATTGTCTTATCTTGAAATGGAACTGTGAAAAAATGTAACGTAAAGTGTGTAATTGAGAAGAAGGGAAAATCAAAATCTATTCAGCATCGTTTTGCAGCAAATCGGGGCGGCGTTGGCGGGTGCGTTCCAGCGCCTGTTCAAAACGCCATTCTTCAATTTTTTTTGTATCGCCGCTTAAAAGTATATCGGGTACTTTCCAGCCCTTGTAATCGGCCGGACGGGTATATACCGGCGGTGCCAGCAGGTTGTCTTGAAAGGAATCGGTGAGGGCCGATGTTTCATCGTTCAGCACGCCGGGCAGCAGCCGCCCAATGGCATCTACTACTACGGCAGCAGCCAGCTCGCCGCCGCTGAGCACATAATCGCCAATGGAAATTTCACGGGTTACGTAGTGTTGACGTATGCGTTCGTCAATACCCTTGTAGTGGCCGCATATCAGCAACAAGTTTTGCTTAAGCGAAAGCTGATTGGCCATGCGTTGGTTAAAGGTTGCACCATCGGGTGTGAGGTAAATGATTTCATCAAACAGCGCAGTTTGCTGCAGTTCGAGTATGGCTTTTTCCAGCGGTTCGCACATAAGCACCATGCCGGCTCCGCCGCCGTATTGGTAGTCATCTACCTGGCCGTATTCGTTAACGGCCCATTTGCGCAGGTGGTGTACGGTTACGGTAAGCAGGTTCTTTTCGCGGGCCCGCTTCATGATGCTGTGGTTGAGCGGACTTTCGAGCAGCTCGGGTATAACCGATAAAATTTGAATGTGCATACCGTGTGCAAAGATAGGGCTCACCCTTCGAGAAACGAATCAAGGTCGCGCCGCTCTTTTTTGGTGGGGCGGCCCACTTTGCTGAGGCGTTTACCGGTGTGAAACGAGGAAGCGATGAATTGGATGCGTTCCAGTTCTTCGGCCGGTGTAATGTCAATGTAATATTTGATGGCTTCGCTGTACGCCACCCGGTTGTGGAGCAGGCCGGTTACTTTGATACGCCAGCGCTTCGCCTCGGTTTTCACTTCATACTCATCGCCTACACTTACCAGCCGGGCCGCTTTGCAGGCCATGCCATTGTATTTTACTTTACCGGCATCGCAGGCAGCTGCGGCCTGGCTCCGCGTTTTAAACAGGCGGATGGCCCAGAGGTATTTATCAATGCGAAGTTTTTCTTTTTCGGGCATTGAGTACTGATATTAATGAAAGCAAAATTAAAGGCTCATTCATGTTTTTTAAGCAACTCCAGCCGGTACAAATCCAGCCGGCGGTCTTTTAGGTTTTGAACGCTGCCGTATTCGTGTAATTCATCCAAAAGGGTCAGGTCCACATCGCTTACCACAATCATTTCGGTGTTGGGAGTGGCTTCGGCTTTAATGCCGTTTACCGGGAAAGCAAAATCGGAGGGGGTAAACACGGCCGACTGTGCAAACTGCAAGTCCATGTTGTGCACTTTGGGCAGGTTGCCCACATTGCCGGCAATAGCCACAAAACATTCGTTTTCGATGGCTCGTGCCTGGGCACAATAACGCACCCGGTTATACGCATTTTGTGTATCGGTTAAAAAGGGTACAAATAAAATTTTCATCCCCTGATCGGCCAGCAGGCGGCTCAGTTCGGGAAATTCCACATCGTAACAAATGAGCATGCCCACTTTACCGCAGTCCGATTCGATGAGCGGCAGATTATCACCCCCCTTCATACCCCATTCGTATTCTTCCGATGGGGTGGGGTGTATTTTGTCGTAACTGTCAATGCGCCCGTCGCGGTGTAAAAAATAAGCGGTGTTATACAGGTTGTTGTTGCGTAATTCAGGCATGCTGCCGGCAACGATGTTTACGTTGTATGAAATGGCCAGGCGCGACAATTCTTTCACCAACGGCTCGGTGTAGTTAGCCAATTCGCGGATTGCTTTATGGCCGGGCAGGTGATTGTACTTGCCCATGAGCGGGGCGTTGAACAGTTCGGGCAGCACGGCAAAGTCCGACTCATAATCGCTGATGGCGTCAATAAAATATTCAACGTTGTTTACCAGTTCGTCTAACTGATCCATAGGGCGCATTTGCCATTGTACCAGGCCTATACGCACCGATTCTTTCTTTCCTTTAATAACACTGTAACGCCGCTCGTAATACACGTTATACCAAACCAGCAGGGTGGCATAGCCCAGGCTTTCGCGGTCTTCGGGCAGGTAGTTGTGAATTACTTTTTTTATCTGAAAATCGTTGGCCAGCTGAAAGCTGAGAGTAGGGTCGTGAATTTCGCGTTTTTTCACCTGCTCAATGTACTCTCGGGGCGTTAGCTGGTGGGCATATTTGTGGTAGTTGGGAATGCGGCCACCGGCCATGATGGCCCGCAAATTCAGCCGTTCGCAAATAATTTTTCGGGCATCGTACAGGCGCCGTGCCAGCCGCAGGCCACGGTAGCTGGGGTGAATGAATATTTCAATGCCATACAGCACATCGCCATCGGGGTCGTGCGTGCCAAACGAAAAATCGCCGGTTATCTGGCGGTAAGTATGGTCGTCGCCAAAACGGCTGCTGTCAATTATCAGCGAAAGGGCACAGCCCACCACTTTTTGGTCAACGGTGATGCAGATTTGCCCTTCCGGAAATTTTTCAATCAGCCGGCGCAGGGCGTCTTCTTTCCAGTATTGTCCGCCCAGGCCTGCGTAGGCTTCAATCATCGAATCTTTCAGTTGCTGATAGTCTTCGATGGTGAGTTCCCGTACTTCAATATGTGCCGTTTCCATAATTACTCAAATTTTGGCGCATTAGGTTTTATGCAGCACGATTTGAAGAAGAAATAAGATGTACAGGCAGCCAAACATTATGCCTTCCCAAACCGAGATGCGTTTGTCTTGCGTAAGTTGATAAAACATGAATCCCGCACCGGCCATTACCGGTAACGAAAACTTGAGCAGTACATCCGGTACAAGAATATTGCCAAAAAACGCAGCCGTGGAAGGAATCATAAGCGAATTGAATACGCTGGAGCCCAAAATGTTGCCGATGGCCATTTCGGCCTTACCCTGGCGTATAACCGTAATGTTCACCGCCAGTTCGGGCAGGGTGGTACCCAGCGATAGCAAGGTAAGTGCAATAACCGCGTTGGGTACACCCAATGCGCCGGCAATTTTTTCGATGCTGTTGATGGTCAATTCCGCTCCAAAATAAATGCCCGCCGATGTTATGATTAATATGCCAAACGAACGGATAGGAACCGGCATGCTGCTGTTCTCTTCTTTAGGAAATGAAAGGGCCGATACATCTTCTTTTTCGCCGCGGATGAGGTAAATG
Source organism: Lacibacter sp. (assembly GCA_046297415.1). Lineage (GTDB taxonomy): Bacteria > Bacteroidota > Bacteroidia > Chitinophagales > Chitinophagaceae > Lacibacter. The sequence goes on from JBKBIL010000015.1 coordinate 3,804, forward strand.
CCGTAAACGATATAAATCAAAATACCGATAAACGCTTCGTTGGCAGCAATTACACCGTCGTACGCTATGAGGCAGAGGTAAAAGAAGCTGCCCAGCAAAAAATGCAGGTCTATTTGTATGTACGCACTGCCCAGCAGAATGTTTTTGCGGTTTACCACAACGGCTACGCCGGTTATCAGCAGCAGGTTGGAGATATTGGCGCCTATCACATTACCGGGCAAAATTTCGGAAACGCCTTTTTTTACGGAAAGAATGCCCGAAATCAGTTCGGGCAGCGAGGTGCCAATGCCCACGATAAAAATTCCGATAACAAATGCAGGCAGCCGCATCCATTTGCCAATTGTTTCGGCAGCGGCTGTAAATAAGCGTGCCGAAATCAGCAATACCGATAGCGATGCAATGAAAATTACAATATTTATCAACATGCGGCAGTTGGGGTTTACTTGCTGTATAAAGGTACGTTTATCGGGTTAGTGGCTGCATCAAATAGCGGGCAAAAAAAAACACAGGCATCGGGCCTGTGCTTTAAAGGTGCAGTTGGTTTTGTTACTGCAGCGCCGCAAAATGTAGATGAAAGTAGGGAATGGTTTCGATGCCTTTGTAAAAATTAAACACATCAAATTTTTCGTTGGGGCTGTGCAGGTTGTCGCTATCCAGTCCAAAACCCAAAAACACAATTTTAATACCCAGTTCCTGCTCAAACAAGGCGCAAATGGGTATGCTGCCGCCGCCCCGTACCGGTATGGGGTCTTTACCAAAGGTTTCTTTAATAGCGGCAGCCGCGGCCCGGTAGCCCCTGCTGTTGATGGGGGTCATGTACGGTTCGCCGCCGTGGTGTTCTTTGGCAGTAACGGTTACCCCTTGGGGTGCCATGGTTTGAAAATAATGAATCAGCTTTTCGGTAATTACTTTCGAAGACTGGTTGGGTACCAGGCGGGCCGAAATTTTTGCATACGCCTTTGAGGGCAATACGGTTTTTGCGCCTTCGCCCGTGTAGCCGCCCCAAATTCCGTTTACCTCAAGGGTGGGGCGGATACCCGTACGCTCATTGGTGGTATAGCCTTTTTCGCCCCAAAGCGCCGGCACGCCCAAATCCTTCCGGTATGCTTCTTCATCAAAGGGGGCCGCGGCCATTAGTTTTCGTTCTTCGGGTGTGGCTTCCACTACATCGTCGTAAAAGCCGGGTATGGTAATGTGGTTGTTTTCGTCGTGGCAGGCGGCAATCATTTTTGCCAGCATGGTAATGGGGTTGGCCACTGCGCCGCCATATACGCCGCTGTGCAGGTCGCGGTTGGGCCCGGTTACTTCCACCTCAATATAACTCAGCCCCCGTACGCCAATATCAATCGAAGGATGTTCCATGCTCAGCATGGCGGTATCACTGATCAATATTACATCGGCCTTTAGCAGCTCTTTGTTTTCTTTTACAAAGGTGGCTAGGTTGGGACTGCCCACTTCTTCCTCGCCCTCAATAATAAATTTAATGTTGGTGCACAGCGTGTTGGTGCGGTGCATGGTTTCAAAGGCTTTTACATGCATGTAAAACTGTCCCTTATCGTCGCAGGCACCCCGGGCAAAAATTTTTCCATCTTTAATAACGGGCTCAAAGGGGCCGCTGTGCCAAAGTTCCAGCGGATCGGGCGGCTGTACATCGTAATGGCCGTACACCAGCACGGTAGGCAGTGCGGGGTCAATCATTTTTTCGGCATATACTACCGGGTGGCCTGCCGTGGGGTACAGGGTAGCTTTGTCGGCACCGGCTTCGAGCAGGCGCGCCCGAACGGCTTCGGCGCAGCGTACCATATCTTCTTTGTGTTCGCTGCGGGCGCTTACCGAGGGTATGCGCAACAGTTCCAGCAGTTCATTCAGGAAGCGGTCTTTGTGCTGCTCCCGATATTCTTTCCATACTTGCATGCGATTTTTGATTTAAAAGTTACGCAACGAATGTAGCACATTCAGCAACATTGCTGTTGTTTTCTGTGCCTCTTTGTGAGGGTTTTTCAAGTAAAAATTTCAACAGCTTGGTTAACGATTTGTAAAGAATGCAAAGGCACGCCGTACCACTTGCAAAAGCGCATTGTATTTTTTTACATTTGCACAGCCAATCATAGCAGCCTCTGCCGGTTCTACTTCCCGCTTGTCATATGTGAAGATGTTTCCGGTAGGGGCTGTGCCTATTTTGTACGGTACCGGCCGGCTGCAAACAGCCGCAGCAGCGTGTTCATTAAAATCCAGGTAGCAACAATTACAAGCAGCAAAAATTTGAGTATCGCGGCTGTATATGTAACAGCTGCCGTAAGCTGGGTGATGCGGTGCTGGAGCTGGTACAGCAGCATGCCGTTTTCAATTACATCCATCAATCCTGCTTTCAGTGTCAGTATGCCCATGTAAGGCACCCAACGCCGCAGGGCCGTAGGTAGCTGTTGGCTGCCGGCCATTACAGCAGTGTATAAAAGCAGCACGTAAAACAGGATGTATGCAAAGTCGAGCCGGATATTCTGTAAGGCCACCTGCATCAGTGGGGCTTCGGGCACGGTACCCCATGCGTTGCGTATGGCAGTTGCCTGTTGGGCCGTGCGTGCCCATTGCAATGATACGATGCCGGCCGAACTTTCGGCAACGGTAGTAAGAGGCGCTCCCTGCCAACTTAGCAACAGGGCCAGCAGCAGGGTGCCGGCAAGCAGCAGCAATTGCAGAGGCCGGTAGTTCATGTTTACAAAGCGCTGAAACGTTGTTGCACGTAATCCCAGTTCACCAGGTTCCACCAGTTGTTAATGTAATCGGATCGGCGGTTTTGGTACTGCAGGTAGTAAGCGTGTTCCCATACGTCCAGGCCCAGCAACGGAGTTCCCTTTATGTCGCTCAGGTCCATCAATGGATTGTCCTGGTTGGGTGTTGAACCCACCCGCAGTTGTTTGTCGGCTGTAACATACAGCCAGGCCCAGCCGCTGCCAAACCGGTTGCGTGCCGCTTCGTTAAACTGATTTTGAAATGCTTCTACACTGCCAAATGCCTGTTCCAGCGCCTTGCGCAAGATGCCCTGGGGGGCTGAGGCGGTACCGGGGCGCATGCAGCGCCAAAACAGTTCGTGGTTATAATGGCCGCCTCCGTTGTTGCGCATTTTGGCCGAAAAACGGCTGATGATGCGCAGCGTGTTTTCGAGGGGTTGCGTCATATCGGCTTTCTCGGCGCGGGCTGCTTCCTGTAAGTTGTTGGCGTAGCCGGCGGCATGTTTGGTGTAATGAATTTCCATGGTGCGGGCATCAATAACGGGCTCCAGTGCTTTGTAATCGTAAGGCAGGGGCGTTTGCTCAAAGCCAAAACCGCCCGTTGCGGCAGCGCCGCTTTTGGGGGTGGAGCAGGCATGGATGAAGGGGGCAAGGCCGGTTTGCAACACGCCGGTAATAAGGCCGGCCTTTGCGGTATGTGAAAGAAAGGTTTTACGGGAGATGTTCTTTTTCATACTTGCCAATTTTTACAACAAGTTACAGGAATTGTTGCGCTTCTCAGGGCGTTTGTTCTTTTTCTTTCAAAAACCGCGATAAGCGCAGGCTTCGCAGCACACGATAATAAAACTCGGCGTTGAAAATTTGCGAATCCTGCATGGCTTTTATCGTTAGAAAAACGCCAATGGGTATCAATATTATGGTGCTGAGCCACATGCCGCCAAAGGGAAGCAACACGTTTTCTTTCACCATTTTTTCGCCGCTGGTGTTCATAATGTGAAACAGGATGAAGAAGAAGACCGAAATTACGAGCGGCAGGCCCAGTCCGCCTTTTCGGATGATGGAACCCAGCGGCGCGCCAATCAAAAAAAGTACCAGGCAGGCAAATGACAGTGTGAATTTGCGGTGGCGCTCCACCTCGTGCAGGCGTATTTGTTTTTGATCTTCCTTGTAATCATACGCCATGGTTTCGGCCAGGCTGCGGTACGAAGCTGCGTTGGACGATGTAATGCTGTATATTTTTCGCCGCAGGCTATCGGGGATGTACTCCTCCACGCTGGTAAAGGCAAGTACGTTGTCGGGCGGTGTATTCCATTGACTGTCGGTTAATAAAAACGGTGTGTAGGCTTTCATTTCGTTGAGCCGCGTTTCTACCCGTTCGGCCGAAAGTTTTTTTAAGGAATCTACCACGGTGGTGAGTTGCTGCAGGCTCAGCATTTTGTAAAAGTTCTTAAAGGTAGAATCGGCCGTTTTATTCAGTTTAAACGAACTGAGGTCGAACACTTTTTTGTATTCCTTGAAACCCAAGCGGTAAAAATCGGTTTCCAGGGTATTGGGCGCACCTTTTTCCTGGTAGCGCCAGCCGTTGCGCAGGTTGAAGAACAAAAAGCGCTTGTCGGGCGAAAACGTCATGGTTCCCTCTTCGGCAATAATCACCTGGTCTTGCAGCGCATAACTGTGCTCATAAATCAGCACGTTTTGAATGAGGGTATCGTTTACCTTCTTGCCCACTTTCATGGTATAGCCATCCAGTTTGTTGTAAAACACGCCTTCCTTGATGTCGAAGGCCGGTTTGGCCACCCGAATGTCGTATAAGAGGGTGCGCATTTTCAGTTCGGCAACGGGTATTACGTTGTTGGCAAACAAAAACGCCACCACGGCTAAAATACCCGACGCTACAAAAACCGGCCGCATAAACCGAACCAGCGGGATGCCGGCGCTTTTGATAGCTACCAGTTCAAAGCTTTCGCCCAGGTTGCCAAAGGTCATGATGGATGACAGCAATATGCCCAGCGGCAAAGCCAGCGGCACCACGGTGGCGCTGAGGTAGGTGATGAATTGCAGCAGGGTAATCAAATCGATACCCTTGCCCACGAACTCATCGATATACAACCAAAAAAATTGCACTACCAAAATGAAGAGTGCAATAAAGAAGGTGGCCAAAAAGGGCCCGATGAATGCTCTTAAAATAAGTTTGTCTAACTTTTTCACCACCGGTAAATTCGCAACGGTATGCAAAACGGAGCAAATGTAAGTCTTTCGCCGCTGGAGTGGGAACTGGTGTGTAACCCTTCGTGGATTTATGCCAAAAACAACATCATTCAAAAAGTGTATGCGCTTTTCGGAAGCCTCAGCAACGCCTACCGCTCCGTACTAACGCAGGCCGCCCTGCCCGAAGCCGTGTTGTTGCCGGCGCCAAAAATTGCGAGGGGCGAACAATACAACGGCCTGCCGTATGTAATGCTGGATTATCCCCGGTTTTTTACCCGCGACGATGTGTGCGCCCTACGCACGTTTTTTTGGTGGGGGCACAGTTTTTCGGTTACCCTGCATTTGAAAGGGGCGTATCAACATCGCTACCGGCAACGCATTCATAATGCGTTAAGCGATGCCGCTTTTGCCGATGCCTGGCTGTTTACCGGTACGGATGAATGGATGCACCATGTGGACGAACAGCACTGGAAGCGGGTGGGAGCAGGGAAAGATACAGATTTGGATACGCTGCCGGTACTGAAAATACAGTTTTCGATACCCGTACAGCAGTGGGATGATGCGGCGCCGTTTTTGGAGGAAAAGTACAAGGCCCTTGCCGCGTTGTTGCAGGCAGGTTAGTTGCCCAGGCGGTGAAAAAGGTCTTTTACCTGGTATTCCCAAAGGCGGCTTTGGTCTTTAATGTCTTTCTTTTCGGCAAAATCGCTGATTACCAAAATGGTTTGGTTGGATATTTCGGTTTTGGCAATCCGAAATTCAAAGTACTCATCCTTGGGAGTATGCAGCCAGTGGTAGCGAACAAATTTATCCTGTTCGGCTTCCACCAGTTCCGCTTTGTCCGATGAATCGTTCCAGGTAAATGTAAAAATGCCATCCCGTTCATCTACCCGGTCGGCAAACCATTCCTGCAGTCCGGCCGGTGTAGCTAAAAATTCGTACAGAATTGTAGGTGAACATTTCACGGGAAACTCGAGGGTGTATAAAACCTTTTTGCTCATTCGCGTTGTTGCTTACGTGTGCACGTTGAGTTGCAATAATAAAAAAATAACGGAGGAAACAAAATTTTTGCCGGCTAATTTTTGTTGAACAAACATTGGGTTCAGGCTCCACAATTCAAGCCGGATAAGGCTTTCAGCGCTTTTGGTTGCAAAAAATTTTTTGTGAATGTTAATAGTTTGTTTAAATTAGGTTCTGAAATTCACGTGCCAGCAAGAAAAACGACCTGTGGAAGGAACCTGTTGGGGTACAGGCGCGAACAACTGAAAATACCAATGTCCGACATAAAAAACCAATTAACCAAACCCCAAACTTATGAGTATGCGCCAACTCAAAATCACAAAATCAATTACCAATCGGGAATCACAAAGCCTGGAGAAGTATCTTCAGGAAATTGGTAAAGTAGAACTGCTTACCCCGGAAGAAGAAGTGCGCCTGGCCGAGCGCATTCGGCAGGGCGACCAGCGGGCGCTGGAGCGACTTACCAAGGCCAATCTGCGTTTTGTAGTATCGGTTGCCAAGCAGTATCAAAATCAGGGCCTCTCGCTTCCCGACCTGATTAACGAAGGCAACCTGGGCCTCATTAAAGCAGCCCAGCGCTTTGATGAAACCCGCGGTTTCAAATTCATTTCCTACGCCGTTTGGTGGATTCGGCAAAGCATTTTACAGGCACTGGCCGAACAGTCGCGTATCGTACGCCTGCCTTTGAATAAAGTGGGGCTTACCAACCGCATCAACAAGGCCTTTTCGCAACTGGAACAGGAATACGAGCGGGAGCCTTCGGCCGAAGAGCTGGCCGAAGTGCTGGAACTGGAAACCGAAGAGGTAACCGCCACACTTAACATGGCAACGCGGCATGTAAGCATGGATACTCCTTTGGGCGATGGTGAAGACAATACCCTTATTGACGTGATGTTAAACCCCAATGCCGATGCCACCGATGAAGAACTGGATCATAAAGAGTCGTTGAAAACCGAAATAGACCGTTCGTTAAAAACCCTAACCGAACGCCAACAGGAAGTGATTCGCTACTTTTTCGGTATTGGCGTAGATCACCCGCTCAGCCTCGAAGATATTGGCGAACGCTTTAATCTTACCCGCGAACGGGTACGCCAGATTAAAGACAAAGCCATTAATAAACTTAAAACCAACACCCGGTCCAAATTGCTGAAAGGGTATTTGGGTTAACTTGTTTTAGCGCTGATTGTTGATTTGCCGGAAGCCCTAAGGCTTCCGGTTTTATTTTGCCGCCCCATCGCAGCATTTGTGAATTATCTTCGTGGCATGAACCGTTTGCTGCCCTATTTGCTGATTGCTGCCGCCGGGGCCTTGCTGTTTCTTCATTCCCTGGGCCGGGTGCCTTTGTTCGACTGGGATGAAATCAATTTTGCCGAAAGTGCCCGCGAAATGATTGCTACCGGCAACTACATGCAGGTGCAGATTAACTATGAGCCCTTTTGGGAAAAACCTCCGCTCTTTTTTTGGATGCAGGTAGTGGCCATGCAAATTTTTGGCATTAACGAGTTTGCGGCCCGTGTGCCCAACGCTGTTTGCGGCATAGTAACCCTGCTGGTACTGTTTGGCATAGGCAGTCGCCTGCACAACCGGCAGTTTGCTGCCTGGTGGGTACTTATTTATGCCGGTACGTTTTTGCCGCATCTTTACTTCAAAAGCGGCATTATTGACCCCTGGTTCAATCTTTTCATCTTTCTCGGCATTTATTTTTTGGCACGTTTTCTTGACGGGTATTACCGGGGGCAGCGTCGTTTAAACAAACCCCTGCTGCTGTCGGCGCTGTTTACGGGTTTGGGCATACTTACCAAAGGCCCGGTTGCCTTGCTGGTGGTGGTGTTGAGTTACCTGTTGTTTTTGCTGCTTAACCGGGGGCGGGGCTGGGTTGCTTTGCGGCATTACCTGTTGTGGGGCCTGGGCGTGTTGCTGGTAACCCTGCTGTGGTTTGGATTGGAAATTGTGCAGCATGGCTGGTGGTTTGTAAATGAATTTATCACCTATCAAATACGCCTGGCAAAAACAAAAGATGCCGGGCATGGCGGTTTTTTGCTGTACCACTTCGTGGTATTGCTCATCGGGTGTTTTCCGGCTTCGGTTTTGATTTTCCGCTATCAGAACCAGGAGGCCGAAAATCAAAGCCAGCAAATTTTCCGCAAACTCATGATTGCGGCACTGGTGGTAATACTGGTGGTGTTTACGCTGGTAAAAACCAAAATTGTACATTACTCGTCTTTTGCCTACTTCCCCATCGGGTACCTGGCTGCTGCAACCGTGTATGGATTAACCCGCCAAACCGCCCGCCTGCGCAACTGGCAATACGTTTTGTTGTTGCTGTTGGGTATTGTTTGGTCGGTATTGTTTATTGCGCTGCCGCTGGTGGGTATGCACATTGAATGGCTGCGCCCTTTGTTGCAGAAAGACAAATTTGCGCTGGCCAATTTAGATGCGGATGTGGAATGGAGCTACGCCCTGATGGTGCCGGGCATTTTGTTTTTGGGGGCTGTTGTATTGAGTTTTATTTGGCTGCGCCGGCGCCGCAAGCAACGGGCCCTGTTGTTGTTGTTTGTTGCCTGCATGGGGGCAATGCAGGTTCTGCTTACGCTGTTTACACCCCGCATTGAGCGTTATTCACAGCATGCGGCGCTTGAATTCTTCTCGTCGTTACGCGGAAAAGACGTGTATGTAAAAACCATCGGCTACAAAAGCTACGCCCAATACTTTTATACCCGGGTGCAGCCGGGCCAACGCAAAGAGGCCAAAGACGAAAACTGGCTGCTTACCGGCCCGGTGGACAAACCCACTTATTTTGTAAGTAAAATAACCGCCAAAGACTGGATACTGGCCCAACATGGCGAGCGGCTGGAAGTGCTGTACGAAAAAAACGGTTATGTGTTTTACCGCCGGAAGTAAAATGTTTGGGTCTTTTTCCGGCTACGGCGCATTTTAGCCGCGGAAGAGGGGTATTACGTAACAGGCAACTGCCGCTGTTAATACAGTTTACTGCGCATCAGGCCCCACTTGCAGAGGCGGTACACAATCGACACCTTCAGGCACCCCAGTCCGTATTTTACGCTGCGCCGGAAGTTGATGCTGCTGGCTTCTTCAAAATACTTGGTAGGACAGGTAACTTCGCCAATTTCAAAACCGTTGTAAAAAATTTGCGACACCATTTCGTTGTCGAAAATAAAGTCGTCATCGCAGGCATCCAGTTTTACGGTTTCCAGCACCTGGCGGCTGAAGGCGCGGTAACCCGTATGGTATTCCGACAGTTTTTGCCCCAGCAATATGTTTTGAACAAACGTAAGAAACCGGTTGGCGATGTATTTGTACAGGGGCATGCCACCCTTTAAGGCGCCATTTCCCAAAATACGGCTGCCGAAAACCACGGGGTACACGTTGTTGCCAATGATGCTTACCATGGCGTGCAGCAGCATGGGGGTATATTGGTAGTCGGGGTGCAGCATCACCACAATATCGGCGCCCAGCTCCAGCGCTTTACGGTAGCAGGTTTTTTGGTTGCCGCCGTAGCCCTTGTTGCTTTCGTGCCGTATGATGTGGCGAATGCCCAGTTCCTGCGCTTTGGCCACGGTTTCATCCTTACTGGCATCATCTACCAGCACTACCTCATCCACAATATCGAAAGGAATTTCCCGATAGGTTTTTTCGAGCGTTTTGGCCGCGTTGTAAGCGGGCAGCACCACAATTACTTTTTTGTTGTTGAACATGCCGGCAAAGATATGGAGAAACCCCCTCCGTCATCCGAAGCGGAAACCGGTTACAACCAAATCGGGCATCTGCAGGTTCCGCTTGGCGCGCCCCTTCATTTGGTATCAAAAAGGCAGTTGCAGGCTGCGAAAAACAGCATGATGTTCCGGGTTCGTCAAGTGGTTGCCGGTTCTCCCCCTTTAGGGGAGTTAGGGGGGGATTCTTTTTCCGCTTTGGGCGATACGAAGTACCTTTGCAGCCCCAAAAGCACAACATATGTTTCAGAACTTAAGTGAGCGGCTGGAGAGCGCTTTTAAGAATATTAAGGGCGAAGGACGGATTACCGAGCTGAACATTGCGGCCACGGTGAAAGACATTCGCCGGGCCCTGGTAGATGCCGACGTAAACTATAAAATAGCCAAAGAGTTTACCGATAAGGTAAAAGAAAAGGCCATAGGCTCCAAAGTGCTGCTGGCTGTAAATCCCGGCCAGCAGATGGTTAAAATTGTGCAGGATGAACTGACGGCCCTCATGGGTGGCGCGGCCGCCGAACTGGATTTGAAGGGTGCTCCGGCCGTAATTCTGATTGCGGGGCTGCAGGGTAGCGGTAAAACTACCTTCAGCGGCAAACTGGCCCATTACCTGAAAACCAAAAAAGGCAAAAGTCCCCTGTTGGTGGCAGCCGACATTTACCGGCCGGCAGCTATTGACCAGCTGACGGTGCTGGGCAATCAAATTGGTGTGGAGGTGTACAGCGAGCGGGAGAACAAAGACGCGGTAGCCATAGCGCAAAATGCCATTAAGGAGGCCAAGGCCAAAAACAAGAATGTGGTGATTATTGATACCGCCGGCCGCCTGGCCATTGACGAAGTGCTGATGACCGAAGTGGCCAACATCCGCAACGCGGTACAGCCCAATGAAATTTTGTTTGTGGTGGACAGCATGACCGGTCAGGATGCCGTAAACACGGCGAAGGCCTTTAACGACCGGCTCGATTTTACCGGTGTGGTGCTCACCAAACTCGACGGCGATACCCGGGGTGGTGCCGCACTTTCCATCAAATACACGGTAAACAAACCCATCAAGTTTGTGAGCAGCGGCGAGAAGATGGAAACACTGGATGTGTTTTATCCCGACCGTATGGCGCAGCGCATACTGGGTATGGGCGATATTACCTCGCTGGTAGAAAAAGCGCAGGCGCAGTTTGATGCCGAACAGGCCCGCAAACTGGAAAAGAAAATCCGAAAAAACCAGTTTGACTTTGAAGATTTCCGGCAGCAACTGGAGCAAATCAAAAAAATGGGCAATCTCAAAGATTTGCTGGCCATGATACCCGGCATGGGCAAAGCCCTGAAGGATATTGAAATCAGCGACGATGCGTTTAAGGGGGTAGAAGCCATCATTAATTCCATGACCCCCCAGGAACGTGCCAACCCCGATATCATCAACCCCAGCCGGCGCCAGCGCATAGCCCGTGGCTGCGGCAAGGATATTGCAGAAATAAACGCCTTTATGAAGCAGTTTGAGCAGATGAAGCAAATGATGAGCATGATGAACAAAATGCCCATGGGGCGCATGATGCCGGGTATGGGACGCCGGTAAAGAATTTAGGGCCGGGGTTGGATTTTTCAGCCCCACACGCTAAATTTGCAGTCCTCATTGAAAGAAACCTGATTATTCACGCATTTAAATTTTAATTTACGATGCCAGTAAAAATCCGTCTGCAAAGACACGGGTCCAAAAAGCGGCCCTTCTACTTCATCGTTGTGGCCGACGCCCGTGCCCCCCGCGATGGAAAATTCATCCAGAAAATCGGAACCTACAATCCTGTGACAGAACCAGCTGTGGTACAAATTGACCGCCAAAAAGCCCTGGAATGGCTGCACAAAGGTGCCCAACCCACCGACACCGTGCGCAAGATTCTCTCCAGCAAAGGCGTATTGTACCTCAAGCACCTGCTGCGTGGCGTAAGCCTGGGTTTGTTTGACCAGGCAACTGCCATGGAGAAGTTTCAGGCCTGGCATCAGGAACATGAAGCTGCCGAAGCGAAAAAGCGGGAAGAAGCCCGTAAAGCCCGCATGAAGCAGCGTAGTGGAGCCAACTATCAGCGCCGCCCGGCTGCGCCCCGTAAAGAAGAGGGTGAAGCTTCGGCACCTGCTGCTGAATAATGATTCTGGTAATGCAATCATAAAATCCTCCGCTTGCGGGGGATTTTTTATTGCACCAACATCAATAACCGCCCCTCAATACAGGGCACCTGTATCTTTGAAGTATGGAAGAATATTTCAGCATTGGTAGTATAGCGGGCACCTTTGGTACCGAAGGCGAGCTGGTGCTGCGCCACAACCTGGGCAAAAAAACCGGCCTGAAAGGATTGGATGTTTTTTTCATTGAAGAAAGCAACGGAAAGTTTTTGCCTTACTTTATTGAGGCCGCCCGTGTAAAAAACGATACCGAAGTGTATCTGAAGGTAGAAGGGTTTGCAACCAAAGAAGCGGCCCGCCGCCTGCAGGCCAAAAAAGTGTGGCTGCGTGAAAGCGATTTCCAGAAATTTGCCGGCAAATCGGCACCCATTACACTCATCGGTTATACCTTGCTGGATGGGTCGGCCATACTGGGCATTATACGGGAAGTAATTGAACAGCCGCTGCAAATTCTTTGTCGCCTTGAAGTTGCAGGCAAAGAAGTATTGGTGCCGCTCAACGAAGCAACCATTCGAAAAGTAGATCATAAAAAGCGGCAGGTGCTTACCGAATTGCCCGAAGGGTTGCTGGACGTGTATCTTTCTTAAGTATTTGCCGGTTGAAGAATGGTACCACGGTTTATGAAAATAAAATTGCTTTTCCTTGTTGCGCTGTTGTTGCGTTGTTCGTCCCCAACGGCACAATCGAATTTCTTTGACCGCCTGGCCGATGCGGCTTTTACGTTAACGCAACAGCAGGTGCAATACGACCCTTCCTATTTTCGCATACCGTATCCCAACGGCGATGTACCCGCCAACAAAGGCGTTTGTACCGATGTGGTAATACGGGCGTACCGCAAGCTGGGTATTGACCTGCAAAAAGAGGTGCATGAAGATATGCGGGCCCATTTTGACCGGTATCCCAAAAAGTGGGGCCTCACCCAACCCGATAAAAACATTGATCACCGAAGGGTACCCAATTTAATGACCTTTTTCAGTCGCTTTGGTACGGTGCTGCCCATAACGCAAACAGCAGCTGATTACAAGCCCGGCCATATTGTGTGCTGGAACCTGGGAGGAGGCGTAACACATATCGGCATTGTATCCAAAAAAAAGTCGGCCGATGGAAGCCGATACATGATTGTACACAACATTGGAGCCGGACAGGTGCTGGAAGATTGTTTGTTCCGTTATAATATTATAGGGCATTACCGCTACAAAAAGTGAAACCACACGGGGAACTGGTTTGTACTTATATTGTACAGCGATGCCGCTTTGGTACTTGAATTGAACGTTGCATGCCCCAACAACGCATTATTGCACATTTCGACCTCGACACGTTTTTTGTGGCGGTAGAGCGGTTAACCGACCCCTCGCTGGCAGGCAAGCCGGTAATTGTAGGCGGCAGCCGCGAGCGGGGCGTAGTGAGCACCTGCAGCTACGAAACCCGTATGTTTGGCGTACACAGCGGCATGCCCATGGCGCAGGCAGTAAAACTGTGTCCGCAGGCCATTGTACTGCCGGGCAGCCGTGCCGAATACAGCCGTTACTCCCGCTGGGTTACCGACATTATTGCGGCCAAAGCCCCTTTGTTTGAGAAAGCCTCTATAGATGAATTTTATATTGACCTGACGGGCATGGACCGTTTTTTTGACCCCATGCAGTGGACCATTGATTTGCGGCAGGAAATTATGCAACAAACCGGCCTTCCCATTTCGTTTGCGGTGGCGGCCAACAAACTGGTAGCCAAAATTGCAACCGATATGGCCAAGCCCAACAACTACATTTTTGTTCCGTTTGGCAGCGAAAAAGAGTTTTTGGCACCCTTGCGGGTAAATAAAATTCCGGGTGTGGGTGAGTATGCCTTTCACCGCCTGCTCGATTTGGGCATTGAAACCATTGGCGAATTACAACAAGCTGATCCCGTTGTGCTGGAACAGCAACTGGGCAAGCATGGCCGCGATTTGTGGCGGAAGGCGCACGGCATCAGCCACAGCGAAGTGGCGGCTTACCACGAGGCCAAATCGGTTTCGAGCGAAAATACCTTTCAGGAAAACCGCAGCGATTTGCCTTTTCTGGAAGCCGAAATTGTACGCCTTACCGAAAAAATTGCCCATGAGTTGCGGCAGGATAACAAGATGGCAGGCTGCATTTCAGTAAAAATCCGCTACGCCGATTTTGAAACCCAGCAGCGGCAAACCACCATCCCATATACCTGTTACGACGATGAACTGATTGCCCATGCCCGGGCCTTGTTTCGGCAACTGTACCGCAAGGGCCGGCCGGTGCGGCTGTTGGGCGTAAAGCTCAGTGAGTTGACCGCGGAGGCCCTGCAAACCAATTTATTTGCTGATGTACACAAAAAGAATGACCTGTATAAGGCAATAGATGCCGTAAAGGAACGGTTCGGAAAAGCATCGCTAACCAAGGCACGCATTATTGGCAAAAAGCCGGGCAAAACATAATTGCAGGCTGCTCTGCCACTATGTGCTGGACCATTTTTCCAGTTGTTTTTTCAGCGCCAGCAAATCCTTCGGCAGGGGGGCTTCCAATGCCACCAGGCTGCCATCGGCATCGGTAAACTGCAGTTTCCAGGCATGCAGGGCCATACGACTCAGCAGCGGCCGTTCGGCTTCTTCGTTTTGCGAAAGCTTGAATTTTTTGCCTTTGATATTGCTCAACAAAACCGGAGCAGCCGTGCCGTACACTTCATCGCAAACGATGGGGTGGCCGATGTGCTTCATGTGTACCCGAATTTGATGGGTACGTCCGGTATGAATGCGAAACTCCATCCAGGTATAGGGCCCAAAATATTGCAGCACCTTGTAATCGGTGCGGGAGGGTTTGCCTTTCCGGTGGGTGATGTAGGTTCCCTTTTTGCTGGGATGTTCCATAATGCCGGCCTCAACGGTACCCTCTTGCAGTAAAGGGCGGCCCTGCACCAGCCCCTGATAATATTTTTCCACCCGGTGTTCTTCCCACTGGCGCGACAGGTATTTGTGCGCCTCCTCGGTACGGGCAAATACAATGAGACCGCTGGTAAATTTATCGAGGCGATGCACCACCCAAATGTTGCCAAATTGTGCCCGCAGCAGGTCTTTCAGCGAGGGTTCGCTCTGTTCCCGGTCGGGAACCGATAACAGGCCGGCCGGTTTGTTTACGGCAATCCAGTTTTCGGTAACTGCTAACAGTTCGGGTTTATTCTTCATTACGGTTCTTCGCTTTTTTCTCTTCCACTTTTTTTACGAACGATTTGTTGAGGTATTTGAGCAGGCGCACTTCTTTTTCGGTAAGGTGCCGCCATTTGCCCCGCTCCACATTTTTTTTCGACAGGTTGGCAAACAATACCCGGTCGAGGGCCTTCACATCGTAGCCCAAATGTTCAAACATGCGGCGTACAATGCGGTTGCGCCCGCTGTGTATTTCAATGCCAATTACCCGTTTGTCTTTGGCATCGGCATACCCGATGGCATCGGGCGCAATAAAGCCGTCTTCCAGTTGTACCCCTTTCAGCAACCGTTCAAAATCGTGTTTTTCAAGTGGCCGGTCCAACGTTACTTCATATACTTTTTTAACCTGAAAGCTGGGGTGCGATAACTTTTGCGTCAACTCCCCATCGTTGGTGAGCAGCAGTACGCCGGTCGTGTTCCGGTCGAGCCGCCCAACAGGATAAATGCGTACCGGTTTGGGAAGTTTTATTAAATCCAGTACGGTTTTGCGCCCTTTGGGGTCTTCGGCGGTGGTAATATAATCCTTGGGTTTGTTCAGCAAAATGTACACCAGCTCTTTTTGCACGGTAAGTACTTTGCCGTTGAGGCGCACTTCATCTTTGGGTTGCACCTTGTAACCGGGCTCGGTAACCACGGTGTTGTTCACTTTTACCTTACCCTCTTTAATGAGGTTGGCCGCGTCGCGCCGGCTGCATACACCGCAGTGGGCGATGTATTTGTTGAGGGGCATTGGTGCCGGCGCTGCCGTACTTGCCGCCGGCTGTCCTGCTTTTTTGGAAGCCGCCTTACTGCGGGCCTTGCTGCTTTCGCCGGGTTGTTCCTGCGCCCGCTTTTTTTGCGCTTCAAACCAGGCACGTTTTTCGGCACGCGCCTTTCGTTTTTCCTGACGAATTTCTTCCTTCTTTTGTGCGTTCGATTTCTTTCCGCTGAATCGTTGAAAATAATGGTTGGCCATGTTGGAGTTTTACTGTTTTACAACAGGATGAATCAATAACAGCCGATGGGCTGCCGGTATCAGTGGGTCAATACTTCTTTGTTAGCCAGTTGACCGCAGGCCGCATCAATATCTTTACCCCGGCTACGCCGCAGGCGGGCGTTAACCCGGTTCTTTTCCAAATAAGCCATAAAGGCTTCGGTTACCTGTTCGTCGGGTTTTTGAAAACGGGCCTGGTCAATGGGGTTGTATTCAATGATGTTGATGAGGTCGGCAGGTACCTGCCGGTAAATTTTGATGAGCTCATCGGCATCTTTAAGACTGTCGTTAAAACCTTTAAACAAAATGTACTCGAAGGTGATTTCGTTGCCGGTTTTCTTATAAAAATAGTTGAGTGCTTCAATCAGGGTTTTAATGTTGTTGGTATCGTTAATGGGCATGATTTCGTTGCGCTTCTTGTCGTTGGCCGCATGCAGCGACAGTGCCAGTTTAAACCGTACGCCATCGTCGCCCAGTTGTTTGATTTGCTTGGCCACTCCGGCAGTGGAAACCGTAATGCGGCGCGGGCTCATGCCCAGCCCATCCGGCGCGGTAATGCGTTCAATGGCTTTTATAACGTTTTTGTAGTTGAGCAGGGGCTCGCCCATGCCCATGAATACGATGTTGGTGAGTTTTTTGTTATACACCCGTTCGCTTTGCTGGTTCAGCAATACCACCTCGTCGTAAATTTCATCAAACGTAAGGTTGCGCTTGCGGTCCATATATCCGGTGGCGCAAAACTTACAGGTAAGCGAGCAGCCGATTTGCGACGATACACAGGCGGTTTTCCGTTCTTCGGTGGGTATCAGCACCCCTTCTACCAAATGGCCTTCATGCGTGCGGAAACGCGATTTGATGGTACCGTCGGCCGAGTACTGGGTGGCATCAATGGTTAAGGCGGGCAGGGTGAAGTGTTCGCCCAGTTTTTGCCGCAGTTGTTTGCTGAGGTTGGTCATGTCGGCAAAACTGTGTGCATGCTTTTGCCACAGCCATTCGTGTACCTGTTGGGCACGAAAAGCGGGCTCGCCCTGTGCGGCAAACCATTGCTGCAAAGCGGCTTTATCAAGATGACGGATGTTGGGGGCGGATGCCTGTGCCATGCCGCAAAGGTACGATTGCACGGCGTTTGTTACTTTTGAGTTTTAATGATTGTGTATGAAGCCTGTATATGTGATTGATTGTGTGCGTACTCCGATAGGGAAATACGGGGGCGCCCTGGCAACCGTGCGGCCCGATGATATGCTGGCGCATGTCATCAAAGCCCTGCTGCAGCGCAATGCGGGTATTGACCCGGCGCTGATTGAAGATGTGATTGCCGGTGCCGCCAACCAAAGCGGCGAAGACAATCGCAATGTGGCCCGTATGGCCGCGCTGCTGGCCGGACTGCCGGTAACCGTGGCAGGAACTACGGTGAATCGCCTCTGTGCCAGTGGTTTACAGGCTATTATGGATGCGGCACGGGCTATTGCTGCCGGCGATGGCGACTTGTTGATTGCCTGCGGTGTGGAAAGCATGAGCCGCTCGCCTTTTGTGCTGCCCAAACAAACCGAAGCCTTTGGCCGGAAAACCGAATTGTACGATACCACCCTGGGCTGGCGGTTTATCAATCCCCGCCTGGCCGAACTGTATCACCCCTATTCGATGGGCGAAACGGCCGAAAATGTTGCCCGGCAGTGGAATATTTCCCGCCATGCGCAGGATGAATTTGCTTTTGAAAGCCAGGAAAAATATTTTGCCGCCCTTGCTGCCGGTAAGTGGAACGATGAAGTGGTGCCCATTGACGCCATGCGGGGCAAAGAGGCCATTGTGGTAACCGAAGACGAGCATCCCCGCCGCACCAGCCTGGAGCAACTGGCAAAACTGAAGCCCGCTTTTCAGAAAGACGGTACCGTTACCGCCGGCAACGCCAGTGGAATTAACGATGGCGCCGCCGCCATGTTGCTGGCCAGCGAAGCACTGGTGCAACAATTGGGGCTGCAACCGATGGCCCGCATTGCCGCCATGGCCGTGGCCGGTGTGGATCCTGCCATCATGGGCATTGGCCCCGTACCCGCCACGCAAAAAGCCATCAAGCGTGCCGGCATCACCATGGAACAGCTCGACCTGGTAGAATTGAATGAAGCCTTCGCTTCGCAAAGCATTGCCTGCATTCACGACCTGGGTCTCGATTTAGAGCGGGTAAATGTAAACGGGGGCGCCATTGCACTGGGACATCCGCTCGGCTGCAGTGGGGTACGCATCAGTACAACGCTGTTGCATGAAATGAAGCGGCGTAAAAGCCGTTATGGCCTGGCTACCATGTGCGTGGGCGTGGGGCAGGGGGCTGCCGTTATTTATGAAGGAGTGTAATTGTTGTACTATTTCCCGGGCTCGGCGTTGCCAGACCCAGGGTAGCCGTTGAACGCATGTATCAAAGGATTTTTTCTTCTCTTCCGGTGGTTCAGGTTCACCCGGGGTCTGGCCTCAGCCGACACCGGGACTTACAAGAATCTAGTATAACTTAGAACTATGGCTGTTCGATTAAAGCATGAACCTAAGGAAAACGCAATCTATTTCTGCACCATTACGTGCTACCGTTAGCTCCCCTTGATCGATAAGACGAACGCTTATGAACTTTTCTATAAATGGTTCGACTATCTCCTCAATAACAATATTCGCGTCGCGGGGTATGTAATCATGCCCAACCATGCACATTTGCTGTTGTATTTTCCGGAAATGAAAAAATCGCTCAATTCTATTGTCAGTAATGGTAAGCGATTTATTGCTTATGAAATGGTTAACCGACTGAAGAAGTCCAATGATTTGACACTGTTGCAAGTACTTAGCGCGGGTGTGAAAGAACGGGAACGAAAAAAAGGGCAACTCCACAAAGTATTTGAAGACAGTTTTGATGCAAAGGAATGTTACACCCGGGATTTTATTTACCAGAAGCTTGATTACATGCACCACAACCCAATTGCTGGTAAGTGGAACTTAGCGAAGGATTACCTAAGTTATGCGCATTCAAGTGCGGCGTTTTACAAAGGTGGGAGTGCTGCATACAAACACCTGGTACGTATTGAAGAGTTTTTTTAATTAGGAATCCCGGGGTCGGCGTTGCCACACCCCGGGCGGACGTTGATCTTTTTCTTCCCTTCCGGTAGTTAAAGTGTTTTTTCGTAGTAAGGAATGTCATCACGGCTTACGGCTTCTTTCTGCAGCCAATATGCCTGCGTTACCACATGCCCGTCGGGGGTACGCAGCAAACGGCCAAAAATGGCGTTGATAGGGTTAAATGCCAAATGGGTTACGCCCACCGTATATAATTCGGGTTGTGGTGCCGCAGCTTCGCCTTCAGCGGCGGGAGCTGCCGTTTTGGGTGGCGCTGCCGGCGCCACCACCACTTCAAATTTGTTGTACTCCAGTAAGTTCTTCAAAAATGCAGCCCGCTGTGCCGACACATTGCGTTCCACAATGGCGCATTTGATGCCGTTCAGCTCTTCAAACTCGTGATTTTTATTGATGGCCATAAGCGGCAGATTTATTTATTGCAACAGAAATAACTCGTATATGTAATTGTAAGCGCCGCTTACAATACCGGTTATTACAATACCCGCCGCACATACGGCAAGCGCCAGTGCCGGTTGCCAGGAAAGCGACAGGGGGGGCAGGGGCGCATCATTTGGTTCCATAAACATGGCCCGCACCACCCGCAGGTAATAGTACAGCGATACCACCATGTTGAGCGCAGCAAAACCAACGAGCAGGTAGTTTTGAATACCGGCACCGGCCAGCAGCAAAAAGAATTTTCCGAAAAAGCCGGCGGTAGGGGGTATGCCTGCCAATGAAAACAGCGCCAGCGCCAATACCCACGTTAGTAAGGGATTGGTTTGGTACAATCCATTGTAATCGGCAATTTGTTCACGGCCGGTGGCGGCACTGATAACACTTATCACACCAAAGGCGGCCAGGTTCGAAAACAGGTACACCAATACAAAATACACCACCGAAGTTTGCGCTTCGGTGCTTAAGCCGGTCATGCCCACCAAAATAAAACCCACCTGGGCAATCGAGGAAAAAGCCAGGAAGCGTTTGATGTTTTCCTGCCGCAGCGCAAATAAATTACCAATCAGGATGGAGGCCACCGCCAGCACGGCCAGTATGTTATACCAGCTGAATAGCAGCGCGCCAAACACTTTATACAACACCTGGGCCAGTACAAAAAGTACGGCCCCTTTGGAAACTACCGACAGGTAGGCCGTTACACTAACGGGAGCACCCTGGTACACATCTGCCGTCCACAAGTGAAACGGAACCGCCGATATTTTGAAGCCAAAGCCTGCCAGCAACAGCACCAATGCAAATTGCTGCAAGGGAATGTCGCTGAGTTTTTCAGGTATTTCCAGAAAACTGATGGTGCCCGTGGTACCATATAACAGCGAAATGCCAAACAGCAGAATGCCCGAAGCAAAGGCAGAAGAAACAATCATCTTAAAAGCAGCCTCCGAAGAGCGCCGTTGCTCCAGTTCAAAATTTACAAGTGCTGCCAGCGGTATGGTAGAAAGTTCCAATGCCAGGTAAAACAGCAACAGGTTGTTGCTGCTGAGCATAAAGTACATGCCCAGCAGGGTGCTGAGCAGCAGCATGTAAAACTCCGGCACATGTTTGTGGCGCAACAGCCACTGGTGCGCTTGCAGGGAGATGAGCAGCGTGCCCAGGGCCAAGAGATTTTTTTCGAAAATCAGCAAGCGGTTGGTATGAAACATGTCGCCGAACAAGGCGCCCGTTGCAGGATACACAAACCCGGCTACTACGTTGCATGCCAGCAGCAGATGCATCCAGCCCAGCAGCCGTTCATTGCTCCAGGTGCGGTTGCTGAGTTTGACGAACAGCAGGGCAAAGAGCAGCAGGGTTACCAGCAACTCCTGTTTCATAAGCAGTAACAAATCATCCATCATATCCGTGCCGGGTTATTTTTGAACAATCGGTTGAATTTTTTGCATCATCAGTTCCGTACCGGGGCCTATCAGGTCGCGGAACAGGAAGGGCGCCACACCCATCAGCAAAATGCCGGCCAGCAACAATGCGGCAGCCAGTCGCTCATTCCAGGCGGCATCGCTTAGGGTGGCATATTCCGCTTTCCGCAAGGGGCCCAGCACCGAAGCGCCGGTAGCCCGCAAAATGTAAACAGCCGTCACTACAATGGAAGCGGCAGCCGCAAGGGTGGCAACCCGGTACCAGGTACCCGTACGCTCCCAGGCGCCCACAAATACCGTCATTTCGGCTACAAAACCACTAAGGCCCGGCAGGCCCAACGAGCACAGGCCGGTAATCACAAACACAGTGGCGATAAACGGCATTACTTTCAGCAGGCCGCCCAGTTGCACCACTTCACGGGTGTGGGTACGTTCGTAAATCATGCCGATAACGGCAAAGAAAAGCGCCGTCATAAGCCCGTGCGAAATCATCTGCAATACCGCACCGTTAATGGCTGTTTGCGTAAGCATGCCAATGCCCAGCAATACAAAACCGGTATGACTAACCGAAGAATAGGCGTTCATGTATTTCAGGTCGGTTTGCATCATGGTGGCAAAGGCGCCGTATAAAATGGCAATGGCCGCCAGAACTACAATTACCAGTGAATATTCTTTGGCCGCAGCAGGCATCAGCCAGGTGGCCACCCGCAGGCAGCCATAACCGCCCAGCTTCATGGATATGCCCGCCAAAAACATGGAAGCCGCGGTGGGGGCCGATGAGTGGCCATCGGGTACCCAGGTATGAAAGGGAAACAGGGCAGTAAAAATGCCAAAGCCCAAAAAAAGGAAGGGGAAAAATCGCATTTGTACATCGGTGGCTATGGGCGTCGCGGCAAACTGCACCAGGCTCATGTGGTTGCGGCCGATATCGGGTGCGCCGAAATATAATCCCATCAGGCCGATGAGTACCAGCGCCGACCCGCCCATCAGCATCAGTGCCAGTTTCAGGGCACTGTATTCTTTTTTACCGCTCCCCCAGATGCCAATGAGCAAAAACTTGGGCAGTACGGCCACTTCCAGAAAGAAGAATAAAGAAAAGAGGTCCAGTGCCATGAAAAAGCCATAAGCGCCGGTTGCCAGCAATAACAACAAAAAGAAAAATTCTTTGCTCATGTGCGCTACGTTCCACGACACCAATACCCCTGCCAGCACAACCACAGCGGTCAGTAAAATCATGGCCAGCGCAATGCCGTCCACCCCCAAATGAAAGCTGATGCCCAGCGGCCCATACCAGGTGTGTTTCCATTCCAGCAGAAAGGGGGCGTCGTTGCCGGAAGCCCGTTGCCGCACATACACATAAAGTAATACAAAGCCCAGCACCAATTGCAGTATCGAACCCCACAGCGCCACCATGCGTACCTGCGATAAACCCTTTGCCGGCACTACCAGCAAGGCGGTGAGCAGGGGTAACAGTAAAAGCGGTAAAACGTTCATAAGAAACTTTTTTCAGCAGCTCTTAAATCAGCGATACAAATACAAAAACATCACCGCCAGCACCAGTACGCCTCCAAAAAACCAAAGCGTGTACGACTGTACATGGCCCGATTGCAAACCTTTTATGGTGCGGGCAATCCAGGCAGTGCCTTTAGCCAGGCCGTTCATACTGCCATCCACAATGTGGCGATCGGCCCAGGCAGCGGGCCGGCCCACCAGGTTGAACAGAATTTTTTGGGTTACAAACAGGTACAGCTCGTCTATATAAAATTTGTTGGCCGCGGTGCGGTAAAAGCCATTCAGTGCATGAGCCATGCGTTCGGGCATTTCATTTTGTTTGCGGTATAGTACTGCCGCCAGCAAAATACCCGCAACACCCACAGCCAACGGTAACAGCGCAAAAGAGAAGCCCAGATGTGCGGTAACGGGCTCGTTGTTGTAAAATACCAGTTTGCCAAACGGAAGGAAGCCGGCGCCCGCCGCCAGCAAGGCCAGTACCACCAGCGGAACAAGCATGCCGGCAGCGGCTTCGTGCGGGTGGTGGTTGGGTGCGGCCGGCTTGTTCCAAAAAATGGAGAAGTACAGGCGGAACATGTAAAAAGCCGTAAGTGCTGAAGTAAGAATTGCTACTGCATAAGCCGCTTTGTTGGCCTGCCAGGCCGTGAACAAAATTTCTTCTTTGCTGAAGAATCCCGCCAACGGCCAGATGCCGGCAATGGCCAAACAGCCAATTAAAAAGGTTATGTGGGTAACGGGAAGGTGTTTGCGTAAACCGCCCATGTCTTTCAAATCATTGCTGTGCACGTAGTGAATGATAACGCCGGCCCCCAGGAAGAGTAATGACTTGAAGAAAGCATGGGTAAACAGGTGAAACAGCGATGCGCTGTAGCCGCTGCTGTAGGCTGTGTTGGCACCGGTAAGGCCCAGTGCCAGCATCATCAGTCCAATCTGACTCATGGTAGAGTAAGCCAGTACCCGTTTAATATCGGTTTGGGTGCAGGCAATGATTGCTGCCAGCAGGGCCGATGCGCCGCCTACCCAGGTTACGATATCAAGCGCTGCCGCGCTGAGGGCATAGAGGGGCAACATGCGGGCCACCAAAAACACACCGGCCACTACCATGGTGGCTGCATGAATTAAGGCCGAAACGGGTGTGGGGCCTTCCATGGCATCGGGCAGCCAAATGTGCAAGGGAAACATGGCCGACTTACCGGCTCCGCCCATGAATACCAGTGCCAGTCCCCAGGTTAGAGCGCTTACGCCAGCAAACGATGCGGTAACAACGGGCGACTGTTTTTGCGTAAGCGTGGCAAAAAGCGTTTGGTAGTCGAAACTGTTGCCATAAAAGCCCAGTATCAAAATGCCGGCTAAAAAGCCCAAATCGGCAAAGCGGGTAACGATGAAAGCTTTTTTGGCTGCGGCAACGGCCGATGGCTTGTCGAAGTAATAGCCAATTAGCAGAAATGACGATACGCCCACCAGTTCCCAGAAAACATAGGTTTGAAACAGGTTACTGGCTAACACCAGGCCCAGCATCGAAAAGGTGAAAAGGCCCAGGTAGGCAAAATACGTGGCGTAGCGGGCTTCGCCTTTCATGTAGCTGATGCTGTACAGGTGCACCATTAAGGAAACCAAGGTAACCACCACCAGCATCATAACCGAAACGGAGTCGAGCAAAATGCCCATAGATATGCGCAGCTGCTTACCCAGCGGCAGCCAGTTGTATTGTAATACCACCTCTGCTGGAAAGGCGCCTCCTTTTAATTGTGCTGCTGTAAAATATGCGCCGGCGGTGTACAAGGCTAAAACGGTAGCGGCCAGCAGCAACAAGGTGGCAATGAAGCCTGCCTGTTTCTGCAGGTAGCTGCGGCCCAACAAGCCCAGTAGCACAAAGCCGGCCAGGGGCAGCAGGGGAATCAGCAAAACAGTGAGTGCGTTTGGCATATTCAATATTTCATTTCAGTTGCATCATCCACATCAATGGAGTGGTAGCTGCGGTACAGGTGAATAATTATGGCTATGGCAACGGCTGCTTCGGCAGCGGCTATGGCAATAATAAATAGTGAAAAAAACAAGCCCTGCATTTGCCCGGGATAGAGGTACTTATTGAAAGCAATGAAATTGATATTAACGCTGTTGAGCAGCAGCTCTACCGACATGAGCAGCGTAATCATGTTACGGCGGGTAAACAATCCGTACATGCCAATGAAAAAGAGGGCTGTGCTCACAAATAAGATATGTGAAAGCGGTATCATACGTTATTGGATTCGGTGGTTGCTGTTGTTGTTTCGGTAGTTGTTGTGTTCCCATCGGGCTGCTTCAGCGCAATCACAATACAACCAATCATGGCGGCCAGTAATAGCAAGCTGATTACTTCAAACGGTAATGCATAGCCGTTATCGCCGGTACCAATCATTTGTTCGCCCACACGCTGCATGCTCCACTCAAAATGTTTATCCGCAATTGTAAACTTATGTTGGTACAATTGCAGGTAGCTGATGCCAAAACCCGACAACACGGCTCCGGCAGCGGCCCAACGCCGGCTTAGCCGGGTGCGGGGCATTTCTTTGCCCGCCTGCTGGGTAAGAAAAATGGAGAAGATGATTAACACCACAATGCCCCCTACGTACACAACAATTTGTACGGCGGCTATAAATTCCACTGCCAGCAAAAAATACAATCCGGCCACGCCCACCAGGGTAAACAACAGCCAGATGGCCGAGCGGAAAATGTGGCGGGTAGTAACCGATAATATGGCCATTCCCAGTATAAAGGCGCTCAGCAGGTAAAAAATAATTTGTTCAGTGCTCATGTTGATGTCTTGTTAACGGTACGGTGTTTATTCCGGCAGCAACGTTTTGACTTACATTATTCAACCCCCGCCCGAATTTTCGAGCCGGGTTTATTCAGCTGCTTAATCAATTCGTTGCGGTCGTACACGCTGTGTTCAAAGGTTTGTGCCATTTTAATAGCGTTGGTGGGGCAAGCCTCGATGCACAAATTGCACATGGTGCAAAGCTCCAGGTGGTAAATGAACTGGTCCAGTGCTTTTTTCTTTTTGCCCGTGGCTGCATCTACTTCAAATTTGGTAATGATTTTAATGGTGCCGTTGGGGCAGGCCAGTTCGCAGGCCGTACAGCCCGTGCAGGCATGTTCGTTATTTTCATCGTGCGGCATTACCACTTCGCCTTTAAAGCGTTCGGGCAGTACTAGCGTATCGCGGTTATCGGGGTACTGCTCGGTTATGATTTCTTTGTGGTGCGTAAAGTAGTAGCCGGTCATTTTCATGCCGGTTGTAAGCGACTTCAAGGCACCCCACACTTCTTTTATATAGTCTTTCAAAAACATGCAATCTGTTTTTTTCCGCTTGCTGCAAGCGGTGTTTAAAAATGCCAGCCCATAATGGCTATCAGTGCGGCAAACAGCAGGTTTACCAAACTAATGGGCAGCAGGTATTTCCATTCAAGGTTCAACAACTGGTCGATGCGGAGGCGGGGGAAGGTCCACCGAAACCACATGATGACGAATATTAAAAAGAAGGTTTTTCCAAAAAACCATACACTGGAGGGGATGTAATCCATCACCCGGTTAAAGCCTTCCCAGTTGCCGATATGCAGGGGCATCCATCCGCCCAAAAACAACGTGGCGCCTATGGCGCATACGATGAAAACGTTGATGTATTCGGCCAGGAAAAAGAGGGCGAACTTCATTCCCGAATATTCGGTATGAAAGCCGGCGGTGAGTTCGCTTTCGGCTTCGGCCAAATCAAAGGGGGCTCGGTTGGTTTCGGCCGTTACGGCTATCAGAAAAATGATGAAGGCAATCATTACCGGAATATGACCTTTGAACAGCCACCAGCCGTTGGATTGCGATTGAATGATGTCGTTCAGACTGAGGCTTCCGGTAAATACGATAATGGTAAGTACGGTTAAGCCGGCCGAAAGTTCGTAGCTCACGATCTGGGCGCCGCTGCGCATGGCCCCCAGCAGCGAGTATTTGTTATTGCTGGCCCAGCCGGCCATTAAAATTGAAATGACGGCCAGCGATGAAACGGCGGAGATATACAGTACGCCAATGTTTACATCCCACATTTGAAAGTTGCGGGCAAAGGCTATGGGTGCCATCAGCAGCATGGCCACAATCATGGCAAGTACGGGTGCCAGATTAAACAACAGCTTGTCGGCGCCGTTGGGCGTCATGCCTTCTTTCACCAGCAGTTTTAACGTATCGGCCAGCGATTGCAGCAGGCCTTTGGGGCCAACCCGGTTGGGGCCCAGCCGCACCTGCATCCAGGCGGCTACTTTGCGCTCCATCAGCACCAATACCAGGCCAAGCGCAGCAAACAATCCAATTACAGCTATCCCGGCCAATACCATTTCGGCAACCGTTGTCCAAAAAGAGGGGAGTTGACTGTTAAGCCACTTGTGTATGTTTTGCGCTATTTGTTCAAAGCTCCACATGTTGTTCTGTTTCAGGGTTCAGCTGCGGTTTCATTATCTAACGGTCAATATCGGGTATTACCAGGTCCAGTGTGCCCATGGCAGCAATCAGATCGCCGATTTTTCCGCCCTTCACCATGTCGTTCAGGATGGAGAGATTGGAAAAGCCCGGCGAGCGAAATTTGATGCGGTAGGGTGTGGTACCACCTTCGCTTACGATGTACACGCCCAGTTCGCCGCGGGCCGTTTCAACCCGGCTGTAAAACTCGCCTTTGGGCAGTTTCAGTACCGCCTTGGTTTTTGCCTGGTAATCGCCTTCGGGGATGTTGTCAATGAGTTGTTCAATGATGCGAACCGACTCTTTCATTTCCCGCATGCGCACCAGGTAGCGGGCGTAGGCATCGCCGCCGGTTTCGAGTATTTCATCAAACTGCAGCTCGTTGTAAATTTCGTAGGGAAACAGTTTGCGTACATCGCAATGTACCCCGCTGCCCCGCGCTACCGGCCCCGTACAACCGTAGCTGATGGCTTGTTCGGGGGTAATTACGCCCACGCCTTTCATGCGGTTTTGCACAATAACGTTGTTGGTTACCAGTTCGTCGTACTCATCAATTTTGGCATTAAACTGCTGTATGAATTTTTTAACCCGGCGTTGAAAGTTGGGGTGCAGGTCGTGCATCACACCGCCGGGTACCATGTAGTTCATGGTAAGGCGGGCGCCGCAGGTTTCTTCCATAATATCGTTGATGCTTTCCCGTTCGCGGAAGGCATGAAAGAAGGGGGTGAAGGCACCGAGGTCCATAGCCATGGCGCCCCACCACAGTTCGTGCGATGCAATGCGGGTTAGTTCATCCATCAGCACCCGAATAACCTGGGCCCTGCGGGGAATTTCAACTTGCAGGCCCTGCTCTACACACAGGGCGCAGGCGTGGTTGTTGATGTGTGCCGAAAGGTAATCCATACGGCTGGTTACGTATATGAACTGCCGGTAGGACAGGCTTTCGCACATTTTTTCGATGGAGCGGTGGATGTAACCCAGATTGGGTTCGATTTTTACAATGGTTTCGCCTTCGAGGGTAATTTTTAAGTGCAACACCCCGTGGGTGGCCGGGTGTTGCGGCCCCACGTTTATTACCATTTGTCCGTGGTTGTCGGCGGTAGCTTCCTGTAATATTTCCGTTTCTCTGTACATCCTGTTTGGGTTAATATCCTGTGCCGTATGCAAAAAGCCGGCAGGCAAAAATTACGCGGCACATACATGCCCCCATCGGCCCTCACGGTTTATATGTATTTCTGCTGCATGCAATATCTTCCTATCGCCTCAAACCTTCAACCCTGCCGTTTCACCGCACCCCGCAAATTCGCTGCTTTATCCTCTTGTTCTCCTTTCGCTGCGGTTGGTGTTTCTGCACCATAACTTCCTGATGCACATAATGTCACCCGGTGTGCCAGCACCTTAAACCTCCAACCTTAAACTTTCAAACTCCCCCCACGCTAATCGTTCGGGGCGCAAGCGCCTTCAAACCTTCCTCACAACCGTATCATATTCACCGGATCTTCAAAATCTTTCCGCAGCGGATTTTTCCCTTCCCACCCCGCCGGCAATATCAGCAACTGCAGGTTGGGATGGTTGGCAAACTGCACGCCAAACATTTCATACACTTCCCGCTCATGAAATTCGGCGGTACGCCAAATATGGCTTACGCTTTCAATGATGGGTTGTTCGCGGTTGAGATTGCTTTTAATTACGGCATGATGCCCCAGCCGGGTTGACCGCATGTGGTACACCATGGTAAGGTGCGTTTTCCAGTCGATGCAGGTTAGGCAAAACAAAAAGTCGAACTGCAGTTGCGGATGGTTTCGCAGTTCCGCAGCGGTGGCCAGCCAGTTTTCGGGCGCCACTTCGTAGGTGGGCCAGGGCCCGCCTGCAACCGGGGTAAGGGCCGGCAGCAGTTGCTCCAGTGGCAGCGGAGTGGCAGTATCGGTACTCATGCTTCTTTGCCCTCCCGTATTTGTTCGCGGGTGAGCCCGCTTTTTATTTTCTTCTGTAAGGTTAATAATGCGTGCAGCAGCGCTTCGGGGCGGGGCGGACAGCCGGCCACATATACATCAACGGGTATAATATGGTCGGCTCCCTTTACAACCGAGTAGGTATTGTAAAAGAAAGGCCCGCCGCTGATAGCACAGGCGCCCATGGCAATAACGTATTTGGGTTCGGGCATCTGGTCGTACAGCCGTTTGAGCACCGGTGCCATTTTATTAACGATGGTACCGGCAATTATAATTACATCGGCCTGGCGCGGGGTGGCACGGGCCACTTCAAAGCCAAAGCGGGAAAAATCGTACCGCGATGCGGCAACCGACATGTATTCAATACCGCAGCAGCTGGTGGCAAACGTGAGGGGCCAAATGGAGTTGGAGCGGGCCCAGTTGATGAGCTCGTCCAGCTTGCTGGTAACAATGCCGCCCCCCGGCAGTTCATGCACCTGGCCCGGGAAAACCGGTGTGCCGCCTTGGGAATGAGCATGCACCTCCGCGGCAGATGGCAACTTTGTTTGTTCCATAGTAGGCAAATTAGCAGGCACGTTGCGGCAGGCGGAGGCTTACACCCAGCGCAACGCACCTTTTTTGTGGGCATACAAAAAGCCCATGAACAATATGAAAAAGAAAATTAGTACTTCTACAAAAGCAACCCAGCCTGCTTTTTTCAGCACCACCGCCCACGGGTATAAAAACACCAGTTCTACGTCAAAAATCAGGAAGATGAGAGCAAACAGGTAATACCCCACCTGAAACTGAATGCGGCTGGGCCCTTGCGTGGGCACCCCGCATTCAACAGCCTCGCCCTTTTGCGGGTTGTGAGTGGCCCGGGTAACCAGGCGTGCCACCAAAATGGCAATGCCCGAAAAAGCAAGGGCGGCAATCGTTAACACCAGTAGTGCGGCAACACCCATACGGTTTTTGGTTTGCTGCGAAAATAGAAGCCTAATTTACAACATTCGCTGATACAAATTAGCCGCCGGGATGATGTAGCTTGGCGAGGTGCCGGCTTAGAGCTAAAAGTTGTGCTACTGCTCAAAAAAGCCGCTATTTTGTTAAAAACCTTTGAATTTCCATTTTTCAAATCCTTACCACACCCTTACCTTTGCGCCCGGAATTAGCAACCCTTCTTTTTAAACTTATATTTATATGGCCAATACTGGTAAGGTAAAACAGGTTATCGGTGCCGTAGTGGACGTGCAGTTCGATGGCAAACTCCCCGAAATTTACAGTGCACTGGAATTAAAGCGCCCCAATGGCGATGTGCTGGTGCTGGAAGTGCAGCAACACCTGGGCGAAGACAGTGTGCGTACCATAGCCATGGACGGTACCGAAGGTTTGGTACGCGGTATGGAAGTGGTAGATACCGGCAGAAATATTGTAATGCCTACCGGTGAGGCCATTAATGGACGCCTTTTTAACGTAACCGGTGACCCCATTGACGGTTTGCCTCCGGTAAGTAAGGCAAATGGCCGTCCCATTCACGCCAAGCCCCCTGCCTTTGAACAGCTGAGCACCGCCAGCGAAGTACTGTACACCGGTATTAAGGTCATTGATCTGATTGAGCCCTACGCTAAAGGCGGTAAAATCGGATTGTTCGGTGGCGCCGGTGTGGGCAAAACCGTATTGATTCAGGAACTGATTAACAATATTGCGAAAGGTTACGGTGGCTTGTCGGTTTTTGCCGGCGTAGGCGAGCGTACCCGTGAAGGAAACGACCTGTTGCGTGAAATGATTGAAGCCGGCATTATGAAGTACGGCGACGAGTTTAAGCACAGCATGGAACAGGGCGGCTGGGACCTCAGCAAAGTTGATCTGGAAGGTCTGAAAGACTCGAAAGCCACCTTTGTGTTTGGCCAGATGAACGAACCCCCCGGAGCCCGTGCCCGTGTGGCCCTGTCGGGGCTGACCATTGCCGAATACTTCCGTGATGGCGATGGCACCGGTAAAGGAAAAGACATTCTGTTCTTTGTTGATAATATCTTCCGCTTTACCCAGGCGGGTTCCGAAGTATCGGCCCTGCTGGGACGGATGCCCTCGGCGGTAGGTTACCAGCCCACGCTGGCTACCGAAATGGGTCTGATGCAGGAGCGGATTACCTCAACCAAAAACGGTTCTATCACCTCCGTACAGGCGGTGTACGTACCGGCCGACGACCTGACCGACCCCGCCCCGGCCACCACTTTCGCCCACCTCGACGCCACTACGGTACTCGACCGTAAGATTGCCGATTTGGGTATCTACCCCGCGGTAAACCCGCTGGAATCTACCAGCCGCATTTTGACGCCCCAAATCGTGGGTGAGGCACACTACAACTGCGCCAACCGCGTGAAAGGTATCTTGCAGCGTTATAAAGAATTGCAAGACATTATCGCCATCCTGGGTATGGACGAACTGAGCGAAGAAGATAAGCTTACCGTGCAGCGTGCCCGTAAGGTGCAGCGCTTCCTCAGCCAGCCCTTCCACGTGGCCGAAGCCTTTACCGGCTTAAAAGGTGTGTTTGTAAGCATTGAAGATACCATCCGCGGCTTTAACATGATTATGGACGGCGAAGTGGATGAGTACCCCGAAGCAGCCTTCAACCTGGTAGGTACCATTGAAGATGCGATTGAAAAAGGTAAGAAGCTGTTGGCTGCGGCAAAAGGTTAACTTAATTAGTGTACTGCATTATGAATCTTGAAATTTTAACCCCCACCGGCAAAACCTTCAGCGGCGAAGTGCTGGGCGTGCAACTGCCTGGTATAACCGGTAGTTTTGAAGTGCTTGATAACCACGCACCACTGGTGAGTGCTCTGAAAGCCGGCCGCCTGAAAGTACTGGTTGAAAAAAACCGTGATGAATTTTACCAGATTCAGAGTGGTTTTGTGGAAGTACTCAATAACAAGGTAACCGTGTTGGTAGAAGGCAGTAAGCCTGTGGAATAAGATACAAACTACTTGCTTAAGTAATCCCGTTCTGTAAAGAGCGGGATTTTTTTATTGGTGAAGGAAGATTAATTGATGATGTGGAAGGATTAAAAGTGTGAAATTGAATTACAGCACCGTCCCTCTCTCCTGGGCTAACTCGAATGATGGAGATAGATAAGAGGGTGAGGCCATTCTCGTAGAATGGCAGTAAGCCTGTTGAATAAGGTAAAAACTACTTGCTATTTAAAATCAAAAAAATCCTTCAAATCAACCTTAAGTTCAAGTGAAAGTTCTAAAAGGTAGAAAACAGAAGGGTTAATTTTCCCTTTTTCAAGTCTATTCAAACTTTGTCTGTCTTTTAAGCACATGGATGCGGAAGGCTCCCCATTTTTAGTACAGTTTAAAAGTAGAATATTTTCATCATTATAGTATTATTGGTTTTACTCATGCGGTTGGGCATAGTGGAGCGAAGGCGTAGCCGTAGCGGAACGAAG
>JBKBIL010000016.1:0-32698 GCA_046297415.1 Lacibacter sp.
GGGTTTTCGGCCGGTGTATCCATATAGCGCTCGGTGTAGTGGGTGTCGTACAAATGCCAGTCGGTTACGCTGCCGCCCGCCAGGCCGTGGGTAAAGTAATCGGCGCCGTAGGTTAGCGCATAGGCGCTCATGTAGCCGCCGTAGCTGAAGCCGCTGATGCAAACTTTTTGCGGGTCAACCGACGCGTTGGCAATGAGCCATTTTACGATGGTAATCCAGTCTTTCATTTCCCAGTAGCCGAGGTTGCGGTGCAGGTAGTTCATGCCTTCTTTGCCAAAGTGGCCGCTGCCGCGGTGGTCCATGGCCACCTGTATCAGGCCTTCTTTGGCGTACCACTGTTGCTGCATGTTCAGCTGCCAGCCGTCATATACCGTTCCGGCATTGGGCCCGCCGTAAATGTTGATGAGCAGGGGGTATTTTTTGTTTTTATCGTAGTGCAGCGGCCACACAATACGCAGGGGCAGCTCGTATTTGCCGTCTTCGCTGGTTACCCGCAGCAGCTCGGTACGGGCCAGGCGGGTATTGTCGAAGTCGGGGCCTTTGGCCGAGCCCAGCTCTCGCAGCACCTGGCCTTTGTTGTTGAGCAGTACCATGTGGTCGGGGGTGGAGGTATTGCTGGCAATGGTAATAACATAAAGGCCATTGGGTGATATTTGCACGTTGCGGTGGGTAAAATCGCCAAAAGTAAGCCGTTGCAGGCCCGTGCCGTTGAGTTTTACCCGGTACACATCGTAACGGGCACTGTTGTCTTTACGGCAGGTGAAGTACAGCTGCTGTTGTTTTTCGTCGATGTTCAAAATTTCGGTAACGGTGTAGTTGCCGGCGGTAATGGCATTGATGCGGCGGCCACTGATGTCGTGCAGGTACAGGTGGTTCCAGCCGCTGGCATCGCTTTCGAGGATGAACTGTTTTCCGTTTTGCAAAAAGGTAATGCGGCTGCCTTCGTCATCGAGATTAATCCAGGTTTTTTGCGTTTCGGAATAAATTTCTTTTTTGGCGCCGGTGTTCAGGTTCATTTCGTACACTACCAGGCGGTCCTGGCTGCGGGGCATCCATTGAATCCACAGGGCGCCGCCATCGGGGCGCCAGTAGGGCATGCCAAAATACTGGTCGTCTTTTTCATTGAAGTCGGCCCACACGGTGGTGCCGCCGGCAGCCGGTACTACGCCCATCCGTACTTCGGGGTTTTTATCGCCGGCTTTGGGGTAGCGGGTTTCTTCAATAAAGCCGTACTGGCCTTCTTCGCTGTAAATGGGGAACATGGGCACCATGCTTTCGTCCATGCGCATATAGGCAATGTGCTTGCTATCGGGGCTCCACCAGAACGATTTGTAACGGCTGCGGCGGCCCAAAATTTCTTCGTAGTACACCCAGCTGGCATAGCCGTTGAGGATGGTGCTGCTGCCGTCGTTGGTCAGTTGTACTTCGCGGCCGGTGGCCAACTCCAGGCTAAAGAGGTTGTTCTTTCGGGTAAAAGCCACCCACTTGCCGTTGGGCGAAAGGGTGGGGTTTTGCTCGGGCACATCGGGGCTGTACGTAAGCCGCACCTCGCCGGCATCGGTTTTATGGAACAGGTCGTTGTTTTTTACGATAACCTCATTAATGAGTTTTGCTTCCTGGGTTTGTACCTCGGTAAATTCAGTTTCCTTACCGGTTTTGCAATCCACCAAAAAGGTTTTGCCGTTGCGGTTCAGTAAAAAACTGTGGTCGCCCATCCACTTTACGAAGCGGGGCAGGGGCTGGGTTACCTTGTGCGGGGCGCCCTTGAGCATTTGCTCGGGGGTAAGCTCTTTGGTTTGCGCCCATGAGGCCGAAAAAGCGATGAGTAATAGAATCAGTAGTCGGAACTTCATATCGTTTCTTTTGGTGCCATGAAGATAAAGGTTTTGCCCATAGGCTCAGGAGGGTTGGGATGAATGGCTGAGGTGCACTAAATAATTTGCATGCTGCTGTGGCGGTATTTTATTGTCGTATTTGTACGATTGGGATATCGTAGGTTTTCGAGGTGGTATTGCGGTGCGTTCAAACGAATACAAGTAGCCATAGGTGAATAATTTGAAAAAAGCCCTTTGCCGGAACAAAAAAACCATGCCGCCACGTTATCCTCTTTGTGTTTGAATTACACGTATGAAATATTGCGAATACAGTACCTATTGAAGGTGTTGTAGTAGTTTACAAAGCGGTTGAAATAACATCATTGAAAGCATCTCCTGCCTGTTGTAAAAATTATTCTACCTTTAGCTAGGTACAGTTTTATGAAGGAAATTCTAAGTTTGCTTCGTAAGCTACCCGCCATGCTTATGCCAATAAAGTTTGAAACACTGAAAAGGCAACTTGTTCTGCCATTGGCAACCATTACGTTGTTGTTGTTAGTTGTAGGTAACTTTTTACAGCAGCAGGCGAAAGACAAGCATGAAACCATTCATACGGCAATTGAGCGCAACAACAATTTGGTTGTGGCACTTGAAAACTCGGCCATACACACCATCCAAATAGCTGATGCCATTTTGCAATTACTGAAAACAGAGTACTTGCGTTTGGGTTTCGAAATAGATATTCAAAAAATTTTATACGAGAATGCCGTTAATAAAGATCTGATAAAGGGCGTTGCAATTATTGATACAAACGGCTATATCGTTAAATTGAATCTTGGAGTTGATACCAGCGTTGAAATTAATGTGCAGGACCGCGATTACTTCCGTTTTCACAAAACACATGATACCGATATTGTTTTCGTTAACAAACCGATTATTTCACGCAGCATCGGCAAGCCCGCAATCGTTATCAGCAGGCGGGTGAACAAAAACGGAAAATTTGCGGGGGTGGTTTCCGTACAGGTAGAACCCGCATCGTTCACTTCGTTTTATGCGCAGGCCAATTTACGGCCCCGTGACATTATTTCGCTGATTGCGCCTGATGGTATTA
The DNA here is from genome assembly GCA_046297415.1 of Lacibacter sp. GTDB lineage: Bacteria > Bacteroidota > Bacteroidia > Chitinophagales > Chitinophagaceae > Lacibacter. Next base: position 2,926 of record JBKBIL010000016.1, read on the forward strand.
CCTATGCCCGCCGTACCGGCAATATTGAAAGCAGTGGCGAAAACATCAGCAAAAGTCCCTTGTTTCAACATTTACAGGTAGATAAAGACAGCTTTTACTTTGCCCCGGATGCCATACGGGGCGTGCCTACCTGGTTTTCGTACCGGCAACTGAAAAGCTATCCGATTATTGCTACGGTAGGAACAGCCGAAGAAGACATTTTACAACCTTACTACAAGCGCTATAAACAGGCTCGAAATTCAACGTTCTTTATTTGTTTATTGATTGTGCTGTTTGCGGTGTTTGTGCACTTATACATGCAAAAAGAAAAACATTTTCAGCAGCAACTGGGCAAGCAGGTAGTTGCTGCGCAGGAGCGGGAACGGGAGGTGATTGGACGGGAGTTGCACGATAACGTAAATCAGGTATTAACTACTGCCAAATTATACCTTGAACTATCGCTTATCAATAAAGAAGGAGCCTCCAACTTCATTGACAAAAGCATGGAGTTGCTGGCTGCAGCCATCCATGAAATCCGAAATTTGTCGCACCGCTTGTGCGCACCCATGCTGGCAAGTGGCTTGCTTGACGCGTTGCAAACCCTGTGCGATACTACGGCTGCCGCCAGCGGAGTATCTGTACAGTTCAAACACCTGCATGCCGATGTGGCTTTCAGTACCGATCAGGCCCTGGCATTGTACCGCATTGCGCAGGAGCAGCTGCACAACATTTTAAAGCATGCAAAAGCGCATGCAGTTGATATGATTTTGGAAGTAAAGGATGGGTATGTTTATTTAACCATAACCGATGATGGTGTTGGCTTTAACCCATCGGCCAAACGAAGCGGTGTGGGCATCAATAACATCATCAACCGCGTTAAAATATTTAATGGAAACGTAAACATAAAGTCGAGCCCGGGAAAAGGCTGCCGACTTGAAGTTGCGATGCCTATATAGAAGGTTTCTCGTTTCGATTTGTGCTTTTGGATGTTGCATCATGTCATACATTTATGAACGTTTTTCTTGGCCTCGCTTCATTTCGTAATTGATTCATCGGATTTGTCATAAGCTAGTACTCTTCCAAGGGAGAAATTGCCACAAAGCCCCTGCTGAAAAGTGGAATAAAAAAACCGCAGTAGGCCTACTGCGGTTGGTGCATATTGCAGAAAGGGCTTTATTCTTCCATGCGCTCAGGCCGCATCATCGGAAACAGCAGTACGTCCTGTATGCTGGGCTGGTTGGTCATCAGCATCACCAGGCGGTCAATGCCAATGCCGATGCCGGCGGTGGGGGGCATGCCGTATTCGAGGGCACGTAAAAAGTCGTAATCAATAAACATGGCCTCATCGTCGCCCCGCTCTTTCAGTTTCACCTGTTCTTCAAAACGCTCCCGCTGGTCTATGGGGTCGTTCAGTTCGCTGTAGGCGTTGGCAATTTCTTTGCCATTAATCATCAGCTCAAACCGTTCTACCAGGCCGGGTTTGCTGCGGTGCTTTTTGGTAAGCGGACTCATCTCAATCGGATAGTCAATAATAAACGTGGGCTGTATGTATTTGGATTCGGAGGTTTCGCTGAAAATTTCATCAATCAGCTTGCCTTTCCCCATACTGGCATCTACCGGTATGTTCAGTTGTTGGCAAACCTCCCGCAGGGCGGCTTCATCCATTTCGCTAACGTCAATGCCCGTGTTTTCTTTAATGGCATCAAAAATGGTTATGCGCTTAAAGGGCGTTTTGAAGCTGATGATGGTATCGCCCACGGGCACATCGGTATCGCCGTGCAGGGCAATGGCCACCCGCTCCAGCAGGTTTTCGGTAACGTTCATCATCCAGAAATAATCCTTATAGGCCGTGTACCATTCCAGGATGGTGAATTCGGGGTTGTGGGTGCGGTCCATGCCCTCGTTGCGGAAGTTGCGGCTGAATTCATACACCCAGTCGAACCCGCCTACAATCAGCCGTTTGAGGTACAGCTCGTTGGCAATGCGCATGTACATGGGTACGTCCAGCGCATTGTGGTGGGTTATGAAGGGGCGCGCCGTGGCACCGCCGGGTATGTTTTGCAGCACGGGGGTATCTACTTCCAGGGCGCCATGCTCGTTCAGGTAATCGCGGATGGTGTTGATGAGCTGGGTGCGCTTTACAAATACCTCTTTCACCTGGGGGTTGATAATCAGGTCGGCATAGCGTTGGCGGTATTTGAATTCGGGATCGGTTACCGCATCGTACACCTGTCCGTCGGCTTCCTTTACCACCGGCAGGGGTTTCAGCGCTTTGGTAAGCAGCGTCAGCTCTTGTACGTGCAGCGATATTTCGCCGGTTTTGGTGGTAAACACGAACCCTTTTACGCCAATGATGTCGCCAATATCGAGCAGTTTTTTGAAAACAGTATCGTACAGGGTTTTGTCGTCGCCGGGGCAAATATCATCGCGGCGCACATAAATCTGCAGGCGGCCGTGGCTATCCTGCAGCACGGCAAAACAGGCTTTGCCCATGTCGCGTATGCTCATGATGCGTCCGGCCAGGGCCACTTCTTTCCATTGCTCGGCCTCTTCGGGGTTGTAACCGCTTTTTACCGCGGTGGTGTAATGGGTTACCGGAAAGAGCGGGGCCGGGTAGGGATTGATGCCCAGCGCTTGCAGCTGCTTCAGTTTGTCACGGCGGATGAGCTCCTGCTCCGACAGATGCTGACTCATAGAAACGATTTTGGATTGATTTTAACGAGGTGCAAAGGTACTGGTTGTGTAGCTTTGGGCAATCGGTGCATTTTTTGCTGCCCTGCCGCAACGAAATACCGCCACGGCACATCTTTGATGAACAAATACAAAACCATATGAAACGAATTACAACGCTGGTACTGCTGTTAACGCTGTTTTCTTCCTGCGAAGTGATGAGCCAATTGCCCCGTACCGGAGGCGGTTTTACCGAAGCCGAAGCCGGGCAGGGCATTAAAGAGGCCCTGGCACAGGGCTTGGGCCGGGCCGTGAGCACCCTCAACCGCACCGACGGTTTTTTTGGCAGTCAGTTGTACAAATTGCTGCTGCCGCCCGATGCGCAACGGGTAGAGCGTACCATGCGGCAGCTGGGCCTGGGCCCGCAGGTTGACCGGGCCATATTACAAATTAACCGTGGCGCTGAAGATGCGGTGGGCTATGCCGCTCCCATTTTTACCGATGCCATCCGGCAAATGACGTTGCAGGATGCGATTGGCATCGTTCGCGGGCCCAATAATGCGGCCACCACCTATTTTAAAGAAAAAACCACGGCCCGCCTCATGGAAGCCTTCCGGCCGGTGGTGCAAAATTCGCTCGACAAAGTGGAGGCTACCCGCTATTACAGCGATTTAATTACGGCTTACAACCGCTTTCCCACCACTCGCAATAAAATCAACCCCGACCTTACTTCGTATGTGGTGGAAAAAGCCGTGGAGGCCCTGTTTGACCAAATTGCACAGGAAGAGGCCGAAATACGGGCCAATCCGCTGAAGCGTACTTCTGATATATTGCAGAAGGTTTTTGGCGGGAGATAGCTTAGTGCCAATTCTCTTACAAAGCAAAAGCCCTGCAGGCGCAGGGCTTTCTTATTTTGTTCGGCAACCGGGTATCGTTGTATGGTTCCCACACGTGTGGATAAGCACGTACCCCATCTTACAAATCCGTTCGTAACAGTACCTGCCAGGCGCCGGCAACATCGCCGGCATCGAGCAGGGTTTTGGCCAGCTTGTGCAGTTCGGCTTCCATATCGGCCGGGTTGAGCGAAAAATACTGCATGATATGCCGCAGCTGCGGATGATCGAAGGCGGGGTCGAAGGTGGGCAGGGTGTGTACGTTGGCCAGTTGCCCCAGGAGGTTGCCGGTAAGGATGCTGCTGTTGCGAATGGCAGCGGGCAGGGCATCTATGCCAATACCCAGATTGATATTGGGTTTTTCCACCAAAAACAAGGTGCTTTCGTTTACTTTGGTGTACCAGTCGCCGCCCAGCCGTGCCACGTGGTGGAGTTTGCGTTGGTCAATCATGGTACCTTCGGCATTCAGGATGCTGTCGGCCACGTGCAGGCACAATACTTCGCAAATAACCAGGTTGCCGGCGCCGCCTTCGGTACCCAGCGGTTTTACCTCCAGCACCCGGCACTCCAGGTTCACCTTGCTTTCTTTTACCAGCGGTGGCCGTACACGGGTGGCGGGCAAGGGTGTGAAGCCAGCCTTATCAAATTCATTCACGCCCTTGGGGTATTCGCAACTGGCCAGGCTTATCTGCTGCACCATATCGTAGTCCACAATGCTGATGACCGCTTCGGGAACTTCCAGCACATTATCGAGGGTGTGCTTGGTGGTATTATCCCGCACTTTACGGGCCGGCGAAAACACCACTACGGGCGGATTGGACGAAAACAGGTTAAAAAAACTAAACGGACTCAGGTTTACGTTGCCCGCCTGATCAATGGTTGAAACAAATGCAATGGGCCGCGGCGCAATGGCATGCTGCAGCCAGGCTTGTTTTTGGGGAGGCGCAAGAGCAGAAAGTTCAATCAGCATATTTTTTGATTTTTCTAACCGCGGAGAAAAGAGAAGCAAAAGATTTCGCAGAGTCAGAACTCATGCACAATTCTTTTAAACCCATCCTTCAGCAGCGGCACGTTAAAATTAATTAAGTATCCCAGTTGCTTTCGGGCAAGTTTCAGATAAGTTATTACCTGAGCCATATAAACGGGATTTATTACTTCGACTGATTTGATTTCAATAATAATAGCATCTTCAACCAGCAAATCCAGCACATAGGCTTTCCCTAATGCAACATCTTTGTAAATCAGTTCAACACCAATTGTGTTTTTACGGAGAGGCCTCTTAACTCTAACTCTCTGGCCAATGCCAATTCATAAGCGCTTTCCAGAAGCCCGGGTCCTAATTCCCGATGAACCGTTATGGCTGCATCCAGAATAATACCTCTCTATATTATTCAGTTCGGTTTCGCTTTTCATAGCCTCTGCGTTTAACTTCTGTTCTCCGGTCTCTGCGGTTTGTAATCTATCTTACCGAATTATTTCTTTCTCGCCAGAATGGAAAAGTCATCCTCCTCCCGTACAATTTCATTGCGCAGTATGCCTAAGCCGTCCACTTCCAGTTCCACCACATCGCCTTCCTGCAGCCACTGCTCCCGGTAGTCGGGATTGTTGCGTTTGCCGGTGCCGTTCAGCTCCAGAAAGCAACCGGTGCCCACCGTGCCGCTGCCAATTACATCGCCCGGGTACAGGTCTGCCCCGTAGCTGGCCCGCTCAATAATTTCCGCAAAGGTCCAGTCCATATCGCCCACATTCCCATCGCTCACCTGCACGCCGTTTACCCGGCATTGCATGCGCAGGTTCCAGCTTTTGCCCACGTGGCCGGCCTTGGGGGGTATTTCGAAGGGCGCCAATTCATCCAGTGTTACCAGCCAGGGGCCGATGACGGTGGCAAAATCCTTGCCTTTGGCGGGGCCCAGGTTCAGCAGCATTTCCTCCATTTGCAGGGTACGGGCACTCATGTCGTTCATAATCATCAAGCCGCCTATGTAACGGTCGGCCTCTTCGGCGCGGATGTTGCGGCCATGCCGGCAAATAACAATGGCCACTTCCAGTTCAAAATCCAGTTTTTGAAAATGATCGGGCATGCAGCGCACCGGCCCGGGGCCCTGTATGCTGTGGTGGTTGGTGAAATAAAAAACCGGATATTGATCGAACTGCGGAATCATTTCCACACCCCGGTTGCGCCTTGCTGCTTCCACATGCTGCCGAAACGCATACCCATCGCGGCAGGAGGCCGGAAAAGGAACGGGTGCCAGCAGCTCTACCGCATCAAGGGAACGTACGTTGCCCGGCATCAGCCGCCCGTTTTGCAGCGATTGCATGGCCGATTGTACCAGGGGCAGGTAATCGTCCCAGTAATTCAAAAAAAGGTTCATACTGCCGGGCAGGTCGGGGTGCAGCTGATCCATATTATAAACCCGGCCGTCTTGCAGCACGGCCAGTTGTTCCTGTCCGTCGTTGCGATAGGTAATGAGCTTCATGTGGCAATTCGTTTGCCGCCAAAGGTAGCCCCAAAATTGTTGTAACTTGTTGGCATGAGCCGAACGCTACTGCTTGCCGTATCTCTCTTCCTTGTATGGGCTTTCGCCGGTCGCCAGCCGCAAGAAAGCTGGATCCGCATCAACCAGTTGGGCTACCTGCCCCACGGCACCAAAGTGGCCGTATGGTGCAGCAAACAAAACCGGCGCATCAACCGCTGGGAGTTGCTGGATGCCGCCAGCGGTAAAGTGGTGGCTGCCGGTGCGGCGGGCCGGGCATATGGTGCGTACGGCCCGTTTGCAAGCACATACCGCCTTAATTTCAGCAAGGTGCAACAGCCCGGCCGCTACCGCCTGCGGGCCGGCGGAGTGCTGTCGCCCGAATTTCGTATTGATGCCGATGTGTACCGTGGCGCCGCCGATTTTTGCCTGCGATACATGCGCCAGCAGCGCACCGGCTTTAATCCGTTTTTAAACGACAGCTGCCACACCCGCGACGGTTATACCCTGTACGGCGCCACAGCCGGCCTGCCCGACAGTACCTATGTAGATGTGGTGGGCGGCTGGCACGATGCCAGCGATTACCTGCAATACAGCACCACCAGCGCCATTGCCACCTACCACCTGCTGATGGCCTACCGCGATTTTCCGCAGGTGTTTACCGATGCCCACCAGGCCAACGGACGGCCCGGCAGCAACGGACGTGCCGATGTGGTGGACGAAGCCCGCTGGGGGCTCGACTGGTTGCTGAAAATGCACCCCCGGCCCAACTGGATGTTTAACCAGATTGCCGACGACCGCGACCACATCAGCATGCGTATGCCCGGCCTCGACAGCCAGTATGGCCGCGGCCATGAACGACCGGTGTACTTCATCAACGGCCTGCCCCAGCAGCGCGGTAAGGGGCTCAACAATACACAGGGCACCAGTTCCACCGCCGCCAAATTTGCGGCCGCCTTTGCGCTGGGGCACCAACTGCTGCGTGCTGCCGACAGCAGCTATGCCGCCACCTTACGGCAACGCAGCCATACCGCCCTTGCCTTTGCAGAGCAAAAACGCGGGGTTACCCAAACCGCATCGATAAAAGCGCCCTATATTTATGAAGAAGACAACTGGGTAGATGATATGGAGCTGGCCTATGCCCGGGTGCCCGGCCCCCGCCACCTCGATACGGCTTTTGCCTTTGCCCAACGCGAACGCATAACCCCCTGGCTGGGCGCCGATACGGCCCGGCACTACCAATGGTATCCGTTCATTAACCTGGGGCATTACGAGCTGGCCCAACAATTGCAAGATGAGCGCCGCGATTCGCTGCTGGGCTACTACCGGCAGGGCATTGAAAAGGTTTGGAACAAAGCCCGGCACAATGCTTTTTACCGCGGCGTACCCTTTATCTGGTGCAGCAACAACCTCACCGTTAGCTTTGCCATACAATGCTACTGGTACCGGCAACTGAGTGGCGCTAATCGCTTTACAGAACTGGAACAGGCCAATATCGACTGGTTATTTGGCTGCAACCCCTGGGGCACCAGTATGGTGTACGGCCTGCCCGCCTGGGGCGACACGCCCGAAGACCCCCACAGCGCTTTTACGTACCTCAAAAAATATCCGATTGACGGCGGACTGGTAGATGGCCCGGTTTACACGTCTATTTTCAACAGCCTCATTGGCCTGAAACTTTACCGGCCCGATGCCTACGCAACCTTCCAAAGCAATTTGGCGGTGTACCACGACGATTATGGCGATTACAGCACCAACGAACCCACCCTAGATGGCACCGCCTCGCTCATTTACCTGCTGGCTGCGATGGAGGCGCAGCAACCGCCAAAAAAGTAGCCGCCTCCGCAACGGGAGGCTTTACGTGGTATAAAGGCGCCATCATTCGCGGCGATACCACCCGCCGGCAACTGGCCCTGGTGTTTACCGGCCACGAGTACGGCGAGGGAGTGCCCGCCATTTTGCAGGCGCTTCGCCAATACAACGCAACAGCATCGTTCTTCTTTACCGGCGATTTTTACCGCAACCGGGCTTTCGCATCGTACATTCGCAGCTTGCAACGGGTAGGGCATTACCTGGGCGCCCATTCCGATAAACACCTGCTGTATTGCGACTGGAACAACCCCGATTCGTTGCTGGTAACCCGGGAGCAATTTGCTGCCGATTTACAAAACAACTACAAGGCAATGGCCCGCAAAGGTGTACCTGCCGCGGCGGCGCCGTATTTTTTGCCGCCTTTCGAATGGTATAACGACAGTATTGCCGCATGGACCCGCCAACTGGGCTTGCAACTCATTAACTATACGCCGGGCACCAGCAGTGCGGCTGATTATACCACACCCGCTTTGCCCAACTACATTTCATCCGATTCCATACTGGCCGGCATACTGCGGTACGAAGCAACCCGGCCGGCCGGCCTTAACGGATTCCTCTTGCTGCTGCATGCCGGTGTTGACCCGCAGCGGCCCGACCCGTTTTACCACAAGCACCTGCCCGTGTTGTTACAGGCCTTGCAACAAAAAGGTTATCAGTTGGTAACCGTGCCCGCTTTGCTTGCCGGGCATTGACGGGTGCAATCGCTTACCTTTGTTCATGCACATTTCATCGCTTTCCGATTTTCAGCGCCCGTTTTTTATTGGCATTGCCGGCACCGGCATGAGTGCGCTGGCCCAGTACCTGCAGGGCTGTGGCAAGCAGGTAAGCGGCAGCGACCGCTATTTTACACCCGGCACCCCCAACGAAACCCGCACCCGGCTCGAAGCCGAAGGCATCCGTTGTTTTGAACAGGATGGCAGCGGCATTACCGATGCCACCGAGCTGGTGGTTGTATCCACCGCCGTGGAAGATACCGTGGCCGAAGTGGTAAAAGCCAAACAGCTCAACATCCCCATCATCAAACGGGCCGAGTTGCTGGCCCTCATTGCCCGCAGCAAAAAAACCATCGCGGTAGGCGGCACATCGGGCAAAAGCACCACCAGCGCCATGCTGTTTGAAATACTGCACCATGCCGGCCTGCAACCCGGCATTATCAGCGGGGCGGGCCTAACCCGCATCATCCGCCAGGGCAAAATTGGCAACGCCTGGGTGGGCGGGGGCGATTGGCTGGTCATTGAAGCCGATGAGAGCGATGGCTCCATCGTACTGTACGAACCCGAAATAGGCCTGCTGCTCAATATTGATAAAGACCATAAGGAAGTGGATGCCCTGCTGGACATCTTCCGCCGATTCCGCGCCAACACCCGCTCGGTATTCAGCGTCAACCGCTCGCATCCGCTGGCCGCAACGCTTTCGGCCAATGCCGCATACGACTTTGCCACCACCCCCGGCACCGGCGCCGCTTATGAAGCAACGGATTTTGAGCAGCACCAGCTCACCATCTGTTTCCGGATTAACGGAGTACCCTTTCTGTTGCAACAAATGGGGCGGCACAATATGGAAAATGCACTGGCCGCGGCAGCGGTGGCGCATCAGGTGGGCGTGCCGCTGGCAACGGCTGCAGCCGCCCTGCAGCAGTACGAAGGTATTTACCGGCGCCACCAGGTACTGGGGCAAAAAAACGGCGTTTGGGTAATTGACGATTACGCTCACAACCCGGCCAAATGCGCCGCCTCCATTGCCGCCTGCCAGCCTCTGGCACAAAAAGTGGTGGCCTGGTTTCAGCCGCACGGCTTTGCCCCTACCCGCTTCTTAAAAGATGATTTCATACAACAAATCGCTGCCGTGTTGCGTCCGCACGACGAAATATGGATGAGCGAAATATTTTACGCCGGCGGCACCACCTCAAAAGATATATCGGCTAACGATTTAGTGGAAGGCATCAAAGCAAAGGGTAAGCAAGCCCATTTTGTAGCCAACCGTAATGATTTGTTGCCGGCCCTCCGGCCTCACCTGCAGCCCGGCACCGTACTGTTGCTCATGGGCGCCCGCGACCCCTCGCTCGGCAATTTTGCCCGGCAGGTATGGCAACAGTTATAACCTATATTTCACATACGCCATTTGTGGCACAAGCGGAGGGGGCTTAATTTTGCAACAGCAATAAACAAGGGCGAAACCACCGGCACACCTGGTTTACCGCATCAGGTATTTAAAAAGATAGTCAACAGATTGGATAACCCGTTCCCGAAAATCTTCGGGGCTTTAAAAACGATGCGCACATGAAATTCGAGAAAATACACAACAAAGGCCAGGCGCAACTCTTTCGCAACCACTATCTCGAAATGCTTACCAAAACACACCCGTTGGTAATTTGGGGCATGTACCTGCCGGTTGTGGTGGGTTTACCGTATTACAGTGTGGCACAGCTGCAGTTTTCGATAGGTAAGGCCGCACTCGTGTTTGTTACCGGCATGTTTGGCTGGTCGTTGTTTGAATACCTCATGCACCGCTTTGTGTTTCATTTCGTTGCCGAAAGCCCGCGGGCCCGCCGCATCATTTACGTGCTGCACGGTAACCACCACGAGTATCCCCGCGACCGCGAACGCCTGTTTATGCCTCCCATACCCAGCCTCATCATAGCCTCCACCTTGTTTCTGCTGTTCCGCTCGCTCATGGGCAATGCCGTATTTGCCTTTTTCCCGGGCTTTATGCTGGGCTACCTCATGTACGGCACCATGCACTACGCCATACATGCCTGGAACCCGCCGTTTAAGTGGATGAAGCCCCTGTGGCGCAACCACCATCTGCATCATTACAAAGACGAACAAAAAGGTTTTGGCGTAAGCAGCACTCTTTGGGACCACGTATTTGGCACCATGTTCGACCTGAAAAAAGAAAAAGAAGACAAAGAGAAGGTAAAGGAACTCATGTTTCGCTAACGGTATCCCCTTGTTGCAAGAACCGGTAGGGTTGGGGCTGTGGCCTTTTGTACCCGCATCGGCACCGGTACGGGTGCCTCCGGGGTTCCGTACCGCCGCCTTGCCCCTGCGCCGGATTTGCTGCAGCGGCGGCACCGGGCCCTCTGGCCCCCGCAGCCCGTCAGCAATGGGAAGTTGCTGCAGCAGGGCTGATCAATGCTTGATGCTCTGCTTGATAAACTTCTTTAATATTGATTATGCTGCTCCTCAGTTAAAGGCGTTGTGTACCTTGTGTTTTTTGTGGTTATACAAAAAACGGCAACTTGATATTGCTGGGTTAGCTACCGGAAAGTGTTTTTACATCACCAGCGCTCCTCCTCCGAATTTTCATTTCCCCGCTGTTTATATTGTTCACGGCTTTCTATTTTTTGTTGTTGCCGCTGTAGTATCAACGATGCAATAATGCGGGCAGCATCGGTGTAGGGGTTTTGGCGCAGCAGTTGTTTTAATTTTTCTTCAGGCACGTCCAGCCGATACAGCAGCTGCACCAGCGCCTGAAAATCGGTATCCAGCAATTGATTGACGCGTTGGGTAAGCGCTTCCAGTAACTCCTCCTCACGAATTGTTTCGGAAACCGGCAACTGCAAGCTTTGCCGCAACTGTTGTATGAGTGCAGCCTGCATCATTGCTCCGGCTTTTTCTTCTTTCGTAACTGAAACAACGTAAGTATTAGCGCCACAATAAATGCACGGGTAAACGTACCCGATAAGCTGCGGGCATTACTCTTCCAGATGTATTGATCCATCACATAAAAAACGGCAATGGCAATGGCGCTGTTAATCAGCAGCGTCCATGCGAAAATTTCAAGCTTGTTCCGATCCATCAGTCGGGCTACGGTTTAGGGTTGGTGAATGTTTTTGTTCCGGGCAAAAAGCTTACGGGTTAAGCCCCAGTTGTCGGTAAGAGTCCACAGCAAAGCCATGAAACTTACCTCAAATGCAAATTTACCGGGTTGCCACGGCGCACCTTCCTCCTCGACAAAGTAACCAAAGCCAATAAACACGATTCCAAAAAACAAAAGTTTTTCTAACAAGCACAGGAACCACTGCGCCCGTTCGGATTGCTGTTTTTTCCAATGCAAATAGTTCCGTATCATGCGCCTGCTTTTTCCATTAGGCCCATGCCAAACAGGGCAAAATCGTATTTCACCGGGTCAGTGGCATCAAAGGTACGCAGTTGTTCGGTCAGTTCCAGAGCCGCCTGCCAGTCGTTTTGCCTGCGCTGCAGCAGGCCCAGGTGCCGGGCCACACGGGCCACGTGTACATCTAACGGACAAATCAGGTCGGCCGGCGTAATGCGTTTCCACAGGCCAAAGTCAACCCCGGTGGTGGCGGGGCGTACCATCCACCGCAAAAACATGTTCAGCCGTTTGCAACTTGATTTTTGGCTGGGGGCGGAAATGTGTTTTTCGGTACGCTTCAGGTGCTCGTGCCGAAAAAAGTAGTTGCGGAAATGATTCAACCCTGCTTCCACCGTCATTCCTTTGCGGGGAAAGAACGCCGTTTCTAAAGAATTATGTTGTTGATAATGGCCGCGAAAAAATTCGATAAAATAATAAAGATCGTCGGCCGTAAAGGTACGGTGCTTAAAGCGGGCCAGTTGCTGCAGCTGCAGGGGTGCGGCATGGAGGCAAAATTGGTGGGGCTGCATGTCCATCAATTCCATCAATTCCCTCCCCTTGTTGATGATGGTGGTGCGGTTGCCCCATGCAAAAAGTGCGGCAAAGAGTCCGGCAATTTCAATATCCTGCTTTTTGTGAAACAGGTGGGGTATGCAAATGGGGTCGTTTGAAATGAAGGAAGGTTGCTGGTAAAACGCAACCTTCTCTTCGAGCAATTGTTGTAACGCGTTTTTCTTGTTCATCACCCTATCGCCTGCTGCAAATCGGCTATCAAATCATCGGCATCTTCAATGCCCACACTCAGCCGGATGAGCGAATCGCTCAGCCCGTTTTTAATCCGTTCTTCCCGGGGTATGGAGGCGTGCGTCATGCTGGCCGGGTGATTGATGAGGCTTTCCACGCCGCCCAAACTTTCAGCCAGCGAAAACAGGTGGGTGGAAGAAAGTACCCTGCGGGCTTCCTCCACACTGTCGTTCACCAGTTCAAAGCTAATCATGCCGCCAAAGCCCTTCATCTGCGCTTTGGCAATGGCATGGCCCGGATGGTCTTCAAAGCCGGGCCAATATACTTTTTTAACGCGAGGGTGTTGGCGCAGCCAGTGGGCCACGGCGGCGCCGTTTTCGCAATGGGCTTTCATGCGCAGGCCCAGGGTTTTAATACCCCGCAGCACCAAAAAGCAATCCATGGGCCCCGGTACCGCGCCGCAGCTTTTTTGAATAAAATACAATTGCTCCCGCAGCGCCGCGTCGTTCATTACCAGGCAGCCCTGTATCACATCGCTGTGGCCACCCAGGTATTTGGTGGCGCTGTGCATTACAATGTCGGCGCCCAGGTCCAGCGGGTTTTGCAGCGCCGGCGAGGCAAACGTGTTGTCCACACACAGCAGGGCGCCGGCTTCTTTGGCAATGGTACTGATGGCCGCAATATCGCTGATGTTCATGAGCGGATTGGTAGGCGTTTCGAGCCAAATGAGCCGGGTATTGGAGCTAACGGCCGCCTTTACGTTATGGGGTTGCGTAGTATCCACAAAATGGAAGCGAATGCCGAATTTTTCGAACACTTTGGTAAACAGGCGGTAGGTGCCGCCGTACATGTCGTTGGCCGCAATTACCTCATCGCCGGGTTGCAGCAGTTTCAGCACGGCATCGGTGGCGGCCACGCCGCTGCTGAATACCAGGCCGTATTTGCCGTTTTCAATTTGTGCCACCGCATCTTCCAGCGCCTTGCGGGTGGGGTTTTGGCTGCGGGCATATTCGTAGCCTTTGTGCTGCCCGGGCGCAGCCTGCACGTAGGTGCTGGTTTGGTAAATGGGGGTCATAATGGCACCGGTGGAGGGGTCGGGTTCCATGCCGGCATGTACAAAGCGTGTGGCTGGTTTCATCTTCTATTTTTTTACGTTTCTGCTTTATTTAAAAATGACCTATGGAAGGGCAAACATCTACCTTTAGCATGTTCAGTTTATATTTATTCACCTAAAAAATTTTCAACCTCTTTTTTCAAAATTGGAAGATACTTTGTTACGATGCCCCATAGCACTTCGTCAGAAACAGTATCGTAGCCATGGATTATTCTGTTTCGCGTATCAACAATTTTTCTTGCATTTGAAATGGCAATGGTTGGCTTGTGCTTCAAAATTCTATTGAGTGCTTCTCCAATAATTTCAATGTTTCTCTCAACAGCACGTTTTGTTCGTATGTCGGTTTGGTATGTTTCAAAATTTGGTGGCGTATCTTCAAAAAAACCTTGAATTTCCACAATTGCATTTAGGATATCATAAAGTGAGGTTTTAATTACTTGCTCCATATATAAGTTGTCGTTGTGCGTGAACGGCTTGTTTAAAATATGGATTTCTCAATGCTTTACTTTCGAGGAGATCAATAGGCCTTTTCAATATTTTTTGTAGTGAAAATTTGAAGTCAAAATAATTATCTGCATACTCATCCACATCAATATCTGCAAATTCTACAAGCAGGTCAATATCGCTGTCTTTGCCAAACTTGTCAGACAGCACTGAGCCAAAAGCATACAGGCTTTTTACTTTGTGCGTTTCACAAAGTTTTGAAATTTCATTTGTATATGCAGTAAGCCTGTTCATTAAAAAAATGATATGGTAAAATTACAGAAATTTTTTGTAGCGTATTATTCGTTATAGTTAGCGTTTGAACTAATTAACAAGCAACAAGCCTATTGACGAATTCCATACCTCTCTGAAGAGTGTCCAAGTTTTGGAAAGATATTCAAATGTTTCAAAATCGTTTTCATTGTCCTTGAGTTAGTAAGGTTACAAGTTTTTTGTTTTGTATGATGTTCTACCAATAAAATGGATATATGCAAACAGTGCCGCCCCACTTTATTCAGGTTACTGGTATACTTTCGGTTACACGCATGCAAATTGCAGAAATAATTATTAAGCTCAGCATTTATAGCATTTGCGCCACGCACAGGTACCGCCAGTCATAATTATCGGCTTCGTAGGCGCCCTTGGCCTTAATGGGCCGTTCGGCGGCCTTGGCATCGAGTATGCCGGCCTGCACCAGTTTGTGCCGGCTTTCCACTATGCGTTCCCGCAGGGCCGGGTGTTCCATCCATTGTTTTTGCGGCGGTTCGTAGCCGGTTTTCAGCGGGTTCCAAACAATTTCCGGGGGCAGTAACGGGTCGGCCACCATGCGCAGCAGCCACTTGGTAAACCCATTATGAATTTTAAAGTGCGAGGGCAGGCTAAATACAAATTCCACCAGCTCGTGGCTGAGGTAGGGTAGCCGTACTTCAAGGCCATGGGCCATGCTGTTACGGTCGGCATAGTGCAGCAATTCGCCCAGCCCCAGCTGCATGGTGTTGAAGTAGAGGATGTCGTTGAGTTTGCTAACCGGCGGCTTGTACACACTGTACACTTTATCGTAATGCGCCGCCGCATAGTCTTTGTTGAGGTGCGGGTGCACCAGAATTTTCTTCCGCTCCACCTCTTCAAGGTGGGCAGTAGCTACTATGGGAAACAGCGCAGCCAGGTAATTGGCCGGCCCCCATTCAAATGGAACGCCGTTTTGCTGCAGGCGTATGCGCTCCTGCATGGCAAAGCCGTAGCGGAAACGGCCCAGCTGCTCCTGCAGGTACCAATGCACATATTTGGTGTAGCCGGCCAGTATTTCATCGGCGCCCTGGCCGTCGAGCAGCACGGTTACGCCCTGCTGTCGGGCCAGCTCCATTACCTTATACTGGGCATACACGCTGGCCGAGCCGAAGGGCTGCTCCTGGTAATAGCACAGTTGTTCCCAGTCGGCAAAAAAACTTTCCAGCGTGGGTGTAACGATGTGGTGTTGCAGTTGCAGCAGCCGGGCTACTGTTGCAGCTGCCTGTGTTTCATCTTTTTCAAAGCCGGGAAAGCCGGCGGTAAACGCCCTGTGGCTCCAGGTAGCGGGCAGGGCCTCTTTTTCGCCGGCAATAAGGGCAGCCAGCGTGGCACTGTCGAGCCCCCCGCTGAGTGAGGTACCGGTGGGCACATCGCTGCGCAGGCGGCGGCGGATGCTGGTTTGCAGCAGGTGGCGCAGTTGGTCGGCTGCCTCGGCGCTGCTGATTTTTTGCTGTTGTTGCTTGTCGAGGTCCCAATAAAGTTGCACCTGCAGGGCGTTACCGGGCAGGTGATACCTGGCGTAATGCCCGGGCGGAATACTCCAGATGTCCTGGTAAAACGTAAGGGAGGCATCCACGGCGTTCTGGGTATGGCCGTTGGCTAAGTAGTTGAGCAATAGCAGGTGATTCCAGTTTTTGGCCACGCCTGCCGCCCACAGGGCTTTCATTTCGCTGGCCAGCAGCAACTCTGTGCCGTTGTAATAGTAGTAGAGTGGCTTTTCGCCAAAGCGGTCGCGGGCGGCAAAAAGTTGTTGGGTATGTTCGTCCCAAAGGGCAAAGGCAAACATGCCGTCAAACCGTTGCAGGCAATCAATGCCCCAGTGGTGGTAGGCGGCTGCCAGCACTTCGGTATCGCTTTGAGTGGTAAAGCGGGCGCCGGCATGCAGCAGCTCCTGCCGCAGTTCGGTATAATTATACAGTTCGCCGTTATATACCAGGGTGTAGCGGTTGGCGTAGTGAAAGGGCTGGGCGGCTGCGGGGCTGCGGTCAATAATAGCCAGGCGGCGGTGGCCCAGCGCTGCGGTTTGGGCGGGGTTGTGCCAGTGGCCTTCGCCATCGGGACCGCGGTGGCGCAAGGAATGCGTCATGCATTGCAACCGTTGCAATTCGGTTGCAGCCGGGTTGGGCGAAAGAATAACACTGATGCCGCACATGCTGTAAAGATGGCGGAAAAATTTGTTTTACATCACGGCTATGTTGTATAACTCGCAAACTTCACTAACGGTAGCATCAAAAATCTAGTGCCTTATTACGGCTTCTCGGTAAAAGCTGTTTTTGTAACCCAGCTCAAATGTTCAGTATGGGTATCTTAACCAGGTTTTTGTGCTAAAGTAATTAATACTGTTTTTTAAATTATGCACAGCAATACCGGTGTTAGTAATTTACAAAAACTAACAGTCCGCTGCTTTATACACAAAAATAATTTCAGAAAAGGTTGCTGTGAAGCGACATATCTTTTGCCACGCAAAGAATATTTGTTTCAAAAAAAAGCGCATAAATATTTGGAAATATCATGGGGGGGGGGGGTACATTTACTAACCTAAAAAATACTACATGCGAAATGCCAGCCTGAAGTACTCCACCTGTTTATTATTTATTTCCATTGTGATACTATTTTCTTGCCGCAAGTTTGATGCGTTCAATAATAAGGAGGCGCCTGAAGAAGTGTTTTCGGTAGCGGCTGCCAAAGAATGGTTTTATGGAAAGTTTAAAAAATCGGCATCCTATAGTGAGGAGGTTGAAAGTATCTTTTCATTGCATACGGTAGCTGTTACAGCCCGGCGGAAACAGTACAGGAAATACCCGTTGTGGAACCAGGCGGTTGCTTACAGAAATGGTGATATGTCTGTTGTGGAAGCGCCATTATTTATGGAAGCGAATACCATATTATTGCCGGGCATGCAAGCGGCAACAGCGGCCGAGCGTAAGCGTGTTGCAGCTGCTACCCTTCACAAAGTGGTGCTTGTGCAAACAGGCACCCAACAAATGGATGTACGTATTATCAGTATTATACCAACGTTGGAATATTTACAGGCGCACTCATATGATATCAGTAATAATACGGCCCGTTCAGTAGCTCCTGATTTTGAAGGCTTTTATGTAGTGCGGGGTTGGAATAACAGCGTATATCGGTTTTTGGAGGTGAAGCAGGGTAAAATAGTACGGAGTGTTACTATTGTAACAACCGGCAGCAGGGTAGCAGCACAACGTACAAGCCATACAGATCCAGCTGCGGCTATGCAAAACAGTTCGGGTATGTGTGGCGAATGGGTATGGGTGCCTTATTTACAGCAGGTATGTGTAAGAACAGCCTTATGCGAAGGAGATATTCCATGTCCGGAGCTTCCTTGTGAAGAATGGGAGGAGATCGAAAAGTACAGGTTGGAGTTTCAGGTTGATCCTGACTGTGTTGGCGGTGGCGGCCCTGGGGGAGGTGGTACCGGCGATCCGTTTGGAGACTGTTTGTTAACAGGTACGGACTATAACACATGCTTGTGCTGGATCTGGGGTATTTGTGAGGGAGATGGAGGAGGTGGTGGTACCGGTGATCCGCCGGGCGATGGAGATCCTTGTGTAGAAGCACAATCGGCTGCCAATTCCACCACATCTTTATCGCAGAACAGTAGTTTTTTAGGAGCGAAAAGTAATATACAAAATGCAAATCCTAATGTGGAGCATTCTGTTGTATTTGGAACTGATGCTAATGGTAATATCACAGCATCCCCAATGACTTCATGCACAAGTCCTTCAACCTGTAGTGTTAATTCAAGTTGGCCGGGGGCTTTTGCTGATTTACATAATCACCCGAATAACCTGCCCCCCTCAGCAGGAGACTTATATAATTTAATAGGTATCAATAATAATCATAGTACATTTAATACACGTATGGTAACGGTAAATAACAGTACAATTATTTATGCATTAGTTGTACTTGATTTAAATAAAGCAAATCATTTTATAGGTCAAAAACCACCCGTGCAATCAAGTAATGGTCCCGATTTTAATGATGAAATAACAGATATTATCATTGATATAGTTTCGAGTCTACAATTTCAGGGTTATAGTAAGCTTATTGCCGAGGAAATGGCTCTGGCATTTATCCTAAATGAATATAATACAGGTCTAGCACTTTTAAAAACGAACACTGATGGTGTATTTGTAAGATTGAATACTAAAAGAATTCAATCTGGTTCAAATGTTAGTTATACATCTGATAATTGCAATTAAAAAATATTTTATGTTACGATATATAATACTTACAGCTACATTTCTTATTGTATTTGTAAATTGTCTTTTTTCACAGCAATTGGTTAACACTGTAAATGATCTGTACAAGCTTAATGAAAATAAGCAAAATTTCATGAACAAGCCGCTTAATGAATTGTTGAAAGAAATAAAGCCTGCAATCAAAATGGTGTATGGACAATCAGAGGAGAATACAAATTTAAAGCATGGATATATTCGTTTTAAATTTGTAACACGTAATGAGGATCAATCTCTAAAGCGAGAAGGGAAAATGCCGCCAACATTATTAGTGTATGTTAAAGAGCGCTTTACATGGGATTTGCAAACAAGGCAAAATGGCAAAGAATTTTTGTGGACAAATGAAGATTTAGTGAAGTATGGAAATCTCACCGTGATTGATATCAGAGTTTATGGTGATGGTTCAAAAAAATAATTACTGTATGAAGTTGTAAACAAAGCACCCGGTTGGACGTCTTTCTGAATAGTCATTCAATTTGTTCGATTAAAGAGCAGGGAAAATCGCTTCTAAACTTTAGATTGTGTGCAGTGATAGTTTTTGTTTCCTGGAAATATTATATACTGCGCATTTTAAGCAAGTGTAAGTTCAAGTAATAAGTGCAATATATTTTTAAAAAACTTGTCAAAAAATTTGGAAAATTGAGGGGGGGGGTTACATTTACCTACCTAAATATTGCTACATGAGAAATACCATCCCGAAGTACTCCGCGTTTTTATTATTTATTTCCATTGTAATTCTGTTTTCCTGTCGCAAGTTTGATGCGTTCAAAAATAAGGAAGCGCCTGAGGAAAAGTTTTCGGTAGCGGCTGCCAAAGAATGGTTTTATGGAAAGTTTAAAAAATCGGCATCCTATAGTGAGGAGGTTGAAAGTATCTTTTCATTGCATACGGTAGCTGTTACAGCCCGGCGGAAACAGTACAGGAAATACCCGTTGTGGAACCAGGCGGTTGCTTACAGAAATGGTGATATGTCTGTTGTGGAAGCGCCATTATTTATGGAAGCGAATACCATATTATTGCCGGGCATGCAAGCGGCAACAGCGGCCGAGCGTAAGCGTGTTGCAGCTGCTACCCTTCACAAAGTGGTGCTTGTGCAAACAGGCACCCAACAAATGGATGTACGTATTATCAGTATTATACCAACGTTGGAATATTTACAGGCGCACTCATATGATATCAGTAATAATACGGCCCGTTCAGTAGCTCCTGATTTTGAAGGCTTTTATGTAGTGCGGGGTTGGAATAACAGCGTATATCGGTTTTTGGAGGTGAAGCAGGGTAAAATAGTACGGAGTGTTACTATTGTAACAACCGGCAGCAGGGTAGCAGCACAACGTACAAGCCATACAGATCCAGCTGCGGCTATGCAAAACAGTTCGGGTATGTGTGGCGAATGGGTATGGGTGCCTTATTTACAGCAGGTATGTGTAAGAACAGCCTTATGCGAAGGAGATATTCCATGTCCGGAGCTTCCTTGTGAAGAATGGGAGGAGATCGAAAAGTACAGGTTGGAGTTTCAGGTTGATCCTGACTGTGTTGGCGGTGGCGGCCCTGGGGGAGGTGGTACCGGCGATCCGTTTGGAGACTGTTTGTTAACAGGTACGGACTATAACACATGCTTGTGCTGGATCTGGGGTATTTGTGAGGGAGATGGAGGAGGTGGTGGGCAAAATGATGAGTGTGAAAATAACTGTAATAATTTAACTACTCAGTTAATTTACGGATCTCACACAGCTTCTGAAACTGTGAATATTCAATTAGAAACAATAGATGCAATCACAAAATTCAAAAATCCCAAATGGAAAATACTCCAAAATTTAACTTGGGCTTTATATTCACAAGAACAAGGTATTATCAAGTTGGTTGATCCTTTACGTAATATTTGGCAATGGGAGTCGTTAAGCCATGGACAAATTACTAAGGAAGGGTTTACTTTGGGTGGGACTATTTCCTTTAGTCAAGGTGTTGGAACTCCATCTTTTACACCCGGAACACAAAATGTATTAATTGCGGGTATGCAATTGGATTTTGATGTTACATATACTCCTGTCTGTAGTTGCCCAGTAATTACAGACATAATACCACCAATCACAATTAGTTATTCATCGAATCAATTTTGGGCGGCAAATCCTTAAATTCGAAAAAATAATATGACAATTTCAAAAAAATACAAATGCGATTTTTAGTTTTGTTTGCAGTTTTAATAATTCTGTTTAGTTTTTGTTTGAATCCAAAGCAGAATATGGTAGAATTTTTGAATCTATGTGTAAAATATCCGATTGTAAATATTGATTCTTCAGGTATTAAATGTGTCGATTATTTTGATACAATACCTATATATCACTATCGAGATTATGCTATTTATATGATACCTATTAGGGGAATTTTTCAACGAAATGATTCCATGATTCATGAAGAAAAAAAATTCAAATATTTTTTCTTTAATAAGCACGAAAAGTATGGCTACTTATTTAAATCACTACAAAGTGATGAATTTGAGGCAAATCTAAATATTGACTCTTTTTTATTCAAACGTGCGTATGCAGCAAAATTTGATAATAAGAATAAGACTTTGGTTTCAAGGCAGACTGATACTGCTACTAAAATTAGTTTAAATACATATATTCCGCAAGAAATATCTGATGATTATCAGTATGACACGATTTACTTTTATCATGATAAATCTTTAAATAATATTGAATACACCTTTTCAAGGGTTTTAGATAGTATTGAGCGCAAGAAGCTATTCAAAGTTCGAATATTGTATAATTCAAAATACTTGAAGCAATATCAAAAATTTATGCCAAAAAGAGAAATGAGTTTTGAAATTAAAAAGGGAGTATCAATTGACTCAAATGAAATGATAAAAACATTTGAAGATCTGATCAGAAAAATATCATAATATTTTAACAAAGGTGAGCTATGTTGAAATAATGAAATGAAAAAATACTTATTTATAATAATATTTGGGCTTTTTGTTTCAACTCTATCTATTGCCCAAATGCCAACACCGCCACAACCCAATGGCAATATTACGAATCCAACTTTAGATAAGTTTGTTGGAACCTGGCTTTGGACAAATGGAGTTGTTACATTAAAGATTATCTTAAAAAAAGAAAATATCCTCTTGCCATTTCCCGAAAATTCCAGAGCTGATGCAATTGTAGGTTTTCACATCTTTAAACAAGGTAATAATATTATAGAGAGTTCTATGGGCTACATCCACACTAATCATAATGACAAATATTACTCAATTCTTGGAGGGAACAGTGGTGTTGGGTTTGACAATCCAAACGAGATTGGCTGTTCAATAAGAAATATTGCAAAAAACAAATCAGGAGAACTTACATTAATAATAAATTCTTCACTTGATAAGTTAGTATGGACACTAAAAAACTATGAGGGTGTAAAAATTGGGCCTTATGATTATTCATTTTCATATCCTCGAACGTTTGTATTGATCAGGCAGTAGTTTTTATCTTGTATAGCTGATAAGTTTCGAAAGTGTACATTGTTAATAACGAGCGCATGCAAAAGCATTAATTGTACTCATTTTTATGTGCAATTCAACCTTATGTTTATTTGAATGAGTAGAGTAATAATCAAGTTCTATTTGAAAAATATTTTTTATCGAGATCTAATTTAACTTTCTTGTTCCCATTATCTCCCTATATACTTTTTAACACAAGTCTTTTGGGTGTTTTTATTAGTATGGTTGGCTTGTTTTTAGCCCCATATAGTCGGCGAGCGTCACATGTGGTTCTCCTTTTTATAATACTTATCGGTGCTAATTTCGTTTTGCAAAGCAGAACAGGTTTCTTATGCTGTATGGCAGGTATATTATTTTATGTAATGCTGCAATATGAGTTTATACTGTTGCGTAGAAAAGTTGTATTGTTTTACACGCTCTGTTTTATTTGCATTGCCACACTAACTGTAACAACAAAAAGAATGTCCACTTCGGGTCGCTGGTTTATATGGAAGAATACTTTGGCAGCAATTTATGAGAAGCCCATATCCGGTCACGGTTGGGGCAGTTTTTCGGCTGCCTATGGTAACCAGCAGGCTTCTTTTTTTCAACAGAATGGAATGAATAATAAAGAGGCTTTGCTTGCCGATACGGTATATTTTGCATTTAATGAGTGGTTGCATTTCGCAGTTGAGCTGGGTGTGCCGGTTGCACTGTTGCTATGTGTACTGCATTTTATGTTGCTTATAAAAGCTTATAACTTTTCAAAAAAACATAAGGAAAATAAATGTTTCAGGGGCTGTTTTATGTCTTTTACAGGTTTTATAGCCGCAAGCTTTATCAGTTATCCGCTTTATTACCTGCCAACCGCTATTATTTATGTTACTGTTTTAGCTGGATTGCTATTTGGTTTTGCCAGTAAGTACCTGCACAAGTACAAACTGGTTGTTCCTGTTTTGTTTGGGATAATCATTTGTATTACGGTTCTTCCATCTGGTATTGCACGCTTACATTGGCATAACGGTAACTGGCTAATGAAAACCGCTGCATACCGGAAATCAGTAAATACCTTGCTAAAAGGTTATCCAAATTTAGAGAGGAATGGCGCTTATTTGCTGGCATTAGCGAAAGCTTATGATCATTTGTACAAGATTGATTCGGCTTTGAAATATTCACAACAGGCATTACGTTACAGCCACGATCCGGCATTACATGAGTTACATGCTCGGCTACTTTTTGAAAACGGTGATACACTACAGGCAGAAAAGCATTTTTTAGCAGCTGTTTATACGGTTCCAAACAGGTTTAGAAGCAGGGAGCAGCTGATCAACTTTTATGTGCAAATCAAGCAACTAACAGCGGCACGTAATTTGGCTGCAGCAACTTTACGTATGCCTGTTAAAGTACGTTCTTATGAAAGCCTGTACATAAGAAGGCGCATTCAAGATTTATATTTTAATGGAATTTTGCGAGGAATGTAGTTCAATAATCGAAAGGGCTGCCCGACGCCATTCCATAAAGTAGGACTTTTTAAAATCGAGTCGCAGAGCAAGTGTGCAACACAGCGGAGCACCGGAACGTCTCCTGCCACTTCAATAAGCAACAACAGCCTCCGCAACAATACCCCAACGTTATTTTACCAACTAATGGGCAGCTGCACCATGGCATCGTCCCAGGCAATGACCAGACGGGCACCGCGGTCGCCGGCTTTTTCAAAAACCATGGTAAAGGCTTCAACGTTTTCGGGGGTGCGTAGTACCGGCAGGTCAATACGAAGTACATCTTTTGCCGCATCGTAACCAAAAGCCCCCCAAATGTCGGTTTCGGTGTTCAGAATCAGGGTCCACCGGTCTTTATTTTCAATGGCATACAGGGTGTAGCGCCCTTTCTTTACTTTTTTATTGCCGATTTTCACTTCGCGGAAAAATTCAATTTCAGTGGCTTCATTGGCCCCCAGCCGCCAGATTTTTCCATCTTCCACCAGCTCACCAAACACCTTGCGCCCCATTTTTTGGGGCCGGCTGTATATAACGCGGGCTACCAGCGGCTCGGTAGTTTTTTGCGGCTGTATGCGCAACACCGGATAGTTGGGCGGGTAATAACTCATATCCATGGGCGACTTATCGAGCGGAGGAAAGGGATTGATCTGAGCCTCTGAACTCAGCATGCCCAATAGTACAAGCAGGAACGTAAAAACGCAGTTTTTCATATTCGTAAATTTTCAATACGGGTAGTTGTATCAGGTTTGACGCTGCCCCCATTCGGAAGGTTGTTTCCACGCATGAGGCGGCCTTGAATAATTTGTAAATTTATCAGAAACAGGGGTGCCTTGCATCACCGCTGCTCCTGTTTTTTATCATTACCTGTACCACCAACTACCGCTAATATTGCAGCAAAATACGCATCATATATGTACCGTGAAATCAAATACCACACTGCAGCGGAGGCCCTTAGCGTAATACAAAGCGGCATGCGTGTGTTTGTGCAGGGCAGCGCTCAAACCCCCTTGTTTCTGCTGCGGGAACTGGCAAAGCAGGCACCCCGGCTCAACGATGTTGAGTTGGTGTTTATTACCGTGCAGGGCGATATTACCATTGACAAGCCCGAGTACGAAGGCATTTTCAACATCAACTGCATGTTTGTAAGCGAAAGCGTGCGCAAGGCCGTTAATGAAGGCCGTGCCGATTTCATTCCCGTTTTCCTCAGCGATATCCCCGACCTGTTCAAAAAGGGCTACCTGCCCATAGATGTAGCCCTGGTGCAGGTTTCGCCGCCCGACCGGCATGGTTACTGTTCGCTGGGCCTGAGTGTAGATATTGCCCGCAGCGCCGTGAACACCGCCAAATACATTATTGCGCAGGTAAACCCCAATGTGCCGCGTACCCACGGCGACAGCCTGGTGCATACCGACCGCTTTACCCATATGGTGTACAGCGATGAACCGCTGCCGCAGGTGGACTATGGCAGCAAAGTGGCTGCCGAAGAGCTGCGTATTGGCGAACTGATAGCTGAAATGATTGACGACGGCAGCACCCTGCAGATGGGCATTGGCACCATACCCGACGCCGTACTGCGGGCCCTTACCAACCACAAGCACCTGGGCGTGCATACCGAAATGTGCAGCGATGGCATTATTGACCTGGTGGAACGCGATGTGATTGACAATACCAAAAAGCGCATTCACCCCTACAAAACGGTAACCGGCTTTGCCGTGGGTACCCGCCGGCTGTACGATTATGTACACGATAACCCGGCTTTTGTTTTTTTGGATATAGATTATGTAAACGACCCGCACGTCATACGACGCAACCCCAAGGTGGTTGCCATTAACAGTGCCATTGAAGTGGACCTTACCGGACAGGTATGTGCCGATAGCATTGGCACTACGCAGTACAGCGGCATTGGCGGACAAATGGACTTTATGCGGGGCGCCGCATTGAGCGAAGGAGGTAAACCCATCATTGCCCTTACTTCCCGCACCAAAAAAGGCGTAAGCCGTATTGTGCCCTATTTAAAGCAAGGCGCCGGTGTGGTTACTACCCGCGGACATGTGCACTATGTGGTTACCGAATACGGCGTGGCACATTTGTACGGCAAAAACCTGCGGCAACGGGCCAAGGCGCTGATTGATATAGCCCATCCCGATGACCGGGAAGCTCTTGAACGTGCCTGCTTTGAACGCTTTAAGCACTTCCCCAGCCATTGTTGACGGGCTTTTCACCGTTTACGGACAGTTTTCTCATTGCAATAGTTGTTACTACCGCCTCTTTTGGGGCGGTATTTTTTTGATCTCCGTTTTTACGAAAAAAATCGCTGGAGCGTAAAATGTGGATTTCATCCGGCATCGGTCAGCTTGTGCTGCCAATTTCCCGATTGACGACCCGGGCTTATTTTACAGTTAAATGAGATTTTTTTGTGGCAGCAGGGTAGATTAGGAAGCAATGTATTCATTTTTTGCCTGCTATAAAGTTAGGAATGCATACTGCTCTTTTGCAAAGGCAAGCAAATCGGGGAAAAAGGCATTATAGCATTGCCGCAGTGTAGGGTAATGTTCCTGAAAAAGCAAGGCGGCCTCTTTGCTGTCGGTCAGGTACCGGGCCCGCCGTACCACACCGCCGAAACTTTTTATGGTGCCCTCGGGATACCGATAATGGTACAACCAGTTTTGGTGTTGCATGTACTGAAAAATTCCCTGAAACCCGGTGGGCAGCCAATGGTGGTGCTGTTGCAGTATGGCATACGTGCAGGCGGCAAAATGGGCCAAGGTGGTATCGGTAAAATGTTGCTCGTCGTTGGCCAGAAAATGATCGTACACCACATCTACAAAAGCGGCGCTGTACAAACGATAAGCGGGCCGAAACAGGGCTTTGGCCTCCCGGGTGGCGGCATGCG
Organism: Lacibacter sp.; assembly: GCA_046297415.1. Classification (GTDB taxonomy): domain Bacteria; phylum Bacteroidota; class Bacteroidia; order Chitinophagales; family Chitinophagaceae; genus Lacibacter. The sequence goes on from JBKBIL010000016.1 coordinate 29,664, forward strand.
AATCGGTAAAGGCATCAATAGCCCGGTGCAATGCAATGCCTTTTTGAATCGCTTCCGGAAAATCAAAGCGCTGTTTGCCTTTTACAAAATCGCTGATGAGGTTGCCCACCAACACGGCGGGGTTGTTGAAGCTGAGGTAAGCGTGGGCAAGGTAGTTCATGCAGCTGTTTTAAACACCGCGGTACACTACGCCCGAAGTGGGTGTTTCATACAGTTCAATTTTGCTGAGCTGCGGCACCAGGGGTTTGATGCGGTTCCACAGCCATACCGCTATGTGTTCGCAGGTGGGGTTTTCCAGTCCGGGTATGTTGTTCAGAAACTTATGATCCAATTCCTTTACGATGGGTTCTACCGCCTGTTTTAGGTCGGCAAAATCAATAATCCAGCCCAACTGTGCATCGGGTATCCCTTCCACATACACGGTAAGCAGATAAGTGTGGCCGTGAATTTCGCGGCATTTATGCCTCATGGGTACCCGGGGCAGAAAATGTGCCGCATCGAAGGTGAATTTTTTGAACAATTCCATGTGCAGTGTATGTACATAAAGGTACAGCCTTTGTGTGGCCCGTCATATGTCCCACGACGAAAGTAAACCGTCAGGAGAACAAATAGTGTTACTAAAAAAGTAAAGAAAACTTTACAATATGTAAAGAATATTTTACATTTGTAAAAAAGTGTATGGCATATCGTTATCTTTTACCCGCCCGTTACGGGCGTATTGGCTGGTGGTTGTTGCTGCCGGCTGCCACCCTGGGCCTTTTGAACATGTACGCTTCGGTTGAAATACCCTGGCTGCGCCTGCATGCCAAAAAGGACATGTTTTTTTTCGGGAATCAGAATTTAACGGATGAGGTTGCGTTAACCGGCGTGCTGCTTGCGTTGCTGTTGCTGAGTTTTTCACGCATGCGGTACGAAGATGAATACATTGGGCAATTGCGGCTGCAAAGCTGGCAATGGGCGGTGCTGCTAAATTTTTTGTTGTTGCTTGCGGCAACCTGGTTGCTATATGGCAGCAGTTTTTTCAATTTTATGGTTTACAATATTATAACCATACCCGTGTTGTTCCTCATTCGGTTTCGGTGGCTTTTGTACCGCAATGGCATGGGTAACGCGGCAAAAGAAGAGGCATGAAAAACAATCTGAAAATGTACCGGGCGCTGCGGGGCCTTACCCAAACCGAAGTTGCTGAAAAAATTGGCGTCAGCCGCCAAACCATACATGCCATAGAAACGGGTAAATACATACCCAGTACCTTGCTGGCACTGAAGCTGGCCCGTTTGCTGCAGGTACAGGTGGAACAGTTGTTTGAGCTGGATGCAAATGAAACTCCTTAACGTGGTGTTGGCTGATGCACAAACGCCGGGGTTTACTACCTTTGCGGCTCTTTCGCAAAGTCTCCCCAACAACCAACTCCGGGGATCTGAAGGCGGTCACTTTTAAAATTGTTACACATGAACAAAGGACCCGTTTCACAATTCATGCAACACCATTACCGGCATTTTAACGCTGCCGCCTTAATGGATGCTGCCAAAGCCTACGAAGCCCACCTGAACGAGGGGGGGAAAATGATGATTACCCTGGCCGGCGCCATGAGTACCGCCGAACTGGGCATATCGCTGGCCGAAATGATTCGGCAGGATAAGGTACACATCATCAGCTGCACCGGTGCCAACCTGGAAGAAGATGTAATGAACCTGGTGGCGCACAGCCATTACAAGCGGGTGCCCAACTACCGCGACCTTACCCCGCAGGACGAATGGGAGCTGCTCGAAAACCACTACAACCGCGTTACCGATACCTGCATACCCGAAGAAGAAGCCTTCCGCCGCCTGCAAAAGCACCTGTACAAGCAATGGAAAGATGCCGAAGCCAAGGGCGAACGCTATTTTCCGCATGAGTTTTTGTACAAAACCGTGCTGAGCGGCGAACTGCAGCAGTACTATGAAATAGACCCCAAAGACAGTTGGATTGTGGCAGCCGCCGAAAAAAACATTCCCATCGTAGTGCCCGGCTGGGAAGACAGCACCACCGGCAACATTTTTGCCAGCTACGTTATCAAAGGCGAACTGAAAGCCAGTACCGTGAAAAGCGGTATCGAATACATGGTATGGCTGGCCGACTGGTACCGCCAGAACAGCGGCGGAAAGGGTGTAGGCTTTTTCCAGATTGGCGGCGGCATTGCCGGCGACTTTCCGATTTGCGTGGTACCCATGATGTACCAGGATCTGGAATGGCACGATGTACCCTTCTGGAGCTACTTCTGCCAGATAAGCGACAGTACCACCTCTTACGGTTCGTATTCCGGAGCGGTACCCAACGAAAAAATCACCTGGGGCAAGCTCGACATTCATACCCCCAAGTTCATCATCGAAAGTGATGCCACCATTGTGGCGCCGCTCATGTTTGCGTGGATATTGGGCTGGTAACAAACAGTTGTTATCTAATTCCTATTATCATTGCACAAAGGTGCTGCAGCATTGCGGCACCTTCTTTATTTTTACCTCTTAAAGCAACGATTATGGACCACATCAACAACATTCCCGCAAAAGAAATGCGCCCCGGATTTTTGGGCCGCTTCATTCATGGCGAAAAAGGAACCCTCAGCATTTTTGAAATTAAACAGGGAAGCCGCATGGACACCCACCAGCACGAGCACGAACAGATAACATACCTGGTGGAAGGCGAGATGGAAATGAACATTGGCGGCGTAGATTATGTGCTCACCGCTGGATGCTTTCATGTAATTCCTTCCAACGTACCGCACAGCGCCTATGCCCGAACCGATGTGAAGGTGATGGACTTTTTTAGTCCGGCACGGGAAGATTATAAATAACGCGTTGTGCTATTAAACAAGTAAAAATAAATTCAGGTTTCCAAATCGGGAAAATACTAACAGGGCCAAAAAGTTGGGCAGTACAGTAGTACTACAGCTTAATCAGGGCTGCCCCCGAGATCGGGGTTGCCTGTCCGCCGGAAATTTATGAAGGCGGATAATCGATCTCGGGTGCCCTTTTTGGGCACGCAAAAAGGTACAA
>JBKBIL010000017.1:0-25737 GCA_046297415.1 Lacibacter sp.
GGCGGTCAAGGTCTACGCCCAGCGTTTTTTGACGCTTCGCAATGATTTCCGGTTCAAACGTTCCGTTACGATCCCGGGGCGTCTCAATCTCGATCTGGCCCACCGGTGTCTTCACCTGTTTTCGGCCTTTGCCATTCTTGCGGTTAGGCTCCGGATGCGCTTCAATGTGTGCTTCCAGCTCGCCATTCATGGCTTCTTCCATAAACTGTTTCAAAAGAGGCGTAAAAACTCCGTCTTTACCCAGCAAAGTGTCCCCCTTCTTGAGCCGGCTGGCTGCTTGTTTCTTGAACGCCTCAAAATCAAATGATTGTTTTTCTGTCATGTCCATATGTGTCTGTTTTGAAGTTACGAAACTTCAAACTGACACACTTTTTGCAACACTCTCTTGAGTTCTATTCTTCTGTTCATTGCTCTTCCGTCAACCCCTACTTTTGCAAATACTTTGTTGTGTGTAGTAGAAATAGTCAACAAATCAAGATTTTAATAATTTTTGGATTATTAAGTTTGTCTTCTGTTTAGTTTTTTCGGATGCGTCAAGCAAAATTTTTTGTAAAACCCCCTCTTTATAAATATGTACTTGAGGATATAATTCATCTTTCCAAAATTTTGAATATATTTTTTCTGCATTGGGTACTTTTATACAATTCAAAGCTGTTTTATATTTATTTTCAAAGTTCGCTAAATGAAGGCTATCGTTCTCCATTAAAGCAATAAATTTAACTTTTGAGTTAAACTTATCAAATAAAGAATTATAATATGGGATATCTTTTATACAATAGGCACATTCATAACTCATAATTAAAAAAACAGTAATTCCACTTGACAAAAATTCTTTTTTTAAGTTCGTCTTTTCAATTACTTCTTTACAAAGTTTTTCCTGTGAAAAAGTGTTTATTGAAAAAAAAACACAAACTATTAATATCAATTTTTTCATAGTTCATTTTTTTATTTTCTAAAATAAAAAGGCTACCTAAATAAATTAGGTAACCTTTATAATGATTAATACCAAAGAATGCAAACGTAACCTATCTTTTTCTTGCAACCTGGACGATAATAATTCTTTTTGTCCATATATATGTGTGGAGTTGGTTGTCCAGATGGAGGTAATTCTTGCTCCCCTGCTGACATTGTTGTTATTGGGTTGTCGGTATACTCTGTTCCAACAGGGTCTTCCGATTCATGAATTGTTAATTTGCTAGAATTTGTCAATTCATAAAGAATGTCTCTTAACCCATCTTTTCCGTATTTTTCAACTAGCTTAGTATAACTGAAACTCACCACTCTATTGTCTTTGTCTTTTTCAAGCGATGAATTTATTTGCTGTCTGGTTTCTGGATCCAGATTTTGCAAGGTTAAACTACTTTTATTATTGTCAAGGGTAATAGCTTCAGGTGACCTTAAACTGTCGCTACTTTTAGTGCATGAAACTATGAAAAAGGATAGCATCATTAAAAAAAGTGTAATCCGCTTCATTTTTTTAATTTTAAGGTTTAATAATATTGTTTTGTTTACTAGTAACTGAAGCGAAATTATAATTGATGAGTCTAGCTAAATCGGACTTTCATTTTCTTTTGCAAAACAAATGTTAAATCTTCCCTGATGTGAGTAATAGTAGGTTTTTTTGATTTTATCCCATTTTATTGGAGCACCATTTTCTTTCATGACTGCAATAAATTCTAAGAGGGTACTTCTACTTATTTCTAGCCTGTCTGCTAATTGTTTTGGAGTGCCTGTTCTTCGTTTATAAATGTAGTAGTCTATCCGTTTAAACCTTTCAATAAATTTTCTTGGCATTGAATATTGATTTTAAAGTATAGTATTGTACATGTATTACACACAACGAATGGCTTGTTCCGCAATTTACTCACACCATCGTGCAAATACTGTTGCACACCGCATTGCCTGCAGAGCTGCGTTTACACAACAAAACCTGCGGTTGTATGGCTGCTGCCCGCAAGAAGTTTTTATGCAAATATGTTTTGCCGATAGCCGCTTGCAGGCAGTTTTTTCGCAACAATTTAACGATTGTTCAGTTGCCGGTTGGGGCAGCCGCTTCCCGCACCCGCCGGTTGCAATCGGCAATAAACTGCAGCAACTCCTTTCGCCCCCGGTATTTTACCGAAGAGGTTACGAAATGCGGGGGCAGGGACTCCCAGTGATTGCCCAGGGTCGATAAGAACTCCTTCACCCGTGCGGCCACTTCGCGTTGGGTGCTTTTATCGGCCTTGGTAAACACAAGGGCAAACGGCAGTTGCCATGCGCCCAGCTGGTTAATGAAGTCGAGGTCAAAGGCCTGCGGTTCGTGTCGCGAGTCAATCAGCACAAAAATGTTTACCAGGTTGGCGCGTTGCTTTAAATAGTTGGCAATCATTTTGGTCCATTGCCGCCGTTGCCCCTGCGCCACTTTGGCATAGCCGTAACCGGGCAGGTCCACCAGGTACCAGCCGGGCGGTGCGCCTTTGGGGGCCGGCTCGTTGGTTTGAATGAGAAAATGATTGATGAGCTGGGTTTTACCGGGCGTGGCGCTGGTTTTGGCCAGTTTTTGGTTATTGCACAGCATGTTGATGAGCGAGGATTTGCCCACATTGCTGCGCCCGATGAAGGCATATTCGGGCCGGTCGGGGGGCGGACATTTATCCACCGAAGGACTACTGGTAACAAATTGGGCCGATACAAGCTGCATACTGCAAAGTAACCACATTCTGCGCTATCGGTTTTTCAGCAACTCCCATCAAACCTGCAACAAAATCCCGTAACTGCAGGTGCTTTTGTACTTTTGCTCCCATGTCAACTACTTACCGGCACGATAAGGTGGTGCCTTACGAAAGCTCCGACCGCTCCAAAAAAGAGCAGGTGGCGGATATGTTTGATTCGATTGCGCCCCGTTACGACTTCCTGAACCGCTTTTTATCGGCCGGTATTGACGTACGCTGGCGTAAAAAAGCCCTGCAACGTCTGCAACCCCTGCAGCCCAAACATATTTTGGATGTGGCCACCGGCACGGCCGATGTGGCCATAATGGCCGAACGCATGCTGCAGCCCGAAAAAATTATTGGCATTGATATCAGCGCCCGCATGCTCGATGCCGGCCGGGTGAAATTGCAAACAAAAGGTTTAAGCGACCGTATTGAACTGCAGCTGGGCGACAGCGAAACAATAAATTTTCCCGACGCGTCGTTTGATGCGGTAACGGTGGCCTTTGGCGTTCGCAATTTTGAAAATCTCGAAAAAGGATTGCGTGAAATTTACCGGGTGCTGCGCCCCGGCGGCCGGTTGGTGGTGCTGGAGTTTTCGAAACCGCGGTTTCCCATCGTGCAGCAACTGTACAATGTGTACATGAAAATTGTGGCCCCCGAGGTGGCCGGCGCTTTCAGTAACAACAAAAAGGCATACCAATATCTCAACAACAGCATACAGGCGTTTCCGGAAGGCGCGGCGTTTGTGGCTGTTTTAAACAAAACCGGATTTACCCACACCACATGCACACCATTAACCTTCGGCATTTGCAGCATTTATACCGGCGACAAGTAGGCATCGTTATCCTGCTATGCCTGAGCATGGCCGCCCGGGCCCAGCGGGAAATCAACCTGCCCGAGCACGAGTACAAGCGTTACTATTTTGGCATTACGCTGAGCGGCAACAGCAGCAATTTTCAGCTGCTCCACCATCCGCAGTTTTTGGCGAGCGATAGTGTGCAGCTGGTAAACCCCCGTGCCCGAGGCGGTTTTGGCCTGGGTTTATTAGGCACCCTGCGTTTGGTAAACCACCTCGAAGCCCGCTTTAACCCGCATTTGATTTTTGCTAACCGGGCCATTCAATACCAGCTGAAATACCCAATGGCTGGCGACCAGCCTTTTCAGGAAAAACTGATTGAAAGCATTTACTGGAGCATGCCGGTGCAGTTGAAATTCAGCAGCGACCGTATTGATAACTTTCGGGTGTATATCATCGGCGGCGGTAAATACGAGTACGACCTGGCCAGTAACAGCCAGCGCCGCCGTGCCGAAGATTTGGTAAAACTGGTAAAAGGTGCTTTTGGCTACGAGGCCGGCCTGGGCTTTCACTTTTACTTTCCCAGCTTCATCTTAAGCCCCGAAATAAAAATCAGCAACACTTTCCGCAATGTGCACAGCCGCGACCCGAACCTCATCTACTCCAACGTAATTGACCGCATGCAGGCACGTATGATTGTGTTCAGCATTCATTTGGAGGGGTAAATGCACACCCGCACATCGTTGCAATTTTTTGCCTGACCGAAGCGCCCTGCATTGAAATGCAAATTAAAGATGTGGCTATTTATCTATTTGTTTACTTCAATTCCCAGCGATAGCGCAACAGGGCCTGAAACGGCCGCAACTCAAACCGGCTCCATGCCTCTACATTGGAAAAGGCAAAAAACTGATAGTAATAGCGTTCATTGGTAATATTTTGCAACCCCAGTTCAAGCCGTTGCTTTTTCAGCTGGTAGCCGATGGTGGCATGGTGCTGCCCCAGGCGGGCATTTTGGCTGCGGGCCTGCAGCAGGTACAAATGATGCACCGTGTTGATGCTCCACTTGTTTTTCCGCAGAAACATGGTGTTCTCAAATTTTATATGGTGTTGCCAGCCCGCTGCCTGCATGGCAGCACCGGTTATGCCGGTTTGGGTGTGTTGCAGGGTATAGGTAACCTCCTGCATGCTGTTTTTAATAAATCGTGTTTCGGCACCCGCATTTAGGCTGTACGTGTGTACCCGAAAGCGCCGTACTTCTTTTTCCTGCAACTGGTTATACGTGGCCAGGCGCGCTTGAACGCCGCCCTTGATAATTGTACGCTGCTCAATAAATCGGAGTGTACCATTGGCAGCAAGGCTATGCCGTTGTTCGCGGTGTTGCAACGGCAGCAGTACCGCCTGCAACAGCTGTTGTTCAAACACCACATCGCTAATGGTATTGCTAAGCAGCTGTTCCATTGTGTAGCTTGTGTTCCATAAAAAACGTTTAACGGCATTGTCTTCCTGCACCCGTAACGAAATGCTGTTGCCGGTAGCAAAGGGAAGTACGGCGGTGGTGCCGGTTTGAAATGAGCGGTAATTATACAAATACCCAAAGGGCAGCCGTTGTAAAAACGAATGTACTTCGTTGCGTCGCTCAGCTGCAAGCGAAACGGTTCGGGTTTTACTGAAGTTGAAGTAGCCCGAAAGGGTGGCATTGGGCAGTATGTTATGAAATGCAACACGGTTAAATGCGGCAGTTTGATTCACGAAAACAAAATCGAGTGGCAGTTTAAGGGTATAGCCGCTTCTTTCCCAGCTTCTTGCAAACTGGGTTAGCAGCCGCAGGCGCCACTCGTTGCTTTGTACCGATGCAGGTACAAAGCTGCTACTGCCGGCGCTGCTTCCATCGGGCATTTGTGCCAGCAAACGCCGCTCCAGAACATCCTGTGTAAAGGCGCCTTCGGTTTTTACAGTCAGATGATGTGTACCCAGCTTGCGGGCCACACTTAAGTACGCCCGTGTGGCAGCCTGCCGCCAGTTTACCGGCTGTTGCAGCAGCTGTGCTGCCAGCTGCGGAAAAAAAACATCAGCAAAGGCAGGTGGTTGTACCTGCAGTACCTGATCCGATTGGCGCAGCTGCACCAAGGCTCCCGTGCCCCATATCCAGGCGCCTTTGGTTTTCAAAATTTTGGTGCGTGCGGCCACATCCCATTCGGGCAGTGCGGCTATTTGCGTATTGGGCAGGGTGCCTGTATTCACCACCTGTTGTTGGTGTTGCAGGTAGCCGGTAAAACGCAGGTCGGCAATCTGGTAAAATTTTTTGCTGTTGTGCGTAAACTGCAGGCCGCTTTGTACCACCTGCTCCCGCAGTTGCAGGCGGTTATTTTCCTGCACGGTAATAAGGGTATCGGCAAATGCAAAACGTGTTTCCTGTTGTTGCCATTGCCGAATTTGTTGCTGTACCCAGTTTACATTCCATTTTAGTTCGGCTGCGGTGCCAATTTTTTTGAGCAGGTTAACCGAAGGGAAAAACGACTGGTTAAAATGAAACTGCGTTGCCGGCAGGGGCGGAGTTGTGGGTGTAACGGTTTGTACCAGGTTTTGTTTGTAAAACTGTATGGGCAATTCGGTGTAATCTTTTACCGAAACGCCATTGAGTACATCCACATTATTCAAGCCGGTATTATTGCCGTTAATATTGGCAAGCAGTTGAAACTGTTTGCTGATGAATATTTGCTGCAGGTTGGCATCGAGCAGGGCTTCGCGTGGGCTGCCTCCGCTGCGTGTTTCCAGATTGTGGATGAGTTTGCCACGGGCCGATTTGTGCAGTTGCAGGTTGATGGCCACATCGTTGGTGCGTACCAGCGTATCCAGCATACGAATGGGTTGGTGGTGTAAAATAATTTGCACCTGGTTTACCATGCCTTTTGGCAGGCGTTCGTTGGCCAGCCGGTAACGGTTGCCTAGTAAATCCAATCCTTCAATGTAGTAGGCGGCAATAGGCCTGCCGTTGTATGCAATGGTGCCGTTAGGTGCCACTTCAATACCGGGTAAGGTTTTAATAACATCGCCAATGCTGCTAAAGCTGGCCTGGTCAAAAGCCGATACCTGAAACACCAGCGTATCGCCTTTGCGTATTACCGGCGGGGGCGTAACCACCACTTCTTTTATTTCCAGTACGCGGGGTTGCAACTGCATGCGGGGGTTCGCTTGCGCCTGCTGCACCGTTATTGTTACAGGGGCGTGTTGTATGTGGGTTAATGAAATGCACAACGAATCGGTAGCTGCTGGCAGCTGTAACCGCAGCAGGCCGGCGCTGTTGCTGATGGCAAATTGCAGGGGCGCCGGTTTATTGCAATAATGCAGGCGGGCATTTACCGATGCAAGGGGTAGCCCATCGCCTCCCCGCACCTGCAACTCCAGCACTGGTTGAGCAGCCGCTGCCAGGGATAGCAGTATGCCGCAGGCCCCTAAAAAAAAGGGCCGCAGGTAAATACGAAAAAAACTGCTATCGTATGTGCAGGCCGGCGGCATGGTGTTCACTACAATACAAGCTACTTATCAAAAAACTCCATGGGGTTGTAATAGCGGGGAGGTCCTTTTATCGGATTCGGATTATCAATGTATAAATTGGAAATAGTACGATTAAATGTTCGGATGTCTTCGAAGTGCAGTTTTAGTATATCCTGCATTTCAGCCGCAGTTATTTTCTTAGCTTTCTCAGGTTGTGATGTTATTAAGCTAACATCAAACAAAAAAGGGAGATTTGCCTCAACACCTGTTAATTCATATAAAAAGTGGTTGCGGGTATCTTTTACCCGAACGATTGCACCTGGTAAGCCGTGAAACTTCCAGGGCCCGGTGGTGGCAGGTATGTCGTACGTAAACCATGCTTCCCAGGTGCGACCCCGAAAGGTGGTGCGTGCCAGGTAGCAGGTGTAGCCCAAAAGGGTTTTTACACTATCGCCTACAATTTCCCATTGCTGATACATTGATTCCTCTGTGTATTCGAACGTTTTAACCGAATAAAATGTGTACCAGAATTGCTTACGAGTTGTGTTCTTGCGCATCAAAATTTCTAAACCACTGTAGCGGTAGGGGGCTAAATCGGCCCCATTAACAACACCTGTTGCGTAAATGGCTTCAATTTTATCTTTGTTTTTTTCAGCAAGCAGTAATTTTTCCACCATTTCTTTTGGGTAAAACACGGCGCTGTCTTTCAAAATATCCAGCACCATCATCTCACGCCAGGCTTGTTTGTTGCCGTTGGTGGTATCAGGTACATACAGGTGTTTGTAATGCAGGCGCAGTAAAATGGGCAATGAGTCGCTTGCACTAATTTTTAAACAGGTGGTGCAAAGTAGTAAAGCGTAGATGCAGTAAAGTTTATAATTAAGATGTGACATAGCATCAGAAATTTATTGCTGCTTATCAAAAAACTCCATGGGGTTGTAATAACGGGGAGGCTCTTTTACCGGATTCGGGTTATCAACATGTAAATTTAAAATGGTACGATTAAACGTTCGTATATCTTCAAAGAGCAGTTTGAACAAATTCTGCATTTCAGCAGCAGATATTTTTTTGCATTTTTCAGGTTGCGATGTTAATAAGCTGATATCAAATAAGAAAGGTAAATTGGCCTCAACGCCTGTTAATTCGTATAAAAAATGGTTACGGGTATCTCTTACCCGAACCATTGCGCCCGGTAAGCCGTGAAACTTCCAGGGCCCTGTGGTGGCAGGTATGTCGTACGTAAACCATGCTTCCCAGGTGCGGCCCCGAAAGGTGGTACGTGCAAGGTAGCAGGTGTAACCCAATATTGTTTTTATACTATCGGGCACAAAAGACCATTTTTGCTCTAAGTTTTCTTCTTTGTACTGAAAGGTTTTAACAGTTAAATAGGTGCACCAAAACTCTTTTGTAGTGGTATTTTTTGTTTGTAAAATACTTTCGCCCTGATAACGATAGGGGAGCAGGTCTGTATAATTTACAACGCCGGATGCATATATGGCATCTATTTTGTCTTTGTTTGCAAGAGCTAATAGTTCTTTTTCCACCATTTCTTTCGGGTAAAAAACGGCGCTGTCTTTCAAAATATCCAGCACCATCATTTCACGCAGGGCCTGCCGGTTACCGTTGGTAGTGTCGGGAACATACAGGTGCTTGTAATGCAGGCGCAATAAAATAGGGAGGGTGTCGCTTGCACCTGCCCGCATAGCACTTAACAATACCATTACAGGCAGCAGACACAAACCTATTTTATAAAAAGTATGCATAGCAGCAGCGATTTTTTAATTTGGTTTATCAAAAAATTCCATTGGATTATAGTAGCGGGGTGGTGCCTTAACAGGGTTAGGATTATCTATATAAAGGTTCATTAGTGACCTGTTGAATGTGCTGATATCCTCAAAAAACAGTTTTAAGATGTCCTGCATTTCAGCAGCAGTTACCTTCTTTGCCTTTTCGGGTTGTGATGAGATTAAGCTAACGTCAAACAAGAAGGGTAAATTTGATTCAACACCTGTTAATTCATACAAAAAGTGATTACGGGTATCTTTTACCCGAACGATTGCGCCCGGTAAGCCGTGAAATTTCCAAGGCCCGGTGGTTGCAGGTATATCATAGGTAAACCAGGCTTCCCACGTGCGGCCTCTAAAGGTCGTACGGGCCAAATAGCATTTATAGCCTAAAATTGTTTTAATGCTATCAGGTACCAAATCCCACTTCTGAAGCAAAGACTCCTCAGTGTATTGGAACGATTTGAGGGAATAAAGTGCAAACCAAAATTGATTCCGAGCCGTATTTTTTGTCATTAGTATTTCTAACCCCTGATACCTGTACGGAGCTAAATCAGCACCGTTTACAACTCCTGTTGCATAAATCGCATCTATTTTGTCCTTATTTGCACGGGCAAGAAGTTCCTTATCCACCATCTCTTTTGGATAAAAAACGGCGCTGTCTTTCAAAATATCCAGCACCATCATTTCACGCCGGGCCTGCCGGTTACCGTTGGTAGTGTCGGGAACATACAGGTGCTTGTAATACAGGCGCAGTAAAATAGGCAGGCTATCCTGCATGGCATAGCTCATACCACTTTTTAGTACTACAACAAGTAAAAGAATATATCGCATACGAAATTCTTTTGTCAAAATGGACCGGGGCTACCAACCCCGGCCCGTTTGGTTTATACAATAAATTCAGGGGTAGAACCGCCACCGCCCCCCATGTTGCATACTTCTATATTAGTTATAGCTTCTGCCTTCTTTCTTGCTTCTGCCGTCAAAGGCCCGTTATGCGCAATGCATAAGGTGGTTGTATGGCCGCATGGTTGCGCTGTATAGGTGTAGCAAGTAACTTCAATTACAGAAGTGGAGTTAGTGGGCTTTTGCTGATCGCCCGCCTGCGAGAATAATGCGGCACATAGTAAACATGCCGTTACAATGCATTTTTTCATTTTGTTTTTTTTAAATGGTGAAAAAAAGGTAGCTGGCCAGCTTTTATAAAATTAAAGAAAAAATCCCCCCCCCCGCAAAAGGAGCACGTTATAAAATATTGTTAAAGAGCCGGTATGTTTAAGAAATGTCGCTTTTAAAACAAAAGGTTTTTAACGTATCTGTGTGTGCAGGCTTTTTGCGAATAACATTTCATTCTGCACAATTTTTACCGTGCAATTGAAGGCATCCATTAAGCTGCGCTACAAGGGGTGATATGGCTGCGAACGAAATATTCACAAAACAGCCAACCTTTTAATTTGGTAACGTGTTGTGCTAATGAATATATTTGATCTGTTCTTGCGCAACGCTGCTTAGAAAGTGTTGAAAAATTGAAAACTTCTATGTTTTTTTTAACCACAGCGGCCACGGAGGTTTTCACAGTGGAATATACTGAGGAGATTATATTACTTCTATAGCGCAATATTTTATTCGTACTCAATAATCATAATCTCTGTGCCAGAGGTTCATCCGTAAGCCCAAGCCCAGCAGCGTAGTGTTTTGTGCAGGTGCTGCACCGAGCGTAAAGCGGCGGAAGAGCGCATGCAGGTCGAGAAAAATGTTTTCACGGATTTCGTAACTGGCTAATAAGGCAGCATTGAGCCCGCTTGCCCGCACACCATTCAGCAGCCGAAAGCCAAACTCACCAGTGCGGCCATCGCCACTGAGGCGAAAAATATTTCCGCCGGCATTGTAACCGGTGGCGCTGCTGTCGCGCCCCTGTTGCCAGGCAATAACCCGGGCCTGCAGGTTGAGGCGGCCCACCGGCTGATAGCGCAGCAGCAATACCCATTCGTTAAAATTGGCACCCAGCGGATGGGCCAATGGCTGGTTGTAATGTGAGAAATTAGATACCGAATCAAAATGGCCGTACGTGAAGGGCCGCACCCGGTTCCACTCTACCTGCGCATCGAGGTTGCTGATATTGGCCACATCAATGTACTTCATGCCGAGCTGAAAGCCGGTTTTATTGCCCCACCAGCTGGCATCCTGCCGTAGCTTGGCAATATTCAGCTCATCGAGCATCAGTTGTCCGTACAACTGCACCCGCTTAGCCAGATTGGCTTTAAAATCGGCACCCACCAGGGCATTATCGCGGCTGCCGAGGTTGCCTTCAATGGCCCGGTAAAAGATGATGGGATTGAGGTAGCCAAATTCAAACCGGTCTTTTCGTCCAAACACCACTGCTTCAAACACCCCTACGTTCAGCCAGGGGGCTACATTCAAACTCAGGTGGTGCAGGGTAGCGTATTTACGGGGCACCAGGTTGTTGTTGTTGTTGCTGGCCGCACCGGCGTGCAGTTCCATAAACAGGTTTTGGTAGTTGAACTTCCAGATGCGGGTGTTGAGTTTTACAAACAGGTTGTTGCCGGCAAAATCGCTCAGCAGCAAACTGCGGTAGCCGTTGCCGATGAAATTACGGTCGTACCCGGCATGAAACTGAATGTATTTGGCGGCGGTAAAGGTAAACGAACCCCGTGCGTCAATATAATCCACGCCGGTTTGTTTAAAGTTTTTGTAAAAGTTGCCACCCGGTACGGCCTGTAGGCTATCTACCCAGTGCTGAAAAAACAGGGGGCCGCGTTCCTGCACATCCATTACCGATGCGGCAAAGCCCACTTTTCCGCCAATACCCCCCCGTACGGCAGCACCGCGCTGGTTGAGAAAGATGTTTTGGTTGGTATTACCCGCTTCTACATATTGCCGGTAGTTCAACAGGGGGTCCACCGCAACAAAAAAATCATCGCCGTATTTTTCCAGTAAATGGGCCGGCGTTTGATAAAAGGTGTTGCCCCATTTTTTTTTGCTGGCAAAGGCGCTGCGCCGTTCGGCGGGCAGCCATTCCTGGTTGTTCAGATACAGGCTGTGCAGGTTGTATTGGTCGGCAGCGCTGAGGCGTAACGGCGTATCCACACTAAAAAACAGGGGTTTGATGCGTTGCAGCGAGTCCACTACCGATGTCATAAAGTCCACCACATACTTGCGGTCGTACGGCTTGGTGGCGGTAAAGCGCAGGTCGGCCACCCGGCCGGTTTTAATTTCCATACGGTCGAAAAAGTGCAGGTGCTTCGATTGCTGGGGTAAAAAGGTGCTTTGGGCCATGGTGCCGGTGGTTACAAAAAAAAGTACGGCACAAAAAACCCATTTGGTAACTTGCATGCAGTTAGGTTTTACCGGATAAAAATACGGGTTTTACACCGATGTGCCGGTTGAAAGCCGCTTATCAAACCACTACCCATGTCGAACTTTCTTTTAAAAAACTGCCTGGTTGTAAACGAAGGCAGCATTACCCCTGCCGATGTATGGCTGAAAGAGGGCCGTATCCATAAAATTGCTTCCTCCATTGCCGCGGCGCCGGGCGCTACCGAAATCAATGCCGAAGGCAAATACCTGTTTCCGGGCGTGATAGACGACCAGGTGCATTTTCGTGAACCGGGCTTAACCCATAAGGGTACCATTGCTTCGGAAGCCGCAGCGGCGGTAGCCGGCGGCGTTACCACCTTTATGGAAATGCCCAACACCATACCCAATGCCTTAAACCTGGAGTTGCTGGAGCAGAAGTATGCCATCGCCGCCGCCACATCGGTTGGCAACTACAGTTTTTACATGGGCACCAGCAATACCAGTGCCGATGCCACCCTGCAGGTGAACAAACACAAGAACGATATTTGCGGCATTAAAATATTCATGGGCGCCAGCACGGGCAACATGCTGGTAGATAACGTAAACACCATTGATAAGGTATTCCGCGAAAGCGAAGTATTGATAGCCACCCATTGCGAAAGTGAGCCGGTGGTACAACGCAACTACGAACGCATTAAAGCGCTGCGGCCCGAATTAACCCCCGAAGACCATCCGCTCATCCGCGATGTGGAGGCCTGCTACGAATCGTCGCTGCTGGCCATACAAATTGCCCGTCAGTACAATACCCGGCTGCACATATTGCACCTTACCACCGCCAAAGAGATGGAGTTGTTCGGCAACCTGATGCCGTTAAAGGAAAAACGCATTACCAGCGAAGTGTGTGTGCACCACCTGCACTTTACGGCCGATGATTATGCCCGGCTGGGCTATCAAATCAAATGCAACCCGGCCATTAAAAGCCGCGAAAACAAGGAAGCCTTGTGGCAGGCCCTGCTCGACAACCGGATAGATGTGATTGCCACCGACCATGCCCCGCATACCTGGGCCGAAAAGCAGGGCAGCTACGAACAGGCGCATGCCGGCCTGCCGCTGGTGCAGCACCCGCTGTTGCTGATGCTGCATTATTACAAGCAGGGGCGTATATCGCTGGAACGCATCGCCGAAAAAATGAGTCATGCCGTGGCCGAGTGCTTTCAGATTGCCGACCGCGGCTACATACGGGAGGGTTATTATGCCGACCTGGTTCTGGTTGATTTGCTGCAACCCTACACCGTTACCAAAGAAAACCTGTTGTACCGTTGCGGCTGGAGCCCTTTTGAAGGGTTTACCTTTCCGGCCACCATTACCCATACTTTTGTAAACGGCCACCTGGCTTATGACAATGGCCGGGTAGATGCATCGCAGAAAGGCATGCGCCTGCGCTTCAACCGCGAGTAATGCAGCATGGAAATTGACCCGATTACATACAACGATTTATCTATAACCGGTACCGAAGCGGCGCATACGCTGCTGGGCCGTTTAAACTTTTGTACTACACACGGCGGCGAACTGTACCTGCACCACCTGCTGACGCATCCGCACAAAACGGTGGAGCAGATTACGCAAACGCAGCAAATACTGCAGCAGCTGCTGCCCCTGCTAGCGCAGTGGCCGCAGCAGATATCCAACGGCACGCTGCAGGTGCTGGAGAAGTTGTATGAATACAATTTTGACCGCATTCCCCATGGGCACGCGCCGCTGGAGGCATTTACATACCGCATTCTAAACAAACCCGATTACAGCCTCATCCGGTTTTCGGTTATACATTCCATTGACTTCATTAAAGGCATGCACCAGCTGTACAACCTGTTGCAGCAGCAAAACGCACCCGTTTTTTTGCAGCAACTGCTGCAGCAAATACGTATATGCCTGCAGCCCGACAGCATTCAGGAAATCGTTCACAACGAAAAAAGCAAACTACTGCAACCCGCCCGCATGCTGCGGCTGGGCCATTTTTTGCGGTACACCTTTCGCGACCGGGCACAGGAGCTCATTGACTGCTACTACCGCCTCGATGCGTGGTACAGCATGGCCAAAGCTGTACATACCTACGGGTTGCATTTTCCGGAAGTTACCTACCGGGCCGAGCCGTACATCCGCATCAAAGGGCTGTACCATCTGCTGCTCGAAAAGCCGGTTGCGTACGATGTGGAGCTAAATCCCAACAGCAACTTTTTGTTTCTTACCGGCGCCAATATGGCGGGTAAGAGCACCTTCATCAAATCGGTAGGCTGTGCGGTGTACCTGGCCCACGTGGGCATGGGGGTACCGGCAGCGGAAATGCAGCTGAGTTTGTTCGATGGTATGCTCAGCAATATTCAGGTGCAGGATAACATCGTAAAAGGCGAAAGCTATTTTTACAACGAAGTACAACGCATAAAAAACACGGTGTTGAAAATTTCGGATGGCCGCAAGTGGCTGGTGCTGATTGACGAACTGTTTAAAGGCACCAATATTCAGGATGCCATGGCCTGCAGCACCACCGTTATTGAGGGCTTGCTGAAAATCCGCAAATCGCTGTTCATCCTTTCCACCCATCTTTACGAGATCGGTGCAGCGCTCCAGCAGCATCCCACCATCGCCTTCCGGTATTTTGAAACCACGGCCAACGGCGAAGAACTGCATTTCAGCTACCAGTTAAAAGAGGGCATCAGCAACGACCGATTTGGCTACCTCATTCTCAAACGCGAAAAAGTAGTGGAACTGCTCAACAACCTGTAGGCAGCAATAGTTGTAATTACGTACCTTTCGCTGTATGAAAGGCGGAAAAAAAGGAGTATTGCGTTGGGGGCTAACCCTGCTTACCCTGCTGGGCATTTATGCCTTTTGGGCCTATACCGGCCGGGCACGGGAAAAAGAGTTTGGATGGAAAGAAGCGCCGCAACCGAAGTTTCGCATTGAAACCATACAGGTAGGCGCGCCAACGGGGCAGGCACTGTTGATTGCCCTGCAGCCTTACATGAGCACCTACAGCTATGCCACCCGCTTCAATTTTGAAACTACCCTGCGGTTGTACTTTAATCAACTGCGCAACGAAGGCCTGCTCGATACGGCAACGGTGGTGGTATTGCCCGAGTACATTGGCACCTGGCTGGTAGCCGCGGGTGAAAAAGAGGCGGTTTACAGTGCCGCCACCATTACCGATGCCATGCGAACCATGGTTTTTTCCAACCTCTTTTCGTTTGCGTGGAATTACCTGCGGGCCAAGGGCAGCGATAAGGTTGCCGATGCGCTGTTTCGGATGAAAAGTACACACATGGCACGGGTATATGCAGCCGTATTTTCTGAGCTGGCAAAAGAATACCAATGCACCATTGTGGCCGGTTCCATTGTATTGCCCGACGCTTATGTGGATATGGACGGAAGCCTGCGCATCCGCAAGGGGGGGCCGTTGTATAATACTACCGCCGTGTTTTATCCGAATGGCCTGCCCGA
The DNA here is from genome assembly GCA_046297415.1 of Lacibacter sp. GTDB lineage: Bacteria > Bacteroidota > Bacteroidia > Chitinophagales > Chitinophagaceae > Lacibacter. Next base: position 15,585 of record JBKBIL010000017.1, read on the forward strand.
TACGCAACTGGTAAAAAAGCAATTTCCCATTACCGAGGAGTTGGGTTTTACGGCTTGCGCAAAGCCCGGGGCGGTGCCGGTATTTGCCACGGCTGCCGGAAGAATGGCCGTGCTGATTTGTGCCGATAGCTGGTACCCGGCGGCCTACGCGCCGCTGCAGGGCAGGGCCGATTTTTTAGTGGTGCCCTCGCTGGCCGGCACCGACAGTGTGTGGCAGGCGCCCTGGCAGGGATATAACGGTGCACCGCCTCCGGCCGATGTGGATACCGGCTTGTACAGGCGCATCAGCGAAGGAGAAGCCTGGCAGCGTTACAGCATGGGTACCCGGGCACCGCAGGCGGGTGTACACCAGGGCGTGAATGTATTTTTTACCGGCGATTTGTGGGACCTGCATCCGCAAGGCCGGGTGTTGTTGCTGCAAAACGATTCGCTGCGGGTACTGCCACCTGCCAAAGGCAAGGGCCGCATCGTGCGCATGCCGTTGCAAGTACCGCTCCAAACAAATTAATGTTTATGCCCCAGCCCCGGTACGATTGCATTGTTATTGGAGCCGGCTATGCCGGGCTAACGGCTGCCCGCCGGTTGTACCGGGCCGGTAAAAACATTCTTTTGCTTGAAGCCCGCAACCGCGTGGGCGGCCGTGTATGGACCCATGCCGTAAGCGATGAACTGTACCTCGACCTGGGAGCCCAATGGATTGGCCCCACCCAAACCGAAATGTATCGCCTGTGCCGCGAATATGGCATTGCCACGTTTGCCACCTACGATGCGGGCAAAAGCAGCTTGCTGCTGCAGGGTAAACTTCGGCGGTACAAGGGTTTAATTCCGCCGCTGGCGCCGTGGAGCCTTTTGCAGTTGCAATGGGGTATCTTTCGCATCAACCAATTAGCGAGGCATGTATCGCTGCATGCACCGGAAACGCATAAAAAAGCGCAACCGTGGGCCGATATGTCAACCCACGAATGGCTGCTGCGCACCCTGCCCAACACAACGGCCCGTACGTTATTTGAAGTGGCCTATGAGGCCATTTTTGCCTGTCATCCCCGAGAGGTATCGCTGCTGCACAGTTTGTTTTACATACGCAGTGGCGGCGGCTTTGAACGGCTCATGAACATCCGCAACGGAGCCCAGCAGCACCGCATTGTTGGCGGGGCCCAGCAACCGGCCAACCGCATGGCTGCCGAACTGGCGCCGGTATTGCGGTTGCATACTACCGTAAGGGCTATACGCCAACGGGAAACAGGCGTGGAAGTGCACGCACATAACCAATGGTACACGGGGCAGCGGGTTATTGTTGCCGTTCCGCCGGTGGTGCTGCGTACCATTGATTTTGCCCCTGCCTTACCGCCGGCGTACCGGCAGCACATTGCAACGCAGCAAACGGGTCACGTTATTAAATGCTACGCGGTTTACGAACGGCCTTTTTGGCGCAGCCGGGGATGGAATGGTATTGCCGCACTGCCGGGGCGGGATGTGTCGGTTTGCTTCGACAATTCCCCCCGTGATGCCTCCCAAGGCGTTATCATGGGCTTTTCGCTGGCCGATGCTGCCAAAGCCTTATGGGCTTTGCCGGAGGCCGAACGCAAGCAACGGGTGTTGCAGTGTTTGGCCGATTATCTGGGGCCGGAAGCATACCAATGTATGTTGTACACCGACCACAGTTATAGCAACGACCCCCTCACCGGCGGCTGTTACGCCGGCATGCAACCACCGGGCAGCGGTACCGCATCGGCCCGGCAGCTGCAGCAGTTGTTCGGCCGTGTGCACTGGGCCGGCACCGAAACCAGTACCGAATGGAACGGCTATATGGAAGGCGCTGTACGCAGCGGATTACGGGCAGCCGGGGAGGTGCTTGCGGCGTTGTGACGGGGGGGGGGGAAGTAAATACTATACCGTTGCAAGTGGGTTTTTCTGTGAGGGAGCCGGTGTGAAACAAAGCACTGTTTTTTTCAGGAGACGTGGGCGAGAAGTGAAATTTCAAACTAAAGTTCCGGGGTCGGCTCTGCCAGACCCCGGGGCGACGAATAACTAAAATGCGAATACGCCAGATGATGGCGGGGTGAATGTAGTTGCTTTTGTTTTACCGGGGTCTCCTGCAAGGGACCCCGGGTGCTTGGGAAAATAAAAACCTGCATTCCGGGATCGGCTGTGCCAGACCCCGAAGAGACGATAGAATTTTATTTGATGGTTCTCAATTCTCCCTTAATCCAATCATACTCATACTTCACAGATTTCAAGATAGCTTTTCTCACTTTAGGCCGCTGGTAATAGTTTTTCCATGCGAAATCGCGATTAGTAAGGACGAATTGTAACATGAAATTGAAGAAGGTGTGTGTTTTTAAGATATAACCAATGAACATATAAGGTTTTGAAATTATGTCAGCGTTAAATACCAATATAGTGTCTAATTTTATGACTCGGGAACTAACAATTTTTTCAGACTTTACATTTATAGGAATACTTGTATTTTCAGGCAAGATTAACCGGAGACTTTGTATTCTTATATGGTATGAAGACCACACCCCTTCTTCTCTGTATTTTAACTTGGTATCACGATAACCTGCCTTTAAAAAGATTTCTATTGAATTATTAAATTGAATCGTCGTTCCATTATTTACAAAATGCTTTGATTCTTTGCTCCATGGAGGCGCTCCGTATTTAATATCATAGAAATCTATAATATAAACAGTATCCATTTTTTGCGCTTCGGCAGCATTAAACGCAAGTAATAATGAACAGGAAAGAATAATGGATTTAGCTATTCTACCCATACGTAATATTGATTTTCCCTAATGTAGGAAGACGCATCACGGCCCCGTAGATTTCTGAATAAATGGTGATTTTTGTTTACAGACCCTACTATCGGACTGAATACATTCAACTCGCACTTACCATTCATCCAGCCTTCTGCCTTGTAATTTGCAAAGTTGGCCAGCCCTTTTTGTGTGGGTATTACCCAAGCTTCAAACACAAAACCCAATGTATCTCGCACATAGCTAACCCGTATCATCACATGATTAAAACTGGTATAACTGCCCTTGATTGGAATAATATTGAAGGTATTGCCTGTGATTTCAACTTCAGAGTTTATTAGATTATAGGTTACTAAGTCAAGACCAGACGTGCTGATTGAGCTGCTGCGAACATCAATTTCTTCTCCATTATCCTGCCTTATACTTTTATAGGGTATCATTGTTTTTAACCGCAACGAGTCGCCCAGTTTCATGCGTTCTACATTGGGTTCTACAAACATAAAAGCAGCAAGCGGATGGTTCCTTAAAACAGAACATCGCTGTTTACATCCTGCTACCAATAGCATTGTAAAAAGTGTAGTTGCAAATGTTTTCATTTAGTTGGCATTGTAGGCGTTAAACAAGCTATCAAAATAAATGTTTTAAGATGGCTCTCTTGTTTGCAGGTTTTATTTTAACGCGTTGTGCTATTGAATTACCAAAATCAAAGAAAGGAATCTTTGAAATTAGAATGAAAAAAGATTTTGTACCTTTTTGCGTGCCCAAAAAGGTACCCAAAAAGGGCACCCGAGATCGATTACACCCCGATCTCGGGGGCAGCCCTGATTAAGCTGGAGTACTACTGTAGTGCCTAACTTTTTGGCCCTGTTAGTATTTTCCCGATTTGGAAACCTGAATTTATTTTTACTTGTTTAATAGCACAACGCGTTTTATTTTAGTTATTGTCAATACTGCAAGCATTGGATATATCTAATCGCTTAAAAAAGATTTTCCTGCTTTTTTAAAAAATACCAAACGCGAGTCATTGTAATTATACTCCGCTATGATGTGTCTTTTTCTTAAATTACCACTTCGTCTTAAAACTTTTCGATGATTAGCAGGAAACACAGAAAACCCGAAAAGGGCATCGTTTGTATCAATAAGAAAATTGAAGAAAACATAAATGGGCTTCTTATCAGAGCTGCTGATAACGATAGTGGTATCAAATTGAGAGAAAGGCTTTTTAGGGCCTGCAAATTTTTCTTTTCCAAGAATCTGAATACCTGCTGCAACGTTCTGCTGTTCGGGTATGATTAAGCGTACACAACGCAACCGGGCAAAGTCGAATAAATGAGGCGTTTGCAATAAATAAACCTTCCTGTTGCCATTTACAGTAAAAAATACCCGCTGCCGTGTACCCTCTTCAAAGCCAAACCAGGGCGCATTAACTGATCTGTAATTTAAGCATATATAAGCCGTATCAGCAGCAACCACATGCTTTTTGAAGGGTATCAGAAATAAAGTAGTAAGGAATGCACATCCAGAAAATAGTTTTTTCATGAATTCCATTTTAATACCAACCTCTTGCTTTATTGAACATAAAACCAGTATGGATATATTGTATCTTTATAAATAGCAGGATGGCCTGTAGTTTCAAATTTTATTTCATGATTGTTATTTGCGAAAAGAGGTTGGCGATAAATAAATAGCAGATCGCAATTAGAACGGGTACGCCTTCTTCCAAACCCTTCTGAGGTAAAAAAAACAAAGGCTCCTTTTTCTAGTGGAATAAGTAGTAATTCAAGCATAAACTTATCGTCAACACGCTCTAACTTATATAAACGCACACGCCAATTGCCTTCCCTGATAAAGCTACCCCGTAAGGTTTTTGTTTGGAAATAGCGCCATCCAACAATATTTTCAGCACGATTATCAGGAGGGTTTAATTTGGTAAATGTTATATTTATATCATATAAATCGAAAGTAGTAACATCTACCGGGCGCCCATCATCAATATCGGTATTGAACCTGTCAATTTCAAGTTTAAACCGGATGCTGTCGCCAATTTTGTAAGTTTTTGCATGCGGCGTTACATCATAACGCATCAGTATCTCAGGCTGAAAACACTCTACTTGCCTGGTGCACGCAAATGCCTGCACCGATACTATAATGAAAAAAAGCAACTTTGTTTTATTTGCCATAGGATTGAAACAGGTTAATGATGTTTATTGATACCACATGTGATACGATTGTGTCCTTGGAAAATTAGAATTCTATTTAATGGTTCTCAATTCTCCCTTAATCCAATCATACTCATACTTCACAGACTTCAAGATAGCTTTTCTCACTTTAGGCCGCTGGTAATAGTTTTTCCATGCGAAATGGCGATTGGTAAGCTCGTAATTAAATTTGACATTGAAACCAAAAGATGAATAATCTTTAACTACATATCCTATGAACCAATAAGGCCTGCGAATTATTTTCGGATTGAAAACTAATACCGTATCAAAGTTTGCTTTTCTGCTTGTGATAATTTTTTCTGCCTTAACGTGAAAAGGAAGGACTGAATTTTCAGGCACTATAATTCTCAAACTTTGCAGTCTTAATAATGTAGTAAACCACACTCCTTCTTCTTTGCATTTTAACTTCGTATCACGTATGCTTGCTTTAAGCAGCAATTCTGTTGAATCATTAATATGGATTGTTATGCCTTTGTTGATAAAAAGCTTTGAATTTGTACTCCACGGAGCACCGTATCGTCGAAAATAATCAATAATATAAAGGGTATCCATTTTTTGCGCTTCGGCAGCATTAAAAGCCAGTAATAATGAAAAGAAAAGAATTATGGATTTGACTATTCTACCCATACGTAATATTGATTTTCCCAAATGTAAAATGCCGCATCAGGCCCCCAAAGGTTTCTGTATAAATGGTGATTGTTGTTTACAGAACCTACCATAGGACTGAAAATATTCAAATCACACTTACCATTCATCCAGCCTTCTGCTTTATAATTTGCAAAGTTGGCCAGCCCTTTTTGTGTGGGTATTACCCAAGCTTCAAACACAAAACCCAATGTATCTCGCACATAGCTAACCCGTATCATCACATGATTAAAACGGGTAAAACTACCTTTAATTGGCTTAATGCTGAATGTATTACCTGACGCTTCAACAACACCATTAATAACATTAATAGTTCTGAAATCAAAACCAGATGTACTAATGGAGCTAGTGCGAACATCGATTTCTTCTCCATTATCCTGCCTTATACTTTTATAGGGTATCATTATTTTTAACCGCAACGAGTCGCCCAGTTTCATGCGTTCTACATTGGGTTCTACAAACATAAAAGCAGCAAGCGGATGGTTCCTTAAAACAGAACATCGCTGTTTACAGCCTGCTAACACGAAAACTAAAAAAAGCAAAGATGCAAGTGTTTTCATTTAATTGGCATTGTAGGCGTTAAACAAGCTATCTAAATAAATATTTTGAGAAGGCTCTCTTGTTTGCAGATTCCATTTTAAATGACGCCATTCCTGCGGGCTTGGCACCAACCGGGGCATATAGCCTGAAATTGATTTTTGAGATGCGGATGGTTTTATTTGTTTAACCCAATCAATAATGTTTGTACCGGGTATGTATTCTGTGTTCGTTTCATCTTCTAAATCGTGAAATAATCCAACCTTGTGACCAATTCGCAAATCCATCCCTTCATTCGGGTTCCAGTTTTCGAGATAATTTTTATGGCTGCTAACACCACCACTTGAAAAAACTCGTTTGCGTTGTTGGTCTAATATGGGGTCTGCCCCCATGCCGTACCTTTTGTCTGCAAGGTAATGTCCATAATATTCGCCGAAGCCTTCTACCATATTATAAAAATCTCTTTCAGGCATTTGAATGCCGAAATATACGTTTGCCAACAATGTTGCCGAAATATTTACAACTGATGTCCAGGTTAATTGATTGTTTGTTCCATTTACGTACCATATATCACGTTCAACCAAAAATTTCAAGGCTTTAATATCTTTAAAAGCATGTTTCAATGCTGAGCCATATAATCCAACTGCTGCGTCAATCCATTTATCTTTTATTTTGAAATAAAACTTCCACCGGGTGTTAAGCAGGTTCCCATCATTATCATTTATTGCCTTAAACGTTCCTGCCTTTGCGTATGCAGCAAAAAACTGTTGATTAACCTCGTTGCTACTTAAATTTTCAAACAACGTATTGTACTTGTACAAAATATCTGGCTTTTGTGTGCTTAGAATATTCTCTATTACAAGCATGCCTACACCTAACCAATTTTGATTTACTGCATACACTGCCAATTTTGCCGTTTCAAACATCCAATCGCCAGGTCCTCTGTTTTTAAAAATGTAATTTTGGAGTGTAAGATCTGCTTCAGGCCCCCTATTATCTTCATCGCTGTGTTTTTGCAGGTAAATGCAAAGCCGGTGGCCCGTCATACGTTTTACATCGTTAATATGGGCCTGTTGGGCAAAGTGGCTGTAACTGTTAATAGCATGGGCGGCCAGCCAGTTTTCAAACGATTTTGAGGTGCGGTTGTTATTGCGGGTAACGGTAAACTGTATATTATTAAGTGGCAAATTGTAGCGCCCCATCACCTGCCGTACCACCAGTAATGAAAGCCTCAGTCGTAAATGAGTACGCAAGGGACGAACGCTTACATCGGGATTACGATACCTCAATATTAATTTACTGCTTCCCGCAACCGCCCTGGCCGTAATAAAATGTCCGGCAGCATTCGTATAACCCATTGTGCGGATGAATCCTCTTTTTGCAATTACCCGCACATTGTGTAAAGGAATGTTACCGAGCTGGGTATCAAATACATTAATATGCCCTGAAGGCCGGTTTTGAGGCGGGGTGACAAACCCCGGAGGAAACGAAGGCGGTCCGGGATTGCCACCACCGCCCCAGCCGGGATCGCCGCCGCCGCCGCAAGTGGGGTCGGGCGGGATGCACTGCAAGTCAAACGGATTGGGATCGCAGCCGCAGTTGTTGCTGTTAATGAGTTGGGCATTGTTATCGAGGTTGGTCATCAGTACCGGGCGGGCATCGCTGCCGTAGGTTTGCTGCTGGCCCTGCTGTGCCGTGTTTAACGGCACACCGCTGTAATGCCCACCGGCCGCTATGCTTTCGGCCAGGGCTTCGAGGATAACATCGTTGTGCGGAAAATGCAGTTCTTCCAAAATGGTATAAGGCACTCCGGCAGGAAAAGCAAAATTTACCGGCACGGTGGTGTAAAAATCGGGCATGTCTTCTGCTGCCTTGCCGGGCTGCGGGTAGTAATCGCCATCGCTGATTACTTCATGGTCTAAGGGATAATCGTACAGGTCTAAGTCGAGCGAATCTTCGAGCAGGGCCAACTGGGCTTCGTTTTGCGGGCTGAAGCGTACATACAGATCGGTTACGGGTACGGTGGTAAGCTGGGTGGCGTAGTAAACATTGTAGGCCTCCGTCATTACCGGTATGGAATAGGGTATGGGCAACGGACCGCCCAGCACCATGGGCGCTTCATCGGGATACTCCGAGGGGCCGGCGGCGTGGGTTTCCACCGCTGCGGGTGCGGTGCGGTGGGTGGGCAGGTCGGCTATTTTGCGATTTTGCACAAAAAAGTTGCTTTGTAAAATGCGTTGTATATCGGCAGCGGGTCCGGCAGCTACCTGTGGAGGCGGCGGGGGCTGCAGCAGGCGGTCGGCCTTGTTACAGCCGCTGTACAGCAGCCACAGGGTTATTAATAACAATGCCGTGCGGAGGCTTGCGGGGGGGGGGTAAATTTCAGTTGCATACAACAAAAGTTTTGGGTGTTACAATGGTTGCCGGTTGTTGTATGAGGTTAAAGACGCATTGAAATTAAAAACCTTTTTCAAAAGTTGCGGGGCAAAAAACGCCTTTACAACTACCGGTTGTAGTGCGATAAAGGGATTAACATTTTTTTTAAAACGGTAAAGCCGCTCCCGAAAAGCATGTACGTTACTGTGATAGATGAACGGGTTTTTGTTTTACCGGGGTCTCCTGCAAGAGACCCCGGGTGGTTAGGGAAAATTAAAAACCTGCGTTCCGGGGTCGGCGCTGCCAGAACCCGGTGAGACGAAAGCCACAGCACTATTCAACCTTTACATACAAATGATTTTGCCACTGATAAAAGTGGGGTGTGAGTTGCAAAAATTCAAAGATCAGATGTTCATTTTGACCCGGCCCTCCTATTAAGGGGGTAAAATAAATTTTATCGCACCGTCTGTTCATCCAGCCGATTGCCCGCAAATGTGAGAAGCGTGCAACGCCCCGCTCGGTTAGTACCACTTTGGCCTCAAAAACAAAGCCCTGCTGCCCACGAACAAAAGATATTCTTAAAACATTTCTGCTGTCGTACCGAATAGAACCTTTAACCGGAACAATGTTGTATCCGGTAAGGGTACGCTCAGATGCTCCTCCACCAAGGTTTCGTACATATGTTAAAACAGAAAGGCCAGATTCCCAGATTGTAGCGTTACGAACATCAACTTCTTCATATGTATCCAGCCGAAGTGTTTGATACGGTGCAAACAAATGCAGCGTAAGTGTATCGCCCTGCTGTACTCTTTCAACAAAAGGCTCCGTGTACATATAAAGCGGAACGTGTAAGTCGCGTAATACATCGCAACGGGGGTTGCACCCCAAAAGCAATACACACGAAAACAGCAAGCCAAAACGTAAAATGCAACTCATTTTACCGATGTTTACGTATTGGGGTTAAACTTCTTTCGGGATAGCGGTATTCATAAACCACGGAAGCTTCCAGCCTGCGCCGGATTCTTGGTTTTTGGTAGTTATTTTTCCATGCAAACTCTTCATTGGTCATGCGCATTTGATACTGGTAGGGTCTGTAATTTATTTTGAGAATGTTTATATACATCCATGGCAAATTCCTGCATTCAGGTGTAAAAAATAAGGTTGTGTCATGCACGTTATGATGTTTCTTCCACATTGTTTTTGATGAATGTATATCAAGTCTTAAAACCTCATTGGCCGGTTTAATGATACGAACTGTTTCCACAATGGGAGTGGGATAAATACCATGACCCTTTAAATTAGAGTTTAACGGGAGTTTCCGAGAGCCCCTTACTGCACGCAACCGTATCGTATCTTTTAAATTAACAACAATGACACACCCGTCATTTTTAAAGTAATAATCCATGCCATATGTACAATCTGCTATGTATATTGTATCCATTTTTTGTGAATACACATAATTATTGATTACAAAAAATATGAAAAGGAGAATGAATTTATAAATGCTGTGTTCAACTCATAAGTGCAATTTTTAGGAACAAATGACAAAATGCTTTTGAGGGCATTTTGTCATTTGACTGAGTAGCGCAATCTTTGGATTGTCTATGTCTAAAAATTACACAC
>JBKBIL010000018.1:0-24406 GCA_046297415.1 Lacibacter sp.
GTAATCGAGAAATAAAGCGTGTTGAGCAGCTGTTGAACAATAGACCGGTAAGAAAATTTAATTATAAAACTCCTAACCAATTGCTACAAGAAAAAATTGCACTTGTTACTTGAACTTAGATCTTTTAAAACATTGTAGCTTCCTAAATTATTTTCCGTTACAAATGCTTCATTTAATGCCGTCTTAACCCCGTAGTAGCATTTGCCAAAAAATTCTACAATAGATTTATGTTTTTGAATTTTCGATAAAAGATTTTGCTCAAATGAATTGATGAAATTCCAAGCAGAAGTATTCAATTTGTCTTGTGCAACTTCTGTGTAAATTGAATCATTATTTATTAATTCTTTGTCATAGAAATTAGCTTTTGTGTATTTGAAAAATTTGAAATTACTTTTCTGATTTGCTTTTTGAGCTATCAATATTATTGGATAAGTTGTTGCTTCTTCAAATACTATAACATCTGTAAAGTCAATGTATCTTTCAAATCTGAAATTATTTTCAACAAACTCCCTTAAAGCCTTTCCTGCTGTGGTTTTATCGAAAGTATTATTAATGAAAGAAAAATAACCTCTGTCTTTGATTATACTGTGGCTCAATTCATAGAAATAAGAAAAAATATCGCCACCTGATGTAAATACTTTGTAGTTAGTTTGAAGATAATTTTTATATTCTCCAAGTTCTTCTTGCCTGATATAAGGTGGATTTCCAATCACTACATCAAAGCCCACAAAATCGCCATCGTCATTTAGCACTTCGGGAAATTCAAAACGCCATTCAAATGCGTTTTCAAAAATTTTGTTGGCTTTTATTGCTTCAATTTCAGTTTCCAGTTTTTTGGTTTCTTCGGTCAGTTGCTGCACTTTTTTGTTCCAATCGGCTTTTTCTTTTTTGCTCATTTCAAACAATTGCCCCTGGTTGGTCAACTGAAAAAGTTCGCCCTGCAGCTTGCGCAACTTTTTTACTTTCGGGTCGTTTTGCGAAATTTCACTTCTGAAATCCGATTTAATGTCGGCAATCAGCCGTTCCATTTCTTTTTTCTGCTCCTTACTTTCAGCATTGCGGTATGTGGCTACGGCCATTCGGTAGCTGTCAATCGTCCACTTGCTTTTTTTTAAGGCCTGCTTCAGGTCGGCATCCAAGGCAAAACGGCTTACCAACGAGTTGCCGCATTTGATGTTGATGTCAATATTTGGTAATGTTTCTAATTCGGTGGCGTTCTTGTAATACGCATTTTTCAAAAGTTCAATCCACAAACGCAAACGGCAAATTTTTACCGAGTTGGAATTGATGTCCACACCGAAAAGGCAGTTTTCAATAATGGTTTGCTTTTCGTGGAAAAGCGTTTCCTGTATGCGTTGGCTTTCTTTGTTGTTTGGGTTATATTCAAAAAGTTCGCCTTCTTCGTCTGTTACAATCAATTCATCATTTACCACTTCCACCTGATATTCTTTCAGGCGTTTCCCGTTACGGTCTTGCAGAATTTTTAGGTCGTTTTTAATGGCAATCATTTCATTGAGTGCCGAAACCAAAAATTGGCCCGAACCCACGGCAGGGTCGCAAATTTTGATGCTGTTTACAATTTTGTTGGCTTCATTTCGTCCTTCGACGGTGGTAAAGTCAATTTTTTCGTAGAGTTCATCCATGTTTTGGCAATCCCAACCTTTGGTTTCATTAAACTTTTGTACCACTGCCCTGCGTATGGTTTCGCGGCACATATACATGGTAATGAAACCCGGAGTAAAAAACGAACCGTCTTTATAGCCGTTGATTTTCTCAAAAATCAATCCGAGTACCGAAGCGTTAATCAGCGTTTTATTGTCTTCCTGAATTTCTTCTCCGCCTTCGGCTCCAAAGTCGTAAGCATCTAAAAACTCAAATAAATATTGCAGCGTGGAAATAGTACCGGTTCGTTTTTTGCCCTGCCGGTCTTTTAGCACGGTTTGCGAAAAAATCGGAATGGTTTTATCGTCTCTCAGGTTGCTGATGAACAACGTAACCTGCTCCAGGTCGGTCGGCTCAAAAAGCGAAGAGTTGAGATAAGGAACTTTCTCAAAAATCTTTTTTACATCTTCGTTTCGCTCGGCATGCTTGCGTGCCAACACCTGAAAAAACAAGCTATTCAGGTCGTCGTAGTTCTTAATTTTTTCAATAGTGAGAAACGAAAAAGATTTGTCGCCTTTCCCGCTTTGACGAGACGCATTATGATAGGTGATGAGTTGGGCTTCCAACAACTTCAAAAACAAAATGCGGTTTATCCAGGTAATTGAAAGTTCAAGGGCAACATGAAAAAGTCGTTCTTCTGTGGTTGTTCCAAATTGGCTTGGCTTTTCCAATCGGCTTAGTTTGTCTAAGCTGTCAAGCTGTATGATTGCATTTTCAAGGATTGCTCCTGTGTGTCGTTCACCTGCTTTCTTTCGCTCAATCAGTTTTTTGCTTCCTTCTTTAATTTCGGTTAATCCGATAATGTGCAATAACTCGCTATAAAAACGTTTGTCAAGGCTGTTGCTATCGTTGGTGAAAGGAAGTTTTAACAGATGCTCGGGCGAAAGTAATTTGAATAAAACAATCAGCGAATGGTCGTCTGCTTTATCGGCATTGCGTAACGGCTTTTGAAAGTCCTGAATGTTGAAGTAAGTAAATTCAATTTCAGAAGTGATGCCGGCAATAAACGGCTCGGCAATTTGTTTGTAGAAAAAATCGGTTTTCGTATCTGCTAACCGTCCGCCTTCAAAGTCGTTGAACTGTTTTACAAAATTTTTATTTTGTGCAAACAGTCTGTCGAAAAGGGTAGCGTCAAAAATGAACCATTCATAGATATTGGTTGCCACCAAATGTTTTACTTCAAGATTTTTGTGCGTAATTCTTTCACGTAAATAGTAAAGCACCAGCTCCTGAAATGCTTTTTTATTGATGTTTTCACGAGTGAGCATTTCGGATTTGTTGGTCGGCTTTTTAGCTTCTATAATAACGCCCACTGTTGTGTTTGCATGGGGTCCGTTATGAATAACAAGGTCATTTCGTCCTTTGGTATTTACAAAGTGGTGAGGGTCGTAATAGGTTTTCTTCAGAAAGTCGGAAACCAGGTTTTTATGAAACTCTTCGCTTTCGGTATCATTTATCCTGTCGAGTAAAGTAATGAGATGGGTCTTGAAACCTTCAATTTCCGACCTGTTTGGTTTTACTTTTAAAAAGGCTTTGTTCAGTGCCGTTCGTGGTTTCAATACTTTTAAATGGTTCACGGTATCTTTATTTTTCAAGGATGTTCACAAATCCGTAAGCGGATTTTAACTACAAATTATAGTTCTTTTTTAGTTGGTTAAGATAAGTTTTTTCGGTTGTAACGGTATCAGAGTGCCGATAAAAATCGGGAGCAAGAAAATTTTGGTTTTTTGAGCATTGGTTCCGATTGTTATCGGTATGTCTGCAAAAACCAAACCCGTCTGCCGGTTGGGCAGGAGTGCCATTATGGGGTGGGGGGCGCCTAGCGGCTAATTATTTGAGGCAGCAGCTTACTGCTGCAGTTGCGCAAGCTGGCTTTGTACAAAGGCCATCAGTTTTTGTATGTAAGCGGGGGTGAAGTTAAACTCCAGGCCGGCGGCCGCATACAGTTCGGGCAGGGGGCGTGTGCCGCCCAGGCGCAGGGCATTGATGTAGTTATCCAATGCCTGTTGCCGGTTTTCCTTAAACTGCATCCACAGGCCAATGGCGCCCAACTGGGCAATGCCGTATTCAATGTAATAAAACGGCACTTCGTACAGGTGCAACTGCCGTTGCCACTCGGTGGGCCGGTAATGCTCCAGCCCGCTGTAGTCAATCATTCCCGTACTGAAGCGGTTGGCCAGTTGCAGCCAGTAAGCGCCCCGCTCTTCGGCCGTATGGAAGGGGTTTTCGTAAATCCAGTGCTGAAACGCGTCAATACGGGCAATCCAGGGCAGGATGGTCAGCACCCGCTCCAACTGCTTGGATTTTGCCCGGCGCAACTCTTCTGCATTGGGGAAGAAGATATCCCAGTATTCCATGCTGAAGAGTTCCATGGCCATGCTGGCTACTTCGGCAATTTCCGAACCATATTCTTTAAAGCCGGTTAGCGGTAACGCGTGGGTGAGGAAGGAGTGTACGGCATGCCCACCCTCGTGTACCATGGTGGTAACATCGTCTAGCGTGCCGGCGGCATTCATGAATATGAAGGGGGCGCCGGTTTCGGCCAGGGGCATGTTGTAGCCGCCGGGTGCCTTGCCTTTACGGCTGTCGAGGTCAAACCGGCCCAGCTTATTCATTTCAATCAGGCATTCGGCAAAAAACGGGTGCAGTTGCTGAAAGCAGGCAATGGTTTTTTCGAGCAGTTCTTTTCCGTTGCTGAAAGGCTGCAGCGGCTGCACGCCGGCGGGTTCGGCTTCCAGGTCCCAGGGGCGCAGCACATCTACGCCAATGCTTTTGCGTTGCGCTGCGAGCAGGTCTTTTACCAATGGCAGCACATGCTGCTGTACGGCATTGTGAAACTGGTAGCAGTCGGCCGGTGTGTAGTCGAAACGGCCCAGTTCTTTAAACTTGTAATCGCGGTAGTTGGCAAAGCCGGCGTTCAGGGCAACCTGATGGCGCTTGGCTACCAGTTGGTCGAACAAGTCGTTCAGCGCCTGGCGGTCCTGATAGCGTCGTTCCTGAATTTTGCGATATACTTCTTCCCGCAGGGCCCGGTCGGGTTGTTCCAAAAATTTAGCGGCCTGTTGCAGCGTGTATTCGCGCCCCTGTACTTCCACCGTCATTTTGCCGGCAATTTGTCCGTATTGCTGCTGCAGCACGTTCAGTTCGGCAATCAGCGGAATGTTTTCTTCGCGGAACAGTTCAATATTTTTTTTCACCGAACGCAGGTAGGTGAAGTATTCTTTTCCCTGCAGTTGTGCGGTAAGCGGGCATGCCAGCAACTTCCGGTTTATTTTATCGGCATAGGGCTGCATGCGGGGCGCAATTTCGAGGTAGAAGTAGTTGAAGGCTTCTTCCAGTTCTTTGTTTTCGGTATCGCAGGTCATGCGTATCTGGCGCCAGCAGGCATCTTCACTGATAACGGCTTCCAGCTCGCTCACGTCCTGCAGCCATTGTTGCAGGTCGTTCAGGGTGTAGAGTTCCCGTTCCAGTAGTTCGGTGAAATAGGGCTCCAGCGCCTCCCAGGTAGTTACCTGAAAGTCGGCAGGTAAAAAATGGCGCGGCAGCGGTTGAATAGCGGCACTCAGCATACAGTTTTTTCTTTTTTCAGCAACAGGGTATCGTTAGGCTTCACTTTTTTTCTTGGGTTGTTGGGGGGCGGCTTCCGGTTCGGGTTCGGCAGCGGGCGCTTCGGCGGTTTCTTCCGCAGCGTTTTCTGCCGACAGCTCAATGGCGATGCCCTTGCTGTTGATAATGCCGAACCAGCGTACCATCTTTTTCATGTCGCTGGCATAAACGCGGTCGAAATCCAGATCGGGAAACACCTGTTCAAAATAACTGCGCAAGGCTTTGGCATCTTTTTCATCGGGCAGGGGCCGGCCGGCTGCCTGCATGGCTTTGAACACCGCTGCCAGATTTACGTTTTCCCGCACGGTATATACTTCAATACTTTCGAGGTGCGAAAAGTTGTGCTGGCGGGTAGAGGCGAAACGGGTGCTGCCATCATCGAGCGAACGCACAATTGCACCATCGCTTTTAGTGCTTACCAGTTCATACAACCCGGGCAATCCGGTAACCGCAATTAACTTACTATACTTCATATGCTTGTTTTTATGCGCCCCGTATGATGCAGGGGCGGGTTTTGCTTTTTTCAAATATCTTATAATGCAGTTTCGTTAATGTATATGCATTTGTACCAATTTGTTTATTGTATCTTTTTTGACTGGCTTTCAAACATTGTGCAAATCTAGTTTTTCGCCCGGTATAAAAATTTTAACGCACATTTTTACAAGCTTGTTATCGCTTCAAAGCGCAACACTACTAAATTTTTAGCTTTAATTGTACGCACCAATGCATACCCCATATACTTGTGATGCGTACCATCTCAAAACGCTTTTCGCATAAAGTTCTGAGTAAATTACGATTGAACTGTTGCAGGTGCCATTCGCTTTGGCCTGCTTCAATACCCGGGAAAAGCAGGTTAAATAAGCCTGTTGCTGAAAGCAATTTTTTGATTTTTAATTTCGGCTTTTCGTTCGGTACCGTAAAAATTACCCTTGTTTCCGGCGTGCATAAATCTGCTATTGCGTTAATACAACTTTCCGGATTGGGAACGTGCTCAAGCATTTCAGAACATAATATTACCGTAAACGTTCCTTTTTCGAATGGCAGCGTTTGGCAGCAGTTTGCCTGCAAAAACTCAATTCTTTTGTTTTGCGCAGCGGCTTTCTCATGCGCCTTTTTTAGTGCCTCTTTCGAGATATCGATTCCGACGCGTCTTTTGCAATCGGGCGTACTGCGTATCAATTCACCGGCTTCACAGCCCACTTCGAGCACACAATCAACCGGCTGAATGTTCGCCCATTTCAGGACTTTCCGTATTCGTTTTTTTTGTATGAATCCGGCCAAACCCGAGTAGGGGGTTGCATGCTGCAGGAACATAAAATCGTTCCATTCGGGGGATGCTACTTCCGGGGCCTTAGAATCCATGTTTATATTAAAAACAAGGCGTGCAAGTTAACCCGAAAATTGCTGCTGTACGCATTTTATGCAATAAGATGCTGTTACCGGATTATGCCCATTTGTGGCCCAAATACCGTAGTTTCGGGAGCGAATACGTTTAAACTCTGCAACTATTGATTATGCGTTTTTTTGGTTTTTTTCTGCTGTTGCTTGTGCATACGCCAGCAAAAGCTGCTGAAGACCTGGGTACTTTTCGGGAGCTGGTGTACCACGACGATGCGGTTGTGGTGCTTACCAGCAAGGGGGCGTTGCTGTTTCGGACCTATCCCAACGAAGTGCTGCAAACCACCTGGGAGCCCAATGGTTATATAGGCGAACAAGTAAGTGATGCCGTGTTGGCAGGCCCGCTGGCACCGCCCAAAGTGGTGCAAAACGATGCCCGCAGCCTGCGGCTGCAGGTGGGCCGTTTGTACGTAACCATTCAAAAACAGCCTGTACAGGTATATTACAGCAACAGCGGGCGGGGGGTAACCTTGGCCGGGTTTGGGCTAAGCGGGCAGTACCGTTACCTGCAATTTACCATTAGGCCCGGCGAACCCTTTTTTGGTGCCGGTTCGCGGTCGGTACCGCTCAACCGCAACGGCTATCGGCTTGCACTCAATAATAATCCGTGGTACGGCTATAACCTCGATGCCGATAACCTGAACTATTCCATGCCGTTGGTGCAGTCGGCCCGCGGCTATGCCTTATTCTTTGATAATCCTTCCCGCGGTTATTTTGATTTGGGGAAGGCACAACCCGATGTGCTGGAAGCCGGCTTTTCGGCTGGGAAACTGCAGTTTTATACCTTTTTTGGCAGCAGCCCGGCCGTGCTGAACGAGCGCTTTACCGCACTGGTTGGCCGCATGCCGCTTCCCCCGCGTTGGGCTCTGGGCAATTTTATGAGCCGGTTTGGGTACAAAACGCAGGACGAGGTGATGCAAATTGCGGGGCTGATGGAGCAGCAGGGCTTTCCGTTTGATGCGGTAATTATTGATTTGTTTTGGTTTGGCGATGGGGTGCACGGCGCCTGGAACATGGGCAATCTCGACTGGAACCGCAAGCGTTTTCCCCGGCCGGAGCAAATGATACAACAACTGGCCGGCCGTAACATTAAAACCATTTTGATTACCGAACCCTTTGTGCTGGCCGAATCGGATAACTATCAGTACACCCAGCAGCAACGGCTGCATGCCACCAATCAACAAGGCGATACCGTTGGCATATCGGAGTTTTATTTCGGGCATGCCGGCCTGCTCGACCTGTTTCAGCAAAAAAGCCGCGACTGGTTTTGGAGCAAGTACGATGCGCAGATAAAAAAAGGCGTTGCCGGCTGGTGGGGCGATTTGGGAGAGCCCGAAAAAAATCCCGACTACTTGTTCTATAACCTTGCGGAACAAGGTTTTGAACGCCGTTTTGCGGCGCATGAAATCCACAATTTATACGGCCATCGCTGGAGTAAAATGTTGTACGAGCAGTATGCCCGTAATTATCCGCAGCAGCGGCTGTTTCACCTCAACCGCAGCGGCTTTGCCGGCACCTGGCGGTACGGCTCCTTTCCATGGAGCGGCGATGTGGACCGCAGCTGGAAGGGGCTGCAGGCGCAACTGCCCGTAATGCTGGGTACGGCCCTCAGCGGCATCCCCACCATGCACAGCGATGCCGGCGGTTTTGCCATGGGCAAACGCGATCCGGAATTGTACCGCCGCTGGCTGCAAATGGCAGTGTTTAGTCCCATTTTGCGGCCGCACGGCAGCGTCAGCGCACCCGAGGCGGGCAGCCCTTCCATTGAAAGCGAACCGGTTTTTTATGACGAGCCCGATAAAAGTATCCTGCGCCGTTTTGTGGAACTGCGCTACCGCCTGATGCCTTATATCTACAATATAGCCTGGGAAAGCGCAAAAAACGGAACCCCCTTTGTGCGCCCATTATTTTACAGCGATACAACCGATAAAGAGTTGTATAAAGCTACCGACCAGTATTACTTTGGCCCGTCGTTGCTGGTAGCGCCCGTATTGGAACCCGGTGCCACCCGCCGCCGCTTATACCTGCCCCGTGGCCAGTGGTACGATTTCTGGAACCCTGCAACGCCGCTCAAAGGCCAGCGGTGGATTGAGGTGCCCGTTGATGCAGCTACCATACCCGTATTTGTGAAGGCCGGTTCGGTCATACCCATGAAGCCGGTACACGCAAACGCCGGGGGCTATCCGCAGGAAGTGCTGGAGTTGCATTATTATGCGGGATGGGGGGGCAATACCACAGTTGTGTATGAAGATGATGGGGTAAGTGCCGATGCCATGGCTGCACAGAAATATGAATTGCTAACAGTAACCGCTAACCGCAATCGGGGGGGAGCTGCCATACGCATCAGCAGCAACGGAGGCAGTTTTGACGGGAAGCCCCAGCAGCGGCGGGTGGAGCTGCAGGTGTACGGATTACCCGGCACACGTAAGGTTACCATTGCGGATGCTGTCAACAGCAGCTGGCAAAACAACAACGGAGTGGTACGGGTGCAGGTGCCCGGCTGGCAACAAGGGTCCTTGCAGGTGCGTATGTGGTAACAAGTTGTTACAGCCCTGCTACAGCATCTTTACAGCCGCCTGAATTGCGCTTCTCATACAAGCGGCGTTGTCAAATTTCTTTTCCCAAAGGGACCTTCCGGGGCTTCAATGCCTCTTCATTAGTACAATACCACATCGTGAGTGCCGCAGGACGCCAGCGATGATACGAAGTGAAGAAAGAAACATCGAGCAAAAAAAATAGGCCAACCCTAAACAGAGTCGGCCGTTGCTAACCTATGAAAAACACCTGAGGCTAAGTTCCGAAAAAATTTTCAAAACTCCCACAAAAATTTTTCGGAATTTTTTTGAAGTTCAAACATTATTTACGTCCTCTTTCCTGCAACCGTTGCCCCTACAGCCGGCTGCCAACCCGCCGACTGAAAATGTTAAATGGGGCTGTTAAAGCAGCAGCGGCTGTAACCCATTGAAATTTAAACGAATGACAATTTACTGACAATCATCAGTCGGCAGCTTGACAGCTCTCATTTCCGGCGCATACCCACCCGCATAGTTTTGCCCGCAAACAAACTCCAACGAAATGAGCGTCATTATTTTATTGATTGTGGTGAGCATACTGGTGGCCGGCGGCTTTTTGGTTGCTTTTTTCTGGAGTGTAAAAGACGGACAGTACGATGATGATTATACCCCGTCGGTACGCATGCTGTTCGATGATCAGCCTCCGGCTTCAAATCCGTAATTTCTTTAACCCTTAACAATAACCAAACAACATGCAAGTAGAACGTTTTCAGTACGACAATCGGATTGTACGGAATTTCGCCCTCGCCACCATTGTGTGGGGTGTGGTGGGCATGCTGGTGGGCCTTTGGGTGGCGCTGCAACTGGTGTTTCCCAAAACGCTCAACATTGGCCCCTGGTTCAGCTTTGGCAGGCTGCGCCCCCTGCATACCAATGCCGTAATTTTTGCCTTTGTGGGCAACGGTATTTTTATGGGGGTGTATTATAGCCTGCAACGGCTTTGTAAAACCCGCATGTTCAGCGATGCGCTGAGCAAAATTCATTTCTGGGGCTGGCAGCTCATTATTGTGGCCGCGGCGCTAACCCTGCCGCTGGGCATCACCACTTCAAAAGAGTATGCCGAACTGGAGTGGCCCATTGATATTGCCATTACGCTCATTTGGGTGGTGTTTGGTATCAATATGTTTGGCACCATCCTGCGGCGGCGTGAGCGGCACTTGTATGTGGCAATATGGTTTTACATCGCCACATTCGTTACGGTAGCCGTATTGCACGTAGTTAACTCATTTGCCCTGCCGGTAAGTTTTCTGAAAAGCTACAGCTGGTATGCCGGTGTACAGGATGCACTGGTACAGTGGTGGTATGGCCACAACGCGGTGGCGTTCTTTTTAACCACGCCTTACCTGGGCCTCATGTACTATTTTATGCCCAAGGCCGCCAACCGGCCCGTGTATTCGTACAAGCTTTCCATCATTCACTTTTGGGCCCTTATTTTCCTGTACATCTGGGCCGGTCCGCACCACCTGCTGTACACCGCCCTCCCCAACTGGGCTCAAAGTTTGGGTGTGGTGTTCAGCTTTATGCTCATTTTCCCCAGTTGGGGGGGCATGATTAACGGATTGCTCACCCTCCGCGGTGCATGGGATAAAGTGCGGGAAGATGTGATTTTGAAATTTATGGTGGTGGCCGTTACCGCATACGGTATGGCTACGTTTGAAGGTCCCATGCTTTCGCTCAAAACCATTAATGCCATCAGCCACTATACCGACTGGACGATTGCACACGTGCATGTGGGAGGCCTGGGCTGGAACGGCATGCTGACCTTCGGCATTTTATACTGGCTTATTCCCCGCCTTTTCCGCACGAAATTGTACAGCGTAAAACTGGCCAACTTCCACTTTTGGATTGCTACCCTGGGTATTGTGTTTTGGGCAGTACCCATGTACTGGGCCGGGTGGACACAGGCCAGCATGTGGAAACAGTTTACCGAAAGCGGCCAACTCAAATATCAGTTTTTGGAAACCGTTACCTATTTGCAGCCCTTCTACATTATTCGTGCCCTCGGCGGACTGATGTTTGTGGCAGGCGCGCTGGTAATGATGTACAACCTGTTTAAAACCATCGCACAGGGTAGCCTGCTGGCCAATGAAGATGCCGAGGCGCCCGCTTTGGAAAAAGAATACCACAAGCATGCCGGCGAGCACTGGCACCGCTGGCTGGAGCGCAAGCCCTGGCCCCTGCTGGTAACCGCATTAGTGGTAATATTAATTGGTGGTATTGTTGAAATGGTGCCCACCTTCCTTATTAAATCCAATGTGCCCACCATTGCCAGTGTAAAGCCCTACACGCCGCTGGAATTGCAGGGCCGCGATTTGTATATCCGCGAAGGTTGTTATGTGTGCCACTCGCAAATGATTCGTCCTTTCCGCAGCGAAACCGAACGCTATGGCGAATACAGCAAAGCCGGTGAGTTTGTGTACGACCATCCCTTCCAGTGGGGCTCCAAGCGTACCGGTCCCGACCTGGCACGTGAAGGGGTAGGCAACAATAAAAAATCGCACACCTGGCACTACAACCACTTTGATGAGCCGCAGGCCATTTCTACCGGCTCGGTAATGCCCTCGTATTCCTTTTTGATTGACCGGGATTTGGATACCACAACCACCCCGGCCAAAATTCGGGCCATGCAAACCCTGGGTGTACCCTACCCCAAAGGATACGACCAAATTGCCAATGCCGACTTGCTGAAGCAGGCAACCGAAATTGCGCAAACCCTGCAGCACGACAGCATTTTCGTAAAGCCTACCAAGGAAATCATTGCCATGATTGCCTATATGCAGCGACTGGGAACCGATATCAGTAAAAATCAAACAGCTGAAGTTGTAAACCGGTAAGCCATGTTCAAGTTCATAAAAAAATATGCGGAAACGATTGAGAACATTGAAATCTATCCCATCATTTCACTGCTCATCTTCTTTGCCTTTTTTGTGGGCGTACTGTGGTACGTGCTGCGGCTGCG
The DNA here is from genome assembly GCA_046297415.1 of Lacibacter sp. Lineage (GTDB taxonomy): Bacteria > Bacteroidota > Bacteroidia > Chitinophagales > Chitinophagaceae > Lacibacter. The sequence goes on from JBKBIL010000018.1 coordinate 12,199, forward strand.
GCAAAGCGATGTGAACAACATGAAACAACTTCCGCTCGATGATCAACCATAACCCTTAACAACGAAACGCATACTACATATGAAACGCTTTCTTCCACTTTTATTACTGCTGCTTGCCGGAGGCACCGCTTCGGCACAGCAGGCAGTGCCCGGCTCCGGCATTAACTTCGTGGAATTCTTTCTGGCCTCCCTGGCTGTTGTGCTGGTATTTGTAATCTGGGGCCTCAGCAGTGTGCTGATGGCGTACGCCCGTAAAACGGCCGAAAACAGCAAAAAAGAAGCCGGCGGCAAAACCGCTGCCATGATTCTTGTTTTGCTGGCGCTTCACCTGCCCGGCTTTGCGCAGGAAGCAGCTACGGTAGCGGCAACACCGGCCAACTATGGGGGCATGTCGCCCACTACCTTTTACCTGTTGCTGGCCGTAATCGGTTCCGAATTGCTGGTAATCTTTTTCCTGTTATTTACCATACGGCGGCTAACAGCAGAACTATACCCCACAGCTGTACCGGAAAAAGCTGCTGTGCCGAAGGTTGCCAAAGAAAGCCGCTTGTGGCGCACCTGGCAGTATCTCGACCGCCGCTTCTTTACCAAGCCTGCCGAAAAAGAAGAGGATGTGCTGCTCGACCATGATTATGACGGCATCCGCGAACTGGATAACGCCCTGCCCCCTTGGTGGAAGTATGGCTTTTATGTAACCATTGTGCTGGCCGTGTTTTACCTGCTGCGGTTTCATGTATTTGAAACCGGCCCAACTCCTGAGCAGGAGTACGCTGCCGAAATGAAGCGGGCCGAAGAACAAATTAAAGCCTATATGGCGAAAGCAAAAGACATGGTAGATGAAAATACCGTACAGTTTGATGCTGCCGGGGTGGCGGTGGGTAAAGAACTCTACCTCAAAAGCTGCGTGGCCTGCCATGGCCAACTGGGCGAAGGAGGTGTGGGACCCAACCTTACCGACGATTACTGGATACACGGTGGCAGCATCAACGATATTTTTAAAACCATAAAATACGGCTACCCCGATAAGGGCATGCAAAGCTGGCAGCAACAGTTTTCGCCTAAGCAAATGGCACAAATTTCCAGCTTTATCAAAACGCTAAGGGGAACCAATCCGCCCAACGCAAAAGCACCGCAGGGCGATTTGTATGAAGAAAAAGCGGCACCCGCTGCCGACAGCGCTGCGGCAAATACAACCGCTGCTGTAGGCATCAACTAAACTGAGATTAACGGCCCGAAGGCAATAGACAATGGAAACAACAAATGCATCAGTAGAACAACGGGTTTACCAAATGGATCAGTCGTTTCGCGACAGTATTGCCACGATTGATAAGGAAGGAAAACGAAAATTTATATACCCCAAAAAGCCTTCGGGTCGTTATTACAAATGGCGCACCTTTACCAGCCTGCTTTTTTTGGCAGTGTTTTTTACCGTTCCGTTTATTAAAGTGGAAGGAGAGCCTTTCATGATGTTTAATGTGCTGGAGCGGAAGTTTATTTTGTTTGGGAAAATTTTCTGGCCGCAGGACTTTTTCATTTTTGCCATTGGCCTCATTACCTTCTTTGTGTTTATCATTTTGTTTACGGTGGTATATGGCCGCATTTTCTGTGGCTGGGTATGTCCGCAAACCAACTTCATGGAAATGGTATTTCGCAAAGTGGAGTATCTGATTGATGGCGATGCCACCCGGCAAATGCAATTAAAGGCCATGCCCTGGAACGCCGAGAAGATACGCAAGCGGGCACTGAAGATTGCGGTGTTTTACACCATTTCATTTGTAATTGCCAACTTTTTTCTGTCGTACATCATTGGCATGGATGCGTTACTGAAAATGGTAACGGAAGGCATCGGAAAAAATTTTGGCACCTTTTTATCGCTGTTGGCGTTTACCACGGTATTCTTTTTTGTGTATTACTGGTTTCGGGAGCAGGCCTGCATTGTAGTGTGCCCCTATGGCCGCCTGCAAGGCGTACTGCTCGACAAAAACTCGGTAGTGGTGGCCTACGATTATGTACGGGGCGAACCCCGCGGCAAACTGAAGAAAGGAGCCGTAGCCGAAGGCCATGGCGATTGTGTGGACTGTTATGCCTGCGTGCGGGTGTGCCCAACCGGTATTGATATCCGCAATGGTACGCAACTGGAGTGCATCAACTGCACGGCCTGCATTGATGCCTGCGACCATATTATGGATAACATCGGCAAGCCACGGGGGTTAATACGGTATGCCAGCGAAAACAATATTGCCCGGGGCGAGCCTACCCGTTTTACCTGGCGCATGGCATTGTACTCGGTGGTGTTGTTGCTGCTGGTGGGGGTGCTGGCAACCCTGCTCATTACCCGCGACGATGTAGATGCCCGTGTTTTACGGGCGCAAGGCCAAACCTTTCAAAGCCTGCCCGATGGCCGCATCAGCAACCTCTATAACATAAAGCTGGCCAATAAAACCCGTAAAGAAGTACCGTTGCAGTTGCGCCTTGAAAATGTTAACGGCGAAATACAAATGGTGCAGGATGTTGTGGTACCCAAAGAGTCGTATTTTCAAACCAGCTTTTTTGTAAAACTGCCACGCTCTGCCATAACCAGCCGTAAAATGCCCCTGAAAATCGGAATTTATCAGGGCAACAAGCGCATTCAAACCCGTACTACTACTTTTTTGGCACCTTCTTTATCTAACTAAAACATGCGTATGAACTGGGGTTATAAAATATTGTTTGCGTACCTGTTGTTTGTGGCAGGCATCCTGTTTTTGGTTTTCAAAGCCAGCCAGGTACGATTTGACCTGGTGGAGCAAGATTACTATGAGGCCGAACTGAAGTATCAGGATCGAATTGATGCAGCTGGCCGCACGGCTGCTTTATCGCAACAGCCAATAATAAAGGTGCAGGATGGCTCCATTAAGGTGCAATTTCCGCCCGAATTGGCAAAGCAGCAGCTTACGGGAGAAGCGCTTCTGTACTATCCGGCCGATGCCAATAAAGACTGGCGCAAACGCTTTCAGTTACAGGGGAATGAGCTGTTGCAACTGCAGGCTCCCGGCAGCCATAAAGGTTTGCACAAGCTGAAGTTGAACTGGGAGGCGAATGGCCAGTCGTATTATTTTGAAGAAGCCATTTATCTCTAATATACCATGGTAACAATCATTACAATAGCGTTTACAATGGGTTTGGTGGGCAGCCTGCATTGCTTGGGTATGTGTGGCCCGTTGGCACTTTCGCTGCCCCTGCAACATCAAACGCTCGCCGGAAAATTTGCCGGATCGTTGCTGTATAACCTGGGAAGGGTAACTACATATGCTACAGCAGGGTTGCTTTTTGGAGCCATAGGACAAACCTTTTCGTTTGCCGGGGCACAACGCTGGATTTCGCTGGTTTTGGGGCTGTTGATTTTGGTTTATGTAATAATACCGAAAGACTATGGCGGCAGCAGCAGGGTGGCGCTTGTACTCAACGGGTTTTTTCTGGAGCTGCGGCACCGAATGGCGCAACTGTTTACGTCAAAAGCGCAAGGCACCTTGTTTGTGATAGGTTTGCTGAACGGCTTGCTGCCCTGTGGTTTGGTGTACCTGGCTCTGGCATCGGCGGTGGCCGCAGGCAGTGCGGTAAACGGAGCGGCATTTATGGCGTTTTTTGGCCTGGGCACCTTACCCGCCATGTTTGCCATTGCCGTATTTGGCAATTTTATGCGCCAGGGCATACGGCTTAAGTTGCGCAGGGCTGTGCCCGCCTTTATGACGGTAATGGCATTGTTGCTGATTTTGCGGGGTTTAAGTTTGGGGATTCCCTACCTGAGCTCCGATATGGATGCAAAGGCTAAAACACCTGCCTGCTGCACCAAACCCCGGGGCAACTGATTAAAATCATGTTTTTGGGTGATGCAAACGGTGGATTGCGGGTTGTTAAATTTTCAATTTTGTAGTTGCTCACAACATTCTTTCACATTAAAAAAACGTTTTATGAACATCGGGAATATGCCAACGAAAAGAGTGGAACAGTTCCCAACGTTGTTCGATGATTTTTTCAAACCCTGGAGAGAGTGGTTTGATATGGGTTGGGACAAAGTTTCAACCGTACCGGCCGTAAACGTAACGGAAGCCAACGGCAACTTTAAGATTACGATGGCTGCTCCGGGTTTACGAAAAGAAGACTTTAAAATTGATGTAGATGGTAACCTCATTACCATCAGCGCCGAAAAAAGCACCGAAAAAGAGGAGAAAGAAGAAAAGTTTACCCGTAAGGAGTACAACTACAGCTCTTTCTGCCGCACGTTTACTTTGCCGGACAATATTATGACCGACAAAATTGAAGCCCGTTATGAAAATGGGGAATTACAGCTGCTGCTGCCGAAAATGGCTGAAGAAAAAGAACAGCCCCACAAAAAAATAGAAGTTCGGTAAGAGCGCAGTTGACGACCCCCTGCCAGTTACGACCGACAGGGGGTTTTTAGTAACAATCAGATTGTGTGTAGAAAAGAAGCCACAAATGCCAAAGCGTAAACTTGAAATATTTCACCAGGAGAATTCTTCCTGGATCCGTACACTCGATTTTATGGAGCAGGAAAGTGCATATATGAAAAACCGCCTGAGCAAGGTGTTGGATGCTTATCACTCTCCGGAATTGCTCGATTGGGCGGAGCAATACCAAAACAAAATTTTGCTGAACGAGGAAGCCATTAACTTATTGAAACAGGATATTCACATTCAGGAAAAACGCCTTGCCAGCGAATATCTTTTCGACGGGCACCCCCTCAAAGACGAAATTGTACACAACCAGGAGCGCCTGCGCATGCAAATGGATTATGTGGAAACGGACTTTTACGCCATGAAAAAGGCGTTTAACGATTACCTCACCCATCATATTCTACAACACATCTGAGCCACTCCGCAAGCAAGTGCGCAAGCGATGCCGCTTAGTTGAGCATCGCCTCCAGTTTCTTCTCATTCAATATCACAATATTCCCATCGCGAATATCAATGAGTTTTTCAGAGCGAAAGTCGCTAAGGGTGCGTATAAGGCTTTCGGTTGCCGTGGCGGCAATATTGGCCAGGTCTTCACGGGAAATATGAATGGCAAACTGCTCTTTGGAGGGGTCTTTGTATTTGCGCATCAGTGTTATTAAAGCTTCGGCCACCCGCTTGCGCAGGCTGTTATAGGCAAGGCCCAACAATTGGTTTTCTTTTTCGGTTATGTTATTGGCCAGCAGTTTAATCATGCGGTGTGCCACTTCTTTGTTGCTGTTGAGCAACTCTTCAAAATCGCTGCGGGGTATAATGGCCAGTTCGGTATCTTCCATGGCCTCAGCGGTTTCTTTGTAAGGCTCGTTTTCAAGCAGCGGAATGTAGCCTAAAAAATCGCCCTGGTTGTACAGGCCAATGGTAAGTTCTTTACCGTCTTCGTTGGTTTTGTAGGTTTTTACTTTTCCTTTAATGATGTAGTACAGGCGCCCGGGGTGGTTGCCTTCGGAGTAAATTACCTGCTTCTTTTTATACTTATTTATGTTGCGGTCTTCTTTTAATGCGGCAAGGGGGTCTTTGCCGGTTACCGATTCCATCATGCGGCCCCAGCCTTCCAGGCCGCCGGGTAGTTCTTTTTGCAGCAGTTCGGCTTTTTTGAGGCGGCTTTCGATGGCGCTCAGCAATTCGGTTTCGGTAAATGGTTTGGATATGTAGTCGTCGGCTCCCATTTCCATGCCCTTGCGCATATCGGCCCGCTCGCTTTTGGCGCTGAGGAAGATGAAGGGTATATGTTGCAGGGCCTCGTTTTTTTGCAGCACATGCAGCACGCCGTATCCATCGAGTACCGGCATCATAATGTCGCAAATAATCAGGTCGGGCCGATGTTCCATGGCCAGTTCCAGCCCCACCTTTCCGTTTTCAGCCGTATAAACCTTGTAGCCGGCCAGTTCCAGAATTTCGGACGTGTTATCCCGTATGTCGGCGTTATCTTCTATCAGCAGTATTTTTTTCATACCAAAGGGGTTGGATGTATTGCAAAGTAAGTGAAACTTTCCACGGTACAAGTACCGGCATCAGCCTTCGTACTCAAATTTATGTTGTTTGAAGCGGATGGTGAAGGTGGTGCCGGCATTCAGTTGGCTTTGGCAGCTGATGGAGCCATTCATCAGTTGCACATAGCGGCTTACGATATGCAAACCCAGGCCGGTGCCCTGGATGTTGGTTACGTTGGCCCCCCTGAAAAAACGTTCAAACAGGTGCTGCTGGTCTTCTTTGGATATGCCCAGCCCTTCATCGCAAACCTGTATGGTTATGTCTTCGCCTTCAATTTTGGTGATGATGGTAATGGCGCTTTTTTCGGGCGAAAATTTAATGGCATTGCTGATAAGGTTGATCAGTATGTTTTTCAGCAACCCCGGGTCGAGCACCAGCGTGCTGCTGCCGGAATGCTGGTGCCGCAATTGCTGGCCACTTTTGCGCAGCGGTTCCATTTGCCGCAACACCGATTGTACCAGTTCGGGCAAAGAAAATTGGGCCCATTTGGGCTCAACCTTGCCGTCTTCAATTTTTCCGAGCGAGAGAAACTCGTTTAAAATGTCGGTAAGGGTGGTGACGGAGGCTTTTATACGGTCAATATGCTTTTCCCGCTTCGGTTGCTCTTCGGTGGTGGTGTATTTGGAAAGAAGGGTGATGGAAGAAAGAATGGTGCTGAGCGGCGTACGAAACTCATGCGAAGCCATGGATACAAAGCGGCTCTTCATATCGTTGAGCTGCTTTTCTTTTTCAAGGGCGTGGGTAAGGTTATCGCGGGATTGTTCCAGTTCTTTCAGGGTGTCTTGCAGCATTTGGGTACGCTCGGCCACTTTAAACTCCAGCAACTCGTTCAGTTGCTTCATTTTTTGGTTTACGGCTTCCAGTTCGGCTTTTTGCTGCAACAAAGCGGCTTCGTTGGCCTTCCGCTCGCTGTCGTCAAACACAAATGCAAGTGTAAAGCGGCCTGCTTCATTTTCAAAGTGTCCCAGGCTGATTTGTACCGGAAATTCGGTGCCGTTTTTTTTGCGGCCGAAAAGTTCGAGGCCGCTTCCCATGGCCCGGGCTGTAGGATGGCGGTTGTATTGTTCGCGGTGGCTAATATGCTTTTGGTGAAACCGCTTTGGTATCAGTGCTTCAACGGTTTTTCCCAGTAACTCGCCGGGCCGATAACCAAACTGTTTGTTTAAAAACGGGTTGGCTAATACAATTTCACCCCTTGCGTTTACCAATAAAATTCCCATGGAAGCGTAGTTGACCAAAGCTTCAAATTTCTGAATTTCCTGCAGCAGGTTTTCCTGGGTTTTTATGGTCGTGCTCAGGTCGGTTATGCGCAGCAGCAACAGGTTTCCCGGCAAAGGGTCTAGTTGTAGTTCGGCCCAATTGATGCCGTTTTTCGGCAACTTCATGCTGCGGCGGATGCTTTCTCCTTTATGCAGTATTTCTTTCCAATTACAGGTTTCGGACAAGGGCAGGTGCAACTGCTCCCGGAAAAACAGGGTGAGGTCGGTAGGCAAGGGTACCGGCCACTTTTGCAATGCAGGCTCGTTCAGATGTTGTAACTCGAAACCCTCCAAACTGCCCCAGCCAATAAAAAGGGGCAAATGATTTAATACTGTTTTAATTACCGTTGCATCGTATGCCGGTTGCGCCATTGGGTATAACTAATTGATTACCCAATGATAAGCAATTTTTTATAACCGCATATGCCTGAGTTGTTGAATGCTGTTATGAGCGCAGCTATTGATTTGTAAATTGCGTTTTTTAAGAGTTTCTGCTTATAAAGACTAAAAATTTGGTGTTTTGCCTACCGAATAAACCGTCATTTAGGGCAAAATGCATGGTAGTCCTTAATCTATTTGTTAACTTTACCGTACCAATATTCAGTGAAAAAATCCAACAAAAATGCAAACTGCTTTGGCCACAGCTTTAACTCGTTACCGCTACAACTTGGAAATGTTTTGCTTCATTTTGTTGCAGCCTTTTCAAAGTGTTCAGGATAATCAGGCTCCGTTCTTTATTCCGGTGCCTAAATTGAAAAAGCACTCATTATTTAAGTAAAAAATAATTCTATGGAAAAGATTTCTATCCTCATTGCCGACGATCATAAACTTATCCGCGAAACGTGGGCATTCATTTTAAACAGCGATCCCCGTTTTGAAGTAGTATCGCAGTGCAGCAATGGTGAAGAGGCAATTGCTGAGGCAACGCGCCTGCGCCCCAAAATTGTGCTGCTGGACATAAATATGAGTCCGGTTAACGGTATTGAGGCCACGCAGCAAATCCGTAAATATTCGCCTGCCAGCAAAATTATTGGCGTGTCCATGCACTCGCAGCCGGCTTACGTAAAAAAACTCCTCAAGCTGGGCGCCCATGGGTATGTTACCAAAAACTCGCCCCAGCACGAGATGTTTGAAGCCATCATGGAAGTATATAAAGGCAATCGGTACATATGTGCCGAGGTAAAAACCATCCTTTCCGAACAGATTTTTGAGGAAGAAAACCATGGTGCCAACGCCCTCTCGAACCGCGAACTGGAAATCATCAAATACATTAAAGACGGGCTTAGTTCCAAAGAAATATCGCAAGAGCTCAACATATCGCTGAAAACGGTGGAAGTACACCGGCACAATATTTTGAAAAAACTGAACCTGAAAAACAGCGCCGCCCTGGTGAACTACATCAATGAAGCCGGCCTGGCCATCTGACGTTTTTATTTTCCTGTTGATAAGTGGGCGCCTTGTGCGCCCTTTTTTTATGCCGCCCCACCGGCATTTCTTATTTTCACGCCGCTAAAACATGTTTATGGCAATCCGAATTTTTATAACCGGTGGCACTTTTGACAAGGAGTATAATGAAATAACCGGGCAGTTGTATTTTAAAGATACCCACATGCACGACCTGCTGGAAATGGGCCGGTGCCGCGTGCCGGTGGAAATACGTACCCTGATGATGGTGGACAGTCTGGAGATGACCGATGAAGACCGGGAATTGATTGCCCACCAATGCAACCATTGCGAGGAAGAGCGTATTGTAATAACCCATGGTACCGATACCATGAGCGAAACCGCCCGTGTATTGGCCGCAAGGGTGAGCGGAAAAACCATTGTGCTTACCGGCGCCATGATACCCATCAAATTCGGCAGTAGCGATGGGCTGTTTAATCTGGGCAGCGCCCTTGCTTTTGCACAAACCCTGCCGCCCGGCGTTTATGTGGCCATGAACGGGCGTTATTTTCACTGGAATAACGTGCGCAAGAATAAGCAAACCGGCATGTTTGAAGAAATAACAACTAGCGCTTGACTGTTTCAACTCTTTTTCAGGCACCCCAGCTACCGGTGGCATTATCGTACGGCACCGCACCGTTGCCCTGTTTTTTTAAACAGGCGGAATACAACGCCTTTTTGTTTGCCGCCCATAAAGGGGCGGTTGTAAATGAACTGGCCGATACCGGCTTAAAGCCGGCATTGTACTGGTGCGGACAGCCATTGGTTGCCATTGGCTGCATTCGCTACCACGCAAGCGATTTGGGCGCTTATGATGAGGTAATTGTTGCCGTGCCGGCAGTGCCGGCTGCCGATACGGCGTTTGCCGTTAGCAACTGGTTGAACTTGCTTGCCCCGCTACACCGCAAGCGGGTGGGGCAGTATATTTTGGATATACCGGTAACCAGCGAATTTTCCCGGGTTGCGGGTAACGAGTTGTGGGGGTACCCTAAAATTGTGGCACCCATTACCCATGAATTTCAGCAGCGTTCCATTCACAGCACGGTTTTCGACCCGGCTAGCGGCAATCGGGTGGTACGGGTGGCCGGTTCGTTTGGCAAGGGGCTGCCGGCTGTACCTTTATCGTTGCTGACCTATTCGTTCCGCAAGGGGAAACTGTTGCGCACGGAGGTTGTGGTGGAAGGGCACACCCGGCTGCATATAAAACCGGCCATCCGCTTGTTGGCTGGCGATGCCGCAAACCCCATGGCGGCCCGCCTGCACCGCCTGGGTTTGCATAATGCCAGTGCGCTGTTGCTGCTACGAATGCCCCTGTTTCGGGCAGTATTTTTGGAGGGAAAGGAAGTAGGGGGTAATTAATGCCGGTGCCGGTGCCGGGGCAAGCTGGGCAGGTGTTTGTGCCCGGGCTCGTATATGAGGCGCACAAATGTGCTGAACCGCTCGTTGCTGCGGTTCAGCGGAATGCCGCTTACTATACCTACCAGCAGGTTGTCGGCAAGGCCAACCCGCATTTGCGGCCGTAAAACGGCGTTAAATCCGGAGGAGGCCCATTCTTTGTTAATTTCAACGCCAATGAAATTACGGGTGCCGGGTATCATGTAATGCAGGTTGGTGTTGACCTGCCAGGTGGTTATGGTGTAAGGCTTGCTGAAATAAGAAAGTATTTGCGGTCCGGCATAAATTAAGGTGTGGTAGTTATTACCCCAGCGCTTGGCCGCTATGAAAAAAGGGTTGTAGAGGTTGCCGATGTATAGGTTTTTCTTTCCGTAATTGCGAAACTCTTCCAGCTCAAATTCATGCAGGTAGCCTACGGCAAGTGAAGTAGCCATGGGTTCTGAAACAAAAAAGGTGTATTGGGCGGCCAGTTTCAGGCTGTTCATACGGCTTGCCGGTACCGAGTCGCGATGCGTGCCGTTTATCGGGTAGTAAAACGAAAAAGGCAGTTCCACCTCAAGACCCAGACGGTCAACGGGTGCAAATTCGTATTCAATTAAAGCCGTGTGCTTGTCGTATCGGTTATTATCGTTCAGGCCAAAACCAATGTTCCATTCTTTTTCGCCTTTGCGGGCGCCCAGGTCGCGAATGAGGTCAATAAACAAAGGTTCGGCATGCAGTACTTTATCTTTCCCCTTTTTATCGCTTTGCACCTCTTCAATATATACACTGTCTATACGCCTCCGCTCTTCGGCAAGGCTGTCAACCTGCGCCGCTGCGGCAACGGGTAAGAAACAGAGTAGCAAAAAGATTTTTTTCATAATAGAAGGATGGGCTACTGGCATTGCTCAGCCAGTTCGGCGCAAAGCTAATGCGTTCACCTGCAATATGCGGCTCATGCAAAAGGGTATGAATTTTTTAACGGCTGTTTTACAGCAATACGGAAGTTGTAAGCAAGCCTAAAAAAACGATACTACAACCATCAACAATACAACTAAACTACCGACCTTTAACAATCTGACCAGACTTTTCAGTCAGCCATAACTCGGCAGAAAATTTCGCTGTAACGCGACACTGACCAGCAGACCATCTTGGCAACTCACAAGCCGGCCCAAGAAAAATAAAACACCCCGCCACACAAAAATGAGCAAAGCCACAAAGCCTGTCCCTTCTTTAAAGAAAGCCAATTTTACTTACATTTTTATAAGACTACAAATCCAATAAAAAAATTGTAGATTGCCTACTTAAAAATATTTTTAAAGAACGTTTGGTTGTTTAAAAAACCGAAGTACTTTTGTAGAGTTGTTACAAGAGAAAAAATTTGAAAAAGCGCATCAAAAATATCGCAATCATCCAAACCGGGCTCTTTGCAAAGCCTTCCGGCATTGGTGAATTGGTGTATCTACAGTCCAGGCATTTTGACGAATACGGACAGTTGCATTCAGTTCTACACCCTGACTTGCCGGCTGAAGGGATTTCTGAAAAGCATTTGCTGAAAGTCGGTGATGTGCTTTTCGCAGCTAAGGGAACCAAAAACTTTGCAGCCGTTTTTGAAAACCACAACGAGCCTTCTGTGGCTTCCACTTCCTTTTTTGTTATCAGACCAACTGACAACAAAGTGCTGCCACAATATTTGGCGTGGTTTCTAAATAGCCACTCCACTCAAGCCCTTTTGAAAGGACAAGCCCTTGGAACTTCCATTCCTTCTATCTCAAAACAGGTTTTAGAAAATCTGGAAATAACCATACCAAGCATTGAAACCCAGCAAGTGATTCTGCAAATCACCAAACTCCGTAACAAGGAAAAGTCTTTAAAGCAGAAAATTGAAACGCTAAGAGAAAAACAAATTCAACAACAAATAATCAATGCAATTAAATGAAAAATGAAAAATGAAAAATGAAAAATGAAAAGTGAAAAATCGAAAAATCCATTAAGAGATAAGAGTTATGTTTTTGCAATTAAAATTGTGAAGTTGAGCCAATCTTTGGTTTCTGAAAGGAAGGAGTTTGTATTGAGCAAACAGGTTCTTCGTTCTGGAACTGCTATTGGAGCACTTATCAGAGAATCAGA
>JBKBIL010000019.1:0-23738 GCA_046297415.1 Lacibacter sp.
GACCCGCATCGTCAAATCATATTTTTTGCATCGCCCGTAATACGGGTCAGCTGCATCAGAAAAAACATGATTTGACGATGCGTGCAAAAATCAAAACTGACACAGTTTATGCAACACTACCCCGCATTCAAAATGTACCCAATGCGCTGATTAATTCCTTCTCGGAATTTTTGCCTTTTTGCCGGCAACTGTTTTACTATTCTTCTTTTAAAGCTTTTACCGGGCCTGTCGCTGCCTGCTGAGCCGTTACCCACCGGTCCTTCTGTTTCTGCATTGATTGGATGCGCATTACAAGCAGGCTGTTCCTCCTGTTATCCGCACTGCCGCTGCCATGCGGCACGAATTTATTTTTCACCGGTGCGTACGGCGTTGCCCGCCGACGCACCATAAATTCTTACAATGATGTCTGTTTTTGCAGCTGTGTTACTAATGGCCGGCATTTTATACGGAATAGTGGCCGCGGCAGAGGCCCTGCTGCACCGCCGCCGCAACCGCTTACAACAACGCTTACTGCAACGCATGCAACTCTTATGCGCCGCCGAACACGTGGTACCCGACGCGTACGAATACATCCACCGCACGCTTTTTGCCCGCAGCACCGCTACGGGCAAACTGCTGCTGGTGAACGCACGCCCCGGCTATACCGAAGCGTGGTGTTACGATGCGGCCGCCCTGCAAAGCCTGGTGCTGCGTACCGAACCGGGGAGCGATGGCAAGCCCGAACGCATTTACCTGGACGTATTGCAACGCCACGAACCGGCCCCCCACACCCTGCTGCTGTTTGAACGCTGCGGGGCCGACCGCGATGCCATACGGAACGTACATGCCACATCGTGGACCTGGGAAGCCACCCTGCGTTCGCTGGCAGACGGTTTTGCACAACCGGTGCCGATTGTACGCTCGGCAGTACAGCAAGGGCCGGTACCGCTCGGCAGCACCGTGACCGCGTTGTAACGGTACTGTATTGATGTGTGGCCCGCCGGTGGTTCTACACCCCGGCGGCGGTTGGGTGGCGCATTGAATTTAACTAACGCGTTGTGCTATTGAATTACCAAAATCAAAGAATGGAATCTTTGAAATTAGAATGAAAAAAGTTTTTGTACCTTTTTGCGTGCCCAAAAAGGGCACCCGAGATCGATTATCCGCCTTCATAAATTTCCGGCGGACAGGCAACCCCGATCTCGGGGGCAGCCCTGATTAAGCTGTAGTACTACTGTAGTGCCCAACTTTTTGGCCCTGTTAGTATTTTCCCGATTTGGAAACCTGAATTTATTTTTACTTGTTTAATAGCACAACGCGTTTTAACTACATTCGTTACCGCCTTACGGCGAAACGGATCATTTGCGCAACAAGAAATGTTGCTGCGTTTATGTAAGCGTTAAACCCAACCATGCCGCCGAAGCTTTTATTGCTTTTGTTTTGTTGCTGCCACGCAGTGGCGGCAGGGGCACAGGCTTTGCAGCCCTTGCCCTACCGCCCTGTGGCGGCCAACGATAGCGCCCTTGTGGTACCCAACATATAGGCCGGGAAACGCTTGTTTGGGTAACGAACGAGTAAGCCGCCGCCGCTTTTTGGAAGCGCTGCGCAGCAGCGATGCCGAAGTGGCTGCGTGCATCAACCGGGCCCGGTGGTAAAAGACAAGCGGTGCCCTGCTGGCCGCCGCCGGCGGCCTTACGGCTTACACCCTGCTGCTGCTATCCGAACCTTCTTTTACCGGTGTCTTGTACCAGCCACAAACCCGGGGGATTTTTTTACTACGTTGGGCGTAGGTATTGCCGGAAGCATTTTGCATGTGGAGGGCCGGGGCCATTTTCGCAAGGGCATGGAACTGTTTAACTTCAACGCCCGCCGCAACGCATTTCAAAAAAGCAATTCGGGCTTATACTTTGGCGCCGGTGCCCACGGGGTGGGATTGTTGTTGCATCGGTAGTTTTTACTTCCTTACGTGCCGCAATCGCTATGGCTGCCGACGGGCTGCGCTGCCGGAAGGGCGCCGGCCCCGGGCCGGCGGTGCCGCGGTGCAAGGCTGCCGGCAAGGGGCCGCGGCACGGAACCCCTGCAGGCAGCGAACCGATGCCGGGCCCCGCAACCCCGCCCACAGCCCCTAAATAAAAGGCGATGGCATATAACGCCACCGCCTTTGTGAAGTATTACAATGGTTAACCGGGTTTATTTGCGCCGGGTTTCTTTCAGCATTTCCTGTACGGCACGCTCCAATTGCGGGTCTTTTCCGTTGCTATACGCTTCGTACGGAAGGTCCACATCAATATCGGGGTTGAGTTGCAGGTTTTCGGTGGGGCGGCCTTCGGCGCCAATGGTGGCAATCATGGGTATGCCAAACACCAGGGTGGGGTCGATTTGGGTTTCCCACCACACGGCGGTGCCGGTACCGGGTACGGGCTTGCCGATGAGTTTGCCGATGCCCAGCTGCTTGTAGGCGTAGGGGAAGATGAAGGCATCGCTGTAGTTGCCTTCGCTCATGAGTACGCAGCTGGGTTTTACCCATTTGTTTTGCGGTTCCTGCCCGCCCGAAGTGAAGCCGTAGGGGGCGAAGCTGAGGTATTTTTTGCCGCCGAGGAAGGTTACCAGGTCGTCGTGCAGCCAGCCGCCGCCGTTGAAGCGGGTGTCAACAATCAGCGCATCTTTTTCAACGTTGCGGCCCAGCACATCTTCGTACACGGTGCGGAAGCTGCCATCGTTCATGCCCTGTACGTGCACGTAACCCACTTTGCCGCCGCTAAGCTTATCTACCATGTTGCGCATGGTGGTTACCCAGCGCTCGTACAGCAGGTTGTTTTCTTCTCCTAACGTAATGGGCTTTACGGTTTCATCGAAGCGCTGGCCGTTGGCCGGGTTGTACACCGTAAGCAGTACGTTGGTGCCGGCTTTGCGGTTGAGCAATGAGGCCCAGTCGGCCCCGGCGGTAATGGCGATGCCATCAATTTTTTCGAGCACCATGCCGGCTTTGATGTTGCTGCCGGCCTTATCGAGCGGGCCGCCGGCAATTACTTCGGTAATTTTCAGCCCGTCGCCGCCGCTGAACAAATCGTAAAACAGACCCAGCGAGGCGGTTTGGTCGCCGGTGGGGTTTTGCGGGCTATAACGGCCACCTGTATGCGAAGCGTTCAGCTCGCCCAGTATTTCGCTGAGCAGTTCTTGAAAATCGTAGTTGTTGTTGATGTGCGGTAAAAAGCGGGCATAGGCCTGGCGGTACATGTTCCAGTCGATGCCGTGCAGCTTGGGATCGTAAAACTTCTTTTTTACCTGCAGCCAGGCATGCTCAAAAATATAGGCGCGCTCGCCGGCGGTGTTGAGCAGCATTTCGCCGCGGATGGTAATGGGGGTGCTTTTGCCCGTTTCGGTTTCGAACTTTTGTAGTCCGGCGTTGCCGGCAATAAACAGGGCCTTGCCGTCTTTACTCATTACAAAGCCGGCTCCGGGCGAAAGGCGGGTAAGCACCTTGGTTTCTTTGGTGCGGGTGTTCAGCTCCCACAAGTCGGTATTGCGCTCTACGGTGGCGGTGTACCACAGTTTTTCGCCGTTGGGCGAAAGGGCAAAGCTGCCGATGTTCATGGAGCCGGGGGTGAGGCGCAGCTTGCGGTCGTCTATCCGGTCGAAGTTGGGCTTCCAGTTTTTGCGGGCAAGGGAGTCTTTGGCTTTTTGCGCCGAGTCTTTCTTTACCTTGTCCTCCTGTTCTTTCAGCAGGGCGTAATCTTCTTTGCTGAGGCGGAAGCGGTCGTAGGCATCCTGTTCAAAAAACATGATAAACAGGTCTTGCTCCCGCGGGCCCTGGTAGGCCAGAGGGCGTTTGCCGTACTTGTCGTTGGCCCACAGCAGGGCCTTGCCATCGAGCACCCAGGTTTGGCCGCCGTCGCCAAAACCGCTTTGGGTTACATCGGTGCCTTCTTTATCGGTACCGTCGGCTTTGTAAATGACGATTTGGCTGTAGCTGAAGCGGCCTTTGTTGCTGCGTACGGCAATGTAGTTGCCATCGGGGCTCCAGCGGAAGCTTTGGTCGCCATCGCTGTACGAAAAGTTAACGCCCGGCGGTACGATGGTGCGTGTTTTTTTGGTGGCAATGTTGTACACGTTCAGGGTGTTGCGCTCTTCGAGGTAGGCAATTTCTTTGCCGTCGGGCGAAAGCTGGCTCTGAAACTCGTCTTTGGGGGTAGCAATAACGGGCTCCTCTTTCAGCAGGGTGGAGGCGTAAAAATAGGGCTCTTCGGAGCGTACGATGCTGGTTTTGTAAATATCCCAGCTGCCGTTGCGTTCGGCGCTGTAGTACAGGGTGCGGCCGTCGGGGGCAAACTCTACCATGCGTTCCTGGCCGGGGGTGTTGGTGATGCGCTTGGTAATGCCTCCTTCCACGCTGGTAACAAAAATTTCGCCGCGGTACACAATCGCCACTTCCTTGCCGTTGGGCGATACGGCAATGCCGCCGGCCGCCGCGGTAACGGGTACCACCTGCTCATCGTTGGTGCGGGCATCGGCCGCGATGCGGATGTTTACTTTTTTGGGGCCGCCCTCGCCGGCAAGGGTATAAATTTCGCCGTTCCACGTAAAGCAGAGTACGTTGTCTTTGGAGGCGGTGAGGTGCCGTACCGGATGGTCTTTAAAGCGGGTGAGCTGCTGTTCGGCAATTTTGAGCCGCAGGGGGGCTTTGAAAATGTTTTGGGTACCGTTTTTTTCGCTGAGGTAGTAAATGTACTGGTCGTCGCTGCTGAACACGGGCTCCCGGTCTTCGCCTTCAAATTTGCTGAAGCGGCTGTAGGTATTGGCTTTGGTATCCCACAGCCAAATGTCGCGGGTTACCGATGAGGTGTGGTGCTTGCGCCAGGGGTCTTCGTAGCCTTTGCGATCCTGGTACACCAGCAGGCTGCCATCGCTGTTATAGCGGGCGTGCTCTACGCCGGCAGCCGACAGTAAAATGCTGCGGCCGCCCTGTACGGGTACTTTATACAGTTCCTGAAACAGGCGGGGGCTGGGAAAGCGCACGTTGGTGGCCACACTGTGGCGCCCGCTGCCGAAGATTACATGGCTGCCATCGGGCGTAAAGTCGTACGGATAGTCGTTGGCCGAGTGGGTGGTGAGGCGGGTGGGGGTGCCGCCGCCGGCCGGCATTACAAACACATCAAAGTTGCCGTAGCGGTCGCTGGCAAAGGCAATGTATTTGCCATCGCGGCTCCACACGGGCATGTAATCGTGTGCCGGATGCAGGGTTAGGGGTACGGCCGTGCCGCCGGTGGCGGGCACTTTGTACAAATCGCCTTTGTAGCTGAAAACAATTTCTTTACCATCGGGACTGATGGCCGGATACCGCATCCACAGCGGATTGTCTTGTGCGGTAGCCGCAACGGTGAGCAACAGGGCCCACAAGCCTGACACGAATTTTTGCATAACGGGAATTTGTTTTGAATTTCGCCGCTTTAAAGGTAAACGCACACGGCACTTATGGCATTGCCACTCATCACGATTTTGGAACAATTGCAAGGCAACTGCCACCCCGTGGTGCCTTTTGACCCGCAGCACGACCGGTTGCTGGCAATGGACCTTACCGCCGCCAATACGGCGCTTACGGCGGCTATTATTGAAGATACCGGCCGCTTTTGCGGCTACGTGCAGCAACAGTTGCAGCAGGCCGGCGCCCGTTACGGCATCGGCGGCTACGGCGAGCACCGCACCGTGTACAGCCGCAGCCGGGTGTTTGATGCGCCCGATGGGGGCGAACCGCGGCGCCTGCACCTGGGTACCGACATTTGGGGCACGGCCGGCACGCCGGTGTTTGCACCGCTGGACGGTGTTATTGAAAGCGTTGCCAACCACAACCGCCTGGGCGATTACGGAGCCATGCTGCTGCTGCGGCACGAGGTGAAAGGGGGGCGTTTTTATACCTTGTACGGCCATTTGTCGGCCGCCGATTTGCACTGGCAACCCGGCACGCCGGTACCGGCCGGCACCCTGCTGGCGCATGTTGGCCCGCCGGAAGAAAACGGCTACTGGCCGCCGCACCTGCATTTTCAGCTTATTGCCGATTTGCAGGGCTACCGCAACGATTATCCCGGCGTGTGCCGCTACAGCGAGCGGGCCGCCTATCTGGCCAACTGTCCCAACCCCGACTACCTGTTGCACCTGAACCGCTACCTGTAGGGAAAGCGGCAGCGCGGCGGCGTATTTTACGTACTGCCGAAATTCGGGTAGTTTTACAGCCGAAAGCAACATGGCAAATCCCAACCTCAACAGCGAAAAAGCCGGCCTCAGCGCCGCCGATAAGGAGTTTGAAAACAACATTCGCCCGGCTGCCATTGATGAGTTTGCCGGGCAGCAGCAAATTGTTGAAAACCTGCGCATCTTCATCCGCGCCGCCAAACAGCGGGGCGAAGCGCTTGACCATATTTTGTTTCACGGGCCGCCCGGCCTGGGAAAAACCACCCTCAGCCGCATTGTGGCGCATGAACTAGGGGTGAACATCCGCGAAACATCGGGGCCGGTTATTGAAAAGCCCGGCGACCTGGCAGGGCTGCTCACCAACCTGGAGCCGAACGATGTGTTGTTTATTGACGAAATACACCGGCTGAGCACCGTGGTGGAAGAATACCTGTATGCCGCCATGGAAGACTACCGCATTGACATTATGATTGACACGGGCCCCAATGCCCGCAGCATTCAAATTAACCTGAACCCCTTTACGTTAATTGGCGCCACCACCCGCAGCGGTTTGCTAACGGCTCCGCTGCTGTCTCGCTTTGCCATCAAATCGCGGCTCGAATATTACCCGGCCGCCACGCTGCAGCGCATTGTGCAGCGCTCGGCCGCCATACTGCAGGTGCCCATAACCGAGGGGGCCGCTGCCGAAATCGCCCGCCGCAGCCGCGCCACCCCGCGTATTGCCAACGGACTGCTGCGCCGGGTGCGGGATTTTGCACAGGTGCTGAACGATGGCGTTATTGACGAAGGCATTACCCGCCACGCCCTGAAGGCCCTGAACGTTGATGAGTACGGCCTGGATGAAATGGACAACCGCATTTTGCAAACCATCATCGAAAAATTCAAAGGCGGCCCCGTAGGCATTACCACCATTGCCACGGCGGTAGGCGAAGAAGCCGGCACGCTGGAAGAAGTATATGAGCCGTTTTTGATTCAGGAAGGCTTTTTGCAGCGCACCCCCCGGGGCCGCGAGGTAACGGCCAAGGCATACGAGCATTTGGGTAAACTGCCCAACAAAGGCAATACCCCTACGTTGTTTAGCTGATGTGCTGTGTATGCGAACTGCCGTTTGGGTTAGTGCGCCATATCATCGTACGGCGGGGCTTGCCCCAGCGTAGGCTCGTTCAGCTGCACCAAACGGGCCCGTTTCTTTTTTTCACGGTTGCGCATGGTCATATTCAGCATTTCTACCGTAAACGAAAAGGCCATGCCAAAGTAAATGTAGTTTTTCAGATGCAGTTCGTGGGCGGCTTCGCTGTTCCAGCCCTCAATTACCAGGCTGAGGCCGATCATTACCAAAAACGACAGCGCCAGCATTTTGAGGGTGGGGTGCTGGTGTATGAAGGCTGAAATTTTGGGACTGAAGGCAAACATCACAATCATGGCTATTACTACGGCAGCAATCATAATTTCAACATGCTTGGCCGTACCACCTGCGGTAATAATACTATCGAACGAAAACACTGCGTCAATCAGCATAATTTGAGCCAATGCCTGTGCAAATGAAATACCCGCTTTGCCTTTGAGCGTTTCGTTGGGGTCTTCTCCTTCCAGTTTTTTGTGAATTTCCATTACCGATTTGTAAATGAGAAACAGGCCGCCCGCCAGCATTACCAGGCTGGCCAGGTCGAAGCCCTTTTCGCCAATCGAAAACAGGTAATTGCCTTTTTGTGCCAGCAGCCAGCTGAGGCCCAGCAGCAGGGTACTGCGCATGGCAATGCCGGTAATCATCCAAAAGCGCCGGGCCTTGTTGCGCAGCTTTTCTTGCTGCAGCCGGTTGAGGGTGAGGCTTACAAAAATTACGTTATCAATGCCCAGTACAATTTCGAGAATTACCAGGATGATGAAGCTGACGATGCTGTCGGCGGTAAATAAATGCTCCATGAGCGGTTCTTATGTTTTTTGAAGGTGCAAAGAAACATCAAAGTTGGTTGCAGATGTGTTTTACCAGGCAGGGGCCTTTGTAAATAAAACCCGTCCATACCTGTACCAGGGTGGCGCCGGCGGCCAATTTTTCGCGGGCATCAGCGGCGGTAAAAATGCCCCCGCTGCCCATGATGGGCAGGGTGCCGCCGGTGTGCCGGTGCAGCAGGCGAACCACTTCGGTGCTGCGGTTGCGCAGGGGGCGGCCGCTGAGTCCGCCAACACCCATCCGTTGTACGGCAGCCGCATCGGTTGCAAGGGCGGTGCGGCTGATGGTGGTGTTGGTGGCAACCAGTCCGTCCAGTTGAATTTCAAGGGCCAGGTCGGCTACATCCTGCAGTTGCGCATCGGTAAGGTCGGGCGCAATCTTCAGCAGTATGGGTTTGGCCACCTGCTGCCGGCTGCGCAGGGTTTGCAAGTGGGTAAGTATGGTGCGCAGGGCTTCTTTTTCCTGCAGTTCCCGCAGACCGGGGGTATTGGGGCTGCTTACGTTTACAACAAAATAGTCAACGTACGGATACAGTTCGTTGAAACAAATTTCATAATCCTTCCAGGCCTGCTCATTGGGGGTAACCTTGTTTTTGCCGATGTTGCCGCCAATAATCATGCGGGGCTGTGGGGTGGGCGGGTGCTGCAGTTGCCACCGTTGCAGGCGCCGCTTTACGGCTTCCACACCGTCGTTGTTGAAGCCCATGCGGTTGATGAGCGCTTCGTCTTTGGGCAAGCGAAACAAACGGGGTTTGTCGTTGCCGGCCTGCGGTAAGGGCGTTACCGTGCCAATTTCCACAAAACCAAAGCCCAGCGCTTCCAGCTCCCGCAGGTAACAGGCGTTTTTGTCAAATCCGGCCGCCAACCCCACCCCGTTGCGGAAGGGAAGCCCCCACACCGTAACGGGTTGCGTTGCGGGGGTAAACTCGTGGCTGATGAATTTGCGAAATACAGGCACGCTGCACAGCATGCGCAACGTGTTCATGGCCAGGTAATGTGCCCGTTCGGCATCGAGCAAAAAAAAGAAAAAGCGCAGCAGTTGGTACATGAGAAAACGAAGATACAATGCGCCTGAATTAACAATTTGTGTTTTTGCCAAAAAGCGGCGAGACCATTACCTTTGAGGTAGAAAGTTGCATAAACAACTATTTAAACTGTTTGCCATGCAGGAAGCATACATTGTTGCCGGCTACCGTACGGCCGTTACCAAAGCCAAAAAAGGAGGGTTTCGGTTTACCCGCCCCGACGACCTGGCGATTACCGTAATTAAAGGATTGATGGCCAGCCTGCCCCAGCTGGACCCCCGGCGGGTTGACGACGTTATTGTGGGCAATGCCGTGCCCGAAGCCGAGCAGGGGCTGCAAATCGGCCGCATCATTGCCGCACGGGCCCTGGGCTTTCAGGCGCCGGGCATGACGGTAAACCGCTATTGTGCCAGCGGGCTCGAAACCATTGCCATAGCCACGGCAAAAATTCGCATGGGCCTGGCCGATTGCATCATTGCCGGCGGTACCGAAAGCATGAGCCTGGTACCCACCGCCGGCTGGAAAACCGTTCCGGCATATTCCATTGCCAAAGACGAACCCGATTATTACCTCAGCATGGGCCTTACGGCCGAAGCCGTTGCCAAAGAATTTGAGGTGAGCCGGGAAGATCAGGACCTGTTTGCCTACCACTCGCACCGGAAGGCCAAAGCGGCTATTGATAACGGTTATTTCAAAGCAGGCATCCTGCCGGTTACGGTTGAGGAAGTGTATGTAGATGAAAAAGGCAAACGCAAAACCCGCCAGTTTACCGTTGATACCGATGAAGGCGTACGTGCCGATACCACTACGGAAGTGTTGGCGCAATTGAAGCCTGCCTTTGCGCAAAACGGTACGGTTACAGCGGGCAACTCATCGCAAACCAGCGATGGCGCTGCCTTTGTGGTGGTGATGAGCGAGCGAATGGTAAAGGAGTTGCAGTTGCAACCCATTTCCCGACTGGTAAGTTGTGCGGTGGCAGGCGTGCATCCCCGAATCATGGGAATTGGCCCGGTAGAAGCCATACCCAAGGCCCTGCAGCAGGCCGGCATGAGCCTCCAGCAAATTGACCTGATTGAACTTAACGAAGCTTTTGCGGCGCAGGCGGTGGCTGTAATCCGCAAGGCAGCATTGAATCCCGATATTGTAAACATCAACGGCGGCGCCATTGCCCTGGGGCATCCGTTAGGTTGTACCGGAGCCAAGCTCACCATCCAAATTACGCACGATTTAAAGCGGCTGGGCAAAAAATACGGCATGGTTACGGCCTGCGTGGGTGGCGGACAGGGCATTGCCGGAATTATTGAAAGCCTGTAAACGCTTTGCTAATTCCTGTTTGGAAAAGACGGCTCCGGCCGTCTTTTTTTGTTTTGTTGCAGAAGATGTTTGTTACGTACAATCATTGCCTTTCGGAAAAAAAGCAGGTTCAGGCGTAATTGATACATCCCTGCAAAACGGCAGCACCCGGCAAGTGAAGCCATGCTGAAAGTGCGGTGAGTTGTATTGCAGGAAAAATTTAATTTTGCAATAATGTTGCAAATTTTATCATCCATGCAAGCGCCGCCGCAGGTGGTACGGCTTCATGTATCGCCCTACTGGTTGCTGTCTTTGTTCAAATATCTTGCCCTAACTGCAGGCATGCTGCTATCTCAAGCGCTTACTACAACCGGGCAGGAATGCATCCTGCGCCTGAGCGGGGTAGTGTCGGACATTGATACACGGGCGCCGCTTGGCAGTGCCACCATTACCATTAAAGAATTGCGGCGCTCCGTTGTATCCGACGAAAACGGCTACTACGTGTTTGACCGGCTGTGCCGGGGTACCTATACGCTGGTCATTACGCACCTGAGCTGCCTGCCGGTAGAGGCACGTGTTAAAGTAGAAGACAATACAGTACGCAACTTTGTGTTACCCCACACGTACAATCAACTGCAGGAAATTATTGTGCAGGGTATTGTTGACCGCCAGCCCGATGCCGTTAAAACCGAACTGAGCAGGCGAGAGGTGCAGCAAACCCGCGGCCTCACGTTGGGCGAAGTGCTTCGTAAAGCCGAAGGCGTTACGGTATTGCAAACCGGCAGCACCATTTTTAAACCGGTCATACACGGCTTGCACAGCCAGCGGGTGCTGTTACTGAACAACGGTGTACGGCAAGAAGGGCAGCAGTGGGGCAGTGAGCATGCGCCCGAAATTGACCCCTTTATTGCCGATAAGTTTACGGTATTGAAAGGTGCCGGCGCTTTGCGTTACGGGGCCGATGCCATAGGCGGCGCTATTTTAATTGAACCCCGCGCCCTGCCCCGCAAACCGGGCCTGCACGGCGAGGTGAACACCGTGCTGTTCAGCAACAACCGCATGGGCGTATTCAATGCCATGCTCGAACAGAACCTGGCCCGACATCCCGCCTGGAGCTGGCGTACCCACATTACCTGGAAAAAAGGCGGCAACACCCGTACACCCGATTACTGGCTGCACAACACCGGTGTGGAAGAGCTGAATTATTCGGCACAGGTGGGCTATAAAAGCAATCGCACCAAAGCCGATGTGTATTTCAGTGCCTTTAACACCAAACTGGGCATCTTCTGGGGCTCGCATATTGGCAATACCACCGATCTGGAAAATGCCATCAATAGTCCGCAACCCCTCTTCAACATCAATAAGTTTACTTATGCCCTCGACCGGCCACGGCAGGAAGTACAACATTACTTAGCCAAGGCAACCCTGCAGCAGGAGCTGCATAACGGCAACCGACTCAACCTGATGCTGGCCCATCAGGAAAACTTCCGCAGCGAGTACGACCGGGCCATTATTACCAACCGCCCCGAACTGAATTTGAATATCGGCACCACCACGCTGGATGTGAACTATGAGCATAAGGCGGCTACCGGGCCTACCGGACAGTGGGGCCTGATGGCACAACGCCAGGAAAATGTGTGGGATGGCAGCCGTTTTTTCATTCCCAATTTTACTACCTGGATGCTGGGCGCCTATGCCATTGAGCGCTGGACGGTTGGCCGTTCCAGCATCGAAGCGGGCCTGCGATACGACTACCGCAACCAGCGGGTATTTCGCAACCAAAACAATGTAATTACCCAAAGTTTTCGCCAGTTCAATAACCTTTCCGGAACGCTTTCGTGGAACTACCGGCTATCCGACCGTTGGCGCTGGATTACCAACGCCGCCCTTGCCTGGCGGCCGCCCACCATTAATGAACTGTATGTAAACGGGTTGCACCACGGCACGGCCAACTTTGAAATTGGCGACCCCAACCTGCAGAGCGAGCGGGCGTGGAATTTTTCGACACAGTTCAGCTACCGTAAAGACAGCAGCTGGGCGGTAGATGCATCACTATACTCCAATTACATTGTTGGCTTCATCAACCTTATACCGGTAGTACCGCCCACGTTAACCCTGCGGGGCGCTTACCCTACCTTTCGCTTTGTGCAATCAAATGCCTGGCTGAGCGGGGCCGACCTGCGGGCCACGCATGATTTCAACCGCAGCTGGCAACTGGCGGCTAAAGCCTCGCTGCTGCTGCCCCGCGATGTAAGCAACGGTACCTGGCTGCAGCAAATGCCCGCACAACGCGGCGAACTGGAACTGACCTGGTTTTACCAGAGTGGCCACCCCCGTGAATCCTACATTACGCTGAACCTTACCGGCGTAGCCCGCCAAACCCTGGTGCCACGTAATATGATTGACTACCTGCCACCGCCGCCCGGATATGTTTTAACAAATTTTGAATATGCAACATTGTTGCATATTGGCAAAAAGCACCTTACCTTTGGTGCCAGCATTTACAACGCGTTCAACATCCGTTATCGTGATTATATGAACCGCTTCCGTTATTTTAGCGATGAAGCGGGGCGTAATGTGGTGTTGCGTTTAAAAATTCCATTCGAATGAACCGATTGCTGTTACTGTGGCTGATCGTGCTTACAGGCCTCACCGCCTGCAAAAAGGCCGGCAGTCCGAAAGACGAAACCGAGCATGAAGCCATAAACGCGGTGGATTTGATTTTTAAACAAAGCGGTACCACTGTTGCCACATTTACCGCTGAAGACCCCGACGGTGATGGCGGCAATCCACCCACCCGTATTGACGAAATTGTACTCGACCGCAATCAAACCTATACAGTAACCGTGGTGGTGCGTAATATTTCGGGAGGAGTTAGTAAAGATGTGAGCGCCAACATTCAGGCACAGGCACGGGATCATGAATTCTTTTTTATACCTACCGGTTTAAGCATTACCATTACTAAAAACGATCGCGACAGCAATGGCTTTCCGGTAGGGTTTAACAGTACCTGGGTTACCGGCAATACGGCCGCCTCCGGCACCCTGCAGTTGCGCCTGATGCACAAGCCCCGTATTAAAGGACCGAACGATGACCCTTCAAAAGGGCATTCCGATTTGCTGATCAACTTTCCGGCTCGTATTCGTTAAAAGCCGCAATCTGTGAAAGCGAATAAACTCTGTTACGTATAAAAATGCAACATTGTTTCACAATTAAAATCTAAAAACACGTTTATGAAAAAACTGTTTGCACTGACTGCTTTGCTGTTGTTTACCGGAGCTACGTATGCGCAAAAAATTGGCGTAAAGGCCGGCTTAAATCTTACTGAAGCCCGCACCAATGATGCCGATGAAAACAAAGACCTTGTTCCGCGTGCCGCATTTCATGTGGGTGTGGTGGGCGAATTTGGTTTGGGTAAGAACCTGAGCTTGCAGCCGCAACTGCTGTTCAGTGGCCGGGGCACTCGTGAAAAGCACGAAGATCATAATGACGTTTACGCGTTTAATTCGCTAGAACTGCCGGTTAACCTGTTGTATCGTTCTGAAGGGAAATCCGGATCCTTCTTTATTGGAGGTGGCCCGAACCTGGGATACAACCTCAGCGGTAAGGTTTGGGAAACCGATCTCCCTGATGAAAAAACAAAAATTGAATTCGGCAGCGAAGTGGGACAAATCCGTCGCATGGACCTTGGCTTCAACGCCCTTGCCGGCTATGAACTGAACAACGGCTTGTTTTTCAGTGTTAACTATACCCGTGGCATTACCAACTGGCTCAATACAACTAACGATACCTGGCGCAACAACCTGCTGGGCGTGTCGGTAGGTTATTTCTTCGGTAAGGCCAAGAAATAAAAATCCCGTCTTTAAAACCAGTAAAGCCCTGTATTTTTACAGGGCTTTTTTATGGAATTATCCATCACTACACCTGCCTTGTTGTTTCCTGCCATCACCCTGCTGATGCTGGCTTATACCAACCGTTTTTTAGCGCTGGCAAGCCTCATTCGCAAGTTGCACGACGAATACATGCAGGAAGAGAGTAGCATTCTGAAGCGTCAGATCAGCAATTTGCACATACGTATTCGCATGATCCGCAACATGCAGGCTTTGGGTGTGCTCAGCTTTTTGTTGTGTGTAATTTGCATGTACCTGATTTTTACCGGCCATGCCCTGGCGGCAAAAACTGTTTTTGCAGCCAGTTTGCTGAGTCTGGTATTGTCGTTGATTTTTTCTCTGATTGAAATCTGGAAAAGTACCCGTGCCCTCGACCTGGAGTTGAGCGACATGGAACTGAAGCGTCAAAACATCATCCGCCACATTTGGGAAGATACCGTGTCGGGCGAGCGGAAGGAGTGAGGTGTAAGGCGTAAGGTGTAAGGTGTAAGGTGTAAGGTGTAAGGTGTGAGGTGTAAGGTGTAAGGCGTAAGGTGTTAGGTGTTAGGCGTAAGGTGTGATGTTTTGTAGATATTGGTGCGAAAGAATGAATTATTCATTGATTGATTATTGATGAGGCTTTGCCCTCCGCGTCTCTGCGCCTCTGTAGTTCAAAAAAACTCCGTGTCCCTCCGTGCCTTCGTGTCTCCGTGGTTCAAAAATTCTAATCAAGAAGAATTACCCTTGTGCTCCTTGTGCAACCCTTGTGCCCTTTGTGGTGAAGGGGTAAACCACAAGGCACACCAAGAAGCCACAAGGTGCACCATGTGTTTCTGCAATCGAAAGTTCACTCTGTGTCTCTGTGCCTCTGTGGTTCAAAAAAACCTCCGTGCTCCTTTGTGTCTTCGTGCCTTAGTGGTTCAAAAATTCTAACCAATAAAAATTATCCTCGTGCTCCTTGTGCAACCCCTTGTGCTCTTTGTGGTAAAAAAAAGTAAACCTCAACGGACACTAAGAAACCACAAGGTGCACCAAATGTTCCTGCAACCGAAAGTTCACTCTGTGCCTCAGCGCCTCCGTGGTTCAAAAAAATCCTCCGTGTCCCTCCGTGCCTTTGTGCCTTCATGGTTCAATAACAATACAATCCCAGCCTTCGTGGTTCAAAAAAATCAAATCTGCTTCCCTAAATCAATAATCAAACTTCTGCGGCTCGGTGTGTTCGTAGTCGGGGTCGTAGCGCACAAAAAAGTAGAGATAAATGGTGCGGCTTAAGCGCATCAGCCAGGGCTGTAACACCAGCAACAGTACCGCGTTCATTCCCAGCCACCAGAAAATGCGGTTGTCGTCAATTGAAATGCCGATGAGTACCCACCAGGCGATAAACGTTGCCACCGAAAAAGCTACCGAAAGGGCATAGCTTACGTATCCGGTGCCATACCAAAAGCCGGGCTCCATGTCGAAATGCTGGCCGCACACGCTGCACTTATCGTGCATGCTGAATGTATGCTTAAAGTTGTAGGCGCTGTGATTGGTAAAAAGTTTGCCGCGGCGGCAGCGGGGACATTTCATGCCCACTATACTCAGCAAGTAATTGGGTTTGGGCTTCGATTTGGTAGAATGTGCATGCATAGGATTCATGGTTCAAAATTAGCAACCCGCTATACGGTGCAATGTAACTACAATCACATTAACCGGCAGCAGCTTCCGTAAGTTTGCGGCGTTCACCAATTTGCTGGCGCCACATGGCAAAATACAGTCCCTTTTCTTCCAGCAGTTGGGCATGCGTTCCGGTTTCTACAATCTCGCCCGCCTCCAGTACGTAAATCCGGTCGGCATGCATAATGGTGCTCAGTCGGTGTGCAATCAGAATGGTTATCTGGCTTTTTTGGGATGAAATTTCCTTAATGGTGCCGGTAATTTCCTCTTCCGTAATCGAATCCAGCGCAGAGGTAGCTTCGTCAAATATCAGCAGGCGGGGTTTGCGCAAAAGAGCCCGGGCAATGCTGAGACGTTGTTTTTCACCGCCGCTGAGCTTGAGGCCGCCTTCGCCAATAAGAGTTTCCAGACCGTTTTCGGCACGGGCCAGCAAACGCTGGCAGCTGGCTTTATGCAATACGTCAATCAACTCGGCATCTGTGGCGTGCGGGTTTACAAACAGCAGGTTTTCACGAATGGTGCCACTGAACAGCTGGGTGTCTTGCGTAACAAAGCCAATTTGGTTACGCAGGTCGTTAAAGTCGATGGATGTTTCATCCAGTCCGTTGTACAATATTTTTCCCTGCTGCGGGCGGTACAAGCCCACCAGCAGTTTCATGAGTGTGGTTTTTCCCGACCCCGAAGGCCCCACAAAGGCAATGGTTTCGCCCACACGTACGTCAAAAGAAATGTTATTGATGGCCCGTTGCGCAGCGCTTTGGTGCTGAAACGAAACCTGCTGAAATGAAAGGGTTTCAATGGCTCCCAGGTGCAGCGGCTGCGCCGGAGTGGGCTCGGGCTGTTTTTGCATCAGGTTGTTGAAATTGTTGAGCGAGGCTTCAGCTTCGCGGTACGAGAGTAAGATGTTACCAATTTCCTGCAGGGGGCCAAAAACAAAAAACGAAAATATTTGCATGGTAACCAGTTGTCCGGCATCCATTTGGTGACGGAAGATGAGCCACATCAAAATAAACAGAATCACCTGGCGCAGCGTGTTTACCAGCGTGCCCTGCAAAAAACTGATGCTGCGGACACGTTTTACTTTGGTGAGTTCCAGGCCCAGTATTTTATAGGTATTCTTGTTCAGCCGGGTAACTTCCTGCTCGGTAAGGCCCAGACTTTTTACCAGTTCAATGTTGCGCAGGCTTTCGGTGGTGGCGCCGGCCAGCGCGGTGGTTTGGCCCACAATGGTTTTTTGAATGGTTTTGATTTTTTTGCTCAGCAGGTTGGTTATCAGCGTCAGTAGCGCAATACCCACCAGGTAGGCCAGCGGTACGTACCAGCTAATTTTAATGGCTGCATAAATGAACACAAAACTGATGCCTACAATAATGCCAAACAGCACGTTGATGCAGTAGTTCAGAAACTTCTCCACATCGGTACGCACTTTGGTAAGAATGCTGAGGGTTTCGCCGCTGCGTTGGTCTTCAAATTCCTGATAGGGGAGCTGCATGGCGTGCTGCAGGCCATCGGTAAACACCCGTGCTCCAAACTTCTGCACCACCACATTCAAAAAATAATCCTGAAAGTTTTTGGCAATACGGCTTACCATGGCCACCGAAATGGAAAACACGATGATCCAGCCCACGCCCAGTTGCAGGTACGGCTTGCCGTTGCGTTGCACGGTTTCGTACACCCAAAAAAACGTGCGCTGGCTCATTTCGGCAGGGGTGTTCAGCGATGCCTGAAATTCGTTGGCCAGGTTTACCAGTTTGCCAAACAAAATCGGGTCAATGAGCGAAAAGCACATGTTTATGGCCGCCAGGGTAATGGTAAGCGCCACCAGGCCCCGGTACGGTTGCAGGTATTTGAATAGTATTTTCATATCAGTGCGGCTGTGCAGCCGGCTCAAATTTCACTAAGTTCCGGCGAATTTGCAGCTTTATTTTCGCGCTGTAATTTTTAGTGCAAATCGGCCGAATGTTCCGAATTTTGACGTCAATTAAAGCAAATGATTATTTCCGGTGTAATTATAGTTCGAAATGCAGTAAAAAACGATTATCCGGTAGTGGAAGCCATTACGTCGGTACTGCCGGTGGTGGATGAAATGATAGTAAGCCTCGACCCCGGCGAAGATGATACCGAGCAACTGATTCGCTCCATTTCTTCCGATAAAATTCGCATGCATTACACCCGTTGGGATATGAGCCTGCGCAAGGGAGGAGCGGTGTATGCCCTGGAAACCGATAAGGCCTTGCGCCTGGTACGGCCCGATGCCGACTGGATTTTTTACATCCAGGCCGATGAAGTAATTCATGAGCAATACCATGCCGTTATACGCGAAACGGCAGCGCGCTATCTGGCCGACAAACGGGTAGAAGGCCTGCTATTTACCTACAAACATTTTTACGGAACGTACGACTATGTGGGTAGCAGCCGCAAATGGTATAAGCATGAAGTGCGGATTATCCGCAACAACCCTGCCATCCGCTCGTACAAAGACGCACAGGGCTTTCGCAAAAACGGAAAAAAAATTAAAGTGGTGCCGGTAGCGGCCGAAGTATATCACTATGGCTGGGTAAAAAGTCCGGAGCAAATGAAGCGCAAGCAAAAAAATGTGCTGCAGTTTTATACCGATGATGATGCGGCGGTGGCTGCGTTTCGGCAAGAACCCGATTTTTTCGATTACACCCGGTTTGACCTGTTGGAAAAATTTACCGGTACGCACCCGGCGGTTATGCAGCAGCGTATTGCTGCTCGCAACTGGCAGGTGGAGCTGGATGTGAGCCGGCGAAACTTAAATCTGAAGGAATGGTTTTTGTTTCAAATTGAAAAGATAACCGGCAAACGCCTGTTCAGTTTTAGGAATTATACTCGCATACGTTTGTAAATACAGATAAACTGGCAACCGAAGTACCATATCAAAGCGCAGCAGCCACTAATCCACCGCTGAAAGCGACCGAGGTTTCGCTGCTCATTAGTACCTACAACTGGCCCGATGCCCTGCGGCTATGTCTGCTGAGTGTGCAGCAGTTGGATCCTTTACCCGGCGAAGTGCTGATTGCCGATGATGGCTCAGGCTCGGCTACTGCCGATTTAATTACAGTATTCCAACAATCTTTTCCGGTACCGTTGCGTCATATCTGGCAACCCGATGAAGGATTTCAGCTGGCTCGTATCCGTAACAAGGCTATTGCGGCTGCACAGGGCCGTTATATTGTTCAGGTCGATGGTGATCAGTTGTTGCACCGCAGGTTTATTGCCGATCATGTGCGGCTGGCAAAATCCAATCATTTTATTACGGGCAGTCGGGTGTTGCTTTCGCCCGCTTTTTCTGCCCGGCTGCAACAACAACAATCCCTTCCGCATCCGTTGCAACTGCTGCAGCGCAGGCACTTTTTCAATAGCTTGCATATTCCGCTGCTGCAGCAGCACTTTGCTACCCGGTACAAAGTACATGGCACGCACCGGTATCATGTTAAGGGCAGTAACATGTCGTTTTGGAAGGACGACCTTATCAAAGTAAACGGCTACAACGAAGCCTTTACCGGTTGGGGTAAAGAGGATACCGAAATCGCCATTCGGCTCATGAATGCAGGTGTAAAAAAACTGTCACTCAAATGGGGGGGTATTTGTTACCATTTGCATCACCGCGAAGCATCGCGGGCTCATGAGGCCGCCAACACAGCGTTGATGCAAGAGGCGATACAAAAAAAAATTACATGGTGTTCTGTTGGGCTTCGTCAATATCTCAAGGGGTAAGTTTACCATTTATCCGGCCCATCCTTCCCTGTCTAAACTGCGGTATTGTATGGCTTCCGCCACGTGTTCCACTTTTATATCGGGTGTGCCGGCTAAGTCGGCAATGGTGCGGCTCACTTTCAAAATACGGTCGTAGGCCCGGGCCGAAAGGTTGAGTTTATCCATAGCCGCTTTCAGCAGCGCCTGGCCGGGCTGCGATAGCACACAAATTTCTTTCAGCAGTTTGCTGCTCATTTGTGCGTTGCTGTAGATGCCGGGGAAGGCGGCAAAACGTTGGGCCTGAATTTCACGGGCGGCCATTACCCGCTCCCGTATGGCGGCGCTGCTTTCGGCGGGGGCGCTTGCCGAAAGTTCACTAAAAGGTACCGGCGTTACCTCTACATGCAGGTCAATGCGGTCGAGCAGCGGACCCGAAATTTTGTTCAGGTACTTTTGTACGGCCCCGGGGGCGCAGGTACATTCTTTTTCAGGGTGGTTGTAGTAGCCGCAGGGGCAGGGGTTCATGCTGGCAACCAGCATAAACGATGCCGGAAAGTCAATCGCCATTTTGGCCCGTGAAATCGTTACCCGGCGCTCCTCCATGGGCTGGCGCATCACCTCCAGCACCGTGCGTTTGAACTCGGGCAGCTCGTCCAGAAAGAGGACTCCGTTGTGTGCCAGCGAAATTTCGCCGGGTTGCGGGTTGGTGCCGCCGCCTACGAGTGCCGCATCGCTGATGGTGTGGTGCGGCGAGCGAAAAGGCCGTTTGGAAATAAGGGTGGCATTTTCGGGCAGCTTGCCGGCTACGCTGTGTATTTTGGTGGTTTCGAGCGCCTCCTGCAGGGTAAGCGGCGGTAAAATGGTGGGCAGGCGCTTGGCCAGCATGGTTTTGCCGGCGCCGGGCGGACCAATGAGAATGGCGTTATGACTGCCGGCCGCCGCAATTTCCAGCGCCCGTTTAATGTTATGCTGCCCCTTTACATCGCTGAAATCAAAATCAAACTCATACTGCTGGCTAAAAAACTCCTCCCGGGTGTTTACCACCACGGGTTGTAACGAAGTGGTATTGCTGAAAAAGTTAATCACCTCTTTAATGTGCCGCACGCCGTACACGTTCAGCTGGTTTACCATGCCGGCTTCCCGTGCGTTTTGTGCTGGCACAATCAAACCTTTAAACTGTTCTTTGCGGGCCTGTATGGCAATGGGCAGGGCGCCTTTTATGGGTTGTATGGTGCCGTCGAGGTTCAGTTCGCCCATGATCATATAGTCGGCCAGCAGTTCGGGGTTGTCGAGCTGCTCGCTGGCGGCCAGGGTGCCAATGGCAATGGGCAGGTCAAAGGCCGAGCCCGATTTGCGAATATCGGCCGGCGCCAGGTTCACCACCAGTTTGGTGCGGGGCATGTGGTAGCCGTTCGATTTCAGGGCACTTTCCACCCGCTGCAGGCTTTCTTTTACGGCACTGTCGGGCAGGCCCACAATAAAGTAGTCTTTGCCGGGCATCACATTCACCTCCACCGAAATGGTCAGGGCGTTTACCCCGTACACAGCGCTTCCAAAGGTTTTTACCAGCATGGTGTTATCAATTGATGTTTGTAAAAATAAGCCCAATTGCGGTTGCATAAGCGGTTGCCGATACGGCCTTTGTCTGCGAATCCAAACATACAAGAGTAGGGGCTGTGGGCAGCAGTGCCGGTGGCGGCGGTGGTTCGGGCTTTTCGTTGCAAGTCCTCGCCCCGAAGGCTTTCGGGGCTGCGGGCTTTCCACTGCAATCCCGTCAATGACTCCGACCAACTTTTTGCGTCGGAGCAGCCCTTGTGCTGCCATGCGTTGTTCAGCAGTTACGGAGCGGGCGGCGCAGCCGCCCGCTCCCCGCCGGTGTTTTACCCCACCCATAAGCGAAGCCCTGCCCACCCGTGCTGCGGCTCATGCGTCTCGGGGCCGATGGTGCGACTATGTTGTGTTTGCGAAGTAAAGCTTTTCAATCCCCGGGTCTCCTACAAGGGACCCCCGGGGAAACAGCAAATCCCCGGAAAAACAGCAGTGCTCAAACAAGGGCAACATTTTTCGGCAGCTGCAATCGTTCAACCTCCAACCCTCAACCTCAAACCCTCAACTTTAAACCTCTGTCCCCAAACCTTCAACCTCCAACCTTCAACCTCCAACCTCCAACTTTCAACGCATCCCTTCTTTAACAAAAAATTCGGCCCCTGCGGCGCGGTTGGCCCGAATCATTTACCTTTATTTGTCCTGAAAAGCAACTTACTATGGAAGAAACAAAAGCAAAAATTTTGCTGGTGGAAGACGACAGCAATTTTGGCAACGTGCTAAAAAACTACCTGGAGCTGAACGATTTTGAAGTGGTGCTGGAACGCGATGGCCGGCTGGGCCTGGCCGCCTTTCAGCGGGAGAAGTTTGACATTTGCCTGCTGGACGTAATGATGCCGAACGTAGATGGCTTTACGCTGGCCGAGGAAATACGCGATATCGACCCCGATGTGCCGCTGTTTTTCCTGAGTGCCAAAACCATGAAAGAGGATATTCTTACCGGGTACAAACTGGGGGCCGATGACTACATTACCAAGCCCTTCGACAGTGAAGTGCTGCTGATGAAAATCAAAGCCATTTTGAAGCGCAATGAAGAAACCCGCCAGGAAAACGAAAACAAAGAATACGATTTGGGCAAGTTTCACTTCAACCCCCGTCTGCGGGAGCTGCGCACCGAGGGACACACCCAAACCCTAAGCCCCAAAGAAAACGAACTGCTGCGCATGCTGTGCGAATACAAAAATGATTTGCTGCCCCGCGAAACCGCCCTCAAGCGCATCTGGGGCAGCGATACCTACTTTAACGGCCGCAGCATGGATGTGTACATTGCCAAGCTGCGCAAATACCTGAAAGACGAACCCAGGGTGGAAATTGTAAACATCCACGGTAACGGCTTTCGGTTGGTAGTGCAGGAGTGACCTTGTGCCAAAAAAAAAATTTTTCAATAACCTCCTGTTCAGGGAGGTTTTTTTATACCGCAGGCGCGGCGCTTTTACTCTCGGTTTTTCCTGAAATACGATACGCTTAAAGTACGCCCAGCGCGGCAGCAACCACCAGCGCACCAAAACCCAGGTACGCCACTTTTTGCCAGGTGCGCATCGGTTGCAGGTGTTCGGGCAGGGGATACACTTCGGTGCGTATGTACTGCCCGTTTTCGTAGGCATACTGGTGCTTGATGGAGCGTTTCACATCCCGCATGGGGATGCGCCGGTTCACGTAATTCCGCAGCGTAAAAGGGTGGCTGGTAAGCAGCAGTTGCCATTGCCGGTTTTGAAAGCGGTCGGCACGGCCCAGCAGGTGCCAGTAAATATGCGGGGCTGTAAGGTGGGGGCCAATGGTTAGTACCGTATCGCTCACAAAAGTTGTTTCCCGCCTTGTTTTAACAGACCGCAGCCGCAGTGCCACCGTTTCATCTTTGGGTTTTACAATACGGAGGCCCTCAATACGCATGGTATGCTCGCCCATTACAAATGCGTAAAAACCCGAAAAGCGGAATCGTTGGGAGCGCCGGTGGGCCTGTAGCAACACCGAATCGGTATCGTTCAGGTACACAACGGTGCCACCGTTTCGATAAAGGTTTCGCCATTCAAACCGCTCAAATAAATCGAGGATGATAATGCTGTCCAATTCCTGCGCCCGCAGGGTTTGAGCGCTCAATAACCCAACCAGCAGTAGTGGCAGGCGCAACCAAATGCGTGAGGAAGTACTTCGCGGTTTCATGCAGTGTGTAACTTCAGTAGTACCATGCGGCGCAACATGTATCGGTCGAGTATTTGCGAAGGCAGGGCTTTGCGTTCTGGCTGCTTGAACAAATGCTGAACTATGTCTCTGTTGTTGAAGTTACATTTTTTAGTTGGGTCGAGTAATGTCAAGCTGATAACTTTTGTTGAGTTCGGTAGTGTTGCATAAACTGTGTCAGTTTTGATTTTTGCACGCATCGTCAAATCATGTTTTTTCTGATGCGGCTGACCCGTATTACGGGCGATGCAAAAAATATGATTTGACGATGCGGGTC
>JBKBIL010000020.1:0-22118 GCA_046297415.1 Lacibacter sp.
GTCGCCCACTGGAGCGGGTTTATCCCTTTGTTTGGCTGGATGCGATTCATTACAAAGTACGGCATGAGGGTCGGGTTGTGAATCGTGCCGTATACTGCATTTTAGGGCTGAACCAAGAGGGTTACAAAGAGTTGCTGGGGATGTACATCGGTGAGAACGAAGGCGCTAAATTCTGGCTGCAAATCCTCACGGATCTGCAGAACAGAGGCATTGAAGATATTTTCATAGCCTCCATTGACAATCTGCAGGGTTTTGCAGAGGCGATCGAAGCCATCTTCCCGCAAACAGAAGTGCAGCTTTGCGTGGTGCATCAAATCCGCAACTCACAGAAGTACCTTTCTTACAAAGACGTAAAGCCGTTTATGAAGGATCTGCAGGGCGTGTACCGGGCTGCCACCAAAGAACAGGCAGAACGAAGCCTGGAGCAACTGGCTGCTAACTGGGGCCAGCGCTATCCCAAGGTGATAGAATCCTGGCGTAAGAACTGGCCGCGGCTCAGCAATTACTTCCAGTACGTAAGAGAAATCCGGCGTATCATGTATACAACCAATATCATTGAAGGCTTCCATCGACAACTCCGTGCTGTCACCAAAACCAAAGGAGCGTTCCAAAGCGAAGAAGCTTTGATGAAATTGCTGTTCCTGGTACAGGAGAACATAACTGCCAAATGGAACAAGCCGGTTCACAATTGGAATCAAACACTGGCGCAGTTATCCATTATTTTTGGTGAACGGTTAAAACTGAGTATCTGAAATGAGACCCTCACCGTCAAATCATATTTTTTGCATCGCCAGTAATACGGGTCAGCTGCATCAGAAAAAACATGATTTGACGATGCGTGCAAAAATCAAAACTGACACAGTTTATGCAACACTACCGTTGGTCAATTCCCCACCTGCACAAAACCTCGAACGTTAGCAGCAACCTCCCTCAAAATTAATTTTCCCTCCGTTCGGCTGTAGTGCACCGGCAGCTGCACTTCATCTGTTGTTCATCTATCGGCTTTAGGTGGCGGAGCTGTTGCAGGGCGACACCTGTTGCTGCTGCCGGACAGTTTTCGCCGTTGCGGGCCGACTGCCCGGCTTTTGTTCTTTGCCCGGCATGACGATGTGCTGCAGAACGCTGTTCAGCAACGGTGGGTAGCTGCGTTTCTGTGTGGCAGGTAGCCCTGGTCAGCTGAGGTTCTCTGTTCAGCTATTCTGGTGCCGGCTTATGGGGACAGTCCGTTCACGGGCGACAGTTAACGCTTGTTGGGCCTGCTGCCGGACAGCACTGTTTCACCCTGCACCGCTACCCGGCTAAGGCGACACCGGTTCACGCAATCGCGGCTGCTGCTAACAGCGGCCCAGCTGCAGCCGATTACAATTACACATTCAGCCGCTCCGGGCCATTGGCTGTTATTCGGGCCGGATAATGTCCATACATCCAATCGCTTTCATTTCAGCTGCAGAAACGTGTTAGAGCAGCGTTATCGAGTCTCTGTTTCCAAATGCATGTGCGTAATATGTTTTCGAAATTCAATCCGCACAAAAAGGGCAAGGTCAATGATACTTTTCTAACAAATAACGTCATCCTAAGGGATTCGCCCGAAGCAGCTTATCATTTAATAATAGCAGCTTACATTTTGTACATTGATGAAAAGATCCTTCGCTATCGCTCAGGATGAGGTTGCTAAAGAAGCATTCGCTGCGCACCCCGAACCAATTTGGGTCATGCAGGATGAGGATAGCGAAGGCACTAACACGCTGCCATACGCTTCTTTACCGTACCATCCGCCCCTTCCATTCGTACCGGCCCCAGGCACCCAGCCAGCCGGCCACCACCGTGTACAATATGTGATGCAGCTGCAGAAGCGGAAACCATAACAGCTGCGGCTGCTTGCCAAAAAAGCGGGCCACCGGTATAAGAAAGTACAACTCGGCAATGGTTTTTAGTAACAATGCACCGGCAAATACAACGGTCGCCTGTTGCTGCAACAGGCCAGCCGGTAACAACAGCAGCAGCCACAGGTTAACCAGGTACACCAGCAGCAGCACCCAAAAAATACGCCGGTCGGTGTAGGCCGTAGCTTTACTGGCCCAGCGGATGCGTTGCAGAAAAAATGCCCGTACGGTTGCTACCGGCTCGGTTTGCACGATGCTTTGCGTGCTAAAGGCGTAGTGTATGGCGGCGGGGTTGGCGCTGTACATTTTATGCATCAGCAGCATGTCGTCGCCGCTGGCAATATGATCAATACCTGCAAAGCCCCCCACGTTGTAAAATGCGGCGCGGCTGTAACACAGGTTGGCTCCGTTGCACATGCTGTGTACCCCCGCCTGTACCGAGGAGGCGGTTATGCCCTGCAGGCTTAAGAAATCGAGCGACTGAAACAGTTGTAAAAAATTTTTTTCGCGGCGCATGGCCACCGGCGCGGCAATGAGGTGTACTACGGGCCGGGTGGCAATGATGTAGGCAAACACCCGCAGCCAGCCCGGGGGCACTTCACAGTCGGCATCGGTGGTAACAATATAATCGCCGGTGGCAGCAGCAATGCCGGCCGATAGGGCCCGCTTTTTAAATGCAACACCTTGGGTAGCCGGCTGCTCGTGCATGCGCAGCACCCGTACGCCAGGGAAGCTTGCCGCCACAA
This sequence comes from Lacibacter sp., assembly GCA_046297415.1. Taxonomy (GTDB): domain Bacteria; phylum Bacteroidota; class Bacteroidia; order Chitinophagales; family Chitinophagaceae; genus Lacibacter. The sequence continues at coordinate 2,630 of JBKBIL010000020.1, forward strand.
TGGCAGTGGCATCTTCACTAAAATCGTCCACCACAATTACTTCGTACAAATGCTTCGGATAGTCGAGAGCGGCAACCGACTGCAAGCAGGCGGGCAGGTTGTGGGCTTCGTTCCGGGCGGGAATGATGATGCTGAAACGGGTGGCGGGCTCAAAACCAGCGGGCACCTGCAAGGGCTTCTGCCGGCACCACCAGTAGCGGTACAGCAGCAGCAGCGCCACATAAGGCAACAACAGCAATGCGGTTATGAACAGCCACAGCATGGCGCAAAATACTTAATTGAGCAGCAGCGAGCAGATTTGCGGCGCATGTTTTTCACGCAGCAGCTGGTGGCCGGCAGCTATCGTATGCACCTGTACCTGTGGCAGGTACCGCTGCAAGGCCTTACCGTTAGTGGGCGGAATGATTCGGTCGTACTGCCCAAACAACACGTGCACCGGTATGGGTCGGCGTTGCAGTTGCCGCCCCAGCCGCCGCAGGTTGGGCCGAAACTTGCGCAGGGTAGTCCAAATGCGGTAAAGGTCGGCCCGCACCGCCGGGTCTTCAATATACTGATGCACAAATTTGCCCACGCTGGGGTTGATGAGGTGGAGGCGATGGGCCGCCTTTACCAGCCACAGCAGCCAGCAGGGGTGTTGCATGGTAAAGCGGAACAGGCCGTTGCCCAGCTGGGTTTGGGTAGCCAGCCAATACCAGGGGTTTACTTTCAGGCCATCGGGTGCCAGCAGCACCGCCCGCTCCCACACTGCAGGCATGCGCTCCAGCAGGGTAAGGGCCACACGGCCGCCCATGCTGTAAGCCAGCAGGGTATTGGAAGCTGTGTTGAAATCGGGTATCATGCGCTGCAACACCGCCATGAGGCCGCTTACGGGAAAGGTGAGCCGGCCGGCCCAGTGGGTGCGGCCGTGCCAGGGCAGGTCAATGGCATAAAGGGTAAAAGCAGCGCCCAGGTGCGATTCGAGAAAGGCAAAGTGCGCCGCCGACTCGCCATACCCATGCAGGCAAATTAGGTTGCGGACACCATTGCCCCCTTTCAGGTAATGCAGTTGCTGCCCCTGCCAGCTGACGTGGTGCGATTGCATGCGGCTGTTGCGATTTTGTGAAAACGGTGGCGTTTTGCCGGTTCAAAGATAGTTTTGCAGGCGCTATGCCCCGGAACCGCCGCAAAAAAACATCGTACCTGCCCTGGTTGTCAGCCGCCGTGCTGTTGGGTGCCGCCCTGCTGGGGGGCTACCTGTGGTGGCAGCACCGCCAAAGTTTTCAGGTACGGTACGAAGCTTTTGGTATTGAGCTGCCCCGGGGCAATTACCTGCACGGTATTGATGTAAGCCACCATCAGGGGCGTATTTCCTGGCACGAGGTGCGGGCCATGCGGGCCGGCGGTATCGGCATTGACTTTGTGTTTATCAAAGCTACCGAAGGGCTGCAGCATATCGATACAGAGTTTGCCCGCAACTGGCGGCAGGCAAAGCGGGCAGGCCTCACCCGGGGGGCGTACCACTACTTTATACCCAGCCGCAGCGGCGCCGAACAAGCCCGTCATTTTTTGCGGCAGGTGCAACTGCTGCCCGGCGACCTGCCCCCTGTGCTGGATGTAGAGCAAACCAACAACCTACCCCGCCCCCTGCTGCAACAACGAGTGCAGGAGTGGCTGGATGTGGTGGAGCGGGCTACCGGGGTACAACCCATTTTGTACACCAATATCAGTTTTTACGAGCGCTGGCTGGGCGATGCCTTCGACCGCTATCCGCTGTGGGTGGCCCATTACCTGGAACCGCACCGCCCCCGAACCCACCGCAACTGGCTGTTTTGGCAACATAGTGAAACAGGTCGGGTAAACGGCATTCGTACACCCGTTGACTTTAATGTTTTTCGCGGCGATAGTACCCAATTAGTCCTACTGCTGCTCAAATAAGGTATCTTTACACCAACTTGCCCCCAATTACAGAGGCACCTAAAATGCTTAAAAAAAGAAAACATGAAACAACTCACCTTCCTCCTTATCAGCGTGCTGACCATACAAGTGGCAGCAGCGCAAAACAGTACCAGCGGCAGTGTGGACTATAAAACCGCCATCGGTGTAAAACTTTGGAACGGCGGGGGCGTAAACCTCAAAACCTTCCTTTCCGATAAAAGTGCCCTCGAATTCATTGGCTTTTTTTACCGCGGCGGCACCCGCATTACCGGCTTGTACGAACTGCATGGCGATTTAAACACCGAAGGCAACCTCAAGTGGTACGTGGGCTTTGGTGCGCATGTTGATTTTGTAAACAATACCACACGCAATACCACCGGTTTTGGAGTAGATGGCGTAATTGGCCTCGATTATAAATTCACCAATATACCTTTTAACATTGCGGTCGACTGGAACCCTTCCGTACAACTGGGGGTTGCCCAGCGCAACGGGTTTAACGCCAACCGGGGTGGCATAGCCTTCCGCTTTACCCTGTAGAGGCAACTTTTTGGTACAACTGCTGTTGATAAAAAGGCAACAGCAGTTTTTTATTTCAATCGCATCACATGAGCAGTGGCTTTGAACCCGAGGTACGTCATTTTTTGAAGCGCATCATACAAACCATTTCTGTAGGTTTGTTGTTTTTGCTGCTGCACATGACCTTTGGCCTGTAATTCAACTGGGCTTTTTTTGAAGGCAGCATCCGCCCGGGCAACATTGTGTATTACATTGTTTTTTTAGTGAGCCTTGGCGGACTGATCTATTACTACCACCGGTTGTGGAAGGGGAAGTTGTGAGTAGTTGGGGTTCGTAAGAATGGGGAGTTTGGAGTTGGATGGTGTGTGCCCCCGCCGGCGGTTCCAGACCCCGGCAGCGGGTAGTTGACATGCAGAAAAGAAATTAAGGAGTTGTATACTCAGAATAGCAGCATTTCAACTTTTGCTCTATCGGTGCTTCCCCTAAAATTTTTTCTAATCTAGTAGTTCTCCGAATTCCTGCCACCCCGGACACAAAAGTTTACACAAGTTACACAAATAAGGCTCCGTTGTTTTTTGCAAGCGTTGCGCTTTTGTTTTAGAGGCTGCTTGCGGTTCCAACCCGGCGTACCGCTGCACGATGCATCTTAATGTTAAGTACCAACCGCAGCGTAAATGGGTGTAAGATGAAAGCGAATAGCTCATAAAATTCCTCCCGGCTTTTCTCCGCCTCCATGTAGCAACTTCGCATGCATCGCTCCATTTGCGAAATATCGCTACCATCAAAATACAGCATACCCAATGGGTGCTGTTATTTCTCATTCGGGTTCAGTATAACGGGGGTATTGCCGCGGCCCATGATGATGATTTTGGCATTTTGCGATTTGGCCAGTTCCAGCTGGGCCTTGATGCTTTCATATTGCAGTTGCCGCTCGGTAAGGCTTTCGCTGATGATGCGCTGGTAATCGGCAATGCCCTGCGCTTCTACCCGCTTGCGCTCGGCCTCCTGCTTTTCTTTCTGCAACACAAACTGCATTTTCTGCGCTTCCTGCTCGGCATTAATTTTTTGCTCAATGGTTGCCCGCACGCTTTGCGGCAGGGTTATGTTGCGCACCAGCAAATTTTCCAGCAGCAGGCCTCGCTTTTTAAAATCTTCCTCAATGGTTTTAAAAATGCGGTTCTGAAATTCATCGCGTTTGGTGCTGTACAAACTCACGGCTTCGTAGTAAACGGCGTTATCGCGTATGCGGGTGCGGGTAATGGGCCGTACAATTTTATCCACGTAATCTACTCCCGTTTCAACCAGCAGGCGCGGCGCTTCGCTGGGCAATAGGCGGTACAGTACCGACAGGTCAATTACAACCTCCAAACCGTCGGCCGTCAGCACCCGTATGGCATCATCGCCCACCCGCTGGCTCTCATCGCTCAGGCCGCTCATGGTGTAGGTTTGGGTTTTTATATCCAGCTTAATTACATCTACCAGCGGGTTTACCAAATTCAACCCGCTCGAAAGTGTACGCTTCTGAATTTTTCCAAACAATTTTTGTACCCCCACCTGGCCGGCATCAATCTGCACCACACAGGAGCTGATTACGCCAATCACTATCAAAATAAAACCCAGGCTGCGTATCACTTTCGACATGTTTTGCAGCGGACCGGGCTGCTTGGCCACCGCAAAGCCAATGGCAATGGCCAGGATACCCAACACAATCAGAAACATAATAAGAGTATTTTATTCAGTAAAAATTCGATGCCATCAAATGCGGAAGCATACTCAACTGCTGTGGTCGGCCACAATCACCCACTCCCCTTTCAGTTTGCGCAGCAGCAGGGTAAAGTAGCCGCTCAGGTCGCCCCTTTTGTCGCGTTTCAAATGCCAGCGGCCTACCACAAAAGCCGCATCGGATGCCAGCACTTCCACCTTTTTAAGATCAAAGTCCAGCTCGCCCATATCGTCCATATCGGGGTAGCTTTTGCGGTAGTTGGCCAGCACCTGTGCGTAACCGTAAGTAAGGCCGCTTTTACCCACAAACAACAGCGAGTCGTGCTGCCAGTAGTGTTTCATAAAGCCGTTCAGGTCGCCACAGTTCCAGCTTTGCGCCTGTTTTTGCAGCATGTTTCGGATGGCGGTTTCTTCGGCCGGCTGGCTGTTGGCTGCCAGTGCCAGCAGCAACAGGGGTAACACAAACAAATATTTCATGTGGTGAAATTAGCGGAAAAGGCAATGCCGGGTATGCAGCCCCGGCCGCAAAATTTGTTAAGAAAGCGGGGGCTGTATGCAGCCGTACCCATGGCAACTGTGGTTCCGCGCCCTCCGGCTCCGCTGCGCTGCGGTACGCCGCGCCTCCGGCGGGCGCACTGCCCTGCGGGCCGCGGCAGCCCTTCGGCTGTAGTACACAGATGGGGCAGGTACGAACAGGTTTTCAAGTTGTAAACAGGTGGTGCAACTCGAGAAAATAATCCTTCTACGAGTCCTCTCCCTATCTCCCCTCAAAAGGGGAATATTCAATCCCAGAAAAGAAAACCTGCTGTAAAATATTTGAAGGGCTACAAATCAAAAGTTCTGAATGATTCATCCATAAAAAAGAAGATTAGTAGAGGTGTCCCCCTCGCCGAGGAGGTACAGGTGAAAGATGCCGCAACAGCAGCGGAAAAAGAAAAAGGGCTCGTACGTACACGAACCCTTCTATATAAAACGGATAGCTTTTACTTACGGCTCCACAATCAGGCCGCTCTTCACCTCGCCCTGCATCAGTGCCACACTGCGGTTGATGAAGTTGGTGAGCTGGTCGCCCTTGAGCAGGCCTTGCGACAGTAACGCCAGGTCGGCCAGGTTGCGTACCATTTCCTGGCTCTGCTCTTTGGTGGGTGCACTCAGCACCTTGCGGTACACCGGGTGGTTGCCGTTAACTGTTAGTTCCACCTCATCGGGCATGTTGGCGTAAAAACTGCCCATGGGACCGCTGATGTGCGCCATCTCTTTCATGCGGCGCATAAACTCGGGGCGGGTGGCCACTACCGGTGGTGCAGCGGGGCTCAGGCCCTTTATCTCCACATTCAGGTGCAAGTCGGTGAGTTGTATGTTAAACCATTCTTTCAACTGCTTGGTTTCTTCTTCGGTAAGTACGCTCTTCAACTCTTCCTGCTTATCAATCAGGTTGTCCACAATATCGGCATCCACCCGGCGGAACACCACGTTGTCCCATTTCAGTTCCATGTTGTTCAGGAAGGCGGCATCGACAAGGGTATCCAGCACCACAACCTGGTAGCCCCGCTCCTGTGCCGCTTTGATGTAGCTGTTTTGCTCAAGGGGGTTGCTGGTGTACAGTACCACCAGTTTACCTTCTTTGTTTTTCTGCAGCGCTTCGGTGGCGGCACGGTATTCATCCAGCGTATAATACTTGTTTTCGGTGGCCGATTTAAAAATGTGAAACTTGTTGGCCTTTTCGAGAAACTTATCGTCCGTCATCATGCCATACTTCACAAACAGGCCCAGGCTTTCCCATTTTTCTTCAAATTCTTTCCGGTCGTTTTTGAAAATCTCTTCCAGTTTGTCGGCCACCTTTTTGGTGATGTGGTTGTTGATTTTCTTCACGTTGGGGTCGCCCTGCAGGTAGCTGCGGCTAACATTTAGCGGTATATCCGGACTGTCAATTACCCCATGCAGCAGCATCAAAAACTCGGGCACAATATCTTTCACCTCATCGGTTACAAATACCTGGTTGCAATAGAGCTGAATTTTATCCTTCTGTATTTCGTAGCTCTGTTTGATTTTGGGGAAGTACAGTACGCCGGTGAGGTTGAAGGGATAGTCCACGTTCAGATGAATCCAAAACAGCGGCGCATCGCTGAAGGGATACAGTTCTTTATAGAAGTTCTGATAGTCCTGGCTGGTGAGTTCCGAAGGCTTTTTTACCCACAACGGCTGGGTATTGTTGATTTGCGCATCGCCAAAAAAGATGGGTATGGGCAAAAAGCGGCAAAACCGCTTGAGGATGCCTTTCAGCCGGTCTTCGTCTAAAAATTCTTGGCTGTCTTCATCCACATGCAGCACCACATCGGTACCGCGCTGGGTACGTTGCGTGGTTTCTTCCAGCTTGTATTCGGGGCTGCCGTCGCATTCCCAGCGTACGGCGGGGGCGTTGGTATAGCTTTTGGTAAACAGTTCTACTTTGCTGCTTACCATAAAGGCCGAGTAGAAGCCAAGGCCAAACTTACCGATGATGGCATTTTCGTTCTGGCCCTTATACTTTTGCACAAACTCTTCGGCCCCCGAAAACGCCACCTGGTTGATGTATTTTTCTACCTCTTCGGCGGTCATGCCCACCCCGTTATCGGAAATGGTAATGGTCTTTGCCTTTTTATCTAGCTTTACTTCCACCTTCAAATCGCCCAGTTCGCCGGTAGCTTCGCCCAGCGAGGCCAGGGTTTTTAATTTTTGGGTGGCATCCACGGCATTGCTCACCAGCTCCCGCAGAAAAATTTCATGGTCGCTGTACAGGAACTTTTTGATGATGGGAAAAATATTCTCGGTTTGAACACGTATGGTACCGCTTTGCATAACGCTAAAATTTTGCTACCGCACTTCAGCAAAAAAAATACCATGCAGCCGGAGTGTGACAAGTTGGCAAACAACACAAGCGCCGGGAACAGATTTTACGCATTTCAGGCGGTTTGCGGCAAAAGTGCTGCCCGAAAACACCGAAAGAAACGGTGGCAGTTCTGAAATAACGGAGCACATTGTAGCTGCAACAAAGAAGCGGGCATAGAACATACTGCACTACCTTTGCGGCATGAAACGGAGCAATTTATTGTTGGGAATGGCCCTGCTATTATTGGCTGCTGCCTGTGGTACCAGCGGCAACAAAGAAACCGCAACCAAACCGGCTGCAGCCCCTGCGCCGGCCCCGTCCGAAGCATATAAAAAAGGCCTGGCGCTGGTGGCTAAAAACGACTGCCTTACCTGCCACATGGTGGAAGAAAAAAATGTAGGCCCTTCGTACCGCGAAATTGCGGCCCATTATGAACCCACGCCTGAAAATATTGCCCTGCTGGCCGAAAAAATCCGCAAAGGCGGCTCCGGCGTTTGGGGTACCGTACCCATGACCCCCCACCCGCAGGTAAGCCAGGAAGAAGCGGAAACGATGGTGCAATATATTTTTGAGTTGCGGAATTAAATCTTTAGCATTGGCCCTGTTGCCACGCTGCAAGCCGGCCGGAAAAGCTTATAGGCTTTACGGCGTTTAAAACTGCAGCCTGAAACTTCCAAAAACTCCAAATCGCTTGTACGCTTCCACGGGCAGTGGCCGGGGCAGCACCCGCCAGATGCAATCAATACGCAACAGGCGGAAAATATTATCAACCCCCGTACCCAGCTCCATGTAGGTGTGGCCGTTCAGCGTTTGAAACCGGTGGCCGCGGTCGAAAACGGCACCCACCTGGTTAAAAGCTTTGTTGGATTCGCTCAAACTGCTCCACAGCACTTTCGCCGTCCAAAACTGGCGCAGCTTCAGTTTGCGGGACGGCCCTAACAGGCGAAACATACCGTTGCCAATGTTGTGTTCCACATGCACGCCGGCAAACCGGTCGCTCAGGTATTCAAAGCGGTTCATGAGGTTGAACGCATATTTATTGTAGTAATAAATTTCGTTGCCCGGGTGCATTTCCAACAGTGTAAATGGAAGCGTGCCCCACACTTTACCTGCATATACGTTGTAATAAATTTCGCCGTAATGCGCCACTTTCTGATAGTCGTGCACACTGGCGGTTAGTTTGTGATAATCGTAGCTGCTACCCAGTACACCGGAAACACCTTTGGAATATTTTAGTTCCGATATTGGGTACGGACTGCCCAAGCTGGTACGCAGGAAGGTACCTTCCAGGAACCGTTCGAGGTAGGCGAAGCGAAGCTTCACCGAAAATTCCAGGTTGTTTAACGGTTCTCCCTTGCCGTTTTCGTAGATGCTGATGGGAGGCAGCGAGCGGATGGGAGTAAATTGCTTGTGGATGGCGCTCAGCTCCACCGAAAATCCTGAAGGAGTTTCTTTCAGAAAATCTATGCGCTGCTGCTCCACTTTCAGAAACTTGATGGGCACCTGTGCCTTGCGGGCCGCCAGTGAAAAAACATTATCGGCACCCACTTCATCGTAGTACACCTGTCCGTTATCGTAATCATTGGCATAAGACAGATTGAGCCGGGTACGCGGATTTTTATTAAAGAGATGCGTTACATCGGCCCGGCCCTTAAACTTACCGTCGAGCGTACCATAAGCGAGGTAGCCCCGCAACCACCATTTTTTGCTGAAGTGGGTACTGGTGCCTAAATCGAGCCGCAGGCGAAAGCCTTCCACCACGTTCACACTCAGGGCATTGAACCAGGGGCCGTATTCCAGGTTACCAAAAGCTTTGTAGCCGGTGGCCAAAAACTGGAGGGTATTGCTGTATTGCCGAAACAAGGGCATTTGCTGCAGGGTGTCAATCATGGCATAAATAGCTTTCTCTTTTTTGTCGAGTTCTTCGTGCCGGTTTGCTGTCCAGTAGTGTTCCGGCTGTTCGGTAGCGCCGGGCAGCAAAATCGTTTCTTCCAGCTTTTTGTTTTGCGACAGTACTTTCAGCACCTTTGGCGAGTTGATTAATACATTTTCATAGGTGGTGGTTTTACGGCCAATTACCCCGAATTTTTGTTTGCCGATGGGTGTAATATCTACCACGAATTTATCTTTCGATAAAAACCAGATGCTGTCGTTCACCCGTTTGTATTCCTGTACAATACTCAGCTTTTCAACGTAATTGATATTGGCATCCTGTGCCAGCCGTAAATTCATTTTCTGAATGGCAAAGCTGGTATCGTGCACCCAGCAATCGCCTTCAAAGGTGTTTTCGCCTTTGTGTTTGGGTGTGAATACCAGATGGAAAAATCGTTTGCCACCCATATACTGTGTATCGGTAAGGCGGTAGTTGTAAAATGCGTCGCCGTTATCGGCAATGGGACTTACAAAGCGCTTGTCAAAGACCATGATGTAATTGTTGTACACATTCACCACCTGGTCCATACCGCCCAGCAGTTTTTGTACACTTTCGTTTTTAAGTCCCGAGGTACGGCTGGCTTTAATTTCCTCCCTTCGCTTGAGCGGACTTTTTTGGTAATAGTAGTTGGAAATTGTTTCAGCAAGAAATACGGGTAGAAACGGTTTGTCTTCGCTGGTGGTGTCGATGTTATTGTCAATGATGAAACCGAAAGGCCGCAGCGGACGGATATTTTTAAACCGCCCGACGTTGATGCGGGTGAGATCAACTTCCAGTTTGTTGTAGAGTTCGTAGGCGAAATTGTCGAACCGGTAGCGGTCGTTGAAGGGTTTGTTCCGAACGATTTTGCGCCACAAAATCCAGCCTCTGCCGTATTTTGATTTGATGACCACTTCTTGCTGCAGATGGCCCCGTTCGAGCAAAAGGGTGAGAAAGATGGTATCGCCTTCGGTTGCAGGAATTGCGGCGGCCAGTGGGGTATAACCTACATAACTCACGAGAATGGAATCGCCGGGATTAAAGTGTGAAAGCCGAATCACAAACCGCCCGGCCGAATCGCTCAGTTGCCCTGCACCCGAACTTTTAATGATTACCGACGCAAACGGAACCGGCTCATCGGAATGCGAATCCTTAATCACACCCGATAGCACAACCGCCTGTGCAGATGCACCGAGCCAACCCACCACAAACACCAACAACAAGGGAATGATTTTCATGCGATTGCTTGCCAATTAGCAACGGTAAAAGTAACAATTCCTACGGAGGGCCATGGGGTAATAGGATGCAAATAGAATAGGAGATTTTTTTACAGCCGGCGGTGCAAACTGTAATGCAATTACCAAATACGGCTGCGTTACACCCCGGGTGGCTTCCCGAAAAGTTTTTCAATCTCCATAGCGATTACAGCTTCATGCTTCAAAAGCAATCATCTGCCTTATTTCAGACTGAAATTAAAAGCACAGGTGCATACAAACCTAACGACTTTTTGGAATAAATATACCCGATAGGGTATGAATTGTTTGGTTTCAAAATAAATACACCCTAAAGGGTACAAATTTGACAAAAAATTTTAATTTTATACCTGTTGGGGTATAATATGAAGCTTGCAGAATTTGTAAAAGAAAAGCGGAAATCGGTGAAACTCACCCAGCCCGAACTGGCCGAAAAAGCCGGCGTAGGCCTGCGCTTCATTCGTGAACTGGAACAAGGAAAGGAAACTGTTCGTTTGGATAAGGTTAATCAGGTGTTGCACCTTTTCGGTTACGAGGTGGGGCCTGTTAAATTAGAAATCAGCAATCAGGATACGGGAAATGAGGCATAATGCCAAAATCCGGATAAGCATATTTTTAAACCTTGCGTAAAGCAGCTATAAAAGTAAAAGACCAATTAGCCGGATGGCTCACCCAGGATGAGCAGGGGTATCATTTTGTGTACGACCGGGCGTATGCGGCACAGCCGGGTGCCCGGCCGGTAAGTTTAACCCTGCCGCTGCGTGAAGAACCGTACACCTCAAACGTACTATTCCCATTTTTTGATGGCCTGATACCCGAGGGATGGTTGCTGGATATTGTAGAAAAAAACTGGAAACTGAATCCCCGGGATCGGATGGGTTTATTACTGGCCTGCTGTAAAGATTGCATCGGTGCAGTTAGTGTAGAGGAAGTAAAAGAGGAGGAAACAACATGAATGATTGTTTGTTTTGTTATCAGCCGCTGGCCGCAAACGAGCTGGATTTTCATCCTTCCTGTTCCAGAAAAATATTCGGGCAGCCCTCTCCACCGGCTTTACCCTATACGGAGGAAGACCTGGAGCCATTGGCCAAAGAAGTGATACAGAGCCAAACAGCTGTAACAGGCGTGCAGGCCAAACTATCGCTGCACATCAGCGGGAACAACAAAGACGGAACCGAACGAAGGTTCACAATTGTGGGCTTATGGGGTGGGTATATTTTGAAGCCGCCTATTGCTTCGTATCCGCAATTGCCTGAGGTGGAAGATGTAACCATGCATTTGGCCCAATTAGCCAAAATAAAAACAGCACCACATAGTTTAATTCGGCTGCAATCGGGCAACCTGGCGTATATAACCCGGCGGATGGACCGAACCAAAAAGGGAAAATTAGCCATGGAAGATATGTGCCAACTTACCGAACGGCTTACCGAAGACAAGTACCATGGCAGCTATGAGCAGGTTGGGAAAGCCATTCAAAAATATTCGGCAACGCCCGGATTGGATGTGGTGAATTTTTTTGAATTGGTGCTCTTCTCTTTCCTTACCGGCAATGCCGATATGCATTTGAAGAATTTCTCGTTACTGGAGCAACCGGGGCTGGGCATGACCCTATCACCGGCTTACGATTTGGTGAATACCACTCTGGTTAATACTGCCGATAACGAAGAAATGGCCTTAACCCTGAATGGGCGGAAGAAGAAGTTGAAAAAACAGGATTTTATAGCAGCAATGCAAACATTGAACGTAACAGAAAAGCAGCAGAAAAACATCTTTAACAAGATGGCAAAAGCATGGCCCCTGTGGCAGGAGCTCATAGACCGCAGTTTTATGGATACTGCATTTAAAAAACAGTATAAAACCATTTTAACGGAAAGAATGCATCGCTTACAATATAGCTGATGGCTCGTAATTCCAGATTTTAAGATTACAGCCAAAATTTAAGCTACCGTGTTGTGTTACTAAAGTGGGGTATTTTTCTCGTTGACTTCCTTTGTGGACACGTATGGTTATACGGTGATATAATAAATGCGGAGTAACAGTACTTTATGCAGACTGCTATAATTGTATGTAAAAATCAAATTCACTGAATTGTATACCACGTTTACTTACAATAACGCTGCTATTCAACCCGCTGCATAAAGGCCACAGCGTTACTTAACGGTAAGCAAGCGCAGCATTCGTAAACCAACCGGTGGAATTGCTGCCCCCGTTGCTGCAGCACACGGGCTGCCGGATGCGGAGGGCCTGGTGCCGCCGGCGCCGGAGCAAGCGGGTGGCCCGGCGGCACGGTACCCCGGAGCAGCCGGAACCGCAGCCCAGCAGCACACCAAAAGCCCACAGCCCCTGAGCCTCCCCGCATCTAGCCACTTGTAAATAGTACGCTTTCGTGCCGCTGCGCCGGCTGTTTTGCCGTACCTTTGCGGCCTCAAAAAAATCAGGCATGATCAGCGCAAGGAATATTACCCTGGCTTACGGCAAGCGGGTGTTGTTTGACGAGGTGAACATCAACTTCACCAAAGGCAACTGCTACGGCATCATCGGCGCCAACGGGGCGGGCAAGAGTACCTTCCTCAAAATACTGAGCGGCGAAATTGAACCCAACAAAGGCTCCGTGGAAATTACACCCGGCGAACGCATTGCCGTACTCAAACAAAACCAGTTTGAATTTGATGAGCATACCGTGCTGAACACTGTGCTGATGGGCCACAAAAAAATGTGGGATATCATGCACGAAAAAGACGCCATTTACGCCGATCCCAATGCCACCGAGGCCGATTACCTGCGGGCGGGCGAACTGGAAGCCGAATTTGGCGAAATGGGCGGCTATACCGCCGAAAGCGATGCGGCCACCCTGCTGAGCGAACTGGGCGTGAAAGAAAACTTTCACCACAGCCTGATGAAAGATATTCCCGGCAACTTGAAAGTGCGGGTGCTGCTGGCACAGGCCCTGTTTGGCAACCCCGATATTCTGCTGCTGGACGAGCCGACCAACGGCCTGGATATTGAAACCATTGGCTGGCTCGAAAACTTTTTGGCCGATTACCAAAACATTGTGCTGGTGGTGAGTCACGACCGCCACTTTTTGGACGCTGTTTGTACGCATGTGGCCGATGTGGACCGGCAGAAAATAAAAATTTACACAGGCAATTACACCTTCTGGTACGAATCGAGCCAGCTGATGGCCCGGCAACTGGCCGATAAAAACAAGAAGATTGAAGACAAGCGCCAGGCCCTGATCGAATTCATTGCCCGTTTCAGCGCCAACGCCTCGAAAAGCCGGCAGGCTACCGCCCGTAAAAAAGCGCTGGAAAAACTTACCATCGAAGAAATTGAACCCAGCAACCGCAAATACCCCGGCATCATTTTTCAGCCCCTGCGGGAGGTGGGCAACCAAATACTGAATGTAGAAAAGCTGCAGAAAGTGGTGGACGGCCGGGTGCTGTTCGACAAAGTATCGTTTACCGTAAACAAAGGCGATAAAATTGCTTTTGTAAGCAAAGACCCGCTGGCGGTTACGTACTTCTTTGAAATTATCAACGGCAACCAGGCGGCCGATGCCGGTACGTACGAATGGGGCAGCACCATTACCAAGGCCTACCTGCCGCTGGAAAACAGCGAATTTTTTAAAGAACCCCTCACGCTGCTGGAGTGGCTGCGCCAGTTTGTTCCGCCCCATGTAACCGATGCCGACGAACCGTTTTTACGAGGCTTTTTGGGCAAGATGCTGTTTAGCGGCGATGAAATAATGAAGAAGGTGAACGTGCTGAGCGGGGGCGAAAAGGTGCGCTGCATGATTAGCCGCATGATGCTGCAAAACCCCAACGTTATTATTCTGGACCAGCCCACCAACCACCTGGACCTGGAAAGCATTCAGAGCTTTAACGAGCAGTGCATTGCATACAACGGGATTGTGTTGCTGACATCGCACGACCATACGTTCCTGCACACAACTGCCAACCGTATTATTGAGTTAACGCCCAATGGCATCATTGACCGGTTGACAACATTTGATGAGTACCTGGAAGATGAGCGGGTGCACCAGCTGCAGGCGGAATTGTATGGAGCCAAATGATGAACAGAACGGGCTTCAGATAAAAAAAGAGCGATCAGTATTGATCGCTCTTTTTTGTTTTCTTCAGTTGTAATGTTAATGCTTTATCACCGGAAGGATTTTTGTTTCCTGTACTCCCTGTCCAACTTCCAGCAGGTAGTTGCCGGTCGGTACTTCGTTCAGGTTAAGTTGTACAACACCCGGGGTTTGAACAAAGCTCCATGTTTTCACCACCCGTCCACTCAGATCGGTGAGGCGGAGGCGCAGCGGTTCGTTGCCGGCACTCAAAGTAAGGGTCAGTGTTTGCTGCACCGGGTTGGGATAAATGCGCAGGGCCTGCAGGCCAAAGCTGAGTTCCCGTACCGGGCTGAAGCTGCTTTTACCGTCTTCATCCACCTGTACCAGGCGATAGAAGTTGCGGCCGCTGAGGGGTGCTGCATCGGTAAAGCGGTAGTGCTGCGTAACAGTACTGTTGCCATTGGTAGCGGCAGGTACAAATCCAAGATCAGTAAAGGAGTGTCCGTTTCTGCTTCGTTGTACCGTAAATCCTTTGTTGTTTTGTTCGGATGCTGTAGACCAGTTGAGCACTGTTGTTTGTGCGTTACGTTGCGCATGAAACTCCAGTAATGTTACCGGCAAAGTTGTAGCAAGTGCGAAACCTGCAAAATTATTAAAAGCCTGTACTCCTGCTCGATTAAAACTTCCGCCTGCAAATATATTATTGCTGCTTACGGCAATTGTTTGCACGCTGTTATTTACGTTAGGATTCCATGTAGTTGCATTTCCGGTTGTCAAATCCAGTGCAGCTAAATAGTTACGGGCTTGCCCGCCAATATTAGTAAAATTGCCACCCGCATACACATTACCGCTATTAATGGCAATAGTGAATACAGCATTATTAGCAATCGGATTCCATGCAAGTGCATTGCCGGTTAAAATATCAAGTGCAGCAATCCGTGTACGGTTTTGGCCTCCGATAGTAGTAAAATCACCTGCTGCAAAAATCGTATTGCCGCTGATTTCTATTGCCCGTACATAATTATTCGCATTTGGATTCCAGGCGTTAGGATTACCTGTTACTGCATCAATCGCCGCAATATAATTTCTTATTTGACCCCCTACCGTATTAAAAAAACCGCATACGTAAACATTGCTTCCTTCAACTCTGATAGTATAGATCGAGCCATCTATATTCGGATTCCATGAGGTAGGGCTACCTGTTACTGCGTCAATTGCAGCAATGTTGTTACGGGTAAGGCCGCCAATATTGGTAAAATTCCCGCCTGCATAAACAATACCCCCAACAACTTTAATTGTTTGAACTGAATTATTAGAATTCGGATCCCAGCTGCTGGCAATAGCTGTTACTGCATCCAGGGCCGCTAATCTGTTTCTTAATTGCCCGCCTATGCTTGTAAAGTCACCCCCTACGTAGACTGTAGTTCCACTAACAGCGATTGCCCTTACTGTTTGATTCGGTGCAGGGTTCCATGATGTAACGGCCCCGGTTACTGCATCTAGAGCAGCTAAATTGTTACGAGATTGCCCGCCAATACTTAAAAAATTACCACCAACATAAAGAGTTCCACCATCAATGGAAATCGACAAAACAGATTGATTCCCTGCATTTGGATTCCAGGAATTAGCAATCCCGGTTACTGCATCTAGAGCAGCTAAATTATTACGAGATTGCCCACCTATGCTTGTAAAGTTCCCCCCCGCATATACAATGCCGCCGCTTACAGCAATCGTTTCTACAAAATTATTTGCATTTGGATCCCAACCCGTTGCGGTTCCTGTTGATATATCCAGGGCAGCAATAAAATTTCGTGATTGTCCTCCAATATTGCTGAATAAACCGCCGGCATACAAAGTACTGCCACTGATTACGATTTCATTTACTCTGTTGTTTGCATTTGGATTCCATGTAGTTGCCAAACCGGAGGTTGCGTCCAGAGCAACAATTCTATTTCTCGCTTGTCCTCCGATCGTTGTAAATTGTCCGCCAACATAAACAGTACCACTGTTGATAGCAATTGAAAGAACGGAACTGTTTGCATTTGGATTCCATGTAGTTGCCAAACCGGAGGTTGCGTCCAGGGCGGCAATATAATTGCGGGATTGCCCACCGATACTGGTAAAATTTCCCCCAACGTATATTAAGCTGCCGCTGATTGCTATTGAGAGAATAGTATTATTTGCATTCGGATTCCATGTTGTAACGGTACCCGTTGTAGCATCTAATGCTGCAATGCGATTACGGGGCACCCCGCCAATATCTGTAAACCCGCCACCGACATATAAAATATTCCCAGACAAGGCTAAGCTTAATATGGAGCCGTTAGAATTCGGATTCCATGTGTGTAAAGTGCCGTCGCTGTTAATACGAGCAAGCCGGTTTCTGCTTTCTCCTCCAACGTTAGTAAAATCTCCCCCTATAAACCAGCCACCAGAACCATCAGGTATTACAATATTTACTCTCCCGTTTGGCTTTACAAATGCAGCATTTGGTTGGCCTGTTCCCGGGTCAAGACTCGCACCAAAGGGTATATTAGGGCCTACATATGTGAACGATCCGCCCAAATAAATGGTATTCCCTTCTTGTTGAACAGTCGTGACTGTACCATTGGTTACCCAGAGGTCTGAACGGGGAATGTCAGTTTGGGAGACACTGGGTTTAACGCATAAAATTGTTGCAATAAAAAAAATAATTTTTTTGCTCATAAGAAGGAGGCATTGCTAGAACTAGGTATCAGTTAATTTTTTAGCAAGTTACTATAATTAACAATTGATGCCAATACTCCCAAAGAGGTACACACAATATTGTAGGAGGTCTAATTTTAAGAGAAATGCAGTAATAAAATACAGACGTTGATTAACTCTCCCGGTTCACTAAATATGTGAGCTGTGACAACTGCTGATGTTAATTTTCTGCATCATTCGTCCACGATGTGTTTTCACTGTTTCTTTACTGCTGTACAATTGTTGATCAATTTCTTTGGAAGAGAAGGTTTATTGAAAAGTGATATTTTAACAAAAAGAGCGATCGTTTAAGATCGCTCTTTTTGTTTTAGTCAAACGACGACAGGTTTATTGCTTCATTACCGGAACAGTTTTCGTTTCCTGCACACCTTGCTTTGTTTCCAGCAGGTAGTTGCCGGCCGGTATTCCGTTGAGATTGAGTTGCAATGTGCCGGGCGTTTTAGAAAAACTCCAAGTTTTCAATACCCTTCCGCTAAGGTCGGTGAGGCGGAAGCAAAGCGGTTCGTTGCCGGTGTTCCCAGTAAGTGTCAGGGTTTGCTGCACCGGGTTGGGATAAATGCGCAGGGCCTGCAGGCCAAAGCTGAGTTCCCGTACCGGGCTGAAGCTGCTTTTACCGTCTTCATCCACCTGTACCAGGCGATAGAAGTTGCGGCCGCTGAGGGGTGCTGCATCGGTGAAGGAGTAGCTGGCGCCGCTGCCATTACCTTTTGCTGCCACGAATCCCAGGTTCGTAAAGGATTGTCCGTTAGCGCTGCGCTGAACATAAAACCCTTTGTTGTTTTGTTCAGAGGCGGTGCTCCAGGAGAGGAGGGACTGTGGTCCATTTTTCCTTGCTGCAAACAATGTAAGGTTTACCGGTAAAGTAGAAGAAACGGTTTGAACAATGAACCCGCTGAAGCCTGTTACATCAAAGCTCACCTCCCAGCGGTTGAGCGTACCATTCCAAACAATATCTCCATCGGCTGGATCAATGATGGAAGCCCCGTTGGTATAACTGGCCGGTAAACCGGTACCATTATTACTGGTTCCATTGTACTTGCCAATGCGCAGGTTACTGATGCCTGCTGCATCACCGGCACCTGTGGGCAGATCCAATGTGCTTGCGGGGTGGGTGTTAAAATCAGTAAACTCCTGCTGGGTAAAATAAAGGGTAATACGCCCGGTGGCTGTGGATGGATTGGTAACCGGAGTGATTTCATAATGACGGGCCACGAAAGGCTGACCGGCAAAGGTGGGCACACTGCTTTCAATCCACAATTGCGCATTTACTGTGCCACTGACAGGACTGGCACCATTGGGTTCCACCACAGCAAGTAGACGGCATCCGCCATCGGTGAGTGAAGTGGCTCCACTGACCGTGGCTGGATTTGCACTAATGGATTGTGCAGATAAAGCAGGTGATGAACAGATAATGTATTTGGCTATATAACTATCAATACCATTGATTGTCTCAATATTAATTGTCTCAGTTGAGGGATCTGTATCAGCCATTCCGTTGATATAGCCTGTAACATATAAATGATTACCATCTGCAGCAATGCTATTACCATAATCACTACCTGCACTTCCGATTTTTTTTGCGAATACATAATTACCGGCAGCCGTGTATTTCGCTATAAAAATATCCGTACTGCCTGTACTTTCTAAATTAGCAATACCTGCTCCGGGATCGAAATCAACAATACCCTGAAAATAACCGGAGATGTAAACACTACCGGATCCATCTAATGCCAATCCAAGGGCCGATTCACCGGGGGTTGACCCGATTTTATGCGCAAATACATAATTACCCGATGCATCATATTTTGCCAGGAAGATATCTAAGGAACTGGAACTGGTAAGGATAGCAGTACCGGCACCCGGATCAAAATCAACAAAACCGTCAAAATAGCCGGCCACATATACATTGCCGCTTGCATCTACACCTATTGCATTTGCCTGATCAAAGGATGAACTTCCTATCCTGAAAGCATACACATAATCTCCGGCCGTATTGTATTTGGCTACTGCAATATCAAATAAACCTGCACTTACAAGGTTAACTGTACCTGTACCCGGGTCAAAATCAACCGTGTTTCCAAAAGCAGCTGAGAGGTAAATATTACCCGCTGCATCTAAAGCAACACCGGTTGCCTGGTCATTATTTGTTCCTCCCATCCTTTTGGCGAAAACATAATTCCCTGATGCATCATATTTTGCAAAGAAAATATCAGAACCTCCTGCACTACTGAGGTTGGCGGTACCAGCCCCCGGATCAAAATCAACTGTATTGGAAAACTGACCCGCAACATAAGCATTTCCACTGCCATCAATTTTTAAACTGAAACCAGCATCAACGCTTGTACCTCCAAAACTAATAGCATATACATAGAGCTTATCTCAAAAGTGTGAATAAGTGTAAAAATAGTTCTTTGAAGCGGATAATTGATTTTAGAATTTGCCATTCATGGATATAACAAATGACCAATGGGCGTTAGTAAGTCCAATTA
>JBKBIL010000021.1:0-19407 GCA_046297415.1 Lacibacter sp.
AATTGGACTTACTAACGCCCATTGATCATTTGTTATATCCATGAATGGCAAATTCTAAAATCAATTATCCGCTTCAAAGAACTATTTTTACACTTATTCACACTTTTGAGATAAGCTCTAAAAGATATTGGGGTCAGCAACTTAAGTGATATAACCGGTAAAGACGATTTTGACTTAGTGCCGTACGAAACTGCGTTACGCTATCGGAAAACGGATCTGGAGGTATTACTTTCGGAACAACCTATTTATGGCCTGAAAGAATCATTTGTTGATATCCACGGAGACCTTCGTTTTATTTTAATCAACAAAACACCCCTGCGTAACCAGCACGGTGCGGTAATTGGTATTTTGGGCACATACATTGACATAACGGCGCTTACCGAAGCGGAAGAAAAGTTGAAAGCAACCAGCCGCCTGTACCTGCTCATCAGCCAGCTGAATCAGATGTTTATTCGGCAAAAAGATGAGTCCAAACTATTACAGGAAACCTGTAACATGGCAGTACAATATGGCGGTTTTCTGATGTCGTGGATCGGGAAAGTAGATGAAAATACCGGATTGGTGGTGCCCCTGCACATCGCCGGCAAGGAAGACGGTTATTTTCAGGCCATCAGCGGTATCAGTGCCAAAGACATTCCCATTGGCCGCGGGCCCACGGGTACTTCCATACGGGAACGCCGAATGGTTTACAGCGAAGATATTGCTAACGACCCCATGATGCTGCCCTGGCGCGAAGAGGCCTTAAAAAGAGGATACCGCTCCTCTTTATCGGTGCCCATTATTGTAAACGATGCGGTGAAGTTCACATTTACGCTCTACTCCGCAAAACCCTACCACTTTAATGATGAGCAGGAAACCCAACTGATTCAGGAGATTGCGGATGACCTTTCGTTTACAATTACCGCTTTGGAAAACGAGCGACAAAATGCAGCCGCGGAAAAACGTGCCGCCGATTACATTTATGCCCTTAACGAATCGGTAATAGTTGACATATCCGACAGTGCCGGCCGCATCACTTTTGCCAACGAAAACTTTTACCGCATTACCGGTTATACCCCCGAGGAAGTAATGGGGCAAGATCACAAAATCCTGAACTCAAAATATCATGATAAAAAGTTTTATGAAACTCTTTGGGGTACCATACTGAAAGGAAAAGTTTGGCGGGGCGAGGTGCGCAATAAAGCCAAAGACGGCCGCCTGTTTTGGGTAGATACCACCATTGTTCCGTTTTTAGACGACAAGGGCAAACCGGTACAATTCATCAGCATACGAAATGATATTACCGACCGTAAGAACGCAGAAGCGGAAAAACTGATGCTGCTGGAGCGATACGAACTGATTACCCAGGCAACCAGCGATACGATGTGGGATTTGGATGTTACTACCAACACCATTGTGTACAACCAAAACTATACAAAAATCTACGGGTATAAACAGCGGGTACATCAAAACAGCATGCAGTGGTTTCAGGAGCATGTACACCCCGATGACTGGCCCCGTGTTAAAGCCCTGCTCGACCGCACGTTTCGGTTTAAGCGGCATAAAATGCAAGACCAATACCGCTACCGTTGTGCCGATGGCACATACAAATACGTGCTCGACCGGGCTTATGTATTGTATGATGCGGCCGGAAACCCGGTGCGGATTATTGGCTCCATGCAGGATATAACCAAAGAGCGGGAGCTGAACCAGCAAATTGAAAAAGCCGTAATTGCGGCGCAAGAAAAAGAGTGGAACCAGCTGGGGATGGAGTTGCACGATAATGTAAACCAAATACTGGCCGCCTCCATGATTTACCTCAACTTTGCCGAAGAAAAAATAAAAGAAGGCAAAGATGCCGTGCAGGAAATCAAAAAAAGCGAAGACCTGCTGCGCAACGCCGTGCAGGAAATCCGCCGATTGTCGCACCAGTTGGCGCCTGCATCGGTTGATAAAATGAATATCCGCCAGGTAATTGATACACTGGTTGAAACGCTGGAGGCCAACAACCGCTTTACCATTCATTTGGATTTACAACAGGCAGGAGAACTGCCCATGACCGCCAACCTGCAAACCCAACTATTCCGCATCTTGCAGGAGCAGTTTAACAACATCATCAAGCATGCTCATGCCCGCAATGTTACCATCAGCCTGCGAAAAACCGCCGATGCGCTGGTGTTGCGTGTGGCCGACGACGGTAAGGGAAAAGACATATCCAAAAGCGAGCAAACCACCGGCATTGGGCTCGAAAACATCCGCCGCCGCGTTACGGCATTGGGCGGCAGTTTGCACATTTACACCGCCCCGGGTAAGGGGTTTACGCTGGAAGTGGTAGTGCCGCTGGAAAAAATTTGAATTGGCCTGCGTTGGGTTGTTGCAGCTATACTCCTTTTGCGTTACATTGCGGTAGGGAGCGCTTATTTTATCAAACGCACATTTCCGCTACGCAACAAAAGCGGTTACGTTTGCAGTAGCTATACAGCACAATTGCGGGGAGGTGTTAGTTTTTATTTGTACTGTCTTTTCCCCGGTTCCAGGGGCCCATGCGGCGGGTAACTTTATAAAGCAGCGAATCAAAGGCGGGCTGTTGCTGCGGTGTACACAGCATACGCACTTCGCGTAAGTGGGTAAGCAGTTGCCGGTCCATTTGCATTTGCAATTCGGCCATTTGTTGTAACAGGCGTACCTCTTCCATACTGTCGGCCTGCAGGTGGGTACGGGCAAAATAGCTGTTTTTTAACCGGCTCATGGTGTCGTAACGGGGGCGGTTGCGCTCCATATGTATGTTGCGCAAGCTGTCGTACCGTGCCAGTTGTTCGGGCGTAAAGCCAATTTCTTTTTCCAGAAATTCCTGCATCATTTTACCGCGGTCGGGCCGGCGGGGCACTTCGGGCCGTTGTAATACCAACACCAGTAAGATGAGGTTGGATACCAGCAGAAAGCTAATGAGCAATACCAGTATTTTGGGGTTTACACGGTTCATGGCGCAGGGTTTTCGTAATCGTAAAGGGTAGATGCTTTGAGGGTGCTCCATTCTTCGGGTAGTTGTTCATAAGCGCTGGCCTGCGTGCCGGCAGCAGGTGTATTTTGCCACAGGGCCCATGCTTCGGCCAGCAAAAACACGAACACCAGGCTGAAGGCAATGGCCGGGCGGGCCAGCCAGTTCAGCACTTGCTGCCAGGGTTCGGCTTGCGTTTGCGCTTCAATTTTTGCCATAACGCGGGTGTACAAAAACGGCGGTGCCTGGGCACGTTGCATGCCCTGCAACGCGTTCAGCACTTCATCGGCATCAAAATGGCGTTTTGTTTTCATGTGCATCTGCTTTATTGGACGTGAACCCGGCCGCCGGTTTTCGTTGGCCGGTGTGTTTTTTATTTGTTTTCTCTTTCTTTTAGCAATTCCCGCAACCGGTTGCGTGCCCGAAACAGCAGCGATTCAGCCGCGCCGGCGCTTACACCCAGTATGGGGGCAATTTCCTGGGCCGATAACCCTTCGGTTTGATGAAGGGTAAATGCAACCCGCTGTTTTTCGGGGAGGTGTTTCATAAGCCGAAACAGAAGGGCCGCCTGCTCTTTCTGCTCCAGCACCACGCCGGGGTGGTGAAATACCGGAATTTCCGTGGCCGCTTCGCTTTCAATGGGTTCGCGATACAACCAGGCAAGCCGTTTTTTGGCTTTTTGGCGCCGCAAATGGTCCAGCGCTTTGCGGGTGGCAATGCGGTACAGCCAGGTGCTGAGTTTGGCATCGCCTTTAAAGCCGCCCACCGAACGGTAGGCCTGTACAAACACGTCCTGCGTTAGCTCTTCGGCATCGGCTTCGTTTTGCACAATGCTCAGCACGGTGTTGTACACCAGATGCTGGTACTCCTCCACCAATAACCGAAAGGCTTCGGGGTTGCCCTGCTGCAGTTCGTATATCCAGTTTTCTTGGTTGTTGTTCACTGTTTCAGGATGTTGGCTTTAAGGTGTAAGTTGTGGGGCGTAAGCTGTAAGGTGCATTTGCGAACAGCCGTGTGGTAAATACCATTGCCACGAGCGAACGACATAAACACCTTAAGCCGTATGCCTTTTGCCTAACAGCCTTATCTTCCATTCCTGAAATTATTCATTCCCGGCCGGTTTTGCGCCGGTTTGCCAAAATTTCTCAGTTTATAGGTAAAGGTGAGCATAAAGTATTGCTGCAGTACCACGTTTTGCACGTCTTGTATAAACGTTTCGGTGGTGGTACGGGCAATGCTTTGGTTTTGTTGCAACAGGTCAAATACCGAAAGCTTCAGCTCGCCGGTTTGTTTTTTCAGGAACTTTTTACCTACGGCCACATTCCACAGCCAAAAGCTTTGGTTAAAGCCACTGGCCAGCCCGCTGAAACTTTGGTTGGCAAGGTCGTTTTGCAAAAACCAGCCGTTTTTCGAAAGCAGGTTAAACTGAATATTGGCCACCTGCGTAAAGAAATTATTGTTGAGCTGGGGCTGAATGCTGTTGCGCACCACATTGTAGTTGGCGGTGTAGGATAGGTTAAAGTCCACATACTCGCTAATGTTGCTGGCCACAACCACTCCGCCGTTGTAGTTGTAGGTGTTGGCAATGTTTTCAACCCGGTTAATAAGGCCCGGCGCCCGGGTGTAGCCAAAGCCGGCGTTGAAGTTGATGCTGGATTTGATGAACTTCAGCGGCATGCCATAGGTAACAAAACTGCGCACATTGCGATAGCCCTGCAGGTTGATGGGTTTGCTGAGCTGCGAACCACGGAACAGGGTTACGCCGGGGGCCAGTACCGAATCGGATGCGGCCACGTAGGTGGCATTGGCAATATAATCCTGTGTGGCGGTGGCAAACAGGTTCACAAAAAGGCTGCGGCCCTTACCGGTGTTGGTATATACGTAGCGGGTTACCAGTGTATGGCTGAACGACTGGCTCAAATCGGGATTACCGGTGCTCAAAAACAGCGGATTGCTGTTGTTGATTACGTTTTGCAGCTGGTTTACCGAGGGGGCATTGGCGTTGGTGCGGTAAAACACCCGCAGGTTGGCCCGGGCCGAAAGCTTTTTGCGCCACTGCAGGTTGGGCAGCAGGTTGCTGAAATTGCGTTCGAAACGATTGGTTACGGGAAACACCTGATCGCTGCCCAGGGTGGCGTACTGGTAGTTGAGGCCTACGGCAAACTGGTTGTCGCGGTCGCCAATACGGTAGGTTATGCCGGGGCGATGGGTATGGTACGTGTTGTCGAATTTGTTGCTGAGTACGGTATCGAAGCGGGTATATTTGCCGGTACTGCTTTCAAACTGCAGGGTTTGCTGATCGGCCTTGTTGAAGGTAAACGAAGGCGCGTAGCTGAACTGCAGCTGGCCGTTTTTGCCCACCGGTTCGGTATAGGTGATGTTGGTGGATATGGTAGTGCCGTTGGTGAAATTGTCGTTGTACTGCCGCAGGCTGTCGGAAATGGGGAAGCCTGTGGTGAAGAAGATGTTTTCGGCATCGGTAAAGTTATCGCTGTTGCGGTTGTTGATGGCCGTGTTGAGGTTGATGGAGATGCTGCGGCCCCGCTTGCGAAAACCCCGGCGGTACAGGATGTTGTTGTTGAAGTTGTATCCGTTGCTCAACAGGTCACGGATGTTGGTAGTGTTGTTTACGGGCTGGGTGGGGCTGAAGTAGGTGTTGCCCCGCACATCGCGTATGGATTTGTTTTTTTGCAGCGAAAGGTTGGGTGTAATAATCAGGCTGTTAAAGCTGTCGATGTTGTATTCAATACGGGCATTGAGGCGGTGGTTCCAGTTATCGCTGCGGATGAGGCTGGCCTCATCGTAAAACTGGGTGCGGCCGCCGGATAAAAATTGCTGCCGGTTCAAAAACTGGTCGTTAATGTTATTGCTGTTGTTGAAAAAGTAGCTGCCGGTAACGGTAGCCTTTTTGCCCCATTTATCGGTATAGTTAATACCCAAGGCATTGGTGGCGCTGATGCCCGGTTGCTGGCCGATGGTAAAATTGTTGTTGCCGCCCCACATGCCGGGCATAAAGCCTCCGCCGCCTCCGCGGCCGCCGCCCCCTCCGCCCCGGTTGTTGGTATTGCTGGTTACGCCCAGCAGATCCTGTGCGGCAAAGTTTTGCTGGTTTACGTTATTGGTAAGTCCTACAAGCGATATGCGGCGGTTTTCTTTTAAAAAGGTCATGTTGCCGCCGGCGCTGTAGCGGTCATCGGTACCATAACCGGCAAAAACGCGGCCATACTGGCCGTTGCGCATATCGGCCTTGGTAACAATGTTAATGGCTTTTACGGTATTGCCATCGTCAACCCCGGTTAGCTGGGCCTGATCGCTCAGGCGGTCAAATACCTGAATTTTATCAATGATTTCGGCGGGCAGGTTGCGGAGGGCGGCGGTGGCATCGTCGCCAAAAAATTCGCGGCCGTCAATGGTTACCCGCTGTACGGTTTCGCCCTGTGCGGTAACGTTGCCCTGCCGATCTACGGTAATGCCCGGCATTTTACGCACAATGTCTTCGCCGGTGGCATCGGGGTTTACTTTGTACTGGCTGGCACTGTATTCGGCCGTGTCGCCTTTTTGGCGTACGGGAGGCTGGTACACAATTACCACTTCGCCCAGCTGGGTGGCGGTGTTGGCCAGGTTAATGGTGCCCAGGTCAACGGGTACGCCCCGCTCGAGGCGGAAGCGGATGGTAGTGGTGGCAAAGTTGATATAACTGATGCGGAGTTGAAAACTATCGGCAGGCAGGCCGTTGAACTCAAAGCGGCCCTGCGCATTGCTGGTAACCGTGCGCTGCAGCGGGGTGCCGCCTACGCGGCTCAGCTCAACGGTGGCGCCGGCAAGGGGTTTTTTTTCGGTTGAGTCAAACAATATGCCTTTCACCTGCTGGGCACGGCTTGCCGCTGAAAGCAGTATAAACACAAATAACAGAACAGAACGCATGAAACTTTTGTTTTACGGTTATTAGACGCAGTACCAACAGTTGCCCTGCGCTGTTGTGGCCGGTTATTGATGAGTGGTTGCCGGGCGGTATTAATGCAACATTTACACAACAGGCGGCTGTTGGCGGTAACTGCCTACCTTTGCAATAAAATTTTGCGCTATGAAGCCGTGGGTGCTTTTGTTGGCAGGTGTAGTACTGGTACTGGTGTTGCCGCAGTGGGCAGCAGCACAGTGTTCGATTTGTACCAAAACCGCTTCGCAACTGGGCGAAAAGCCCGCTGCCGGTTTAAATACGGCCATTATTTACCTGATGGCAACCCCGCTGGCCCTGATGTGGTTTATTGGCTGGCGCTGGTGGAAGGGGCAAAAGCGGCAGGATGGATAGGAGGCCCTTTCGGAGAAAAAGTTTGCCGGGTACCGATTGCCGGCGCAAATGCATCGAGTTTTTGTTTGGGGTGCCGGGTTTCCCGGAAATTCCTTCGCTTTTCTTTTTAATTATTTCCAGGCCTTTTTTAACGAGCCGGTATTGGTGCTGCACGGTGTTGTTGCGGCACAAGGGCTGCCGGGGTGGGAGGTTGGCCCGCCGTGGCGGGACAGTACGCAACGCAGTGAAGTACCGAAGCGCAGCGAAGACCGGAAACACCGGAACCGCAGTTGCCGGGAGCATTGCAGCACACAGCCCCCACGTATTACCCACCTTAAACTTTCAACGTTAAACCATAAAACTTACTCCAGTCCCTGCTGCTCGTACTTGGCCACTACTGCTTCCTGCTTGTGCGAGCCATCGCAAAAGGGCGGGTTTTGGGTGTGCTTGCACTGGCACAGCCATACGGTTTCGTCTTTTTCGGGGGTGTATTTGAGGCTTTTGTAGGGCATTACGGTTTCGCCGTTTTCTTCGTACCAGAGTTTTTTGTGCTGCCCGTCGCAAAAGGGTTGTTTGCTGCTAAGGCCGCAGGTGCACCAGGCGTAGGTTTTGCCGGCCTGCAGGTGCACTTCGGCAGGATAACACGCCGCTACATGCGGAAGGTTGAGGTTGCCATTCATATACTTGTTTTTTACAAATTTACAGGGTTGCGGGTTGCGCATAGCCGGCCGCAAAGCGGTACAGGTTAAAATTGCCCTGCTCCAGATGGGCCGCAATGCGGTTTTTCAGCGTTTCTTTATCTACGTCTTTCATGCGCTGCTGCTGTATGAGGTGATAGGCTTTTTCGGCCAGCAGCCAGGGCTTTCGTTTGTTAAAGGTGGCGGTGTGCAGGTACTGTTCAATGGCTGTCCACAGCGCATCGGTGCCCACGTGGCGGGTGGCAATGGTTTTGATGATGGGTATTTCGGTATGGCTGCGCTGAAACGAGGGGGCCAGCATGAGGCGCAGGTTGCGTACAAACAGGTCGGCATCGGGGCGGTCGGCCTTATTGACCACAAACAGGTTGGCAATTTCCATCAGCCCGGCTTTCATGGTTTGCACTTCATCGCCCGCTTCGGGCACCAGTACCACCACAGTGGCATCGGCCAGGCCGGTAATTTCAATTTCGCTTTGGCCCACGCCCACGGTTTCTACCACCACATAATCGAAGCCGGCGGCCTTGCACAGATCGGTTATTTCGAGGATGCGGGGGTGCAGGCCGCCCAGAGAGCCGCGGGTGGCCAGCGAACGGATGAATACCTGCGGGTGGTTGTACCAGTTGCTCATGCGAATGCGGTCGCCCAGTACGGCGCCCAGGTTAAAGGGCGATGAGGGATCTACACACAGCACGGCCACCCGCTTGCCCTGCTGTACCATGTGGGCGATCAGCGAATCAACCAGGGTGCTTTTGCCGGCGCCGGGCGGGCCCGTTAGGCCAATAACCGGTACGTTGGCAGGCGGCAGCCGTTGCAAAAAGGCATCGGTGCCGGGCACATTGTTTTCGACCAGCGAAATGCAACGGGCCAAACTGCGGGTATCGCCCTGCAACAATCCGGTTTCGTATGCCTGCCACATGCAACAAACTTACCAGAAAGGCCGGCATTCAACAAATTCTTTCGCCCTTGGGTAAACTGCCGTAGGTTTGGTGCCCGTTATGCTACCGGTGCCCCGTTATTTTTTTGCGCTGCGCTGGCTTACCCTTGCCGCACTGTTTGTTGGTTTTAGCGCCAGCCGCGCCTTACTGAGCATGAGCCTGCTGGGCTTTGCGCTGAACGAGCTGCGCTACGGCAGCCTAACCCGCCGCCTGCGCTGCTGGCTACGGCAACCCTATGGCGTTGTGTTTACCTTTTTGTTTTGGGTGCCGGCGCTTACGTTTTTTTGGAGCAGCAATACGGTAGCGTGGGCCAACCAAATGCTGATACTGCTGCCGCTGCTGCTGCTACCGCTGCTTACGGCGGTGCCGCCGCCCCTGCATGTGCACGAACGCAACGGCATTGCCCTTGCGTTTATTGCCGTAATTGTTGCCGGCACGTTGTACAGTACGGCGGCCTACCTGCTGGCTGCCGAGCGCTACCATGCCGTGTACGATAAGGCTAAAATTTTTGTAACCCCCGCCTCGGGCGACTATGTGCGTTTTTCGTGGGCGGTTTGCATAGCGTTGCTGCTGGGCCTGCACCTGCTGCGCCAGAATACCGGCTGGCGGGCGCTGCATAAAGCAGTACTGGGCGGCGCCCTGTTGTGGCTGGTTTTGTACCTGCACCTGCTGGGCAGTAAAACCGGCATGCTGGGCAGCTACCTGGTACTGGGCGGTAACGCGGTGGTGTTGCTGCAAAAAAGGCAATGGCGTGTGGCAGGCCTGCTGCTGGCGGCAATGGTGGTGGCGCCCGTGGTGGCGTATTACCTGTTTCCCACGTTTCAGCTGCGCCTGCGCTACATCAGTTGGGATGTGGAACACTACATACAGGGGCGCTACATAGAAGGCCTGAGCGATGGCAACCGCATTCTTTCGGCCCGTGCGGCGCTGGAACTGCTGCGGCACTACTGGCCGGCCGGTGTGGGCTTTGGCGATGTTTTTACCGCCATGCAGCAGTGGTATGCGGCCAACGCCCCCTGGATGCCCCGTGCCGAAATGCTGTACCCGGCCAACCAGTGGCTGCAATATGCATTGGGTGCCGGGGTGGCGGGCGCAGCGGTGGTTACCGTGGCAGTACTGTGGCCGTTTTTCCAAAAACAATGGCCCCTCAACTATTACGTGTTTCACGCCCTGTGCGTGTTTACCATGTTGTACGAGAACAGCCTGGGCCAGCAGTACGGTGTTTTTTTATATGGTTTTTTCATCTGGTATTTTGCGGCAACTTTGCAACATACCCATAGCAGCAAGCAAGCATGACGAATTTTATACCTGTGTTTCCGTTGGAGCTGGTGGTGTACCCGGGCGAAGACCTGAACCTGCACATTTTTGAGCCCCGCTACCGCCAACTGATTCAGGAATGCTGGGCCGAAGGCAAGCCCTTTGGCATACCCGCGGTGGTAAACCACCGCCTGCAGGAGCTGGGCACCCTGGTAACCATAACCGACCTGCGCAAGGTGTACGACGATGGCCGCATGGACATCAGCACCCGGGGGCTGCGGGTATTTCGCATGCTGGAACTGGTTAAACAAGTGCCCGATAAATTGTACAGCGGTGCCATTGTAACCTACCCCGATGATGTGAAAGACGGCAACCCCGAACAAATGCAGCAGGTGCTGCAGGGGATGCGCCGGCTGCACCGCTACCTGCAGGTAGAAAAACAGTTTCGCAAAGAAGACGCCGCCCTGCGGGCTTTCGATATTGCCCACCATGTGGGCCTGAGCCTGGAAGAAGAGTATGAGCTGCTGGGCCTCTTTCGCGAAGCGCAGCGGCAGGAGTACCTGAAACGCCACCTCAACAAAGCCCTGCCCCTGCTGGCCCAAATGGAAGCCCTGAAAGAAAAAGTGCGGCTGAACGGCCATTTCCGCAACCTGGAACCTTTTAATTTTGACTTCTGACGCCCCGCACATGACCACAACCCTCTGTCTCGATTTTGGCAACACCCGCTACAAAGCGGCTGTTTTTCACAATAACCAACTACACGAAATTATTGTATTGCCCGACGACAACCGCGATACCCTGGAGCGGCTGTTGCAGCAAACCCGCCCGGCGTACAGCATCCTGTCATCGGTGGTGAACCACCAGCCGCATGTAGAAGACCTGTTGCGGGCCCACACGCACTTTCACAAACTTACCTATCAGTCGCGCCTGCCCTTTACCACGCCCGTAGGAAAGCCCGAAACCATCGGGGCCGACCGGCTGGCGCTGTGTGCCGCTGCCGTGCACCTGTTTCCGGGCAGGCACAACCTGGCCATTGGCCTGGGCACCTGCATTACGTACAATTTCATCAACCAACACCACGAGTTTTTGGGAGGCAGCATATCGCCCGGCCTCGAAATGCGGTTTAAAAGCATGCACGCCCTTACCGCCAAACTGCCGCTGGTGCAAATGGAATGGAATTTTCCGCTCATTGGGTACGATAC
Organism: Lacibacter sp.; assembly: GCA_046297415.1. Classification (GTDB taxonomy): domain Bacteria; phylum Bacteroidota; class Bacteroidia; order Chitinophagales; family Chitinophagaceae; genus Lacibacter. Next base: position 11,358 of record JBKBIL010000021.1, read on the forward strand.
AAAAACCAACCTGCTCAGCGGTGTGGCCATGGGCATGGCGAAAGAAATTGACGGCATCATAGAAGCGTACGAAGAAAAGTTCGGGAACTTTAACGTGCTGTTAACCGGGGGCGATACCCCCCATTTTGCTCCTCTGCTCAAAAAACAGATATTTGCAGACCCTCAACTAATCTTTAAAGGTCTTTATGCCATCAGTGTGCACAATCGGTAAGCGTGGATCGGGAATTGTAGTGCTGCTGCTTTTCACCCTTACAACTGCTTTTTCGCAAGACAACTCCCCCTGGAGCCGCTATGGCCTGGGCGATGTAATGCCCTCGGTAAACATCGTAAACCGGGGGCTGGGCCATACCGCCGCCGCCTATGCCGATTTTCAAACCATCAACTTTGTAAATCCCGCTTCGTACAGCAAGTTTGGAACCCAGCGGGCCATATTTGACATTGGGCTCGATATCAACAGCCGCACCCTGCGCAACAACCGGGGCAGCAGCTACACCTCGTCCAACGCCACCATACCCTATTTGGCCGGCGGCTTCCAGCTGCGGGGCGAAAAGTCGAAAACCGACTGGGGCCTGGCTTTTGGCCTGCGCCCGCTAACCAAAGTAAGCTACAATGTAGAAAGTGGCACCCGCCTGCGCTCGGGCGACAGTGTTGCCACCAACTTCGAAGGCAACGGCGGTACCTATCAGGCCTTCATCGGTACGGCCATCGGCATCAAAAACTTCAGCATTGGGGTTAACGGCGGATACCGCTTTGGCTCAAAAGATTATACCACCCGGGTATTTGTATTAAACGATACCGTGCCCGACCGCTACGCCCCCGGCCGCCTGGAAGTGCGCAACAACTTTGGCGGCGCTTTTGCCGAGCTGGGCATGCAGTACCTCATTAAACTGGGCAAGCAAAGCAGCCTGCAGTTGGGCGCTTACGGCAGCCTGCAGGCTCCCATGAACGCCACCCGTACCGAAAATTTTGAATCGTTCACCTTTGTGGGCGAGGCCGGTGTAGAACGTACGGTTGACTCGGTAACCAGCTTAAAAAACATCCGCGGCGGCATTCAATACCCCGCTTATTACGGTGCCGGCTTTCTGTACGATGTGCAGGGCAAAGGCCGCCTGAGCATTGCCGCCGATTATGTGATTCACGAATGGGGCAATTACCGGTATTACGGTGCGGCCGACCTGCTGCGCCATTCGCGGCAAATTAAAATCGGCGCCCAGTTTTTGCCCGATGCCCTGGGCGAAACCAAGGGCTTTTGGACCAACGTGCTGTACCGCGGCGGCCTGGTGCTCACCCGTGAGCCCTTTACCGTTGATGGCGAAATGAACAGTTACGGCGTAACCCTGGGCGCCGGCATTGCCATTAAACGGTACTCCTACGCCGAAATCAACCGCAGCAACATTCTCAACTTTGCCATGGAGTTTGGGCAGCGCAGCAACCGCAACAGCCTGCTGCGTGAAAATTATTTCCGCCTGGCCATGAGCTTCTCCTTCTCCGACATCTGGTTCATCAAGCGCCGCTATGACTAACCGGCTTGGGCAACAACCATACGGGTGGCTGCTGGCCATTACCGCCTGCCTGTTTGCCGGCAGTTGCGAAAACGACCTTGCCACCATACGCAACCTGCAACAAAACAAACTGAGCGTTGATGAAGTTACCGGCGTGGAAAGTTACTTCAGCCAGGCCGGCGTTATGAAAGCCCGCCTCACCGCTCCGTACATGCTGCGCTATTCCGATACCCTGCCACGGGTGGAATTTCCCCACGCGCTGCATGTAGATTTTTACGGCCCAGGGCAGCAAATCGAAAGCTACCTCGATGCCCGCAAAGGCTTTTACTACGAAACCCGCAACCAGGTGAAGTTAACCGACTGTGTGGTGGTAATACGCCTCAACGGCGATACCCTCAAAACCAAAGAACTCTACTGGGATCAAAATCAGCACAAACTATACACCCAAACCGATGTGGAAATACGCCAAAAAACCAAAACCATATTCGGCAAAGGCTTTGAAAGCGATGAGCAACTGCAAAACTTTCGGATTGATACCGTAAAAGGCGTGCTGCTGGTAGAAGAATCGAAGTTTGGAGGCAATTAGGTGGTGCGGTGTAAGGTGTAGGGCGTAAGGCGGAAGGTGTAAGGCGTAAGGTGTAAGGTTGAAGGTTGAAGATTGAAGGTGGGGGCTGTGTACTGCAGAGCACACGGCAACTGCAGTTCCGGTATTTCCGGTCTGCGCTGCGCTCCGGTACTTCACTGCGTTGCGTACTGTCCCGCCACGGCGGGCCAACCTCCAACCCCGGCAGCCCTTCAACCAATTGCCGGCCCCGGCTGTTGTTGGCTGAAAAATACATACAAACAAATATGGAATACAGACGTTTAGGCCGTTCGGGCCTGCAGGTAAGCGCCCTTTCATTTGGCAGCTGGATCAGTTTTCACAAACAAATCGACGACCGCATTGCCGACGAACTGATGGGCATCGCATACGACCATGGCATCAACTTCTTCGACAATGCCGAAGTATATGCCCTGGGCAAAAGTGAAGAAATGATGGGCCGGGTGCTCAAAAACAAAGGGTGGGACCGCACCAGCTACCTCGTAAGCAGCAAGGCTTACTTTGGATGGCGTGGCAAACAAAACAAGCCCAACCAAACCGGCCTCAGCCGCAAACACCTGGTTGAAGCCTGCCACGAAGCCCTGCAGCGCCTGCAGGTTGATTATCTGGACTTATACTTTTGCCATCGCCCCGATAAAAACGTACCCATTGAAGAAGTGGTATGGACCATGAACCACCTGATACAACAAGGTAAAATTTTGTACTGGGGTACCAGTGAGTGGAGTGGCGTGGAAATTATGGAAGCCCACCGCATAGCCCAGGCCTACCGCCTTATTGGCCCCACCATGGAACAGCCCGAGTACAACCTGTTTAACCGCCACAAACTCGAAAACGAATACCTCGAAATCTTTAAAAACGTAGGGCTGGGTACCACCATTTGGAGCCCGCTGGCAAGCGGCCTGCTTACCGGTAAGTACAATAATGGTATTCCCGAAGGGGCCCGCTTGTCGTTACAAGGTTTTGAATGGCTGAAAGACCGCACCCTGGTAGCCGAAAAACTCGAAAAAGTGCGCCGTTACCAGCAGCTGGCCCATCGCCTGGGCGTAAGCATGGCCGCTTTATCCATTGCCTGGTGCTTAAAAAATCCCAACGTATCCACCGCTATTTTGGGCGCCACCAAAAAAGAGCAGCTGCTCGAAAACCTCAAGGCCCTCGAAGTGGTTCCCCTGCTTACCCCCGAAGTGATGCAGGAAATAGATGCCATTTTTGAAACCCGTCCCCGCCTGCCGGAGTGGTGATGGCAGGCCGGCCATAAATTTCTGGCAGGCGCTTTTTCATCTGCCGTACGGGCAAATACCCCTAAAAAAACCCTTAGTGCATTTTATGTGGCACTAAGGGTTTTCATTTGTAATGGGCTTCCAAAAGCCGGGTACGAGGCGTTTTGGGAGGTTTACTTTATTGAAAATCAGCATTTTATAATAGTTTTTCTGTAATTGCACTAAGTGTTTCTTTGATTGAAATAAAAAAAATCAGTAAGGGTTTTCTTGATTATTTCAAATAAGTGTTTACCTTTGCGTCGTCTTAGTGAAACACTAAGGCCCGATGAGTGAAACCTTTCTCCCTACCCTGTTTCCCGAATCGGAACCGTACCCAAAAAAGAAAATAAACCCGTATGAAAACGAAATTTATTCGTTCCCTTGCATTGGCAGTATTTGCACTGCTTTCTTCCAATTCTCTTACCGCCCAAAGTATGATGTCCGGTTCCTTCCCCGGAACCATCGAATTTTTATTGGGCAGCCGCTTTCGGAATGTGCGCAATGATAACACAACTCAAACCAACTACACCGGCATTCCCGATCTGAATTCCAACCGGGGCAGCGGTACCCGCAACACCGGAAACATCGTTTATGGCAACGCTGGAGTGTTGCAATTCACCATCACGTACAACGTTTCGGCCAACACGCTTACTACCTCTGCCACAAATGGCGCCGGCCAAACTTTTACAAACGTGTTGAACAACGTATCTACGCGTTTGACCAACGATGGCAAATCGAGCAATCCTGTTGCCATCAATTTTATGCGTTTGATTGTAGGCACCCAAACCGGTTCTTCTTCCATTGTGGTTTCCAATCTGACCATTGATGGCCTTGCCATTAACGGCAATTACGGACGTACCAATAATAACGGCACCAGCCAATGGTACATTACCTCTGCCCTGCTGAACAACGGATTTGTTGTAACCGGTACCATAACCGCCACCGGAAACTTTGCCAATAGTGATAACAATCAAATTGTAGAATTAAACTTTGGTTATACCCCCACTCCCAATGCCGGTGTATTGCCTGTTAGCTGGGGCGAGGTAGCGGCCCGTTCCACTACTACCGGCAACCGCATAACCTGGACTACCCTTCAGGAAACCAACACTTCGCATTTCGATGTACAGCGTTCGGTTGACGGCGTGCGTTTTACAACCATTGGTACCGTTGCTGCCGCCGGCCAGTCGGACCGCAGCATCAGCTACCAGTTTGACGACCGCACCGCACAAGCCGGTACGGTTTACTACCGCCTGCTGCAGGTGGATAAAGACGGCCGCCAGTCGTTTTCTACCGTAGTAAAAGTACAAACTGCCGCCGGTGCAGCTAACCGCGTAGCCGTATCCGGTACAACCGTACGCATTGATTTTACCCGTGCCGCCGACCGTACCATTCAGGTACTGGATATGAATGGCCGACTGGTTCGCCAGGTACGCAGCGCCGATGCAATAGTAACCCTCAATACAAGCGAATTCAACAACGGTATGTACGTGCTGGTGATCAACACCCCCGGCCAGCAGCAGGAAACACACCGTTTTGTGAAATAAGGGAGAAACGTAAATACGGGTTTATTTACGGTTGCCGCACCGCAAGGTGCGGCTTTTTTATGGCTGCATGCTTCGGATCCACTCGCTAATGAGCGCCACCCCTTCTTTATGCACCAGTTCCCGCCCAATTTCGGGCATAGCAATGCCGGGGTCGTTGGATTGCATGCGGTAGATTAAAATGGATTTTTCGGGCTTGCCCGGCTCAACATCAAACTGCATGTTGCCACTGCCGCGCCCCGCCGCAATGGGTGTTTTGCGAATGCCCAGCGCTTTGGGGTCGGTTTCGTAGATGCCCAGGTACAGGCCCGAGGTGCCGCCGGCGCCTTCTTTGCGGTGGCAGTGGCCGCAGTTAATATCCAGGTAGGCACGGGCACGGGCTTCGAGGGTACCGCTTTGCGGATTGTTCCACACCGCATTCGCCGGCAGGGGCGTATCGGGCAGCTCCAGCATGCCGTGTTGCTGCCAGTACCGGAGCTGGTTGGCGGTGCCGGTGGCGTAAGGGAAATCGCTATTCAAGTGCCGGGCGGCAATGCCAATGGGTTGTATGCGCCCTCCAATACGGTGGCAGCCCAGGCATTGCGCCTGTGAGGGAATTACATACTGCAGCTGAACGGTTTTGCCTTTTTCATCAATAAACGAAACGGGGGTAATGTCGCCAATCGGTTCAAACACCGCGTCGGTTTGTTCGTTGTTCCAGATATACTGATACGTATGCCATCCGTTTTCGCGGTGTACCAGCAGGCGGGTTTCAATGATGCGGCGCCCGTTTTGGGGTTGGCGAAAGTCGAGCGGGTAGTAAAAGTTTTTGATGAGTACGGTACCAACCGGCAGCTTAAAAATTTCCCGCTCGTCGTACACGGCTTTTGTGCCGGGCGGCAACTTTATAAAGCGGGCTTTTTCGGCGTAATTGGTAAACAAAGGGGTATTAAGTCCGTACGGCACCACGCCGGCAGCGGGTTGTAATTCTTTCAGCGCACCGGTAAAAAAGCCGTAGCCGCTCAGCCGCTCGTGAAATGTAAAAACGGGGTCGTTGTTTCGTTCCGTAAAAGCGCCGGCAACAACCAGCAGCACCGCTATCATACAAGTTCCTGTAATGGCCCGCATATCCGATTTTTCATTAAAGTTACGGCAGTTTCAACACCACCGGTGGCAAAGGAGGCAGGCTGCAGGCATGTGTTCCGGTTTGGCGGCGTATGTTGCGGAAATTGTTGGCGGCATCAATATTGGCGAAGGATTCTTCGTGATTGTTTTGGATGCATATGAGCGGCGGCTTTCCGTCTTTCGCAATACCATCAAATAAAATATGGGGTACGTTTTTACCGAAACGCAGTTTCAGCCGAAAGAGTTTGCCCATGCGTCCCTGGCCTGTAGGGCGTATGCGTTGCCGTTTGAATTCGTTATTGTATAGGGCAATCGAGTCGGGATAGGGGTCGTACGAGGGATCTTTGATTTCGTTTTCGGTTATGTAGTAACTCACAATGGCCGTGCCCGTAGTGCGGTTGTTGATGATTTTGTTTTCAAACACTTCCACCCGAGTGGCAGCCAGCAGCATAATGCCGCTGCCGGGCGGCACTTTGGCAACGATATTGCCTTTGGGTGCAAAGTTTTTGTGGTTGTTGTGGTGTATGTGGTTGTTGTAAACCCGTACCCATCCGCCCTTTTTTACCGGCAGGTCGGGCAAATCAAACACCAGTATGCCGCCGGTGTTGTTGGTGGCTTCGTTGTTATACACATCGGCATAGCGGGAGTTTTCAATTTCAATACCCGCCACATTTTCGTAAGCCCGGCAGTTGCGTACAATAATGTGGTGGCTTTGCCCCACGTATATGCCGGCATCGCTGGCGCCGCGGGCCACGCAGCCCTCTATAAGAATATTACTGCATTGCACCGGGTAAATGCCGTAACCGCCGTTTTGCGGGTGGGGGCCTCTTGTCCACTCGGTTTTAACGTTACGGAATACCATGCCATCCACCTGCTGGGTTTTAACGGCATCGCCTTTGGTATTTTGTAGGGTAACATCCTGCAGGGTAATGTTGCTGCAGTTGGTGATTTTAATGCCTTCGGCGCCACTGATTTGTCCGGAAAAATTGAGAATGGTTTGGTCCATTCCCCTGCCTTTAATTACAACATTGCTTTTCCCGTCGAGCCACAGGCTGGCAGACAACTGCAACGTGCCGGCCGGCAGTTCAATCACACTGTTATCCTGTGCCAAAATAAATTGGCGCTGCAGTTGCTTTACGGTGCTGTCCTGCGCCGGCGACCCAAAGGGTACGCAAAGCAGCAGACAGGCGATGCGGAAAAAAGGCATAAGCAATCGTTTCTTCCCGAATGTAGCACATCCGTGGCGATGATTCAAGTACGAAGTGGTATCTTTCGCACCTAAAAACAGCTTGCTATGTCGTTTCAGGGTAAAACCGTATTCATTACCGGTGCCTCGCGGGGTATCGGAAAAGCAATGGGGCTGAAACTGGCCCGTGCCGGTGCCAATGTGGTGGTGGCGGCCAAAAGTGTGGAAGAAAATCCCAAACTGGGCGGCACCATTTTTACTGCCGCTGCCGAAATGGACGCGGCCGGCGGTAAAGGATTGGCCGTTCAGCTCGACATCCGCTTTGAAGACCAGATTCAGGCCGCCGTGGAAAAAGCCGTTGCCACTTTTGGGGGTATTGACATTCTCATCAACAACGCATCGGCCATCAGCCTCACTCCCACCGAACAAACCGAACCCAAGCGGTTTGACCTGATGCACGACATTAATGTGCGGGGCACCTTTTTCATGACCCGTGCCTGTATACCCTACCTGCGTAAAGGCAGCAATCCGCACATTCTTACCCTCTCGCCTCCGATTAACTTAAAGCCCAAATGGTTGGCCGGCCACATCGCCTATACCCTTAGCAAATACAACATGAGCATGATGACGCTGGGCTGGGCCGAAGAACTGAAAAAAGACGGTATTGCGGCCAATGCACTGTGGCCCCGTACCACCATTGATACGGCCGCTGTACGCAACCTGCTGGGCGGAGAGGCCCTGGCGAAAATGAGCCGCACACCCGAAGTGCTGGCCGATGCCGCGTATTTTATTTTGAGCAAGCCGGCAGCCACCTGCACCGGTAATTTGTTTATTGATGAAGAGGTGTTTGCCGCTGAGGG
>JBKBIL010000022.1:0-10264 GCA_046297415.1 Lacibacter sp.
CGGCTGGCTGCCTGTTTCTTGAACGCCTCAAAATCAAATGATTGTTTTTCTGTCATGTCCATATGTGTCTGTTTTAAAGTTACGAAACTTCAAACTGACACACTTTTTGCAACACTCTCCTCATCCAGCTTATGGCAGGACAAAAGAGTGTCCTTTTCACCAGCCCCAAAAGAAATTCATTTTTATTCTTCCCTCCCTTCGGTGTTTTGTTTTTTCGCCACCCACAACCGAGACCCAAACAGTTGGGCAGAAACAGCGAAAACCCTTAGTAACAACGACTTGACCATGACGGAAGTCAGACAGTCTGCTTGCAACAGCCGTTTGACCCAAGTGACGGTGAAGTGGTAAATTGAAGCTGCGTGCACCAATCAAGCTTTTGTGCCGTATTGACAGTTTTATGCACTGAAATTCCCCATTGCAGCATGCAGCAAAGCGTAAGTAGTCATGTTATTCTACCGGCCCGCAGCATCAAAAAAATCACAGATAGCCCGGGTTACGGGCTCCCATCCGTTTTCCATATGCAGGTTGTGTGCCCCCGGGGTTACCAGCAGCCGGGCATTGCTGCGGGCTGCCGCTTTTTGCAGAGCGGCAACGGAAATCAGAAAGTCGTCCTGTGCGGCAACATATAATAACGGTACGTTATGCCGCGGGCGGCCCGGCAGGTTAAGCAGCAACATATCGAGGTAGGCCAGGAAACTCTCGTCCTGAAGGTGTTGCAACGTGTCTTCAATTAGCGTTTCCGATGCAGCGGTGCTGAAAAGCAGTTGCCGCAAACGCCGGTTATTGCGAAACACCGGCAAAAAGCTCAGGGTGGCCAATGCCTTCGCAAAGGCAAACGGGGAATGGCGGGCAATTTGCAGCGTGGCGCTTAATATGCCGGTGTGCGGAACGGTACACAGCAGTACCGCCTTTTTAACCTGTTGGTCACCGTATTGTTGCAGGTAATGTTGCGCCACAAAGCCGCCCATGCTGTGGCCAACCAGGTAAACCGGGCCGGTGCAGGCCTGTATCACCTGATGAACGTCGGCTACATATTCTTTGATGCGGCGCCAGCGCAACGCCCCCCTCTTTTCGCTGTTGCCATGGTTGCGGTAACTCATGCTGATTACTTCGTACCCCGCATGGGTAAACCAGGGCTGCCAGTTGTTGTGCCAGTACCAGGCGCCAAAACATACGCCGTGCAACAGCACAAGGATTCCCTTGGAGGGGCCCTGCGGATGGGTATGGTAGGTTTCGAGTTGCAGCGGCATGAGGCATTAGGTTGTGGTGCTAACAACAGCAGGCGTGCGGCGCACGTAATTTTTCGGCAACTGTTGTAACAGCCGCTTCCGAAACCGGTGGTGATCAACCGTAATGGTATGGCGGGGTGTGTTGATTTGTTTAAAATCGGGATTGCGCAATTCGGCCTCTATCAACTGGCGTACATTGCCGGGGCGTTGCCATTTACCACTCAGTTCGCGGGCCATAATTTTGCTTTGCAGCTCACTGCCCGGCCAAATACAACCCAGGGGCTGAAACAAACCAATGAAATACAGGTTTTGAATGGTGGGATGTATCATGCGCAACCACAGCGGCACGGCACCCTCGCTGTAATCAATCAGGTTTTTGTCGAAAAACGGATGAGAAATGACGTAACCGGTGCAGGCTACGATGCAGTCGTACGTGCCGGTACTGCCATCCTTAAAAGTAACGGTATTGCCGTTAACGGAAGCTATATCTACCCGCGGATGAATTTTTCCGTGGCGGATGGTGTACAGCAAATCTTCGTTAATGGTGGGGTGGTGGCTGCCTATGGGTCCCTCGGGCTCCTGCAGGCCGTACAGGCTGTTTTTGCCTTGCCGCAGGTAAAGCGACAGGTGTACCAGTTTCTGCCACAGCCAGCGGGGCAGCCAGTCGATCTGGTGGCTGAACACATCGGCCGGTTTCCCCATTATAAACTTTGGTGCCACCCAATAGCCCCGCCGCCAACTCAGGTCAACCCGGGCGGCCACCCGGCTACTCTCTACCGCCACATCGCAGGCGCTGTTGCCGCCGCCTATTACCAGTACCCGTTTGCCGGCAAAGCGGGCAAAGCGTTTTACCTGGTGCGAGTGCAACAGTTCGCCGGTAAAGTGGCCCTTTAATTGGGGCATGCGGGGCTGCCAGTGATGGCCGTTGCAGACGGCCAGCGCATCAAAAACGGTTTGCTGTGTTTGGCCTTTGTGTTCGGTTGTAACTTCCCAGCGGCCATCGGGCAACAGGGCACAGTGCTTGACTAATGTTTCAAACTGAATGTAAGGCATCAGCCCAAAGTAGCGTGCATACGACTGAAAGTATTCTTTCAACTGCACATGACTGGGATAGTCGGGGTAATCCTCAGGCATCGGAAAGTCTTCGTACTGGCTCAGCGTTTTGGATGAAATGATGTGTGTGGTTTCAAACACACTGCTGTGGCTTTCGTCTTCGGTAAACACCCAGTTGCCGCCCACTTCTTTTCCGTAATCATAAACGGTTACCTGCAAGCCTTCGTCCAGTAAATTTTTGGCGGCCGTTATGCCGCTGGGGCCGGCGCCAATAACACATACATGTTTGCCCATGGCGGTAAGTTAGCGAGAATTTGAAAATGAGAAATGAAGAATGCTTAATATGAAAAATGAAAAGGGGGCTGCATGCGGCAAAAGGAAATTACGAAGCCACAATAGCGCAGCAGCGCGGTTGAATTGGTGAATATTGCATTGCGCAGGCGATTTCCTGCTGTGCTACCGTCAGTTACGCCGGTTGCGGTTGCTGCCGAGGGCCACATTATAGTTGTCGGGGGTTCCGGTAAGCCGCACGGAGAGGAAGCGTATGCTGCGGCTGGTATCCCGAACGATAATGGCATCTTCCCGGTCGGGGTCAATTTCTTCGCGCCGGCGGCCAAACAATGCCTGCCAGCCTGCCTGTGTAACCAGGCGCAGCGGAAAACGCATGCGGTAGTCCATTTGCAGGTCTAATCCCTGGCGCCCTTCCAACTCCATAAAACCCAGTGAGGAGTTGATATTCATGTTGGGAATGTGCAGGGTTCCCTGCTTCAATTCCAGTACGTTGCGCAGCGTGTCGAAGCGGATGCGGTTGAGGTTGCGGTCGCGAAAAAAGCGGCTCATGGCCTGCATGGGCGCAAAACGAATTAGGGTGCCGTTTACGATTTGCAGGTCAAGGGTGGCGTCGCTTTGTTCGAGTATGGGCGTAAAATCGGGGTGTACCAGCAGATTGCTGGTGATGGTGCCGGTGATGGTGCCGGTAAGGTTGTCGCTTATGAGTACATCCTGCCCAAAATTGTCGAGTTTAATCAGCAGTTTTTCCACATCTACTTCTTTGGCATGCAGCCTGCTGTTTAGGTAAATGCGTTGCGGATTGCTGCCGTTGAAGTAGCCGCTGAAACCAATGCGGCCGGCAGCCACCTCAACGTACAGCGTGTCCACAAAAAGCATGTGATTTTTTTGCATCCGCAATTCGGTATGCAGGTTGCGTAGCCAGTGTTTGTGGTAGTGAAGTTGGCCAACGTCAATTTTCAACGCGCCATCGGTAAAGGGTAATTCAAACAGGTTGTAGGCGGTAGCGTGGTTGGTGTTGGCGGTGGGGCCCTGGTATCCTAGGATGCTGTCGAGGTCGAGCCGGTTGGAACGCAGTTGTATTTTATTGGTGCGTTGGGCAATATCGCTACTGCTGCCGAAGTACCAACTGCCGTTGGCATACAGGTCGCTGCCCCCTAAACGGCCGAATACATCATGCAGGTAAATTTTTTGGGGTTCCCATAATATTGTACCGCTCAACTGCTCCAGCTTCATGGGGTGCAGTTTCATGCGTCCTTGCAACTGGTTAAGCTGTACTTCGGCCCTTTGCAAGCCGTTATCGTACCACAATGTTGCCGCGCCGTCGAGCTGAAATTGTTGCAACAGTTCATTGCGGTATCCTTCGGGTACATAATTGGTGCCTTTGTAGGTAAGCAGGTCTTTAAAGCAAAGACGCGGCGACTGAACCCGAAACCGATACATGCTTTTTCCTGCCGGGTTTTTTTGCATCCATTTGGGATAGTTGTTTATGAAGGCAGTGGCTCTAATTTCTGAACTGTCAATCAATCCGCTTAATACCGGTATTTCCAGGTTCTGTTCGTCAATGCTTACCGTTGCATACACCTGCTTCAGCGCATGCGGATAGTTTTTGAATGTTGCCTGCAACCCTTCTACTGTAAAAGTGCCCTTGGGCAGGTATTTGAAACGGTATAATTCGGCGGCAACCGCCTCAAGCTTACATGTACCTTCCAGGTTGGTAATGGTTTCGGCATAACGGCGGGCCCGGCTGCTGTCGTGGGCAAACAGCGATCCTACATCGAATTGTTTGCTGCGGATGCGTAAACTGGCTTGTACCGGTACCTGCTGGCGGTGCAGCAGTGCCGGTAAATTGCTGAGGCTGCCGCTTACGAATAAATCGTTCTTGCCAATGTTAAGCCGAATCGAATCTAAGGTTATGGCGCCATTGCGCATAATGGCATGGCCGTTCATATTGCGAACCGGCAGGTTATAGCCGGGTACGTTAAATGAAAGGTTTTCGATGCTGAGTTCGCTGTCAATGCCTTTTTTTAAACGGGCGAGATTGGAAGCCGGGAAGTTCAAGTCCACCAGCTCATCAAAGCGCATGTCCAGCTTAATTTTTCCCTGTATGTGTTCCAGTTGTTGCAGTTGAAAAAACTTGCCTATAAAGTCCAGGTCAAGGTCGGCATGCAAATCTACCTTTATGAAAGGGTCTTTAAAGTTGCGAATGAACAGACGTCCTTCAAAAACCCCCTCTTCGGGCCGGGCCGAAAACTGGGTGAGGTGGAGCTCGCTGGTGGTGAGCGAGCGGCCAGTACCATTGGTGTAGCGGCCCGTCAGAGTAAGGGCATCCAGTTTTTTGTTTACACCGGCATTCAAAAACCATGCGTTTTCGCAACCAAACTCCACATCTACGGCAGGAGTTTGGCCTCCTGCCAGCGGACCGTTAATCAATCCCCGAAAGTACACCCTCCCTTCGTTTTTGTAGCGGCTGAGGGTGGTGGCCACAGCAGCAGGTGCAAAGGCGGTGAGCAGCGAAAAGTCGGGCTTGTCGCCGGATATGTGAATGTTAACACTGGTATCATGCGCAAAATCAACCGTGCCTTTTGTGGCAAAGCGGGCTTCGTTCAGCTGCAAGGTGCTGGGCAGCAGGGTTAGCAGGTTACGTTGTTTGTCATACAATAGTTCCAGCGACAGGCCCACCTGTTTGTTGCTGAATATGGTAGGCACATCGTCTTCCCAAACATTCAGTTCCAGATTGCTGGTTACTTTTAAAGCTATTTCTTTTGCTGATGTGCGCAGGCTGGTGGTCAGCCGGCGAATGCTGGCTTGCACATCCCACACCGAGTCGGCTTCGTCGTAATGTAGCTCCACATTTTGCAGCTTAATTTTTTTGAGGTTTAGGTTCAACGCGCCGCTGTCAGATGCGTTATTGTGGTTGCGGGGCTTTTTGGCATGCAGCAGGTTCAGGCTGCCATCGCTCAGCCGGTGCAGTCGCACAAAGCCGTTGCGGAAGTACAGGCGCTTAACCACATAGTTTTGTTGCAGCAGGTCATACACGTTAAAGCCGGCATACACATCATCAAATCGGTACAGCGGTGGCAGGTGTTGGCTGCTGCTTTCGTAAAACGATACGCCTTTTAGGTCTATCGAAACATAGGGGAAGTTTTGAAAAATGCTGATGCGGGCCTTATCAATACGTAGTTCTCCTTCGAACGATTCGTTTACAGCAGCTACGATACGGTTTGTTATCAGGTGTTGATTGTTGTACACGTACCAGCCCAGTACCAGCCCCAGTACAACCGGCAACAGCAACAAAACGGCAAAGAACGTTATCCACTTACGCAGGCGCATGGTTTCAAGGTTTGGATGTTAATAGCCGGCAATAAAATTACAAGCTATGTTCCATCCCAGAGACTTCTTCCCTGTTAAATTGATGGGGGAGTATGTAAAAGTGAGGTTAAAACAAATACAGGCAATGTTAGCCGCAGCTCTTTTCGCCCACAAACCAGTGCTCTTTGTTTTTGAACAACACGTTAAAAGTGGTAAGAGTACCGTAGCAACGGGTAATGTATTGCTGCATGTTCACCTTTTCTTCATCGGTAAGCGATTTGCTGCTGTTGATGTTTTGCTCCAGCACCCGCAGCCGGTCGCGTAGCATAACAATTTTGTGAAAGAAATCTTCAATGGGCAACGCTTTCGGCTTTAAGTTTTTGTCAGCCGGTTGCAGTATGAGGGTACCGCCCTGCCAGCGGTCGCCCAAGGGTACTACCTCCGCCGTGCCGTTCCAAAGCCGCAAAATGCGCAGCAAACTCTTCTCCACTTCACTGTGGGTTTCCAGCTCTTCCGAAACGTTTTCGGGAATAATTTCATCCAGGTGGGGGTCGGTTTTCTCAATTTCTTTTACACCGGAATGGATGAACGAAATGAGGTAGGTGGCGTAGCGGATGCCTACAATAACTCCCGGCCCGTATTGCGTGTGCTGCAGCCGCGTACCAATGCCCAGCTTTGTTGGCTCCATGTGGTTTGTTTTCAACAAAGGTAGGTTTTGAAACCAAAAAGGCATAGGTGGCAGGGGCTGTACGCCGTGGTGCCATGGTGGGCTGCAGTACGGGTGGTTACGGGGTTCCGTGCAGGCACCCGTGCGCCGCGGGCGCACGGCCCTTCACCCCCCGCAGCCCCTCGGCTGTAGCACGGCTAGCTGCAGCAACACGTATCCGTTATTACATAACCATTCCGCTACACCCATACAATACCCCGAAAGCCTCGGGCCGCGTAATACGATTCGGCACCGTTGTGATAAATAAAGGCCCGGCCGTAACGTTTGTCGCCAAACAGCGCGCCGCCGGCGGCCCGCAGTTCGGGCGGCGTTAACAACCAGCTCGAGGTTTTGCAATCAAAATCGCCAACAGTTTGCAACAGCAGGTACTCCGCTTCGTTCAGCAGGCGCAGGCCCATTTCGGCGGCCATGCCCACGGCACTGTGGCGGGGCTTGTGCTCCTTACGGCTGGCCAGCGCGGCCGCATCGTAGCACAGGCTGCGCCGTTCTTTGGGCGATTCCGCGGCGCAATCGCAAAACGCAAACAGGGTGTCGTTGCTCAATGCTTCCACCACATCGGGTTCGCCGCCGGTTGCTTCCATTTGCAGCAATACGTTCCAGGGGGCTGCGGGTAACAGCAGTCGTTCTTCTACCTCCTGCCATGTGATGGCGCCATGCCGGTGTTTGTTTTTTGCAAACCGCATGTGCAGTATTTGTAAAAGCCACTGCTGTTGCGTGCTCAGCTGTTGTTGCATGGTTCTGTTCGGTTGTTAGGTATTGCCAATAGCGCTTACCGTTTTTTGGGGGCAAGCCGCCGCCGGTTAATCAGGTACACACCGGTAAAAATAAGCAGGGCGGCACCCAGTTTGTACCAGGCCGGTTCTTCACCCAAAAATACCATGGCCACCACGGCCGAAAACAACGGTTGCAGGTAAATGTACGCCCCCGTAACCGATGCGCTGAGGTGTTGCAGTCCGTAAATGGTAAACAGGTAGGCCAAAAACGTGGCACCAATTACAACAAAAGCTAACGCCACCCAATGCGGCAACGCAAAGGCACTCCAGTTGGTGGTGCTGAAATCGTGCCAGCACAGCGGCAGCATAAAAAAGGCGCCCAGTGTAAACAACCAGCGAATGATGTGCAGCGGGCTGTAGCGCTGCATCAGGGGTTTCACCAGTATAAAGTAAAACGAGTAGGCAATGGCATTCAGCAGTACCAGTATATCGCCCAGCAGCATATTGCTGGCTACCACCGAATTTTCACGCGTCAGCACCAGCCAGGCTGCCCCGCCTATGGCCAGTACAAGGCCGGCCAGCCGCACCCAATACAACTGCTCCTGCCCCAGCAGCCAGGCCAGCAGCTGAATAAAAACCGGGGTGGCCAGCATCAGCAGCGCGGCGTGGATGGGGGTGGTTAAAGTAAGACCTTTAATGAACAGCAGTTGGTTGAGTGTTATGCCTGTGAGGGCGCAAAGGATAAACCGCGGCCAGTCGCTCCGCCGGATGCGTACCTTCACGGGTTGCCACCACAGCAGCAGCCAAAACAAGCCCGCCGTTACCAGCGCCCGTACCAGGTTAAGCGCAAACGGTGCTATCAGTTGCGGCGAAATAAACTTCACCACACTAAAATTGATGCCAAACAACAAGTTGGCGCCCAAAGTTGCCCAGTGGGCACGGGTGGTATGTTGTGCTGTATTCACAAAACAGGCCGCAAAGTTAAGGGGCCGCGGGTGCCAAAGTGGCTAAAAAGCCATCTACCACCTTTGTAAATTGTTCAAAGGTTGCAGGTGGCAATGAGCGGCGCTGCAGGGCGCCACACAGTTTTGAAAGGCGGTGCAGCTGCAGTTGCTGCTGCGGCACATACGCAAACAGTTGCTGTTGTTGCAGCCAGCGGGCAAGGTACTCCTGCTCGGGCTGGCCGGGGGTGGGCACCAGTACGGCGGTTTTGTTCAGGCGCAGCAGGTCCATTACCGAAGTATAGCCGCTGCGGCACAATACCAGGCGGCTTTGCAGCAGTGCCTGCTGCAAGGCGCCGGCGGGCAGGTGGTTCTGTGCCATAACGTGGGGCGGTAACCCTTGCAGGGGGGCATGGCTGCCCGGCAGGCCGCGTACCAGTAACACCCGACCTTTTATTTGGTCCACTTGTGCCAGGATGCGTTGCTCCAGCAAACTGCGCTGCGGCTCCGGGCCCGATAGCAGGCATAGCAGTTCGTAGGCATGTGGCGGCAAGGGCTCTTGCGGGGGTGCAAAGCGGGAGAGGGGCCCCAGGTACTGCACGGGCAGTGCATAACCCGGCGGGTGTGCCAGTACGCCTGCCAGCCAGGGCGGTGTTGCTGCATCGGGCACCCACACCCGGGTAAAACGGCGCAGGAAGCGGGCATGCAGCCCTTGTAAAAAATAATCAATGGGCAGGCCCCAACCCGAGCGTATGCGCAACTGGTGCGTTAGGTAAACACAGGGCAGGGAGGGGTGGTGCAGACCGGGCCGGTTGTCGCTGATAACGGCATCGAAATGCCGTTGTAGCAGCAGTTGCGCAAGCCAGCGGTGTTCGTACCGTATGCGGCGGAAAATGCGGGGTAATTGCCGCAGCAGTGGCCACAATACTCCGTTGCGGCCGTAGCGAATGCCATAACCCGGCAGGCGGTGCAGCGGCAGCTGCGGAAACTCCTGCTGAAGCAGGGCGGCCACGGCGCCATCGGCCGCCAGTTCCACGGCTACCCCCCGCTGCAGCAGGTACCGAATAAGGGGTATGCAGCGGGTGGCATGGCCCAGGCCCCAGTCGAGCGGTGCTATGAGTACCCGGGTCATGTATTTTGGCTTCGAAAATTCAACAACAAAAAATTTCTGCGGAAAAATAGTAATTTCGATAATCCGAGTTATAAAACCCGCTCCATGCATCCTGTAAAAAACCGTACAACTAAGTTTCCGTTCGCTCGTTATACCTTTGCGCTGCTGTTGTTGGTGCTGCTGGCCGGGGCCGGATGCAGCAGTGCCAAAAAAAGCAACTGCGGTTGCCCCAACAAAAAAGGAATGGTGGGCTATTAAAAACCGGTGGCAAACAGTTATGAGCCATAAAAAAAACAGAGAACTGGTAGTGCTGCGCAGCAGCGAAGGCCTCTCAGAGGCGGCCCTGGAGCGGGAGCTGGAGCAACTGCACAGCCTCTTGTACTGTGTTGAAGAGCTGGAAGCGTTTTGCCGGGCCCACGAAGTGCACGATTTAAACCGGTACAAGGTTTATACGCAAAGCGGCCGGGTAAAAAAAGTGGTACTCCGCCGCGATTTCAAGGCATTTGAATTTCTTTTTAATAGAAACTAAACCGGCAACGCTTGCCGGTTTTTTATTTGAAAGTACCCTGTTTTTGCTACTTTACCGCAATCCATACATTGGCCCGTACATCGGTTAGCCGCATTACCTGTATTGAAAAATCCGGAAAGAAATTACCTCCCGGCAGCTTTTAAAACCATGTCGGGTGTTAAAGAATAATGTGCATTGATAACCATGTATTTGTACAGAATTTGGCTTTCTAAGGCATGTTTTTGCCCGATTGCGCCCTTTAGGTACTGTTGCATAAACTGTGTCAGTTTTGATTTTTGCACGCATCGTCAAATCATGTTTTTTCTGATGCAGCTGACCCGTATTACGGGCGATGCAAAAAATATGATTTGACGATGCGGGT
>JBKBIL010000023.1:0-1385 GCA_046297415.1 Lacibacter sp.
CCGGCTGGCTGCCTGTTTCTTGAACGCCTCAAAATCAAATGATTGTTTTTCTGTCATGTCCATATGTGTCTGTTTTAAAGTTACGAAACTTCAAACTGACACACTTTTTGCAACACTCTCGCCCTTTATTTTAACACCCCCTTGCGCACATTCGGCCTTAGTTTTGCGTTTTTAAAAGCCGGTAACCTGTAAACCATCTGCCAGAATCCAGCCTTGGGGAAAACGATTAGAAAACAGAAAAAATCTGACAGAGATGCACAAATTGAAGCAGTATTACCGTTTAACGGGTAAAATCCTGAATCCTATCAAAACCACTACCCTGCAATTCATCAAAACCCACCCGGCCTATGTAGTGCTGGCCCTGCTGCTGTTTTTGCAAATTCCCATCCTCATTGCCGGCACCGACAACCGTCAGGCCGAAGCCGTTTCGCCCGAATTTTTGGCCACCCTCCGCCCGGTGGCCGAACCGGAGTTGAGCCTTGAAGAAATGGCCCTCCGCGAGGCCGACAGCATTTACAACGTACTTGAATTGGATGCCTCCGGCCTCAGCACCGATGCCTTTGAACTGGCGTACCTGGGGTACTACAAGTTGCGGGATGAGGGCGTGGTTTCCAAAGAAGGCCTGCTTACCATTGCCGACTTTTCAAAGCCCTCTACCGAAGAGCGCCTCTATGTGATAGATATGGATGCGCAGGAGATACGTTTCAAAACTTTGGTAGCCCACGGCCGCAACAGCGGAAAAGTGTATGCCGAGTCGTTTTCGAACCAGCCCCAGTCTAATAAAAGCAGCCTGGGTTTTTACCTTACTCTCGATACCTACATGGGCGGAAACGGCTACTCGCTCAAACTCAGGGGGCTCGATAAAGGGCTAAACGATAAGGCATACGAGCGGGCCATCGTGATGCACGGGTCCGATTATGTGTCGGAGCAGTTTGCCCGCACCAACGGGTACCTGGGCCGCAGCCTGGGTTGTCCGGCCGTGCCGCAAAAGCTTACCAAACCCATCATCAACACCATTAAAAACGGTTCGGTGCTGTTTATATACCATCCCTCGGCCAATTACCGCCGGCAGAGCACCGTACTCAACAGTTAATGCAACAAACTACTTCGGAAAAACCATGAAACCCTCGCCGTCCGTCGGGGGTTTTTTTATGGGGTTAAAAAAATACAACCAAGGGGTATTGTTGAAGTTGTTTTTTGGGGCTGTGGGCGGCAGTGCAGGGGGTATGCTTTTGTGGGGGCTGCTTCGGGCTTCGGTACCCACGCTTGGGGGCGTGGGTACTGCCCCTTCGCATCCCGCAGCCCTTCGGCAGTAGTGCCTGTTGCAGCAGGTTGGGAGCGGGGGGGGGGGGGGGGGGAACCCCCCCCCCTCCGCCCTCTCCCGC
>JBKBIL010000023.1:1395-4774 GCA_046297415.1 Lacibacter sp.
CGGGGGGGGAGTGGTTGCTTCCCCCCCCCGCTCCCAACCGCTTTCACTTCTCAGCAACGTATCCTGAAAGGGACGTTGCGTTTCGCCTCCCCTGCGTCTCTCCGGGGTCTGGCAGAGCCGACCCCGGGAATCAGGTTTGAAATTTTTCCCCTTACCCCACAATCCACCAGCAAACAATCTGTATTAAGATGCCCACGATGTACCCCATGTACACATCAAAGGCATTGTGGCTGCGCAGCAGCAAACGGGCCGAGCCGATGGCGCCGGCTGCCAGCAATGCACCCATGTACCATAGGCCCGACTGTAATTGTCCGCTCAGCAGCAGCAAGGAAAAAAAAGCCAGCATGCCGCCGGCGCCCAGGGCATGCAAACTCACCTTAAAATAGGTATTCATTACCAGGGCGCTGCAGGCGCTAACAAACAGTCCCAGTAAAAAGGCCCGCAGTTCCATGGGGTCGTTCAGCTGTTTGGAAACGTAGTAGCTCCAAAAGAAAAAGGTAAGCGAGGCTATGATGGGTACGATCCGCTCCCGCCGCGTTTCGAGGCGGATGGATTGCACAAAGCCCAGCCCTTTTAGCAGCAGCACCGTAACAAGCGGCAAAAACACCGAGGTGCTGGCAATGCGCAGCAGCACCAGCACTTTTTTATCGGGCAACCAGCCCAAAAACACATTCGGGTTTTCAAACAACAGGTACAGCACCACCCAAATAATCAAAAGCAGCGGATGCAGCAGCCACGACACTAGGGTAGCGCCCATACGCAGTAACGGATGGAGGGGCTGTTCGGGTTCTAATGTTCCTTGCGGGGTTACCAGCATACGGTTACAATTGTTTGCGCAGGCGGGCTACCGGTATGTTCAGCTGTTCGCGGTACTTGGCCACGGTGCGCCGTGCAATATTATAGCCTTTTTCCTGCAGTATTTCGGTGAGGCGTTCGTCGCTCAGCGGCTTGCGCTTGTCTTCGGCCGCAATCAAATCGCTCAGAATTTTTTTCACCTCCCGGGTAGATACTTCTTCGCCGCTTTCGGTGCTCAGCGATTCGCTGAAGAAAAATTTAAGGCGGTAGGTGCCAAACTCGGTTTGTACAAATTTGCTGTTGGCCACACGGCTTACGGTGGAAATATCGAGCCCGGTTTTTTCGGCAATGTCTTTTAAAATCATGGGCCGCAGGGTGGTTTCGTCGCCGGTGAGAAAAAATTCTTTCTGATGCTCCATGATGGCCGTCATGGTAAGCAGCAGGGTGTTTTGGCGTTGCTTAATGGCATCAATAAACCAGCGTGCGGCATCAATTTTTTGCTTAATGAAGAGTACGGCTTCTTTTTGGCGCTTGTCTTTTTTGCTGCTTTTTTCATAATCCCGTAACATGTCGCGGTAGCCTTCGCTGATGCGCAGGTCGGGGGCGTTGCGACTGTTGAGGGTAAGCTCCAGCTGCCCGTTATTGTTGGTAATGAAAAAGTCGGGTATGATGTAGGTTTCGGCTTTGTTTACCGCACTAAGGGCGTTGCCGGGCTTGGGGTTGAGTTTGAGGATGATGTGCATGGCAGTCTTCAGCTCTTCATCGTCAATACCCATGCTGCGCTGAATTTTTTCGTAGTGCTTTTTGGTAAACTCATCAAAATGCCGCTCAATAATTCGGATGGCAATAGCCACTGCCGGCTGGTTATCGGTTTTGAGGCGGTGCTGCAGTTGCAGCAGCAAACATTCCTGCAGGTTACGGGCCCCGGTGCCGGGTGGGTCGAACTGCTGAATGCGGCGGATGAGTTCCTCCACTTCTTCTTCCGTGGTTTCAATGTTCTGCCGAAAGGCCAGGTCGTTTACAATAGCCGCGGTTTCGCGCCGCAGGTAGCCGTCGTCGTCAATACTGCCAACAATCTGCTCGGCAATTACCTGCTGCCGTTCGTCGAGGTTGAGCATGCCTAATTGCTGCAACAGCACATCGTGATAGGTACTTTCCACACGGATGGGTATGGTACGTTGCTCGCCGTCGTCGGCATAGCTGTCGTCGCGGGTGCGGTAGTCGGCAATATCATCATCGCCCTCGGCAACATAGTCGCTGATGTCGAAGTCGTTATATTCCTCTTCACTGCCATCGGGTTCGGCTTCGGGGCCGGCGTTGTCGGCAAATTCGTCGTGCAGTTCATCGTCGTACCGGTCAGCCCCGGCATCTTCACTACCCAGCTCCAGGGCCGGATTTTCTTCCATTTCTTCTTTGATGCGCTCTTCCAGATGGGCCGTAGGCACCTGCAGCAGTTTCATGAGCTGAATCTGCTGGGGCGAGAGTTTCTGCAACATTTTCTGGTGCAAGCCCTGACTGAGTGCCATAAGTTTATGTTCGCTGCTTCTTATTTTTATGATTCAAATGCAGGCAACCGCAAAAATATCAAAACCCCACCGTATGCGTTGTTTTTGGAACGGAATTTGCTGTGCAGCTTTCTTTTTCTTAACAATCCCTTCGCACACAAAGGCGCACGACAGCATTCGGTACCAACCCAAAATTCCCGCTTTTCAATTGCAGCAACCGGCAACTGCCGTTCGGCTCACTGCTGTACCACCGGCCCCAATACGAAGGGCTGTAGCAATGCCGTCTGTTCCGGCACGATGGGGCTGGGGTGTGTTTTGTGTGGGCGAATACAAACTGCAGCAGGCAACCCGTGTGCCTATACATTTCCGCTTGGGCAATCTGGAATATGTGAACCGGCTGGAAGGAAAACTGCGATGAATTTTTGTGTGTTTATTTTGAGGAGAATGGCGGCTTAATGGCAGGTATCTGTACGTTTTTTGGGGCAATAATCTTATCTTACAAACGTTTTTGTTCGACCAAACGAACCCAACCAAAACCTGCATATGAAAATTCATGCCTTGATTGCGGGCTCATTGCTCTCAACGCTTTCTTATTTACAATCCGTATCTGCCCAAAACTTTGGCCCTTTTGCCTCTGCGGTATGGATGACCACCTGCGAGCAAAGTAATTTTTTCAACACCTCCAACAGCCGCACCCCTGCCGATGCCATTGGCCCGGCGGCCAACAATTTCAACAACACGAATTTTGGTATTCATACCCAAAATTCAGGTACGTTAATCTTTCGCGGGGGAGAGGTAAAGACCTTTAAAACTGCATTGGGCAACGTATGCAGTGTTAATCTGCTGTACCGGATTTATCCGCAAAGTAGCACTCCCGGCGCATTTACTACGCTGGAACTTCCTTTTTTTGATGATTGTAATGTCAGCAGCAGTCAGTTTCCTACGGGTGGGCCTTGCGGTGCCGGCGATCAAAAGTGGCAACGGGTAATTCCGAACAATGCAACCAATCCGGCCCCCATTAATCTTACAGCACTATCCCCCGGCAATTATGTGCTGGAGCTGTATTATGAAGTTATTGG